>NZ_JAUSRF010000005.1 GCF_030811685.1 Neorhizobium huautlense | reverse complement strand
CATCTCGAGAGCCGTCTGTTCGGGAGCAGGTTTCTTCAACATGACCCAGTGAATCACAAAACCCCTGGACCAGCCAGGGGTTTGTCAGCAGTCTGAGGCATGGCTGCTCCTGCAGCCATGCCTTTCAAGCCGGAACGGCGCCTAAATCGATTTAGCCGGAAATGCAGCGGTTGCCGGCTTCGTCGAACACATGAATGTGTTGCGATGGAAAGCTGACATGCACTTTTGGCCCGGCCGAGAGCGCCGCGCGGTCGAGTGTGAACACCTTGAAGGCCAGTCCATGCAGAGAGAGATGCAGGATGATGCCGAAACCGGTCGGCTCGACCAGATCGACACTCGCCTCCATGCCGGTCCCTTCCCCACCCATCACCACATGTTCCGGGCGAATGCCGACCGTCACCTTGGCGCCATTTTCAACAGCAAGTGGGGCCGGCAGGGCAACCACGGTTCCATCCTTCAGCGTCACGCTGCCGCCCGAATAGGTTGCGTCGAGAAAGTTCATGCCCGGCGAGCCGATGAACCCGGCGACAAAGAGGTTGGCGGGACGGTCGTATAGCTCCAGCGGAGCCCCCACCTGCTGGACCACCCCGCCATGCATGGCGACGATCCGATCCGCCAAGGTCATCGCCTCGATCTGGTCGTGGGTGACGTAGATCGAGGTGGCCTTGAGGTCGCTATGCATTTTCTTGATTTCGGCGCGCATCTGCTCGCGCAGGCGGGCATCGAGGTTCGACAGAGGCTCATCGAACAGAAACGCTTTCGGCTGCCGCACGATGGCGCGGCCCATGGCGACACGCTGGCGCTGGCCACCGGAAAGCGCCTTCGGGCGACGATCCAGCAGCGGATCGAGGCCGAGTTTCGATGCGGCACTGGCGACGGCTGTGGCAATCTTTTCCTTCGCCGTTTTTCGAAGCTTCAGGCTGTAGCTCATATTGCCGGCGACATTCATATGCGGATAAAGCGCATAGGACTGGAACACCATGGCGATGTCACGATCTTTTGGGTGCAGTTCGTTGACGCGTTTGCCGTCGATGCACATCTCACCGCCTGTGACACCTTCCAGGCCCGCAATCATGCGCAACAAAGTGGACTTGCCACAGCCGGACGGGCCAACCAGTACGACGAACTCGCCGTCCTTGATCTGCAAATCGATGTCGTGCAGCACCTGCACATGGCCATAGGCCTTCTTGACGTTCTGGATATCGATCGAAGCCATAAGATTACCCCTTGACCGCGCCGGCCGTCAGGCCCTGGACGAGGTAGCGCTGGATGAGCAGGAAAAAGAGAGCGGCCGGGATGAGCGCGAGCACGCCCGCCGCCATCATCTGTCCAAAGTCCACCGAGAATTTGGAAACGAAGGTCAACAGCCCGACCGGGAAGGTCGCGGCATTGTTGCCGTTGATCAGCATCAGCGCGAACAGAAGCTCGCTCCATGCCGCTGTGAAAACGAAACCGAGCGTTGCAGCAATGCCGGGAAGCGTCAGCGGCAGGATGATTTCCCGGAACGCCGTGAATTTCGTGGCACCGTCGATCATCGCCGCCTCTTCCAGATCTTTTGGAATGCCGTCGAAAAACGACTGCATCAGAAAGGTCGCGAAGGGCACGTTGAAGGCGGTGTAGACGACGATCAGTCCGGTCAGGCTGTTGGTGAGACCGAGCGGCGTCAGGATCTTGAAGATCGGTGCCACCAGCATGACCAGCGGGAACATCTGCGTCAAAAGCATCAGCCCGACGATCCAGTACTTGAACCGGAAACTAAAGCGGGAGAGCGCATAACCGGACAACGAAGCGCAGATGGTGACGATGATGGCAGTCGAGCCGGAAACGATCAGGCTGTTCTTGAAGAAGGTCGGAAAGGCGCTGTGTTGCAGCACGAAGGAATAGTGTTCCCACGTGGTTCGCGACGGCCACATGCGCACGCCTTCGGAATAGAGCAGATCGTTCGGCGTCAGCGACACCTTGAACAGCCAATAGAGCGGAAAAAGCGCAAAGATGACGTAGGCCAGAATGGCCAGTCGGTGCGCGATGGTCGGAAGAAGCGATGTTTTCATGACCCTCACCCTTTGTTCAGCAATGTCTGCCGCAGCAGGATGATCAGCATGGAATAGGCCAGCAACAGCACGAGCAGCACCAGCGCGATGGCCGAGGCATAACCGAAATCGAGCGCCTTGAAGGCCTGCGTGAAGATGTAGCTGGCGACAATCTGGGTACGATCGGCAGGTCCGCCGCCGGTCATGACGACGATCAGATCGGCGAAGTTGGAAATCCAGACGGTGCGCAGCAGAACGGTAATGGCGATGGTTGGCGCCAGGAATGGCAGCGTGATCGACCAGAAGCGCTGGAACCATGAGGCGCCATCGATGGAGGCCGCCTCATAAAGATCACGCGGGATCGATTGAAGCGCGGCGAGCAATGTGATGGCGAAAAACGGAATGCCCCACCAGACATTGGCGATGATCGGACCCCACATCGCATATTGCGGATCCGACAGGATATTACCGGGCTGGCTCATCAGGCCAAGATCGAACAGCCAGTGCGGGATCGGCCCGATCACTGGGTTGAACAGCCACGACCAATTGAGACCGGCGAGGAACGACGGCACCGCCCAAGGCAGGAACACCAGCGCCTGCACCAGACCACGGCCCATGAACGGCTTGTCGAGCAAGAGCGCCAGAATGAGGCCGAAGCCGAATTGCAGGAAGACGGATGCGCCGGTCCACCAAAGCGTGTTTTTCAGCGCGGTGTAAAACGCCCTGTCCTTCGACAAGGTCTCAAAGTGTTCGAGCCCGATGAAACCGCCGGAAAACGGGTTGAGCAGCTGGATATCGCGAAACGCATAGGAAATGCCGACAACAAGCGGCACCAGCATGACAACGATGATGAGGATCAGCGCCGGCGCGCTGTAAAGATAAGGCTCGGAGGCATCCGCAAGGCGCTTCAACCACGGCCTGCGATCCTGGCGACGATCATAGACGTCGGCGGTCATGGACATCAGACAGTTTCCCGTTTGCGGCGCAAGATTTGCGCCGTATTGCATGAAGAAAGGCGGGGTGGCGGCGCGGTCTTTCACGCGCCGCCATGAACTCGATTACTTCTTGGAGAGGTTCTTCTGCTGTGCCTTGGTGAGGTAAGCCGCCCATTCATCGGCCAATTCCTTGGCCGAGATGTCACCGAGCAAAGCCTGCTGCGAGGTCTTGATCGCCAGAGAATCCTTGAAGAAGGCGAACTCTTCGAGGAAGGTCGGCATCACCGTCGGCACGGTGTCCTTGTCGGCCAGTTCCTCGAACCAGCCCTTGAACTGGTCACCGGCGTAGAACGGATCCTTTTCAGCCGCCGTATAGGCCGGCAGTGCACCGATCTTCTTGTTCCACTCGATATTGCTTTCCGGGCTCTGCAGCGTTTCGATCAGCTTCCAGGAGAGGTCCTTGTTTTCGCTCTTGGCGAACATCGACCAGCCGGCATAACCGATGGTCGGATAGGACTTGCCGGCCGGGCCCTTGGGCAGCGGCGCAACGCCAAAATCCTCAGGCTTCATGCGCTCAGCCACGGCGATCAGCGCATCCGGGTCCTGATCGAGGAAAGCGCAGGTGCCGGAATAAAAGCCGGCAACGACTTCATTGAAGCCCCAGTTGACGCTGTCCTTCGGAGCAAGGCCTTGTCTGTAGAGATCGACCATCCACTCGATGCCCTTTGCCCAGCCTTCGCTGTTCATCGTCGAGGTGCCGTCCTCGGTGAAATACTTGTTGTCGCCGGCCATCGAGGCGGCAAAGATCATCCAGCCGTTGAGTCCACCCGGTCCGCCGCGCATGCAATAGCCGTATTTGCCGGGCAGTTTGGCAACGGCTTCCGATGCCTTGACGAACTCGTCCATGGTCTTCGGCGGCTCGGTAACGCCGGCTTCACTCAACAGCTTCTTGTTGTAGAACATGGCGCGCAGATAGAAGCCGTAGGGCAACATATAGGCGGTGTCCTTGACATCTCGGCCGAGTTCCAGCGCGCGCGGCGTCAGCTCCTTCGTATGCTCCCACTTTTCGAGATAGGGCTCGAGGCTTTCGAGCATGCCATTGTTGCCGTAGAGCGAAAGCCAGGTGTCCGGCATTTCCATCACGTCGGGCGTATCGCCGGCCGAGACCATGGTGGCGAATTTCTGGAACGCTTCATTCCAGGGCAGCGAGATGATCTCGACCTTGGTGCCCGGATTGGCGGCTTCGAATTTGCCGACCAGCGATTTCAGCGTCTGCGTGCGCTCCGGGCTGGTGATCACTTCCACCAGCTTGAGCGTTGTATCGGCCATGGCGGTCCCCGCCATCATGGTCGCGATGAATGCAGCCGTTATGATTGTTTTCATTGTCCTGCTCCCAGTTGTTTTGGTTGATGCGCTAGGTGGCGACGGCGATCGCCTCCTGAAGATCGCTCCACAGAGCCTCTGTTCCCTCGAGGCCGACATGGAGGCGTACGGACCGCGCATGGATGCCGAATGTATGCGCGGAATTCGGCTGGGCCTTCTGCTGCAGCACCACTTCGCCCGGTACAATCAGGCTTTCGTGGCCGCCCCAGCTGACGCCGAGCTTGAAGAGTTTCAGATGATCGGCAAAGGCACGAATATCGACGCCTTCCTTGAAGATGAAGGAGAACAGGCCGGACGTGCCGGTGAGGCCCGCCGGCAGGCGGTTCGCCAGCCCTGGATGGCAGACCGTTTCCACCACATCGAGTTCCTGCAGGCGCCGCGCGATTGTGAGCGCCGAATCCTGATGCGCCTTCATGCGCAAGGGCAGTGTGCGCATGCCGCGGATCAAAAGCCAGGCATCGAAGGGCGAGAGCTTGCCGCCGAGATAGGGATAGGCTTCCGACTTCAACCGGGCGATCATTTCCTTCGAACCGGCAACGACACCTGCAACGACATCGCTATGGCCGCCGAGATATTTCGAGGCTGAATGGATGACCAGATCGACACCGAGCGTGATCGGCCGCTGGAAGACAGGGCTTGCCCAGCTGTTGTCGATCATCGAGATTGCGCCATGTTTTTTCGCCAGTGCTGCCAGCGCGCCGACATCATGGGCTTCCATCACCCAGCTCGTCGGGCTTTCCAGATAGAGAATTTTTGCACCCGGCAGCGCCTTTGCAACAGCTTCCTCGTCGCGGCCATCGACATAGGTCACCTCGACCTTCATGCGCTTCAAAAGCGTGCCGAACAGGCGAAAAGCGTCGGGATAGACATGGTTGACCGCCACGATACGATCACCCGGCTCGACAAAGCTCAGCACGGAAGCCGAGATTGCCGACATGCCACTGGCAAAACCGAGCGCATCTTCCGCACCCTCCAGCTTGGCCAGCATTTCCTCGAACATGCGCACCGTCGGGTTGAGGCCGCGCGTATAGATCGGCCGCACCTTCTCGCCGCGATAGGAAGCGATCATCTCGTCATATTCGGAGAAGGTGAACAGCGAGGTCTGAAAGATCGGCGGCACAACCGCATCGGCAAAATTGCCGTCGTCATGGGCGGTGATCAGCGATGCAAACGCCGACGGATCGAGCATTTCATTCATTTGGACATTTCCTTGATGTCTTCCTCGACAACTGCGAGGATTTTCAGTGTCTCGCGCCGCGCCCGCTCCGGGTTCTGGGCGGCGATGGCGTCGAAAAGCGTGCGATGAAACGGAAAGGAACGGCGGGCAAAATCCTTGCGATCAAAGGGCGCGGCCCAAAAGTGCTCGAAACTTTCACGCATCTGTTCAAGGATCTGCCGGAACAGCGGATTGTGGGTGGCGTCGTAGACGGCGAGATGGAAGGCCAGATCCTCCGGGCCGGACGAGCCTTGCTCCAGATGCACTGTCTCCATCTTCACCAGCTTGTCTTCGATGTTCACGAGATCGTCGGCGGTGCGCATCTGTGCCGCCACCATGCCCGCTTCGCATTCGATGCCACGGCGAACCTGCAGGGTCTGCAAAAGCACATCGCGCAGCTGCGTCGCGTCGAGCGACAGAGGCATATGCACGGTATCGGGAGAAATCGGGCGCAGCAGATAGGTGCCGCTGCCCTTGCGGGTTTCGATGACTCCGAGCGCTTGAAAATGCCGGATCGCCTCGCGGATCGTCGAACGGCCAACGGCAAGCGCCGCCATCAGCTCACGCTCGGCAGGCAGCCGATCACCCGTCTTCAGCCTGGCATCGGCCACGAATTGGGCAAGTGCCGAAGTGACCTGCCTTGCGCGGTCCATGGTCGGCAACGGCCGAAGCGTATCGGACAGTTTTGGCTTCATGCCACCTCCAGATCCCCTGCCGACCGCGCCTTGAACGGCGTCTAAATTGGTCTGACATCTTAGCAAAGCACCGGCGCGTGCGCTTGTCAATCGGTCGATTGGAGATCGCTGGTGGGCGGCAGATATTGCCGATCTGACGGGCACACGAAAACAAACCGGCTCCTGAGAGGAGCCGGTTTTCTTCGCATATTCATCGACTTAAAACCGTCACTTAAGGCTGATCAGGACGCTGTCTTTGCCTGCGTCAAAACCGTTCCGACCTCGATACGCTGATCGGAGCCGGCGTCGAAAACGTGGATGTTTTTCGGCTCGAATGTCAGGTGTATCGTCTCGCCGGCAGAAACCGTGGACCTTCCGTTGAGGACCAGAACGATTTCCGGGGTGGTTTCCGTCGTCACGAACGTTGCGGCACCGGTTGATTCGATTGCCGCAACCGGAACATTGAAACCCGGCATATCCGCCGTCGCCAGCGACAGATGTTCCGGGCGGATGCCGACCGATACGGCATGGCCCGGCGGCAGATCGAGATCCATCGCCAGAACGGGCGCCCCCGGCAGATCGAGGATGAGCGACGTGCCGTCGTCAGATGTGCGGGCCGGAATGAAATTCATGGCCGGCGAACCGATGAAACCGGCAACAAAACGATTGGCCGGGCGATCGTAGAGATCGAGCGGACGTCCCTGCTGTTCGATCACGCCTGCGCGCATGATCACGACATGGTCAGCCATCGTCATGGCCTCAACCTGATCGTGGGTGACATAAACGGAGGTCGCGCCCAACCGGTCATGCAGCGCCCGGATTTCCTTGCGCATGTGGACACGCAAGGCCGCATCGAGATTGGAGAGCGGTTCGTCGAACAGAAACGCTTTCGGATGGCGGATGATCGCCCGGCTCATGGCGACGCGCTGGCGCTGCCCGCCGGAAAGCTCGCGCGGATAACGGTGGAGCAGGTCCGACAGGCCGGTAATCGCCGCTACTTCTTCCGCCGCCTTTTTCGCTTCCGCCTTTTTCACGCCCTTGATGCGAAGGCTGTAGGTCAGGTTCTGCTCCACCGTCATGTGCGGATAAAGCGCATAGGACTGGAAGACCATCGCCAGATCCCGCTTGCGTGGCGGCATGTCGTTCATGCGCTCGCCTGCAATCACCAGATCACCGCTCGAAATGGTTTCGAGCCCTGCGAGCGAGCGCAGAAGTGTCGATTTTCCGCAGCCGGACGGCCCGACCAGCGCGACGAAGGCCCCTTTCGGAATGGAGAGGTTGATGTCCCGCAGCGCGTGATAGGCGCCGTAATATTTGTTGACGCCGGAAAGTTCGATTTGCTGGGTCATTTGAGGGCTCCCGATGTGAGGCCGGAGACGATGCGCCGCTGCAGAAGCACGAAGATCGCAAGGATGGGTGTCACGTACATCGTGGCGTAGGCCATGATGTTGTTCCATTCGCTGGTGTTCGGCCCCATAAAGGAATTGAGGCCGACGCTTGCCGGCTGCAGGCTGACATCCTGGATCATCGACTTCGAATAAACGAACTCGCCAAAAGCCTGCATGAAGATGAGGATGGCGCTGACGAGAATGCCGTTGCGGGCAAGCGGCAGGACGATGTTGAAAAACGCGCCGACACGCGAATTGCCGTCGACCAGCGCTGCCTCTTCCAGTTCCATCGGCACGGCCATGAATGTGGCACGGACCAGAACCACAAAGAACGGCATGCTTTTGGCGGCGATCGCCAGAATGACCGCGAGGCGCGGATAATCGAGCAGGCCGACCTGGGTGAAACCGACGAAGATCGGAGTCACCATCAAGGATGCCGGCAGGACCTGCAGCATGAGGATAAGGAAAAGCCCGACATCGACCCAGACATTCCTGTAGCGCGCCAGAACATAGGCGCAACCGGTGCCGAGCACGGCGATCAGGGCCACCGAACCGAAGGCTATGACCGTCGAGTTCCACAGATAGCGACCCATGTTCCGGCTTTCCCAGACAAAGGCAAAGGTTTGCCACTGTGCCGATGACGGCCAGAAGCTTGGGGGATTGGCGAACATTTCCGAACCGCTTTTCAGGGACGTGACATACATCCAGTAGAGCGGAAACAGGTATATGGCTGCCATGATGAGCGCGATCGCGAGCATCAGGCGATTGCGTGCGGTCTCGCTCATCCGCGCACCTCATGACGTGTGGAGCGCACATAAACGGCGGCGGCAAACATTACGAAGACGGTCATGATGACGGAGATCGTGGCACCCCGGCCGAAATCATACTGGCGGAAGGACAGATCCCACGCCCAGTATTGCGCGACATTGGAGGAATTGTTCGGCCCGCCATCGGTGATGGCCGCGAACAGATCGAATTGCTGCAGCGTAAAAATCAGCCCGAGCGCGATGATCGCGCCGATGGTCGAGCGCATCATCGGCAGCGTGATCGTCCAGAAGCGCTGCCAGCCATTGGCGCCGTCCATTTCGGCGGCCTCGTAAAGATCGCCGGGAATGGCGGAAAGACCGACCGACAGCAGGATCATGTTGAAGGATGTGCCGAGCCAGATATTGGCGATGACCACCGCCCAGAGCGAAAAAATCGGGTCCGAACGCCAGAAGATGTTGCCCTCAATCAAGCCGCTTTCACGCAGGAAAAAGTTCAGGACACCGAAATCGCCGGAGAGTATCCAGTTCCAGATCGCGCCGACGACGAGACCGGGCATGACCCACGAGACCAGAAACAGCCCGCGCAACCAGCTTGCACCCGGAAAATTCGTCCAGAAGAACAGCGCGAGGCCAAAACCGATGACGAATTGCCCGGCGATGGAGCCGACAACGAAGATCAGCGTGTTGGTCAGGATCGGCCAGGTTTCCGGCTGCCTGAACAGCGCCACGTAATTGTCGATGCCGACAAAAGGCCGGATGAAGCTGCCGAGGCTGAACATGTCCACCTCCTGAAAGCTCATCAGGATATTGTAGATCAACGGCAGGCCGGCCAGCGCGAACAGGAACGCGAAGGGCACGCCGACAAGCACGATGTCGAAACCACGGCCATCCCTGACGGTCGAAAGAATCCGTCTCATCAAAACCTCATGTCATCGCTCGGAACCACCCGGCACATTGGCGTGCCGGGCAGAACCGTCCGGGAGGAAACGGGAGTTTTGACCCGCGACCATGATGGCGCGGGCCAAGGGTACCTTAGCCTTCGATCGACTTGATCTTTTCAGCCGCCTGATCGAGCGCTGCCTTCGGTTCCATCTGGCCGGTCAGTGCCGCCTGGATGGCATCCTGAATGGCCTTGGAAATCTTTGGCCATTCGGGCGACGGACCGCGCGGCTGCGCATATTTCATCTGCTCGAGGAAGGTTGCGAGAGCCGCATCCTTCATGGCATTGCCGGTGGGCGGAACAGGCAGATCGGCGCGTGCCGGAAGCTGGCCAAAATCCTTGTACATCGTCGCATCCTTGGAGGCGAAGAATTCAAGCGCCTTGAACGCTTCTTCCGGATGTTTCGAGTTGGAGAAAATCGCCCAGTTGTAATCACCCATGGCCGATGAACGCTGCGCACCTTCCTGCGGAACCGGCAGAAGCGCCGTGCCCCATTCGAACTTGGCGTCCGTCAGCATGCGGTCGATTTCCCATGGACCGGAAATCACCATGGCGGCATTGCCGGCGTTGAAGGTCGCGGTCGAATCCCACTGGCTGCGGGTGAGCGTATCCGGCGAGGTCAGTTTCTCGTCCATCAGCTGTTTCCAGATGGAGAGCGCGCGCACCGCACCTTCGCCATTGATGGTCTTGTAGGTGGAGCCGCCCATCTGCGCCCATGGAAGGAACTGAAAGGTGCCCTCCTCATTGGCCTTGGCACAGAATGCGATGCCATAGACGTTTTCCGACGGATCGTTGAGTTTTCGCGCCGTTTCGACCAGTTCGTCCCAGGTCTGCGGCGGCTTGTTCGGATCAAGACCAGCGGCCTTGAACAGGTCCTTGTTGTAATAAAGCGCGATCGTGTTGGTTGCCTTCGGCACGCCGTAATATTTTTCATCCCACGTGGCCGATTTCAGCGGCCCCGGAAAATAGTTTTCCGGCTTGATGACCGTCGACGTCTTGATCATGTCGGTGAGGTCGAGGAAGGCATCACGCGACGCGAACATTGCATGGTTCGGGTTGTCGATGGCAATGATGTCGGGCGCTTTGCCGGTGGAATAGGCGCGCATTGCCTCGCTCACCACATCATCGAACTGAATCTGCCGGTATTCGATCTGGATACCGTTTTTCTGCGCGTTGAATTCCTTGATCAGGTTGGGCGCCGGCTGGATATCGCGGTCCAGCGACCAGAGTGTCAGTTTCACGTCCTCGGCTTTCGCCTGAAAACTGACCAGCGAGGCACATGTCAGAGCCAATGCGATGGCAATCGAATGCTTGCGGATACCCATGGTTCTCCTCCTTTAAGGTTATCCTTGACGACATGTTGCCGGTCACACCTCCTCATGTGATCGGCGTGCATTCCTTTCAGGACGGATCAACGACGAAATTGCCGCCGCGCGCCTGTTTCAGGTGATTGAGCGCATGCACCTGACCGGTCATTTCCAGCGCATCGCGATAGACCGGGTCATGCCAGCCTTCGATATCGATGGAGCCGGACCAGCCGGCGAGCCGCAGTTCCGAAATGATATCGGTCCAGTTGCTGTCGCCGAAACCGGGCGTGCGCATGAAAACGAACGGGTGTTTGCCAAAGATGCCATGTTCGCGGATCACATCCCATCGGATGGTGGCATCCTTGCCGTGCACGTGAAAGATCTTGTGCGCCCATTTGCGGATCTGCGGCAGCGGATCGATCAGATAGACCATCTGGTGGCAGGGTTCCCATTCCAGCCCGATATTGTCATCCGGCGTCTCGTTGAAGATCAGCTCCCAGGCATCCGGGTTATGGGCGATATTCCAGTCGCCGGTCTGCCAGTTGCCGTCCATGGCGCAGTTCTCGAAGGCGATCTTCACCCCCTTGTCGGCGGCGCGCTTGGCAAGCTCGCCAAAGATTTCCTTGTAGCGCGGCAGGCTTTCCGGCAGCGGCCGGTTGCGGATGCGGCCGGTAAAACCGGCCACGCAGGTCGCACCGAAATGGTGGGCATTGTCGATGCAATCCTTCCAGCCCTGCAGGGTCTGAAGATCGATATCGGTGCCTTCCAGCGGATTGCCGAACATGCCGATGGTGGAGATGGTGATATCCCTGTCTCCGATCGCCTCGACGCAGCGTTTGCCGAGTTCGGCGATATCCTGACCATTGGTCGTCTGCCAGAAAAACGGCTCGAAACTCTCAAAGCCCATGTCGGCGATCTGCGCGATACGCTCGGCCGCCTGCCCCTTCGTGGCGCTGACCATGGTGCCGACGCGAATGGAATTTTTCAAATCTACGCTCATCACTCTCTTCCCTATGCTGCAAGCTCGACACTGCGCCCAAGCCGGGCGCTTTCGATGGCACCAAAAACCATGGCGAGGCTTCGGATATTGTCCTCCCCGGCCGTTTCCGGTGCCCGTCCCGTGCGGATGGCATCGAGGAAATCGGCGATGACGCTGGCGTGGCCGTGGGTTTCTTCGTCCCGAGATGGCGGCGGCACCTCGACCGGCGCGAAGCCTCGCAACAGGCCATCTTCGCTGCCGGCGACAGAAGCCTTGAAGCCATCCTCACCATCCCAGGTCAGCATGCCTTTCGTGCCAACGATGCGCCACGCGCTTTCCCAGCTGGTGCGCTCGCCTTCCGCGCACCATGAGCCGCGATAGGTGAAGACGACATCATCGGAAAAGCGGAAGACGGCATTGGCGGAAGCGCCATGCGCATACCACGAGCCGGATGGATTGGTTTCGAGGCAATAGACGGACAGCGGTGTTTTGCCCGAGACATAACGGGCGGCATCGAATGTATGGATCGCCATGTCAAGCAAGAGGACATTGTCCATCTTCTCGCGAAACCCGCCGAAATGCGGGCCAATGAAGAAATCGCAATGGATCGCCGTGATGTCACCAATCGCGCCGCTTTCGACCAGTCGATGCATACGGCGAACACCGGAAATGAAACGCCGGTTCTGAACGACGGAATGGATTTTTCCGGCCTTCGCGGCGGCTTTCAGGAGATCCGCAGCTTCCTCCATCGAATTGGCCATGGGTTTTTCGCTGAGCACGTGGCAGCCATGTGCCAGGGCGGTTGTCACAACCACGTGGCGCGCTGCCGGAATGACGACATCGAAAACGATCTCGGCCTTCGTCGCCTCAAGCACCGTTTGCAGGTCCGTGCCGATGACGACATCGGCAAGGCCGAACTCCGCTGCCAGCGCCTGCGCGACATCTTCATTCAGGTCGACCAGGCCGACGATGCGGAGCGCATCTCTCAAATCCGGTGTGGATTGGACCGCCCGGAGCCAGCCCTTGGCCATAGCTCCGCACCCACACAAAACGACGCTGTATGTCACGATAAACCTCCCAAAGACGCTTGCGGGCTGCACCTCCTGCGACGACCGTAAACGTTTACGGAAACTATGGACATGTCTGATATTTTGTCAATACTGGTTCTCAAGAGGATGATGAAAGACGGATATTCGCATGAAGGGCATACGGCAGCTCGCCGACCATCTCGACATATCGATCGGCACCGTGTCACGCGCTTTGAACGGCAAGGCGGACGTCAATCCGCAGACGCGACAGCGCGTTCTCGAAGCAGCTGAAAAGCTGGGTTATGTGGCAAACCAGTCGGGCCGCTCCCTGCGCAAGGGTTCGACCGGCGTGATCGGTTTCATGATGCAGACCGGACCGGAGATCACGGCTCAGGGCGACACGTTTTTCATGAGCGTGTTCGATGGCGTCCAGACGGTGCTCGCCCGCCACGATCTCGATCTGGTCGCCCTGCTCTGCTCCTCATCCGAAGACCCGGACGCCTATCTGCAGCGCACCGTGGCGCGCGGTTTTGCCGATGCGATCATCTTGTCCGCCACCCGTCGCAATGATGCCCGCTTCGAACTGCTGGACCGGCATAAGATCCCCTTCATTTCGCTGGGTCGCAGCCTGACCGATGTCGGCCAACCGTGGATCGACCTCGATTTCGAGGGCATGGCGGACGCGGCCATGGAACGGCTTGCGCACGCGGGACACAGGGAAATCAGCGTGATCTGGCCGCATGGCGATCTCAATCTGGGATATCTTTTTGTCGAACGCTGCCGCAGCGTTCTTGATGCGCATGGGATCCTACTGCGCGAAGAGAACATTTTTCGCGCAAAGCCCAGCGAATCCGGCGGTTATGCGGTTGCCAAGGAGATCGCGGCACGGCCCTCGCGCCCGTCTGCCATCGCTCTTGTCAACGAGACATTGGTGACCGGGCTCTACAAGGGGCTAGAAGAGTCAGGCATCCGCCCCGGCAAAGACATCGCCATTGTCGGCCGACACAGCCCGCATACGCAATTCCTTTCACCGACACTGACCGGCTTCAGCCTTTCGCTGCATGATCTCGGCGTCGGACTGGCGGAGGGACTTTTGTCGACCATGCCCGCTTATCAGGATGTCTATGCATCGCCGCATCACCGAGTATGGCCGATGAGCCTGATCGAAGGTGGTAGCGGTTGAGAAATATGCAGGATTGATGGTCGCTGAAAACGAAAAAGCCTGCCGCGGGAGGAGGTGCGGCAGGCTTTTCGAAAAGAACCGAACAGCGACTGGGAGGAGGAGTGCCGCTGTTCACTCAGGCTTCCTTGGGAGGAGGAGTAGGTCGCCTGAAACCCGAAGCTCTGCGGGAGGAGGTGCATCGCTTCGTTGAGATGACTTATACAGGATTCTTCGCGACCGGTTAGATGGTCCGCCGCAGCCCACCCATGCACCAAGCGCATAGGTCAAGCTATGCTGCCGAAAAAACAGGCTCAAGCCCGAAAACGATCGAAAGCCGTCAGGTGCCTGGTCGGCGGATCGGCGTCGTAACGATAGATTTCTGAGCGCAGATAGGTGAGCTCGTTTTCCAGATCCGGCTCATCGACTTCCACCCACCAGGATTTAGGGCGGCCTTCGCTGCCATCCGACCAGCGGTAACCGCGCGCCTTCAGGTGATCCTTCATGTCGAAAGGGCTGTGCTCGGCAAATATTCTCACGCGAGCGCGCTGGCTCGACCGGTAAAGTTCGGCAAACGCCGGTGAACTATCCTGTCCGGTCTTGCGATCCAGCACTTCCAGCAGAGCGAAACAGTCATCCACCGCACGATGGCCATCGTGGAAGAAACCGGCCTGACCGATCAGATAGCCGAGTTTAGTGCCCTCGAAACCGCGCGACGACCAATCGACTTCGGCATTGGAGCAGGCCCAGGCCTTGTTGGAAAAAATCGGCGAAAACGCTTCGCAGAACGGCCGATCGAAACCGGCATTATGGGCAATGATCAGATCGGCCGGCTCGATCAGGGCCGCAACGGCCCGCATGTCGATGTCCTGCCCCGCCACCATTTCATCGGTAATGCCGGTGAGCCTGGTGATTTCTGCCGGAATGGCCACGCCCGGCTGCCGCAGGCCGCCATAGATGCCGGTGACATCGCCGATATTTCCATCCGCATCGAAGGTGAAGGCGATCATGCCGATCTCGATGATCTCATCCTTGCGGTGGCTGAGACCGGTGGTTTCGGTATCGAGGATCACACCCTTCAACGGAAATTCCGGGCGAATGACGGAGGCGATCCTGCGCGGCTCCAGTTTCTGCAGAATGCGGTAACGGCCAGTGTCCACGAGATGCGCCACCATCTGCGCTTCATCCAGACCGCGTCCGGCAGGACGTTTGGGAGAAAGCCCGCCCGACGGCTTTGGATCGTCCGCATCATCCTCGGAGAACATGTCGAACTGGGCATGCATGCTGGGCATATTCTGTCGCATCATGGGCGGCGACTTAACACAGGATGGATCGGGCGTCATGCCCGGTCGACGTTTATCCGCCAGTCTTTCCCTTCACATTCGCAGGCCTAACTTCGAATGGAAACGAATGCGCCAGACAGGAAAAACGCTTGAAAACCCGTTCGCCACTGATTGTCACGGCCCGAATTCCAGAGGAAGACCTCGAACCCTTCGACCATCTGCGGCAGGCACATTTTCCTCGTGAGCGAAATTTCCTGCGCGCGCATCTGACGATGTTTCATCGCCTGCCGGGCGAATATATCGAGCGTGTCGTTCAGATCCTCACCGCAACGGCTGCAGGCCAAGGTGCATTTTTCGCCGATGTCAGCGGCCTCCGCCATCTGGGTGCCGGCGTTGCTTTCTCCATCACCAGCCCCGCGCTGGAGCATTTGCGCGGAGACCTGCAAACCGGCTTCGGCCAATGGCTCGGACCACAGGACCGCCAGAAGTGGCAACCCCACATCACCATTCAGAACAGGGTTTCCAAGACCGAGGCGGACAGTCTTTATCGCCGCTTGAGAGAAAATTTCGTTCCGCACCCTATCCGAATCACCGGGCTTGAACTCTGGCGATATCTCGACGGCCCGTGGAGGGCCGAGAGGGTCGTGCCGCTGGCTGCGGACACATGAGCAATGCCGGCGCGCGATCGAAGCGCCGGAATTCATTTCACATATCCGGACATCGGCAGGTGTCTCTTCTCACCACGGCGCCATGCGGGAACGATCTGTCCTTGCTCGATTGCCGGTTTGGAGTACCGTGCCGGTTAGGCATTTTTCAACGGAGGGTCGAACGGAATGTGCAATCATTGCGTGATTGAGGACGTGAAGAAAAATATGCTGTCGCGGCGCCTGCTGTTCAAGGGCGCGGCACTGGCGGGTGCCGCAATCGCCGCCGGCACATTATCGACGCCGGTTCTGGCACAAACGGCCAGAAAGGTGGTCGACCTGACCCATGCCTATGATCAGCATTTTCCGACATTCGACGGAAAGCCGGGCATCGAATTCGAATGGGCGGCTGAGATCGCCAAGGATGGCTACCAGCTGCACAAGCTGACGATTTTCGAACATACCGGCACACATATCGATGCGCCCCTGCATTTCAGCGCCGACGGCGCCAGTGTCGATCAGCTGGAGCCGCAAAAACTTGTTGCTCCCCTCGTCATCATCGACATCACCGACCGTGCAAAAGAGGATGCAAACACTGCGCTTGAGGCCGCCGATATCGAACGCTGGATCAGCACCAATGGCGAGATCCCGGCAAGCGCCCTCGTGGCACTGCGTTCCGGCTGGGCGGCAAAGGTGACGACACCAGCTTTCCGTAATGACGATGCGGGCAAATTCGCCTTTCCCGGTTTCGGCAAATCGGCAACCGATCTTCTGCAAACGCTCGACACCGTTGCCATAGGCGTCGACACACTGTCGCTCGATCCCGGCAATTCGGCGGATTTTGCCGTACACAATTCATGGCTGCCGGCTGGCCGTTACGGCATCGAGGGCCTGAACAATCTCGAGGCGCTGCCGGTCAAGGGTGCAACGATCATCGTCGGCGCGCCCACGCATCGTGGCGGCACAGGTGGTCCGGCCCGTGTTCTGGCGCTTGTCTGATGGCGGTCGTCCCATTGCAGACGGATGAAGACGCAAGCGCGGAAGCGCGCGCGGTCTTTAACGAAATCCGGGAGCGCCGCGGCACCGACTATGTCAACAATTTCTGGCGGGCGCTTGCGCATGATCCCGAGCAGCTGAGAGCGGTCTGGGACAGGATTCAGATCGTCATGGCGCCCGGTGCACTCGATCCGCTGGTCAAGGAGCTGATCTATATCGCCGTATCGACGGCCAATAATTGCGGATATTGCGTGCATTCCCACACCGCATCTGCCCGCGCGAAAGGCATGACGCCTGCCATGCATGCCGAGCTTTTGCAGGTCATTGCGCTCGCCAGCCAGACGAATGCACTCGCAACGGGTCTGGGCGTTCCTGTCGATGAGGTGTTTGATGTGACGGCCACCACGTCGAGGCCGGTTCGTTGACGTGAGGGAACGGATCGCGACGCGCCTGCAACATCGGATCGCCCCATAGAATGGGGCGGCCGATATCACTTGTTATCAGCCTCCCACGAGATCAGTCGTAAAGATACAGGCGATCCCATTCGCTGCGTGGGATCTTGTCACCGATCTTGTAATCGAAGGAAACGATGCTCAATCCCTTGTCGCCTGTGCGGCAGCGGAATTTCAGCTTGTACCAATCTCCGGCACTGCGAAACACCGCACCCGGCGCTTTCAGGTCATCGCCCTTCTCGATCAGGTCCGCCCGCGTGTAGGCGATCACCTTGTCCGGACGGTAGACACCGGATTCCTTGGCAATACGCGCCATGGCTTCCATGTCGCAGCGCTGCTCACGCCTTTCCTGCGGGTCGAGGGCATTCAACTGCCGCTGTATACTGCTGTCTATGGCATGGGCCGGCAAGACGGAGGCTGAACCGGCTATCACCAGCCCGGCCAACAGGGACGTTATGGGTTTCATGTCGCTCCGCGGATCTGACTCGAGGTGGCGCGAAACTAGAAGATGGGTCGAAAATTGACCACCTATCAGAACGCGAAACGAGACAATGTGAACAATGGATGAGGCAAGCATCGAATGAGTGCCAACCGAACACGATGAATTTGTTATTTATTTGTCTCCTTGTGCCGAGCCGAATAGACTGACGTGGCAACGGATGATCAGCGAGGCGATATGGAACAGACCGAAGCGTTCACGCTGTCGGATGCGGAAAAAGAGCAGACCAAACTGCGCGCAACCTTTCTCAACAATATCGGCATCGGCGTGATGCTCATCGGCGTTTTCACGCCGATCGCCCGCATTGCCTATGAGGGTACGGGCACATCCAATGGCCTGTTCTGGCTGGTCGGCTCACCCATTGCTTGCTTTATTCTCAGTCTGATCCTACATTTGGGTGCAATGAAGATACTCGAAAGGTTGAGGACATGATGGAAAACCTGATCCTTCTCCTGACGCCGATCGTCGGCGTATCCTGCGTTGCCGCTTTTGTCTTCTGGCAAAACGAACGCGATGCCGCGCTTCGCAAGGCCCGCGCGACGCACAAGAAGAAGTAAGCTCACCGGCTTGCGCCACAGCAAGCCTCCGCCTATCTCTGGCACTCCCTATTCATACACGGAGTGTTTCCTTGGCCGCCTCCCCGAATTCGCTTTTCGCCAATCTTCCCGCAGCCCCGATCGCCGCCAGGAAGCCGGTGTCCGATACGCATCACGGCATCACCCGGACTGACGATTATGCCTGGCTGCGCGCCGATAACTGGCAGGCGATGTTCAAGGATCCGAGCCTGCTCGATCCGGAGATCCGCAAACATCTGGAAGCCGAAAACGCCTATATGGAAGCTGCTCTCGGCGACACGGCGGACCTGCAGAAGGCCCTGTTTGCCGAAATGCGCGGGCGCATCAAGGAAGATGACAGTTCCATTCCGATGAAGGATGGCCCGTTCGCCTACGGCTCGCTTTTTGTGACCGGTGGCGAACAGCCGCATTATTTCCGCACACCGCGCGATGGCGGCGAAAAACAGACGCTGCTGAACGGCGACAGGGAAGCCGAAGGCAAGGACTATTTTCGTCTCGCCGGCATCGACCATACGACCGACCATAGCCACGGCATCTGGGGTTATGACGACAAGGGGTCGGAATATTTCACGCTGCGCATCCGCAACCTGACGACCGGCGAGGATCTCGAGGACATTCTCGAAAACACCGCCGGCGGCGGCGTCTGGGCGCCGGATGGCAAGAGCTTTTTCTACACACTGCAGGACGAGAACCATCGCCCGTCCAAGGTTTTCCACCACATCGTCGGCCAGAAACAATCGGAAGATCGGCTGGTATTCGAGGAGACGGATCCGGGCTTCTTCATGGGCGTCGGCGGCTCGCTGCTGGATGATTTCATCTATATCGACATCCATGACCACGAGACCTCGGAATACCGCCTGATCCCGACTTCCGACCTGCTGGCCGAGCCGAAACTCGTGGCCGAGCGCGAGGAAGGCATCGAATATGCGATGACCGAAGGCGGCGATGTCTTTTACATCCTCACCAACGATGGCGACGCCAAGGATTTCAAGATCGTCGAGGCGCCTGCTTCGGCTCCGACCAAGGAAAACTGGAAGGAAATCGTGCCGCATCAGCCGGGCCGGCTGATCATTTCGCACATGGCCTATGCCCGCCACCTCATCTGGTTGCAGCGGAAGGACGGCCTGCCGCAGATCGTCATCCGCGATCGCCAGTCCGGCGAGGAACATGCGATCGCCTTTGATGAAGAAGCCTATTCGCTCGGCCTCTCGGGTGCGGCCGAATACGAAACGGACACGATCCGCTTCTCCTATTCGTCCATGACCACGCCGACACAGCTTTTCGATTACAACATGGTGACGCGCGAGCGCACGCTGCTGAAAACGCAGGAAGTGCCGTCCGGTCACAACCCGGACGACTATGTCACCCGCCGTGTGATGGCGCCGGCGCATGATGGCGAACTGGTGCCCGTCTCGCTTCTCTACAAGAAGGGGACGCCGCTGGACGGTACGTCGCCTTGCCTGCTTTACGCTTATGGCGCTTACGGCATCACGATCCCCGCCTCTTTCTCGACCAATGCGCTGTCGCTGGCCGATCGCGGCATTGTTTACGCCATCGCCCATATCCGTGGCGGCAAGGACAAGGGTTTTGCCTGGTACGAAAACGGCAAGATGGAATTCAAGCAGAACACGTTCAAGGATTTCATCTCGGCCGCCGATCATCTCGTCTCGACCGGCTTCACGTCCTATGACCGGATCATCGCCGAAGGCGGATCTGCGGGCGGCATGCTGATGGGTGCGATCACAAACATGGCACCGGAAAAATTTGCCGGCATCATCGCCGCCGTGCCTTTTGTCGACGTGCTGACCACGATGCTGGACGACACGCTGCCGCTGACCCCGCCGGAATGGCCCGAATGGGGCAACCCGATCGAGTCGGAAGAGGAATATCGCTGGATCGCCGCCTACTCCCCCTATGACAATGTCACGGGACGCGCCTATCCGCCGATCCTCGCCATCTCCGGCCTCACCGACCCTCGCGTCACCTATTGGGAACCGACCAAATGGGTGGCGAAGCTGCGCGAGCACACGACAGGCACTGCGCCCATTCTTTTGAAGACCAACATGGCGGCCGGACATGGCGGCAAGTCGGGGCGTTTCCAGCGACTGGAAGAGATCGCCTTCGAATACGCCTTTGCCATCAAGGTCGCGGCTAAGATGTAACCAAGCCATGCGGGCGTCGTGTCTGGCGCCCGCATATTTGGATCGATGACCGTGGCCGCCTGATTCTGTTTGCGCGCGAGCTCGCGTGTCTCCGCAACCGCATCTATGCACGTGTGCTGAATTGTGCATTGCACGTTTTTCGCGATCCAAAACGCGAAAAACGCCGGAAATCCGCACTTTTCAATTTCGCATCCGCTAAAACGCAAGCTCCGCGCAAGGTTCCCACATTAACGATTGGTTAACGGAACCAGAAACGGAACAGACCGCATGAAGATCGATAGCGGACTGAGCGGATATGGCTACTCCCACCGGTCATACGATATAGACCGCACGACCGAGGAAGTGCCGCAACGAGAAACGGAAGCGCGCCAGCGCTCTGCCTTTGCGCTCACGGGCAGCAGCACACTTCTCTCCCAATCGCTTGCCAGTGCTCTCTGGGCCGTCGAAGGCAGCAGCGATTATGATGATGGTGGCAACGGGCCGCAGTTCTCGGTGGCTGCGCCATCCATAGAATGGGTGGAAGGCGCCTATCAGGAATTTACCGACTTCAATTGATTGTCGGTGGAAACACAGCACTCACGAGGGTGAAAGTGTGTCGCGATTGGCGGATCGCGGCACACTTTTGTCTGTCCGGATCAGGCCTGCGGAGACACTTCCACGGTCACGTGTGAAAGCCCGGCCATGGCCTGCAATTTCGCTTTGTAGAACGCGGGCGAATGCGGCTGCGGTGTCGTGATCGCAATGATCGCGGCATGATGACCCGGACCAACCTGCCAGATGTGCAGATCGGTGATGCGGTCGCCATCCATCTCCACACGCTCGCGAATTTCCTTCGACATCGCTTTGGCCTGCGGCAAGGCATCGAGGAGCACGCCTGACGTCACGCGGACGAGGCCCCAGGACCAGCGCGCAATCACCAGGCCACCGACGACACCCATGATCGGATCGAGCCAGTTCCAGCCGTAAAGATTGCCCAGCACCAGCGCCACGATGGCCAGAACCGAGGTCAGCGCATCGGCGAGCACATGCAGATAGGCGGCGTGCAGATTGTTGTCCTTTGCATGCGCATGGGTGCCATGGCCGTGATGATCGTGCGCTTCGTGGCCATGGTGGTGTCCGTGATCGTGAGCACCGCCATGATGCGAATGATCATCCTTCAGCAGCCATGCGCTGAGAAGATTGACCGCCAGTCCGAGCACCGCCACGAGAATCGCCTGGCTGAAATCGATGGCGACCGGATTGGCCAGGCGCATCACGCTTTCCCAAGCGATCAGAAGCGCGATCAGGCCGAGCACGATGGCGCTGGCGAAACCGGCGAGATCCCCCAGCTTTCCGGTGCCGAAGGTGAACTGGCGATTGCGCGCCTGCTTGCGCGCGACAAGATAGGCGACGGCCGCAATCAGCATGGCGCCGGCATGGGTCGACATGTGCCATCCGTCTGCCAGAAGCGCCATCGAGCCAAATACCGTGCCGGCGACGATCTCGCCGATCATCATCACTGTCGTGAGCGCGATGACCAGCCAGACACGCCGCTCGTTACGATCGTGATCCTGCCCCAGAAAGACATGGTCGTGTTCCTGTGTGTCCATAGAAAGGGACATTGGATTTCCTCTTGCCTGTTTGGTCGCCGATCCTGCGCGACCCTCGCATTGCACGTGTCAGCGAATGTATGTCCTGAGCGCTTCCGCCAGTTCGTCCACCGCGGCAGCGCGCTCCTTGTCGTTTTCGGCATGCAACACGTGTTCACGAAGATGATCTTCCATGACCTCACCGGTCAGGCCGGACAGGGCGCCGCGGATCGAGGCCAGTTGCTGCAGAATTTGCCCGCATGGCGCTTCAGCCTCGAGCGCGCGCTCGACAGCTTCCATCTGTCCTTTCATCCGGCGCACCCGCGCCAGAAGTTTTGCCTGTTCCCGAATGGTGTGCGACATGCCAACTCCATTAGTATAGGGGGGTACCCTATCCTGAACGGAAACGCAGAACAAGAGAGACCAAGGAAAGAAGGGCTCCGTATTGGCGCCCTTCGGCAAAATTCACCAGAGGTTGGAAAGCCCCGCAAGGAGAGCGGCAGCCAGCGTTACACCGCCAAGCAGAAGCAATGCGCGCAAGCCTGCACCTATACCAGGCGGAGGGCCGAACGATCAGGTGCCGGGCACGCCCGAGACCGATCGGCCTTAAGAGGGTCGGACACGATCACGCCATCCGGCACACAGCAGACGGCTCCGGGCTGATGATCACTTTCGAATATCGCGAAATGCACGGCGGAGGCACGATCGCGAAAAATGCCTCCCACGAGACCGTCACGATCATCAACGATCCAGCGGCCATTTTCATCACGGCCGACCGTGAAACGCACGCCTGAGACGGCACCGGCAATATCATGCTTCAGGGCTTTGCCCATCGACATATCCTTCCTTTGAAATGGCTTGATTGGCTGGCGCTCACTGCGCCAGCGTACGCAGGGCAGCAACCGCAATTCCGGTCAGGACCAGAACGACTGCAAGGCGAAAAAATGCCTGCCAATCTGCTTGCCCGACACCGGACGCTGTGCCTTCAGGCGCTGCCACAGCCGCCGCATCACGCATCACCGGCGCATGCCGGCGTCGCGCGTGATGATATCCATACTGATGAGAGGCCGGATGGCCTGCTGCCATTCTATCGTGCATCCTGTGCTCCATGTCGCACAACCATCTCCGCTCTCGCGTGGTGTGCAGTCGGGAAGGTACTGATCGGCCTCTAGGTTTTCGATTGGGAGGCCGGCATGAAAAGATAAACACGCCATAGGAATAGGGTGGAGCGGGCATATGAAATCCGCGCACCAAAACCCAGAGCATTTCCGGCTCAAATCGAAACGCTCTGCCCGATCAGGTTTTCGGCAGTGCCATGGCGATTTATTGCGTCATTTGCAGCAGCCGACATCGTGTGTTGCACGCTCTCGCATCAGAGCGCGCAGTGACTTCTGCCGAAGATACTGAGCAGACGCTGTTTGTCTGAGTGCCTGGGCAACTGCAGACATGCATCGATCTCGCCAACGTTGACATGGCGGCCCTTTATTGGAATAGAGCGGCGAAAGACCGGCCATCTTTCGGGCAAGAGCAGAGTTAGCCTTGAGCCTTAACCTAGCCAATCTCTCAGATCGAAGCAGGATTGTTTCGTGGTCAGGGGCTGAACATGCATACTCAATTTGACCATGCTGAATCGGCCTATGCAGGCTGCGCGGCTCTGAAGCCCTTGAAGGTCCAACGCATAGTCATCCCCGGTGAGCCGACCAATCAGCAGAGCCTGGAGAACCGAAATCGTGCCGACGGGACGGACGAAGCCATCACCGCCGCCAATCTGGCGATGGCGTCATGATACATATCACCGACAACAGTAGCGGGCCTCTCCATCGCGTGCCAACCACGGCGAAACTCCTGTCGCTGCTTATCCTTAGTGTCCTGCTTTTCGCGACCACGTCTGCGCTGTTCCTGTTGGCACTGGCTGGATGCATACTGGCGGTCGCTCTGATTTGCAGCCGGGCGGCACTCGCACAGTGGCTGATGGCTTGGACCCTGCTATTCACCATTGCGGTGGTCGTGACGTGGACTTGGGTTTCAAGCGGCCTTGAGGCGGCAATCGTGGTTTTGCTGCGGCTCAGCGCGTTGAGCCTCTTCGCCACAATCGTAACCGCCACGACGACCATCGGCCAGTTCATTGACACGATCACTGCCTTGGCACGACCTCTCGAGCGCATTGGCCTTGCCAACGCTCGGGACATTGGCCTTGCAATAGGCCTTGTGGTCCGGTTCATCCCCGAAGTGCAATCTCGTTACGCCGCCATAGCAGATGCGCACCGGGCAAGGGGCCTGAAGATGCGTATCGCGACAGTCGTAGTTCCAGTTATCATTGGCACCATTCTCAGTGCCGATGAGATCGCCAACGCCATAGACGCCCGAAGCATTCGCGCGCAAAACGCCAAAAGAGATTGAAAACCTTGTCCACCCGCTCACTCGTGCTCATCGCTCTGTTCACCGCGATCATTGTCGTCCTCGGCCTCGTCCCGCCGATCATGCTGGGATTTTTCCCGGTGCCCATACTCGTGCAAAGCCTCGGCGTCATTCTGGCAGGTATCGTGCTCGGTGCCCGGGGCGGCGCGTTCTCCGTTTTGCTCCTGCTAACCCTGGTGGCAATCGGGTTGCCGGTGCTCTCAGGCGGCCGTGGCGGCCTGGCAGTCTTCGTCGGCCCGACCGCCGGTTACCTGATTGGATTCCTCCCTCAGGCTTTTGTCTCCGGCTGGATAGCCGACAAGGTCGTCGCGAAAAACGTCACAGGCTGGAAACTATACGCCGGCTTGTTTTTTGGTGGTGTAGTGGGCGTGTTGATTAACCATGCGCTGGGGATCACATGGTTGGCGAACTTTGTTGGCTTGTCGTTAGCGGATGCGGTGATTGGCAACATGATTTTCGTACCCGGCGACCTCGCCAAAGCTGCTATTGCAGCCTATGTGGGACATTTGGTTTCGAAAAATCTTGGCACCCGGGCGCGGGGCTAGCCCCCTCGGTTGATGCCGGTATCGTCATTGGCCGCGCATTGGATCTTGAAGCCAAAAGTGCGTCCCGCCACCAGATCATGACCTGCGTGACGCCATGATATCCGGGTTTGCAACCACCCGGCATTTCAGCGGTCGTCCTGCGTCGTTTGCATGCTCCGACCGCCGATAATACCTTCATCAGGTCCTACCCGGGAAGACCGCTCAACTCGCGCTGCACGTTGAGCAATGCCGGAAGATAACGATCGACGACCGCGTCGATCGTTTCATCGGCGACAGCCAAACCGACATTCACGGCGGCAACAACTTGTCCCCGCATTCCGAACAGCGGTACGGCAAGCGAACGAAGCCCCAATTCGACCTCCTGATCAATCACGGCATAACCAAGAGCGCGAACCCGGCTGAGCTCATTCTCAATCGCTTCGACATCGGTAATGGTCTTGCTCGTCCGAGGCACCAACCGGTCCATCATGAGGAAACGTCTTGCATCTTCGGATGGCAGTGCCGCCAGCATCACGCGCCCCATGGATGTGCAGTAGGCGGGCAGACGAGACCCCGGCATCAGTGTAATCGACATGACCCTTCGCTGGGCGGCGCGCGCCACATAAACGATCTCAGTGCCATCGAGAATGGATACGGAAGAACTCTGTGAGATCTCCTCCGAAAGCCGGTCAAGCCATGGCTGCACGATCCGCGGCAACGGCATGGTCGCAAGGCAGGCTGTACCAAGTCTCAACACCCTCGGAGTGACGGTGAAGAACTTTCCATCATAAGCGCAATAACCGAGATCCGCCAAGGTCAGCAGGCATCGCCTCGTTGTCGCTCGATCAAGCCCGGCGATATCCGCCGCTTCGGAAATGCTCAGACGTGGATGATCGGCGGTGAAAGCCTCGATCACGCGTAAACCTTTGGCTAAGCCCCCCATCGTATCACGAGCCTTGATATCCATCGCCTCATCCTTTGTGCGATATTCGAACAAATTATAAATATCGCACATATTCATTGCTGTCCAATTTGTCGCGCTCTATCTGTGGGTCGGGAATGCAGGGCCTTGGTGGAGGAAGTCATGGACAAGACAGTCAGGAGCTTGGCAGATGCCGTCTGCGAGATCGATGACGGCGCGGTGGTGATGATCGGCGGCTTCGGCGGATCCGGTGCTCCGATCGAACTGATCCACGCCTTGATCGACAAACGTCCGACCGGGCTGACCGTCATCAACAACAATGCAGGCAATGGCAGGATCGGCATTGCTGCCATGATCGACGCCGGCATGGTTGCCAAGATGATCTGCTCATTTCCGCGCTCTTCCGATCCCCGCGCATTCACCGATCGGTATCTCGCCGGAAAGATCGAGCTGGAGCTTGTTCCGCAGGGCACGCTTGCCGAACGTATTCGCGCCGGCGGCGCCGGAATTCCGGCTTTCTACACGCCGACCGCCTATGGCACCGAACTGGCCGAGGGCAAGCCGATCGCCGAATTCGACGGCCGTCATTATGTTCAGGAACGCTGGCTGAAGGCGGATTTCGCTCTGGTGAAGGCTGAACTCGGGGATAGCCACGGCAATCTCACCTATCGCAAGGCCGGCCGCAACTTCAATCCGCTGATGTGCATGGCCGCTCGCCGCACCTTCGCCCAGGTTTCGAGGATCGTTGAGCCCGGCATGATCGATCCGGAACAGGTGATCACGCCCGGCATCTTCGTGAACGGGGTTGTTGAAGTCACCGCCCCTGCCCAGGAGGAGGAATTGATCCGCGCAGGCAGGTTCTATGAAGGCGGCATCTACGCCGAGGGAGCAAACGCATGACCACCGATACGCTTGCCTTGAACACGCGCGATGACATCAAGCTCTCCAACGCGCAGATCGCCTGGCGTGCAGCTCAGGACATTGCCGACGGCGCCTATGTCAATCTCGGCATCGGCTTTCCGGAAATGGTTGCCCGGTATCAGCCGCCGGGCCGTCAGGCTGTTTTCCACACCGAGAACGGCGTTCTCGATTTCGGCGAGCCACCGGCCGCCGGTGAGGAAGATTGGGACCTGATCAACGCCGGCAAGAAAGCCGTAACGCTGAAGCCGGGCGCAGCCTTCTTCCACCATGCCGACAGTTTTGCCATGGTGCGTGGCGGTCATCTCGATGTCGCGATCCTTGGCGCTTATCAAGTGGCTGAGAATGGCGACCTTGCCAATTGGCGGGTCGGCTCAAAGGGCGTGCCGGCCGTTGGAGGCGCCATGGATCTGGTTCATGGCGCAAAGCAGGTGTTTGTCATCACCGAGCACGTGACGAAGGACGGCAAACCGAAACTGGTCGACACATGCACTTTTCCGCTGACCGGTGTCGGCTGCATCACCCGGGTTTATACCAGTCATGCCGTGATCGACATTGCCGATGGCCGTTTTGTCGTGCGCGAAAAACTCGCTGCGATGAGCCTCGAGGAATTGCAGGCGATGACCGGAGCTCCACTGCATGTGAACGGCACGATCACCGATCTCGTTGTTCCAACGCTTTGAGGAGGCACGATATGACGGAAGCCTTTATTTGCGATTATATTCGCACCCCGATCGGCCGTTTCGGCGGCTCGCTGTCTTCCGTGCGCGCCGATGATCTCGGCGCCATTCCGCTCAAGGCCCTGATGGAACGCAATGCCGCTGTTGACTGGCAAGCGGTCGATGACGTCATCTTCGGCTGCGCCAATCAGGCGGGTGAGGATAACCGCAATGTCGCCCGCATGTCGCTTCTGCTCGCCGGCCTGCCGGTTTCGGTGACGGGGACGACGATCAACCGCCTTTGCGGCTCGGGCATGGACGCCGTGATCGCGGCCGCGCGGGCCATAAAGGCAGGTGAAGCCGATCTCATGATCGCGGGCGGCGTCGAAAGCATGAGCCGCGCGCCCTTCGTCATGCCGAAGGCCGAGACGGCGTTTTCACGCAGTGCCGAGATTTACGACACCACGATCGGCTGGCGTTTCGTCAATCCGCTGATGAAGAAGCAATACGGCATCGATTCCATGCCGGAAACGGGCGACAATGTCGCGCTGGACTATCACATCTCGCGAGAAGATCAGGACGCCTTTGCCATGCGTTCTCAGGCAAAAGCAGCCGCGGCTCAGGAAAATGGCCGGCTTGCCCGCGAAATCACGCCCGTCGTGGTGCCGCAACGCAAGGGCGATCCGGTGCTCGTCTCCCGCGACGAGCATCCGCGCGCGACAAGCATGGAAGCGCTTGCCAAGCTAAAGCCCGTCAACAAGATCGAGGGCGGCACGGTGACGGCCGGCAATGCCTCTGGCGTCAATGATGGCGCCGCCGCACTGATCATCGCATCAGAAGCTGCAGCAAGGAAACATGGCCTCACCCCGATTGCGCGCATTCTCGGTGGCGCAACGGCCGGGGTGCCGCCGCGGATCATGGGTTTCGGGCCGGCCCCCGCCTCAAAAAAACTGCTGGCCCGGCTGGGCATGACACAGAGCGATTTCGATATCATCGAGTTGAACGAAGCCTTTGCCAGCCAGGGCTTGGCAAGCCTGCGCGACCTCGGCATTGCGGATAACGATGAACGCGTGAACCGCAATGGCGGCGCCATCGCACTTGGACATCCCCTAGGCATGTCGGGTGCTCGCATCACCGGCACCGCGGCACTCGAATTGCAGTTGTCCGGCGGGCGATATTCATTGTCCACGATGTGCATCGGCGTCGGCCAGGGTATTGCGATCGCTCTGGAACGCACCTGACACATCGCCGCCGACACTCATTACACAACCATCATGGAAATCCGGCTTTAACCGCGCCCCTACAACCTGTAGGCACTTTTCGCCAGTCCATAGGCAAGATCATGGGCAAGCTCGCCGGCTTCATCTTCGGCAAGGCTGCCCGAGGCCACAAGGTTGGCGAGATAAGCGCAATCCACACGCCTTGCGACATCATGCCGGGCCGGGATCGAGCAGAAGGCGCGGGTATCGTCGTTGAACCCGACAGTGTTGTAGAAACCGGCCGTTTCGGTGACCGCTTCGCGATAACGCCGCATGCCCTCCGGACTGTCGTAGAACCACCATGCCGGTCCGATGCGCAGGCTCGGATAGGCGCCGGCCAGCGGTGCGAGTTCCCGCGAATAGGAGGTCTCGTCGAGCGTGAACAGGATGACCGTCAGGTCTGGCCGCATGCCGACCGCGTCCAGCATCGGCTTGAGGGCGGTGACATAATCGGTACGGCCGGGAATATCGAACCCCTTGTCGCGCCCGAACTTCGCCATCACCTCGCCCGAATGGTTGCGCCGCGAACCCGGATGGATCTGCAGGACAAGCCCGTCCTCGATGCTCATCCGCGCCATCTCGGTCAGCATCTGCCCGCGAAAAGCATCCGCTTCGGCGGGCGTGCAGGCTCCGCGCAACGCCTTCTGGAACAGCGCGGCCGCCTCGTCCTGCGGCAGATTTTCTGTGCGTGCGGAGGCGTGGCCGTGATCTGAAGACGTCGCGCCATATTCCTTGAAGAAGGCGCGACGCGCACGGTGCGCGTCGAGATATCCGCCCCATGTCGCTGTATCGAAGCCGGTCTGCTCGCCCATAAGCATAATATTTTCAGCAAAACCGGCCATTTCCGGATCGACGACATTGTCCGGGCGGTAGGCCGTCACGACCCGTCCGTCCCAGCCGCTGTCACGGATCATTTTGTGCCAGCGCAGATCGTCGGTTGCCGCTTCGGTCGTGGCGATCGCCTCGATGTTGAAGCGCTTGAACAGAGCGCGCGGGCGGTATTCCGGCTTAGACAGGCAATCGGCGATATGATCGTAATACCAGTCGGCCGTCTCCGCATTCAATCGCCGGTCTATGCCAAAGACCTCCTGGAAGGAGTGGTCCAGCCAGAGCCGCGATGGCGTGCCGCGAAAGAGATGGTAGTTTTGTGCGAACAGTTTCCAGATCTTTCGCCCGTCTGTTTCGACAGGCCCGCCATCGGCGCGCGGCACGCCGAGATCAGTCATGCTGATCCCCTGCGACACCAGCATGCGGAACACGTAATGGTCCGGCGTGACGATCAGCTGCGCCGGATCCGGAAACGCCGCATCCTCCGCATACCAGCGCGGATCGGTATGCCCGTGCGGGCTGATGATCGGCAGGTCGCGCACCTGTTCGTAAAGCGCGCGCGCCAGCCGTCGCGGACGCTCCTCTGTCGGCAACAGACGGTCTTCATCAAGCAGTTTCATGGCCACTCTCTCCCTGGATTTGCGGCGAATGTTTCGTCAACACCGGTCAGAGGTCAACCATATCAGCGACTTCGACCGGCAGGCCGGTCTGGAAAGAGCGGTTGGCGGCAAGGCCGGTGAGGATCGACATGGCGCCATCGCGGAAATCCGCAGCAAAGGCAGCGCCTGAATTCGCACCGCCAAAGATATCCGCCAGCATGCGATTGTCACCGCCGCCATGACCGCCCTCGCCCATCACCACCGGCACGACGCGTGGCTCGCCATGCAGCGGGAAATGATAGAGCTGGATGCCCTTCGCAGCACCCTCTTCTTCGGAGGAACCGCCGGCATTGATGTAGGAAGTCTCGCGCACCATCAGCTCGATACGGCCCTTCGAGCCGTTGAAGGCGACGTTGAAACCTTCCCATGGCGCGTAGGTGTTGAGCGAATAGGTCATGACCGCGCGGTTCCTGTAGCGCACCATGACCTGCATCGTATCCTCGATGCTGATGCCGTCGCCAAAAACGTTCTGGTCGCGCTGGTAACCGTCTTCATGCTCGGCATCCCAATAGAGCGCCTTCTGCACCGGGCTTTCGGTGAGATCGATGGCAAATGGATCGGCCTTGGCAGCCTGAACTTCGGTCGTGCGGGTATAAGGCGTGAACAGGCCACGTTCCTCGGCATTGGCGCGGCCGTAGAAACGCAGGTCGCCCATGCCGAACACGGTCTGCGGCTGGCTCTGCAGCCAGAAATTCACGAGGTCGAAATGGTGGGTGGACTTGTGCACCATCAGGCCGCCGCTGTTGCGCTTGTCGCGATGCCAGCGCCGGAAATAATCGGCACCATGCTTGGTATCGAGCAGCCACTCGAAATGCACGGAAAACACCTCGCCGATACCGCCCGAGGCGATGATGTCGTGAACCGCGGCGTTGTGCGGTGCGTAACGGTAGTTGAAGGTCACCCGTACCGAACGGCCGGTGCGCTTGGCGGTATCGATGATCTGCTGGCATTTGACGACATCCGTCGTCATCGGCTTTTCGGTGATGACGTCGCGCCCGGCTTCGAGTGCTGCGATGATGTAGATATGATGCGTCCGGTCGATCGAGGTGACGATCACCACATCGGCGCCGGTCTCGTCGAGCATGCGGCCAAAATCTTCGGCCTTGTAGGTCGGCAACGGCTTGAGGCCGAACTCGTCGACCAGCACCTTGTTGGTGTAATCCATACGGGTCTGGTTGGTATCGCACAGCGCCACCAGTTCGCCATGCTCGCGGTAATCGCGGGCAATGGCCTCGTAGAACATGCGGGCGCGCGCACCGGTCCCGACAAGGACGTATTTCTTTTTGGTCATCGAATATCTCCTCTTCCGTTCACGCCAAACCGTTCCGATCGACGATGCCGATCCGGCGGAACCACACGTTTCTGATCAGTTCACGAGAAGGGCGCAGCACCTCAGCGGAGCAAGGCGCGGCCCTCGGTATCGAACAGGTGACAATTCTTACGCTCGATCCGCAATGCGACACGATCGCCCGAGCGGCACGGCTGCTGGCCGGACAGCATGACCGTCATCGTTTCCTCCTGAAAGGGTGGCAGAACATGGAGCACGGTGCTGCCGCCAAGATGTTCGACCAGTTCCACCCTTGCCTCACCGATAACCTGCCCCGGACCATCGCCGATATCGATATGTTCCGGCCGGATGCCAAGCGTCAGCTTGCCGCTTGCATGCTGCCGGCCGGTTTCGATCCGCACGCCATTCAGCGTGACGGCCGTGCCGTCTGCCGCCTCGACCGCGACAAAGTTCATCTTGGGTGAGCCGATGAAACCGGCGACGAACTGGTTGGCCGGGTTATTATAGAGTTCCAGCGGCGAACCCGCCTGCATGACCTTGCCGGCCTTCAGCACGACGATCTGGTCCGCCATGGTCATCGCCTCGACCTGATCATGGGTGACATAGATCATCGTGTTGCCGAGCCGCTCGTGCAGCTTGGTGATTTCGACACGCATCTGCACGCGAAGCTCGGCGTCGAGATTGGAGAGCGGCTCATCGAACAGGAAGATCTTTGGGTCGCGGACGATGGAGCGACCGATCGCCACACGCTGCCGCTGGCCGCCGGACAGGGCCTTCGGCTTGCGCTGGAGGTAATCGGTGATCTGCAGGGTCGCGGCAGCCTCGCGCACGCGCCGATCGATTTCCTCGCGTTTGTAGCCTGCTGTTTCCAGCCCGAAGGCGAGGTTCTTGTAGACGCTCATATGCGGATAAAGCGCATAGGACTGGAACACCATGGCGATGCCGCGCTTCGAAGCCGCCACATCGTTCATGCGGTCGCCATCGATCAGAAGATCGCCGCCCGAGATCGTTTCCAGCCCGGCGATCATACGCAAAAGCGTGGATTTGCCGCAGCCGGAGGGGCCGACGAAGACCGTGAATGCCCCCGGCTTGATCTCGAGATCGATGCCCCTGATGACATCCAGTGCGCCGAAACGTTTTTCGACCTTGTTGAGTGTGATTGTCGTTACCATTCGCGTATCCAAACTTCAGCCGCCAAAGGGCTGACCAAAAAGGTTTCAGCGTTTCATGCCGGTCGTGGCGATGCCTTCGATCAGCAGACGCTGGAAAAACAGGAAGATCAGGAAGATCGGCACCAGCGACAGGACCGACATGGCAAACAGCTCGTTCCAGCTGGACGTGCCGCTGGAGTCGATGAACGAGCGCAGGCCGAGCTGGACCGTGTAGTTGCGCATCTCGCTGATATAGATCAGCGGCCCGAAGAAATCCTCCCAGGTCCAGATGAACGAGAAGATCGCAGCCGTTGCCAGAACCGGCATGGAAAGCGGCAGGATGATTTTCCAGTAGATGCGCCATGCGCTGCAGCCGTCCATGCGTGCCGCCTCATCCAGTTCCTTCGGGATGCCCCGGAAAAACTGCACCATCAGGAAGATAAAGAAGGCATCCACGGCAAAGTATTTCGGCAGGATCAGAGGCCACCACGTGTTGACCCAGTCGAGACTGCGAAACAGCACATATTGCGGGATGAGAGTGACGTGATAGGGCAGCATCAACGTGCCGAGCATCAACGCGAACCAGAAACCGCGCCCCCAGAACTCAAGCCGTGCAAAGGCATAGGCGACAAGCGACGCGGCGAGCACGTTGCCGATCGTCGCCAGCACGGCAATGATCAGCGAGTTCAGGAAAAACTGGCCAAAGTTGATCTGCAGCCCGAACCAGCCGTTGGAATAGGCCTCGACCGTGACCTGCGAGGGTATGAGACCCGCATCACCGCCGAACAGTTCCGAGGCCGGACGTAGCGAACCGGACAACATCCACAGGATGGGATAGATCATCACGAAGCAAATCGCGATCAGGACGACGTGTCGAACGGTGCCCGTCAGTCGCGGATGGCTGGAGCCGTGCCCCGGCATTTGCTGCACAGCATCAGTCATCGTAATGCACCCAGTATTTTGTCGTCAGGAAGGAAAAGGCAGTGAACACGGCGATGATCGCCACCAGCACCCAGGCCAGCGCCGAGGCGTAGCCCATGCGGAAATAGCTGAAACCTTCCTGATAGAGATAAAGCGTATAAAACAGCGTCGAATTGATCGGTCCGCCCGAGCCGCCGGAGATGACGAAGGCCGGCGTGAAGGCCTTGAAGGCCTCGATCACCTGGATCACCAGATTGAAGAAGATCACCGGCGACAGAAGTGGCAGCGTAATGCGCCAGAACTGCCGTGCGGGCGATGCGCCGTCGAGACTTGCAGCCTCGTACATGTCGGTAGGGATCTGCCGCAGGCCAGCCAGAAAGATGATCATCGGCGAACCGAACTGCCAGACGGACAGGACGACCAGCGTATAGATCGAGTAATTCGGGTTGGAGATCCAGCTCGGGCCGATGATGCCGAACTGCGCCAGAATGCCGTTGACCATGCCATCGGCGGCAAAAAGCTGGCGCCACAGGACGGCTATAGCAACCGACGTGCCGAGCAGCGAAGGCAGATAGAAGATCGCCCGGTAGACCGGCAGGCCACGCATGCCGCGGTTCAGCACCATGGCCACGGCCAGCGCAAAAGCCAGCTTCAGCGGCACGGAGAAGACGACATAGATCAGCGTCACCTTCATCGAGGCCGCGAATTTCGGATCGGCGGTCACCATGCGCACATAGTTCTGGGCGCCGATAAATTCCGGTGCATTCAGCAGGTCGAACCGTGTGAAGGACAGATAGAGCGATGCGAGCGCCGGCCCCAGCGTCAGGCAGAAGAAACCGATCAGCCAGGGCGAGAGAAACAGATACCCCGCACCGTTGCGCCGGATCGCCGTCATGAAGCGGCCTTCCGGTCGCCTCAAGCTCTGCGTTTCATGTGTATGAGCAACAGCCATCATCAGCCACGCTTCAGGATGGCGGATGCTTCATCGACCAGATTGGCGCCGGCCTGTTCGGGCGTCACGGCGTCGAACGAGGCTTCCTGACTGATACGGATGAGCACGTCGTTGATTTCACCCGCACCGCGCGGCGGTGCCGGCGGCAGGGGGCCAACCAGGGGCGTGATCGCCGACACGAGTTCGACAACCTTGCGAGCATTCGGGTTGAGATCCGCCATGATCGCATCACGAATGGCGGGAGACGCCGGAACGCCGCGGTCGAGACCGAGGATCTTGGCACCTTCCGGTTCGGCAATCAGGAAGTTGATCAGTTTTGCCGTTGCCTCAGCGTTCTTGGAGCTTGAGGAAATCGCAAACAACTGCGATGGCTTCAGATACTGGCCGGGCTTTCCGCCGTCCTGAACAGGGCTACCGGTGGCTGTCAGTTCGAAGGGCACAAGCTTCTGGCAGCCTTCGAACTGGTTGGAATGCACGAAATCGGTGGCCGAGCGGCCATTGACGATCGGCGAGGTCTCCGGCGACTGCTTATAGAGCGCCTGCACGTCTGCGGCGACGCAACTGCCGGCGCTGCGCATCTCTGCCCAATAGGTGAACCAGCGGCCGGCATCGGCAGCGTCATAGGCGAGCGTGCCGTCGGGGTTATAGAGCGCTTTGCCCTGCGTGCGCAGCCAGATTTCGAACAGCGTTTCCTGACCGCTGCCATCCGCCGTGGCGCTGAGGCGCTTGTTCTTGTTGCCCTTGCCGAAGGCCGCGCATTTTTCGGCGAAACCTTCCCAAGTGGTCTTCAGATCCGGCGGCGTAGCGCCCGCTTCACCCCATGCCTTGGCGTCGAAAACCAGCGCGAAAGCGTTGACGCCGACATTGCCGCCGTAAAGCTTGCCATCGACGGAGCAGCTGTCGAGATTGACCTTGCCGAAATCCTCGAGCTTCAGCTGATTGCCGAGATATTCGTCCAGCGGCCGGATCGCGCCACGACGGGCGTATTCGAACATGTAACGATAATCCATCTGGATGAAATCCGGCGCATTGCCACCGGCAACCTGCGTGGCGAGGCGCGCCCAGTAATCATCCCAGCCCATGAATTCGGCCTGGATCGCGGTCTGCGGGTTGGCCTTTTTGAACAGCTCGATGGCAGCATTGGTGCGCCGCGCCCGTTCATCGCCACCCCACCAGATCATGCGCACATTGGCGGCATCCTGAGCAGCAGCGCGGCCACTGGAAAACAATGGCAGGCTCGCGGCCGCCAAACCGGCGCCGAGGAACCGACGCCGACCAATCTGGATCTTATTCATGTCATCCTCCCGAGACGATATCAGCCCCGTTCGCCTTGCAAACGAGCCGGTTTATGCCAGCCCGACTCCTCCTCGAGTGCGCTTGCACGGGAAAGACTAGCCATCACGAGACATATGGACAAATATAAAATTTCAGCCCAATCATAAAGATCCTTTATGGTTTGGGAGGACCTGAATGGACAAGGCACTGGAACAGTTCGCGGCTGTGGCAGACGCGGGATCGTTCATGGCGGCAGCCGAAATACTGCATATTTCGCAGCCTGCGCTGAGCTACAACATCAAACGGCTGGAACAATCGCTGGGGGTCGATCTGTTCATCCGGTCGGTCCGCGGGGTTCAGCTGACACCCTATGGCGAGACGCTTTACAACAGCGCGCTGTTCATGAGCCGGCTGCATTCCAACGCACTGGCCACGATTGCCCGGCAGAAGGCCGAGCTCGAAGAAGGCATCAGCATCGGCACCGGTTATTCGACCTGGATCCTGCTGCTCAAGGACTTTGTGATCGAGCATTTCAAGGCGCATCCGGCAGCACCTATCAATGTCAGCATCGGCAACATGATGCGCTGCATGGACCAGCTGATCGCTGGTGACATTGCCCTTTTCATGGGGCACCGGATCGACCATCTCAAGCCAGGGCTTGCCGTGGATTTCATTCCGCTGGGACTGGCAACCGACGGCTATTTCGTTCGAGAGGGGCATCCGCTGCTCGAACGCGCCCATTCGATCGACGAGGTGCGGGTCTTTCCGACAACGATGGCCAATCCGACGGATGCCCGGCAAAAACGCCTGACGTCGGGCGCCGGAGCGCAAAATCTCGATGGCATCGGTCATGCCTTTGCCTGCAATTCCATGGATGCCTGCATCAGCTTCGCGCTCAACACCGATGCCGTGCTGATACATAGCGACGTGCTGCGGGACTATTTCATCAAGCAGGGCCTGCGAGAGGTGAAGATCGATCCGCCGAGCCCGCGGCGCCAAGCGGTGATGGGGTTCTACGTTCTGCCCGACGGACGCACTAAGCCGAAAATCCAGGAGATCATCCGGTCGATATCAAGGCGCGCGGAAGCAGCAGGCCTGTTTCCTCCGGCCACCTGATGCGCCCGTTTCATCGCGAAAGCTCCAGCGAGTAGCTTTTTGTGGCCAGTTTTCGCCTGCGAACATGCAGACATGGTCAAAGATACTTGTGAGTATCGGTGTAGGACGCTATCACGGCGGAGTCGTATTCATTCAACGAGGACATTATGGCAACAGGTACGGTTAAATTCTTCGCTCAGGACAAGGGCTTCGGCTTCATCACTCCGGACAACGGTGGCCCGGACGTTTTCGTCCACATTTCCGCTGTCGGCTTCGGCGGCGCGCTGCAGGATGGCCAGAAGGTCAGCTACGACGTTGGCCAGGATCGCAAGACCGGCAAGTCGAAGGCTGAGAACGTAACCGTTCTCTGATCGTCTATTTCAGGGCTCCACAAGGATTGTGGAGCCCTGAAACATCACACTCTGCACCCCGCTTAACCGAGAGGCGCATCTGGTGCATTGGAGTGTTCAAGGCGGTCGACATCACCGCCGATAATCATCACACGTCACCATCCATTCTCTTCATTCCAGGGGCTGCAGCTCTTAGCGGGCAGCAAAACGTGTGCGGTGTTTTTTGATGACGTCCTGCCGCCCTCACCCGTCCATGGGTGCGACGATTGCGCCCTGCGCGGTTTGATCTGCCTCAAAGACGAAACCACCATAAATCGCGCTTTTGGGTGAATTCATACACTATATGTTGATTCACGAGAGGGCGAGCGGTGGAGCCGGAAAACAACAATGACGATCGTTTAACGCGGGTTGCCGCGCCGCTGGACTACAGACCCGCGCGGACCGAAGATACCCCCGGCATTTCCATCGATCCGATTTCGACAATCGACGAATATCTCGGGCGGGCCGACTGGCGCGTGAACGCCAATGCCAATCAGGGTTATTCTCTGGGCGGCCTGATTCTCAATGTGTCGGGTAAGGTCGTCGCCAATTACTGGCTGTCGCATGTCTATCCGGATGCGGTCGGGCAGACGCATCGCGATGGTGATTTTCATATCCACGATCTCGACATGCTGGCCGGATATTGCGCCGGCTGGTCGCTGCGCATGCTGTTGTCCGAAGGCTTGAACGGCGTTGCCGGCAAGGTGGAGGCGGGTCCGCCGCGGCATATGTCGAGCGCGATCGGCCAGATCGTCAATTTCCTCGGCACTCTGCAGAATGAATGGGCCGGCGCGCAGGCCTTCAGTTCCTTCGATACCTATATGGCGCCCTATGTGCGCGCGGACCGGCTTACCTATCCGCAGGTGCTGCAATGCATGCAGGAGCTTATCTACAATCTCAACGTTCCCTCCCGCTGGGGCACGCAGACGCCATTCACCAACCTGACGTTCGACTGGGTCTGCCCGGATGACCTGCGTGATCAGGTGCCCGTCATCGCCGACAAGGCGATGGATTTCACCTATGGCGACTTGCAGGTGGAAATGGACATGATCAACCGCGCCTATATGGAAGTGATGGCGGCCGGTGACGGCAAGGGGCGGGTTTTCACCTTCCCGATCCCGACCTACAACATCACGCCGGATTTCCCATGGGAAAGCGAGAATGCCGAGCGCCTGTTTGCACTGACGGCGAAATACGGCCTTCCCTATTTCCAGAACTTTCTCAATTCCGAACTGCAGCCCAACATGGTGCGCTCCATGTGCTGCCGTCTGCAACTCGATCTCAGCGAATTGCTGAAGCGCGGCAACGGGCTTTTCGGCAGCGCCGAACAGACCGGCTCGCTCGGTGTGGTCACCATCAACTGCGCCCGGCTCGGTTATCTCTTCAAGGGTGATGAGCCGGCGCTGCTGAACCGGCTCGACCGGCTTCTCGATCTCGGCCGCGACAGCCTCGAGATCAAGCGCATTGTCGTGCAGAAACTGATCGACGACGGTCTCCTGCCCTATACGAAGCGTTATCTCGGCACGCTCGACAACCATTTTTCCACGCTCGGGGTCAACGGCATCAACGAGATGATCCGCAATTTCACCTCGGATGCGCATGACATTACCAGCGAATGGGGCCATGCCTTTGCCCTGCGGCTGCTCGATCATATCCGGGCGCGCATTGTCCAATTTCAGGAAGAAACCTGCCACCTCTACAATCTCGAAGCCACACCGGCGGAGGGCACGACCTATCGTTTTGCCCGCGAGGATGCCAAACGCTACGACGACATCCTGCAGGCGGGCACGGCGGATGCGCCCTATTACACCAATTCCAGCCAGCTTCCCGCCGGCTTCACCTCGGATGCCTTCGAAGCGCTGACGCGACAGGACGATCTGCAGCGCAAATATACCGGCGGCACCGTGCTGCATCTCTATATGGGCACGAAACTGTCCTCGGCCGACGCCTGCCGCAAGCTGGTGCGCCGGTCACTCGAAAACTTCCGCCTCCCCTATATCACCGTCACCCCGACATTCTCGATCTGCCCCAAACACGGTTATCTCGCAGGCGAACACGAGTTCTGCCCGAAATGCGACGCCGACCTGATCGCCCGCCAGACGCTCAACAAAACCGCACACTGAAAGGAAGTCCAATGCTGCATTCACGCAATATCGAAACCGATGCCAAAGCCATTGCCACCCCCGCTGTCATGCTGAAGGATGAGGATCGCCAGCGTTGCGAAGTCTGGACCCGGGTGATGGGTTATCACCGCCCGACCTCCTCCTTCAATCTCGGCAAGAAAAGCGAGTTCAAAGAACGCGTCTATTTCACGGAGCGGCGAACCAACGTTGACTGAGGTGGACAATACCATTCGCGTCGGAGGTTTCGAGGGCCTGTCGCTTTGCGATTGGCCCGGCGAAATCGTGGCAACGGTATTCTGCCAAGGATGCCCATGGGATTGTTCCTATTGCCACAATCCCGGCCTGTTGCCGGCGGTGGGTGAACATGAACTGTCGTGGCAGGAAATTTTGGCGTTTCTCGAAACACGGCGTGGTCTTCTGGATGGCGTGGTGTTTTCAGGCGGTGAGCCGACGCTGCAACGCGGTCTTGCTGACGCGATGGCGCAAGTCCGCGCCATGGGTTTTCGGATCGGCCTGCATACGGGCGGCGCCTATCCGCGTCGTCTGGCCGAGGTTTTGCCGATGGTCGACTGGGTGGGACTGGACATCAAGTCCGCCTTCGCCGACTACGAGCGAATCACCCGTGTTTCCGGAAGCGGATCGAAAGCACGCCAAAGCCTCGAACTGCTGCTTGCCAGCCACGTCGATTACGAATTGCGCACGACCGTCTCACCGGACCTGTTTGATGCCACGGCACTTGCCGAACTGACCGAGGACCTTGGCCGTTTTGGAGCAAAAAACCATAAGCTGCAGGAGTGCCGGCCGGTCGTTTCAGGCCGTCACTGATCCTCATCCACCTCATCGATCGGGCGACGCAGGATATAGGTATCCATGATCCAGCCATGTTTGGCCCGGGCTTCGGCCCGGACCTTGCTGATCTCCGGCCCTATGTCCGCAAGCCGCCCGGACAGGCCGATTTCCATCGGCGTGCCCAGATAGGCGCCCCAATGGATGGTCACGTCCGTGGTATCGACGGTCTCATAAGCACGAATGCCGTCCAGCATGACGGCGATATCATCGACCTGCGCCGGCCAGCCTTCCGAAAGGCGCCTCCCCGTCGTGATCTCAACCGGCTTGCCGATGCGGTTCAACGGAATGCGATGGCTGGCGCAGAGCGCCTGCAGGCTGGTTATGCCGGCAATGACATCATAATCGAATGCGACACGGGCATTTGCCTGCACATGCTCCAATATCCGCAACGTGCTGTCGAACAGCATGGGATCGCCCCAGACCAGCAAGCCGACCGTCTCGTCCTCTCCGACTTGCTGCAGGAGCAGGTCTTCATAAATCTTTGCGATGGCGGCGTGCCATTCCGCCACCGAGCGCTGATATTCCCCATCGGATTTGCGCGGCGGCACGGCGAAATGCACATACCGTGGCTGGCGTTCGGTGATGAAACGATCGCAAATCTCGCGGCGCAGGTTAGCGAGAAATTCCTTTTCCGCGCCCTTGGTCGGCACGAGCAGCACGTCACAGGTTTTCAGTGCATTGACCGCCTGGATCGTGACATGTTCCGGGTTGCCGGCACCAATGCCGATGACGCGAATTTTCCGCATAGCCTCGTATCCATCACCAAAAATGCCGCGCGGACAAACGACCGCAACTGAAGCCCTGCTTACAGAGACAGCCGGGCAAATACCAGCGGCACACAAACGCCGGGGCGATCCACCCCGGCGTCAGCTTCAGGCAACGAGCCCCTTTGTCAGTTCCAGCGCCTGCCTTTCGAACAGCCGGCGATAGATGCCGTCATGAAGCCGGATCAACGCCTGATGATCCCCCTCCTCGGCAATCTTGCCCTTGTCGAAGACCAGCAGGCGGTCCAGAGCGCGAACGGTGGAAAGCCGGTGCGCGATGATCAGCGTCGTGCGCCCCACCATCAGCCGCTCCATCGCCTTCTGGATCTGAACCTCGCTTTCGCTGTCGAGGCTCGATGTCGCCTCGTCGAGGATCAGCACCGGCGCATCGGCCAGAAAGGCGCGCGCGATGGCGACACGCTGGCGTTCCCCGCCAGACAGTTTGACACCGCGTTCGCCCACCATGGTTTCATAACCCTTGGGCAGGGCCATGATGAAATCATGCGCGCTCGCCTGCTTGGCAGCCTGCTCGATCTCACGCCGCGATGCACCCGGACGGCCATAAGCGATGTTTTCCGCCAATGTCCGGTGAAACAGGATGGGTTCCTGCTGCACGATGGCGATCTGGCCGCGCAGGCTTGCCTGTGTCACATCCGCGATGTTCTGCCCATCGATGCGGACCGTGCCCGAGTTGACGTCATGAAGCCGCTGGATGAGCTTTACGAACGTCGTCTTGCCCGAGCCCGAATGCCCCACCAGACCAACGCGTTCACCCGGTTTGATGGTGACCGAAAAGTCGTCGTAAAGCGGTGTTTGATGCGCGCCATACTGAAATGTGACGCGATCGAAAACGATCTCGCCATCGCCGATCTCGATGGTTTTGGCACCGGTCTTGTCCTCGACGCCGAGCGGCATCTTGTCCAGAAGCACCAGCTCTTCCATATCGTTGACGGCGCGCTGCAGGTTGCGGATATCCTGACCGACATTGCGCAGATAACCCTGCAATACGAAGAACATGGCGAGCACGAAGGTGATGTCGCCCGCCGAAGCCAGCCCCTGTCGCCACATGACAAGACCGGTTCCAAGAATGCCGGCCTGCATCGAGACCATCATGAAGCCCTGGATGGTGCCGCTCAGTGTGCCGCGTTTCCAGGTTCGGCGCGTGCGGCTGTCCCACTTCGCCAGCACATGGCTGAGCCGCGCTTCTTCGCGGTTTTCGGCGCCAAAGGCTTTAACGACGGAATTGCAGCTGATGGCATCCGCCAGAGCGCCGCCAAGCTTGGTATCCCAGGCATTGGCAAGCCGTGCCGCCGGCGACACGAAACCCATCGAGAGTGCCACGGTCACGCCGATATAGACCAGCGATCCGCAGGCCACGATCAGTCCCATGACCGGCCAATAGCTGCCGAGCACGATGCTGGCACCGATCAGCATGACGACCGACGGCAAAAGCGCAATCAGCAACAGGTCATTCAGCTGGTCGAGCGCCCACATGCCGCGCGTGATCTTGCGCACGGTCGAGCCGGCAAAGCTGTTGGCATGCCAGTCGGTGGAGAAGCGCTGGACCTTATGGAATCCGTTGTTCGTCACATCCTTCATGGTGCGCAGCGTGAGGCGGATGATGCCATGAAAAATGAACCAGCGCAGGACGACGCTGGTCAAACCTAAGGTCACGACGATGGCAAAGGCGCGCATGGCGTCATCTGCACCGCCGCCGCCGGCAATGGCATCGACAATCCGGCCGGAGAAAACCGGCACCATGACTTCCGCCAGCGTGCTTGCAATCACCAGAACGATGATCGTGCCGACCAGTGCGGGTCGGTGGCGCCAATAGTGGAAAACGAAGCCGAGCACGTGACGGTAAGCGTCGGCGCGAAAATCGAGTTTTCTGCGAGTCATATCAACCAGCCCGGCGCCATGTATCGGCAACCGGCCCTCAAAACATAAGTTAAATGGCATAACCCGAACGTCAGGCGAAACGATCCAGCCGTCTCAGTTGGGCTACAGGGGGAAAGATTACCGCATGTCGCGACCCAAGGCGGGCCGGGAATGGCAAGGTCCTAAAGTCGGGACATGCCACATGGGAAGGTTTCGATGAATACTGCTGTCATTCAATGCCTCCCATGAGTTTGAGGTGATGCGATGCACCTTTGTATCGAAGCGATTTGCGATTGCCAACCGGGCCAAGGCGGAGTTGTGGAGAGTGATGCAGATGCGACACACTTTTGGCGGGCACAACGCCGCGTGACGAATGAGACCTGACAGCCGTCTCGTGTCGCCCGTCTACGCCTTTATGGCATATGTCCGGAGCCACACCGAAACGTTCAGCGTGGCTCCGATGGGTCATCCGGTGAGGGATCACATAGAGGGGCGAATGGCCTATTTCCCCTTTGCTGCGGAAAGGGCAGCCTGATCGGCAATGATCGCTGCGGCTTCCGTGCGCAGCACGTCCTTCGCGTTCTTGCGGGCTGCTTCCATGGCCAGATCCGCAGTCAGGCTTCGTTCGTTGGACTGCAGGCCATCGTCTTCCTGCGGTGCAGAGCCGTCCGCTTGCTGGCGTGCCTTGAGACGCTCCGCCAGCGTGGCCTGTTCCTTGCGGCGTTCGGCTTCGTTGAGAGAAATGGTGCCTTTCTCGCGCTGTGCCTTGACCGCTTCGATGTCCTCGACAAAACGCTGGAAGTCCGCATCCTGCTTTACGCGCGCTTCATGGCGCTCGAGCAGTTGCGGTATCACCGCAGCCATATCCTTCGACGGCTTGTATTTCGCCGGCTTGATAGAGGTCCAAGGCAAAGCGTTGTCATAGCTCGATTCGCCAAATGTCTTGGGATCGGCCAACCCGGGCAGAGCGATATCGGGATTCACCCCGCGCAGCTGGGTCGTGCCGCCATTGATGCGGAAGAACTGCGCGATCGTCAGCTTCAGTTCGCCAAGGTCCGCATCCTTATTTTTCACCATGCGGTCGAGATTGACCACCGTCTGCACGCTGCCCTTGCCGAAGCTGGGATCACCGATGATCACGCCGCGACCATAATCCTGAATGGCCGCCGCGAAAATCTCGGAGGCCGACGCGGAGCCGCGATTGATCAACACGCCGAGCGGCCCGGTCCATGCCGGCTTGGAAAGGTCGTCGCTTTCGATCCGGACCTCACCTTCGGCATTCCGCTGCTGGACGACCGGACCCTTGCCGACGAACAGACCGGTCATCTCGATCGATTCCTGCAGGGAACCACCGCCATTGTCGCGCAGGTCGATCACGACACCGTCGACCTTTTCCGTCTTCAACTCTTCCAGAAGCTTGGCGACATCACGGCTCGCGCCCCGGTATTCCTTGTCGCCCTTCTGGCGGGCGTCGAAATCCTCGTAGAAGGTCGGCAACGTGATCACGCCGATCTTCCGGGTCGTGCCGTTTTCCTCGACCGGTACGATGGTCTTGGATGCGGCCTGTTTTTCAAGGCTGATCTTTTCACGCACGATGTTGATGACGCGGTGATTGCCGCTTTCGCCGGCATCGGCCGGGAGGATGTCCAGCCGCACCACTGAGTTTTCCTTGCCGCGGATCAGTTGCACGACTTCATCGAGGCGGTTGCCGACCACTTCCTCGATCGCACCTTCTTCGCCCTGACCCACGCCGATGATCCGATCACCGACAGCGATCTTGCCCGACAGCTGCGCCGGACCGCCGGCAACAAGCTCGCGGATCGTCGTATAGCCATCACGCTCCTGCAGGACGGCACCGATGCCAACCAGCGAAAGCTTCATCGATATGTCGAATTCGGCCGATGCCCGTGCTCCGAAATAATCCGTATGCGGATCGATGGAGGTCGTATAGGCCGCCATGAAGGACTGGAAAACGTCGTCGCTTTTGTAGGTGTAAACGCGATCGAGCGTATTCTGGTAGCGCCTTTCCAGCGTCTTTCGGATTGCCTCATCGCTCTGGCCGGCGATTTTCAGGCGCAGCCAGTCGTTTTTCACGCGCTTGCGCCAAAGCTCCTTGCTTTCCTCTTCGGATTTCGCCCATGGCGCATCTTCACGCAGGACGGCAAACTCTTCCTGTGTGGTGAAGTCGAAATCCTGTTTCAGCAGGCTCTGCGCATAGGTCATGCGATCCACGACGCGCTGCGAATAGGTGGTGAAGATCGAGAAAGGGATCGTCAGGTCTTCATTGATGATGGCGTCATCGATATTCTTGTTCTCTGCCGTAAAGCCATCGATGTCGGCCTGCGAGAACATCATCCTGTCCGGATCGAGCGACTTGATGAACTGGTCCATGATGCGCACGGACAGCGCGTCATCCAGCGGAACCGGCTTGTAGGCATAACGTGTCAGGAATTGCGCGCTCAGATTGGCGGCCTGCGCCTGCCGTTCCAGCGGTGCCAGTTGCGGAAGCTCCTTGGCTTCCAGAGCATAGGCCGGCGTTGCCAGAGTGAGGATGAGACCGATAAGGCCGTATCGTAAGCGCATTCAGATGTGACCCCAGTTGCGATGTCGGGATTGGATTATGCGACTTAGGTGGAGCATTTAAGGTGTTTTGGCAACCAGCCAAGACAATTCGACGTGAGGGGCCCGTGTGACCGGCCCCTCACGTTATCTGCATGATGCCAGTGCGGGTCAGCGAATGCCGGCCGGCAGAACCTCGAACTTCCAGAACTTTTGCGGTGCGAAATATTCCTTTGCAAAGGCGCGCACCTCGTCGGCAGTCACCTTGCCATATCCCTCCATGCTGTAGCGGATGAACTCCAGCTGACGTGGATCGGTCTGCGCGTTTCTCAGGTGTCGTACCCAGTAATCATTGGCCTGCTGCTGATTGCGGAGCGTTTCGATTGCCGGCTCGCGGGCGCGGGCAAGTTCATCGTCAGAAACCGGGTTCGCGCCAAGGTCGGCGGCAACCTTTTCAAACAGCTGATAGAATCCGCTCACCTTCGCGGGCGTCGTCTCGAGGTAGAAATAGCCAAAACCGTAACCGGGCAAATCCCGCGACAGATCGGCACTGCCCTGAAGGCCGTAGGTCGCACCTTCCGCGATTCTGAACTGGTCGATCAGTCTGTTCTCGAAGATCTGCGTCGAGATATTGGCGATGAAAGCGCGCGGAATATCCGACAGGAGATCGCCGATCGGCGCACCAACGGCGATAGCAGCAGTGTCCTCGCGGCCGGAATGGGTGGCGATGACGGGCTTTTCAGTCGGATCGGGGAAACGCACCGCCTGCTGATCTGCTTTCGCGTCAACCTTCGCGCGCTCCGGCAAGGCACCGAACGTATCTGCCGTCAGGCGGATGGCATCATCGACCGTGACGTCGCCGACGATGATGATCTCGATAGGTCCCTTGGAAATGAGGGGACGGAACAGTGCCTCGACACCATCCGGTGTCGCCGCGGACAGCTGCTCGCGGTCAGGGAAAGTCCAGCGTGGATCCTTAGAATGCACCAGACCTGCGAAATCGCGACCGAGCACGCCGCCGGCAGTGGCACCGTATTGATCAAGGCCGCTCAGATAGGCCTGCTGGATGCGCTTGAAAACCTCGGGCCGATAGGCGGCGTCGGACGTATAGGCGGTCATCAGCTGCAACTGCGTTGCAAGGTCTTCCGTCCGTGTCCGGCCATCGAACATCACGGTGTTGTCACCGACCGAAAAATCGATGGAGGCGATTTTTGACGCCAGCACTTTCTGGATGTCCTGGAAATCCAGCGCCTTCGTGCCGGACAGGATGATACCCGGCGATGCCCAGATCGGCAGGGCACGATCATGCGGCATTTCCATTCTGCCGCCGCCGATAAGCTGGCGAACGAGGACTTCATTGGCCCGCAGTTTTGTCGGCTTGACGGTAAGGCGCACGCCATTGGCGAAACGCACCATGGTCAGGCCGAGATCGTCGACGGTGCGACGTTCGACAACAGCGCCCGGCTCTCCGAACGAGGTATAGGGCCATACGACATCATCGGCTCCGGCGAGTTCGGAAACGGCAACAGCCCGGGACGCCGTGTAGGCCTGACGGACCGCATCGGCGCCGCCTTCCGGCGCCTGTGCCGCCTGCAGCAGAACCTGCGGGCCATTTCCGGAAAAGGTCTGGCGCAGAACCGTGTTGATTTCGGCTGCGGTCACTTCACCGACAATCGTATCGAACAGGGCGAGATCATCGGCCGGAGACGTGAACACCTGATCGCTGTCGACACTGCCCGCCAGCATGGAGGCAAGTCCGGTCGTGCTGCGTGTCGCGGCTCCCGCAGCATCCGCCTGCAACATGGACCGATAGGCGACGATTTCGCGCTGAAGTTCCGCTTCGCTGACGCCGAATTCCTGAATGCGCCGCTGTTCCTGATCGATGGCCGAAAGGGCCGCCTGCCATTTATCCGGCTCCGATTCAGCGGAAACCGCAGTGAAATGGACCGATTTCAGCAGGTCCTGCGAACCGGCATTCGCACCGATAAAGGGCGCGTCCGCCTTGGCTGCCATGTTGCTGAGGCGTCGCTGCAGAACCTGAAGCCCGAGCCCTTCGACCACCTGTTTACGGCGCTTGGCGGCTGTGTCCGGAGTATCCTCGAACGGAATGGTCCAGGCGATCTGAACGCTGGTCGTGGTGCCTGGCACGGCAATGACGTCGAACGTTTCGCCCTTGGGCTTCAGGCTGCCGAGGTCAGGTGCGGCAGGTGCCGGCGTGTCGGTCTTCCAGTCGCTGAACCGCTCTCGAATTTCCTTTTCCAGCGTGGCGGGATCGATATCACCGACGACGATCAGCGTCGTGCGTTCAGGGCGGTAATTGTTCTTGTAATAGTTGCGCAGGAGATCGACCGGAGCATTGCGGATGACGTCGGTCTTGCCGATCGGCATGCGTTCCGTGACACGCTGGCCTTCCATCAGAGAATTCATGGCCTTGACTGTGGCGCGATATTGCGGCGTATCGCGCAAACGCTCCTCCGCCAGGATAACGCCGCGTTCGCGGTCGAAGGCCGCTGCATTGAGCGTCAGCTCGCTTGCGGTTTCCCGCATCAGCTTCAGCCCGGTGGAAATCGTGTCGGCATCGACTTGCGGAAGGTCCAGCGAATAGACGGTCTCACCGTATGAGGTATGGGCATTGGTATCCGGCCCGAATGCCAGCCCCTTGCGCTGGAGGATACGAACCATCTCGTCCTCGCCGACGTTCGTCGACCCCTTGAAGGCCATGTGCTCCAGAAAATGCGCCAGACCACGCTGATCTTCGTTCTCATCGAGCGAACCGGAACCGATGCGGAAACGGATCGCCGCCTGTTTCGGCGGCGTGGTATTGCGCATGATCGCATAGCGCATCCCGTTCTCAAGCGTGCCGAACTGCACAGCCGGATCGGCTTTCAGATCGCTCTGCGTTTGCGGCCAAGGTTCTGCCGGGCCTTCTGCCAGAACCGGCATTGCCAGGCCAAGGCTCAAGGCAATCATGACCAGAGCAAGAAGCATCCGGCGGGTCGTATCGGCTAGTGTATTGAGAAGCATAACATCCTGGCAGAAAGCGTTTCAGTGGCGCGGAATATCTCAAAGCCCGCATCGTCCTTCAAGGCATATGCCGGGAAATGGCTAAGCGCTGAATAACAGTTGGGTGAACGGCAACTTCCGGCGGGCCATTCAGCCCGCCGGAGAATTTTTCTAACCCGCTCATTTCCTGTCGAGGGATTGGGCAAGGCCGACCAGCGTTTCGAAACCGGCGCGATAACCGAACGGATCGTCACCGCGACCAGTCCTCGCAAGATCGAGGATCGAGCCATAGGCATAATGCTCAAGCGCCGGTGTCTTGCGCAGTTTCTGCCCGAATGCGGCAACGGCGGTGGCAAAACGAACATCCGGTGCAGCCGAGGCGAGATCGTTGACGGCATTTGCCTCGGTCACCGGCGTGGTGATCAGCCTGCTCGTATCGGCATCCGGCTTTTTGTACCGGATCTTGACGAAGGCCAGCTCATCCGATGGCTGCGCCGGCGCCGTTTTTGCGTCGGGCTGATAACGCAGCGGATCATTGAGCACGGCATCGCTTCCCTTCGGCGTGACCTCATAGATGGCCGTCACCGAATGACCGGAACCGATATCGCCGGCATCAACACGGTCGTTGTTGAAATCCTCGTTGCGCAATGCCCGCGTTTCGTAACCGATCAGCCGGTATTCGGCGATCTTTTGCGGATTGAACTCCACCTGGATTTTGACGTCCTTGGCAATCGGGAACAGGGTCGAGCCGACCTCATCCACCAGAGCCTTCTGCGCTTCCGCCAGCGTGTCGATATAGGCGGCAGTACCGTTACCGTTCTGGGCCAGTGTCTGCATCAGGCCGTCATTGAGATTGCCCTGCCCGAAACCGAGAACGGAAAGATAGATGCCGTCACGGCGCCGATCCTCGATCATGCGCTTGAGGTCCTCGTCGCTGGAGGCGCCGACATTGAAATCGCCGTCGGTGGCCAGCATCACCCGATTGACACCATCCTTCACGAAAGCTTCGCGCGCCAGGCGATAGGCGGCCTCGATGCCTTCCGCACCGGCAGTCGAACCGCCTGGCTGCAGCGTATCGATGGCGTTGAGGATTTTTTCGCTCTCGCTTGCCGAGGTCGGCTCAAGAACGGTGCCGGCCGCACCCGCATAGGTGACGATCGAGACCTTGTCCTCGGGCCGCAGCTTGCCGACCAGCAGGCGAAAGGCGCTTTTGAGAAGCGGCAGCTTGTCCGGCGCATTCATCGATCCCGATACGTCGATCAGGAAAACCAGATTGCTTGGCGGCGCGACGGCAGGCGTCAGCTCATATCCCTTGATCGCCACGTTCATCAGCCGCGTGCCGGCATTCCACGGCGTCGGTGTGACGGTGACCGTCGTCTGGAACGGCGTGTCGACCGATTGCGGGCGCGGCCAGTCATACGGGAAATAGTTCACCATTTCCTCGACCCGCACACTGTCTGGATCAGGCAGACGGCCCTGCATGAGCGACCGCCGGACAAAGGCGTAGGAGGCCGTGTCCACATCAATGGAGAAGGTCGAAACCGGATCGGTTGCGACGCTTTTCACCGGATTGATTTGCGCATTGGCAAACCGGTCGCCGGACTGTTCCGTAGGGCGCACCCTGGGATCGAGCAGAATCTGCGCCCGCTGTCCGGCCGCAGGCGCCATGCGCGATGTCATGGGCGCGGGTGCCGGTGGCGGTGCGAGTTCGGCCATCGGCGCGGCGGCCGGAGCCGTTGCCTTTTTGCCGCCAAGCGCTGCGCTCTCTCCCGGCATAGGACCACCGGCGGCATCCTGCCTGTTCAGAAAATCCTCGACCTCATTCGGGGTAACGTTGTTACGGGTCATCGTTGACGGCTTCGACGCGTCTTCAGGTGCGGGCGAAGCGACATGGGCCACCACCGGCGGGCTGGTGCGCATGACTTCAAACGCGAGATAGGTGGCGGACGGCACGACCAGAAGTGTGGCGAGTGCCGAACCTGCAAGGTAAGGATGGCGGGTGATCATGATAAAACTCCGGATCCGGTTGAGGATGGAGCTTTGACGTCCGGCATCCGCCTTTCCTTGGGTGCCGGTCGCATTTTTTTCCGCGCCGTCGAAGGCTTCCATGGCGGCAAGCCGCGCATGGCTGCGCGCCGCAGCGGATGGAGCCGGAGCGGGCGGGAGGTTGCGCAAGGTTTCGAATTCGTCCGTCATGGTCAGACAGCCTCCCTTTTCAGAAGGTCCTTCAATCGTTTTCGGGCGTCGTGCAGGTGCCAGGAGATCGTCTTTTCGGAACAGCCCAGAACATCGGCAGCGGCAGCGTGGTTCAGCCCCTCGGCATGGACGAGCAGGACCGCATCACGCTGCTTGTCCGGCAAGGTTCGGACGGCAGCCCAGAGCCATTCTTCCGCCGCACCATCGGGCGTTTCCCGTTCGGCGAGAAAAACCGGATCGCTTGCCAGCCGGTTTTCATCCCGCCGCCGCCTTGCCATCTGCCTTTGATGATCCCGCACCACATTCAGGGTGAGCGTATAAAGCCAGGTTTTCAGGCCCGACTGGCCTTTGAAATCACGGATGGCACGCGCCATGCGGATACAGGCCTCCTGGGCGATATCTTCCGCATCGCCGGCCACACCGCACCAGCGCCAGGCTATGGCATGAATGAAATCGTAATGCGCTTCCACCAGCTGTGAAAACGCATCGCGATCACCTTCACGGGCCTTGTTCAGGAGTTCGGCACTCACGGATCGTCCTGTCCATTTTTTGTCATGCGAAGCTTAGACGATGGCCGATTGGAAATCCTTGGGTCGTTTGAAAAAGAAATTTGCATTTGTTCCGCTCGACCGGATCAGGACGACAGCAATGCGTCCCGCAGGCCCCGTCCCTCGCGCGGCTCAAGATCAAGATCGGCTTCGATATGATCGATATGGTGCAGCATCAGATCCGACGCACGTTTCGCATCGCCGCTTTCAATCAGGTCGAGAATGGCGAAATGTTCGCTATGGCCGCAGCTGGATATGCCGGAGCGGCCATAAAGGGCGATCACCAGCGAGGAACGGGCAACCAACTCGTCCATGAAGCGCTGCAGGATGGCATTGCCCGCAACCGATGCCAGCATGAGATGGAAATCACCCGAAGCCTTGATTTCGGCCCGGCGCGCAGCCGGGCCGCGCTCGGTCATGTAACGTTCTTCCTCGCGCAACTGCTCGCGAAAACGAGAAATATCCTCCGGCGTGATCCGCTCGACGGCGGCAGCGACAATGCCCGGCTCGATCAACCGGCGCGAGGCAAAGATCTGCCGCGCCTCTTCCGGCGAGGGATTGGAAACGAAGGCACCGCGATTGCGCTCGGTTTTCACCAGCCCCTCGAAGGTCAGCATCTGCAGCGCGGCGCGGGCAACGGTGCGACTGACATCGAACAGCGAGCCGACTTCGGCCTCGGACAGTTTTGTCCCCGGAGCCAGCCGCCGATCGATGATCGCATTGCGCAGGGATTCCCGAATGGCCATGGCGCGATCTTCGATAACGCTGTCGCTTTGGGGAACGGGTTTTTCGAAAAGGGTCATGGGGCTCTATCCGGCATGTCTCCTTGTACCGCGCCCGCCCGTGTCTGCCTAGTAAGATGTTTTGCAATCACCCATCAAGATTGCATACAACTTGCCCAAAGGATCGAAAACCATCGCCGTAAATTTGCTCACCGCTGTGTTCCCACTCCTGGCCCGTCCGTAAATGCGCTGGAGTTTCAATGGTGAAACGAACTGGCACGCGCCCTGCATGGAAAAAGCGTCGCAGGAGAGTGTCCATGAGCAAAGCCGCCGAAATAGACATCGTTTCCGTTTCCAAGATCTATGGCGCCACGACCGCGGTGCACGAGATCAGCCTGAAGATACCGGCAGGCACCTATTGCTGCCTTCTCGGCCCCTCAGGCTGCGGCAAGACCTCGACACTGCGCATGATCGCCGGACACGAGACGATTTCGATCGGCGATATCAGGCTCGGCAATGCCGTCGTCACCGACTTAGCCCCGGCCAAACGCGGCACGGCGATGATGTTCCAGTCCTATGCGCTCTTCCCGCATCTCGATCTCGTCGACAATGTCGCATTCTCTCTGAAGATGAAGGGCGTCGACAAGGATGAACGCCGCGCCAAGGCGCTCGACATGTTGCGTCTGATGCAGCTGGAAGCCTATGCGAACCGCCGTCCGGCGCAGCTTTCCGGCGGCCAGCAGCAGCGCGTGGCGCTCGCCCGCGCGCTGATCACCGATCCGGAAGCACTGCTGCTCGACGAACCGCTTTCGGCGCTCGATCCGTTTCTGAAAATCCGCATGCGGGCAGAGCTGAAAAAACTGCAGACCTCGCTCGGCATCACCTTCGTGCATGTGACGCACAGTCAGGAAGAGGCGATGGCGCTGGCCGATATCATCGTCATCATGAATGACGGCCGCATCGAGCAGGCGGCTCATCCGCGCACGGTGTTCGAACGGCCGGCCACCGCCTTCGTGGCGAAATTCATGGGCGATCACAACGTCGTCTCGGGCCGGGTGACGCAAAGCAGCGATGACGGGTTGATGATTTCCGTGCCGGCGGGCGGCGATTTTCTCGCCACGCCGACCGGCACTTCGGCGCTCAGCGAGACGGCCGATATCGCCATCCGCACGGACCGGGTGCGCGTTGGTGCGCCAACGGAAAAGGGTCTCGGATTTACCGGCTTGGTTTCGAACGTCGAATATCGCGGCGCCTCGGTCAAGCTCACCGTCAACGGTGCCGGCGTCGAGGATTTCACCGTGATCCTAAGCGACAAGGAGTTTTTCGCCAATCCCGTCAAGGTCGGCGACGCCATTCCGCTTTCCTGGGAGCGCGCGGATGCGCTCGTGCTGGGGCGGCTGAAGCACTGAAAATACAACAATAAAACCTCAAGAGGAGAACTGGCATGACCGAGACAAAGAATACGCACAACGGCATTTCCCGCCGCTCGCTCCTGAAAACGGCCTCGGCCGCCGCGGGCCTTGCCGCCGGTTCCGGGGCGATTACCGGTTTCCCGACCATCTGGGCCCAGAACCCGATCACGCTTCGCCAGTTCGGCACCGGCGTATCGAACCTCAATGCCATTGCCGAAAAGTGCAAGGCCGATCTCGGCATCACGCTGGAGATGACCGCCACGGATTCGGATGCCGCCGCCCAGCGCGCCGTCACCCAGCCGCAATCCTACGACCTTGCCGATATCGAATACTGGATCCTGAAAAAGGTCTATGCGGCCAATGTCATCCAGCCGATGGATGTGAAGAAGCTGAAATATTATGACAAGGTCGTGCCGCTGTTCAAGAACGGCAAGCTCAAGCCCGACAGCGTGATCGCGCAAGGCACCGCGCCGCATACCGTCGGTTTCGTCGAAAAGCCGGGCGACAAGACATTCGCCAAGGAAGAGACCCAGTATTTCACCATGATGCCGACGATATACAATGCCGATACGCTCGGCATTCGTCCTGATCTCGTCGGTCGCGACATCACCACCTGGGCCGATATCATGGACCCGAAATTCAAGGGCAAGACCTCGATCCTCAACATCCCCTCGATCGGCATCATGGATGCCGCGATGATCATGGAGGCGATGGGCAATCTCACATATGCGGACAAGGGCAACATGACCAAGGAAGAGATCGACAAGACGATCGAATTCCTGATCAAGGCCAAGCAGGACGGCCAGTTCCGCGCCTTCTGGAAGTCGTTCGACGAGTCGGTCAACCTGATGTCCTCGGGTGAAGTCATCATCCAGTCGATGTGGTCGCCGGCCGTTGCCGCCGTGCGCTCCAAGGGCATTGCCTGCAAATACCAGCCGCTCAAGGAAGGGTATCGTTCATGGGGCGGCGGCATCGGCCTTGCCGCGCACCTGACCGGCGCCAAGCTGGACGCGGCTTACGAATATATCAACTGGTACACGTCCGGCTGGGTCGGCGCCTATCTCAACCGCCAGGGTTATTACTCCGCCTGCATGGAAACCGCCAAGGAACACATGTCGGCCGACGAATGGGGCTACTGGATCGAAGGCAAGGCGGCCGCCGGCGATATCGTGGCGCCCGACGGCAAGGTCATGGAAAAGGCCGGCGCCGTGCGTGATGGCGGCTCCTTCGAGGAGCGCATGGGGCACGTTGCATGCTGGAACTCGGTGATGGACGAAGACCGCTACATGGTCCGCCGCTGGAACGAGTTCATCGCGGCTTAAGCATGGAGGGGCGCCTCAGACGGCCCCCTCACCCGCCTCCGCTACGCTCGGCGACCTCTCCCCGCGGGGGAGAGGAATATCCGCAACGTCGCGGCAAATCCCCTTCTCCCCCTCGGGGAGAAGGGGGGCCAAAGGACCGGATGAGGGGATATCAGACCCCCAGCAAGAAAGGCGACAATGGCAACGATCACATCATCAGAGACCAACGGAGTGGAGCGCGCGGGAAAAAGTTTCCGCCTGCCGCTTGCGGTCATCTCCTACCTGCAGGCCGTGCCGCTGACGCTGATCCTCGGCTTCTTCCTTCTCCTGCCGATCCTGATGATCGCGGTCGTCAGCTTCTGGGATTACGACTTTGCCCAGATGTACCCGGATTTCCTCACCATGAACTACGAGGAAACGCTCGGCTCATGGGTCACCTGGAAGACCTATCTCAACACGCTGAAATACGCGTTCCTCGTCTGGGCGATCACGCTTTTCATCGGCTTCTGGGTCGCTTATTTTCTCGCCTTCCACATCCGCACCACCTCAATGCAGATGGTGCTTTTTCTCATCTGCACCGTACCGTTCCTGACATCCAACATCATCCGCATGATCTCGTGGATCCCGGTTCTGGGACGAAACGGGCTGATCAACTCGGCACTCACCGGTTCCGGCGTGATTTCGCAGCCGATCGAATGGCTGCTCTATTCGGATTTTGCCGTCGTTCTCGCCATGGTGCATCTCTATACGCTGTTCATGGTAACGCCGATCTTCAACACGCTGATGCGCATCGACAAATCTCTGGTGGAAGCGGCGCGCGATGCCGGCGCGACCAGCTGGCAGGTCCTCACCAATGTCATCATGCCGCTCGCCAAACCCGGCATGGCAATCGGCACGATCTTTGTGGTGACACTGGTCATGGCCGATTTTTCCACCGTGCAGGTCATGTCCGGCGGACAGAGCGCGTCCGTCGCGCTGATGATGAAGAACCAGATGTCGCTGCTGCAATATCCGGCCGCGGCCGCCAATGCGGTCGTGCTGCTCGTACTCGTCCTGATGATGGTCGCCGGCATCCTGCGCATCGTTGATATACGTAAAGAACTATAGGGGAGCTTTGACATGTACCGCGAACCCCGATCCCACGAGTTTTACCTTCTCGCCATCTTCTTCACCGTCTTCGTGCTGTTTCTGTATGGCCCGCTATCGGCGGTCCTGATCCTGTCGTTTCAGGGCCCGAATGGCGGTCTCACCTTCCCGCTCAATGGCGTGTCGTTGCGCTGGTTCGCCAATCTGTTCGAAACGCAGGCGGTCGGGGATTTCGGCGGCTCGTTCCGGCGTTCGGCCATGCTCGGCATGATGGTCATGCTGGTCACAGTCATCGTCTCACTGCTGGCCGGGCTGGCTTTCCGGCGCAAATTCATCGGCGCGACGGCGCTGTTTTATCTGGCGGTGGCCAGCCTCGTCGTGCCGTCCATCATCGTGTCGCTCGGCATCGGCGTGCTGTTCAACCAGCTCGGGCTGCAGCCGGCATGGTATTCCTCCGGTTTCGGCGCGCATCTGACATGGACCCTGCCCTTCGGCGTGCTGATCATGTTCGCCGTGTTCAACCGTTTTTCCCCGGCTTACGAGGAAGCGGCACGCGATCTGGGTGCCACCTCCTGGCAGACCTTTCGCCATGTCGTGCTGCCGATGATCGCGCCGAGCCTGATCGGCGTCGGCCTGTTCGGTTTCACGCTCTCCTATGACGAATTTGCGCGCACATTGATGACGGCCGGTTCCTTCAACACGCTGCCGCTGGAAATCTACGGCATGACCACCAATGTGACGACGCCGGTTCTCTACGCGCTCGGCACGGTCACCACCGTCTTTTCCTTCCTCGTGATCGCCGGAACACTCGGCCTGATCGTCCACCTCAACCGCCGCCGAGCGAAAAGCTGATGCGCATCCTCATCGTCAATCCCAACACAACGGCCAGCATGACAGCGACAATCGCCGACTCGGCACGGCGTGTCGCTTCCCGTGAAACCGAGATCATTGCCGTCACTTCTTCGATGGGGCCGGTCTCGATCGAAGGCTATTACGATGAGGTTTTTGCCATTCCCGGCCTGCTGAAGGCGATTGCCGAGGGAGAGAAGGCCGGCATCGATGCCGTCGTGATCGCCTGTTTCGACGATACCGGTCTCGATGCCGCCCGCGCTTTGGCAAACGTCCCGGTCATCGGCATCTGCGAGGCTGCGGTGTCGACCACCGCCTTCATCGCCCAGAAATTCACCGTGGTAACGACGATGGAACGCTCGCGCCTGCCGCTGGAACACCTGGTGCATCGCTACGGCATGTCGTCCCGCTGCAAGGTCAGAGCGGCGGACATTCCGGTGCTTTCGCTGGAGGACCCCAACTCCAATGCCCGCGACCGGCTGCGTAGAGAGATAGGACTGGCGCTGAAAGAAGACCGCGCCGAAGCCATCGTGCTCGGCTGCGCCGGCATGGCGGATCTCACGGTGGAATTGCTCGCCGAATTCGGCGTGCCTGTCGTGGATGGCGTCGCGGCGGCGGTAAAACAGGCGGAATCGCTGGTCACGATGGGGCTGTCCACTGCCAAGCGCGGGGCTTATGCGACGCCAGTCTCAAAACCCTATCTCGGGCTGCTGGACGTCTTCGAGCCCGGCAGACTGATGGACGCGTGATCAGGCCATGACCTGTTCGGTTTCCTGAAACGTCGGAAGACTGCTCTGGCTTCCGGGCCTCGAGCAGGCAATGCCGGCCGCGACCGATGCCCGTTCCATGGCAGCCTTAAGTGGCAGGCCGCGATCGAGCGCAGACGCCAGCACGCCGACAAAACAATCGCCCGCTGCCGTCGTGTCCTTCACCTCGACCGACATGGCCGCAATGCGGATATATTCGCCGAAAGCCGAGGCTTCCGCACCCTCGCCGCCCAGCGTGCGAAGAACGCCGGTATCGAGGTGGGCGGACAGCGCCTCAGCCGATGCGCCACAGCCCAACCACCCGGCCAGCGCTTCCGCTTCGTCCTCGTTGACGATGATCAGATCGCACAGCGACAGAACCTGCTGGGGCAAAGGGAAAGCCGGGGCAAGATTGAGGATGGAGGTGGCTTTGACCGCCAGTGTGCGGCGGATCAGCTTTTCCACCTCCCCCACATCGTTTTCCATCTGCAGGAGAACGACATTGGCACGATCCAGCAGAGCCTTTTCCACGGCATTGGAAGAGGCAACCAGATTGGCCCCAGCCGCCACCACGATCATGTTGCGGCCTGCAGCGTCGATATGGATCGAGGCATTACCGGTTGGTTCCGCGACACGCGCGACCCGGCTGATATCCGTCACTGTCGACAGGTTCTGCAGACCGACCTCGGCCAGACCGTCGTTTCCGACAGCTCCCACCATCACCACCTCGGCGCCATCCCGCGCTGCCGCAAGCGCCTGATTGGCGCCCTTGCCACCGGATTCGGTACGAAACCGCTTGGCAAGCAGGGTCTGGCCCGCTTGCGGCATCGCCTCGACCTCATAGACAAAGTCGACATTGATGGAGCCGAAGGTGATGATCATGGCATTGCTTCCTTACGCGACCTGAACGAAGTGGCCTTCGCCGGCTTCTTCGTAAGTGCGCTTCGGCGGCACGTAATCGGCAGCACGGAACGGGCTCTTGATCTCGTCGTTGGAGATACGGCGCGTCTGCCGGCGTGACGGATCAGCAATCGGCACCGCCGCCATCAGGCGTTTGGTATAATCGTGCTGCGGGTTTTCGAACACGGCCTGACGCGGGCCTATCTCGACGATTTCACCGAGATACATGACAGCGACGCGGTGGCTGATGCGTTCGACAACGGCCATGTCATGGCTGATGAACAGGTAACCGAGGCCATATTTCTCCTGCAGGTCGAGCATCAGGTTGATGACCTGCGCCTTTACCGACACATCAAGCGCCGAGACGGACTCATCCGCGATCAGCAGCTTGGGTTCGAGTGCAAGCGCACGGGCGATGCATACACGCTGACGCTGGCCGCCGGAAAACTCGTGCGGAAAACGATCCGCCATGGAGGCGGACAGGCCGACACGCTCAAGAAGTTCGCCGACACGCTGGCGGGCATCCGATGCCTTGACCAGACCGTGGGTGATGATCGGTTCGGCAATCGCCTGACCGACGCGGATACGCGGATTGAGGCTTTCGAACGGATCCTGAAAGATCATCTGCGCTTCGCGGCGGATATCCGTCAGTTCCGATTTGCCGGCCCTGATGACGTTCTTGCCGTCGATCTGCACTTCGCCGGAGACCGGATCGGTGAGGCGGATGATCGAACGGCCGGTCGTGGATTTTCCGCAACCGCTTTCGCCGACCAGAGACAGCGTTTCGCCCTGACGCAGTTCCAGAGACACGCCTTCAACGGCATGGATACGGCCAATCGTCTTGCGCAGAAAACCCTGTTTGACAGGGAAACGGGTGACGAGATTGTCGACCTTGAGGATGGGAGGTGCGTCACGCTTGACGGTATCTTCAGTCTGCTTGGGCGGCTGGATGTCTCCCGTTGCCATATCGACATGCGGGAAACGCAACGGACGATCTTTTCCGGTCATCGAACCAAGCTGCGGCACGGCCGACAGAAGCGCGCGCGTATACGGATGTTTGGCACCGGCGAAGAGGTCATGCGTGGTGCCGGTCTCGACCTGCTCGCCGCGATACATGACGACGGTGCGGTCGGAGATTTCCGCGACCACGCCCATGTCGTGGGTGATGAAGAGGACCGACATGCCCTCCTCTTCCTGCAGCGTCTTGATCAGCTCGAGGATCTGCGCCTGGATGGTGACGTCGAGCGCGGTGGTCGGCTCATCGGCGATCAGCAGTTTTGGATCACAGGCAAGCGCAATGGCGATGACGACGCGCTGGCGCATGCCCCCCGAAAAATTCATCGGGTATTCGTTGAGGCGCGATTTGGCCGACGGAATACGGACTTTTTCCAGAAGCCGCACGGCTTCCGCCTGCGCCTGTGCTTCCGACATGCCGCGATGCTGGCGCAGAACCTCAGTGATCTGCTCGCCGATCTTCAGGACCGGGTTGAGCGAGGTCATCGGCTCCTGAAAGATCATGCCGATGCGGTTGCCGCGGATTTTCTGCATGTCGTCGAGCGGGATCGATAGAAGATCCTTGCCCTCAAACTCGATCTTGCCGGTCACCCGCGAATTGGCGGGCGACAGAAGCCGCATGATCGACATCGCGGTAACGCTCTTGCCCGAGCCGCTCTCACCGACGACGGCGACGGTTTCCTTCGGGGCGATATCAAAGCTGACATCGTTGACGACATTGCGCCACTCACCGCCGACGCGGAAGGCCGTGTTGAGGTTGGAGATCGAGAGAATTGGTTTTGTCATGATCTTAGCCCTCACGACGCGGATTGAGGATGTCGCGCAGGCTGTCGCCGATCAAGTTGATCGCGACGATGAGCAACAGGAGGGCGATGCCCGGAAAGAAGCTGATCCAGTAATCGCCGGACAGCAGATATTCGAAACCGTTCGAAATCAGCAGCCCGAGCGACGGTTCGGTCACCGGCAGGCCGATACCGAGGAAGGAGAGCGTTGCTTCCAGCATGATCGCATAAGCGACACGCATGGTGGCAACGACGATCAGCGGCGGCAGGCAGTTCGGCAGGATATGGCGGAACAGGATGCTGCGATCCGGCAGCGCCATCGAACGGGCGGCATCGACATAGGCGCGCTTGCGCTCCACGAGCGCCGAACCACGGATCGTGCGGGCGTAATAGGCCCACTGCGTCACGACCAACGCCAGAATGATCTTGTCGACGCCCTGCCCAAGGATGGCCAGAAAGATCAGCGCGATCAGGATGGCCGGGAAGCTGAGCTGGATATCGACGATGCGCATCAGGATCGAATCCGTGCGGCCGCCGACATAAGCGCTGGTAAGACCGATCGAGGCGCCGATGACAAGCGCGATGGCCGCACTCGACAGGCCGACGAGGATACTGGTGCGCAGGCCGTAGAGAATGGCGCTGAACAGGTCGCGGCCCTGCGTATCGGTGCCGAGCAGATAGGTCATTCCCGACATGCTTTCCGAACCCGGCTGCAGACGGCCGTCCATGATATCCAGCTGTGCAAGGTCATACGGGTTCTGGGGCGCGAGCAGCGGTGCGAACACGGCGGCGAGAATGAAGATCGTCACCAGCACGATGCCGAGCAGCGCCAGTTTGTCATGCAGCAGCGCGTGGATGACTTCGCGGGTCGGAGAGCGCGATGCGGATGTCGCGCCGCTGTTGGCCGCGGCATGAACCGAGGTGGTCGAGGATGAAGTGTTGTCGGTCATCACGAGTTCCCCTCAAGACGGACGCGAGGATCGACGATCGAATAGAGGATGTCGACCAGGAGATTGATGACGCTGAACATCACGACGGTGATCATCAGATAGGCGAGAATGACGGGGCGATCGAGAACGCCGATGGCGTCGATGATCAGCTTGCCCATGCCCGGCCATGCAAAGATGGTTTCGGTGACGACGGCAAAGGCGATCAGCGAACCGAGTTCGAGGCCGATGACGGTGATGAGCGGGATCAGCGTGTTCTTGAGCACATGCACGGTGACGATACGGCGTTCCGGCAGGCCCTTGGCGCGGGCGAAACGCACGAAATCGAGCTGCATGGTTTCCATCACGCCGGCGCGGGTGAGGCGAATGACCAGCGAGATCTTGAACAGCGCCAGATTGAAGGCCGGCAGCAGAAGATGCGAAAGACCATCGAGCGTGAACATGGAGAGCGGCACACCGAGCACGTTGACGGTATCGCCACGGCCCGAAGACGGCAGCCAGCCGAGATAGACGCTGAAATACATGATCATCACCAGCCCGATCCAGAATGTCGGCAGGCTGAAGCCCAAGATCGAGAAGGTCATGATCGACTTGGAAATAAAACCCTTCGGCTTCAGGCCGGCATAAACGCCAAGCGGAATGCCGATGACAAGCGCCATGGCGAGGGCCACGAAAGCCAGTTCCAGCGTTGCCGGCATGCGGTTCAGGATCAGTGTCAAGGCCGGCTGATTGAACACGAAGGAATTGCCGAGATCGCCGGACAGCGCATTGGTCAGAAAGATCCAGTACTGTTCCCAGACGGACTTATCGAGACCGAAGGACTGGATGACCTGAATACGCTCGGCGGGAGTCGCGGTCGGGCTCAACAGCACATCGACCGGGTTGCCGACCAGAAACAGGCCGGCAAAAACCAGAACCGACATGACGAGAAGGGTGAGCACGGTCTGTAACGACCGGCTTAAGAGATATCCGCTCATGCGTGTGAGCCTCCAATGGTTCGACTGCCAAGCGCCTCGCCGCCATGGCGGGCAATGCGCTCGATCAGCAATGCGATGAACCCGGCCTCGTCGACATCGGTGACGACGGTGGCATTGGCTGGCCGGTCCATCTTCTTGTAGAAATCGGCATAGGTATAACCCATCGTCAGGCCGGTGACCTGAACGCCGACAAAAGCCTCGCGGCTGGTGAACAGTTCGGGGCGGATGAGCCAGGCGATCGTCGTCGCATCATGGATCGGCCCGCCCGGACGACCAAAGCGCTTTTCATCGCTGCGGTCGAAGGTGGAAAAAAGATTGTAGAGTGCTGCACCCGCCTCGCCACCGGCGCGGAATTTTTCAAAGTGCTCGGCGGTAAACAGCGCCTGAAATGTCATGTCGAGCGGCATCAGCACGATCGGCACGCCGGACTGGAAAACGATCTCGGCCGCATGCGGATCGGCATAAATGTTGAATTCCGCCCAGGGCGTGCGGTGACCAAGCGCCGTAAACGCGCCGCCCATGGCGACAATCTGGCGGATACCGCGCGCCACATCAGGATGCTGGATCAGCGCCAGCGCCACATTCGTCATCGGGCCGATGGCGCAGATGGTGATCTGTTCACCCACGGCTGCGGCAGCCCGCGCCGAACGTGTGATGAACTGAACCGCGTTTTCGTCCGACGGCACGATGTCACCGGCCTTGACCAGTTTTTCGTCAAATGAGCCGATACGGGCATATTTGCCATAAACCTGCTCGCGCACCAGCGGGCCGCTGGCGCCGGCATGAACCGGCACGTCGCGACGACCGCTCAAACCGACGAGCTTGCAGGCATTGGTGACCGTATCGGCCAGCGAGACGTTGCCGGCAACGATCGACAGGCCGAGCACCTCGATTTCCGGCGAGGCGAGCGCCATCAGGATGGCAGCGGCATCGTCCACGCCCGGATCCGCATCGATGATGACCTTGTGCATGCTCATGCGACGGCCTTTTCATCGGCATAACGCGACAGGCGTTCGAGGAAGAAGGCGATCACGCCGTCCGCATCGACCTTGGTGACGATATCGGCATTCGGCTCCAGTCCGCTCTTGCCGTACCAGTCGGCAATCGTCTGGCCCATGCAGAGTTCGCTTTCGTATTCCACGAAAACGCGGGCCTTCTGTGTCTCGAACAGATGCGGGGCAAGAATATAGGCCATGACCAGCGGATCATGCAGCGGGCCGCCGCGCGAGCCGTAACGGCGCACATCGTTGCGGTCCCAGAAGGCCATGAGTTCGGCGAGCGTCTCGGAAATGCGGCCGCTGACACGCGAAAATTCGGCGACATGCTCCGGCTTCAACATCACCTGATGGGTGGCGTCGAGCGCCAGCGCCACGATCGGGATACCGCTCGAAAACACCACATGCGCGGCATGCGGATCGGCCAGAACGTTGAATTCGGAGGTCATCGTGCGATTGCCCGGCTCGCGATAGGCACCGCCCATCATGACGATGCGCTCGATGCCGTCAGCCAGTTGCGGCTTCATGCGCAGGGCGACGGCAACGTTGGTGAGCGGACCAAGGCAGCACAGCGTGATGCGCTCGCCGGTCTCGGCCGCCTTGCCGAGCGCTTCGACCAAAAAATCGACAGCGGTCATGTCTTCCGCCTTTTTCACCGGATCCGGCAGCGTCGTATTGCCAAGCCCGGTCTTGCCATGGAACTGGCCGTGGATCGGCTCGCGCAGCATCGGCCGGAAGCAGCCGGCATAAACGGGGATATCGGTGCGCTGGCCAAGTTCGCAGACCTGCAAGGCGTTGCGCACGGTGCGCTCCAGCGGCTGGTTGCCGCAAACAGGCGTGATGCCAAGGATGTTCAGTTCCGGCGATACGAATGCAGTCAGGAGCGCAATCGTGTCATCGATACCGGGATCACAATCTACGATGATCGAAATCGGCTTCATAAAATAACGCCTTCAATGTCTGGGGTATAAGAAAGCTTCAGAGCGCGCCGACATCACGCAGTACGCCGGCAATTTCCATCCGCGCCGCATCAGACAGCGGCATTTGCGGATGCATGGGCGCACCTACGGCAAAACCCTGCAGGTCGAGCGCCGTCTTGATGCAGGCGGCGATCGAATACTTTGCGAAGATTTCGTTGACCTTCCACATCGGCCGCTGCAGGTCCATCGCACGCGCCCAGTCACCGGCCTTGGCCGCCTCGTAAAGCGCGATGCTCTGTTTGGGCACGATGCAGGCAGGCCCCGCCATCCAGCCGACGCCGCCGATCATCATCACGCAGACCGGAATATGCGCGGAGGCGGCAAACACTTCCATGCGGCCACGGGTGCGCTCGATGATGGAAAGAAGACGGCCGGTATTGGTGGACGCATCCTTGATGTAACGAATGTTGTCGATATGGCTCAGCCGCTCGATGACCGGCAGTGACAGGTCGGAGCGCTGGAACTGCGGATTGGTGTAGAGCACCACCGGCCGACCCTTGGCCGCCTTGGCGATCGCCGTGAAATAGGCTTCCACACCCTCGTCGCTCACCGGAAAATAGGCTTCGAGAATGGCCAGAATGCCGTCCGCTCCCGCTTCGACCATGTATTCCGTCTGGGCGACGGCATCGGCGGTCGAGGTCGACGCCACGCCGGCGACAACGGGAACCCGGCCACGATTGGCCGAAATCACCGTGTCGACGACGCGACGTCTCTGGTCTTGGGAGAGATAGGCAAATTCACCGGTGCTGCCGAGCGGTGCGAGACCATGCACGCCCGCATGGATCAGATGATCCACCAGGTCCGTCAGCACACCTTGCATCACCTGGCCGGACGGATCGATCGGCGAGACGAGATAGGGAAATACACCGCTGAAGGACATGGCGGATCGCTCCTGTTTATCCGGGTATCAGTTCGGCTTCACGTAGTAGGGAAGCGTGTAACCATCCGAGCGACCGGCATAGTTGATGTCGCTCTTCACCGCCCAGGTATTGGCAAGATAGAAGACCGGGATGACGCCGAGATCGCCCATGGCGATTTCCGTCGCCTTCTTCAAAAGCTCCTCGCGCTTGGCATCGTCGAGCGTTGCGCGGGCTTCGTTCAGCGCCTTGTCGAATTCCGGGTTGGAATAACGACCGCGATTGCCCTGACCGGCCTTTTCGCCGTAGCTCTCGAGGATCGGCCCGAGAACGCCAGACGCTTCACCGGTTTCGACCGCCGCACCGCCCATGATGAACGAGAATTCGAGGTTAGAGGCGCGGGTGAAATAAACGCTGCCCGGCAGGGTGGCGACTTCGGTCTTCACACCGATACGGCTGAAGAACTGGCCGATGGCCTGCGCCACCTTGCTGTCGTTGGGATAACGGTCGTTCGACGCATGGAAGGTCAGCGCAAAACCATCCGGATAACCGGCCTTGGCCAGCAGTTCCTTGGCCTTGTTCGGATCGTAGGCATCGACCTTGATGGCCGGATCATAACCGAAATAGCCTTCCGGCACGACCTGACCGGCCGGCACGCCCTGACCGTCCATGATGCGATCGACCAGCGCTTCGCGGTTGATCGACAGCGACAGGGCGCGACGAACATCGGCGTTCAGCAGCGGGTTCTTGCCATCGGGCCCCTTGGCGAACGGCGACTGCTCGCGGTTCTGGTCCATGTGCAGATACATGATGCGGTTGCCGGCAATGTTGACGACCTTCATCTTGTCCGAAGCTTCCAGACGGCGCGTATCGGCGGTCGGGATGTTCTCGATCATGTCGACATCGCCGGACAGCATGGCGGCAACGCGGGCGCTCGGGTTCTTGAAGACGCGGAACGTGACCTTGTCCCACTGCGCCTTTTCGCCCCAATAGGCATCATTCCTGGCGACAACGACATTATCGTCCGGCGACCAGGACACGAACTTGAACGGGCCGGTGCCGATGACACCCTTGCCGGTGTTCATGTCGCCGGTCGTGACCTTTTCCATCTCGGCCGGCAGGATTGCGATGCGGCTCAAGTTGTTAAGGAGAAGCGGCGTCGGGCCGGATGTCTTGATGCGCACCGTCAGCGCATCGACGGCCGTTACTTCGGTGATCGCCTTGACGTAAGCGGCAAACGAGCTTGGGCTGTTGGTCGATGCGAGCGGAATGCGCTTGATGCTGGCGACAACGTCTTCAGCGGTAAAGTCGCTACCGTCGTGGAATTTCACGCCTTCGCGCAGCTTGAATTCCCAGGTCGTGTCATCGACGATCTGCCAGGAAACAGCCAGAGCCGGCTGGATCTGCTGCTTGTCATCCTGATTGACGAGGCCATCGAAAATGTTGCGCGCCATCGCGCTGTTCGGGCCAACGACATAGAATTGCGGGTCCATGGACGTCGTCGAAGCGGACAGACCAACGGTCAGATCCCGAGCCTGGCTTGCGAGCGGCATGGCGAAAACAGACGCTGCCAATGCGGCTGCGAACACAGAAAACTTCATATTTGGGACTCCTCCGGGTTGTCCATCACCGCACTCTCCCTGCGGGTAAACATCAATTAACGTTTTACCTGCCAAAAGAAAAATTGCATTTTGTACTTAAGTCATGCCGGAATGTTATGGGAGGAGTAACGGGTGAGACTGAAACCGAGACAGGTCGAAGCCTTTCGCGCCGTGATGATGGCCGGTGGCATTACTGCTGCCGCCGAAGCCATGAATGTCACCCAGCCGGCCGTCAGCCGCCTGATCCGCGATCTTGAAGAGATCGTGCGGATGACGCTGTTCGAGCGGGTGGGCGCCCGACTGGTGCCGACGGCGGAAGCCACGCAGTTCTATCGCGAAGTGGAACGGCTCTATCTCGGCCTCGACCAGATCGCACAGGCCGCCGACGATATCCGCCTGCACAAGAACACGGTTCTGCGCATCGCCAGCGTCACCTCTCTGGTGCGCCCCTATCTCCACAAGGCGATCATCGACGTGATCGGCGACCGGGTGGATATTCCCCTTGTCATCGATGTCGAAAACAGCCGTTACATCTGGGATATGGTCGACCAGAACCGTTACGATCTCGGTCTTGTCTTCGGTTCACCGCGGATGGCCGACAAGAATGCCGTTCTGCTTCACAGTTCGAATGCCGTTGCCGCTATGACATCGGATCACCGGCTTGCCTCCCGTGACATCGTCACGCCGGCCGACCTCATCGATGAACGCGTGCTCATTCCTGGGCGCAATTCGCCGCTGCGGCTGGCGCTTGATCGCGCCTTTTCGATCGAGGAGCATCAACCGGTCAGTTCGATGGAAACGTCGATGCTGAACTGCTGTTATTTTGCGGCAGCGGGCATGGGCGTCGGCCTCGTCGACCAGACCAGCCTGCGTTCCGCCGGCGCCAAGGTGGTGGCGATACCATTCGAGCCCAAGATCGAAGTATCCTATTACGCGATCCGTCCCGTCGGCGGCCAGAGAATAGGCGTGATTGATGATCTGATCGCCCGCCTGCAGGCCATGATGGCACAGCCATTCGAAACATGAACGGGCAAGTTCAGACCTTCATCAATCGCCGCTCCCGGCATGATCCAATGATCGCAAAAATGGTCTCAAGCGTCGTCATGGCATCGCGCGCAGAGACAAGCGGCTGAGCACGACCGGCAATCACGTCGAGGAAATGGGCGAGCTGGTTGTCATAGGCACGGCTGCCGTCCAGCGTCACATGGCGCCGGACAAGCGGCTCCTGCCAATGGCCACCCTCGGGCTCGTGCCGCCAGATATCCATCGAGGGAATGGCCAGGGCGGCTTTGGTGCCGGAGAGAAAATAGGCGTTTTCCGGCTGGTGCGGAAAATAGAGGGCCTGGCCGGCAGCCGTATCCCAATTATAGGGCGAGACCGCCGTATCGCTCATCAGCAATGTCCCGAGCGCACCGGATTTGAAACGAAGGCTGACGCTGGCGGTATCCTCGACCTCGAACCCGCGCACGGCGTTCGAGGCAAAGGCCATGACCTCCTCCACATCGCCGCAGATGAAGCGGAGGCAATCGATGTCATGGATGAGGTTGATCAGCAGCGGCCCGCCACCGGCCTGCCGCCGCCACGCCATCTCGAAATAGGCGTCCGGCTTGTCCGCTATCCACATCCCGTTGACCGCGACCAGACGGCCAAGTGCGCCTTCCGCCACCATTTGGCGGGCCTTGGCGATATCCGGGCTGTAGCGCCGCTGGTGCCCGACCAGCACCGGCACGCCGCTGCGTTCCGAAGCCTCAACGATGCGCGCCGCGGCTTCAAGCGTATCGGCGATCGGTTTTTCGAGAAGGCAGGGAATGCCACGCTCGGTGCAGGCAATGGCCGCTTGCGCATGAAGGGCATTCGGCAAGGCGATGATGGCGCCATCCGGCCGTTCCTCATCCAGCATCCGGCGATAATCGGCATGGTGCCGCGCACCGAACGCCTCGGCCACGACTGCCGCCGCGTCACTTGGATCGGCGATCGCGATCAGCGCCGCTTCGGGATGTCTGTCGAGCAATGCGGCATGTTCCCGCCCGATCAGCCCCGCGCCCAGCAACACGATCCTCTTTCGTGAAGACATGGCTTGTCCCTCTCAAAGACGCGCGATCGAGCGAAGCTCGGCGGCGGTGGTGGTCGGCAGGCCGAAAAACTCGAGATAGGCGGGTATCTGCTCGAACAGCATGTCCGTGCCGACCTGACAATCGCAGCCGCGCGCACGCGCCGCCGCCAGAAACGGCGTGATCTCCTGGCTCAACACCACCTCCCCCACAAAGGCAGAGGCTGAAATCCGCGACACATCGAACGGCAGCGGATCGCCTTCCTTCATGCCAAGCGGCGTCGCATTGATGACGATGTCGTATCCGTCGGGGTCGGTCACTCCAGTGGTCACGCGCAGGTCGGGATAGTGGTTTCTCAATCGCCCGGCCAGCCCCTCCATCATCGATAGAGACGTATCGCCGAGCGCCAGTTCCGCCAGTCCGGCCTTTGCCAGCGACGCCGCGATGGCCGAGCCGACGCCCCCCGAGCCGACGATGATCGCACGTCGCCCTTCTACGGATCTCCCACGCCGCAACATGCCGCGCACGAAACCTTCGCCATCGAACATGTCGCCGACCAGACGACCATCCGGCAGCAGGCGCACGGCATTGCAGGCGCCGGCCACCTGCGCGTTCGTCGACACCTCGTCCAGCAGCGCCATGGTGGTGATCTTGTGCGGCATGGTGATCAGGGCGCCGTGAATATTGGACAGGCGAAACACCAGTTTCAGAAAGGACGCATAATCTTCCGGCCGGCAGCCCATCGGCACGACCACGGCGTCGATGCCGTTCTTTTCGAAATACGGATTGTAGATCAGCGGCGCCTTGAACGTGTGCGTTGGAAAACCGAGATGCGCGATGAGTTTCGTGTTGCCGTTGATCATCGCTTTTACCTTCCGCCAGCGGCGTGTGAACGGGCGACGGACGACATCAGTGCCGTCCCAGAATTTCACCCAGAAACTTGCGCGTGCGCTCGTGCTGCGGATTGGAGAAAAACTCGGCAGGCGGCGCCTCTTCCACGATGGCGCCGCTGGCCATGAAGATGACCCGGTCGGCCACCTGCCGCGCAAAGCCCATTTCATGGGTGACGCAGATCATCGTCATCCCCTCCTCCGCCAGCGCGATCATCGTATCCAGCACTTCCTTGACCATTTCCGGATCGAGTGCCGATGTCGGTTCATCGAACAGCATCACCTTCGGCCGCATGCAAAGCGCGCGCGCGATGGCGACACGCTGCTGCTGGCCGCCGGAAAGCTGGGCCGGATATTTTTCCGCCTGTTCGGAAATTTTCACACGCTCCAGAAGCTGCCGCGCACGTTCTTCGGCATCAGCCTTGCCGAGACCCAGAGCCTTGACCGGAGCCAGCATGCAGTTCTGCAACACCGTCAGATGCGGGAAGAGATTGAACTGCTGGAACACCATGCCGACCTCGCGGCGAACGGCATCGATCGTCTTGGACTGGTGACCGAGCAGCATGCCACCCACCCGGATTTCACCCTCCTGATAGGCTTCCAGATGATTGATGCAGCGGATCAGTGTCGATTTTCCGCTGCCGGAAGGCCCGCAAAGCACGATCTTTTCACCCTGCGCGACGGTGATATCGACATTATGAAGCGCCTGGAATGCGCCATACCATTTGCCGACCCCGGTCATGGTGATCATCGCGTCAGAGGCATCCGCCTGGATTGCAGCTTGGGTCATTGGGAATGCTCCGAATGTTTCGAATGGTGGCCGATGGTCGATGATCAGCGAGTGGATGCGGCAAACTTGCGCTCCAGATGCGCGCCGTAGATGGTCAGCGGGCAGCACATCAGGAAATAGAGGATGCCGACGATGCCGAAGACCGTGATGGGCTGAAAGATCTGGTTGGAGATGATGTTGCCGGCGCGGGTAAGCTCGGTGAAACCGACGATGGACGCCAGCGACGTGCCCTTGATGAGCTGCACGAGGAAACCGATCGTTGCCGGCAGCGAGATGCGGATCGCCTGCGGCAGCACGACATCCTTCATCCGCGAGAAGTATCGAAGCGCCAGCGCCTTTGCCGCCTCGGTCTGCCCCTTCGGCACCGCCTCGATCGAACCACGCCAGATCTCGCCGAGATAGGCGCTGGCATGCAGGGTGAGGCCGACCGACACCGCCGCCCAGGCATCCATGCGGATACCGATCAGCGCCAGACCGTAATAGACCACGAAAAGCTGCATGAGCAGCGGCGTGCCCTGAAACACGGCGATATAACCGGCGGTGATCCGCTCCAGAAGCGTAATGCCCGAGGTGCGCGCCAGCGCCACGATCAGCCCGGCAATACAGCCGCAGATAAAGGCGACCACGGAGAGCGCCACCGTCCACTTGAGACCGATCAGGAGAAAGACAAATTCATCGCGACCCATCGTGCCGTTCTCCTCACTTGACCGGATAGCTGAAATAGCGGGCAGAGAAGAACGCGAAGATACGCATCATCACCCAGGAAATGACGAGGTAGAAGACCGTCACGGTGAAGTAGACTTCAAAGCTGCGGAAACTGTCGGATTCGATCCGCTGCGATACCGAGGTCAGCTCATAGGCCGAGATCGCAGACGCGATACTGGTCGACAGTGTCAGGAGAACGAACTGGCTGGTCAGCGACGGATAGATCGCCCGCAGCGCCGGCTTGAGGATGATCAGGCGAAACACCTGCGCCTTGTGCAGACCAAGCGCCAGACCGGCTTCCATCTGCCCCTTGGAGATGGACTGGACACCGCCACGGATGATCTCGATCGCATAGGCGCCGCCATTGATGCCGAGCGCAATGATGGCGGTCGGCGTCGGATCCAGCCGGATACCCGCCAGCGGAAGTGCGAAATAGATGAAGAAGATCTGCACGAGAAACGGCGTGTTGCGGATGATCTCGACAAAACCGATGACCAGCCAGCGCAGCGCCTTGATCGGCGACTGGCGCAACACGACGCCGCCGATGCCGATCACGGTTGCCAGAAGCATGCCGCAAATGGCCAGGAAGAATGTGCCGAGACATGCCGAGAGCAGGCTCGGCAGGCCATCGATGACAGGCGTGAAATCCAAAGTGTAGTTCATGGTGTTTCCTGCAGATGTGCCTCAGGACGGCCTGACCATTCCCGCCATCGCCTCGATGGCAAGCTCGTAGCCCCTTGCGCCGAAACCGATCATGATGCCGGTCGCGGTGCGCGAGATCAGGGAATTGTGGTAGATGCTTTCACGGGCATGCACGTTGGAGATATGCAGTTCGATCTTCGGGCGGTCGAACATCTTGAGCGCATCCAGAAGCGCAATCGAGGTGAACGTGTAACCGGCCGGATTGATGATGATACCGCAGGCCTCGCTGCGCGCCTGGTGCACGGATTCCACCAGCTCGCCTTCGAAATTGGTCTGCCGGAACTCGACCTCAAACCCCACCGCCTCGGCTTTCGCATGGCACGCATCGCGAATGTCCACCAGACTGGTCGTGCCATAGATTTCAGGCTCCCGCTCACCCAGAAGGTTGAGATTGGGCCCGTTCAGAACATAGATCGTCTTGGACATGGAAATCGGCTCCAGCGGCGCCGGCGCCGTGGCACATTGCCCGGCACCGGCACTGGCCGGCGTTTTCAGAAACGCCGACTCGTAAGCTCAAACGGACCGCAATACGGTCAGTTCGCGGTGAACGAAATACCCTCGAGGCTTTTGGGGAATTCCGGCACGGGCACCTTCATCCACTTGTCGTAGATCTTCTTCAGCTCACCATTCGCCTTGATCTTGTCGATGAACGCATTCACCGCGACGTTGATTTCCTTTTCGCCAAGACGGGTGCAGGCGCCGTTGTAGAGCTTCTGGAATTCGAGCTTGTTCTCGAACTTGCCGGGCACGGCCTTTTCGACACGATCGAGATAGAAGATATTGCCGCCGAGCGCATCGGTCTGGCCGGAGGCGAGCGCCTGAACGCTGGCAGCGTCACCGTCATAACGGCGAATCGTTGCGCTGGAGGGGGCATTTTTCGTGACCTGCGTGTCCTGCGCCGCGCCCTTGGCGACACTGATCGTCAGGCCGGCCATGTCCTCGTTCGTCTTGATCACCTTGTCCTTCGGGCCGATCAGCACGATGGCATTGGCGTTATACGGCTGGCTGAACTGCACGGCCTTGGCGCGATCCGGTAGCATGGCCATGGTCGCGAAGAGAATGTCGACGCGACCAGAGGTCAGCGCCGGAATGCGGTTATTGACTTCGAGCGGCACGAATTCCACCTCGACGCCCAGTTCCTTGGCGAACAAAGCGCCCATTTCGGCATCAAAACCGTCCTGCTTGCCGGCGCTGGTGACAAAACCCCAAGGCGGGTTGTCGCCCTGAATGCCGACCACGAGTTTTCCGCGGGCCTTGATTTCATCCGGCGTGATGGCCGCAGCCGGCTGCGACAGCGAGGCCGCGGCAGCGAACGCAAGTGCGCCCAGCAGCGCCTGACGGCGCTTCAATGCGATTTTGAACATGGTGCTCCTCCCTTTGATGGCCAGTCAGGCCTGCCAGCTCCTCCTGCTGACAAGTGTCAAACTTGCCACGAGACAGATTGCATTTCAACATAGTTTTTTCAAAATATATGATGTTTCTGATTTACACGGAAATTGACCTATCTATGATATGAAAACAAGGCTCGGGAGGAGCCACAGAAGGAGAGCCAATGAAAACGTCCATCGCGACCGTTTCGATCAGCGGCGAATTTCCGGAAAAACTCGCAGCCATCGCGGCCGCCGGTTTTGACGGCGTCGAGATTTTCGAAAATGATTTTCTGGCCTTTGACGGCAGTCCGGCAGATGTCGGCCGCATGGTGCGCGATCACGGGCTGGAGATCACCCTGTTCCAGCCATTTCGCGATTTCGAGGGCATGCCGGAACCCTTGCGCAGCCGCACATTCGACCGCGCGGAACGCAAGTTCGATATCATGCAACAATTGGGCACCGACCTCGTTCTGGTCTGCTCCAACGTGTCTCCTGCTTCTCTTGGCGGCATAGATAGGGCAGCCGCGGATTTTCATGAACTGGGCGAGCGCGCAGCCAAACGTGGCCTCAAAGTGGGATATGAGGCATTGGCCTGGGGCCGGCATATCAACGATCACCGCGATGCCTGGGAGATCGTGCGCCGCGCCGATCATGCCAATATCGGCATCATCCTCGACAGTTTTCACACCTTGTCGCGCAAGATCGATATCAACTCGATCCGCTCGATCCCCAAGGACAAGATCTTCATCGTGCAACTGGCCGATGCGCCGCTGATCGACATGGATCTGCTCTACTGGTCACGGCATTTCCGCAACATGCCGGGCGAAGGCGATCTGCCGGTCACCGAGTTCACATCGGCCATCGCCGCCACCGGTTATGATGGCTATCTCTCGCTGGAAATCTTCAACGACCAGTTCCGGGGAGGCTCGCCAAAGGCGATTGCCGCGGATGGCCATCGATCGCTGATCTATCTCGGCGATCAGGTGCGCCGCTCACCGGAAGCGGCAACCCTGTCCGTGCCGGACATGCCGCAACAGGCAGCGGTCAAGGGTGTGGGATTCGTGGAGTTTTCAGCCGATGAAAAGGACGCAGAAGATCTCACCACCATTTTGAAAACGCTGGGTTTCCGGCAGACAGCAAGACATCGCAGCAAAAAGGTCTCGCTGTTCGAACAGGGAGAAATCCGGCTGCTGGTCAATACCGACGAGCAGGGATTTGCCAATGCATCCTTCGCGGTGCACGGCACGACGGCTTATGCCGTGGCGCTCGTGGTGGATGACGCCCAGAAGGCGTTTGCGCGTGCCATTGCCCTTGGCGCTGCCCCCTTCGAACAAGTGGTGGCGGAGGGCGAAGTGCGGATACCCGCCATTCGCGGCGTCGGCGGCGGATTGGTTTATCTCATCGACGACAAGGGCGATCTCGGCCGTTTTGCCGACATCGATTTCATCCCCGTCACAAATCATGGCGACGCCCTTGAAACCACGCATCTCCTGCATGTCGATCATATCGCCCAGACAGTCGCTTATGATGAAATGCTCACCTGGCTTCTGTTCTACACATCCATATTCGAAGCCCGCAAAACCCCAATGGTTGATATCATCGATCCTGCCGGTGTGGTGCGCAGTCAGGTGGTGGAAAATGCCGAAGGCAGCCTGCGCATCACCCTGAACGGCGCGGAAAACCGCCGAACGCTGGCGGGTCATTTCATCGCGGAAAAGTTCGGCTCGGGCATCCAGCATCTGGCTTTCCACACTGACGACATCTTTGCGACTGCCGCCGCATTGCGGGCCAACGGCTTCAAACCCCTGCCGATCTCGCCCAACTATTATGGCGATGTGGAAGCACGTTTCGGCCTCGATCCGGACCTGACCGAGAGGCTGAAGGCGGACAACATCCTCTACGACCGCGACGATCACGGCGAATATTTCCAGCTTTACAGCACGACATTCGGCGAGGGCTTTTTCTTCGAGATCGTCCAGCGCAGCGGTTATCGCGGTTACGGCGCAGCCAACGCCATCTTCCGCATTGCCGCATTAAAGAAGGCGCTTCGCCCGGAAGGCGTCCCGCGCGCGTAAAAGCTCGGTTTTCGAAAGATGTGCAGGGAAATGACAATATCGTTTGAGCAGACCGCATTTGAACGATTATATGAGGATCAAGGAAATGCCCGAGATCCGCGAATGCCCATGGACATCAGCAACCAGACTGTCGCCGAAAGCACCTACAAACGCATTCGTGCCGACATAATCTTCGCGCGCCTGCCGCCGGGCCGCAAACTGAAACTCGACAAGCTCAAGGATGACTACGCCACAAGCGTCAGCACCTTGAGAGAAATCCTCAACCGGCTGTCCTCGGAAGGTCTCGTGACGGCCGAGGGGCAGCGCGGCTTCGAAGTGGCGGCGATTTCGGAAGCCGATCTTCGCGAAACCGCGGAACTGCGCCTGCTGCTGGAAACCCATGCGCTGGCGCAATCCTTCGAAAACGGCGATGTCGAATGGGAGGCCCGTCTGGTATCCGCTCATTACAAGCTGGCGCGCATGGAACAGGTGATGGCGACTGGCGATACCAGTAGGGCGGAAGACTGGAAACGCTATGACTGGGAATTCCATCAGGCACTGATCTCGGCCTGCGGCTCCAAACTGCTGATGGACACCCATTCCGTCGTTTTCGACAAATACCTGCGCTATCAGATGGTCGCGCTCTCCTATCGTGGCGACGTTGCGTCCGATGAACACCAGCAGCTTCTCGATGCAGCGATGAAACGGGACCAGGAAACAGCGCGAAAGCTGCTCGTCCAGCATATTCAAGGCGGGGTCGAACATGCCCTGGCCAGAAAGCCGCTGAACGATGGCTAAGAAAACAGTAAAACCGGATCTCCTTGCGGCACCGCCGGAAAACGAGGCCGGACAGTCCGTCAGCGAATCCGTCTTTCACAAGCTGCGCGAGGACATCATCCTCGGTATTTTGCCGCCAGGCAGCAAGATCAAGCTCGAACAGGCAAGGCAGCGCTACTCGGTCAGCGTGTCGTCGCTCAGGGAAATCCTCTATCGGCTGACGGCGGAAAATCTGGTCATTGCCGAAGGTCAGCGTGGTTTCGAGGTGAGCCCCGTTTCACGACAGGAATTGATGGAACTCGCCGACCTGCGCATCGTGCTCGAATGCCATGCGATCGACCTGTCCTTTGCCGCCGGCGATCTCGAATGGGAAGGCCGCATCGTCGCCGCGCACCATAAGCTGGCCGCCATTGAAAGGCGGCTTCTGGCCGGCGATACCGCCCGGACAATCGACTGGGTGCGAGCCGACTGGGAGTTTCACCAGGCCATCGTATCGGCCTGCAATTCTGCGACACTGATGCAGAGCCTCTCCTCCGTCTTCGATCGTTTCCTGCGCTACCACATGCTCGCCGAAAGTTTTCGTGGCCGGGCTGTCGTCGATGATCACAAGATGCTGTTCGACATCGCTCTTCGGAAGGATGCCGGCGCGGCGAAAGACATCGTCGAGCAGCATGTAAAAAGCGGTGCACAACATATCCTGCAGCGTCAGGGCTTTCTTTCCGCCAAATGATCATACGGGCTGCTTAAGCCTGCCCTCTCCCGACCAAAAGCAATCAATCGTATAGGCACCCCTTGCATAAATAGGAGTCCTATATATATTTATCACCATGGAAACGATGAAAGAGCCAGGTTCAGTCAACCACCGCATCCGGGAAGGGCTTTCCCGGATCGCCACCGTCATGCGCAACGAGGACTGGAACCGCGCCAAGGCATCCGGCCTCAACCCGACGCAATTGTCGATCCTCGAATTGCTCGAAGGCCGTGGCGATGGGCTGACCGTCAAGGAGATCGCCGCCAATCTCGGCGTCTCGCAGCCGACAGCAACGGATTCCATTGCCGCGCTCGAGCGCAAGGAACTCGTGACCAAAAACAGCGACGGCGCCGACAGGCGCGCCGTCAAGGTGGTGATGACGCCAAAGGGCCGCTCGATCCTGGCCGCAAAGACCGGTTCCAGTGTCGGGGCGGCGCAGGATGCGGTTGGCGCGCTGGCCAACGCAGAACAGGAGGAATTGCTGGTCAGTCTCGTGAAGATGATCCGGCACCTCCAGGAACGCGACGCGATACCGATCCAGCGCATGTGCGTCAGCTGTCGGTATTTCACGCCTTATGCCCATTCCGATGCGGTCAGGCCGCATCATTGTCAGTTCGTAGACGCGGCTTTCGGCCAGCGGGACCTCCGCATCGATTGTCGTGAACATGAAACCGCCGATCCGACGCTCCGGGCTGCCACCTGGAACCTTTTCGAAAAGGGATAGGCGAAACCCTCCAGGCAAGGAAAGAAAAGGAGATTGTCCATGTTGGGGAAATTTGTAGCCGGCGCGCTTGTTGCCGGGGTGGCATCGCTATGGCTTTCATCGGCCCATGCACATTCCATCAAGGCGGAACCAAACGATGCGGTGCAGGCATCGTTCGATATCATCGAAACGACGATAACGACCAAGGGCAAGACTGCGGTCTTCTCGACCCGCGTGCGCGGCGAGGCCGGCAAGGACAAGCCCGATGCAACCGGCAAGTTCGAAGGATCGAGCGTCTATGCCTATGTCTGGCCGACCAGCCTCGATAGTGGTGCGATCGGATTTGAGAAAAGCCAAGGCATTGTCGCACTTGCCGTCACCTTCCATCCAGATTTCGACGATGCGGCGAATGGCGGCAAGAACCGTCATGTCTGGCATCCGCACTGGGTCGTGCTGGCCAAGGACGAAGCCTGTGGTGCCGGTTTGAAAGTTGTCGACATTCCGAAAGGCGCAAAGCCGAAAGTGCCGGCGACATGGCCCGGCGTACCGCTGCTGATCGACAGCCCGGACTATCCGACGGACTTCAAGGGAGATCGTGTCGATGTGGAAATCCCGCTATCGCTGATCGGCGGTCTTGTCGGCGCGTCCTATGACGGCGTCACCGCCGGTCTCAAGATCAACGGCAATCTGCATGCGCCGCTTCTGTGCGTCAGCGACGTCTTCAAGGTCGCATCCGGCAATCTCAGCCTGCCCGGCAAGGTCATGCCCGCAAAGTAATGCCCACCAAATAATAAAGCGTCGGTTCGGAGACTGCCATCACCGAACCGACAATCCCTCCCCTCCAGGCATTGAAAGGAAAGAACATGTTCAGGATTACCCTCATCGAACCATCAAACGCAACAGGCGCGATGCCCACACGCGCCTCTGCGTAACACCGAACCTGACGGGCGGAGCGCCTGTTGGTGCGGCTCGCCCTTTTCAAAAGGAACATGACGATGGATATTTCGAGACAGTCTCCGGCTCCGGCTCCGGAGCTTGCGATCAGCCAATGGTTCAACACGGCAGCCCCCTTGACGCTTGCCGGATTGCGCGGCCGCCCGGTGCTGCTGCACAGTTTCCAGCTTCTCTGCCCCGGCTGCGTGGCGCAATCGATCCCTCAGGTGCAGAAGATCGAACGCGTCTTTGCCGATACCGATCTGCAGATCATCGGCCTCCACACCGTTTTCGAGCACCATGCCGCAATGACCCCGGTGACGCTGGAAGCGTTTCTGCACGAATACCGCATCACCCATCCGGTCGGCGTCGATCTGGCGGATGAACACTCTGAAACGCCGATCACCATGCAGCGTTTCAGATTGCGCGGCACGCCCTCGTCGATTCTGATTGGCAGAGACGGCACCATTCGCCATCATGTCTTCGGTGTCGAAGATGACATTGTCGTCGGCGCGCGCATTGCCATGGCACTGGCCGAAAAGCCGTCTGTGACATTGTCATCCCCGGCTGAAGGCGAAAGCGACGATTGCCTGGCCGGTCGCTGCGAAATGCCCGAAACTTCAACCGGTGCGGCCTGATCTTGTGACGAAAGAAACGCAAACCATCCTGACGAGCGAAACGCTCGCAAACCGTGAGGCCCGCCCGTGATCCCATGCCCGTTGAAGGATCTGCTGGTGGGCAAGGTTGCACCGCTTGGCGCGCGCGGCGCCCCAAGCGGCATTGCAAAATCACCCGTCCAATCCGTCCTCTCCCTGACCGAACTCGGTTTTTCCGGAGACGAGCAGGGCGACCGCGTGCGGCATGGCGGCCCTGAAAAAGCCGTGCACCATTATCCTTTCGATCATTATGCGATGTGGGCGAAGGAGATAGGCCACCACGCCATGCTGAAACAGCCCGGCGCATTCGGCGAAAACCTTTCGACAGAAGGCATGACCGAGGAAACGGTCGCGATCGGCGATGTTTTCCGGCTGGGAAGCGCGACCATCGAGATCAGCCAGGGGCGGCAACCCTGCTGGAAGCTGAACGAACGTTTCGGCCGGTCCGACATGGCGAAATCCGTGCAAACGAGCGGCCGAACGGGCTGGTATTACCGCGTGATCATCGCTGGAGAGGTCGCCCCCGGCGACAGGTTGACCCTGATTGACCGGCCATTTCCTGACTGGACAGTCGCGCGGGTGTGGCGGGTTTTCTACATCGACACGCTCAATCGGCGTGAGCTGGAAGCGCTTGCCGAACTGCCGGCACTCGCCGAGGGCTGGCGAACCCATGCCGCCCGCAGGCTGCAGACGAACCGCGTGGAAGGCTGGACGAAGCGGCTGACGGGAGCGGATGCCCCACGTGATGTAACGAATGACGGCGACAAGGTGTGACGTACGTCACCTTGTCGCCAACACGGTTCAGTAAAGCGCCTTGAAAGCCTCGTAACGCTCTTCATGCATGGCTCGATAGGCCGCATCCGGCTCAAGAATATCCTCGCCGGGTTCAAGCGCATTGGCCACCGCCAGCACATCGCCGGAACTGAACGGCGCCATGGCCGCGACCGCTGCGCCAAGCAGCACGGGTTCGCGCGCCTGCGAAAGCACGATCCTGCAGCCTGTGCCATCCGCATAAAGCTTGCGCAGCAATGGCGATTTGTTGTGGCCGCCGCTGATATGCAACGTATCGATCGCATAACCATGCGCGTTCATGCGCTCGATGATCAGCCGCGTGCCGTAAACCAGCGCCGTCGCTGCCGCCCAATAGATCTTGATGAAACTTTCACGTGGATCTTCCAGCGTCAGGCCAACGATCTTGCCGCGAATGTCGGCATCGGCGAAGGGAGAGCGGTTGCCGATGAAATCCGGCAGCACGTGAATGTCGGGGGCCGGATCGCCGTTTTCGAGGCGCTCAAGCAGAAGCGCCGACAATTCGCCATGCGGATCCTCGCCAAATTCGCGGCCACCGGCGAACAGTGCCACGATGTGATCGAGCAATGCGCCGGTGACACTCTGCCCGCCTTCGTTGGCGACATAACCGTCGCACAGCGCGCCGGGATAAGGGCCCCAGACGCCCGGCACTTCACGCCGCTCCGGCTGGGCGGCGATATGGCAGGTAGACGTGCCGGCAATCAGCGCCAGCCGATGTTCCGGCTTGTCCTGAAGACTGCGACCCAGTGTGCCGAGCGCGCCGGCATAGGCATCGATCATTCCGACGGCAAACATACAGTCGGTGGTGAGGCCGAGATCGCTCGCGGCTTCTGCCGTCAGCGGGCCAAGCGTCGCTCCGACCGGCAGTGCGGTTTCAGGCAGGCCTGCCCGCTCGATAACATCGAGCATGTCGATCTGGCTCAGGAAATCGCGATCCCAACCAAAGCCGGGGCGCGGGTCAAAGGTCCATTTGCAGGCCAGCATGCAGACCGAGCGCTCCAGCGAACCGGTGCATTTGAACCCGACCCAATCACCCAAATCGCCAGCGTAACCGATATTGGCGTAAAGGTCGGGGCGATTGCGCTTCAGCCACATCAGCTTCGGCATTTCCATTTCCGGAGACATGACGCCACCGAGATTGGCGAGCGGTGCGCCGCCGGTCGCCGTGCATTCCTCGGCCTCGGCCGTCGCACGGTGATCCATCCACACGATGATATCCCAGGCCGGATCGCCTTCGGAAAGGCGAAGCGGAGCATATTGCTTGTCCAGCAGGACAAGCGAACAGGTGGCGCTGACCGAAACGCTTTTCACGCGTTCTGCCGCAATACCGGCATCACCGACCGCCTTGCGAACCGAATGGCAGATGGCCTGCCAGATATCCGTCGTGCTCTGCTCGACGAAATGCGTCTGCGGCCGGTTCATGGCGATCGCCTGTTTGGCTTCGGCCAGAAGATTGCCCTTGTGGTCAAAAACGCCGGCGCGTGCGCTGCCCGTGCCGATGTCGATGCCGACGACGTAATCCTGAACGTTCATGCTGATCTTCACCTACTTCACGTCTTCTTGAGGAATGGGGCACGCACGATCATAACCGCGATCAGGAATGCGCCCCACACGGCTGTTGCCAGATGCTGGCTGGCGCCCATCAGGTTCATACCAGATGCGATCACCTGCAGGCTCATCAGGCCGAGCACCAGGGGCAGGACACGTCCGAAACCACCGAACGGATTGGCACCGGCCATGAAACAGGCGAGAATCGTGATCAGGAGATAGCTCTCCCCGTGACCGACACGCACCGAATTGAAGCGCGCCAGCATGATCATGCCCGCAAGGCCTGCCAGCACACCGGACAGGGTGTAGAGGATGATCGTCACCTTCTTGACGTTGATGCCCGAATATTCGGTGGCCTTGAGGTTGGAACCGATCATGTGGATGGCAAAGCCTGCGCGCGTGAACTGCATGATGTAGGCCAGCACGCCTGCGGCAACCAGAAAGATCAGCATCGGCATCGGAATGCCGAGGAAGGCGCTGTTGCCGATGGCCAGAAACGCTTCCGGCATGCCGGAAATGTCACCGCCGCGTGTGAGAAACTCACCGAGACCGCGCAAAAAAATCATCGCGCCCAATGTCACGAGGATCGGATGCGCGCCGACATAGGCGACGATCACGCCGATCATGAAACCCGAGAGACCACCGGCGGCAAGACCGGCGGCGATTGCCAGCGGCAGGCTGGCAAAACCGGCGCTGACGAGAGCGCCTTTGACCAGCCAGGCGGTGGTGAGACCGGCGATATTGGCGGTAAACGTCACCGACAGGTTCAGGCCGCCGGAAATGATCGGCACGAACATGGCGAGAGAAAGAATGGCAAGTTCCGGCAGCTGCAGCGCCATGGAGGAAAAGTTGCCTGTACTCAGGAAGCCCGGCGCCATGAAGGAAAACAGCGCAATGCTTGCGGCAAGCAACAGCGCCATCACCATCAGCTCGATTGCATCGCCACCGATCTGTTTTGGCGAAAGTGCGGAAGACACCGTCTTTGTGCTATCGGACGCCATGATCAAACCTCCCTCGCCCGCGCTTTACCGGGCAGGATTTTTCCAAGATTGCTGGCCGTGATCGCCACCAGAATGATGAAGCCAACGATCATCTGGAAAGCATAGGGTGTCACGCCCATCAGGTTGAGGCCATTTTGCACCACGGCAAGCAGCAGCACGCCGAGGATGGCGCCGATGACCGTGCCGCGCCCGCCACCAAGCGTGGCGCCGCCGAGCACGACGGATGCCAGGATCGGCAATTCCTGCCCGTTCAGGGCATTCGGCACCGCTTCCTGAACGATATGCGCCTGCATGAGGCCTGCGACACCGGCACACAGACCAAGCCAGCCATAAGCAAAGGCCTGAATTTGCCATGCCCGCACACCGGAGCGCAAAGCCGCTTCCGGGCTGGAACCGTAGCCATAAACGGCGCGGCCGAAACCGGTTCTGGCCAGGATGAACCATGTCAGAAGCGACATGACGATCATCACCGCCACCGGCAGATAAAGTGTAGCAGTCCCCCGTTCGGCCGGAAGCGCGACCAGCGGTACGGCATCGTAGAGCCAGTCGGGAATATCGTAGATCGAGACACCGCCGGTGAAATACATCAGCAGGCCGAAATAGAGATTGAACGTACCGATCGTCGCGATGATCGACACGATACGGAACTGGTGGATCAGGAAGGCATTGAAGAGGCCGAGAACCGCGCCGCAGGCCATGGCCAGCGCGATCCCGAAAAACCAGTTTCCGCCACCGATCGGCATCAGCAATGTGAGAACCACATATTGCACGACCGAGGCCGCAACGGCGAAGGAGATATCGATGCCGCCTGCAATCAAAACGACGACCAGCCCGACGGCAAAGATGATGTTGACCGACTGGTTGTTGAGGAGATCGAACAGGTTCTGCAGCGACAGGAACGTGTCGGTGGTAAAGCCGAGCAGGATACAGAGGGCAAGGATCAGGAGTGCGAGCACGCCTTCCGTGCCGAGACGGATGTTAGGCATTGATCATTCCCTCCAACTCTTCTTCCTTGATGTCGCTTGGCCGGGCTTCCTCGACCAGACGCCCGTCGCGCAGGAGCAGAATGCGGTCACTGTTGTACCAGAGTTCGCCCGCCTCGTCGGAAATCAGGATGATCGACATGCCCTGATCCGCCAGATCGCGGATGATTGTAAAAATGCCCTGCTTGGCGCCGACATCGACACCGACGGTCGGGCAATCGAGAATGAGGACATCCGGCTTGGTCGCCAGCCATTTGGCCAGAACGACACGTTGCTGGTTGCCGCCTGAAAGCGATGAAACCGGCAGTTCCGCATTCGAAACCTTGGTCTGCAGCCGGGCGATCCAGTCCGCCGTCAACTGCCTGATGCGCTTCGGCGACAGGAAGAAACGCGGCGCTTCCAGCTCTGGAAGAACGGTTGCGGCCGTGTTCATGTTGATCGACTGGTTCTGCACCAGACCGAGATTGAGACGATCTTCCGAGACATAGGCAATGCCGGCGGCAACCGCGTCACGGTTCGACGACAGCGCCAAGGGCTTGCCGTCCTTGAACATGCGGCCCGAACTCGGTGCATGCATGCCAAAGATCACATGCGCCAGTTCCGTGCGCCCGGCCCCCAACAGACCTGCAAGGCCGAGGATTTCGCCGCGATGCAGTTTCAGGGACACATCCTCGAATTCGCCGGTCCGGCTCAAGCCCTGAAGTTCCAGCAGAAGCTCGCCGACCTTGCCGGCCGCACGCGGTTCCTGCGTCAGTTCGCGGCCGGTCATCAGCTCGGAAAGCCGCGCCTGCGTCATGCCTTCCGTCGGATAGGTGCCGACCAGCTTGCCATTGCGCAGCACCGTGACGCGCTGGCAGACATCCAGCACTTCGGAAAGACGGTGGCTAACGAACACGATCGATATGCCTTGAGCAGACAAGGTGCGGGCAATATCGAGCAGCGCCTTCACTTCGCGCGCGGTGAGCGAGGCCGTCGGCTCGTCCATGAAGATGATCTTTGCTTCCGCCCGCATGACACGGCAGATGGCGACAAGCTGACGCTTGGCGATGGACAGGTCCTCGACCAGCATGTCCGGATCGAGATCCGCACCGATCTTGCCGATGATCCTGCGCGCCTCGTCGTGCGCTTTCTTGCGCGATAGCGGACGAAGCGGGCTGGCGACGTAGTCGTCGAAGACGATATTTTCGGCAACGGTCAGGTGCGGGAAAAGTGCCAGATCCTGCCAGATGACATGAATGCCGCGATGACGCGCATCATGCGGCGTGACACCGGACACCTTGTCGTCGCCGAACTGGAATTCGGCACCCGCCTCGGGCGTATAGACACCGTTGATGATCTTAATCAGCGTGCTCTTGCCGCAGCCGTTTTCTCCGGCAAGGCACAGGACCTCGCCGCGGCGCAGTTCGAACGCGACATCGTCGAGAACGCGCACCTGTCCAAACACCTTGCTGATATGCTTGGCGCTTATTGCAATATCCATCATGATTTTGACCTTGCCGTCACCGTGCGGGAACAGCCGCCGACCGGAATGCCGGCGGCTGTTCAGTCCCTTGGGAGGATATCAGAGGCCGAGTTCGGCCAGACCGTCGACGGTTTCCTTGCTCAGTTCGAGCGGCTTGGAGGCAAACAGAACCTTGCCTTCCATCTTGACCGGACCGAGAACCGGAAGATCGGCGCCGTCCTCGACCTTTTCGCCCTTCACGAGCTTGTCGCCGAGCGCGACGAAAGCCTTGCCGGCTTCAAGCGGGCTCCACTGGAAACCACCGGTGATGACGCCTTCATGCACGAGGCGACGCCCCTGCCCCGGCGAAAACAGACCCATGACGGCAACCTTGCCACCAAGACCACGCTCCTTGACGGCGCGCGCGGCACCAACGGTACCCTGGCTGCCGAAAGACATGATGCCTGCGAGATCCGGATTGGCGCGAATGAGATCGAGCGCGGTGTCGCGGCTGTCATCAACGCTTTCGGCAACACCGAAACGATCGGCCGCCTGCTTCATGTCCGGGCAATTGGCCGACAGCCATTTGACTGCGGCATCCGCCCAGGCGTTATGCGCCGGAACACTGAGACCACCGACGAAAACCGCATAGGAGCCCTTGCAGCCAGTCGTCTTGGCGAGCAGCTTGGCATGCTCTTCGCCCAGTTGCTGGGCGGAAATCATCTCGAAATCGAAGTCGATATTTTCCGAATCCGGGCTTTCATGCGTCAAAACGACGATACCCTTGTCGCGCGCCTTCTTGAGAACCGGCTCCAGAACCTTGGCATCGTTTGGAACAACACCAATGACATCGACGCCACGGGCGATGAGATCTTCGACGGCGCGCACCTGCAGGGCCGGATCGGCGCTGGTCGGGCCTATCATGTAGGCTTCGACGCCAAGCGCCTCGCCCTGTTCCTTGATGCCCTTTTCCATGGCGTTGAACCACGGGATACCACCAACCTTCGCAACAACGGCGATTGTCGGCTTGTCAGCAGCCAATGCGGCACCGCCGCCCAGCGCCGAGGCCGCAAGCATCGAACCGGCAAGCATCGTTGCGAGAATAAAAGCTCTGCGCTTCATGAGACCCTCCCTATGTCGCCGGTTTCACCTCCACCGGCAAAAGCAAATTTATGCACAATCCTTTGTGCAGCATTGCGCAATCGGTTGTGCATTATGTTGTTGCGAAGCGGCTTGTCAATGCTAATTTCCGAATCCCTTCAGGAGTGCCGATTTGTCCACCGAAGTACCGAAGCGTCTGACGATCTATGACCTGGCGAAACTTGCCGGTTCGTCGCCCAGCACCGTGAGCGCCGTTCTGAACGGAACCTGGCAGAACCGCCGGATCAGCGAAAAGCTGGCGGCGCGCATCCTCGCCGTGGCGGCGGACGCGGATTATTCGGTCAACATGCAGGCACGCGCACTCAGACGAGAGCGTTCCGGCATCATCGGCATGATCCTGCCGCTTTACGACAACCGCTATTTCAGCTCCATCGCCCAGATTTTTGAGGCCGAGGCGCGCAAACGCGGGCTTTTTGCCATCGTCTCCTGCACCAATCGCGACCCGCAGCAGGAGCAGGCCGCTGCCCAGATGATGATTGCCCACCGGGTGGAAAAACTCATCTGCACCGGCGCAACCGATCCCGACAGCATCGCCCGCATGTGCCATGCGCAGGGCGTGGAAACCATCAATCTCGACCTTCCGGGAAGGCTGGCACCTTCCGTCATATCCGACAACCGCAATGGCGCTAAAGCACTGACCACGGCGATTCTCGACCGGCTGGAAGATCGCGGAAACCCGCAGGATCCGATCCTGTTCGTCGGCGGGCGGATCGAGGATCACAATACGCGCGAACGTATCGCCGGTTTCCGGGAAGCCCTGACGGCGCGCGGTCTGGAAAGCCCCGAGGAAAATATCATGCCATGCGGTTATTCCGGCGCGCGGGCAGCACCGGTTCTCGATGCCTATCTGCTCAAGCACAAGACCTTGCCATCGGCCATCTTCGTGAACTCCACCATCACCCTGGAAGGCATCGCGCGGTGGTTCAACGAACAGGGCCACAACATGAGTGAAATCGTGTTCGGCTGTTTCGACTGGGACCCGTTGGCCGCCGTCTTCAACCCGCATTTCCTGATGGTTCGGCAGAATGTCCCGGTGATGATCGACCGCCTTTTCGACCTGATCGATTCGCCTCACGCCCCTTCGACGGCCCTGATCGAGATCCAGCCCGAGATTTTGGGCGTGCAATAGACCGTTTGCCGGGATGCACCTTCCTTTTCATACCAGCGTCACGCAGGTGGTTAATAGATCCTAACGGTTCCAAGCCAAGGGAAGGGTTTTCATGTCTATCACTTTGCCAACCAATGTTTCGCCAACATCCCCCACCAGCAATTCGGCATCGTTCGAGCAGAAGCTGAATGCCGCGAAATCCAGTCAGGTTCTCGTGGAATATCTGAAGGAAAACGGCAAGTCCGCCATCAACGAGCAGGAACTTGCAGCTCTCGCCAACAACAGCAATGGCAACGTTTCTTCAGAAGTATCGGCAGCGGCATCCTACATGGTCCGCCACGAAGACGTTTTCACCGCCATCGAAACCCATGACGTTGCCGGCAAAGACGGTCTTTCGGGCGTCTGGAACCTCGAATGGGCAGCCGCCGGTGGCCTTGAAGGCTCTTCCGTCGAGGCAATCGCCGCCATGACCGAAGCGTTCGACCGCGCCATCGGCGCCTCGGCCAAGATCACCGAGATCACCACCGAGAGCAAGACCGAGCTCGACGCCACCAAGCAGCGCGCCCAGAACTGATTTTGTTCGAAACGGGCATGCCGGCGATGCAAAAAAGTATCGCCGGCATGCCTTTTCGCAATCGACATTCAGAAACGCTGGTCAGACCTGCATATCGTCATCGCCGAAGCCGATGACATCGGGCGCAGCAGCCATCACGAACTGGCCGTTGAGGAAGCTGAGCAGACGCTGAAAAGCCCGGCCCTGCTGTTCCATGAACTGAAAACTCTCAAGCGCCGTCCATCCGGCTCCCAGCATCAGCGCATTGTTTTCAAGCTCGCAGAGTTCGGCGAGAAACGCCGCCCGCGGTGCGGAAAAGCCGATATCGGTGAGCGTCAGCCGCACCATGTCGAGTGTCTCGTCGCGATTGCCGGCCGATGGCACAGTCATCGCATGGCGCATGTCCCTAATCGCCATGCGGCTGCCGGAGATGGCGCCAAAAATCTCGGGACTGTTCAGGAAATGGCCGCGAACCGTTTCCAGTCTGGGATCAAGTGCAAAAGCCGCCAGATCCCGAACTGCGCGAAAGGTTTCCAGCCCGACCTGTTCCAGCCTCTCAAGTTTCGGGGCCATATCCTCCAGAGCCGCAGGCTGTCGTTGCAGATGCTCGATGAGCCGTGCAATTGCGCGCTCCTCACCTTCGTCACGCCAGGCAAGCCATTCAAGGCAGAGAGGCCCGACCTGCTGCAGCACATCGGAATAGGCTGCCTCGATCCTTGCGCCGAGATCGGCGAATGCCGACAGCATCAGCGTCACCAGCGCTTTTGCCCGCGACGGATTGCCATCGCGATGCGCAAGCTCGTCCGCCACGGCCAAAACCAGCCGCACACCGGCGCCAACGGCAATCGTGCGCACCAGACCGGAAAATACGGCATTGTCATTCTGGTTGGCGGGCGCCAGCAGGATCGTGCCGATATCGCGCAAGAGGCGGATCGATGACGGCGGGCGCGGGTCCTTGTCGATGGCGGCCGCCACATGCGCAAGCACGAGCGCCGCCTTGGCATCGCGCGGTTTTTCATCCGTCACGCCAACCGCGTTTTCGCTATGCGCTGCCTGCTCGACAAGCCGGGTGATCAGGGGCGCCGCATTGTCGAGCAGAACCGAAACCTGTTCTGCAGACAGGGAGCGCGTGGCAGCATGCAGTTTTTGCGCCGATGCGGCCGGACCGGATGTTGCCAGCGCGTGCTCGACACCGGCGATGGCTGCTTCAATGACACGTTCCTTGCCGGCATCTGCGGAGACCGGCGCGAGAGCGACCTCGGATACACCATTCCAATCGGCACTCTGCATCATAGACGGCTGCGGGCCGGAAACGGGCTTGCCGCTGTTGCCGGAGAGCGGTGATGGTGATATTTCACTGCTACCGGAATGCAGTTCGGCGCCGGTTTCGGCTTCCTGAAGCGCCGTTGCAGGTGAAGAAAACTCAGCCGATTCTTCCACCAAAATTTCCGCACGCGACATGCCGCTAGCATCCGCCTTGCCATCCCATGCAGCGGATGCCCGTTGCAGAAGATCAGCGGGCCCGGCCAAAGTGGAAAGCGAAGTACCATTGGACAACATCTGCCGGACATTGCCGTCGGATGCGCCATGTTCCTTTTCCAAATCCTCGATCTCGGCCCAGTTCTTCTGACTGGCATTTTCGGAAAATGTCTGGGCGAGGCCCAAGAGGCCATCGAGTGTCGGCAGAATGGGATTGTTCATGAGGCCCCCTCGCCACCGCTGACAAAACCACGCAGGATTTCAAACGTGCCCTTGAGCGCGCCCATCTGATCGAGCAGCAGCGGCACCATGAAACTCAGGTAAAGCACCATCAGAAACGAAAACATCAGGTTCTTCACCGCCAGGGATAGATCGAAAACGTGAAGCTGTGATGCCATGCGCGACAGAAAGGCCATCATGATATCGACAATCAGGATGGCGATCACCAGCGGCGCGATGATGAGGACGCCGATCTGCATGATGCGGTCGAGCACTTTCAGAATGCCGACAAAGGCGGATGGATCGAGCACCGGTGAAAAACTGGCGGCTGGCCAGAGCTGATAACTGCGGTAAAAACCATCCAGCAACAGCATGAAACCGCCGGACATGAAAAACAGCGCCAGAAGCGTGATGGTGAGCAGCGTTGCAGTCACCGAGGATTCGCCGGCCGACAATGGATCGACAAGCTGCGACATGGTGGAACCACGCTGCAGGTCGATGAGGTCGCCCGCCACTTCCGCTGCCCAGAAAGGAATGCCGAAGGCGAGGCCGATCAGCGCGCCGACCACCATTTCCTTGATCAGCAGGCCGGCGAGATCGAAACTTGTCGGCTGACCACTGACGGCCAGTTGCTGGAAGATCGGAAATATCATCGGCAGCGAGATGGCGAAAGCGACCGAAGAACGGATGATGCCGGTCAGGCCAAGCCGCATGAAGGCCGGCGTCAGCATGATCATGCCCATCGCGCGGGCAACCGCAATCGCCGCCGCCACCAGAACGGGGTAGGCGAACTCGGTAATCGCTGCCGTGACCGCCGCAAGGTTCATCGCGTCACCCTACCTCGTCAGCGAGGCAAAACTGTCCAGCGACTGGCTGGCAAGCGCGCCCACCTGTACGGCGAGAAGCGGACCGACAAAGATCAGCACCAGCATGACCGCCACGAGCTTCACCGCCTGCGGCAAAGTCTGGTCCTGGATCTGCGTCAGCGCCTGAATGAGACCGACAGCCACGCCGATGACGATAGCAACGCCAAGGGCCGGCGCGGAAACGATCAGCACCGTCACCAGCGCCCGGTTCATCTCATTGAGAAAGATTTCCTGGCCCATCGGCTATCCTCCATAGCTCAGGATCAGTCCATGCATCAGTCGCGACCAGCCCTCCACCGCCACGAACAGGAATATTTTCAGCGGAATGGAGATGAGCGTCGGCGACACCATCATCATGCCCATCGCCATCAGCACGTTGGCGACGATCAGGTCGATCACCAGAAACGGGATGTAGAGAAGAAAGCCGATTTCGAAGGCGCGTGTCAGCTCGGACGAAACGAAGGCCGGGATCAACACGACGAGATCGTCTTCCTTCAGATCGGCACGCGCCTCCGGAGACCACACGCTTTCCGTCGCCTCGATGAAGAATTGACGTTCCCGTTCGTTTGCGAACCGCTTCAGATATTCGCGTAGCGGATCGGCAAGCGTCTCGCCAACACTGCGCAGCCCTTCCACACTTTCGATATCGATCGGTCGGCTTTCGACCGCCCGGTACATGTTGCCGACGAGAGGCGTCGTCACATAGACGGTGAGGATCAGCGCGATACCGTAAAGCACGAGGTTCGGCGGTGACTGCTGGATGCCGAGCGCATTGCGGATCAGAAACAGCACAACGGAAATCTTTAGAAATCCCGTCATCGTCACCACCGCCAGCGGCAGCAGACCGATCGTCGAAACGACGATGATGATGGCAATCAGGTTGGGCTGAAATTCGGTCATGCTGTCCGGCTGTCTGGTGCTAAGGCGGGGGCTGCGGGAAAAAGGGAAACGATACGCACACCCAGGCCGGCGCCGATCATGATGAGCTCACCGCGCCCGAACCGCCTGTTATCGACAACGAGGTCCACCCCGGTTCCGTCGAAACAGGAGAGCGGCAACGCCTCGCCTGGCTTGAGAGCATCGATGGCGCCGATTGTGGTCGTCACACGACCGGTCTCGGAAACCATGTGCACCATATGCCGGGTTTCGCGGCCCGACTGGATATCGGCCAATGAACCAACCATGGCGCGGCGGGTGAGCGGATAAAACGCGCCATCAAGCTCAACGCCATCAGCCTTGCGGCGGACGGCGGCGACCAGACGGTCATTCGCCACGACAACCGGGCGATGATGCGTCAGCATCACCACATCACTGGGGCTAAGACTTTCCAGCTCCGCAATGGAAAGGTCCTGTGACCCGGCTTCGATGACCAGTTCGACGGCAGCACCGGACAGATCGGCCGGTTCGGGCGGCTGGAGCCGGTCAAGATAATCGGCAAGTTTTTCCACAAGACGCTCGGTCAGCTCGAGCCTCAGGGGCAACATCGTGCCATCGGCTTCGATGCTCATTTCCTGCGCATGCAGTGTTGGCCCCGCATCGCCTTCGCCCAGACGAATGTCATCGCCGATATGCGCCTCGATCTGGCGAATGAAATCGAGACCGGCCAGTTCAAGAAGCACCGCGCGCTGCAAGGGCTCCTCGTCGATAAGAGCGCCTTCAAGCCCGAGCGGTTGCGCCAGCCAGTCGACCAACCCGGCTGAAGCATGAAGCCGGCAGGTTTCAGCGCCGATCCTGAACGACATCGCTACCAGCTTGTCATCGACGCGGCCAACGGCCGGATGCAGCCCGATCTTTCGTCCCGCGAGCATACCGGCAATCGGCCGGCGGGGTCGCGACAGGCGTTCAGCCAGAGAAACCGGCGCCGGTGCTGGCTGCGTCACCAAAATCTCGGCGACACTGGCACCGCCGCAGCCCAGACCAAAATGGGCACCTGTATCCCTCAGCATGACATCCGCATCCGGTCTGCACTCATTTCTTCTGCTTCCAATTCGCTGGCGGCATCGCTGCGCCCAAGCTCCTGACGCCGCAATCGATCTTGCGCTTCACTCAGCTTGTCGCGCTCAAACAGGCGCTGCCGCCATTCTGCCTGCACTGCGGTAAGTTCCGTCTGTCGTGTGGCAACCGTCTGCCGCGCCTCATCGCGCGCAACAACCAGCCCTTCGCGTTTCTGGTCGGAGATGCCGAGAAGATCGCGCGAGCGGCCCAGCTCGTTTTCAGTGACCGGCCTCATACCCATGGCCGCGAAAAAGCGTTGTTCCTTCTGTCCGGTTTCGCGATCATGCCTGTCGATTTCGGCTTCGGCGACCAACACGGCGCGCTCCGCATTCTGCAAGCGCGACGCGGCCACCGATACGGCTGCTCGCGCACGCTCCTCGCGAAGCGAGCGCAGGTCCAGAAGCCGGGAAAGATCGGAAAGACCGCTCAACCCAAAGCCTCCTTCATCGCCTTCAGCGTTGCCGCCATGTCGCAGATCTCATCCGACGGCTGGCGCAAAAAGGCTTCGATCGCGGCATGGCGACTGACGGCCAGATCGGCGCGCTTGTCGCTGCCCGCCTTGTATTCGCCGACACGCAGCAGAAGCTCGATATCCTGATAGGCGGCCATGCTTTCGCGCATCTGACCGGCAAGGTCACTATGGTCCTTCGTCGCGACGGTGTTCATCAGGCGGCTGCGGCTTTTGAGAACATCAATCGCCGGAAAATGGTTGCGCTGCGCCAGTTCGGCGGAGAGCACGATATGACCGTCGAGAATAGCCTTGGTTTCCTCGGCCACCGGATCCAGCCCGCCATCGCCTTCCGTCAGAACCGTATAAAGCGCGGTGATGGAACCGCCCCTGCCCGGTCCCGCCCGTTCCAAGAGACGCGGCAAGGCCGCAAAGAACGATGGCGGAAAACCGCGCCGCGTCGGCGGCTCGCCGACGGCAAGACCGATCTCGCGCTGCGCACGAGCAAACCGGGTCACGGAATCCATCAGCAGCAGCACATTGCGACCCTGATCGCGAAAATATTCGGCGATTGCCGTCGCCACATAGGCGGCCTTGACGCGTTCGATTGCCGGACGATCCGAGGTTGCCACCACCGTTACGGATTTTTTGCGCGCCTCAGCGCTCAATTGCACGTCAACGAATTCGCGCACTTCGCGGCCACGTTCACCGATCAGTCCGACGACGATGACATCCGCCTCCGTGCCCGCAACGATCGAGGCGAGAAGCGAGGATTTACCGACGCCCGGCTCACCAAAAATGCCGACGCGCTGGCCACGCGCCACCGTCATCAACCCGTCGATGGCGCGCACGCCGAGACGAAGAGGATGTTCGATGATATCGCGTTTCAGCGCATGTGGCGGATCGGCCTGAACCGGATAGGTTTCCGATGTGGCAAGCTGGCCGGCATCTCCATCGAGCGCTCGCCCCAGGGGATCGATGACGCGCCCGAGCAACGCCTCGCTGACCGGCACCCGCAGGGACCGCCCGGTGGCGATCACTTCTGTCCGCGCCGACATGCCCTCAAGATCACCAATCGGCGAGAGCACGGCCCGCTCGTCTTCAAAACCGATCACCTCGGCCGGCACCTGCCGCCCAGTTACCGGATCGCGCAGGTGGCAGAGCTCGCCGATCCGCGCTTGGGACAGGCTGGCATGCACGATGACGCCGCGAATTTCCCGCACCCGCCCGCGCGTCGGCCGCGTATCGACGGAGGACACCGCCAGCGACAGCCGCGGCAAAATGCTCTCGAGGTTTTTGGCGCGCGGCATCTCGTTCATGCGCCGCCCCGCTCCTCATACTGGTCCTGCATGGCGGCGCGGATCGCTTCAAGCTGCGTATCGATGCCGACATCGATGCTGGTCGAGGCGGTGGTTACCGTGCATTGCCGCGCGGACAGATGCCGATCGGCGGCCACACGCACCGTCATGGCACCCGAATTCATCTCCGCGAGCAGCTGCTGCGCCTCACCCAAAATCTCGGGCGCGACATTGACCACGACAGCCTTGTCTTCCCGAAGTCCGTCCAGAGCCTCGCGGGCGGCGCGCGCCACAAGCTCGGCATCATCGAATCTACCGATAACACGCTCGACGATCTGCATGGCCAGATTAGCAACCATCGGCTCCACCGAGCCGAGATAGCGTTCCACATCGGCCTGGCAGCGCATCAGCAGCGCCGCTGCCTGCGCCTCGCCTGCTTCTCGGCCCTGCTCATGGCCGGCCTCGCGGGCCCTGGCCACCTCATCCTGTGCACCGGCGCGAATGGCAGCCGCTTCTGTCCTGGCGCGCTCCAAAAAGGCGTAACCGTCGATCCAGCATTCGGCCTCCTCCGCCCGGATGATCCGGGCAAGCGGTCGGTTGGGCATTTCCGTCATGCGATTCGGCTTTCAAAGAGGCCGAGGCGTCGCAGGATGGCCGGGCCGCGCTCGGCCAGATCGACACGATCCGTCGCCGGAACAGCATGGTCGTTAGGCCATTTCAGCCACACACGGCGCTTCAGGGAAACCGGAAGCGCCTCGATCCAGGCAGCAAGGCACGCCGTTCCATCGCCCGCGATTTCGGCTTCAAGCTTATCGAGATCGTCGATTTTCGCCTTGTCCATTGCCAGATCGGCGTGACGGCGCGCATCGTCCAGAGCGTCGGCCCCGAAGCGTTCACCCAATGCGGCCAGAACCGGTCCACGGATTTCCTGCACGAACTGGCGCGCATGCAGCACGACACCGGCACGGATCGCCAGTTTTTCCAGATTTTCACGCGAAAGCAGGGCAAGCGCCCGATCGGCCTCCTCAACGCTTTCGCCCGTATCGGCAAGGTCGTAATGGCGCGTGACGATCTGTGTGAGCCGCGCGGCAAATCGAGGCTCGTCCAACAGTCCGTCAGGAAGGCCATCGGCACCGACCGTGCGAAAACACACAGCGATGCGATCCGGATGCATCTCGGCCAGCAGAGCGCTCATCGAAAACTCTCCAGCTGATAGGTTTTTCGATCACGCTGGCGCAAAAGCAGGGCGGCCACACCAGCCAACAATGCGACGACAAGACCGGCCAGCCCGCCGACAATCCACATCGCCCGCGAAACGCTGCTTTCCAGCATCCACAGACCGAGAAATGACACCATCGGCTGGCTCGCGGATGCCGGCTGGGCAGCGGCTGCGGCAACCGGTACGACCGAAACCTTGTCATAGGAAAGCCCGGCAATGCCGTTGGCAACAAGCGTCTTGATCTGCGGAATGAGCGGATCGATCTTCAACCCCGCCTCATGGCGGATGAAAACCGAAGCGGAGGATGGCGAGGCCTCGCGGCGCAGCGGATCATTGTCCGGCAGTACGATGTGAATACGGGCGGAGAGAACGCCGTCGATCTCGGAAACGGTACGCGAAAGCTCTTCCGACAGCGCATAGAGCATTTTGGCGCGTTCCTGCGTCGGCGAGGCCACGAGACCTTCCTGCTGGAACACTTCGCCCATCGTGGCAAAGGCCTGCTTGGGAAGGCCGGCATCTTCGAGAACCTGCACGGCTTCGCCAAACCGTTCACCGTCGACGACCACTTTCATCTTGCCGTCGTCCTGCAACACGCGGCTGGCCGGAATGCCGTTGCGTTGCAGCGTCGCGACCATGGAATTGGCCTCGCGTTCGGCAAGATTGGTATAAAGATCCTGCTGGCAGCCCGCGAGCAGAAGAGTGCATACGACAAGAGCCGCGCTGCCGAACCTTTTCAGCGGTGCGGACAGGAATGGGGTGACAAAGCTACGGACAGGCCCCGAATGTTTCATGCGCATCACTGACCGCGCAAAAGCGTGTTGGCCGCGCCCGAAACCTGGGTCGTGCCGCGCACCACCATCTGGGTCTCGATCGAATGATCAAACATCATGCCGAGCGACTGGATCACCTTGTCGATCTGGTTCTGATCGACCGGCAGCGCCGAATTGCGGGTCTGCGACAGATCGGTCACACCGGCACCTTCCGGGCCGAGGCTGACGAGTTCGCCACCGGTCGCCTGCGGCGTGCGCTGGGTCAGCCCGCTGGCGCGTTCGGAAAAACTGCCGCTGCGCTCGAAAAAGCCCTGCAGGTTCTGCAGCACTTCCTGGCCAAGCTGTGTTGGACCGGCGCTCTCCGGCAGGGCCTTGGCTTGGGCGGCGACATGTTCGAACAGGTTCTGGCTGGCTTGGGCTGCCACATCCGGCACGGCTGTCGGCTGCGGCATGCCCGCAGCCACGATCGGTGTCGTCATCGGTTTTCCTTCCGAAAAAATCGCGTGTCTGTCAGCGATTATTCGTCCGACATCGCCTCGTTGAGGATGTCGTTGGCGCGCGGCATGATGATCATCTGGCCACCGATGCTGATGGCACCTTCGATCATCATGTCTTCCAGTTCGGGCGTCATTTCGCTGCCCTGCGCATTGTTGACGGCGGCATCGAAAGCAGCCTCGCCATTTGTCGTCGAAACGGAATCCACGCCGGAAACAGGGGGCACAGCCATTGTCTTCTTCCTCTTTTCATCGGTGGGCGAAGCGTCGCTGTCCTCACCCGTTTCAGCCTCATCCGCCGAAAATCATTTTCGCGCGGAATTCTCCCGACCTTGACCGGAAGGCGCATTATCCGCCGGCCCGGTCGAAACCATTTCCGTCATCACCCCGCCGCGAAACACGCGAACGCGCGGATCGTCGCCCGCAACAACCGGTTCCGGCTGCAGACGCTCGACGAGTTGGTTGACGACATTGATGTAAGCAGGCGGTCCTGACACGGTTATGACATTGCCGTTACGGGCGGCGCGCAGCGAAAAACGCTCGTCGGCCAGCCCAAGATCGCGCATCTGGTTGGCAACGACATCGCCCCGCAGCCGCCCCGCATCGATCACCCGCGTGATAAATTCCTTGTCGGCGCTGACATGCAGAACCGATCCGTCAAAGTACCAGACAAGCCCGTTGGTGGCGGCGAGCCGATCGATGAATTCACCCGCGCTCTTGGCCTCGATACGTCCACGAACCCGGCCATTGACGGCATCCGAGAGCACGACGGGAAGGCCGACATTGCGCCCGAACTCGGTGAGCGCCACGCGCACATCCTGATCGAGAACGACATAGTTATAGGCACTGTCGAACCATGCGGGTGCCGCAATCGCCGGTGGTGCAAGCGGCATGCCCGCCGCCAGCAGGAATGCGGAAACGGCCAACGAACGCAACCCGATCCGGGCCCGGAAGGACATCCGCGCCACAGGCTCGCTAAATGCCTGCCCGGCCATCCTGTTCTTCAACACATAAAAATGGGCGAACCGAAAAATCATGCCCAAAGGCTAGCGGAACACATGCGGCGAATGAACAAGCCAGTATGAAATTTTAATGAAATTTAACCGTAAGAACGCGTGGTGACATCCGTCCTCGCACACGACCGCATTCGGTCTCGCAACGGTATCGATGGAGCTAGTCCAGAACCACCGAAGGCTGGGCGCCGTGTTAATAAATGTGTCGTCGCGAGCGGATTCGCATTTTCTTTTCGCGCCCTTTCGAAGAGCGGCAGCTCAGCCGTCAATCCCCTGATTGAAAAGCCTTTTTAAGCGTAAATTTACATCAGCAACAATGCATAAGTGGGCGGCCAGCCTTAACGTTTCGACAAGAATTTTCACTTTGTCGTTAATCTGTAGAAAACGGATTCTAGGTTCCGCCCTGTCGCGGCCTTTCGAGGAGAGCGGCGTGAAGCGGCGTCCCAAGGTGCCGCAATCGATGACCATAAACAGGAAAATGGAGGCCATCATGGCTACTGTAAGCCCTACTTCTGGCGGTTCTGACGCAGCGATCGCAAAGATGGAAGCTGCTTTCGATGCTGCTATCGAAAAGTCGGCCAAGATCACCGAGATCACGACCGAAAAGAAGACCGAGCTCGACGCCACCAAGCAGCGTCCGCAGAACTAATCCGGTTCGGCGCGGGCGAAATTGCGCGTCCGCGCCGCCACTCACCACCATGGGTTTGAACGGGTGGGTGCTCATGGTCGGTTGCACCAGCCGGCCGCTTGCGAAATGAATTCGATAAGGGGGTGCAACCATGTCGCTCAACAGTTTGAGTTCTCCCAGCGCCACGGCACTATCGACGACCACCGTGACAACGACACCGGCAAGCTTGTCGCTGGACGTGTTGTCGGGCCTGCATCACGGCGTGCGCGCGCCCATCGATGGCGATGCCTGCACGATCGGCTCCTCGCGAAACTGTGACCTCGTGCTCTCGGATACCGATATTGCCGAAGAACATCTTCAATTGAGATTTTATGGCCGTCAGGTCGCGATCAACGCCATTGGTGGGCCGGTCGTGATCGAAGGCCGTCCGCCCGTTCAGCGCGGTTTTGGCTGCCGCGCCAATCTTCCCGTGACGCTTGTCGTGGGTGGCGCAAAACTGCGCATCGCCCGCAACGGCGTGCAGAACCTGATGACCCGACGCTGGGGACCCTATCTGGCTGTCCTGGCCGTGGCGCTTGTCATGATGCCGATCGTCGCCGTTCAGGCCGGCATTTCCGGCCTGCTGCCGCAGAAAGCCACTTTCCCCGAGGACAACCTCATCGTCGGCACCGTTCCGGCAGCACCTCTTGCGCCCACGGATGCCGAAATCGTCGGCATGCTGCAGCAGAAGATCGCGGAAGCCGATCTCGGCAATCTGACCGTGACAGCCGATGGTCGCCGTGTCGATGTTAGCGGCGAAGTTCCGCCCGCGCGCATGGACGCATGGCGCGGCGTACAGCGCTGGTTCGACCAGTCGCATGGTGGCCGTTATGTGCTGACCAGCTTGGTCGCGTCAGCGGCGCTGACCGATGCGCCAAAGTTCATCTTCCAGGCGGTGTACTTCGGCGACAATCCTTATGTCCTCGATGCACGCGGCGAGCGCCGTTATCCGGGTGCCGCCCTGCAGGACGGCTGGATGCTGAAATCCATCGAGAACGGCCAGATCCTCGTCGTGCGCGGCGGGCAGGAGTTCAAGCTGACCTTATGACGCGCATGAGACGTTCAGGAGGGTGGCAATGAACGAACCATTGCGGCCCGTTACCATCGATCGGCAGCGGCTTGACCGGGCGCTCACCGAGGCTGCCAAACGCGCCGATCCCGTCAGCCGATCGCAGATCGAAGCGTTTGAAAATGCCGTGCGCCTTCGCCGTCGCGGCAGCCTTGCGCATGGCGCGTCGCTGCGCGGCGAAATCGACCAGCTGACCATGCCCGAGATCACCGATTCCGGCATCTTCGGCAATGAGCGGAGCATGAGCCTGCTCGACCACATCATTACCGCCATTCTTCCCAATCTCGATGCCAATGAAGACGTCACCTCCATCGCCAGGGCGATGCTGGAGGAAGAGATGGACCGCCGCCGCGAATTGCAGGCGCGCATCGATGAGGAAGGCGGTCTGGAATGAACCGCACCGATGCCGATGCTGCCGAACTGATGCATGCGCTGGGTTACATCTATATGCGCAGCGGCCAGAAGGGGCGCGGCCTCGTGTTCTTGCTGATCGCCAACCGCATCGAGCCGGAAGATCCGGGCATCCTGCGCAGTCTTGCCGCCGCGCTGATCGAAAACGGTGCAGGTGAACGTGCGCTGGGCGCGCTGGACCGGCTGATGGAAGTCGATGCCGATCCGTCCTCGCATCTTCTGCGGGCCCGCGCCTTCTGGGTACTGGACGACAAACCGCAGGCCTATCGCTGCTTTCGTGATTATCTGCAATTGCGGGGGCCGTTATGACGGGCATTCTCGGCACGCTCAACCGTTTTGCGCGCATGGCGTCCTATCGTTCCGACGTCATCGTCGCGAGTTTCATGATGCTGGCCGTTATCATGATGGTCATCCCGTTGCCGACACTGGCAGTGGACATGCTGATCGCCGTCAACATGTCGCTCAGCCTGCTCGTCCTCGTCGTCGCCTTTTATATCGGCCGGCCCGGCGATTTCTCCTCGCTGCCGCCGATCATCCTGATCGCCACGCTGTTTCGACTAGCGCTGTCGATCACCACGACGCGCCTCATCCTCTTGCATGCGGATGCCGGTGATATCGTTGCGACCTTCGGCAAATTCGTCATCGGCGGCGAAGTCGTGGTCGGCCTCGTTGTCTTCCTGATCATCACCGCCGCCCAGTTCATCGTCATCACCAAGGGTGCCGAACGTGTGGCCGAAGTTGCGGCCCGCTTCACGCTCGATGCCATGCCCGGCAAGCAGATGTCGATCGATAACGATCTGCGCAATGGCGATATCGACCAGACCGAAGCCCGCGCCCGCCGTGGCCGGCTGGAGCGGGAAAGCCAGCTTTACGGTGCCATGGATGGCGCCATGAAATTCGTGAAGGGCGATGCCATCACCGGCATCATCATCGTTTTCGTCAACCTGATCGGTGGCCTGCTGATCGGCATGCTCAGCCGCGGCATGAGTTTTTCCGATGCCTCGCATACCTATTCGCTGCTGACGGTCGGCGACGGCCTGATCGCCCAGATTCCGGCTCTACTGATCTCGATTGCCGCCGGCACGGTCGTCACCCGTGTTGCGTCGGACACGGAAGCCGATCTCGGCACCGAAATCTTTCGCCAGCTCGGATCGAGCGACAAGGCATTGTGGCTGGCCGCTGTCATCCTTCTCGGCGCGGCTTTCGTTCCCGGTTTTCCGACGCTGATCTTTCTGGCACTCGCGGCCCTTTTCGGCGGTTTTGCCTTCATGATCGGCCGCCGCCGCCCCAAGACAGCAGCCCCGCCGGTGCAACAGCCGGAACCCGATTTGATCGAGATCGAGGACGGTCCGGTCATCGAACATACAGTCATCTCCAGCGGCTCGACCCGCCACCGTGTCGTTGCGCATGTCGGCGCGCATATCGGTGAAACGGTCTGGCCGGAGCGTTTCCGGCTGGAGGCGGATCATGTACGCGACCTGCTGAAGGCCGATCTCGGGCTGGAAATGCCGGCCGTCGAAATGCGTCCCGACCCGTCGCTTCTGCCGGATCGTTTTCGCATCGATCTCGAAGGCGTGCCGATCGTCGATGGCGAGATACCGAAAAACGCGCTGCTGCTGAACGATGACCCCATGCATCTCGATCTTCTGCAGGTGCCACGCCTTCAAGGCCCGGCGCAGGTGGCCGGCCAACGTGCCATCTGGATCGGCGCGGACGAGGCGGAGTCTCTCTCCGAGGCCGGCATCGGTTTTCATGATCCGGCCGCGACGCTTGCAAAAAGCCTGTCGCATTCGCTGCGGCGTTACGCGGCGCATTTCATCGGCATTCAGGAAACCCGCGAACTCCTGACACTGATGGAAGGCGAATACGGGGAACTGGTGAAGGAGGCGACGCGGGTCGTGCCGCTTAACAAGCTTTCCGACATCCTGCGCCGGCTGGTGGAAGAGGATGTGCCGATCGGCAATCTGCGCGCCGTCCTCGAGGCGCTGGTCGAATGGGGCGGCCGCGAAACCGATCCGCTGCTTCTGACCGAACGCGTTCGCATCGCGCTCGCCCGCCAGATCTGCCACCGCCATGCGCAGCTCAACCGCGTTCTCTCGGCCTATGTGCTGTCGCGCGCCGCCGAAGATGCGATCCGCAACGCCATCAAAGCGACGGGCGTCGGCAAGATGCTTGCTTTGCCGGAGGACGCATCGCGCGCGATGCTGTCGCAACTGCGCCAGGCACTGGCCGATGGCGGCGACCAGCAGACGGCTGTGCTTCTGACCTCGCTCGATATCCGCCGCGTCATGCGCAATTACCTCATTCGCCACGATATCGAACTGCCGGTCATTTCCTATCAAGAGATCGCGCCCGAATATTCCGTCCAGTCTCTGATGTCTGTCACAATAAATTCGCAAATCCGGAATCGCTCAACGAATTCAGAGAGTAACGCGGCCGACGCGGCGCAGGAAAAGCCTGCGCTAACTTTTGGTTAACCATAAACCGCGCGTGTGGCGGTCGAAAGGGCCGCCGCCCGAAACGACAGAACGCCATCAGACGGCACAATGACACGGCACGTGGGGAGACGACCGCAAGAATGACGAGATCGACCATCCTGGCAAAAGGACATTTTTTCCTTCTGCTCTTCCTCGCCTTCTGTCTGCTTGCTCCGCAGGTCCGCGCAGAATCCTTCAGCATCGATGCCAAGGCCGGTGAAGCCGTGGCGCTGCCGCTCGGTCAGGGCCGTATCCTGCGCTTCGACCAGCCGGTCGAATCCGTTTTCATGGCCGATGCCAAGATCGCCGATGTGCGCGTCGTTTCCCCCGGCGTCGTCTACGTTTTCGCACTGAAGACCGGCCGCACGAACCTGATCGCACTCAGCCCCGATGAAAAATCGCGCGGCTCCGTCGATTTCTGGGTCATGCCGGATTCCAGGCCCGTGCAGGAAGCGCAGCGCGCCGTGCAGCCGAACAGCACGATCAAGATTTCGCTGTTCGGCGAACAGCCTTTCGCCAAGGGCCATGCCAACACGATGCAGGAAGCGATGGAAACACAGAGCGTCATGGAAGCCCATGCGCCGCAAAACCAGCCGCCGGTCAACAACACCACCGTGTCGGGTTCCAATCAGGTCAATATCCGCGTCCGTTTCGCCGAAGTGTCCCGTAACCAGTTGCTGCGCTACGGCGTCAGCTGGGATGCCTTTGTCAGCGCCGGCAATTTTTCCTTCGGTTTCGTCTCCGGCGGCAATCTCGCCCGTGATGCCGCCAGCGGTGCCTCCAATGCGCTGAGCGCCGGTGTCGCCTGGAACGGCAGCCGGGTCGATGCACTCTTGGAAGCGCTGCAATCGAACGGCATCCTCACCGTTCTCGCCGAACCCAATATCACCGCCGTCACTGGTGAGACCGCCAGCTTCCTCGCCGGTGGTGAAATCCCGGTGCCGGTGCCGGTCACCAACCAGCAGGTCGGCATCGAATACAAACAATACGGCGTGTCGCTTCTCTTCACCCCGGCACTGCTGCCGAACGGCCGCATCAACATGCGGGTGCGCCCGGAAGTCTCAAGCCTTTCGGCCAGCGGCATGGTCAACATCGCCAACCTTCAGGTGCCTGCCCTGCAGGTTCGCCGCGCCGATACCACCGTCGAGGTCGGCAGCGGCCAGACCTTTGCCATCGCCGGTCTTTTCCAGCGCAACGCCTCGCAGGACATCGAAAAGGTGCCGATGCTGGGCGACATGCCGATCCTCGGTGATCTCTTCAAGTCGAAACGCTACCAGCGCAACGAGACCGAACTGGTCATCCTGATCACGCCCTATCTGGTGGAACCGGTCGAGACGCGATCCATGAAGACCCCGCTCGACAGCCCGAACGGTGCACTCTCCGGCCCGGTCGCCACCAAACGCACGAAAACCAACAAGGGGTTCGGCTTCTATGTCGATTGAGACTTGTATCACCGGACCACGCCTTGCTCTCGCGCTCACCGTTCTTGCCCTTTCGGGCTGCCAGAACAGCAAGGAACGCGATCCCCTGCCCTATTCGCCGAACTATCATTATGCGCAAGGCTCGGGTGCCGTCAGCAAAGACTATGAAAAACAGACACGCGGCCGCCTCGTGCCGGATGCCTGCGTGACGCCCGATGTCACCGAAGACCCGATGTATCTGCCGCCGGGCTGCGCCAACAACATGAACCTGCAATTGATGGTGGAGCGCCAGAGCGATCTTGTTCAGGGCCGCAGGACGGGCCCTGCCATGGCCGCCCCGGTCGTCCGTGCCGCCCGCAACAGCATTGATGGCGTCAAGCCGGCGCAGACGCCGGAAAACCAGCGCGATGTCAGCACCACGGGATCCATGAACTGATGGGTGGCCGTCCAGCCTTAGCTGGACGCCAGAAGGCCGATGGCGCGGGCCCGCGCCGCCGGTTCCTTGATCGTGCGAACTTTTCGTGCCTCGGCCAGGAAGGTGCGCTTTTCGGCTTCCGGATAATCCGGCACGGAAACGGCCGCTGCGTCCTTGTCCTTTTGGCCCAGCGTCAGCGCCAGCATCAGATTGCGAAAGTGCCGTGCCTCGGCACGCGGCGACTGCGTGACGCCGCGCAACGTCGAGACCGCCGCATCATTGCGGCCGGATATCGCCTGCGCCAGACCGAGATTGGATTGCGTGTCGAGATTGCCCGGATCGATGCTGCGAGCTTGGCCGAAGGCGTTTTCCGCACCCTGTCCGTCTCCAGACAGGATCAGAGCCGTGCCGAGGCGGTTATAGGCCGACGAGCTTTTGACGAGAGGGGCCGCCACCGTCAGCGTGCGGGCCGCACTTTCCACCTGGCTCGCCTGCAATTGCGCGGTCCCGAGGCCGAGAAGCGCGCGCCCGTCATTGGGCGAAACATCGAGCGCCTTGCGGAAGGAAACGATTGCCTGGTCGGGATCACCGGCGGCAAGCTGGGCATCGCCAAGCCGCGTATAAGCACCGACCTTGTCCTTGGAGGATTGCGCTGCGCGCTCGTAGAGAGAAGCCGCCGTGGTCTTGTCGCCGCGCCGTTCGATATCCTGCGCCAGCTTGATGAGACGGGCTTCCTCGTTCGTCGGCCCGGCCTCGGTCGTCTCGCTGGTGGTGGTACAGCCGGCCAGCATGAGCCCGCAGAGAACCAGAGCGTTCAAAGAGTGATTCCGCATGTCATCCCGTCCGTTAGGTCCGGCGTTTTTCTAGCCGCTGCGGCACCGGCTGACAACCGACGAAGGGTGACTTTCCCTGATTTGCCGCCGCAGAATGTTTCGAAACGGAGCATTTCATGAGCGGTGATACCAGCGAGGAAAAAAGCCAACCGGCGTCCGACAAGAAGATCCGCGATGCCCGCGAAAAAGGCCAGGTGTCGAAAAGCCAGGATCTCGTGGCGGGCATGATGTTGCTTGCCTCCATCACCTATCTCGTCTTTTCGTTTACCGCCGAGCAGACAAAAATCGAGGCATTGCTGGACCTCATCGCCCGGCGTGTTCACACCGATCCGTTTGCCGAAGTGTGGCCCGTCGTTCTGGCGCTCGCCGGCAGCATTATCACCAGTCTCGCGGTCCCGCTACTGGCCGTCACGGTGGCGGCCATCGTACTCACCAATCTGGTCGTCATGCGCGGTTTCGTGTTTTCGGTCACGCCGATCACGCCGAATTTCGAGCACATCAATCCCGTCTCCGGCGCCAAGCGCATCTTTTCGATGCGCAGCGTCGTCGAGTTCTTCAAGGCGCTGTTCAAGGTCGCGGTTTTGGCCACCGCCTTCGTCATCGTTTTCCGCATGGGCCTGCTGGCGCTGATGTTGTCATCCACCTGCGGCGAACCCTGCATCAACAACACATTTCGGGCGCTGCTGCAGCCGCTGATCATTACCGCCATCATCGCCTTCATCGTGGTCGGGCTGATCGACGTTCTGGTGCAGCACTGGCTGTTTCAACGCGATCTCAAAATGACCAAGAGCGAACAGAAACGCGAACGCCGCGATGCGGAAGGGGACCCTGCCATCCTCCAGCAGCGTCGCAAGGAACGCCGCGAAATGCAGGCCTATGCCACCAAGACCGGCCTGATGAACGCCTCGCTTCTGGTCGGTTCACCGGATGGCTGGACGGTCGGCATCCGTTATGTGCGCGGAGAAACGCCGGTGCCGATGATTGTTGCCCGCGCCAGTCCCAGCCAGTCACGCACCATGATCACCGAGGCACTTCTGACCGATATCCCGGTGATCCGCGAAACGGCGCTGGCGGATGCCATCGCCAAATCCGCACGCACCGGCGAACCGGTGCCCGAAAAAATGTTCCAGCGTGTCGCCGACCTTCTGGTCGCCGCCAAGCTGATCTGATTGTGACAGTGAGGACGACAGGCGATGCCGCACCCATATTCCAACCGCTTCCGCACCCTGACGGCTCTAATGCTGCTGGCCGCGGCCCCCGCCGTTGCGCAATCTGGTCCCCGTCCCGCTTTCGATGAAGGTTATATCGACTTCCTGTTCTCGCCGACACGACCGGGCGCTTCATCGCCCTCCGGCCCAACGGCACATCACCGCGAAAATGCCGACCGCAGCACGCGCCAGCGCATCAACTACCGCAGCAACGAGGCCGCCGGCACGATCCTGATCGATACGGCTGCGCGCCGTCTCTACCTGATCGAGGCGAACGGTTTTGCCCAGAGTTATCAGGTCGGCGTCGGCAAGGAAGGGTATGGCTGGCACGGAACCGAACGTATCAGCGCCAAGCGCGAATGGCCGGACTGGCGCCCGCCGGCCGACATGCTGGCGCGCCGCCCCGATCTGCCCCGCCATATGGTCGGCGGTCCGGACAACCCGCTCGGCGCCCGCGCGCTTTATCTGGGCGATACGCTCTACCGCATCCACGGCTCCAATGAGCCGGAAACGGTCGGCACGGCTGCCTCTTCCGGCTGTTTTCGCATGACCAATACGGATGTGATCGATCTCTACCAGCGCGTCGGAGTTGGCGCGAAGGTACGGGTGTTTTAAACGCTACGTCGGTAGAGAGCGCGACATATCAGTCGCGTACCTTCGCAACGACGATACGAAAGCCGTTGCCGCGCCAGAAACCGTTGGGCTCAAGGCTGCCGCGATAGGTGCAGTTGGCCTTGAGCTTGCCGCTGGAAAAACAGCCGCCGCGCAAAACCCGACGGATCGAAGGCGCGGCATCCAGTGCCTCGCGCCCATCATCCGCATAGGGATAGGTGAAGCTCGGCGTCCCCATATCGTCGCCCCAGAGGGTCGTGCCCCATTCCCATACCTGACCGGCCATATCGTAACAGCCGTAAGGCGAGCGCCCTTTCGGAAAAAGGCCGACCGTGCAGGTATTGTTGAAACCCGCCTCTTCCGAATTGGCGGCATCATCGATCCACTGGGATCCCCATGGATAAACGATCACCTCGTCGCCGGCATCCGGCTGGTCACCGCGTGCGGCGCGTTCCCATTCCGGTTCGGTCGGCAGACGCACGACCTCATCGACGGCGATGCGTCCCTCGCCCCTCCAGCAGGTCGTCAGCCATTCGCAATAGGCGCGCGCATCATGCCATGTCAGATCGGTTGCCGGCGCGTTTTGCCGGTCTGCCGCAAATCCGTCCGGGCTGCGCCAGAGGCGGTCTGCCTCGCGAATGAAGGCGCCGTAAGCGGCGTTGGTCACCGGATAAAGTCCGATGCGAAAACCTTCGACCGCTACCGCGTTCGGCGGCGATGAATTCGGGTGCGTGTTCGAGCCGAAGGTGAACACGCCACCCGGCACCTCGGCCAGCGCCTCAAGATCGCGCGGATCGCCCCAGACAGACAACGTGCGCCCCGCCTTTTCACGCTCCGGCGCCGACAGGAGGCCATCGGTGACAATCGCCAGCAGATGCGAGCCGATCTTTTCGCGAAGCGGATCACCCGCCGCGACCAGATCAGCGGCCAGCAGCGCACCGCGCAACATGCCTTCGCCGTCACCGGCAATCAGTGCCTCGATCAGGTCACGGGCGGCATCCGTGCCGGAGAGCCGGGCGCTCAGGCTTTTCAGCACCGGGGCCCAGAGAGCGGCGTCAAGCCGGAAATGCTCGACGGCCATGTCGGCGGGTTTGCCGACCAGATGTCTTGCTGCCAGCAACTGGCGCACACGCGTCACCGGCAGGATCGTCGGATCGTCTTCCTCGGCGGCCAGCGCATCAAAGGCAAGACCGCACAGAAACCCGTCCATCCCGGCTTCCGTCGAAAGCTTTTTCAGCCAGCTGTCCGTCAGTGCTTCGGCAATTTGACCGGCATCGCCACCATTCAGCGCCATCACGAACTGCGCCGGATTGGCCGCCGCATCGCCAAGCGCAATGCCGTTCGTTTCCAGATCAATCTCCGCAAGACGCAGGGCCAGTTCGCGGCGCTGCACCTTGAGAAGCGGCAGCAGATCGTGGCGCACAAGCGCCGCCGGAAGCGCCCAGCTTTTGACTGCGGAGATTTCGCCCAGCATCAGCAGCCTTATACGCGGGTAACGCGCCTTGAAGGCCAGTGCGTCATTGATGAGGGCAAGGCCGTCGGCACCGGCAACCTCGATGCCATCGAGGATCAGAAGCAGGCTCGCATCGGCCTCGGCCCAGCTCGGCGTCGCCAAAGCCGCCTCGGTTCCCGGCAACACGTCTTCCACCAGTTCGGCCAAAGCCTTGCCGGCGGTTACCGGCACATGCAGAGGCAGGACATTTTCGAGCGTCCAGTTTTCCGCATGCACCGATCCGAGATCGTTGCGCGCCAACAGCTTTTCCGCGGGGCCGCCCTCAGCCAGCGAAAATGCCAGATGTTTCGCAAAACTCGTCTTGCCGCTGCCGGTCTCGCCAACCAGCACAAGAGCGTCGTTATCGCGCACCATTTCCAGCGCCGAAAAATATTCGGCCGGTTCAGCTTCAGCCTGTTCGGTCAGCTTGCGCAGAGCCTTGGCCGCCTTGTCCTCGAAGCTGAAGTTCACCAGCAGCGGCGCATAACCGCTGGCCAGATCGGCGATTCCGCCGCCGGGCAGAGGCATAAACGGCGCCGCGCCATATTCGCGGGCTATGGCAAACAGCGTGTCGCGCAGCGCAAAGGCGGCGCTCTTGGTATCGGTACTCATTGAAACAGCTTTGCGACATCCGGGTTGTGAAAACGCTGGATCTCGATGGCATAACCGGCCGGATCTTCAAAGAAGAAATGTTCGCAGAATTTTCCGCGGAGCATCTCGGACTGCCCTTTGACGCCGGCCGCCTTCAGCTTGGCATGCCAGCCTTCGACATCCTGCGAGACGATGGTCAGCAGGACCGCGCTCTTTTCCTGATGTTTCAGATGGCCGCGATTGCCATCGACAATGCCGAAATAGCAGTTCGGAGCGATGCGATAGATACGCGCCATCGTCTGGTCGAGCACCAGTTCGAAACCGAGGACGTCCTCATAGAAGGGCACGACGGCGTGGATGTCGTCGTAATAGAAGAAGGTGATCGAGTAGTCTTTTTCCATGACGGAGGTTCCTCAGAAAATGTTGAGCGTGCCCTTGTGGTCGATCGACAGGCCGACCGTGCCCTTGGCCGCGGCAAAGACATCGACCGGATGCACGAGGTAAAGCCAGGGCGGGTTGCGGTGAAGCCGGGTCAGGCAGCGGGCATAGGCGGTTTCGCGGCTCGCATCATCCACGGCCTGATTGGCGGCGCGGATCAGTGCCTCGGTCTCCGCATCATCATACCCCTGCCACCAGACAGCTTTGGTCTCGCTGGAAATCTTGTCGTTGAGAATGCGGTACGTGCTGTGCGGCGAACTGTCGAAAATGGCCATGTCGCCCATGTCCTTGCGACCGATCTGGCGGGCGTATTCCGGCCGGTCCAGCTCCGTTTCCACCTCGACCTTCAGGCCGACAGCCTCAAGCGAAGCCGCAACGAACCGGCTCACTTCAGGTGCCCTCTCCGGCATGAAGGTCGGCGTGCGCAGCTTTATCGTGTTGCGGGTATCGACCGTGTCGAGCAGGCGTTTTGCCCGGTCCTGATCATAGGCGATCGGCTCAAGTCCGGCCTTGGCGGCACCGAGATGAAACGGGCTGACGATGGTCGAGGACGGCACGGCCAGACCATGAAAGATGTCTTGCGCAATCGCAGCCGTATCGACGGCGTGGTTGACCGCCAACCGCGCATCGGCCGAGCGGAAAATGCCGGCGCTGCAATTGAGGTAATACATGACGGACAGCGTATTGACCGCCCTGCCCCAATCAAACGTTTCGTCAAAGGACAGCCGGCTCTCGACACGCTCAAGATTGAGCGCCGCATCGACCTCGCCTGCCTTCAACTGCATATAACGCGCATCGGCCTGTTTTTCAGCCAGTGCCACGATACGCTCCGGCCCGGAAATGGCCGCGACACGCTCCAGAACCGCGCGTTTTTGCGGTTCGAACTCCGCGACACGGTACCGACCGGTGCCGAGGATCGGTCGATCGAATGCATCCAGACGGCAGATGTAGAATTCGGAAAAGATATCGAGAATATCGGCAATCGGCTGCGGGTTTTCGACCCGCACCGTGCCGGCAGCTTCGGCGATGACCCGCGCATTTTTCAGATAACGCGCATAGGACCATTTCATGCCAAACGTATCGACGGCATCGAGAATGCCTTCGATAAAGCCCGTGATGTCATCCGCCGTGCAGGATTTTCCGTCATGAAACGTGGCACCCTCGCGGATGAAGAACCGCCATTGGCGCCCATCCGGCGAATGGGTCCAGCGTTCGAACAAAGCCGGTTTCACGAAACCGTTTTCCCATTTCAGCAGCGGTTCGAACACGAGGTTCTTCAGCGTCAGTACGCTGGTATCGTCCGTCACTCGCGTCGGCGGCAGAAAGTCCACCTTTTCGAGGCTGATGGTCAGTGTACTCATGACCATCCCCTCAACGCAATTCGCTGCGGCGGCGCGGGTTCATCCAGTCCGCCAGTGAATCGCCGATCAGGTTGAAGGAAAGGACGGCGAGCAGGATCGCCATGCCCGGAGAAAGCGCCACCCAGGCGGCACTGCGGACATATTGAAGGTTGGATGACACATCCGCTCCCCATTCCGATAGCGGCGGCTGCGCGCCAAGCCCGAGAAAACCGAGGCTTGCCGTCTGCAGGATGGCGCTGCCGAGCGCCAGCGTCGATTGCACCAGAAGCGGGCCGAGCCCGTTGATGAAGACATACCGCAGCAGGATGCGATGCGTCGGCAGGCCGAGCGAGATCGCCGCTTCGACATAAGGCTTGACCGAGATGCTGAGCGCCTGGCTGCGGGCCACACGGGCGAACTGCGGCGCCAGTGTGATGGCGACGGCCAGCATGGCATTCTGCAGGCTCGGCCCGAAAGCGGCTGCGAGCGCAATCGCCAGAACCAGCGCCGGGAAAGCCAGAATGGCATCGACGATGCGCATGATCACATTGTCGATCCAGCCGCCGGCAAAACCGGCCAGCATGCCGAAAAACACCCCGACCACAAAGGCGATGGCAACGACGCCGACACCGATCGTCAGCGTGGCACGACCGCCATACATGATGCGGGTCAGCACATCACGGCCAAAGGCATCCGTGCCGAGCCAATGCGCAAAACTCGGGCCTTCCAGCTTGTGCAGGATATCGAGCTTGGTCGGCGTATAGGGCGAGATCGATGGACCGATGGTGATCAGGCCGACCAGAACAAGAAGAATGACGAGGCCGACGACCGCGAGCGTATTGTGACGGAGAAAGGTGATGATTTCGCGCATGGTCACTTCATCCTGTGGCGGACGCGCGGATCGAGCACGCCGTAAAGGACATCGACGATGATCGAGGTCAGCACGAACATCAGCGCAAAGACGAGCGTCGTGCCCTGTATCACCGGATAGTCACGGTTCTTGATCGCTTCGAACATGTAACGGCCGATGCCCGGCCAGGCAAAAATCGTCTCGGTCAGAATGGCGCCGCCGAGCATTTCCGCAAATTTCAGGCCGATGACGGTGATGGCCGGCAACAGCGAATTGCGCAGGCCATGGTTCAGCACGACATCGGAATTGTGCAGGCCCTTGGCGCGAGCGGTGCGGATAAAATCCTCGCCCATGACATCGAGCATGGTGTTGCGCACGAAACGGCCGAGCGTGGCCGCAAGAAAGGCGGCAAGTACTGCGGTCGGCAGGATCAGGTGCTGAACGGCGCTCCAGGCGGCGTAAAGATTGCCGGTGATGATGCCGTCGAGAATGGCAAAACCGGTGACCGGCTGCACCGTCATGAAGGAACTCATCCGGCCCGATACCGGCAACCAGCCCAGCATCGTGCCAAACACAAGCTGCAGGATCAGCGCCAGCAGAAAGGCCGGCATGGAGACGCCGATCAACGAACCGACACGGGTGACATGGTCGAACAACGAATTGGGACGCACGGCGGACAGAACGCCGAGCGGAATGCCGAAAATGATCGCGACGATGACGGCGCAGACGGACAGTTCGATCGTGGCCGGCAGACGCGTGAGGATTTCGTTAGCCACCGGCAGGCCGGTCTTGAGCGAGAAGCCGAAATCACCCTGCAGCAGACCGAGAACGTAATGGAGGAATTGCAGCACGACCGGCTGGTCGAGATCAAGCTGGGCACGCAGCGCATCGATCTGACCTTGCGTGGCGCCCGGGCCAAGCAATGTTACGGCCGGATCACCGGGGATCATCCGCACCAGCGAAAAGACGATCACCAGCACGATCGCCATGACGGGTATCAGCGCGATCAATCGACGTAGGATGAAACTCGCCATGCCTCTCAATCAACCTTTACTCAAGCACTCGAAACAACCGGCAGCGGCTTTAACATGCCACATGGCCGGCGATGCGATGATGGGGCGGCCGGTATCACGCCAGCCGCCCGCGACCCGGGAGGATCATCACTTCTTGTAGACGGACCAGTATTCGTTGAGCGGCGGCGCGCTGTTGACGACGAGGCCCTCGACATTGGCACGCGCGAAGACGATCAGCTTCGGGCTGAACAGATAGGCACCGGGAACGCGCTTGGCGATCTCTTCCTGGATCTGGAAATAGAGCTGCTTGCGGGCTTCCATATCCGGTGTCTGCTGGGCCTTCAGGATCAGGTCGTCGAGCGCCTTGTCTTCCGGCATGCGGAAGGTCATCGCCGTGTTGGCAAGCGAAGACAGATAACCGATGGTGATGTGGGCGTCGGGATCATTATACCAAGGCTGGCGACCATCGAGCGCGACATCGAACTGACCGGAAGTCTGCAACGCGCGCAGTGCCGGGAATTCCGTCTGTTCGATCGTGGCATTGACGCCGATATCAGCAAGGTTCGCCTGCACGAAGGTGGCGACAGCGCCCCAGAGCGGCCCCTGAAAGCTGTAGAGCTTCAGGTTCAGGCTGGACGGATCGACCTTGGCTTCCTCGAGCAGTTTCTTGGCCAGCTCGACATCATATTTTGGCGCCAGTTCCTTCATTTTCGGATTGAAGGCCCAGCTGTTGCTGGTCAATGGGCCGTAGACTCGTTCGGCCGTACCGCCGAACACGCCTTCCAGCAGACCGTCGTAATCGATGGCATGGGCAACCGCCTGGCGCACCTTCACGTCGGCAAAGGGGCCATCCGTCTTGCTGTTGTTGAATTCCAGCTGGCGGATGATCTGGCTTGAGGTTTCGAGAACCTTGACGTCCTTGTTTTCCTTCAGCGCGCCGATGTCTTCTGCAGCGATCGCCGAAAGCTGGCCCTGCTGCTGGACGATGTCCACGCCACCGCTTTCAAGCTCCAGACGGCGGGTCGAGGCATCCGGAATGACGCGGTAGATGATGGTCGACAGTTTTGGCGCACCACGGAAATAATCCGGGTTGGCTTCGAGCACGACATTGGTATCGGCCTGTGCACTCTTGAACACGAACGGACCGGTACCGACGGGATTGGCGGCGAACTTGTCACCGTATTTTTCGACGGCCGTCGGGCTGACGATGGCCGATTGCGGCTGCGCGAGGATGGACAGGAAGGCAGGATAAGCCGCCGTCAGCGTGATCTTGACCTCGGTCGGGGAAACGACCGTGATATCCTTTATCAGGTCGAAAGTCGCCTTGACGTAGGAGTTGCTGGCCTTGGTGCGCTCCAGCGAAAATTTCACAGCAGCCGCATCAAATGCCGTGCCGTCCTGGAATTTTACGCCTTCGCGCAATTGAAAGGTGAATTCCTTGCCGTCATCCGAAACCTTCCAGTTATTGGCAAGACGACCTTCAAGCTTGGTGAAATCGGGCGCGGTCCAGGCAACCAGCGTATCGAAGACATTGAGAATGATTTCGCTGCCGATCGGCTCGGCCTTGTTTGTGCCCGGCTCGAGACTGACCGGATCCGATGGAACCGCGACAACCAGCGTCTTCTGCTGATCCGCGTTCTGAGCAAGCGCCCCGCCCGCCACGAACGGCAAGGCAACCATTGCCGCTGCAAAACCCTTCCAGAAATTCATTCCACGACCCTTTCGTCGTCTGGCAGGCCTGCGGCCCGTTCCCGATTATCAGCATTCCCCAGGTCTTTTCGCCTGATATACTACGAAATATATCAACGCATGAAGACGCTGTAAAGCTATCCTGATCTGCGTTTGAACAGGCGGAATATTCGTATAAATTTTGTGCAGAATGCGGAAATTTGTGCTGCTTTGTTGCGCCGCAGCGCAACATATAGGCCATCGCTCAACTATACGGGATCGGCACCGGTAATGACAGGTCGCGAAGGATCGCTGACCCAGGCAGACCAAGAGCCGGGATACATGGCAGCATCGACACCGATGGATGCCAGCGCCAGCACCGTGTGAGCGGCAGACATGCCCGCACCGCAGTAAACGCCAACAGCCGTTTTGCCATCCACGCCGTGAGCGCGATACATTTCCTTCAAGGTCGCGGCATCGGTAAAGTTGCCGTAATCAGTGACATTATCCGGCGCGGGCGCACTGATCGCATAGGGAATGTGGCCGCGCGGCGGCTGATCCGGCTTATGCGGTCCGCCGATATAATTCGGGCGAATGCGCGCATCCAGCAGCACCCCCTTCTTGCCCAGAGCGAGAGCGCTATCAGCGTCGAGTTCCGGCATATGTCCGGGCGACAGATCGATTTCGCTCGGCGAAACCTCAGACACCTTGTCGGTCGTCGGCAGACCAGCCGCGACCCATGCCGGGAAACCGCCATCAAGAACACGAACATCCGGCAGGCCCGCCCATTTCAGAACCCACCATGCCCTTGCCGCCGTCATGCTCCGATCGCCATCATAGACGACGATCGTGCTTTCGGAGCGCAGCCCCCAGCGGCGGGCACTCTCCTGCAAATCCGCGATTTTCGGCAGGGGCCGCTGACCACCCTCAAACGTCGCGGGCGACTGGAAATCGGTATAGGCTTGGGTGTCGATCGCGCCTTCGATTCGACGCCCGGTAAACGTCGGCTGCCCGGTGTAGGGATTGATCGAATGGACGGCAAGGACAGTCACATCAGCACCGGTACGGCGCATCTCGTCCAGTTCAACCGGGGTCAGAAGTGTATTCCTGCGGATTGCAGCGGGCATCGGCACGGACTCTCAAAGTGGGAAACCGGACACGCATCCTGATCCACACACGAGCGATTGGCAACAATAATATCTTACGTAGTATATCACAATTTTAGAACACACGGAGACGACGCGTGAGACGCACGTCCAACCTATGTCTAGATGGTCAAGCCGGAATGGGCATTGGCGACCAGAGACGCAATCAGACCCTTGCGGGTATTCTCATTGTGCTCGATCATCGCCTGACTGGCCTTTTCGCTATCACGCGCGCGGAGAAACCCGAGAATGCGATGGTGATCATCATTGGTTTCCGGATTGATGTCACGAAACTGGGTGCCCATGTAGAAAAGGCGCGCACATTCTTCCAGATGGCTTGCCACCAGCGTGTGCAGGCGTGGATTGCGTGATCCGCGCGCAATCGCCAGATGGAATTCGCCATTGGCATTGATGAATGTTTTGGTGCTGACATCCTCGCCAACGACATAGCTGGCGTTGGCCAGTTGGTCGAGTTGATCGAGATCCTCTGCCGTGAGGTTTTTCGCGGCCAATGCCGCCGCCGTGCCTTCCAGCACGCCACGCACCGCAAAAAGATCGTTCATATCCTTCAGCGTAACCGGCGTAACCCGATAACCACGGCGTGGATAGGCTTCCATGAAACCTTCGACACACAGGCGCGCCAGCGCCTCTCGCACCGGCGTCTTGCTCATCTGCAACTGCTCGGCCAATTCGGGCTCCGACACTTCCATGCCCGGCGCCAGTTCACCGATGATGACCTTGTCACGCAGGTAGAAATAGGCCTGTTCCGTCAACGATTTTCCGCGTCGGGCACCCACCGCCGCAGTCTCTTCCGCCTTGCTCAAATCTCATCCCCTTCACCCGCACGGGGCTGTATCATTGCACCAGTCTATCGCATGGCGCGAGTGGAATTCTACCGGCAAAGAGGCGACCCGACCACTCCCGCACAAGATTGCGACAAACGACTTTGACAGCCCCTGATGCGTAATATACTACGTGGTATATCTATTTTGCGCAATGTCTTCAGGATCGCGCGGAAGCGCGCGCAGGTGCTTTCTTGTCCCATATTCTCGTCATAAACCCCAATAGCTCCGCCTCCGTCACCCGCTCCATGGAGGCGTGCCTCGATCCGGTCATCGAAGCGACCGACCATCTGATCGAATGTGTCGAGCTTGCTAAGTCACCTCCCGGCATCGAGACCGATGCGCATGTGGAACAGGTCATTCCGAACATTCTGGAAGCCGTCGCGGCCTCCAATGCGGATGCCTTCGTCCTCTCCTGTTTCTCCGATCCCGGCATTGCCAGCGTGCGACAACTGGTCGACCGCCCGGTTCTCGGCATTGCCGAATCCGCCTATCTGGCAGCACTCGGCCTTGGTACACGCTTCGGCATCGTTTCGCTTGGCCAGTCCTCCATCGATCGACACCTGCGTTATCTGCAGACATTGAAACTCGACGGTCGCCTCGCCGGCGATCGTTCAATCAACAAGACGGTCGTCGAACTGATGGCCACCGATGTCGTAGAAACCGTTTCCCGCACGGCCCGCCTGCTGCGGGACGAGGATGGCGCCGATGTCGTCATTCTCGGCTGCGCCGGCCTTGGCTCCTATCGGCAGGCGCTGCAGCAAAACCTCGGCATCCCCGTCATCGATCCTGTTCAGGCCGGCGTATCGCTTGCCTGCTCGCAACTCGACCTCGCTTATGGCACTGCCCGCCGCCTCGGCACGGCCCATTGAAGGACGTCACAATGACATTCGACCTCATCATCCGCGGCACCGCCGTCCTGCCGGAAGGCCCGCTTGAAAATGCCTGGATCGCCGTCAAAGGTGGAAAAATCGCGGCCATCGGCAGCGGTGACGCGCCGCAAGCCACAGAAACCTTCGATGCCGGCGACGACCTGATCATTCCGGGCGTCATCGACGGTCAGACACATGCCTGCTCCTATGGCGGACTGCCGGGCATCCGTTCGACCACGCGTTCCGCCATCGCCGGCGGCATCACCACGATTGTCGACATGCCTTACGACAATCCCGATCCGCTCAACACCGTCGCCCGCCTGGACGACAAGGTCGCCGCCATCCGCGAACATGCGCATTCCAACGTCGCGCTTTACGGCACGATCATGCCGGGCCAGACGACCGCGGATATCGAGCCGCTGATCGAGGCCGGAGTCGTTGCCTTCAAGATTTCCACCTTCGAAAGCAGCCCGACCCGCTTTCCGCGCATCGCATCCGAACAGATCCTTGCGACTTTCAACGCACTTGCCGACAGCGTCATTCCGCTCGGCGTGCACAATGAGGATCAGGAAATCGTGCGCGCCTATATCGCTGCTGCCAAGGCAGCGGGTCGCGACGGTATCGAGGCGCATTCGTCCAGCCGCCCGCCGGCCGCCGAACTGGCAGCAACCGCGCAGTTTCTCGAACTCGGTGCCGCCGCCGAAGCGCATGCCCATATCGTCCATCTGACGACGGCACGCGGTTTCCAGTTGGTCGACAACTATCTCGCCGACGGTTTTCGCGCCACCGGCGAGCTTTGCGTCCATTACCTGTGGTTCGATCCGGACAAGGACGGCGCCGAACTCGGCGCAAAAATGAAGGTCAACCCGCCGATCCGCCCCGGCCAGATCGATGCTTTGTGGGAAGAAATTCTTGCCGGCCGTGTCGCTTTCGTCTCGTCCGACCATTCTTCCTGGCCGATCGACAACAAGTTCACGCCGTCGATTTTTGAGGCCGGTGCCGGTGTGCCGGGTCTCGAAACGCTGCTGCCGGCCTTTTACACGGCCGCCGATAAACGCGGCCTCGACGCAGCAGAACTCACCGTGGAACAACTTTGCGAACGTCCTGCGAAATTCTTCGGCCTCTGGCCTGAAAAAGGCGCGATCCGCGTCGGTGCAGATGCCGACCTCGCTATCCTGTCGCAAAAGGCGCAGGTCTGGGATTCGTCGAAAGCCCATGACGAACTCAACTGGAGCCCGTTCGACGGTCGAAAATTCTCGATCACCGTTGCCCGTACCTATCTCGCCGGCAAGCTGGCCTTTGACGGCGCGCAAGTCACCAATCAGCCCGGTTCCGGCCAATATGTGCCGCGCGGCTCTTCCCACTGGTTCGAATAAGGATTTTTGCTCATGGCTCTCATCACTTCCGAAACGAAGGGCGTTTTTGTCATCGCCTGCACGCCGTTCACGGATAATGGCGCGCTCGACACCGCCAGCGTCGATAGCATGGTCGATTTCTATTACGAAAAGGGTGCGGACGGCCTGACCATTCTGGGCATGATGGGTGAAGCACCCAAGCTGACCCAGGCGGAATCCATCGAGGTCACGAAACTGACCCTGACACGTTCCGGCGACAAGCCTGTCGTGGTCGGCGTCTCCGCTCCCGGTCTTGCCGCCATCGGCGAACTGACCAAGGCGGTCATGGATCTGGGCGCCGCCGGCGTCATGGTCGCGCCGCCATCTTCGCTGCGCACCGATGACCAGATCATCGCCTATTATCGCAACGTCGTTGAAACCGTCGGCAAGGACGTGCCCGTCGTTTTGCAGGATTTTCCGCTGGTCACCGGCGTGCAGATCTCGACAAAGGTTCTCGGCACCATCTTTGAAGAACATCCTTCGATCGTCATGCTCAAGCACGAGGACTGGCCGGGCCTGCAAAAGATTTCCGACCTGCGCGATGCCGAAGCCAAGGGCCGCCGCCGCACGTCCATTCTCTGCGGCAATGCCGGAGCGTTCATCACGGAAGAAATGCAGCGCGGTGCAGACGGCGCCATGACCGGTTTTGCCTATCCCGAAATGATGGTGGATGTCGTGCGCCTCAGCGGCGAAGGCAAGTTCGACGAAGCGCAGGATATCTTTGACGCCTACCTGCCGCTGGTGCGTTACGAGCAGCAGCCGGGCCTCGGTCTTGCGGTGCGCAAATACGTGCTGGCCAAGCGCGGCGCCATTGCAAGTGCTGCCCAGCGACGTCCAGGGGCGGCGCTCAATGCGCTCGCGATCAAGGAAGTCGAAAAACTCATCGCAAGACAGACAGCAAAGCTTGAGGCCCTCAACTAATGGATTTCCAGATTTCCGGTAAGACCGCACTCGTTCTCGGTGCCAGCCGCGGCCTTGGCGCCGCAATCGCCAAAAGCCTCGCCGCCGAAGGCGTCAAGGTTTTTGCAGCAGCCCGCAGCGCCGACAAGATCGAGGCATCCGCCAGCATCACCCCCATCGCCGTCGATTTGTCCGACAAGGCCTCGGTCGCCGCGTTGATTGAGACGCTGAAGCAACAGGGCGGCGTCGATATTCTCGTCAACAATTCCGGTGGCCCGAAGGCCGGCCCGGCTGTCGGCCAGACCTCGGAAAGCTGGACGGCCGCCTTCGAAATGATGGCGACATCGATCTTTGCCGTTACCAACGCCATGCTGGAAGGCATGATCGCCAAAAAATGGGGCCGCATCATCACCATCGGTTCGTCCGGCGTGGAACAGCCGATCGCCAATCTGGCGCTGTCGAATGGCGTGCGTGCTGCCGTTGCCGGCTGGTCGAAGACGCTGGCATCGGAAGTGGCCACACACGGCATCACGGTCAACATGATCCTGCCCGGCCGCATCGATACCGATCGCGTGCGCGAACTGGATGGCATCAAAGCCAAGAACAGCGGCGCCAGCGTCGAAGCCGTGCAGGAAGCCTCGCGCAACGACATTCCGACCGGTCGTTACGGACGCCCCGAAGAGTTTGCAGCTGTTGCAACATTCCTCGCTAGCAGCCAGGCCAGTTACGTTACGGGCTCGTCCATCCGCGTTGATGGCGGGATGATCAAGGGGCTTTGACAGGCATGACCGATTTCGACGCCGTACATGACCGCCGGGGCACCGGCAGTTCCAAATGGAGCAAATATCCGGACAACATTTTGCCCATGTGGGTGGCCGACATGGATTTTCCGGCAGCCCCGGAAATCGTTGCGGCGATCAGCAACCGGCTGCAGCATCCGCTGCTCGGTTACGGCGTCGCCAAAGAGGAGCTGCGCGAAAAAATCGTTGCCGACATGCAGGCCAAATATGGCTGGACGATTTCTGCTGAGGAGATCGTCTTCCTGCCCGGCGTCGAACCCGGCTTCAACATGGCGCTCAAGGCTATGCTCCAGCCAGGCGATGGCCTGACCGTGCAGACGCCTGTCTACCGACCGATCCTCAACGCTGCCGGACATTGGGGCCTCGTTCGCCATGACGCGGCACTGCGTCCGACGGATGCGGGCTGGGTGATGGACGAAGACATTCTGGCATCGGCGCTCTCGAAATCGAAGGCGCTTTTGCTCTGCAATCCGCAAAACCCGACCGGCAAGGTGTTTTCAGCCGACGAATTGCGGACGATTGCGAGCCTTTGCGAAAAGAACGATGCACTGATCATCTCTGACGAGATTCATTGCGACCTTCTGTTCGACGGCCGCCGCCATATCCCGATAGCCACGCTTTCCGACGCAGTCGCCGATCGCACCATCACGCTGATGGCAGCCAGCAAGACCTACAACATCGCCGGCCTCAAGACGGCATTTGCAATCATCAGAAACAAGACGATCCGCGAAAAATTCGCTGCATCCCGGCTCGGCATGGTCGACAGCGTCAATATTCTCGGCCTTGAAGCGACACTAGCTGCCTTTACCAGTGCTGATCGCTGGAAGACGGAGATGCTGGCCTATATCGCGGCCAATCGCGATTATCTTTCGACGGAAGTGGCAAGGCGTTTTCCGGCCATCAAGCTGATCAAGGCGGATGCAACCTTCCTTGCCTGGCTCGATTGCAGCGCCCTTGGCCTGAAACCCGATCCGCAGGCGTTCTTTCTGGAGCATGGCCAGGTCGGCTTCAGCGCCGGAGCGGAATTCGGAGAGGATTACGGACAATATATCCGGGTCAACTTCGGCTGCCCGCGTTGCCTGCTTGAGGAAGGCCTTGATCGCATGCAGTCCGCTTTCGACAAGACGAACTGACACCGGCCGCGGCGCTATATCCGGGATCACCGATCTCGACGGCGCCGCCGCTCCCCACCTGCCCGCGCCCCGGAAACAGTCCGGGCATCAGCCGGCCGATACACAAAGCGCCCTTTCGCGTCAGTTACTGATGCCCCTCCAGGCTGGCAGGCTTCAATATTCCGACCCCCCGCCCCTCTCCAAAACATGTCTTGCAGACAGCTTTGCACCACCCAGAATTGGCGCGAATATCGCGGCGCAACACACGATTTCAGCCGTGTGATTTTTCCCGAGCGATCACGATTTTGTGATCGCGCCATTTCCTATTTAGCGACTCTCAACCGCTAGCCTTTTGACAAACAACAATTTTCTGACAGTCACTCAAAAAGGTATTTTTACGGTAAAATCGATTTATCGCGATTATCCCTCACAATTTTATCCCACGCATGTCAGCCAGCTGTCATTTTCGTCCCGCTAATTTTGCACTGCGAAATGATCGCTCCACCAAACCCGCCGGACAACAGGAGTGGCCTCCGCGCCATCCTGTCCGGCCAATGAGGATACGACCATGGGCGACCTTCTGAAAGGTATCTCCAGTTTTCGCGGCGCCGTTTTTCCGGATCACTCGGCGCTATACCGCAAGCTTGCGCATGAGGGACAATCGCCGCAGGCGCTGATGATTTCCTGCGCCGACAGCCGCGTCATGCCGGAAACCATTACCCAGTCCGGCCCCGGCGAACTGTTCGTCTGCCGCAATGCCGGCAACATCGTGCCTCCGTTCCAGACCATGAATGGCGGCGTGTCTTCGGCTATCGAATATGCGGTCGTGGCGTTAGGCGTGCGTGATATCATCATCTGTGGTCATTCGGATTGTGGCGCCATGAAGGGCCTTTGCCATCCCGACCTCCTGGAAAAGATGCCGAATGTCGCCGGCTGGTTGAAACATAGCCATGCGGCGCATTCGATCGTCTGCGAGGCCTATCCGCCGACCATGGACGAGAAGGAAAAGATCCGCGCCGTCGCCATGGAAAACGTCGTGGTCCAGCTCGACCACCTGCGCACCCATCCGTCCGTTGCGGCAAAACTCGCCAAAAGCGAAGTGACACTGCACGGCTGGTTCTTCGACATCGAGACGGGTGACGTGCTGGTCTATGACGGTGTCGCCGCCCGCTTCACCGAGATCAGTGATCATCAGGCCCTGCCGGTTGCCGTTAAGGGTCGCGGCGTGCCGCATGTGATCCCGGCGACGGCGCAGATAGCGGCGGAGTAAGACAGATGGCGAGTGACAACACCATCCAGAACGCACCGCCCGCATCCGGGCGATCTTCATCCACCTTCGCGGCTGATTTCGCATCCTCGGTCGTGGTCTTCCTTGTCGCCATTCCGCTCTGCCTCGGCATTGCAGTGGCGTCAGGTGTTCCAGTGGCCATGGGCCTCATTTCCGGCATTGTCGGCGGCCTTGTGGTCGGTGCCATTGCCGGTTCGCCATTGCAGGTCTCCGGACCTGCGGCGGGTCTCGCCGTCATCGTTTTCGGTTTTGTCGAGCAATATGGCGTGGCGGCTCTTGGTCCGGTTCTCGTCGCCGCCGGCGCGATCCAGATTTTGGCCGGTTTTCTGCGCATCGGTTCGTGGTTCCGTGCCATCTCTCCGGCTGTCGTCCATGGCATGCTGGCGGGCATCGGCATTCTGATCATCCTCGGCCAGATCCACGTCCTGATGGATTCCAAGCCGGCGGCCGGCGGCATCCAGAATGTCGTCGCCATCGAAGGCAGTGTCGAAAAGCTCTGGCATGACGGCATCACCAACCAGACACTGGCGTTGATGGTGGGTGTGGCCTCGCTGCTGGCAATGATCGGCTGGGAAAAGTTTCGCCCGGCCAAACTGAAGCTAGTTCCGGGCGCGCTGATCGGCGTTGCTTTCGGCACCCTGTTGGCCGTTGGTTTCGCCTTGCCGATCGCCCGTGTCGACCTGCCGGCGTCGCTGCTGGATGGCATTTCCATCCCCGGCGCGGGTGATTTCATGCGCCTTGCAGAGCCGGGCATCCTCATCACCGTTCTGGTTATCGCCGTGATCGCCAGCGCCGAGACGCTGCTGTCGGCCGCCGCCGTGGATCGCATGCATGATGGTGAGCGCACCAAGTACAACAAGGAACTGTTTGCGCAAGGGATCGGCAATGGCATCTGCGGCATGCTCGGTGCCTTGCCGATCACCGGTGTGATCGTGCGTTCCTCGGCCAATATCCAGGCCGGTGCGAAAACCCGTCTTTCGGCAGTCATGCATGGCGTCTGGGTTCTGGCTCTGGTGGCGCTGCTGCCTCAGCTTCTCGGCGTTGTGCCGTTGACCGCGCTGGCCGCCGTGTTGCTGGTGACCGGCTGGCGTCTGGTGAGCCTGCATCATGTGCGCCACCTGTTCGACCATCATGGCTGGGTACCGGTCGGTATCTGGTTTGCAACGGTCTCGCTTGTCGTAACGCAGGACCTGCTGATCGGCGTCGGTGTCGGCCTTGCCCTGTCGATTGCGGAAATCGTGCCTTACCTTCGCCGTCGCCTGCATATCGAGACGGAAGAGAGCGAAGACGAGATCTATCTCAACCTGACGGGTGCGGCGACTGCCAAGAGCATTCCGGCGCTGCTGAACCTGCTCGAAAAGCTGCCGGCCAGCCAGCCGGTGCGGCTGACTGCGCCGGACCTGCACTATCTCGACCATACCTGCGCCGAGACGATCAGCGAATGGGTGCAGCGCGAGACGCGGGCCGGGCGCCGGGTACTTGTCGAATACGCATCGTCCGAAAAGTCCGAGCGACATCACCGTGTCGACCCACAGCTGCGGCGGTTCTGCGCTGAAGCAGCAGCCTGAGACGACCATCATTCACACAGGCAAAAGGGCCGGAGCATCACTGCTCCGGCCCTTTGTTTTTGCGGGATTATTTCCTGATCACTTGATCATTGGCAGAAGTTCGGAGACCGACTTCTTGGCATCGCCATAGAACATCCGCGTATTCTCCTTGTAGAAGAGCGGGTTCTCGATGCCGGAATAACCGGTGCCCTGGCCGCGCTTCGAGACGAACACCTGCTTGGCCCTCCACACCTGTAGAACCGGCATGCCGGCGATCGGCGAATTCGGGTCTTCTTCGGCGGCCGGATTGACGATGTCGTTGGAGCCGATGACGATAACGACGTCCGTGTTCGGGAAATCGTCGTTGATCTCGTCCATCTCGAGCACGATGTCGTAAGGCACCTTGGCTTCAGCCAAGAGTACGTTCATGTGGCCCGGCAGACGGCCGGCGACCGGATGGATGGCGAAACGCACTTCCTTGCCACTCGCGCGCAGCTTGCGGGTCAGTTCTGAAACGGCCTGTTGTGCCTGCGCGACAGCCATGCCGTAGCCCGGAACGATGACGACCGAGTCAGCGTCGTTCAGCGCATTGGCCACACCTTCGGCATCGATGGCGATCTGTTCGCCTTCGATTTCCATGGCCGGACCGGTTGTGCCACCGAAACCGCCGAGGATGACCGAGACAAAGGAGCGGTTCATCGCCTTGCACATGATGTAGGACAGGATGGCACCGGACGAACCGACCAGCGCGCCGGTGACGATCAGCAGATCGTTGCCGAGCGTGAAGCCGATGGCAGCCGCTGCCCAGCCGGAATAGCTGTTCAGCATCGATACCACGACCGGCATGTCGGCGCCGCCGATGCCCATGATCAGGTGGTAACCGATGAAGAAGGCCAAGAGCGTCATCAGGATCAGCGTCCAGACGCCCGAACCATTGGCGTACATGATCAGCAGGATGAGCGACAGGATAGCCGCGCCCGCGTTCAGGAAATGACCGCCGGGCAGTTTCTTCGCCTTGCCGTCGACCTTGCCGGCGAGCTTGCCGAAGGCAACGACCGAACCGGTGAAGGTGACCGCACCGATGAAGACGCCGAGGAAAACTTCGACATTCATGATGGCGAGTTCGACCGGGGTTTTGTGGGCGAGAATGGCGGAAAAGCCTTCCAGCGTTGCGCGGGTCGCTTCATCCATACCGCCGACACGCCATGCTTCGATATGGGCGTTGTACCCGATGAAGACGGCGGCGAGGCCGACGAAGGAGTGAAGGGCTGCCACAAGCTGCGGCATTTCCGTCATCTGCACGCGGGCAGCGACGTAATAGCCCATGACGGAGCCACCGGCGATCATCAGAAGAATGATGAGCCAGTTGCCGAAACCGCCCGGAACCTGCGGGCCGAGGATGGTGGCGACAACGGCGAGCGCCATGCCGACAATGCCGTACCAGACGGCGCGCTTGGCGCTTTCCTGACCGGAAAGGCCGCCGAGCGAAAGAATGAAAAGAACAGCCGCGGAAATGTAGGCGGCGGAAACGATACCGATCGTCATAATGTTAAAACCCCTACCTGATCACGACTTCTGGAACATGGCGAGCATGCGCCGTGTGACGAGGAACCCGCCGACGATGTTGATGGTGGCGACCAGAACCGAGAGCGCGGCCAGAATGACCACGAGCCAGTTGCCGGAGCCGACCTGCAACAGGGCGCCGAGGATGACGATGCCGGAAATGGCGTTGGTGACGGCCATCAGCGGCGTGTGCAGCGAATGCGACACGTTCCAGATGACCTGGAAACCGATGAAGCAGGCGAGTACGAACACGACAAAGTGGCTCATGAAGCTGGCGGGAGCGTAAGCACCAACGAGCAGCAGAAGGGCAGTACCGACGGCGAGCAGAATGGCCTGGTTCTTGGCCTGAGCCTTGAAGGCAGCACTTTCCTTGGCGCGCTTTTCTTCAGCGGTCAGTTCCTTGACCTTTTCCTTCGGCTTCTGCGCGGCGATTGCCTTGATTTTCGGCGGTGGCGGCGGGAAGGTGATCTCGCCTTCCTTGGTGACGGTCGCGCCACGGATAACGTCGTCTTCCATGTTGTGGACGACGATACCGTCCTTGGCCGGTGTCAGGTCCGTCATCATGTGGCGGATATTGGTCGAATAAAGCGTCGAGGACTGGGCGGCCATGCGGCTCGGGAAATCGGTGTAACCGATGACGGTGACGCCGTTTTCAGACACGACCTTCTGGTCGGCGACGGTGAGATCGCAATTGCCGCCACGCTCCGCCGCCAGATCGATGATGACCGAACCGGGCTTCATGGCGGCGACCATATCGGCCAGCCACAGCTTTGGTGCATCACGACCCGGAATGAGCGCCGTGGTGATGACGATGTCGATCTGCGGCGCGAGTTCGCGGAACTTTTCCAGCTGCTTTTCGCGGAATTCCGGCGAAGAAGGCGCGGCATAACCACCGGTGGCAGCGCCATCTTGGCTGTCGCCCTTGAAATCGAGGAAAACGAATTCAGCCCCCATGGATTCGATCTGCTCAGCCACTTCCGGGCGAACGTCGAAGGCATAGGTGATGGCGCCCAGCGAAGTGGCTGTGCCGATGGCGGCAAGACCGGCGACACCGGCGCCGATGACCAGAACCTTGGCAGGCGGAACCTTGCCGGCGGCGGTGACCTGACCGGTGAAGAAGCGACCGAAATTGTTGCCGGCCTCGATGACGGCGCGGTAACCGGCGATGTTGGCCATCGACGAGAGCGCATCCATCTTCTGGGCACGCGAAATGCGCGGCACCATGTCCATGGCGATGACGTTGACACCCTTCACCTTGGCTTCTTCGAGCAGCGCCGAATTCTGCGCCGGGTAGAAGAACGAGATCAGCGTCTTGCCCGGGCCGAGATTGGTAAGCTCGGCGCTTTCCGGCGGACGAACCTTTGCGATCACATCGGCCTCGGACGACAGCGCTGCGGCATTCTCGGCAACCGTCACGCCGGCGGCGCGATAGGCATCATCCGAAAAACCGGCAGCTTTGCCTGCACCCGCTTCGATCAAACATTCATAACCGAGCTTCTGCAATGCCAGCGCAGAATCCGGCGTCATCGCAACGCGCGCCTCGTTCTCTGCGCGTTCCTTCAACGCTCCAATCTTCATCGTCCCTGTCTTCCCTTCCCCGGTATTTCTCTCAGTGGTCGGCGGTATTTCCATCTCTACGGCGTCACGACAAGGTCACCTGAGCCCCAGAATGGCGCGTCTCGCGGCGAATGCGTGTCGTTAACGCATCATTTCCTCTTTACAGTCGAGATCATGCGGCGTCTGCGCCTCGCGGGCAAGCGACTGTGCGTCCTATTGACGCGAGAGGCGGCGGATATGGGCCCATAACATTATGGGCAGACTCACCCCTTGGCGATCTTGAGATTTTCAAAAAGCACCCGCCATTTGCGGGGCATGCGGTCGGGGCACTGAAAGCTGCCTCGTAATTTAGTTAGTAATTGACACCTCTCAGTGCCCCGTTCGACGGTTTTTGCCCGCGACTTCGGTTCCTCTGCGAAAGCCGTGCCCGTGATTTCTCACGAACCGGCGATCATGTGTGCCGCACAGGCACGCCCGGCGCGCTTCTTTCGGGCCTCAGAGGCATTGCGAGGTTTGATGCCCGCAACACCTCCCCCGTGTCGCCGGAGGAGAACCATTTTCCGCGAACCCAGTGCATGAGGTTTTGCGTCTCACCCTCATGCCCTGCGCCGGCTCCAACTCGCCGGGACGCCTCCCGGTGTATCCACGATGGAACGGGAGAATTGTAGGCATGGTTTTTGGGAGGGTGGACGAAGCCATTGCCAACTATTTTACAAGTGATTGATTTGGTTTGAAGATATTGTCAGGAAGAGCGGATTTTCTTACGAAAATGTCTTGTTTGCGACATGGGTGTCGCTTTTTGTGGGTAGGCAGAGGATGTGGGGGGCAACTTACCAAGCGCGTCCAGCGATCGGCTCACGTGTCGGAGGCTTTGCACGGCGACGTACTCTTTTTTCTCCGTCATCCTCGCCCTTTCTGTTGGAATCCGGCCACCGCGCGTCTGCCGGGTGAGAGAACGCTTTCTCGCGGTGGCTGTTAGCAAGCCTGAGGCGCCGTAGGCGCGGCGTCGCTCTATTCCGGCCAACCCTCGGGTTAACCCTGAGGGCGGATGACGCAGGAGAGGATCAAAGGAGATGTCGGCGCATGGGGAAAGAAGGCGGGCGACGCATAGTGACGACACCACGCCTGGCAATCACGCCACCCCATCCACCAAGAGATAGGGCTCGCCGCGCGAACACGTCTCGATACGAGACTCGACCTTGTACACATCCCGCAACATGGAAGGCGTGATGACCTCGGCGGTCGTGCCGCTGACGATCATGGTACCGCCGGCAATCACGATCGTGTTGTGGCAATAACGCAGCGCGTGATTGAGGTCATGCAGCGCGATCAGCACGATCATGCCGTTTCTTGCCGCAAGCTGGCTGACAAAGGCCAGAACCTCGATCTGGCGATGGAGGTCAAGCGCCGAGGTGGGTTCATCCATCAGCAGCACTTCCGGCTTGCGCACCAGCGCCTGCGCCAGCGAGACCAGCTGACGTTGGCCGCCCGACAGTTCACCAAGGCCACGAAAGGCGAGGTCCTCGATGCGCAACGCCTTCAGGATCTCGTCGATTTCGTTCAGCTCATCATCCTGCACCCGCCAGCCGCCGCCCTGTTTTGCGGACAAGAGAACGGATTCGTAGACGGTCAGAACGGCATTGGCGCCGGTATCCTGCGGCATGTAGCAGATGGAACGGTCGCCACGTTCGCTATCCGACAGCTGCACGAGGCCGGGGCCTGATATCAGCGAGGCGATGCGCTTGAACAGCGTCGACTTGCCGGCGGCATTGGGGCCGATGACGGCCGTCAGGCTGCCGCTTTCCAGCGTATCGATACCGATCTTCGAGAGCACGGTGACGCGGCCGTAGCTGGCGCCGACATCCTTCAGTGCAAGGCTTACCATGAGCGCCTCCTGTTGCCGAAAATCAGCGCGAAGAAGAAGGGCACACCGACCAGTGCGGTGATCACACCGATGGGCAGGATGGCGCCGGGGATGATGACCTTGCTGACCACTGATGTAACCGAGAGCAGCAGTGCGCCGCAGATGACCGAACCGGGCAGGAAGAAACGCTGGTCTTCACCGACGACCATGCGGGCGATATGCGGGCCGACGAGGCCGACAAAACCGATCGTTCCGACGAAGGACACCGGGATGGCGGCAAGCAGGCTGACGATCAGCATGGTTTCGAGCCGCAGCCTGCGGACATTGACGCCCATGCTGGCGGCCTTGTCATCGCCCAGACGCAGCGCCGTCAGCGCCCATGCCTTGCGCATGAACAGTGGCACGGTGACGACCAGCACGGCGGCGGTGACATAAACTTTTGCCCATGTCGCCTTGGTGAGGCTGCCCATCGTCCAGAAGACGACGGCGGCGAGCGCCTGTTCGGAAGCCAGATATTCGAGCAGCGACAGCGCCGCATTGAAGGTGAAGACCAGTGCGATGCCGAGCAGCACGATGGTTTCGACGCTGACGCCGCGCATGGTGGAGGCGAAATAGATGAACAGCGATGCAGCCATCGCCATCAGGAAGGCGTTGATCGGCACCATGTACTGCACGGCGGCCGGGAAGATGGCGACGCCTGCGACAAGCGCAAGCGCTGCGCCAAAACTGGCGGCAGCGGAAATGCCCAATGTAAAGGGGCTCGCCAGCGGATTGGCCAAAATGGTCTGCATCTGCGCGCCGGCGACAGACAGTGCTGCCCCGACCGTGACCGCCATCAGGGCGATCGGCATGCGGATATCCCAGATGACGACACGCAACTGGTTGCTGGCGGTGGACGGCGAAAAGATCGCCTGCAGCACTTCCGAGATCCTATAGTTTGCCGGTCCGAGCGCCATGTCGGCAGCGATGCTGAAGGCGAGTGCGGCCGTCAACACACAGAGGATGAGAATGCGCCGGAAGGCGAGAGCGCGATAGCGCTCCCGCCCTGCTGTGCTGGAACCGGCGACTGTGGATTGCTCCAGAGCCATGTTGGCCATCCGATCACTCGTCCTTCAGGGACACGAAGAAGCCCTGCTTGTAAGGAAGCGGCAGGAAACGCGCATGCAGTTCCTTGAACGTCGCTTCCGGATCGAGATCCTTGAAGAGGTCCGGGTGCAGCCACTTGGCGATCTCCTGGATGGCGACGAACTGGTACGGGTTGTTGTAGAACTGGTGCCAGATGGCGTGGACCTGTTTGTCCTCGACAGCCTTGACGCCGGTAAAGGCCGGGCGCTTGGTCAGCGCTTCGAGCTTGACCTTGGCTTCCTTCAGATCCGCACCGTAACCGACGCCGACCCAGGCGCCGCCGGGAACAAACGCTTCCCACATGCCGCCGGTAACGATGATCTGGTCAGGGTTGGAGGCGATGATCTGCTCCGGGTTGACCGTGCCGAACGTGCCCGGGATGATGCCGTTGGCCATATTCTTGCCGCCGGCGATCTCGACCATCTTGCCAAAGTTCTCATTGCCGAAGGACATGCAGCAATCATCGGAATAACCGCCGGCACGCTCGACGAAGACCACCGGTGCCTTCGGCTTTTCAGCGGCAAGCTTGTCGGTGACGACCTTGATGCTGTCGGCGCGGAACTTGATGAAGTCTTCCGCGACATCTTCCTTGCCCATCAGCTTGCCCATGATGCGCATGCTCGGCTCGGTGTTTTCCATCGGCTTTTCGCGGAAGTCGACATAGACCAGCGGAATGCCGACCTTGGCGAGCTTCTCGATGTAACCGGCTTCTTCCGTTGCGGTCTTGGCATCGACATTCATCAGGATGACGTCGGGCTTCAGCGCCACAGCCTGTTCGATGTTGAACGTGCCGTCCTTCATGCCGCCGAATGTCGGGATTTTGGCGATATCCGGATATTTTGCCAGATAGGCATCATAGGTTTCCGGGTCGGCCTTCGGCAGGTCATCGCGCCAGCCGACGACGTGCTGGAAAGGGTTTTCCTTGTCGAGTGCCGCGAGGAAATAGATCTGGCGGCCTTCGCCGAGGATCACATGCTTGACTGGCGCCTCGACCTCGACGTCGCGGCCGGTAACGTCCTTGACCGTGACCTTGTCGGCCAGAGCCGGGAAGACGGCTGAAAAAAGAAGTGCTGCCGACAGCGCGGCGACCTTGATATTGCGGGGCATGAATGCTCTCTCCCGTGGAAACCGAAGGCGCTCTATTCTTTTATGACTGGATCAGTCAAGTTTTATCTTTTAGAGCAATTCTCGACTATGTAAGCAGCGGACAACCAATGACTGCAATGCGCGAAAACCACGGCAAGAACTACAATCTGCGGGATGAGATAAAGGCCTATTGGTCGGCCCGTGCGGAAAAATTCGACCTTTCGCCGGGGCATGAAATTTTTTCCGAGGACGAGCGGCAGGCATGGCTGGCGCTCATCGAAAAACATCTGGGCAAGGGCAATGGGCGCGCGGCTCTCGACCTCGCTTCGGGCACGGCGGTCATTTCGCATCTGATGGACGATGCCGGTTTCAAGGTGACGGGGCTGGACTGGTCGGAAACCATGCTGGCGCTTGCCAGGGCCAAGGCGAAACAGCGCGGACGCGACATCAGTTTTCGCGTGGCGGATGCGGAGAACACGATGGAGCCGGATGCGAGCTACGACGTGATCGTGACCCGGCATTTGGTCTGGACGCTGGTGGACCCGACTGCCGCGTTCACCGAGTGGATGCGCGTACTGAAACCGGGCGGCAAACTGCTGGTCGTCGATGGCGATTTCGTCAATGTCGGGTTCTCCGAAAAGCTGGTGAAGAAACTCGCTGCCTGGCTGGAAAAGATCGGGGTGCTGAAGAAGGAACCGTCACATGCACCGCCGGAAATGGCCGGCAAGCATGAGGAAATTCTCTCTCAGGTGCATTTTTCGCGCGGCGCACGGGCAGATGATGTGGCAGCGCTTTTGCGGCACGCGGGTTTCGAAGCCGTGATGATCGATCACGACCTCAAGAAAATTCACCGCGCGCAGGCCAGACACCTGAGCTTCTTCAAGGCGACGGCACGCGGCCTGCAGCATCGTTATGCCATCTGCGCAACGAAACCGCTTTGAGTGGTCCGCATAAGAGGCCCATATAAGACGATTGTGATCTAAAAGCCGCATCTCACCCTTGTTCTTGCTTTGATCGCGAGCCTTGCTGCGGCTTGCATTTGTGAGCACTGCACAAAAATGCTCTTCATGCTCGGCGAATGGAATGATTTGCCGGGCTTGAAAGACATGACCGACCACAAAGACAAACCGCGCGTGCTGCAACTGGTGACCCATGACAAGATGGGCGGCGTGCGCACATTGGTGGACATGGTGACGGCCGGCCTCGAAGAGCGCGGTTTTATCGTGGAAAGCCGAGGCCTGCGGCATGGCGGCGCGGTCGACACCATCAAGAACATGGGCTCGCTGGCGCGCGACATTCTTAAAGGTCGTTATCAGGCCATCCTCACCTACCAGATCGCCGCCTCTATCTATGGCAATTTTTTCGGCTTTTTGGCACGCGTGCCGATGCGCATCTCACATCATACCGCTTCGCCCGAGGGTCTGCGGCCGCATTGGCGGGCGATCGACAAGGTGTTCGGCACGATCGGCGTCTATACGCATATGGTGATGAACTCGCATGCCACGCGTGATGCCTTCGGCAGCTGGCCGAAAGCCTACAAGAAACATTTCATCGACATCATCCACGGCGTCGATCCGCTGCCTGAAGCGCCGGGAAAGATCGACTGGCGGGAAAAACGCAAAATTCCGGCCGATGCAACGGTTCTGGTCGCGACGGGCCGGCTTGTCGGGCAGAAGAACCACACCACGGCAATCGGCGCATTGGCGCTGCTGTCCGGCGTGCACCTGATCATCGCCGGCGACGGGCCGGATCAGGCGGCACTGGAAAATCAGGCGCAGCAGCTCGGCGTGTTCGACCGGCTGCATCTGATCGGCGCTGTCGACCGCGCCGATCTCGGTGACGTACTTGCTGCCGGCAATATCTACGTGTTCCCGTCGATCTGGGAGACATTTGGTCTGGCCGGCGTGGAAGCGACGATGGCCGGGCTGCCGGTGGTGGCCGCTGACCTGCCGGTGCTGCGGGAAGTGCTCTCCACCGGCGACCCGGTCGGTGTGCAGGCGATGACGCGGTTTCATGACGTGCGTAATGCCGACGAACTGGCCTTGGCCGTGCAGGACATGATGGCCCATTACCCGTCTGCCGAGATACGCACGAGTTACGGTCGCATGCAGGTGGAACGGCATGGACGCGCGCATATGCTGGCGCTTTACGGGGATCTGCTGGCACCGCTGAAGGCTTAGGCCCGCGACAGTTTACCCATCAGCTTTGCGGTCACCTCGCCGATATTGAAAATATTCCAGCGCAGCGCAAAAAAGGCGCTGACGATGCCGATCAGCACGATGCTGATCGTGTTTGCCCAGAGATGGCCGATCAGCACCTGCAGTTCCAGACCGATGACGGTGAGACTGAAACCGGCGGCCAGAAGCATGCCGGCACTCACCCAATCTATCGGCATACGGGCGTGTTTTGGCGCACCGGCGATCAGGATGATGAGCGCCACCGTCTGCCCGATTGCAAACGAGAAGGCAGCGCCTTTCGGCCCCATATCCGGCACAAGCATGAAAGCGGCCACAACGGCTGCGGCAACCATTGCGACCGAGGCGATCAGCTCGAGCACGGATGAGGCGCCGAGATAGATGATCTGGCCGAAATAATGGGCGCGCATGATCAGGATGGCATTGCCGATCAGCAGATATGGCATGACCTCGAGCGCCAGATCGACATAACTCGGAGCAAGGATGATGCTGAAGACGAGACGACCGAGGACGATAAAGGCTGTCGTGCCGAACACGACGATGAACAGTTGCGAGACAAAACTGCGGCGCAGCACCTGCCCGACCTCGTGCTCATTCTCGTTCAGCAGGTGTTTTCTGGCATGGGCGATGTAACCGGCGCTGATCGCTTCGGCGAGAACCAGAAAGGTCTGTTTCATCAAGTCCATGACCGCGCCGTAAGGCGCGACCGAAGCCGCATTGGTGTAGTGCTCGAGCACGATACGGTCGATATTCAACGCACCCGCCGACGCACCGAAGGCAAAGATCAGCGGCCAGCCGTAACGCAACATGCCGAAAACATCGCTTTTCAGCGGCCAGACAAACCCCTTGGCCCAGCTGGTGCGGGCGAGAAAAACAAAAATCGGGATGGCGCCGAGCGCATACCCGATGCCGATCGCGATCAGCAGTGCCGTCGGGCTGTCGAACAGGTAAAGCGCCACGCAGCCGAGCAACATGGAAAGCGCGCTGCGCAGGATGGTGGCGATGGCGACGAGACCGGGCCGCAGCCGGGCACGGGCGATTTCCGTGGAGGCGAAATAGGCGGTAAAACAGATCGCCAGAAAGGCCGAACCCCAAGCAATGTGGATTTCCAGCGTGTTCGTCGCGGCCAGCACGGCGATCACGGCAAGCGCCGGTACGGTCATCACCGCCGAGATAACGAGAAGCGATCCGGCAAACCGGTCTGCAGCCTCATGCGTATAAGTGCCGAAATGCGCGAACACCGCCCATTGCACGGTCAGGCTGTAAACGATGAAGCAGATCGAAAAACCGATCAGATATTCACCGTAAAGATGCGCATCGGACAGACGGGTAAACAGCGCCACGGCCACGATATTGAAGATCGCGGCGGCCACCCGGCACAGCAGATAGACGAGAACATCACTCTCGCCCGATTGCGTTTTTTGCGCTTCCTCGGCCATTCGCCTCGCATTAATGATTGCTGCCTAAAATACGCAGGCTGCGATCCTGGATGGATATCCTCCTCCGAGGAAAGTTCAAAGCTGATAATGGCGGATCAATGGTTACCAATCCCTCTCGTGCTATCGAGAATGCTAATGGACGACTGTGTTTTCTGGTTCGGGGCCTGGATGGCGGCGGCGCGCAGCGCGATGCCATTCTGCTTGCCAACGAATTGCAGGGACACGGCATCGATACCGCCATCGTCACCTTGCAGAGCACAGGGCCTCTGAATGCGTTGATCAGCCCGGATGTGCCGGTGATCGATCTGGGTGATGGCGCCAAGATAAGGCTGGCTTTTGCGGGGCCGGCCATTCGCAGACTGCTGGTGAAGGGGCGGCCGAAGGGCGTTGTCTCCGCCGAGGCAGCACCCAATGCGCTTCTGGCCATGGCGTCGCGTTTCGTGTCGAAAGCAACGCGCCCGTGGATCATCCTGCGCGAGGCGGCAAGCCCGGTTCAGGCGCGGCTGAACGATCCCTATTGGCAGAACCGGCTGGCCTACCGGATGGCGCCAAAACTTTACCCAATGGCCGATGTGGTGATGACGCTGACGGAGGGTGCGCGCACCGACCTGATCGAGCATTTTTCCGTTCCGGCGCAAAAGATCGTCAATCTCGGCACCAATGCGGTGATTACGCCGGCGATCCGGGCCGAGATCGATGGCGCGGCTCGTTCGCCCGAACCGGGTCACATCTTTTCCGTGGGGCGACTTTCGCCGGAAAAAGGATTTTTGACGCTGATCGAAGCCTTTGCGCTGCTGCGAAAGCAAAGGCCGGTCAAACTGACGATTATTGGTGAGGGATCAGAGAGGTCGAACCTCGAAGCACGCATTTCAGAGCTGGGTGTCGGCGGCGACATCAACCTTCCCGGCCACCATCCGCACCCGATCGAAGCACTGTCGAAGGCATCGCTGTTCGTTTCCTCCTCCAGCCATGAGGGGCTGGGCAATGCGATCATCGAGGCGATGGCCTGCGGTATTCCGGTCGCCTGTACCGACGCGCCGCATGGGCCGCGCGAAATTCTGCAAGGCGGCGCACTTGGCCCGCTTGTGCCGGTGGGTGATGCCGCGGCACTTGCCCGCGCCATGGCCGATGTGCTCGACCGGCAGACCGATATAAATGCGCTTCGACAAAGGGCGATGCAGTTTTCGGTTGAGCGGGCCGCGCAAGCATTCGAAGATGTGCTTTCGGCAAAAGGGTTATTTTTGAGAAGTAACCATTAACATGGAAAATACTTACCCGATGCGACGTTCTGGATTAGAGAAACGGCATCACTCTACTGGGGGCGGTATGACGGATAATGGTGCGGGCCGCGGCATGCGGTCGAATTCACCGCAGGAAATTCTCTACGGATTTTCCCGCAAGATCGGCAGGCATGTGCATTTCAGACCCTATAGTCTGAAACTGGATGAGGCTGTCGTCGCTTTTACTTTCGACGATTTTCCCGTGTCCTGCTACCAGAACGCGGCACCGGCTCTGGAAGATGCCGGCATGCGCGGCACATTCTATCTGGCGACCGGGTTGATGGGCCGATACGAAAACGGCCAGCTGATCGTCGACGAAGCCATGGTTCGCGATCTCTCCGACAAGGGACATGAAATCGGGGGCCACACCCATGATCATGTCAATGTGCAGCGCACCCCGCTTGTCGACCTCAAGGAAGACGTGCGCCGCAACGACCGCATCATTTCCGAGATCGTCGGCCATTCGAAGCCGGTGTCCTTTGCCTATCCGTTCGGCATGATCTCGGTGATGTCGAAACTGACGCTGATGAACCGTTATCCGGCACTGCGTGGTATCAAGGTCGGCACCAATCACGGCATTATCGACCTCGCACATCTGAAGGCGCAGGAGCTCTATGATTGCTCGCAGGATTCGGGCTCGATCGACGCCATGCTGGATGATGCCCAGCGCCGCAAGGGCTGGCTGATCTTCTATACCCATGACGTGCGGCCCGACCCGACCAATATCGGCTGCACGCCGGGCTTCTTTGCCGAAGTGGTGGAGAAGGTTCGCAAGCGCGGCATGAAGGTGGAAACCGTGATCGACACGATCAACCGCCTGGGGATCGCCTGATTATTTGCCGGTGAGCGCGTCGCGCAGTTCGACGCGCCATTTTTTAGCCAGATAATCCCACGGGCCGAATTCGTCGGATGAAAAATCCCACCAGGCCCAACTGAAACCGCGCTTTTCCGCTTCGTCACGCATGATGCGGGCATAACGCACGCGGTCTTCATAACCGGCGATCGAATTGGCGCCGAATTCGCCCAGAAAGATCGGACGATTATAGTCACGTGACCATTCGAGTGCGATATCGAGCGGCTCGTTGATCTTTGCGATCTGCGCCTTGGAGCAGCAGGGTGTGCCGACCCAGCCGGCCGAGTTTTCGATCCAGCTTGCGCCCTGCATGGTGAATTCGAACGGCGCATAATTGTGGACGGACACGATCAACCGGCGATCGTCTTGCGGCAGTTCCAGCGTTTCCAGCCCCCAGGCGGTGGCCCAGTTGCCGGCATCGACGATGACAAAACGATCCGGATTGCTTTTGCGGATCACGGCGAGCGTGTCTGCGACCAGCTGGTTCCAGACATCGCCGTCGGTCTTTCCGTGCGGTTCGTTGTAAATCTCGAACAGCACCTTTTCGACCGGCTCGGAACGATAACGTTCGGCGATCTGCTGCCAGATCAGCCTGAAGCGTTCGCGCAGGCCATCGTCGGACAAGTCGGCGCGACCTTCGCCCGCATCCAGCGGATCGCCATCCATCTGCCGGTAATGGTGAAAATCGATGATGATGGTGAGATCTTCCGCCAGCGCCGATTTCACGGCCTCATCGACATGGCGCATAAAACCTTCGTCCAGCGCATAAGGCGCTGTCAGGCCCGCGTGATTGCTGAAGCGCACCGGCAAGCGAACAGTGGCAAACCCGCCTTGCCTGACGGCCTTGAAGAGTGAGCGATCAAGGTGTTTTGCGCGATCGACGGCATCGGGCGCTTCCAGAATGCCACCGAAATTGACTCCACGACCAAGCGCTACCGTCTGCTCTTCGGCTGTGCGCGGCGATTGGGCGGCAGCAGGGGTAGCGACGAGGAGAAGAGTGAGAGCGAGGAGCGTGGCTTTCAATGGACATATGTCGAAGGTGCGGCTTGCTCCCGATGATCTCCCCCCTTGAGGGGGAGATGTCACCGAAAGGTGACAGAGGGGGGGAAGCAACGGTGCGGCAGATGGGGCGAAATCGGCATTTGCGCCAGGACTACCCCCCTCTGCCCTGCCGGGCATCTCCCCCTCAAGGGGGGAGATCAGCTGGGCGTGCCGTTCTAAATCCAAACGAGATTGATAAGCCTTTAAAAATGAGATTTCCGGGAAGTTATAGCAAGCCCCACTGCCAAAACCCGTCCACGTGGCCAAACCGGTGAAAAACGACAAAAACTTCAAGCGTCTCACCCTTCTGGCGCAACAGATATGGCCCACAGGATACATGAAACCCGCGCCCCGCGCCGACACATCCCCCTTCGTGGTTAAGCCGCCGCAAACCGCAACCAACCAGCCTTGGCAAATTCTTAATGCGACATCGCTAATCTAATCAGACTGACGGAAAGGTGCCCGGCGAGGGTGAAAACCAGACGGAGTTCAGCACAGTGCCGACAGACAGCGAAATCGCCACCGGCAGACCGGCCGCCCCGCGGGCAAGCCTTGCCGCGCGGCTGCTGTTCATCGGCGTTTTCCTGCTCTACTGGGTGACGCTGACGCCGTTTACCGACCTGAGTGTCGATCCATCGACATCAAAGCCGCCGGGCTGGACGCAGGGCATCATGGTGCTTTTGACGCTGATGCTGGTCGCCTTTGCCGCGACCAATGCGCAGGCGCGCAAACTGGTGCTGCAGCCGCGCATCGTGTTCGGCACGCTGTTCTTCTGGCTGCTGCTGACCGCCATTCTCTCCGTCGATCCCGCCGGCGCGCTGAAACGTTCGATCATTGCCATCATGGTCACGCTCAGCGCGGGCATTCTGCTTCTCCTGCCGGCAAGCGAGGAGGAATTTGCGCGGCTGCTGGGCAAGAGCGTGCTGATCGTGCTGGGGCTTTGTTATTTCGGCGTGATCTTCGTGCCCTATCTCTCGGTTCACCAGCCCAACGATTTTCTGGAGCCGGAACATGCCGGCCTGTGGCGCGGGCTTTACGTCCAGAAGAACGAAGCGGGCGGCGTCATGGCGATGTTCTGCTTTTTCGGGCTCTATCTGGCACGGTCATGGTCGCGCGTGATCGGGCTTCTCATCTTCGCCGCAAGCGCCTTCTTCCTTCTCAAGACAGGCGCCAAGACCTCGACGGCGCTGATGCCGGTCATCCTTGTTCTTGCCTTCATCTTCGAACGGTTTCGCTGGGCGCGTCCCCTCATCGTTTTCGGGGGCGTGGGCCTCATCAACTTTTCCACTGTCGGGGTGGTTGCCCTGCCGGCAGTGCGCGATTTCGTGACCTCGCTCGGCATCGACGCGACCTTTACCGCACGCGCCGACATCTGGAATCTCGCACTTGCAGCAATCGGCGAAAACCCCGTTTTCGGATATGGGTTTGATAGTTTCTGGGGTACTAACACGCTGGTGAACAGTGACCTCGGCGCCTTCACCTGGGCCGTAAGAGCAGTAGATGCGCACAACGCCTATGTAGACGCCATGGTTAACATGGGATTACCAGGGCTACTTATTCTGATATTTTGTCTACTTTACGTCCCGCTAAGAAGCTTTAATATTCAAAGCGATCGAAACAATTCTAACAATATTTCCCGGCTGTTCTTAAGAGTTTGGCTCTACGGTATCTTCCTGGCCTGCTTGGAAAGCGTCTTCTTGGCGCGATCCGGCCCATTTTGGTTCACGTTGTCCGCAGCAATGTTCGGCTTGGCTTACCAGGCCCGCTGCAGCATCGTCAGAGATACGGAGCAAGGGACAGTTCATGACAGAGCTTTCGCCCCGCGGCGTCCCATCGCAATGGGGCAACGATAACAGCGACAAATACGCAGAACATACTCTGCTCGGCTTCAAGTTTTCCACCTGGAACGAGGAGGTCATGCTGGCGGCGCTTTCAGCGCCTGCTCCGCGAGGCGAAGGCCTGCAACTGCTCGTCACCGCCAATGTCGACCATATCGTTCGCCTGACCCAGGATGCGGAATTCCGCGAAGCCTATCGCTCCTCGTGGAAGGCCGTGGTCGATGGCATGCCGGTGCTGATCTATGCCCGGCTGCGCGGCGCGCCGATTCCCGGCCGCCTGACCGGCTCCGACCTGTTTCCGAAACTGCTGAACAAGCTTTCACCTGACCGGCATCGCCTGCTCTTCGTCTGCGCCGACGAGGAAACGGCGATCAAGCTGAACGAGCGCGTGCGCGAACTCGGCTTTACCGATCATCTGTCGATCACCGCGCCGATGGGCTTTGAAAAGAACGAGGCCTTCGGCACCTGGCTGACCTCGCTTGCCCGCAAACAGCAGACGACCCATCTCTTCCTCGGGCTCGGCGCGCCGAAATCGGAAAAATGGATGTCGCAGCATCGCCATGAAATGCCGGATTGCTATGGTCTGGCGTTTGGCGCGGCGCTGCAGTTTTACGCCGGCACCAAACGTCGTGCGCCCAAAATCGTCTCGAAGATCGGGCTGGAATTTTTATGGCGCGTGGCGAGCGAGCCAAAGCGTCTGGCCAAGCGTTATTTCATCTTCTCCTGGCCCTTCGTGACCGCGATCATTCGCGACCTCGCCGGCAAGCCGATCGCCGGCTCAGAGGACCCGGTCATCGTGCAACAGCAGGCGGAAATCGAAAAGAGACGCGCCTCCTGAGGCGCTACGCACAAATCATCACAGCCATCGGACGGTCGGGCCAACACCCGGCCGTTTTCGTTTGCGACATTGCCTGCGCTGATCGCCATGGCGCATCGTTGTTCGTGCATGTCGTATTCTGAAGAGGTGGCGCATGTTACTCCTCATAAGATCGCCCGACATTTCGAAGCACGAGGCATGTTATGGCAGAATTTCCGGGCAAGGCTAAAGTCGTCATCATCGGGCTCGGCGGCATCGTCGGCGCCTCGATCGCCCACCACCTGATCGAGCGCGGCTGGGACGACATCGTCGGCATCGACAAGTCGGGCATCCCGACCGATATCGGCTCCACTGCCCACGCTTCGGACTTCTGCTACACCACAAGCCACGATTACCTGTCGGTCTGGACCACCCAGTATTCGATCGACTTCTACGAAAAGATGGGCCACTACGCCCGTATCGGCGGTCTGGAAGTGGCGCGCACCGGCGACGACACCTGGATGGAGGAGATCAAGCGCAAGGTCACCTCGGGCAAGGCCTTTGGCACCAATGTGCGCCTCGTCACTCCTGCCGAGATCAAGGAGATGTTCCCGCTGATCGAGGAGGATCAGGTTCAGGGCGGCATGTTCGATCCCGACGCAGGCCTCGTCATTCCGCGCAGCCAGACGGTTGCCGGCAAGCTGGTCGATGCCGGTGAAAAGGCGGGCAAGCTAAAAGTGTTCGGCAATACGCCGGCGACATCTCTCATCGTCGAAGGCGGCCGCATCAAGGGTGTCGTCACCCATCGCGGCACGATCATGGCCGATCACGTCATCGTCTGTGCCGGTATCTGGGGCCGCCTGATCGCCGAAATGGTGGGAGAAGACCTTCCCGTCATGCCGGTCGATCATCCGCTGACCTTTTTTGGCCCCTATAACGAGTTCGAAGGCACCGGCAAGGAGATCGGTTTTCCGCTGCTGCGCGACCAGGGCAATTCGGCCTATATGCGCGATACCGGCGACCCGAAAACGACCGAGGGCGGCCAGATCGAGTGGGGGTATTACGAGACCACCAATCCACGCCTCTGCCACCCGCGCGACATCCTCGAAAAACACGAGGCACGCCTGTCACCCTCGCAGCGCGACCTTGACATGGAGCAGATCCTCGAGCCGCTGGAAAAGGCGATCGAACTGACGCCTATTCTCGGCGAACTGGGTTATAACGAAGGCCATTCCTTCAACGGTCTGCTGCAGGTGTCGGCCGGCGGCGGCGCTTCCTGCGGCGAAAGCCAGAAGGTGCGCGGGCTCTGGTATTGCGTGGCCATCTGGGTCAAGGACGGCCCGGCCTACGGAAAACTGATCGCCGACTGGATGACCGACGGCCGCACCGAGGTGGACCACAACTCCATCGATTACGCGCGTTTCTATCCGCACCAGCTGGAAGAAAAGTTCATCGAAGGTCGCACCTATGAGGCAGCCCAGAAGATTTACTTCCCGGCCGTGCATCCGCGCGAACCTTATGCGACCGGTCGCGGTGCCAAAAAGTCGCCGTTCCACGAGCGCGAAAAGGAACTCGGCGGTTATTTCATGGAGCTTGGCGGCTGGGAGCGTGCCCACGGTTACGCCGCCAACGAGCATCTTCTCGAAAAATACGGCAATCAGGTGCCGGAGCGCGAAAACGAATGGGACAGCCGCCATTTCTGGCGCGTCTCGAATGCCGAACATCTGGCGATGAGCGAGGATTGCGGCATCGTCAATCTCAGCCACTTCCACATGGTCGATATCGGAGGGCCGGATCATGTCGAACTTCTGGAATGGCTCTGCGCGGCAAAGATCGGCGGCGACGGCAATATCGGCAAGGGCATATACACCCACTTCCTCGATGACGAGGGCATGGTGCGCGCCGACTTCACCGTTTTCCGCATGGAAGATCGCGGTCGCCTCGTGAATGGTGCCGATGCCGGCCCGCGCGATTACCATTACATGAAGCGTGTGGCCGAGGATCGTGGCCTCGATGTCACCATTACCGACGTTTCGGAAAAGTTCATTACAATAGGCATCTGGGGTCCGAATGCCCGCGAAACGCTGAAAAAGGTGGTGGCAGACCCGGACGGCCTGAACATTGAAAACTTCGCCTTCGCGGCCATCAAGCCGATCGAAATCGCCGGCAAATCTGTCTCCGCCTTCCGCATTTCCTATGTCGGTGAGCAGGGCTGGGAACTGCATATGAAATACGAGGACGGACTCGCTGTCTGGGACGCTTTGCGCGCGACAGGCGTGATGGCTTTCGGCGTCGAGACCTATGCCAACTCGCGCCGCATGGAAAAGTCTCTGCGCCTTCAGAACGGCGATCTGCTGACCCAATACAACCTGATCGAAGCAGATCTGGCGCGCCCGAAAGTCAAAGAAGCGGATTTCCGAGGCAAACAGAAACATCTCGAATACAAGGCGCGCGAACACCAGCCCGCCATGCTGTGCACGCTGGTCATGACCGAAAACACCGATGCGGCGGGCGTCAAACGTTATCCGGTCGGCAACCTGCCGGTCATGGACCCGGAAACGGGTGCGGTTCTGGTCGATGAACTGGGCCGTCGCTCCTACACGACCTCGATCGCTTACGGCCCGACGGTGGGCAAGAACATCGCGCTCGCCTATCTGCCGTGGTCGCATGCCCAGGTCGGCCGCAAGCTGAATGTCGAATATTTTGCCGAGACATATCCGGTGGAAGTGGTGAGTGTTGGTTACAAGCCGCTCTACGATCCGGAGAACCTGAAGCCGCGGAGTTGACCGGAGCGATCGGCTCCCTTCTCCCCGCAGGCGGGGAGAAGGGAACAAGCGTCCCCTCACCCGCCCGCTGCCGCCAGCGCAATTGCCTCCGCCACCTCGTCTGCGCGATCCTCGAGCGTGCTCGTCGCCACGCGCAGGTGATGACTCTGTAAAAACGAGAACTTGTTGCCGGGTTGGACAGCGATGCCGCGGGCGGCAAGCGTGACCATTGCGAAAGGTTCACTTTCAACCGTAACCCAGGCGCACAGGCCGCTGCCGACCGTGGCCGTGACGCCGCGGGCCGTCAGTCGTTCCGTCAGGCCATCACGCCGCGTCTTGTAGATGGCGCGGGCATTACGGACGATGGCTTGCGTGGCCTCATCACGCAGCAACCAGGCGCCGGCCGCCTGCAGGATGCGGCTCGTCCAGGCGGCACTGAAACTGCGATAGGACTGGATTTGCTCGACAATCGCCTTCGTGCTGGACAAAACGGCCAGACGCAGATCCGGGCCATGGGTTTTCGAAAACGACATGATGTGGATGACGCGATCGGGAAACTCCTGCCCCAGCGAATGCCGTCCGCTTTCGGCGATATCGGCGACACCGTCATCCTCGATGATGAGAGTATCGCTGCCGCGCAAGATGTCCGCCAGTTCCCACATCCGCCCGGAGGTGACGGTGCGACCCGTCACAGAATGCAGGCGCGGTTGAAACAGGAAGACCACCGGCTTGTAGCGCATCGCCTCCTGAAGTGACGATGGGATAGGCCCGTCCTGATCGCATTTCACCGGAATGATATGGGCGCCGAGATGTTCGAGAATATCGAGAAGGCGCATGGCCGTCGGCTCCTCGATGGCGACGGGTGCACCCGGCGTCACCAGCGCATGGATGGCGGTATAGACGGCGTTGTAACCGCCGTTCATGGTCAGGAATGCCTCCGCCTCGTATGGCCATGTCCTGCGCACTTCCATTTCCAGTTCCGGGAGGATGCGGCTGCGCTCATAGCTGTTGAGATCGTCCGCCGAGGCACCATAGATCAGCGCCTTTTCCAGCGGCGGAAGCAGTTTTTGATCCGGCACGGCCATGGTCAGATCGAGCGCATCGGGGCCGTAGCGACCGGAACTCGCCAATCGTTCCGGCTTGGCGATGAAACGGTCGCCGCTTACCCAGGTACCGTTTCGACCTCGGCCAGTGATGATTTTCTGCTTGCGAAGCTCGCTCCAGGCCTCGGAAATCGTCGCGGGGCTGACGCCGAGCGAAAAAGCGAGATCCCGAATTGGAGGCAGCTTTGCCCCTACCGGCAACGCACCGGCACGGATCAAGGCACTGGTTTCCAACGCGATTCCGCGAATTGTACGATCGCTCAATTTTTGTGCAAACCAGTTCGAATCGTAAGCGTCGTTCATTCTTTCACCAAATTTAATGTTCAATAACGTAATAACATTTGATCATTTCAAAATGAACATTTTAATCTCAGTCCATCAGCATTTTCTGAATGAGTAGCACAAATGACACTGCGCCTTCGAATTGCACTGCGTGACTGGGACTACATGACGCCGCTGGTTCTCGGTGACGTCACCTCCGACAAGCTCGACCTTCAGGTCGACCGCATCGGCACGCTGGTTTCCCATCTCGGCAAGGACCCGGACCACGACGCCGCCGAAATCTCCTTCAGCCGCTATACCCAGCTTCGCCATGACGGTGATGACACGATCGTCGGCATCCCCAACTTCATCATGCGCGGTTTTCGCCATCGCTGCATCATGACCATGGCCGACAGTGACATCACCACGCTCGGCCAGCTGAAAGGCAAGCGTATCGGCGTGACCGGCTGGCGCGACAGTGGCAATACCTGGACACGCGCCGCCATTCGCCGCGAAGGTGTCGAGGTCAAGGACGCCATGTGGTATGCCGGTCGCCTGACCGAAGCCCATCCGATCACCGATCGTCTGGACGGTTTCGGCCAGCCAGGACTGATCGAAGCCTGCCCCGGCGAAAAGCCGATGGTGGATCTTTTGCGCGAAGGTGGACTGGATGCGATCTTCACCCCGTTCATGCCGAACGGTTATTTCGAGCCGGGCTCACCTTACCGCCAGGTTCTTTCGGATTTCCGTGGCGAGGAACAGCGCTATTTCAACGAGGTCGGTTATGTTCCCGGCATGCACCTGATCGGCATCAAGGCCGAGATCGTTGCGGAAAATCCGTGGGTGATCGCCGAAGTCAACCGTCTGGTGGACGAGTCGCAAAAAATGTGGACGGAAAAGCGCCGCAAATATGCCGAGACCACGCCGTGGATGTTCGACGAAGTGCTCAAGAACTCGCGCGAACTGCCCAAGGGCTGGGATGCCAGCGGCTTTGCCGTCAACCGCAAGATGATCGACGACTTCGCCGGTGAACTGCATGCGCAGGGTATCATGAAACGTCACATGACGCCGGAAGAGCTTTTTGCATACGATACCGACGGTAGCCGGATCTGAAACTTTCGCCTCTCAAGAAACGTAGCTTTGTAAAACAAAGGGGAATGAACATGTCGCATAAGAAACTTATCGCTCTCGCATTGGTCGGCGTGGCCCTTGCCGGTGTCGCGAAAGCACAGGACGCTTCCATCAAGCTGGAAATGGTCAAGGAACTGAACGATCGCCTGGCGGCAGACATCAAGGCCGCCGGCAAGATGACTTCGGTCAACAACGGCTCCTTCCCTCCCTACGAAATCGTCACCGGCACGGAAATGACCGGCGCCAGCGCCGACCTGACCGATGCGCTCGGACAGGTTCTCGGAATCAAGATCGACCATGCGACCGTGGGCGGCCTTCCGGCACTGCTGGCCGGCGTCAATTCCAATCGCTACCAGTTCGCCTTCGGCCCGGTCGGTGATTTCAAGAGCCGCGAGGAAGCCAACGATTTCGTCAACTGGGTCCAGGAATTCGTGGTCTTCGCCGTGCAGAAGGGCAACCCGAAGGGCATTACCTCGCTCGACACCGCCTGCGGCCAGCGCATTGCCGTCATGGCCGGCGGTTCTGCCGAGCGCGTCATCCAGGCACAGTCGGAAAAGTGCAAGACCGACGGCAAGGAAGCCGTGGCCGTGCAGTCATACACCGACCAGCCGGCCTCGATCCTCGCCGTCCGCTCCAAGCGCGCCGACGCCTTCTTCTCCTCGCAGGCACCGCTGACCTATTTCGTTTCACAGGCCAACGGCCAGCTGGAACTGACCGGCGTGGGTGAAAAGAACGGTTTCGACGACCTTTATCAGGGCGCCGTGGTACCGAAGGGTTCGCCGCTCGGTCCGCTCTTGAAGGATGCCGTCAAGGTTCTGATGGACAACGGCACCTATGCGACCATCATGAAGAAGTGGGGCCTTGAGAACAACATGCTCAAGGAACCGGGCATCAACCTCGGTGGACAGCTGCCGAAATGAGCACGAACACCTCAACACAGGCAGCGCCTTCGGGCGCTGCGGATTTCCGCGATGTGGCGACCGCCCACGCGCCGTTCCGTTACGGGCGCCTCGCGCTCTGGCTGATCGTGACGATCGTCGTCGCCGATTTCGGCTGGATCGTCGCCAATAACGAGAATTTCGGCTGGCCGGTCGTTGCCCAGTATTTCTTCGACCCGACGGTGCTGAGCGGCCTTTACGTCAGCCTCGGACTCACCGTGATCGCCATGATCCTCGGCGTGGCGCTCGGCCTGATCATCGCCATCATGCGCATGTCCGACGACAGGCTGGCGAGCGGTTTTGCCTCGTTGTTCATCTGGTTCTTCCGCGGCACACCGCTGCTCGTCCAGCTGATCTTCTGGTACAACATGTCGACACTGTTCCCGAACCTGTCGATCGCCATCCCTTTTGGCCCGACGCTTGCCAGCTGGGACACCAATTCGGTGATCACGCCGATGACGGCAGCAATCGTGGGTCTGGCGCTCAACGAAGCGGCCTATATGGCGGAAATCATCCGCGGCGGCCTGCTTTCGGTCGAACGCGGACAGGCGGAAACCGCACAGGCCTTCGGCATGACCAGGGCGCGCGCACTTCGCCGCATCATCATTCCGCAGGCCATGCGCTCCATCGTTCCGCCGACCGGCAACCAGCTGATCAGCATGATCAAGGCGACCTCGCTGGTCAGCGTCATCGCCATGGCCGATCTGCTCTATTCGGTGCAGTCGATTTATAACCGCACCTTCGAAATCGTGCCCATGCTGATGGTTGCGGTTATCTGGTACCTGCTGATCACGTCCGTCCTGAACATCGGCCAGAGCTATATCGAAGCCTATTACGGCCGCAGCGACCGCCGCAACGCGACAGCCGCCGCCAAACCGGCGGCTGTCACAGAGGAGGCAAGCCATTGACCCCTATCGTTGATGCAAAACCTCTCGTTCAGGCCCGCAATGTCCACAAGGCTTTCGACCAGCTCGAAGTCTTGAAGGGTATCGACCTCGATGTTGCGCCCGGCGAGGTCGTCGTCATTCTGGGGCCGTCCGGCTCGGGCAAATCGACGTTTCTGCGCTGTATCAACCACCTCGAAAGCATCCAGCAGGGCTTTATCGAGGTGGATGGCGAGCAGATCGGCTACCGGGTGAAGAACGACCGGCTGGAAAAGCTGACCGATAACGGCATTGCCAAGCAGCGCCGCAAGATCGGCATGGTGTTCCAGCAGTTCAATCTCTACCCGCATATGACGGTGCTGCAGAACATCATCGAGGCACCGGTCGGCGTACACGGCCAGAGCCGCAAGGATGCGATCGAAAACGCCCGCCAGTTGCTGAAGCGTGTCGGCCTGTCGGAAAAGGAAGGCAATTATCCGCGCCAGCTTTCCGGCGGCCAGCAGCAGCGCGTGGCGATTGCCCGTGCGCTTGCGATCAAACCGAAACTGATGCTGTTCGATGAGCCGACCTCGGCGCTCGATCCCGAACTCGTCGGCGAAGTGCTGGCGACGATGAAGGATCTGGCAAGCCAAGGCCTGACCATGATCGTCGTCACCCACGAGATCGGTTTCGCCAGGGAAGCTGCCGACCGGGTTGTTTTCATGGATGGCGGTGTCATCGTCGAACAGGGCAAGCCGGAAGATGTGATCGGCAACCCGCAGCACCCGCGCACACAGGCTTTTCTGTCGCGTTTCCTATAAAATGTCCTCCCCGACTAGCCCCGGCCGAAAGGCCGGGGCCTTTTTCTTTGAAATTCAAGAAGTCTGGATAGATCATGCCAATTCAAGACAATCTGTACGCCCGCGTTGCCGATTTCGACGCGATGGAAGCCGAACTGAAGGCGACCCGCCAGCACCTGCACGCAAACCCGGAACTTTCCTTCGAGGAAGCGGAAACGGCCCGTTACGTGGCCGACAAGCTGGAAGGCTGGGGTTTTGACGTGACCCGCAATGTCGGCGGCCATGGCGTCGTTGCAACGCTCAAGAACGGCACCGGCACCAAGAGCATCGGCATCCGCGCCGACATGGACGCGCTGCCGATCGCCGAGGAAACCGGTGTGGCCTATGCCAGCACGGTGCCCGGCAAGATGCATGCCTGCGGCCATGACGGCCACACGACCATGCTGCTGGGTGCCGCCGAATATCTGGCCCGCACCAAGCGTTTCAACGGCACGGTGACGCTGATCTTCCAGCCTGCCGAAGAAGCCGGCAAGGACAGCGGCGCGCAGAAAATGATCGCTGACGGTCTGTTCGATCGCTTCCCGATCGACGCCATTTTTGGCCTGCACAACCATCCGGGCATGCCGGCCGGCGCGTTGCTCACCCGTCCGGGCGCGATCATGGCCGGCGGCAATACGGTAAAAATCACCATTCATGGCAAGGGCGGCCATGCCTCGCGTCCGCACCTGACGGTGGACCCGGTGCTGATCGCCTGCAATCTCGTTGTCACTCTGCAGTCCATCGTGTCGCGCAATGTCGATCCGACCCAGACGGCGGTCGTGACCGTCAGCACCATCCATGCGGGCAAGGCGTCGAACGTCATTCCGAACACCGCCGAGATTTCGATGAGCGTGCGCTACTTCGATCCGGCCATTGCCGAACTGCTGGAAGAGCGCATCCGCAAGCTCGCTCACAGTGTTGCGGAAGGCCATGGCGCGACAGCCGAGATCGAATACGAATACGGTTACCCGGTGGTGCTGAACTCGGAAGCCGAAACCGCGTTTGCGAACGAAGTGGCACGTGAACTGGTAGGTGACGAAAACGTCTCCACCTGCCCGCCGCTGCCGGGCAGCGAGGATTTTGCCTATTTCCTCCACCACCGCCCCGGCAGTTTTCTGCGCCTCGGCAACGGCAAGGATTCAGCCATTCTTCACTCGTCGAAATATGATTTCAACGATGGCAGCCTGACCACCGGTTCGGCCATGTGGGCGCGTCTGGCGGAGCGTTATCTCGACGCCTAAGCGGCCTCTTCGGCAAAAATGAAAAGCCTCCCGTGGCGCATGCCGCAGGAGGCTTTTTCGTGGTGGGGAACACCTTCACTTTGCGAAGGGGAGTGCATCTGCTCGTTCGAGTGTGCCGGGCGGGATACCCCTGCGATCCTCCGGCGCCATCATGCCTCGGGTGGAATAGTTCAGGTAGTCCCAGAACCGACCCCACATCGGAGAACGCACGCCGGCGTAATAACCTTCGTGCTCGCTCAGCGCCTTGTCGCGCCAGCGCTCGGCAATCTCCGGCGATACCAGCGCAAACAACATCGTGTCGCCATCCGTGGCATCGACGGACAGGAGGACACGGCCGTCATCCGCGATGGTTTTTTCCAGCTCTCTTGTCGCCTCGGCATATTTCTCCCAGACAACACGGTGATAGTCCTTTATGTCGCCCGGCGGTTGCTCGCCGATGATCAGGGGACCAAAAACAATCCTCGCGGCATCAGGCAGCGTTTTCTCGCTGATGACATTGTCATCCTGCCAGATCGAAAAGATTTCGGCGGTATATTTGTCTTCGACCGAATACAGCTTTTGAGCATTATCGAGCAGGCTGACCGTTGCCAGGAACAGCCGGTGGCGCGGCGGATAGTCTTCTGCGCCGTAAAATCCGATGGTCTCGATGTCGGTCGGCGGATCGGCCGCCATCTGCCGGACCTTGTCGATAATGGCGGCGTCATTTCCCGAAAAATCGGACGCGAAGGCAATGATGTCGGCATAGTCTTCGGCTGGCATTTTCGCTCCTGTATCTTGCGCGGCGAACAGACTGGAAAGCAGGGCGGCAACCAGCAAAACAACCGTCATGCCGGTTGGGCGAAGAAACGAAAATCCGATGCGATTGAAGGACATCACCTGCTCCTCGTGTCGGGTGTTTGGTCGCCATGGCCGGAAAGGGCGGAAATTCCGCCCTCCCGTTTCTCTATACCTGATCAGCCGTTATCCGGCTGCGGACCCTTTACGACACTCTCGGCCGGCTTCGGTGCTGCCGGAGGAGCGGCAACCGTCTTCGGCTTCGCCGGCGGCTGCAGGTCGCCCATCAGAGAGGCGATGGCGTTTTCGCCGGTAAAGCCTGCTTCCTTCAAGAGCTGGTCGAGAACCGGCTTGTTGGCCTGATAGCTCAAGAGCTGGCCGGCGAGACCTTCGCCGAGGCCGACGCCGGAACCGCCGCCTTCGCCGCCACGGCCCAGCATGCCGCCGGTGTCGAAGATGCGGATATCGGAAATCTTCTCGATCGGCTTGACCGCTTCCGCCAGCGCCTGCGGGATGATGCGGATGCGTTCGCGCAGGATTTCGTAATCGATGATGGCGGCGCTGAGGCGGTTGCGCGCCTCGTTGAGCAGGGCTTCGCTTTCGGCTTCCGCCTTGCCGGTTTCCAGCACGCCCTTGGCGCGGATGATCGCGGCATCGGCTTCGGCGTTGGCGAGCGTCTTGATGGCATCGGCCTGATCGACGGCCGCCTGCTTTTCAGCCTCGGCACCAACGGTGACGGCGGTCGCTTCGGTCTCGGCCTTCTTGCGGGCGTCGATGATGGCGATCTGGCGTTCACGTTCGGCGATTTCGACGGCCTTGGCGGTCGATACCTTTTCTTCAGCGGCAATCGCAAGGGCGCGGGCTTCTTCGGCGCGGGCCTTGGATTCCGACTCTTCGCGGCTCTTGTTGGCAACCGCGATGGCGCTTTCCTGCGAGACGATCTGCAGGTCGCGACGGGCTTCGGTGTCACGCTGCTGAACGGCACGGGTGGCATCGATATTGGCGCTTTCGCGGGCCTGTTTTGCCGCCGCTTCGCGTTCGGCAATCGCCTGTTCGGAGGCGATACGGGCCTCTTCTTCGGCGCGCTTGGCGGCCTGTTCCTGCTGCGCGGTCTCGGCGCGGGTGGCAGCCGACTTGTTTGCGACGTCGCGTTCCTGGTTCAGCTCCGCCTCGCGCTTGGTGCGCTCGATGGTCAGCGACTGCTGGCGGGCTTCAAGGTCCTTCTGGGCGATCGCCACTTCGGTATCGCGAACGATCTCGTTGCGTTCCTTCTTGCGCGCCTCAGTGATGCGGGTGAGCGTGGCAAGGCCCTGCGCATCGAAGAAGTTGTTGGCGTTGAAATGTTTGATATCGGTCTGGTCGAGACGGGTGAGCGACACCGATTCCAGTTCGAGACCGTTCGATTGCAGATCGGAGCCGACGGCTTCCTGCACGGCCTTGACGAAGTCCATGCGCTGTTCCTGCAGGGCATCGAGGTTCATTGTGGCGGCAACCGAGCGCAGACCATCGACGAATTTCGCTTCGATGAGGATACGCAGCTGTTCGGCATCATTGGTACGGTCACCCAGCGTCTGGGCGGCGAGCGCGATGGAGGAAGCATCCGGCTTGACGCGGACATAGAACTCGGCGCCGATATCGACGCGCATACGGTCCTTGGTGATCAGCGCATCGCCCTCACCGCGACGCACTTCGAGGCGCAGCGTCTTCAGATTGACGCGGGCGATGGAGTGAAAGATCGGCAGCACGACGGAACCGCCGTCGAGAACGACCTTCTGGCCACCCAGACCGGTGCGGACATAGGCTTCGTCACGGCTGGAACGGGTGTAAAGCGAGGCGACGACGAAGGCGATGCCGAAGATCGCGACAAGGCCGATGCCGGCGGGCAACAACAGATCGTATATCATGGAAGCTCCGTAGAGGTTGGGTTCGGCTCCGCGGTCAGGTCCGACGGTGCAACGATGGCAATGAAGACGTTTGAAACTTTATCGACGAGCAGGACTTGCCGCCCGATCGGAATGGCGGTGGAATCGGCTGCGGCGCGCGCACGCAAAGTGTGCCAGTTGCCGTGACGATCCTTGATGCGCACCCGGCCGGGCAGGCCCTGATCGAGCGGGCCGACGGTCACTTCGGCGATCCGGCCGACAAAATCGGCCGGATCGATGACATAGGTTTCGTCACGCGGGACGATGCGCGAAACAAGGCCACTCGCCCAGCGCGCCTGCGGAACGGCGAGCGCGAAGGCGGGAATCGAGGCAATCAATGCCGGCAGCGGCGTGAAGACGGCGCGCGCCACGGCCTGCAGCACAAAGCCGTTGATGGCGAAAAAGCCGAGAAAGATCAGCAGCAGAACCAGAACCGGCACGCCGCCACGATTGACCCAGGACATCAGGCCGGAAAGCCCGCCGCCTTGGCCCTCCGGCATCGCCTTGTCCACCAGTTCGCTGAGCGAGACGCCGATCAGCAGGCAGCCGACCTCGAGCACCGTTATGGTGACGAGAATGATGCTGGCCACTGCAAACGGCGCCGCCTGAGGGGCGAGAAAAAGGTCCATGGGCGTCAGTTCTGACCGGATTTGAACTGGGCCAGACGTGCCTCGATGGCCTGTTCGCGGTGCAGGCGGTCAAGTTCGTCCAGTTCGGCGGAACCCTTGTGATCGGCGGAGGCAACACCGGTCAGGCGCGAAACGGTGGCAGAGGCACGGGCAGCGCCATCCGCCGGATTTTTACGCGCCTCGGCGCCCTCGCCGGCTTCCGGGAACTGTTCAAGGCTGCGCTTCAGCGCGGCCAGTTTTTCCTCACCCTCGCGGCGGGTGGCAAGCACCGCCTGCAATGCCTGGCTGCCTTCGGCCAGTTGTTCACGCGCACCGGCGAGCGCCTTGTCGAGTGCGGCCAACTGCGATTCCAGATCGATCTGGCGGGCGACACCGGCCTTGGCGAGATCATCGCGGCCGGCAGACACCGCCGTGCGGATCTTTTCGTCCAGCGCCTGGAGGTCGGAGCCGATCTCGTTGCGGCGCGTCAGGATGCGGTATTCCTCGGCGCGCGACTTGCCGAGATCGGCGCGTGCCTCTTCGGCGGCGCTATCTATTTCGCGCAGCGCCTGCTCGACGACGGCAACCTTGTTGGCGCCTTCGGCCTTGTCGACGGCCGCATTCGCCATTCCGGCGATCAGGCGGCCCATGCGGGAAAGAATGCCTTCATTGGTCATGATCGTCTTCTCCGTTCTGTTCGCGTGCGTGGTGACACCGATATGGATCTGGTAACTGCCGTTCTGCGCAACGAGTTGCGCAGGAAAAATGCCGGACACGCCGGCTGAATATCCCGCAACGTCATAGGGCACGGACACGCGCCCCTGCACGGTTGCGATGGTCAGCGTCGAAGGGCCCTTGATGGCGAAAAGTTTTTCATCGAGCGGCAAACGGTCGGGTTTTGCCGCATGGTTCCGGTTGGAGGCGAAATCGCGCAGGCCAAGCGTGACCAGCCGGGCCGGCAGATGCGTGCGCTCACGCACTGTTTCATAAGCGAGCTCATGCAGGGTCACGAGATTGGCGCCGCCTTTCTCGGAGGCGAGATCGTCCAGCATGGAAAGCATCGCCGCATAGGCCTCGAAGGTTTCCTCGAAAGCCTGCTTCGCCTGCTCGTCGGGAGCAAGTTCATAGCGCAAAGTCGATTTGTGTGTACTTTGTGGCATGCTTAAATATGTAAAGCACCGCTTTAGTGCTTTCAAGGGTAGAAACACCCATTTTGAGTTGCGGAAAACCGCAATGACGCCGCCTTGCGGCTGCACGACGCGGAGCCGAGCAGCAGGCGCAGGTTCAAGGCTGACGTATGACATTGAAGATAAAAAGAAAAAGGCATGGCCACCGAAAGCAGCCATGCCTCACCTTGTTCAGACGACGCTTGTCCCTACTCCCGCCGCCCCTACTCCCGCCATTGGGCCAGTGCCCGCGACAGATCGGACGCCGCATCCTCGCCCATGGTCAGCTGATATTGCAGCTCGTCGGAGAACAGGCTGGGGATCAGCAGCGCCTCGCGGTCGCTTTCGTGGTTCATGATCGAGCCGTTCATCAGGTCGATACGGACATCATCGGCAACCGGTTCACCTTCCGGCGAGATGCCGCTGATGCGGATATCGATGGATGGCAGGCCCGCGGGTGGCTGGCCGATCACGACACCCTGGCGGGTGGCGCGCAGCCAGCCGGGCAATGGCGAACCGTCTGCCAGCGTGACCGTGAAGGCCGCGCCATCGCCGTAACCGGGTGACGGCATGATGTAGAGCTGGCCGGCATAGATCATCGTATCGACGCTGAACCAGGTCAGCGAATCCCGGCCATCGAACAGACGGGTATTCGATCCACCCTTGTAGAAACCGACCGTGAATTCATCGATGCGGCGGCCGCTCTCGATCCATTCGCTGATCTGGCGGGCGGCGTGCAGCACGGCGCCCTCATCCGGCAGCGAGCCGATGCCGTTGAGCGAGCGGATCGAGTTGGTAACGCTGTTGATCGGGCCATTCTCGCCGATATCCCCGGCGATACCGTTGAGGCTTTCCATGACGGAACCGCTGGCCGGCGCAAACGTGCCGCCTGTGCTGCTGTCGTCGGGCGTCCACGTCACGGTCGGGGCCTCGCCACCCAGATTGGGCGCCGGGGGCAGATATTCGTTGGTGCCCGGCGGTGGCTCCGGCGGTTGCGGCGGCTGAGGGTTATTGGCGGAAACGACGGTGATCGTTACCGTGTAGGACGAGACGTTTTCGCCGTCGCTGACCGTATAAACAAAGCTGTCCGAACCGTAATAGCCGGGGGCCGGCTGATAGCGATAGGTGCCATCCGGCAGGATGACCAGCGTGCCATGGGCCGGCTGCTGGCCGACACCATAGGTGAGCGGCTCGCCTTCCGGATCGACGGCGGGCGGCAGGGTGCCGGTCGAGATCGCATCCTGTGGCACTGAAATGGCGGCATCGGAGCCCACCGGCGCATCATTGATCGGCGTGACCTCGATGACGACGCGATATGTCGCGCTCGTCACCCCGTCGCTAACGACATAGGTGAAGACATCGGTGCCGCTGTAATTGCGGTTCGGCACGTAACGATAGACACCATTCGCATCGATGGTGACGCGGCCATGTGCAGCATCGACACCGAGAGAATAGCTGACCGGCTGGCCTTCGGGATCTGTCGCCGTCGGCAGCTGGCCGGAGAGTGCCGTGTCTTCCGGAGTCGTGGCGGCAAGATCGGCTGCCACCGGCGGCGCATTCGGCGCGGTCACGTTGATCGTCACCGTATAGGTGGTGCTGAGCGTGCCGTCGCTCACCGTATAGGTGAAGCTGTCGGGACCGCCGTAACCGGCTGCCGGCGTATAGCTGTAACGGCCGTCCGCCGTGACGGTGACGGTGCCATGCGCTGGGCCATCGGCCAGCGCATAGGTGACCGGTGTGCCATCCGCATCGAGCGCGATCGGCAATGCGCCGGTCGACGTTACATTCGGGCCGACCGTGATGGACAGGTCGGAACCTTCCGGCGCGTCGTTGACCGGGGCGACATTGACGGTCGCCGTATAGGTCGAGATCGAGGTGCCGTCGCTCACCGTATAGGTGAAGGTATCGGTGCCGTTGAAATTGCGGCCCGGCGTGTAGGTGAAGGTGCCATCCGCATTGACCGTGACCCGACCATAAACCGGGCCGGCACCAAGGCTGTAGGTGAGCCTGTCGCCATCCGGATCGGTCGCGATCGGCAACCGGCCATTGGTGACGGTATCTTCCTGGGCGGCGATGACTGCATCCGATCCCTGCGGCGCATCATTGACCGGCACGACATTGATGCTGATCGTATATTGGCGCGTGAACACGCCGTCGGTGACGCTGTAGGTAAAGCTGTCGCGACCGTAATAGTCGGCCGCCGGCACGTAACGATACGTTCCATCCGCATTGACTGTGACCGTGCCGTGACCGGCCTGACCGACCAGCGCATAGGACAGCGGATCGCCATCGGCATCGGTCGCGACCGGCAGACGGCCGTCGAACGGCACGTCCTCGATGACATTGATATTGCCATTGGCGCCGACCGGCGCATCCGGGACCGGCGTGACATTGACCGTGACCGTATAGGTCGAGGTCAGGCTGCCATCGCTGACCGTATAGGTGAAGCTGTCGGCCCCGAAATAGTTGGCGGCCGGCACATAGGTGTAGGTGCCGTTCGGCCGGACCGTCACAACGCCATGGGCGGGAGCGGTGCCGAGGCCGTAAGTGAGATTTGTATTATCGGGATCTATTGCGACCGGCAGCGTGCCGCTGGCAGAACCGTCTTCCGCAACAGTGAAGGCATGGTTCGAACCGACCGGCGGATCGTTGACGGGCAACACGGTGACGGTGATCGTGCGGACGATCGTGTTGACGCCATCCGTGACGCTGTAGGTGAAGCTGTCGGAGCCGAAATAGTTGGCAGCCGGGGTGTAACGATAGGTACCGTCGCCCAGAACCGTGACGGTGCCATGCGCGGCCTGGCCGGCAAGCGCATAGGTGAGCTGTTCGCCTTCCGGATCGCTGGCGAGCGGCAGGCGACCGTCATAGGGCACATCCTCCGTCACCGTCGCGGTGCCGTCGAAGCCGATCGGCGGATCGTTCTGTGCAGCAACGTTGATCGTCACCGTGTAGGTGGAGATCGCCGTGCCGTCCGTCACCGTATAGGTGAAGCTGTCCGGACCGTTGTAATCCGGGTTCGGAACATAGGTGTAGGTGCCGTTCGGCCCGACTGTTGCCGTGCCATTGAGCGGCGCAACGCCGAGACCATAGGTCAGGTTTGCATTGTCGGGATCGGTCGCTACCGGCAGCGTGCCGCTGGCGGTTTCGTCTTCCTCGATGGAGATGGAAAGATCGGAACCACGTGGTGCATCATTGACCGCAGTGACGGAGATGGTGACCGTGTAGGTCGCCGTCTTGTCTCCATCGCTGACCGTGTAGGTGAAGCTGTCGGGGCCGTTATAATCGGCATTCGGCGTGTAAACGTAATCGCCATTGGTGGAGATCGTCACCGTGCCGTGCAACGGACCCTGCGGGCCGGCGCCGTAGAAGACCTGTTCACCTTCCGGATCGATGGCCGGCGGCAGGGTGCCGCTGTAAGCCTCGTCCTCGACCGCGACGATCGATGCATCGCTGCCGCGCGGCGCGTCGTTGACGCCCTGAACGTTGACCGTGACCGTATAGGTCTGCATCGCGTCACCATCGGTGACGGTATAGGTGAACGTGTCGGGGCCGGAATAATCCGGATAAGGCGTATAGGTGAAGTTGCGGCCGGGGCCGACCGTCACCGTACCGTTGACCGGCTGTGCGCCGATGCCATAAGTGACCGGATCGCCATCGGGATCGAAGGCGACCGGGAACTGGCCGCTATAGACCTGATCCTCGACGGGAGTGATGGTGATGTTGCTGCCGACAGGCGCATCGTTATCCGGACCGACCGTGACCTCGACAATGTAGGTCGATGTGCCCGCGCCATCGGTGACGGTGTATTCGAACCTGTCGGGGCCATTGTAATCGCGGGCCGGCGTATAGACGAATTCGCCATTGGCCGAGATGGTGACCGTGCCATGCGCGGGGGCAAGCTGGCCGGGCCCATAGGTGAAGGGCTGACCTTCCGGATCGATCGCCACCGGTAGGCGGCCGGTATAGACCTCATCCTCGAGAACGCTGATTTCCGTATCATTGGCGCGTGGCGCATCGTTGACGCCGTTGACGGTGATCGAGACGGTGTAGGTGGCGGTCGCGCTGCCGTCACTCACCGTATAGGTGAAACTGTCGGCGCCGAAATAATCCGGATAAGGCGTATAGACGTAATCGCCATCCGGCCCGATCGTCACCGTGCCATGCGAAGGCTGGGCGCCGACCGCATAGGTGACGTCATCGCCTTCAGGATCGACTGCCGTCGGCAACTGGCCGGAATAGGCCTGATCTTCCGTGACGGTGATGGCATCGTCGCTGCCACGCGGCGGATCGTTGACGCCGCCGACATTGACCGTGACCGTGTAGATATTGGTGGCGGCACCGTCCGATACGGTGAACTGGAACGTATCCGTACCGCTGTAATCGGCAGCCGGCGTGTAGCTGAACGTACCGTCGGGATTGATGACGACGGTGCCGTGGGCAGGCTGCGAGCCGAGGCCATAGGTGAAGGACTGGCCTTCCGGATCAATGGCCGGCGGCAGGTTGCCGTTATAGGTCTGATCTTCGGACGCGTTGATCGAGATATTGTTCGAACGCGGCGCATCATTGACGTTGGCGACATTGACCGTGACGGTGTAGCTGACGGTGTTGACGCCGTCCGTGACCGTATAGGTAAAGCTGTCAGGACCATAATAGTCCGCAGCCGGCGTGTAGATGAAATCGCCATTGGTCTGGACCGACACCGTGCCGTGCTGCGGCAGGATGCTGCCGACACCGTATTGCAGCGGCTGACCTTCCGGATCGACGGCTATCGGCAGGCGACCGGAATAGGCCTGGTCTTCCGTGGCGTTGATGGTGACATCACTGCCGCGCGGCGGATCGTTTTCACCCTGTACGTTGACAGTCACCGTATAGGTCGAGGTCGCGGAACCGTCGGTCACCGTATAGGTGAAACTGTCCGGGCCGTCGTAATCGGGGTTCGGCGTATAGGTGAAGGTGCCATTGGCCGAAACCGTGGCGGTACCGTTTGCCGGCTGCGAGCCGAGACCATAGGTGAAAGGCTGGCCTTCGGGATCGACTGCGACGGGCAGCGTGCCGGTAAAGGTCTGGTCTTCGTTCGCGGTGATCGTGATGTCGGATGCGCGCGGCGCATCATTGACCGGAGTGACGTTGACCGTGACCGTGTAGGTGTTGAAGGCGACACCATCGCTCACCGTGTAGGTAAACGTGTCCTGGCCATAATAATCGGGATTTGGGCGATAGGTGTAATTGCCCTGCGCATCGACCGTTGCCGTGCCGTGTGCCGGCCCGCCGGCGATCGCGTAGGTGACGTTGGAGCCTTCCGGATCCACGGCAACCGGCAGACGGCCGCTGGAAAGACTATCTTCCGGCATGGTGACCGTCAGATCGGCGCCGCGCGGGGCATCGTTGACATTGGTGACGGTGATTTCGATCCGGTATTCCACCGTCGCATCACCATCGGTGACACTGTAGATAAAGAAGTCGGGACCGACATAATCAGCGGCTGGAACATAGGTGTAGCGGCCATTGCCGAGAACCGTCACCGTGCCGTGACCGGCCTGATCGACCAGCGCATAGGTGAGCGTGTCGCTGTCGATATCGGTGGCCACCGGCAGGATGCCGTTATAGGGCGTATCCTCGGTGACGGTGATCGCACCATCGAAGCCGACCGGCGCATCATTGACCGGGGCGACATTGATGGTGACCGTATAGGTGGCGGTCGCCGTGCCATCGCTGACCGTATAGGTGAACGTGTCCTGCCCGAAGAAATCAGGCGCCGGCGTATAGGTGAAGTTGCGGCCACCGCCAAGCGTGACCGTACCGTGATCCGGCTGCGAACCGAGACCGTAGGTGACAGGCGAACCTTCCGGATCGATGGCAACGGGGAACTGGCCGTTGAGCGGCTGGTCTTCCGTGGCCGGCAAGGTCACATCGCTGCCGCGCGGCGCATCGTTGACCGGCGTGACGGTGACCGTGACCGTATAGGTCGCGGTGTCGACACCATCGCTCACCGTGTACTCAAAACTGTCCTGCCCGAAATAATCCTGGCGCGGAATATAGGTATAGGTGCCGTCGATATTGATCGTGACCGTACCGTTGGCGGGAGCAGTCCCCAGACCATAGGAGACGGCCGAACCTTCCGGATCGGTCGCGACCGGCAGCCGGTTGGTATAGGGCGTGTCTTCCGTGACGGTGATGGCGGTGTCGGAGCCGACGGGCGCGTCATTGACCGGCGTGACATTCATCGTGACGGTGTAGGTGTTCGACGCCTGACCGTCACTCACCGTATAGGTGAAGCTGTCCGTGCCGTAGAAGTTGGCGGCCGGCGTGTAGGTATATTGGCCGGTCGAGGTGATCGTGACCGTACCATGTGCCGGCCCGGTTCCAACGGCATAGGTAATATCCGGGTCATCACCATCAGGGTCTTCCGCTTCGGGCAGTTGCCCGGTCTTGGGCGTGTCTTCCGGCGTGCTGTCCGCCCAGTTTCCGGCACGCGGCGCGTCGTTGACGCCCAGTACATTGACCGTGACCGTGTAGGTATTGAACGCACCGTCGGCATCCCTGACGGTATAGGTGAACGTGTCCTGACCGTAGAAATCCGGGTTGGGCACGTAGGTATAGGTGCCGTTCGGCGCAATCGTCACCTGGCCATTGTCCGGCACGATCGAGCCGAGCGCATAGGTGACGGCCGAACCTTCAGGATCGGTGGCGCGCGGCAGCGTGCCGGTGGTCGTCACATCCTCGGTGACGGAGATCGTGGCGTTGGAGCCGACCGGTGCGTCATTGACAGGATCGATGGTGATCGAGACGGTGCGGATGATGCTCGTCTGCCCGTCGGAGACGCGGAAGGTGAACTGATCGGTTCCGAAATAATTGCCAGTCGGCGTATAGATGAAATTGCCGTCGATATCCATGGTGACGGTGCCGTGTGTCGGGCCTGTCGCTACCGAGAAACGCGGCGTGTCACCGGCATCCGGATCGGTCGCTTCGACCTGACCGGTCAGGGTCGTATCCTCGTTGATGGTGAAGTTATAATTGCCGGCCACCGGCGGCGCGTTGTTGGAACCGACATCGATGGTGACGGTGCGGGTGATCGTCACCGTTCCATCGAACACCGTATAGGTGAAAGTGTCCTCACCGAAATAATCAGCATCCGGCGTGTAGGTATAGTTGCCGGCCGCATCGACGGTGGCGACACCATTCGACGCCTGCGCGCCGAGCGCGAAGGTGAGCGGATCATTGTCGACATCGACTGCCGTCAGCTGCCCGCCGACGGTCTGGTTTCTGGGTGTCGTGACTTCGACATCCACGGCAACAGGCGCATCATTGACCGGACGCACGGTCACGGTGACCGTGTAGCTGGAGCTTGCCTGGCCGTCGCTGACCGTATAGGTGAAGGTGTCGGTGCCGTTGAAATCGGCGCGCGGCGTATAGGTGTAACCGCCCGTTGGCGTGATCGACACGGTGCCGTTGCCTGGCTGGCTTCCGACAGCATAGGTAACCGGCGTGCCTTCACGGTCTGTCGCAATCGGCAGCGAACCGGTCACCGGACCGCCATCCTCATCCATCGAGAAGGCGGCATCGGCTGCCGTCGGCGCATCGTTGACCGGCGAGATGGCGACGGAGACCGTAACGGTGCGAACACCGCCCTGCCCGTCGCTGATCTCTACCCGGAAACTGTCGCTACCGTTATAATCGAGCGCTGGCGTGTAGACGTAACGGCCGGCATTGTCGATCGAGACGGTGCCGTGTTGCGGCTGTGTGGAGACAGTGAAGGTCAGCGGGTCGCCATCGGCATCGCTGGCGGCGATGGTGCCGGAAACCGGCGTATCCTCTGCCGTCGTGATCGACTGATCTTCCGCGACCGGGACATCATTGACCGGCTGGATGAAGATGGTCGACTGGCTGGTGGCGGTCAATTCGCCGCCCGCACCCGTATTGCCGCCATCGCTGGTGGTCATGGTGAGCGTGACGGCGGCGCTGCTGTTTTCGATCGGCCGGAAAACGGGTGCCACGGCGCTGCCGAGATAGGCATTGATATTGGCGAGCGTGCCGGTGAGCACGATCGTGCCCGTGCCGCCACCGGTGACATTGACATTGCCGCCGGAGAAGGCCGACAGCGTGCCGCCGCTGACATTGAGCGTGACCCGGATCGCACCATTGCCGGCATCGACATCGGTGACGGAAATGTTGGCCAGCGTCAGCGTGCCGTCTTCCAGCATCGAATAGTTGGCCGGCAGCGTGTTGACCGGTGCATCGTTGATCGGACGGACAAGGCCGCTGACGGTTGCCTCATCGGTCAGCGTGCCATCGGACACGGTATAGGTGAACGAAGGCGAACCGTTGTAATTCGCTGCTGCCGTGAAGGTAATCGTGCCATTGGCATTGAGCGAGACGGTACCGCCGATGACCGTGACCGGATTGCCGAGCGAAATCGCCTGCCCGTTGATCTGGCTGACGAAAAGCGTATCGCGATCGATATCACTGTCATTGGCGAGAACGTTGATGGTAACGGAGCCGTCCTCATCGATGGCAAACGTATCATCGGCCGCAACAGGCGCATCATTGACCGGCGTGACGGTAATCGTGACGGTGGCCGAGGAGATGCCGCCATTGCCGTCATCGATCTGGTAGACGAATGTGTCGGTGCCATTGAAGAAGGCGGTCGGCACATAGGTGAAGGTCCCGTCGGCATTGAGCGTCAGCGTGCCGTGCGCCGGCTGGCTGACCAGCGAAACCGCCAGATCGTCGCCGTCCGGGTCCGTATCGGGGCCATTGCCGCCACCCGTCAGCACATTGCCGCCGAGAACGCCGCCTTCGGCGACGGTGAAATTGTCCGCAACGGCAGTCGGGGCCGGGTTGGTGACCGTCAGCACAAAGCTTTGCGAAACGGTGCCGCCATTGCCGTCACTGGCCGTGACGGTCACGGTGTAGTCCAAGCGCCCGGTGGCGCCGGAAGCCGAACGATCGATCGTGCCGGAAATCTCGCCGGTGTCGGGATCGATGTCGAGGCCGCTGGGCAGGCCATCCGCGGAGAAGGTCAGCGTATCGCCATCGGGGTCGGAGAAGTTTGCCGCCACCGGATAGGTGATCGCCTGGCCGTCGCTCCATGTCTGGTCCGGAAGCGGGCCGCCGACCGGCGCATCATTGGCGCCGGAAACGGTGACCGTCAGCACGGCGGTCGCGGTCAGGCCACCCGGATCGGAGATCTGGTAGGTGATGGTGGTGTTGCGGGTTTGGCCGGCCTGAAGATCGTTGAAGGCCGTGCCCGGATCGAACGAATAGGCGCCATCCGCGCCGATGATGAAGGTGCCGCCATTGCTGCCGGTCACCGGCACGCCGACCGAGGCCGCACCATTGACGGCGGTGACGAGAATGGCATCGCCATCCGGATCGCTGTCGCTGCCGACGATGACATTGCCGGTGATGGCAGTGCCCTGCGTGGTGCTGGCATTGTCGTTGACCGCCACGGGTGCGTCATTCACCGGATTGACGGTGATGGTGACGGTCGCGATATCGGTCAGGCCACCCGGATCGGTGACGATGACCTGGAAACTGTCGGTGCCGTAGTAATTCAGCGCCGGCGTATAGGTATAGGTGCCGTTCGGATTGACGGTGACGGTGCCATGCGCCGGCGGCGCATAGGGGCCATAAACCAGTGTATTGGCGACATTATCGACATCGACGGCGATAATCTGGCCGCTATAGGTCGTGTCCTCATTGGTGGAGACAGAGACATCCTGCATGACCGGCGCGTCGTTGACCGCCGTGACGGTGATCGTCATCGTATAGGTCACCGTGTCGGTGCCGTCGCCGACCGTATAGGTGAATGTATCGGTGCCGTTGAAATCCGGGTTCGGCGTATAGGTATAGGTGCCGTTCTGGCGGATGACCACCGCACCGTTTGCCGGGGCCGTGCCGACGGCATAGCTCAGCGTATCGCCTTCGGCATCGGTGACGGCCGGCAGCGGCGCAGTCAGAACGCCATCCTCGGCGACCGTGCCGGTGCCGTTGGAGCCGATCGGCGCGTCATTGGTGCCGGTGACGATGACAGTGAGCGTGGCGGTCGAGAAACCGCCCTGCCCGTCCGATATCGTGTAGGTGACGGATGTGGCGCGGGTTTCGCCTGCGCGCAGGGCATCGAAGGCCGTGCCCGGCTCGAACCTGTAATCGCCGTTTGCATCGATGAGGAACGTGCCGCCGGCCGAACCGGTGACAACCGTACCTACACCACCTGCAACGCCGTTGACGGCCGAAACGGTGAAGTCATCGCCATCCGGGTCGATATCCTCACCGGCGCCGTTATCGTCGAAGACCGACCCGATACTGGTCTGGTTTTCGCCGGTCTGCACCAGATCGTCATGCGCGATCGGAGCCGGGTTGGCGACGGCAAGCGTAAAGTTCTGGGCAACCGTATTGCCGGCCGGATCACGCGCGGTGATGGTGATCGTGTAGGGACCGGTGACCGATGCGTCGCTGGCAAGCGTGCCGGTAATCAGGCCCTGCGCATTGATGGAAAGTCCGTCAGGCAGGCCACTCTCGGTAAAGGTAAGCGTGTCGCCATCCGGATCGGAGAAATAACCGGAGACATTGATCGAGACCGGATCGCTATCGTTATAGGATTGCGGCGGGATCGGTGTGGCGACCGGCGCATCCGGCACGGCAACCACATTGACGGCCACGGTGAAGGTCACCGTCGTGCGGCCATCGTTGACCGTATAGGTAAAGCTGTCCGGACCGTTGTAATTGGCGGCCGGCGTGTAGGTATAGGCGCCGTTCGGGCTGATGGTGACCGTGCCGCGTGACGGCTGCGTGGCAACCGCGAAGCTGAGCGTATCGCCATCGGCATCGAAGGCGGTCAGCGTGCCGGTCGCCACCGTATCCTCGGTGACCGGGATGGTCGAGGTGCCTCCGGTCGGCGCATCGTTTTCACCGGTGACGGTGATGGTGAGCGTGGCGGTGGATTCGGCACCGTCCGGATCACGGATCGTGTAGGTGACCGACGTGGTACGGCTTTCGCCGACCTGCAGATCGTCGAAGGACGTTCCCGGATTGAACGTGTAGGTACCATCGGCATTGAAGACGAAGCTGCCGCCGGTGCTGCCTGCGACCGGTGCGCCGACCGCACCCGCCGTACCGACACGAACGATCGTGAAGGACTGGCCTTCCGGATCGCTGTCATTGGCAAGCACAGAGCCACCATTGAGCACGGCGTTTTCCGTGGTCGTGCCGGTGTCATCGACGGCAATGGGCGCATCGTTGACAGGGATGACATTGATGCTGGTGACGGCCGCCGCCGACACCGCACCGAGCGTATCGGTGACCGTGAAGGACAGCGTGCGCACGCCGGGCGCAGGATTGTCACTTCGGTTCTCATAACTGATGGCGCGCAGGAAGGCGCTGAGATCCGCATCCGGCACGATGACATCGGGACCGGCGGCATTTTCGATATGCAGATTGTTGCCGCTATAGGTGTAGCGGAAAGTCGTACCGCCAAAGGCAAGCGTACCGCTCGAAGCCGTGCCATAGGCAATATCGACGACGCCGTTCAGATGGGTGACCTCGAGAACGCCGTTTCCGGTGAAGCCACCGAAAACGATATCCATGGAGACGATGCTGCCTTCGACATCGAAGACAGAAGCATCCGGCGTCGCGATTGCAACGGCCGGACCGCCCTCGACGAAATCGACGGTACGGTCGACACCGGCGCCGGCGCCGTTGAGATCGATGATGGCCGGATCGTTGACCGGGGTAACGGCGATAGAGATCAGGCCATCGTCAAAACCGCCATTGCCATCGCTGATGCGATAGGAAATCGCGACATTGCCGTAGAAATTGGCGGCGGGCGTGAAGGTGAGGTTGCCCAACGCATCCATGGCGATCACGCCGTTGGAGACGGTCACACTGCCGTTCGGCGCGATTGCCTGGCCGTCGATCGAAACCAGCGTCAGCGGATCACCGTCCGGGTCGCTGTCGGCACCGTCAGTGTCGGTCACCGGATTGAAGGTGATCGGCGTGTCTTCGGCGGTCGTATAGCTGTCATCGACGGCGACCGGCGGCGGATTGGTGACCGTGAAACGGAAGCTGGTCGACGCGGGCAGACCGGGCCCGCCCGGCTGGCCGAGACGATCATAGGCGGTGATCGTGACGGTGTAGGGGCTGCCTACCGACGCGTTGGCGGCAAGGCGGCCGCTGATGATGCCGGTTTCGGCATCGTAGGTGAGGCCGGGCGGCAGGTTGGACACGACGTAGTCGAGGTCGTCGCCATCCACATCATTGAAATAGCTGGAAACATCGAGGCTGAAATTTGAACCGTCCGCCTGTGTCTGGTTCGGCACCGGCGAGGCGGTGGGCGCATCATTGACCGGGTTGACGGTGACGGTAACGCTGGCCGTATCGCTGCCGCCATTGCCGTCGCTGATCGAATAGGTGAAGGATTCCGTGCCGTGGAAATTCGTGGCCGGCGTGAAGCGCAACACGGCTTCGCCGCCCGCATTCAGCACAAGTTGCACGGAGCCATTGGTCGTGCCGACGGCCGGACCGTTCAGCGTGAGATTGACGCCGTTGACGAAGATGACGGTGCGGGCATCGTTGTCGAGATCCACGTCATTGGCAAGGATGTCGATATCGACCGGCGTGTCCTCATTGGTCGTGGCGACATCATCGCGCGCATCGGGCGCGACGTTGTTGATGATGTAGACGAACTGGATCGTGCTCGCCTGATCGAAGGGATCGGTTGCCGTGACCGACACCACATAACTGCGGCTGCCCATCGGGCCCGAGGCATCGCTGGCGATGCGGCCGGAGATGACACCCGTCGTGGCATCATAGGTCAGGCCCGGCGGCAGGCCGTCGATCGTATAGGTCAGCGTATCACCTTCGGGATCGACAAAATGCGACGACGTATCGAAGCTGATCAGCTCGTAGTCGTTGCGCTGCATGTCGGCGATCGGCGAGGTGATCGGCGGATCGTTGCTGGCGTTGACATTGACCGTGACGATGCCGGTGGAATAACCGCCCTGACCATCGGTGATGCGGTAGACGATCGTATCGGTACCGTTGAAATCGAGGTTGGGCACGTAGCGCAGCGTTCCGTCCGGATTGACGGTGACCGTGCCGTTGGCGGCAATCGGGTCGAAATCCGGATCGAGCGAGATCGTGTCGCCATCCGGATCGCTGTCGTTGTCGAGAACGTCGATGCTGTCGATCGGCGTGTCTTCCGGCGTGCTGATGCTGTCATTGACGGCAATCGGCGCCGGGTTCGTGACGGTGAACTGGAATGTCTGGCTGGTGGAAAGGCCGCCGTTCGTGCGGTCGTTCGCCACGACGGTAACGGTATAGGTCGCGCTGCCGCTGGGGCCGGCCGCATCGTTGTCGATCGTGCCGACAATGGTGCCGTCGGGCCGCATTGTCAGGCCGGGAGGCAGGCCTGTGGCGGAGAAGGTCAGCGTGTCGCCGAGATCGGGGTCGATGAAGAACGAACCATAGGCCAGCTGGGTGCCCGAAACGGTCTGGCTTTCCGCCATGGTGACGGATGGCAGCGTGACCGGCTGCGTCGGCGCTGTGTTGACGCCGGTGACGGTGACGGCAATCGTCGCCGTGCTGGAGGAACCATCGGCATCCCTGATCGTGTAATGGATGACCGTCGTGCGGGTCTGGCCCGCGCCGAGATCCGTGAAATCACTGCCGGCTGAGAAGGAATAGGTTCCGTCCGCATTCACGGTAAAGGAACCGCCCTGCGAGCCGGCGACGGCAACGCCGATATTGGCGGCAGATCCGTTGACCTGCGACAGGAAGATCGGATCATCATCCACATCATTGCCGATCCAGTTGCCGCTCCCCGTACCACCTTCGAGCACAGTGCCGGGCAGTACGTCATTGACGGCATAGGGTGGCTGGTCGGTGACGTTCCAGGTGATGGTCTGGCTGGTGACACCGCCCGCGCCATCCAGCGCCGTGATGGTGACCTGATATGGTCCGCCGTTGGAAGCCGTGTTGGTCAGGGTGCCGGTAATGCGGCCCGTCGCCGGATCCAGGTTGAGGCCGGGTGGCAGGTTGGTGACCTGGAAGGTCAGCGTCGGTGAATCGATATCGCTGAAATAGGGCGCGACACTGAAATCCACCGGCTGGGTATCGCCATCGGTACGATCCGGGATCGGCGTCGCCACCGGCGCATCGTTGACCGCGGTGATGGTGACGCGAACGGTGGCGGTCGATACGCCGCCATTGCCGTCATCGATCGTGTAGACGATCGTATCCACGCCGTTGTAATTCGCATTCGGCGTATAGGTCAGGGTCACCCCATCGGGGCCGATGGTGACCGTGCCATGCCCGGCCGATACCGCGGTGATCGTCAGCGGATCGCCATCCGGGTCGATGTCGATGCCGGCGGTAGTACCAATACCGGTGATACCGTCACCGTTGACCGGATTGAAGCTGATCGTGGTATCTTCCGCAACGGTGATCGCATCATTGACGGCTGTCGGACCCGGATTGGTGACCGTCAGGATAAAGTCCTGGGAAATGCTGTTGCCCGTACCATTCGGGCCGTCATGCGCGGTGATGACGATCGTATAGACGCCGCCATTGAACTTGCTGGCGTTCTTGTCGATCGCGCCGAGAATGGTACCGGTGGCCGCATCGAAATTCAGCCCGGCGGGCAGGCCCGTCACGGTGAAGTTGAGATCGTCGCCATCCGGATCGGTGAAGAAATCGCCGGTATCAAGTGCCAGCGTCTGGCCATCGGCGCGGACGATGTCGGGCAGGTCCTTGACCACGACCGGCGCATCCGGCACGGCGGCGATATTGATGCGGACGGTGGCGGTGGCCACCCCGCCATTGCCGTCATCGATCGTATAGGTAAAGCTTTCCGCGCCGTTGTAATTGGCATTCGGCGTGAAGCGCAGGAAGGGCTTACCGTCCTGTCCCACCAGAAGCGTGACCGTGCCGTGGGCGATGGCGAGAGGCGTGTTGAGCGTCAGGTCCCTGTTGTCGACACGGACGATCGACAGCGTATCGCGATCGGGATCGTTATCGTTGGCAAGAACGAGAATATCGACCGGCGTGTCTTCTGTCGTGTTGACGGTATCATCGCCAGCCACGGGCGGCAGATTGAGCACGGTGTAGCGGAATGTGACCGGTGTCACGCCACCCTTGCCGTCATTGGCGGTAACGGTAACAGTGAAGACCTTTTCCCCGGTCGGACCCGACGCGCCGCTGGCAATGGTTCCCGTAATGCTCGTTCCATTGAATGTGAGACCATCCGGCAGGCCTGACACGGTATAGGTCAGCGTGTCGCCATCGGGATCGCTGAAGAAACCGCGCACGTCGAGCGTGTCGGCATCGCCGTCATTGCGGGTGCGGTCGGGGATGGTGCCACCGACCGGATCATCGTTTACCGGCGTGACGGTGACCGCCACGGTTGCGGTCGCGGTGCCGCCATTGCCGTCGGAGATCGTGTAGACGATCGTGTCGGTGCCGTTGAAATTGCTGTTGGGCCGGTAGGTGATCTGGCCGTTCGCGCCGATCGTGACCGTGCCGTTGACGGCGGAGGCGCTGGTAACGACCAGCGGATCGCCATCGGGATCGCTGTCATTGGCAAGAACGTTGATCGTGTAAGGCGTGTCTTCCGGCGTGGTAAAGCTGTCGCCGACGGCGATCGGCGCCGGGTTGGTGACGGTATAGGTGAAGCTGCGGGTAACGGTGCCGCCATTGCCATCATTTGCGGTGACGGTCACGGTGTAGACGCCATTGCCGTCCGGTCCGCCGATGCTGGCCTGACGGTCGATCGTGCCGGTGATGACACCGGCCGCGCTGATGGAGAGGCCGGACGGCAGACCGGTCTGGCTATAGGTCAGCGTATCGCCATCCACATCGCTGAAGAAGCCGGAGAGATTGAGATTGATGCTGGCGCTGTCGGCGGAGGCACGGTTGGGCAATGTGCCGGCTGTCGGATCATCGTTGACCGGCGCGACATTGATGGTGACGGTATATTCGTTGGTACCGCCCTTGCCATCGCTGACGATGAAGGTGAACGCGTCACGGCCGTTGAAATTGGGATACGGCGTATAGGTGTAGGTACCATCCGCATTGATGACGACGGACCCATGGGCGGGTGACGTGCTGCCCACGGCATAGGTAACGACATCACCGGTATCGACATCGGTTGCGGCCGGAAGATTGCCGGACAGCACGGCATCTTCATTGACGCCAACGGTGACATCGGAGGAAACGGGCGCATCGTTGACCGGCGTGATCGTGCCGTTGATGGTGCCAGTCGTGCTCAGCAGACCGTCGGAGACCGTGTAGGTAAAGCTCACGGCACCGTTAAAATTGGCATTCGGCGTGAAGGTCAGGCGACCATCGGCATCGAGCGTGACGCTGCCTCCGGTGACAGCGACCGAACCGTTGACGGCGATTGCCGTGCCATTGATGGCGGTGATCGAAATGGCATCACCATCGACGTCGCTGTCATTGGCGCGGGGATCGAAGGTGATCGCCGTGTCTTCATTGGTCGTGAAGCTGTCGTTGACGACGGTGGGCGCATCATTGACCGGGGTAACGTTACCGGAAACCGTCGCGGTTGCCGATCCGCCATTGCCGTCCGAAACCGTATAGTTGAACGAAATTGGGCCGTTATAGTTGGCAGCCGGCGTGAAGGTCAGCGTGCCATTGGCATTGAGGCGAACGCTGCCATTGCTGACGAATACCGACGAACCGACCGCGATAGCGCTGCCATTGACCTGGCTGATCGTCAACGTGTCGCCATCGATATCGCTGTCATTGGTGAGGACGGAAATATCGACCGCATTGTCTTCCGCCGTCGAGAACGTGTCATTGCCGGCGACAGGCGCATCGTTGACCGGCGTCACCGTGCCGTTGACGGTAGCGGTCGCCGTGTTCCCCTGCCCGTCGGACAGGGTGTAATTGAAGGACGGGCTGCCGAAATAGTTGGCGGCAGGCGTAAAGGTCAGCGTGCCGTTGGCGTTGAGGGTAACGGTGCCGCCCGTTATCGCGATGCTGTTGCCGGCCGTTATGTTGGTGCCGTTGATCTGCGTCACGGTGAGCGGATCACTGTCCGGGTCGCTGTCGTTGAGGCGCACATCGAAGGTGACGGCGGTGTCTTCCGCCGTCGTGAACGTGTCGTTGACGGCGACCGGCGGATCCTGAACCGGCGTGACCGTGCCGTTGACGGTGGCCGTCGCGGTGTTCCCGTTGCCGTCCGAGATCGTGTAGGTGAAGGACGGGTTGCCGTTATAGTTCAGGCTCGGCGTAAACGTGAGCGTGCCATTGGCATTCAGCGTGACGCGGCCGCCGGTGACGGTGACACTGCCACCGACCGAGATGGCGCTGCCATTGATCTGCGTGACGGTGAGCGGGTCGTTGTCCGGATCGCTGTCGTTGAGGCGCACATCGAAGGTGGCGGGCGTATCCTCCGCCGTCGTGAACGTGTCGTCGGCCGCGACCGGCGGATCCTGAACCGGAATAATCGTGCCGTTGACGGTGGCCGTAGCCGTGGCGCCCTGCCCGTCGGACAGAGTGTACGTGAAGCTGACCCCGCCATTGGCATTGGCATTCGGGGTGAAGGTCAACGTGCCGTTGGCATTGAGCGTGACAGAGCCGTTGGTGACGGTGACGCTGTTGCCGGCCGTGATGTTGATGCCGTTGATCTGCGTGACCGAAAGCGTGCCGCCGTCGACATCGCTGTCATTGCTGCGAACGTCGAAGGTGATCGGCTGGTCTTCGTTGGTGGTGAACGTGTCGTTGACGGCGACCGGTGCATCATTGGTGCCGGTGACCGTGACGGTCAGCGTCGCCGTCGCCGTGCCGCCCTGCCCGTCCGAGATCGTGTAAGTGACGGATGTGGTGCGGGTCTGGCCGGCGGCCAGATTATCGAAGGCGGTGCCGGGGTTGAAGACATAAGCGCCATTGGCGCCGATGGTGAAAGTGCCGCCATTCGAGCCGGTCACTGCTGCCCCGATGCCCGCAGCCGAACCGCCGACGGCCGAAACCACGATCGGATCACCATCCGGATCGCTGTCATTGGTGATGACATTGCCGGAAACATTGGCGTTTTCGGTGGTCGCCGCCGTGTCGTCGATAGCTGAAGGCGCCGGGTTGGTGATGGTCCAGGTGAAGGTGCGGCTAACCTGCGCGCCGCCGCCATCGGTGGCGGTCACGGTCACCGAATAGGGACTTCCGACGCTGGCGCTACGATCGATCGTGCCGGTGATGACGCCGGCCGTGCTGATGGAAAGGCCGAACGGCAGGCCCGTCTGGCTGAAGGTCAGCGTATCGCCGCTATCGGGATCGGAGAAATTGCCCGCGACATTGAGGTAGACCGACTGCGCATCGGCACCGGACTGGTTGGCGATCGGCGTGGAGACCGGCGCATCGTTGACACCGGTGACAGTGACGGTGAAGGTCGCAAAGGACGTGCCGCCCTTGCCGTCCGACACCTGGTAGGTGACCGAGGAGGTGCGGGTCTGGCCGGCTGCGAGATCGACAAAGGCAGCACCCGGATTGAAGACCGCCTGACCGTTTGCGCCGATCGTGAACGTGCCGCCGCCGCTGCCGGCGACCGCAAGGCCGACGCCACCCGCCGAACCGTTGACCTGCACGACGGACAGCACATCACCATCGACATCGGTATCGTTGGCGAGAACGTTGATGGAGGCGGTACCGGTCGCAAGAATGCTTGCCGCATCATTGGCAGCGACCGGCGCATCGTTGACCGGCGTGATGCCGACCGTGACCGTGTATTCGACCGAAACCTTGCCGTCGCTGACACGGTAGGTGAATGTGTCGGAACCGTTGTAATTGGCGGCCGGCGTGTAGGTGAAGGTGCCGTTGGAATTGACAACGAGCGTGCCATGGGCGGGTGCGGTGCCACCGGCGGAATAGGTCAGCGTATCGCCATCGACATCGGTTGCGACCGGCAACGTGCCGTTGAGGACGGTATCCTCGTTGATCGTGTAGCTGCCCGGTGCGCCGACCGGCGCGTCATTGACCGGGTTGACCGTGATGACCGAGGTGTCCGTATCCGAAAGCGCGCCGCCGGCACCGGTATTGCCGCCATCATTGGTGACCATGGTCAGCGTGACGCTGCCATTGGCATTGAGCGCCGGTGCAAACAGCGGGCGGTTGGCCGACGCCAGATAGGCGTTGATCTGGTTGACCGTGCCTGTAAGCGTGATCGAGGCAGTGCCGGTGCCGGACACGCTAACGCCGCCCGCAGCCGTTGCCGACAGTGTACCCGAATTGACACTGAGCGTCACCGTGATCGGATTGGCGCCGGCATCGACATCGGTGACGGAAATGCCGGTCAGCGCGAAGGACGTATCCTCATCGGTGACAAAACTGCCCGGCAGGTTGTTGACCGGTGCGTCATTGACCGCCGTGACGTTGAAGGTGATCGTGTTCGGCGACTGATCGGTATCGATGCCGCCGTTTGCAGTGCCGCCATTGTCGCGCACCTGGAAGGTGAAGGCGGCAAGCGCCGTGCCGTTGGCATTGGCGGCCGGCGTGAAGACGAGATTGCCGAGACTGCCGGCGGCGATGAACTGGCCAGCGGTGACGGCATTGCCGCCCAGCGTCAGCGTGCCATTGCCAGGAAGGGTGGTGATGACCACGCCGGAAAGCGCATTCGCCGGATTGTCGTTCGGATCGGAAAATCCGAAATCGGCGACCGCGAACGTGTAGCTGCCGTCTTCCGCAATCGTCACGGTCTTGTCGGCGCCGGAAGGTGCGTCGTTGACCGGCGTGATGCTGATGGTCGCGGTATCGATATCGGTCAGCGCCGGACCGCCGGTATTGCCGTTATCATTGGTGGTCATCGTGAGCGTCACGCCGGCAACCGAGTTTGCTGCGGGCGTGAAGCTTGGGCGATTGGTGGCGCTGTTCAGATAGGCATTGATGGCCGACAGGCTGCCGGTCAGCGTGATCGTGCCGGTGGCGCTGCCATCGACCGTGACGCCGTTGGCCGTGGTCGCGGTGAGTATGCCGGAACCGACCGAAAGCGTGACGGTGACATTGCCGCTACCGGCATCCGGATCGGTGATCGACAGGCCGACGAGCGAAAGCGCATTGTCTTCCAGCGTGGTGAAGGTTGGCGGCAGCGTGTTGACCGGCGGCTTGTTGACGGCAGCAACCGCGACCGTGACATTCGCCGTTTCGGTGGCACCACCCGACGTGACCGTATAGCTGAACGAGGTGACGCCGGCATAGGCATTGTTCGGCGTGAAGATGAGCTGCCCGCCGGCGGTCAGCTGAACCTGACCATTGGCAACGGTAACCGGCGCGCCACCGGCAGTGATGGCCACGCCGCCAACAGCGGTGATGGTACGGCCGGCATTTTCAAAACTGTCATTGGCGAGGACGGAAATCGCCACTGCCGTGTTTTCGGCCGTGGAGGCGGTGTCATCGACAATATCGGCGACGCCGGTGACCGTGACGGCGATACTGGAAACGGTGGGCGAGCCGACCTTGCCGTCGGTGGTGGAAATGGTGATGCCGCCGGCGGTGCCGTAATAATCGGCGGTCGGCGCATAACTTGCGCCGGCAAGGGCGGCATTGATCGCCGCCTTCGAGCCGGAGAAGGTCATCGTGGTATTCGATGTGCCGTTACCAGTGGTGAAGGTCAGGCCCCCAATACCGGACAGCGAGAACGTGCCGTTGGCGGCAGTGATGGTGACCGTCAGGTTGCTGTCATCAACATCGCCGACGGTGATGGCATTGCCCGCGCCCGACGAGAAGACCAGCGTGCCGTCTTCCGTCATGGTCTGGCTGCCCGGCACGGTGTTGACCGGCGCATCGTTGACCGGCGTGACATTCACGTTGATCGTTGCGGTTTCCGTGACACCGCCCGAGGTGACGGTGTAGGTGAAAGTCGTCTGGCCGTTGAAATCCTGTGCCGGCGTGTAGGTGATCGTGCCATTGGCATTGAAGGTGACTGTGCCCTGGCCTGCCGGCGGCTGGGTGACGCTGGTGAGGACCGGGGTGCCTTCGAAATTGTCGGCCGAGCCGCCACCCACACCGGTAATGGCGTTGAAGGTGATCGGCGTATCTTCCAGCGTCGTCACCGTATCGGCAACGATATCGGCCACCGGCGTGATGGTGATGCCGATCGTATCGGTATCGCTGGCAGTGCCATCCGTGGTGACGACGGTGATCGTGTCGGAGCCGTTGTAATCGGCGTTCGGATTGTAGCGCAGGCTGGCGAGCACCGCGTTGACGGCGCTAGCGCTGCCGCTGATCGTGACGGTGCCACTGTTGTTGTTGCCGATCGTGGCGCCCGAAGCTCCGGTGACCGTGATCGTGCCGCGGGTGACGCTGACCGTCGTGGTCAGGGTGTCGCCATCGATATCGGTGACAGAAATGCCGCTGACGGCAAGCGATGTATCTTCGGCCGTGGTCTGGCTGCCTGGCACGGTGTTGACCGGAGCGTCATTGACCGGGGTGACCGTGACATTGACCGTGCCGGTTTCCGAAACGCCACCGGAGGAGACCGTATAGGTGAAGCTCGCGGGGCCATTGTAATCGGCGGCCGGCGTGAAGGTCAGCGTGCCGTTGGCATTGAGGCGAACCGTACCGTTCGGGACGGCGACGGAGCCATTGACGGCAATGGCTGTGCCGTTGACGGCGGTGATGGTGCGGTTGGCGTTCGAGAACGTGTCGTTGGCGGAAACATTGATGGCGACCGCCGTGTCTTCCGCAGTCGTGGCCGTATCGTTGACGATATCGGCGACCGGCACGACGGTGATCGTGCTGGTATCGACATCCGTCAGGCTGCCGTCGCTGCTGGTCATGGACAGTGTGACGGAACCGTTGAAATCGGCAACCGGATTGTATTTTGGCGCAGCCGCCGAGCCGAGGAAGGCGTTGATATTGGCAAGCGTGCCGGTTAGCGTGATCGAGGCCGTGCCCGTGCCGGAGACCGTGACGCCATTGGCCCCGGTCGCCGACAAGGTGCCGGAATTGACCGCGAAGGTGACGGTCATCGTGCCCGTGCCGGCATCGGGATCGGCGAGCGTGATGCCGGACAGCGTCAGCTGCGTGTCTTCGTTGACGCTGAAGGTCGCAGGCAGGCCGTTGACCGGCGCATCGTTGACGGGGATGACCGTAACCGTGGTGACGGCGATATTGGAATTGAGCGCACCGTCACTGACGGTCACGGAAATGCTGCGCGGCGTGGAGCCGGGATCGCTGGAAGTCGAGCGATAAAGAACCTGCTGCAATGCCGTCTGGTAATCCGCCTTGCTGGCGGAACCGGACAAGGTCAGGCGGGAATTGGCAGGATCGTAGCTGGCCGTGATGCCGGATGGCAGCGTGCCATTAACGAAAAGGACGTCGCCGGCCACCGCATTGGTGATGGTGATCACCGCACCGGACATGTTGGCATTGTCGATATCGATGATCGACACGTCGGTATCGACGACGGAAACGCCCGCACCCTTTTCCGTATAGCTGGTGGAATAACCGGTGCCGGCACCGGACGCATCGAGATCGAGAACCGGTGCGTCATTGACCGGGGTAACCGTGATGATCGAGGTATCGACATCCGTCAGCGTACCACCGGAGCCGGTATTGCCGCCGTCGCTGGTGGTCATGGTCAGCGTGACATTGCCGTTGAAATCGGCGGTAGGCGTGAAGACCGGGCGTGTCGCGGCGCTCGCGAGATAGGCATTGATATTGGTGAGCGTGCCGGTCAGCGTCAGCGTGGCGGTGCCCGAACCATTGACGGTGACACTGCCGCCTGCAGTCGCCGAAAGCAGGCCGGAATTGACGGAAAGAACGACCGTCATCGTGCCGCTTGCCGCATCCACATCGCTGATCACGAGGCCGGCGAGGCTGAGGGCGGTATCCTCCGGCACCGTGAAGGTCGGCGGCAGGGTATTGACCGGCGCATCGTTGACGGCGGCGATGGTGATCGTGCGCGTATCGATATCGGTGAGCGGACCGCCGGACCCGGTATTGCCGCCATCATTGGTGGTCATCGTCAGGGTGACGGAACCGTTGGCATTGGCGGCAGGATTGTAAAGCGGCACCGAAGCCGAGGCGAGATAGGCATTGAGGCTGGCAAGCGTGCCGGTGAGCGTGATGGTGGAGGTGCCGGAATTGGCAACCGTGACACCACCCGCATTGGCAGCAGTGATCGTGCCGCTGCCGACCGACAGCGTGATCGTCATCGTGCCGGTACCGGCATCGACATCGGTGACGGAAAGGCCGCTCAGCGCGACTGCGACATCCTCGTTGGTCGTCCAGCCGGCGCCCGGCAACGTATTGACCGGCGCATCGTTGACGGCAGCGACGTTGATGGTGACGGTCGCGGTTTCCAGCACGCCGCCGGAATTGACCGTGTAGGTGAAGGTCGTCTGGCCGTTGAAATTGGCAGTCGGCGTATAGGTGATCGTGCCGTCGGCATTGAAGGTGACGGTGCCCTGGCCCGCCGGCGGCTGGGTAATGGCGCTGACGAACCGGCCGGGATTGGCAAAGGTATCGGCGGTGGCGCCGCCGGTGCCGGTCAGAACGTTGAAGGAAACGGGCGTATCTTCCGTCGCCGCGATCGTGTCATTGGTGGCGTCCGCCACCGGTGTCACGGTGATCGCCACCGTGTCGGTATCGGTGAGCGCACCATCCGAGGTAACGATCGTCAGCGTGTCGGAGCCGTTGAAATCGGCATTGCCCTGATACCGCAGCGAGGCGAGAACGGCATTCACCTGCGCCAATGTGCCGGAAACAGTAACGGTGGAGGTACCGACGCCGGTGACCGTGCCGGAATTGGTCACGGTGGGCGACAGAATACCGTTGTTGACGGTGAGCGTGACAGTGACATTGGTGCTGTCGACATCGCCGACCTGCACGCCTGATATCGCCGTCATGGTGTCTTCGGGGATCGACTGCGCCCCCGGCACGGTGTTGACCGGCGCGTCGTTGACGGCAATGACGTTGACGGATGCAATCGCAGTGTTGGAATTCAGCCCGCCGTCATTGACGGTCACGCTGATATTGCGGGTAACCGTCGATGGATTTTCCGAGCTGGACAAATACCGGATCTGCTGCAGCGCCGTCTGATAGGCACTGATGCTGGCGGAACCGGACAGGGTCAGCGTGAAGGTGGCGGAATCGTAGCTCTGGATGGTGATGCCCGGAGGCAGCGAGCCTGCGACGGAAAGAAGGTCGCCCGCCTGCCCATTGGTGATCTGCACCCGGAGCGACGCCATGGTGCCGTTATCGACATCGGCGATAACGACGTCAGAGGCGGCAATCGCGACGCCCGTGCCGTTTTCCGTATAACTGGTGGAATAGCCCGTGCCCGAACCGCCGGCGCTGAGATCAAGCGTCGGCGCGTCATTGACGGGGGTGATGGTGATGGTTGCGGTGTCGGTATCGGTCAGTGCGCCGCCGCCGGTATTGCCACCGTCATTGGTGGTCATGGTCAGGGTCACCGCTCCGTTCGCATCGGCCACCGGCACGTAAACCGGCGCCGAGGCGCTGGCGAGATAGGCGTTGATATTGGCAAGCGTGCCGGTGAGCGTGAGGATGCCGGTGCCCGAACCGGTGACCCCGACGCTGCCGCCGGCCGTGGCAGTCAGCACGCCCGTCGGGACCGACAGGCGCACGGTGATGGTGCCGGATGCGGCATCGAGATCGGTGACGGCAAGGCCGGTCAGCGCGACGCTGGTATCCTCGTTCGTGGTCCAGCCGACAGGAATGGTGTTGACCGGTGCATCGTTGACGGCCGTGACGGCAACAGTGGCGACGGCCGTGTTGGAATTGAGCGCGCCGTCGCTGACGGTGACATTGATCGAACGGCTGGTGGCGGTGCCGCCATTGGTCGGATTGTCCGACGTGCTGGAATAACGCACCTGCGCCAGATAGCTCTGGTAATTGGCCTTGGTGTCGGAACCGGTCAGCGTCAGCGTGAAGGTGGCGGCGTTATAGGAAACGGTGATATTGCCGGGCAAGGTCGATGCCATGGCAAGGATGTCACCCGCCTGACCGTTGGTAATGACCACGGTCGCCGAAGCCATGTTGGTATTGTCGACATCGATGACCGATGTGCCGGCAGCCGAGGTGATGGCAACGCCGGCTGCATTTTCCGTGTAGGATGTGGCAAAACCCGTGCCGGCAACCGTGCTGTCGAGATCGAGGATCGGGGCGTCGTTGACGGGATTGATGGTGATCGTGCGGGTGTCGGTATCGGTCTTGACGCCGCCGATGCCGGTATTGCCGCCATCATTGGTGACCATGGTCAGAGTGACTGCACCGTTCGCATCGGCAACGGGCACATAGACCGGCGCGGACGAGCCGGCGAGATAGGCGTTGATGGCGGTGAGCGTGCCGGTCAGCGTGATGGAGCTGCCCGAACCGGTGACAGTAACCCCGCCGCTACTGGTAGCCAGAAGCGTGCCCGTGCCGACCGAGAGCGTGACCGTCATCGCACCGGTGCCGGCATCCGGATCGGCGATCGACAGGCCGGTCAGCGTGACATTGGTATCTTCATTGGTCGTCCAGCCGCCGGCCGGCAGGGTATTTACCGGATCGTCGTTGACGGCGATGACGCTGATCGTGGCGGTTGCAAGCGGCGACGAAATCGCGCCATCATTGACCGAAACGTTGATGATCCGGTCCGTCGTCGCCGGCGTATCGCCGGAATTGGAGAAGGTGATGTTGCGGATCGCCGTCGCATAAGCGGCCTTGGTGGCGTTGCCCGTCAGGTTGATGGTGATCTGGCCGGCAACCGAATTGTCGATGCTGCCGGTGATGCCGGAGGGCAGACTGCCCAACGCCAGCAGGTCTCCGGCTTGGGCATTGGTCAGAACGATCGTTGCCGAGCGCATGTTGGCGCTGTCGAGATCGCGCACGCTGGCGGCAACAGCCGCGATGTTCACGGCTGCACCATTTTCGGTATAGGTGGCCGCGTAATTGTTGCCGGCAACAGCATCGACATTGGTCAGCGCGCTGACATTATCGACGAAAATGTCGTCCGTGCTCGGCGCAAGGCCCAGAAGGCCACCGGTGGAATTGTAGCTGAACACCAGCGGGCCCGAGGCGCTGACCGTGGACGGCAGGTTGATCGTCACGGCCGTACGGGTCCAGGCGGCGGTGTTGACGGCGGAAGCAGCGACGGTCGTCGGCGAACCACTCGCACCGTTCAGGTAGGTGATTGTCGCAGTGTTCGGGTTGCCACCCACGACGCCCGTGGAAACGCGCGCATAGACAACCCCGCCGATGGAAATTTCGAGCGTGGCTGGTGTCGTGTTATCCGTCGATACGCCAAGGATAGTCGCATTGTTGCTCCAGCCGACGTCGAACGTCAGCTGTGTCGCGCCGGAAGGGGCAAGCCCGTCGTTCCAGCCGGACAGGCCGGTCTGCGTGATGGTGCCGGTTGCCGCGGAATTCGTCCAGGCAAAACCGCCGTTCACGATGCTGCCCGTGCCGGAAACAGTCCAGCCGCTTCCGCCGGGATTGGCGCCATTGCCGACGATTTCCTGCGTTACCGTGCCTGAGTTGAGGTCGATGGTAGGGCCAACGGCGTTATAACCGAAATCGGCGCTCAACACCGATGCGCCAATGGCACCGATCGACACGGTACGGGTCGTTGCGGTCGTGGCCGGCGCGGTGCCGAGTGCACCATTGGTATCGGTGACACGCACGACATACTGGCCCGGCAAGACACCGGTGAACAGATAGGCGCCATTGATGTTGGTCGTGTCGGTCGCGATCACACGCTCGCCGGCATCGGCGACACCATTGTTGTTGACGTCATCGACCAGTTGCACCGTGACACCGGAGATGCCGCCATCGACGCCGGCATCAAACGTACCGTTACCGTTGTTGTCATCGAACACGATATCGCCGATGGACGCGGTCGGTGGCGTCCAGGTAGCGGCATCGCTGACCGCGGTTGCCAGCGCCGTCGTGCCATTGGTGGTGATCGTCAGCGCCGAGCCGATTGTTGCGCCCGTCGTCGGGTTGAAACGCTGGATGATCGGCGTGCCGCCGGTGGTCAGTGTACCGACGACATAGGAATTGCCGGCCGCATCCGTGGCGCCCTGGGTACCGCCCGGGTTTGTGAACGTGCCGGCGACCGCAGCGCCGGTGGTCAGGTTGAAACGCGTGATGCCCGTGCCGGTGATGCTGAGCAGGTTGCCGTTGGCGGTATCGATGGCGAAATCGCCCCAGTCGGTGCTGGCAAGGTTGGAGCCGAAAGTCGAAACCCCGGCCAGCGTCCTGCCGTCGGCCGAAAATGTCAGGCGCCAGATCTGCGCATCGCCGGCACCTGACTCGACCCCGAGGAAGAGCGATCCGGCATTGAAGGCCGCCGCACCGCTGCCGACGCCGCGCGTGCCGATGACGACATTGGTGAGGGCGCCGTTGCTGCCCAGATCGTTGTCGATGAGGATATGGTTGTTGTTGATGAAGTCGTAGGCGAACAACGCCCTGTTGGTGTTCACAGATGCGGAATCGGTATAATAAATCAGGCCGTTCGCCTGATCGACGGCGAGCGAATTGATGGTGTCTGACATGGTTATGCCGCCGACTGTGGCGGGTACGACCGTAATCGCCGTCGCCTTGCCGGTAGCCAGATCGACGCTGTAGATCGTGCGCTCCGAGGAAACGAGCACGGCACCGCTGCCGACCGAAGCCTGCACATTGAGCAGTTCGGCGTAATGTTCCTGCGCATCGGCGGAGATGATCGACTTGGTGGTCACCTCGCCATACCGATATTCCAGCGTCCAGTCGCCGCCTTTGGTCGTGGCACCGGTCGTATCGTCCGACGCGGCGATATCTGCGCCGGTCTGGTAGCTCATCATCCGGGCAGCACTTTCGCCCAGCTCGCCACGGGCAAAATCGCAGCCGTAGATGAGGATATCGGCGTCGTCCCTCAGCGAGGAGCGCAGGCTCTGCAGCTCGTCGGCATATTCGTCGGCCATCGATTCGACCGTCAGCGTCGCCGTGCCGAGATAGAGGCGCCCTTCGTCACCGTGGGAAATGATGTGGATTGACTGGACATTGTCGAGGCCGCGCAACGCTTCGGCCAGCTGTTCGACACCATCGCGTCCCTTTTCCAGAACGACGACGTCGAAATCGCCTTCGATGCCCGCCAGAAGTGATTCGTAGTTCGGCACCGAGCTATCGACCACGACGACCTGCCGGCCGGCATCGGAGGCGGCGGCTTCAGTCGTGGGTTGTACATCCGCATGCGCGCCTTCGGCCGCGGCCGCCAGCGCGCGCGTAAGCGCGTCGCTGTCGCGCGTGTCGGAAACCGTCTTAGCGGCGGTGTCATGCGTTGCGGATTGATCCTTTTCCTGAGCATGTTCGACCGTTGCTGCACCGGCGGCATCGAACGCAATGCGCTGCTCGAGCTCCATCAGCATGGAACCGAGGCGGTCCTGTCCTCTCGCCTTCTGTGGTTTCGCCTTTTTCTTCGAAAGAGGCTTTTTCGGGCGAGTGAAATGCTCGTTCATGGCTTACCTTCCCGCGCATGAATGGCCCGGACATAACGCCCAGGCTTTGCGCCGGCGGGGTTTTCGCCCCGCCTGGCATCAGCGATCGCATTAACCGGAACCGAATATTAGGATTCAGTTGTTTACCAAATTACAAACAGCTACTATCAATTTTAGCAATACATGATGTTTTGGAAAACCCGTATTTTTCCGGCACATCACGAAAAACACCATTCACACTTCCTCATCCTTCACGGGAGGTTTTTTGATGCCTACACGTTCATAAGCGCTAATATGTTAGCGTCTTATTAATCATATTCGTAAATCTTAAATCAGCCCTGGGTTTTCGCTGTTCACGGATGGCCGCGTCTAGGTTGACCTGTCATGCGCGATGACGCCCGCGGCGCCTGTCGGCTTTCGGCGACGGGTATTTTTGCGGGTCGTAATTGAGGTGTAACGGTGAAATTTCCCTATTTATGGATCCTGCCGGTCAGTTTGATTGCAGTTGGATGCTCGGTGAAAACCGAACCGCTAAAGGCCGAGGCCAATGTTTCCTTCGCCAATGACAAGCTGGTGCGGGCGACGGCCAATCAGGAACCCATCACCGGTTCGATCGATCTTTACGAAGCCATGGCGCGGGCGCTGAAATACAACCTGGATACGAAGGTGGAAATCATGGAGGCTTCGTTGAAGCTCCGTGAAGCCGACCTCGTGAGCTACGCCGCACTGCCGAAACTGGTGACCGGCGCCGGTTATGCCGGACGTGACGAGGGCGATCCTTCGACACCGTCCACCCGCGACCCGAATGTGCGCACCGCCGACCTGACCTTCTCCTGGAACATTCTCGATTTCGGCCTTTCCTATGTCCGCGCCAAGCAGGCAGCGGATCAGGCGCTGATCCAGGAAGAGATGAAACGCCGCATCGTCAACAAGGTGATCGAGGACGTGCGCACCGCTTATTGGCGGGCAGCGAGCTACCAGCGCCTCGTCGGCCGCATGCGCGCGCTCGAAGGACGTGTCGCAAGGGCACTGCGCGAAACCCGCGGCCTTTCCGGTAGCGGCGAAGCATCTCCGCTGGTGGCGCTGACCTATGAGCGCGAATTGATCGAAGTGAAGCGCGAAGTGGAGCAGCTCGAGGGCGAACTGAGGGTCGCCAAGAGCCAGCTGGCAGCGCTGATGAACGTCACCCCCGGCACTGAATTCACGCTGTCGCTGCCCAAACGCAGCAGGCCGAAACTGAGCGTGCCCAACGATCTGTCGGAAATGTACCGCATCGCCGCATCGAACCGTCCGGAAATGCGCGAAGTCGCCTACCGCATGCGCATCAACGACCAGGAGGTCAATGCAGCCCTTCTCGATATTCTGCCGGGCTTCAGTGTTTATGCCGGCAAGAACTACGACAGCAACGACTTCATCACCGATCCCAACTGGGCCTCCTGGGGCGCGAAGGTGAGCTTCAACGCGATGAAGCTGTTTGCCCTGCCGGCGACGAACAGGAAGATCGAGGCGGAAAAGGAAGTGCTGGATGCACGTGCCTTGTCAGTCGCCATGGCCGTCATGACGCAGGTTCATATCAGCCGCGCCCGATTTGCCCATCTCAACAAATCCTATTCGACGGCGGCAGCCCTTTCCAACGTCTCACACCGCATTCTCACCCAGGTGCGGGCAGAAACGAATGCGCAGAAGACCAGCGAACAGATCCTTATCCGCGAGGAGATGAACGCGCTGGTGGCCGACGCCAAGCTCGATATGGCCTATGCCGACATGCAGAATGCCTATGCCAATGTCTATGCCTCGCTCGGCGTCGATCCATTTCCGCGCGGTCTGACGACCAAGGAAAGCGTTGCCGAGATTTCCACGCGCATGAAGGCGCTGTGGAACGAGGCCGGCGGCGCGGCGGTGATCTACGTGAAGCCCGAATTGGCGAGTGCTCAGTAACGCGTGAAGAGGTCGATCATGACCGATCGAACGACATTTTCGAACAAGGGATCGCGCCCGCATTTCTGCGGCGCGATCCTAAAGCGCGCCGCGATCCTTCGGATTCGCTTGTCACGCTTTAGGTCTTTTTTTTCGCATGTCGTTATCGCAAAACCGCCGCACACTTTTGCGCGACATGCCTTGGCCGTTTGCCTTTTCGGTTCTCTGACCAGTGCCGGCAGTGCGTGGGCTCAGGCCGGCAACGAGACCCTGCGCGGTATCGTCAAACCGGTCAACGAAGCGATGATCGCTTCCGACATGACTTTTCCGATCCGCTCGCTGCCGTTTCGCGAGGGCCAGAGTTTTGCCAAGGGCGATGTTCTCGTCGAATTCGAATGCGGTGATCTGGCCGCACAGGTGAAATCCGCCGAGGCGATGTTGCGCGCCGAAAAAATCACGCTCGAAAACAACGAGCGGCTGGCGAAATCGCGTGCAGTCGGCAATTTCGAGGTGGAACTGTCGCGCGCCAAAACCGATCAGGCCGCCGCCGAGCTTGAAGGGTTTCGCTCGAAAATGTCGCGCTGCACGATCCGCGCGCCCTATGACGGGCGTATTGCGGTGATGCGCGCGCATGCGCATGAAATCCCCGAACCGAACCAGCCGATGATGCAGATCGTTTCGCAATCGGATCTCGAAATCGAGATCCTGCTGCCGTCCGACTGGCTGCGCTGGCTGAAACCCCGCAGCCGCTTCACCATCCGCATCGATGAGACGGGAAAAAGCCTTGGCGCGGAAATCGTGCGCATTGCCGCCGTGGTCGATCCCGTCAGCCAGACGGTGAAGGTGACCGGACGTTTCTGGAACGGCGCGGACGGCGTGTTGCCCGGCATGAGCGGCGCAACCACGTTCGAAGACGTGCCGGCGAGCGAGTGACGGCCATGGAATTCAAGATCACCCCCAATCCTGATCAACCCCCTCCCCAACAGCTTGGCGCCGCCCAGCCCCTGCCGCAGCGCGCCGGACCACCGCCGCGCCCGGCGGGCAATGCAAATGCGAAGGGACAGGCACAGCCGGCAGCAGATGCCAACGCGAAGGCGATGGACCTGCTTCTGAAGGTCGAGGCGGAAGCACGGCAGGCGGAAACGGTGGGTGAACTGGCATTCCTGATTGCCAACGAAACCATGCGCCTGACCCGCTGCCGCCAGGTCTTTGTGCTGCAGGGCCGTTCCGACGTCTACACGGTGCGGGCGGCAAGTTCGATCGGTGCGGTGGACCGCAATGCACCGCGTATCCGCTGGGTGGAAGCGGTCATCGCCGACCTGCAGAAGCACAAGGGCCTCAAATCCCCCAACGCCTTCACCCTGCCGGCGCATTGCCCGCCCGACGATACGGAACACAAGAGTTTTCCCTACCGCTTCATGAACTGGCAGCAATTTGCCTTGCGCGACGGAAAGGTGTTCGGCGGCATGCTTCTGGCGCGCGAAACGACGTGGAGCGAGATCGACACGCTGATTTCGAGGCGTCTGGCCGATACCTATGCGCATGCCTGGGCAGCGCTGACGGGCGAGCGAAAACTGCGACGCCGGCTGAAGATCAAGCCGCTTCTGGCCGCAGCCGCGATCGCCACGATTGCGCTGGCCTTCGTGCCGGTGCCGATGACCGTGCTGGCGCCGGCGGCCGTGTCTCCCATCGGGCCGGCGGTGATTGCCGCACCGCTGGACGGCGTGATCGACGCCATTCTCGTCAATCCCGACCAGAGGGTGGCGAAGGGCGAGCGGCTGGTGCAGATGTCCGACGTCGTGCTGCGCAACGAACTGGCTATTGCCGAGCAGGATGTGCGGGTGGCGCAAGCCAAGCTGATGCAGGTGACGCAAGGCGCGGTTTCCGACCCGCGCCTGCGCGCCGAACTGGCCGTGACCCGCTCAGAGCTGGCCGTCGCCTCCGCCAAACGCGATTATGCCCGCGACATGCTGGAACGCTCCGATATCCGCTCCCCGGCGGATGGCGTGGCGATCTATACCGACAAGCGCGACTGGATCGGCCGGCCCGTGACGACCGGTGAGCGCATCATGGAAGTGGCCGACCCTTCGCGCATGCAGTTGCGCATCGATGTGCCGGTGGCGGATGCAATCGCGGTGGCGCCGGGTGCAAGCGTGCGCGCCTTTCTCGATTCCGATCCATTGCGCCCGGCAAAGGCGACGGTCGTTTCCGCCTCCTTCGAGGCGCGTATGGTCGAGGGCGACAAGCTGGCCTATCGCATCTATGCCGAGCTTGAAGAGCCGCCACAGGGCATGCGGCTCGGCATTCGCGGCACGGCGCAGATCTATGGTGACCGCGTGTTCCTGGGCTATTACCTGTTCCGCAAGCCGATCGCGCTGATGCGGCAGAAGTTCGGGTTATGACGGGGGCGGCGCAAACCCTGTCGCTTCCCGCCGGCGTGCAAAAACTGGCCGGCGGACAGGGCATGGGCGGCCCTGCCGCGCCGAAAGAGATCCCGCTGCCGCCGATCCGCGAGGACCTGCAGATCAGCAAGGGCGGCGTCAGTTATTCCGGCGCGCCGACATGGGTCGTGCTCGATCCGCTGCGCAACAAGTTTTTCCGCATCACCTATGAAATGTTCCAGATTCTGTCGCTCTGGAATGCGGCGCGTACCGTGTCCAACCTGATCAAGGCGGTCGATACCCGTTTCGGCAACACGCTGACCGGCGAAGACATTGTTTCCATCATCCGCATGCTGGAACAGAACATGCTGCTGTCACAGCCCGCCACCAGCACGTGGCGCAGCCTGCATGAGCGCGCCAACAAGAAACATTCGCTGTTCATGCGGGCGATCCACAACTACCTGTTCTTCAAGGTCCCGCTGGTGCGCCCCGACCCTTTCATCCGCGCCACATGGCCATGGGTGTCGGTGCTGTTCAGCCGCGGTTTTGCCATCGTGGCGCTGATTGCAGCGGCAATCGGCATCTATCTCGTGTCGCGGCAATGGGAAGATTTCATCGGCACTTTCCCCTACGTCTTTTCACTGGAAGGGGCGGCCGTTTCTCTCGTCTCGATCGTCTTCATCAAATGCCTGCACGAGCTCGGCCATGCCTATGTGGCGCATCGCCATGGCTGCCGTGTGCCGACCATCGGCATTGCCTTCATGGTCATGGTGCCGCTGCTTTACACCGATGTCAGCGACGCCTGGAAACTGACATCCCGACGTTCCCGCATCCGTATCGATTCCGCCGGCATCATGGTGGAACTGGCAGTCGCTTCCTTTGCGTTGCTGCTGTGGGCGTTTCTGCCGGATGGCGTATTGCGCAGCGCCGTTTTCGTGCTGGCCGCCACCGGCTGGATCATGAGCCTGATCGTCAACCTCAACCCGTTCATGCGGTTCGACGGTTATTACATGTTCGCCGACCTTCTGGGCGTCGAAAATCTGCAACCCCGGGCGTTCCGCCACATGCGCTGGCGCCTGCGCGAATTCCTGTTCGGCATCAACTATGCTGCCCCGGAAGCCTTTCCACGGCGGCTCGATGCGATCCTGACGGTCTATGCGGTGGCGACCGCCATCTACCGGATCGTGCTCTATCTCGGCATTGCCCTGCTCGTGTACCATTTCGCGGTCAAGATCGTGGGTATCATGCTGTTTGCCGTCGAAATCGGCTTTTTTCTCATCCGCCCCGTGTGGATGGAAATGAAAGAATGGTGGTCCATGCGTAACGATATCCTCGCCAGCCGGAGAACCTATGTCAGTTTCGGCATCTTTGCCTGCCTGATCCTTCTCGCCTTCCTGCCGCTTTCGCGCCAGGTGAGCGCGCCTGCCATGGTGCTGCCGCGTGAATTCGTGCGGCTTTATCCGCAGGAGCCGGGCCGGGTGGAAACCATTGCCGTCACCAAGGGCCAGTCGGTGAAGGCCGGCGACATCCTGTTCGTGATCGACGCGCCGGCGGTGAAACAGGAAATGCGCATCGTCGCCGAAGAGATCAAGCTTGCCCAGCGCCGGCTGGCGCGAGTGGGCGCCAATGCGGAGGATCTGGCGGCCCGCAGCGTGCTCGAAAGCGAACTCGGCGGACTTTCCGCCCGCGCCAAGGGACTGGACGAACGGCAGGGACAACTGACCGTGCGCGCGCCTTTCGACGGCCGCATCAACGACCTCAACCCGGATATTCACGAAGGCCAATGGGTATCGCGTGCCGACCAGTTGGCCTTTCTCTCCTCCAGCGCCGGCACGGTGGTGCGTGGTTATGTGGGCGGCAATGAAGGACGACGGCTGGCGCAGGCCGCTGGCGGCTGGTTCGTGCCCGACGACGTGAGCGAACCACGCATGCCGATTTCGCTGACGGCACTGGCGCAATCCGGCGCCCGCGAAATCGATATTCCGCAGCTGACCTCGCATTTCGGCGGCGCGATTGCCGTGCATCCGCCAAGCGGCGGGCGGCGACAGACGCTCGCACCCGTGACCGCCGAATATGGCGTGACGGCCGCCGTGCTGGGCGAAAGCGAACTGCCCGGACGTTCGCTTCAGGGCGTGATGGTGCTGGATGCGGCAGGCGAAAGTTTTGCGGCCAGCGTGTGGCGGCGGGTCGTTACCGTCGTACTACGTGAGGCCGGACTTTAAAGCCCTTCCTGAAGGCGATAACCGACACCGGTTTCGGTCAGGATGTAACGTGGCTGATCCGGCGTCTCTTCGATCTTTTGGCGCAACTGACGCACATAAACGCGCAGATATTGCACATCGGTCGGCTCACCCCAGACATGTTCCAGCAGGAAACGATGGGTCAGTACCTTGCCCGCATGCTGCACCAACACGCGCAGAATGTCGTATTCCTTCGGTGACAGTTTTACTTCGTTGCCGCCAACCTTGACGATGCGCTTGACCAGATCGACCATCAACTCGCCAGTCTGGAAAACCGGCTTTTCGCCTTGGCTCTGCAGCCGGTGGCGCAGCGCGACACGAATGCGGGCGACAAGCTCGTTCATGCCGAAAGGTTTGGTGATGTAATCATCCGCACCCAGTTCCAGCGCCTTGACGATGCCGGCCTCATCGGTGCGGCTGGACAGGATGACGATCGGCAGATCCAGCCCCTCGCCTCGCCATCTTGCCAGCAGATCATGGCCCGACATATCCGGCAGGCCGAGATCGAGCAGGATCAGGTCCGGCTTGTCGGTTTTGGCGAGTTCGATCGCCACCTTGGCATTCATGGCTTCGCTGATCGCGTAATCCTGCGTGGACAGGCCAACGCGCAACAACTTGCGGATCGGCGGCTCGTCATCGACGATGAGGATGCGCACGGTCGACTGCATCACTTGATCTCCTGTGAAATCGGCTGCTGCACGGCAATCGGCAGGCTGACGGTAAAGATGGCGCCGGTGCGATCCGTGCGATTGGCGGCCTTGATGCGACCGCCCATGGCCTCGACAAAACCACGGCAGATGGACAAGCCGAGGCCGGTGCCGGCCCGCACAAAATCGCCTTTGCGCACGCGGTAAAAGCTATCGAAGATACGTTCCAGATCGTCGGCGGGAATGCCCGAACCTTCATCGATCACGGCAAGCCTTATACTATCGCCATCCGCCCAACCGCGAATTTCGATGGCAGTGTTTTCCGGCGCATATTTGGCGGCATTGTCGATCAGGTTGAACAGGACCTGTTCGAGCAGTACCGCATCGACCTTGACCATCGGTAGATCCTGCGGGATGGACACCCGCATCACATGCCCCGCCGTGATCTTGGTGGCGCGACTGAGTGCCGTCCCAACGATGTCTCCGGCAAAATGCAGGGCGTAATTCGGCTCCATCGTGCCGGAGCCGAGGCGCGTCATATCCAGCAGATTGGCAATGAAGCGGCTGAGACGTTCGGATTCATCGATGACCGTCGACAGCAGCTCCAGCCGCGCCGCGTCATCGAGATTTTCGTGAAAATCCTTGAGCGTGCCGGCCGAGCCCATGATCGAAGCGAGTGGTGTTTTCAGGTCATGCGAGATGGAACTCAGAAGCGCACCGCGCAAACGATCGGTTTCAGCGGCGAGACGCGCGCGATCGACATCCGAGACAAGCTGCACGCGCTCGATTGCCAGAGCCGCCTGATCCGCCAATGCATCGAACAGGCGTTGCTGTTCCGGTGTCAGAAGCGGCCCTTGCCGATCATTATCCAGCCCGATCACGCCAACCGCACCTCGGCCGGTGCTGAGCGGAAGATAAAGCCGTTTTGCCCCCGGCAAGGTATCGGCTGCGCGCCCGGCCGGGCGATTGTGTTCCCAAGCCCATTTAGCAGCGGCGATATCGGCATCCACCAGCGTATCATCCGGTGGATACCCGGCCTTGACGGCGATCTCTCCCGCTTCCGGCAGGAGGATGACGACGCGCACCTTCAGCATCGAAGCAATCTGGAAAGCGGTGGCCCACAACACATCATCCAGCGTGCCGGTGCCCGCCAGTTTTCGGGAAAACAGATAGAGGTCTTCCGTCGTCTTGGCCCTCTGTCGCGCCGCGCGAGCCTGCCGTTGCACGGCAGCCGCGAGATTGCTGGCGACCAGCGCCACGCCGAGAAAAAACACCAGCGCGACAACACTTTCGGGATCGCGGACGGTGAAATTGTAACGCGGCTCGAGAAAGAAGAAGTTGAAGCAAAGCGCCGCGAGAACCGAAGCATAGACACCCGCCGTCAAACCACCCTGAACGGCCGCCACCAGCACCGCCATCAGGAAGACCAGTGCCAGATTCTGCACCGCCAGTATCTTGTCCAGCAGCGTACCGACACCCACCGCCAGTGCCACAAATGCCGTGCTACCGAGATAGGGTAACCAGCGAAACGGTTTTGGCGGCGCGGCGGTGCGCACACCAGCTGCCGTCGCATGAGCCTGCTGCCCGGAAATGACATGCAGGCTGATATCACCGGCATAACGAACAAGGTCCTGCGTGACGGAACCCTGCCACAACTCCATCAGCCGCGATTTTCCCGAACGGCCGATGACGATATGGGTAAAGTTGTTGGCGCCGGCATAGGCGATGATTTCCGCAGCCACCCGCGAACCCGGCAGCGTAATGGTTTCGGCGCCCAGTTGTTCGGCAAGCCGCATCGTCGTCGCCAAACGGCTTTTTTCCGCCTCGCTGCGCATGGCATCGCGTGGCGTCTCCAGATGAAAAGCCGCCCAAGGCGCGCGCAACCGATCCGCCTGACGGCGCGCATACCGCACCAGTCCCGGGCCATCGCCGCCGTGATCGAGGCAGACCAGAACACGCTCGCCCGCCGCCCAGGGGCCGGAAATGGCATGCGCCCGCATGTGGTTGAGCAACTGGTCGTCCACCCGTTCAGCGGTGCGGCGCAGCGCCAGTTCACGCAGGGCCGTCAGATTGCCGGGGGAAAAATAGTTCTCCGTGGCCCGTTTGGCCGTCTTCGGCATATAAACCTTGCCGTCATGCAGCCGCTTGATCAGGTCGTCGGGCGTGATGTCGATGATCTCGATATCGTCGGCACGGTCGATCACCGAATCCGGCACGGTTTCGCGCACGCGGATGCGGGTGATCTGCGCCACGACATCGTTGAGGCTTTCGATATGCTGGACATTCAGCGTGGTATAAACATCGATGCCGTGCGACAAAAGTTCCAGCACGTCGAGATACCGTTTCGGATGCCGGCTTTCCGGCGCGTTGGTATGGGCCAGTTCATCGACCAGAACCAAGGAGGGACGGCGGGCCAGCACGGCATCGAGGTCCATCTCATCCAGCGTCTGGCCGCGATAATCGATGACCCGTCGCGGGATGATTTCAAAACCTTCGAGCAGCGCCATGGTGTCCTGCCGGCCATGGGTCTCAACGACACCGATCACCACATCGACGCCATCCGCCTGTCGGCCGCGGCCGGACATCAGCATTTCATAGGTCTTGCCGACGCCCGGAGCGGCACCCAGAAAGATTTTCAGGCGACCACGACCTTGCCTCTCCGCGCGTTCCAGCAGCGCTTCCGGGGACGGGCGTCGGTCGCCGTCATCGAGGGCCATCAAAAGTCTCCGGGGACGCGTCTGTGTTCATGGACGCGTGAAAAATGCTGTTTCGACAAGCATATATGGCCTGGGGCCGATAGGAAATCGAGTGGGGTGGAGAGGCAAACATATAGGAATTTTATATATGCCGCTGCTCCACATCACCCCAGCAGGTCGCGAATGGTGCGCAAGAAAACGCGCGAACCGGTATCGATCAACTCGTCGGGAAAATCGTAATCCGGATTGTGCAGACGGGGATGATTTTCGCCGGCGCCGAGAAAAAACATTGCCGATTTCGAGACGTGTCCGAATAACCCGAAATCCTCCGACCCCTTCATCGGCACAAAGCCGTCGCCATCGTCATAGGTCACACCTTCGGCATCCATCGCGGCCTTCAGATGGGCCACTGCCGTCTCGTCGTTTTCGCAGTGGTGAAAAACGTCGTGATAGGTGATGCCGAGGTGGAGACCGGCCGGCAGCGCAACACTTTCAGCGAACTCTTCCGCTTGCGCCACAAGCGCCGCCATGCGCGAGTCATGCAGCGTGCGCAAAGTCACCCAGATCTCCGCATGACCCGGCGCGATGCCGAAGGCGGGTTCGCCGATACGGGCGTGGGTGAGCGTGACCAGCGAAAAATCGGCATCGACATGGGTGCTGCGGTTGGCACCGAGGCCGGGCAGTTCAGCGATCAGCCTTGCCGCCGCCGGCGCCGGCGAGGTGCCGTCTTCCGGCATGGAGGCATGCGCCGTCTTGCCGGTGAGTTCGATGCGCATGCCGCGCGAAGCGCAATTGACGTGACCGGCCATCAGCGCCACGTGGCCGAGCGGACGGCCCGGCATGTTGTGCAGCGAGAAGGAAAAATCCGGCTTGAGCGCAGCGAATTTGGGGTCAGCGATGACAGCGGCGGCACCGGCGCCGTTTTCCTCGGCTGGCTGGAACATCAGCACGACCCGGCCCTTTTGCGGACGCTGGCGTCCAAGGGCGCGAGCGACGGCGACAAGCGTCGTCATATGGCCGTCATGGCCGCAGAGATGGCCCTTTCCGACGATCTCCGACGTGTAGGGCAAATCGGTCAGTTCCTCGATCGGCAGCGCATCGAGTTCGCAGCGGACGAGCACGGTCGGACCGGTTTCCTGACCGGCATAAACGGCAGCGACACCGTGGCCACCGATGCCGGTGACGATCTCGTCCGGCTTTGTTGCCGATAGCGCTTCGACGATCAGTTTTGCGGTTTCGATTTCCTCGCCGGAAAGTTCGGGCTGGCGGTGCAGGCGGTGGCGAAAGTCGCGCAGGTCTTCGAATTCCGCTTGTGTCAGATACATGGTCCGCCTCTCAAATTTGCCCGTCTTTTATCGATGACTATACCCGCGCCCTCAGGCTTTCAATGCGCTTTTGACCATGCTTCATGACGCGGCAATCAAGCCAAGTTGAGTTTCCCTGAGCGCCTGGCGACCTACATTGGTGATGCCCGACAGGAAAAGCTGGAGAATACCTGTGTCCGATCGCCTTGCCCTTCGTTTGTCCGCCTGCGCCACCGCCATGCTGCTGGTGTTTTCGACACCCGCATGGTCTCAGGAACCACCGCCGGGCCATGGAGAAGCGGAAAGCGCTCAGGAAAACGAGCGCGCATCGCCCGGCATTTTCAGCCTGATCCCGGCTGATAGCAGCACGGACCATGTGCTGAAGACCGGCGATACCGACCTGCCCTATACGGCAACGGCCGGCACGCTGGATCTGATCGGCCAGGATGGCAACCGCACGGCAAAAATCTTCTATACCGCCTATGTGGCCAAGGACCGTAAACCGGGCCGCCCGCTGACCTTTGCGTTTAATGGCGGGCCGGGCGCGGCTTCGGCCTATCTGCATATGGGGCTGGTCGGCCCAAAAGTGCTGGAATTCGGTGAGACGGGCGACAATGGCACAACCCCGGTACTGAAGGACAATCCCGACAGCTGGCTCGCCTTTAGCGATCTCGTGCTGATCGACCCCGTCGGCACCGGCTGGAGCCGGGCGGCAAGCGACGAGGCGGCCGGCAATTTCTACAAGGTGCGGCAGGATGCCGAAAGCCTTGCCAAGGCAATCGCGCTTTATACCCAACGCAACGACCGTCTGGATGCGCCAAAATATCTGCTGGGCGAAAGTTATGGCGGTTTTCGCGCGGCGAAAGTGGCCGCGGCGCTGAAGGATAGCCAGAGCATGCTGGTCTCCGGCATCGTCATGCTGTCACCGTTTCTGGAAGGCCGTTTTCTCGGCAATTCCGATGATCCGCTGAGCGCCGCGTTGCAACTGCCTTCGCTGGCGGCTGCAGAGATGGAACGACGCGGCACGTTCACGCCGGGCGGCATGAAGGAGGCGGAAAGTTTTGCCATGGGCACCTACCTCACCTCTCTTGCCGGGCCGCGCCCCGGCGGAAACGCGGCGGACGGGCTTTACAGCCGGCTGGCCGGCATGACCGGCATGCCAAAGGATGCGATTGCAAGAACTCGCGGTTTTCTCGGCGATATCTATGCCAAGCAGATGGCCGGCGCGGGTAAGGTGGTGAGTCCCTATGATGCGTCCTACGCTGTACCGGATGCCTATCCCGAAGCGCCCTATAGCCAGAACGACGATCCGATCCTCGACGGTTATACGCGCGCCTATGGCTCGGCCTTTGCGGCATACGCCCGCAACGATCTCGGCTTCAAGACGGAGATGACCTATTCGCTTTTGAACACCGATGTGAACCGTCGCTGGGAATGGAACGGCAATCGCGGCGGCGATGCGAGGGCGCTGGCCAGCGCTTCCACCGACCTGCGCGATCTCCTGTCGGTCATCCCGTCCTTCCGGCTGATGATCGCGCATGGTTATAGCGATGCGCTGACGCCTTATGGTGTCAGTCGCTACGTGATCGACCACATGCCGCCGGAACTGGCCAATGGCCGCGCGTCTCTCAAGGTCTATCGTGGCGGGCACATGTTCTACACCCGAATCCCGTCGCGGCAGGCGATGGCGGCGGATGCGCGCGCCTTCTATGAACCGAAGGCGACGGAGTGAATTTCGAACAGTTGTAATTTTTCTAAGACGAAATTGTTCATTCAAGACAACTGAAAACAACCTTCAAAAACCACATAATCCGCCATATTCACGGCTATTCATGGCAATATCCTGGAGCGATCACAGCGATCGAAACTTTTTCTCACTAAATAATTGACAACTTAGCCTCCCCGCGCAATGTCTTAAGGGCAGTCATTTGCGGGGAGGAGTCTCGCGATGGCGACGCGGGAGAAGATTGGAGTGAATGCCTCCGGCACAGGCCATGCTCATTATCATGACATTTCCCGCGGCGTGAATTCGGGCCCATCCAGGCGGCCCGGAGAACAGACGATCGGGAGAGACATGACTATCAGCAATCCGTTTTCGACCACGCCTCGCCATCGGCGGGCCGGCGCATGAGCATTGTCGTCGCCACCACCTCGCCGGGCTTCGGTCGCCATGGTCGCCTGCCGCAAATGCTGGAAGAAACCGGCTGGGAAATCATCCGCTGCACAGACACGAGCCTGCCGGATGGCGGACTTTCGAACCACATCGAACGCGCCGATTTTCTCGTTGCCGGCCTGATTTCGGTGACATCAGATAGCATCGCCAACGCGCCAAAACTGCGGGCCGTGCTGAAACACGGCGTCGGCACCGACAGCGTCGATATTGCCGCCTGCACCGCGCGTGGCCTGCCGGTCACCAACACACCGGCCGCCAATGCCAATGCAGTGGCTGAACTGGCGGTTGGCCTGATGTTTTCGCTCGCCCGCAACATTCCGCAGGGCCACATGAGCGTCGTGTCCGGCGGCTGGGATCGGCGCCCCGGCGTGGAAATCTCCGGCAAGACTCTCGGCATTGTCGGGCTTGGCAATATCGGCAAGCTTTTGGCGAAAAAGGCGATCGGCCTCGGCATGAGCGTGGTCGCCTCGGACCTCTACCCCGACCGCGCCTTCATGGTCGAACACGGGATCGAGCTTCTCGATCTCGACGCATTGCTGGCACGCTCTGACTATGTTTCGCTGCATGTCTTCGGCGGCGCCGGCAACTCGGCCCTCATCAATGCGGAAAAACTGGCACTGATGAAACCTTCCGCTTGCCTGCTCAATCTCGCGCGCGGCGAAGTGGTCGACAATGATGCCCTCGCCGCCGCCATCGATGCCGGCAGGCTGAAGGGCGCCGGCATCGATGCCTTCGTCACCGAGCCGCCAGATGTCTCGCATCCGCTGTTCAAGCTGCCTAGCGTGGTTTTCACCCCGCATAGCGGCGCCGACAGTCTCGAAGCGTTTGAAAATGTCGGCCTGATGGTGATCAGCGACATCCAGGATTTCATTGCCGGCAACCGTCCTGCCCGCGTGCTCAACAAGGAGGTTTATGAGCGATGACCGAACCACGTTACGCCGCCGGCGATCTTTTGGCGCTTGCCCGCGCGCTGTTTTCCAAAGCCGGACTTGAGGCCGACAAGGCGGAAGCCGTTGCCACCTATCTGGTCGAAGCCGACCTGATGGGGCATTCCACCCACGGCCTCGCGCTTGCCGGCTGGTATCTGCAGGGCATTGCCGATGGCGTGGTGACAAAGACCGGCACCTATGACGTGGTCAGCGACAAGGGGCCGGCCGTATGCTGGCAGGGCAACCGCCTGCCCGGCGCATGGCTGACCTCGGAAGCCGTAAAACTGGCCACCGAGCGGGCGACAAAATTCGGCACCGCCACCGTCGTCATCGCCAACAGTCACCATATCGGTGCGCTGGCCGCCTATCTGGAACTGGCGACTTCGAAGGGCATGATGGTGTCGGTCGCATCCTCCTCGCCTTCCGGCGGGCAGGTCGCGCCTTTCGGCGGCTTGAAGGGGCTTTATACTCCGAACCCGGTCGCTTACGGCATCCCGACGCCGGAAGGACCGATGCTGATCGACATTTCCGCCTCGATCACCACCGTCAACATGGCGCAGCGGATGATCCGCGAAGGCCGGCAATACGAACACGACTGGCTGATGGATGCGGAAGGCAATCCCTCGCGGGATCCGAAAGTGCTGGATGCAGGCGGCTCACTGCTGCCGACCGGCGGCTTGGACCATGGCCAGAAGGGTTATGGCATGGCGCTGCAGGTGGAGGCGATCACGCAGGGGCTCGCCGGTTATGGCCGCGCCGATGCGCCGAAAGGCACCAATGCCGCCGTGACCGTGCAGGTATGGGATCCGGAAGCCTTTGGCGGTCGCGATGCATTTCTGCGCCAGACCGGCTGGCTGGCCGATGCCTGCCATGCCAACCCGCCGCGCCCCGGCATCAACCGCGTGCGCCTGCCCGGCGAAGCCGCACTCGGTCGCAAGAGGACGGCGCTTGCCGATGGCGTCGCACTCTACCCGACGATCATCGCCTCGATCGAACCCCATGCGGAACGGCTTGGTGTGGCGATGCCAAAGGCGATCTGACGGTTTTCAGGGCGCAGGCCGAACCGCCTGCGCCTTGACGAAATCGATGAAGGCCCGCAGCGGCGCCGGCACCAGGCGTCGGCCCGAATAATAAAGAAAGGGGCCGGGAAACCGCTGGCTCCACGGCTCCAGCACTTCCTCCAGCGCACCGCTGTCGAGATGCGGCTTTAGCCAGCCGTCGAATATGTAAATGATACCACTGCCGGCAATCGCCGCCTCGATTGCCAGTTCGATCGCTGCACCGGGCTGGACAATCAACGGACCAGTGGGATCAACGCGGACAATCTCCTCGCCCTGTTCGAACTCCCACGGGCCCATCATCGCCCCGCTGGCAAAACGCCCGCGCATGCAGGCGTGATCGAGCAGATCGCGCGGATGCTGCGGCCGGCCGTGATGATCCAGATAGGCGGGGGATGCGGCAGCAACAAAACGCTGCACGCGCGGACCGATCGGCACGGCGATCATGTCCTGCTCCAGCCGCTCGTCGTAACGGATACCGGCATCACAGCCGGCCGCGATGATATCGACAAAACTGTCATCGCTGACAATTTCAAGCGTGATATCGGGATAGGCAGCCAGAAAACCCGGAACGATGGAAGGCAGAACCAGTCTTGTGGCGCTAACCGGAACATTGATGCGCAGCACCCCGGCCGGCGTGTCGCGATAACCGTTGACGACATCGAGCGCGGCTTCCACTTCCGATAGCGCCGGGCCGAGGCGCTCCAACAGCCCCCTGCCCGCTTCGGTCGGCACCACGCTGCGGGTGGTTCGGTTCAGGAGCCGCACGCCCAGTTGCGCTTCCAGCCGCCGTACCGCCTCGCTCAAACCCGATGCGCTATAGGCACTGCTGCGAGCAGCGTCGCGAAAACCGCCACGAATGCGTTGAGGTCTCCGAGATCGGTTTTCATGCGCGCTCACTGTTCGAAATTCCGCACAACTCGTGCCGATTATACCCAGTTATCGCGCGAACCGACAGGGTCTATCTTCGTTGTCATCACAAGCGAAGGAGACTGATCATGGCCAATATCGACAAGGCAGGCACGTTCAAACTTGGTAACCGCACGGTCAAGCGCCTCGGTTATGGTGCGATGCAGCTTGCCGGCAAAGGCGTTTTTGGCCCGCCAAAAGATCATGACGCCGCGATTGCCGTGCTGAGGGCAGTGATCGAAAGTGGTGTGAACCATATCGACACCAGCGATTTTTATGGTCCGCATGTGACCAACAAGCTGATCAGGGAAGCGTTGCATCCCTATAGCGACGATCTTGTCATCGTCACCAAGATCGGCGCACGCCGTGGCGAAGACGCATCCTGGCTGCCGGCCTTTTCGGCTGCAGAACTGGAACAGGCGGTGCATGACAACCTCAAGAACCTTGGCCTCGATGTCATCGATGTCGTCAACCTGCGTCTGATGTTCGGCGTGCATGGTCCGGCGGAAGGCTCGCTGGAGGCACCGCTGACGGCGCTGGCCGAATTGCAGCGCAAGGGACTGGTGCGCCATATCGGGCTGAGCAACATCACGCCGACGCAGTTGGCCGAAGGCCGCCGTATCGCCGACATCGTCTGCGTGCAGAACATGTACAATCTGGCGCATCGCGATGACGACACGCTGATCGACGACCTCGCCCGTGACGGCATTGCCTATGTGCCGTTCTTCCCGCTCGGAGGCTTCAGCCCGCTACAATCTTCGACACTCTCGGACGTGGCAGCACGGCTTGCATTTACGCCGATGCAGGTGGCGCTGGCATGGCTGTTGAAGCGTTCGCCGAACATTCTGCTGATCCCCGGCACATCGTCGGTGGCGCATCTACGGGAAAATCTCGCGGTGACCGATGTGGAACTGTCGGACGCGGTGATGGCCGAACTGGATGGCGTGGCGGCGATCAAGACGGCTTGAGCTTGCGCCAACGAACAAGGCCTCTCCGCCGGGAGAGGCCTTGTCGCATTCAGGCGCTGTAGATCGCCTGCAACCGCGCCAGATCGACGATTTTTTCCTCTACCGGATCGGCACCCTCACGCAAAGGCTTGAACCAAGCGATCGCCTCGGCCACTGCCGCGGCATGCGGCTCGGGATAACCGCCCAGCCCTATCGCCCATTGGCGAACGATCTCGCGATCCATACGGCCGCTGGCATAACGGTCATGTACGGTTTTCGCCGAATGGATCAGGTCTTCCAGCTTCTTCATCAGTGGACCGCCGGCTCGGGATCCTCGCCGCCGAAAAAGGAACGAATACCATCGCGCTCCACTGTGGCCAGAAACTCCTCGAATGCCTCGCGATCGGTGGCAAAAGGTTCTTCCCAGGTGGTGAGGTCGTCTTCTTCGGTGATGACTTCCATCGTCCAGTCATTCTGGGTGCCGGCCGGACGATAGATATCCACGAGAACGGTCACGTCGTCCTCGGTGAACTCGCCCGCCAGTTCGGAACGTTCCATCTCGGGCTCGTCGTGTTCGTTCGTCATATCGTTTTCCATTGATTTCATCTCTTCAGGCCGGGAATGTTTGAGATATACCGGCTTTACGCCGGTTGCCACTGCTTGGCCGTAATACAGGCAGGCCTCACACAGGCTTTTTGTCGCGATTGCCGCGAGCGTGGCATATTTGCCGAGCTTTTCAGCACCGATGTGGAAATGCCGCCAATGTGATGGCCGCCGGCTTGTTCGCAGCAAAGCGCCGGTTAAGAACGGTTCATCAATTTGCCCGAGAGATTCCATACCCTCCATGACCAGCGAACTTCAATTGTCGCGGCGCGCCTTCGTCATCGGCTCTGTCGCCATGACGGCAACCCTTGCAGGCTGCGCCACCAACACAGGCCCGAAAAACGTTCCCGTTCCAGAACAGGTGCGCCGCCCGATCGTTCCCGCAACCGAAGCCGAATTGCAGGAGCGTTATGCTGCGGTGTCCGATGGCGGCCATCTGATCCCGGCCATTCCCTACCAGCAGATCGATCCAAAGTATTATCGCCAGCGCGTGATCGACCCGACCGGAGAAAAGCCCGGCACCGTCGTCGTCAACACGCCGGAGCGTTTTCTCTACGTCGTAGAGCCGGGTGGCACCGCCATGCGTTATGGTGTCGGCATCGGCCGAGATGGTTTTGCCTGGCAGGGCGAAGGCATCATTCACTGGCGCCAGCCCTGGCCGCGCTGGAAGGTGCCGGACGAGATGATCGCCCGCCAGCCGAGCCTCAAGCGTTTCTCCGTCGAAAACGGCGGCATGGATCCGGGCGTCAAGAACCCGCTCGGCGCCCGCGCGCTTTATATTTTCCAGAACAATCAGGACACGCTCTACCGCCTGCATGGTTCGCCGGAATGGCAGTCGATCGGCAAGGCAACCTCTTCGGGCTGCGTTCGCCTGATCAACCAGGATGTCATCGATCTCTACACCCGCGTGCCCTATCACGCCCGGATCGTCGTGCATCAGTAAGCTGCCGATCGCGCTTGCCGTTGATTTTGCAAGCGTGCCGGGCTAGCCCGGTCGTCGGATCAATGGCGGGCATGGCGAAATGGCGAAAGAGCGTGTTCAAAAAACACTGGTCGAGCGCGTGCAGGCTGTCGCAGGCAGCCTGACATCGACCGAGCAGAAGCTGATTTCCGAACTGATGCGGGCGCCACGCGAAGTGGCGATCGGCACATCCAGCGAATTTGCCGCGCGGCTGGGCGTGCATGAGGCCACGACCTCGCGCCTTGCCCGCAAGCTGGGTTTTTCATCCTATGGCGAATTTCGCGACGAATTGCGCCGCGAATTCCTGAAGGTGGCCGATCCGGCCGAGCGCATTTCCGCAACGCTGAACGATGCCCGCGCGCAAGGCTTTCTGCCGCTTCTGGTGGCCAGCGAAATGGCGGCGCTGACGGCGATGACCGATCACATTTCCGATGCCCGTATTCTCGAAGCCGCGGAAAAACTCGATTGCCGTCGCGTGTTCATTTATGGCCACGGCAATGCCGAGGTTCTGTCCGTGTTGATGGAACGCCGGTTGCGGCGGCTGGGTATCGACAGCCATCCGCTTTCCGGCAGCCCGCGCGATCTGGCCGAACAGATGCTGACACTCTCGGCTGACGACGCCCTTCTCCTCTTCGCCTTCCGTCGCCAGCCGCCGGATTATGAGCGGCTGATGCAGGTGGCAGCAGAGACCAGGGCGAAAACGGTGGTGATTTCCGGCACGATCGGCCCGTCGCTGACGCCGAGCCCCGATGTGCTGCTTTCCGCTCCGCGCGCCGGCATGCCGGACAGCTTTCAGACGCTGACCGTGCCGATGGCGATCTGTAACGCCATCATTCTCGCGCTTGCGGAACGCAGAGGCCCGGATGCACTGGCCACGCTCGACCGGCTGGGCGACCTGATTGCAAAATTCGAAAGCTGATTTGCAAGAAAACTTGCACGTCACAAAACTGTAGCAAGAATACATTACACGGCACTCCGAACCCAACAACGGAGCCACGCCATGCGCCGCATCCTGACTGCAACCGCTGCATTTCTGATGACCACCGCCGCCTTCGCGCAAACCATCGATACGAAAGCACTCGACACCAAGTCTGCCGCCGACCTGCTGCCGCAGGCCAAGCAGGAAGGCAAGGTCACGGTCTACGCCTTCACCAGCCGTATCGGCCGGGTCGAAAAGGCCTTTGAGGCCGCTTACCCGGGTATCGACATGGTCACTTTCGACATTTCTTCGACCGAGCAGATCGCCCGCATCAAGAGCGAGGCGCAGGCAGGTCTTCCGGGCGCCGACGTGATCTACATTTCCGATGCGCCGGTGGTTTTGACCGAGCTTTTCGCCAACAAGCTGGTGACGCCTTATGTGCCGCCGCGTGTTGCCGGTGATCTTGCAGATCAGTTCAAGTCGCCGCTTCTGGCCCAGCGGCTTTCCACCAAGGTGCTGATGTATAACGAGGAGGCGCATCCGAACGGTTCGCCGGTCAAGAACCTCTGGGACCTGACCAGGCCGGAATGGAAGGGCCGCGTGATCATGGTCGATCCGCTGCAGCGCGGCGATTACCTCGACCTGATGACCGAAATCGTTTTGCAATCCGACGAAATGGCCACGGCTTACGAAGCCGCGTTCGGCAAGAAGATCGAACTCACCGACGGCAATGACAACGCCGGCCAGCAGTTCATCACCGACCTGTTCGCCAATGACCTCGTTCTGGTCGGCTCGACCGACGACGTGAACAAGGCGATCGGCGCCAAGGGCCAGGAAAAGCCGCCGATCGGTTTCACCAGCTATTCCGACCGCCGCGACAACGAGGATGAAGGCTGGGCACTGCAGGTGGCCAACGACGTTGCGCCTTCCAACGGCATCGTTTTCCCGGCGCTGCTGGCGCTGAACCCGAAGCCGGCCAACCCCGCCGCCGCCCGCCTCGCCGTCGATTTCATGATGGGTGACGAGACGGAAACCGGCGGCGACGGTTTCAAGCCCTTCTACGTGGCCGGCGACTGGGCCACCCGTTCCGACATCAAGCCGCACAAGGACGCCATTCCGCTTAGCCACTTCAAGGGCTGGCAGATGGCACCGGAAGAAACGGCCAAGATCCGTGCCGAAGTGGCGGATTTCATTCTCGCGCTGCAGTGAGAAATGTAACGGTGGTTGAGCTCGGTTCAGCCACCTACCAGCCTTGGCGCAGCCCCTCATCCGGCTGCCGCCACCTTCTCCCCGTAAAGACGGGGAGAAGGAATGTACCGCAAGCTCACCGCTCACCCTCGCCCCGCTCGCGGGGAGAGGGCGCGCCGAGCGAAGCGGAGGCGGGGTGAGGGGCCGCCCCAAACACCGCCCCGACATTTTTTTGGAGTACCACATGACCACCCTGCTCGGGCCGATCGGTTCAGCACTCAACAAACGCGGGCTGACGCTTGCCATGGCGCTGGTGCTCTTCGCACTGGTCGCCGCACCGCTTGCCACCATTCTCGTGCAGACGCTTTACCCGTCCTCCGCCGCCTGGGGCGATGTGCTGGCAAGCCGCCTGTCGAACAACCTGTTCGTTCGCCCGACCATCAACACCATGATCATCGGGCTCGGCGTGGCTGCCGGCTGCGTGCTGCTCGGAGGCTTTCTCGCCTGGCTGGTGGTGATGACCGATATCCCCGGCCGACCGGCCATCGCCTTCATGGCAACGTTACCCTTCATGATCCCGAGTTTTGCCACAGCACTTGCCTGGGGTACGGTCTTCCGCAACGGTCGCGTCGGCGGTGGCGGTGGCCTGCTGGAAGGCCTTGGTTTTGCCGTGCCCGACTGGCTCTCCTGGGGCATGACGCCGACCATCGTCGTGCTGATCGCCCATTATTATGCGCTGGCCTTCACCGTCATTGCCGCAGCCCTTGCCACCGTCAACGGTGACCTCGTCGAAGCCGCACAAATGACCGGTGCCTCGCGCAAACGCATCCTGTTCGGCATCGTGCTACCCGTGGTCACGCCCGCCATCATCGCCGGCGGATCGCTCGCCTTTGCCGGTGCCGTTTCCAATTTCGCAGCCCCTGCCCTGCTCGGCCTGCCGGTCAGGATGCAAACGCTTTCCACCCGCCTGTTCGGCATGATCGAGATCGGCCAGACGGAGCGCGGTTATGTTCTCGCCATTCTGCTGATCGGCATTTCCGCGATTTTTCTCGGCCTCGGTAACCGCATGCTTTCCGGCCGTCGCAGCTTTGCGACGATCGGCGGCAAGGGCGCCAAACCGCGCCGGTTTGCGCTTGGCAATGCACGCCTGCCACTGACCATGGCAGCATGGGTGATCTGCATTCTCACCACCATCCTGCCTATCCTGCTGCTTGTCGCGGCAAGCCTTGCTCCCTCCTCGCTCGCACTCTTTTCCGATTGGACGCTGCATTACTGGATCGGCGACAGCAACCCCGCCTTCGCGCGCGGCCAACCCGGCATCTTTCACAACCCGCAGCTGCTTTCGGCGCTGACGACAACGCTGATCCTCGGCGCATCGGTAGCGCTCGCCGCCAACATCATCGGCATCCTGATCGCCGTGGCCCTGACGCGGCAAAAAGTGCCGATCATGAGCAACCTCGTTTCGCAACTCAGCTTTCTGCCGATGCTGCTGCCGGGTATCGCCTTTGCCGCCGCCTATATCGCGCTTTACGGCGCGCCGATCGGCCCGCTGCCTGCCCTTTACGGTACCAAGCTGCTGCTGGCGCTCGCCCTCACCGCCGCCATGCTGCCCTTCGCCGTGCAGACGGGCCGCGCCACAGTCTCGCAGATTTCAGGCGATATCGACGAGGCCGCCCGCATGACCGGCGCCGGCTTCTTCCGCAGGCTCGGCGCTATCACGCTGCCGCTGGCGGCGCGTGGTCTGGCGGCCGGTCTGCTGATCACCTTCGTCAATGTCATCGGCGATCTGGCGATCACCATTCTTCTCTACACGCCAACCTCGCCGCTTCTGGCCGTGCTGTCCTATTCCTATGCATCCGACGGGTTCCATCAATTCGCCAATGCGGTGACACTGGTTATCCTGATCATTTCCATGCTGGCCACCGGTGCCGCCACGCTTCTGCGCGGCCGCCGTCGCCAGTCCTTTACCTGAGGCAAAACCCGTGATTTCCCTCGACAAGATCACAAAATCCTTCGGCAATTCCAATGCCGTTTCCGATGTCAGCTTTTCCGTGCCGGAAGGTTCGTTTCTGGTCCTGCTTGGCCCTTCCGGCTGCGGCAAGAGCACGATGCTGCGCATGCTGGCCGGTCTCGACCAGCCGACATCCGGCAAAATGCAGTTCGGCGACACGCTGGTCGCCGATGGCGAGGTCGGCCTTTCGCTGCCGCCCGCAGACCGCAATGCCGGTCTGGTGTTCCAGTCCTATGCGCTATGGCCGCATATGACGGTGGCCGGCAATATCGAATGGCCGCTGAAGGTAGCGAAACTGCCGACAGAAGCACGGCGCGCCCGCGTTCTCGAAGCCATGGAAATGCTCGGCATCGAAAGGCTCGCCAACCGTTATCCCGGCGAAATTTCCGGCGGCCAGCAGCAGCGCGTGGCGCTGGCCCGCATGATCGCACCGCGCCCGAAGGTGATGTTGTTCGACGAGCCCCTCTCCAACCTCGATGCCACGTTGCGCGTGGAAATGCGCTTCGAACTGCTGAAAGTTCACGCCGCCACGGGGGCCACCGCCGTCTACGTGACCCACGATCAGGTGGAGGCGATGACGATGGCGACGCATGTGGCAGTGATGAACAACGGTCGTATCGAACAGTTCGATGCGCCCGACCGACTGCTGGCCGAACCGGCCTCGGCCTTCGTCGCCGGTTTCGTCGGCACGCCTGCCGCCAACCTGATCCCGATCGAAAACGGCATGTGGTTCGGCACCATGCCCGACCCGCTGCTGCGGGATCACAGCGGCCACGCCATGGTGCGGGCCGAACAGATCACGCTGGCCGACGAGGAAGGTCTGCGCACCTTCGATGCCGTTCTGGCCGAAGTGGTGCCGATGGCCGGGCGGTTTCTTGTGACCGGCATCGTCAATGGTATCCGCATCACCGCCGTCTCCGATCACGTGGCGCGTCCTTCGGGTAAACTGCACTTCCGTCTGCCAGCGGCTCCGGCGGCAATTTTTGATAAACAGGGAACACGCATTTCATGAAACGTATTCTTCTGGTTCGCCATGGCGAAAGCGAATGGAACGCCATCCGCCGCCTGCAGGGACAGGCCGATATCGAGCTTTCGGAGCGCGGCACGCAACAGGCGCGGGCGCTAGCGCCCATGGTTGCCAGCTTCAACCCCGGTCTCGTCCTGACATCGGACCTCAAGCGCGCGGCAAATACCGCTGCTCTTCTCGGACACGAGGATGCGGTGCGCGAACCGCTGCTGCGCGAACAGAATGTCGGCGCCTGGACCGGCATGGAAATCGCACAGCTGATTGAGGATGCGCCCGGTGCCTATGCCGGCTGGCGGGCCGGCACGTTTGCGCCGGAAAACGGCGAGATCTGGGCCGATTTTCGCGCCCGCGTGACGAGCGCTCTGGACAAGGCGATCAGCGCTGAAGCCGAAACGGTGCTGATGGTCTGCCATGGCGGCGTCATTCGTGCAGCACTCGATGGCGCGCTCGGGCTGCCGCCGGCGCGCATCATTCCGGTCGGACCGGCAAGCCTGACCATTCTTGCGTTTCCGAAAAGCGAGCCGCGACTGGAAGTGTTCAATGCCACGACATTCGCGCCGGTTATCGACGCGCCGGATTGAAACCGGTCAGGCGCTCATCTCAAGTCCGAGGACCGACCGGCACCAGTCGAGAACGGCATCCTCATCGAAAGGCAGAAGGGTGGACATCTCGCCGGTATAGGCGTTCCAGCCTTCGACATGCTCCGGCTTGACGGAGGTGAGAACCGGCAGGCCGAGCGCGATGGCCTTTTCGTAAACGACCCGCAGGCCGCTGCCCTCGGTTTCCGTGCGGCCGAAACGGTTGAGCACGAGAAGGTCGATATCGCCATCCAGCCGGGCGAGTGCACGCCCGGCCACATCCGCCAGCACGCCGGGGTCGAGACGACAGCCGGAACCCGCGCCACCGCGCGGCTGCATGATCGCAAAGGTCTCGCCGGTTTCGATATTTTCCGCGACCACTTCGGCATCATGCCCGGCCGGTGCCGGATATTCCCGCTGGATGTAACCACCCACCCGCACGCCCTGTCGCTTGAGCATTACGATGACGGAATCGAAGAGCGGCTCCGCCGAGACATCACTGCGAAGGACGATGGCGACAAGAAGGGGCAAGGACGCATCCGGCATGGCATATTCCCGATTTTTCCTGATCATTGCTTTCGGCATAACGGGTGAGAAGAACCGATGCACGTGTGAAATTCGCGCATGTCGCGATCAGCGCGTTCACCCTGTCAAAATCGTCGGCACCCCGCTCGCCTCCTGTGCAACTGTGCCACAGTTTCAATGAATCCCAGTGCTTGCGGCAAAAGCGCCTGCAAAATTCTGCGGTTTTCTACAAATTGTCGGAAAGCTACAATACCTGACAAGCGAGGTCAGGTTAGTAGGCTTTCGGGGGCTATCACATCAGCGTTATCAGTGACGCCTCCGCATAAGGACACGGCGCCCACGCCAACAGCCTTCGTATTTTTCTAACCTGTGGAACCTGGAAAATGGATAGCAAGAGAACCGGCAGAACCAAGAAACGCTCCTTCACACGTCGAGCGAACGCGGTTCTTCTGAGCTGCACGGCAATCATCGCACTGGCGCCCGGTCTCGTGGTGGCCCAGGAGCCGGCGTCCGGTGCAGCAACGGTTCTCCAGACCATCACAGTAGAGGGCAATGGCGGCGATGACGATTCGAAGACGATCGTGGCCAACCGCACGACGGGAGCAGGCAAGCTCGCAACCGAAGTGCTGACGACCCCCGCTTCCGTGTCCGTCGTGACCGCCAAGGAAATTCAGGAACGCGGCGCGACCAGCGTCGAACAGGTCGTACAATATACGGCCGGCGTCATTACCGATTTTTACGGAACAGACGACCGCTTCGACTATTTCGATATTCGCGGCTTCACGCCCTACACCTATCGTGACGGACTTGCTATTGGCCGGACATTCGGGGGCATCAAAGAAGAGCCATACGCATTTGAGCGCCTGGAGGTTCTCAAGGGCGTCAGTTCCGCAGGTTTTGGCGTGGCTGAACCGGGCGGCTCGGTAAATTATGTGACGAAAACGCCCAAAAGTGAGCGTTTCGGCGAAGTGTATACAACTGGCGGCTCCTACGCCCATAAGGAAGTCGGCTTCGATTTCGGCGACAACATCACGCAGGACGACACGCTTTCCTATCGCCTGACCGGCAAGCTGCAGCGCGCCGATGCGGAATATGACTTTTCGCGCGACGATGAAAACTTCTTCATGGGTGGCCTGACCTGGCGCCCAACCGACGCAACCAGCCTGACCTTCGTCTACGACCATCTGGACAAGAAGGGCGTTCCCGGCAGCGGCGGTTATCCGCTGGAAGGTGATTTCGACCGATCCTCATTTTTCGGCGAACCGGATTATTATCACAACAACGTCAACCGCAACAGCTACAGCCTGATGTTCGACCATGACTTCGGCAACGGTCTGAGCTTCGGTTCCAAGGCGCGTTACAGCAAGTCGTTCATCGATGCCGCCAGTGCATATCTGCTGCGGACGACTCCCGGCTCGACGGAAGCCAGCCGGTATTTTTACGGCAGCGACCAGTCCGTCGAACAGTTCGTGGTTGACGCCAACCTGACCTACGAAGCGAACTTCGACACGGTCGATAGTCGCACCCTGGTAGGCGTCGAATACAATAGCTACAAGTCGGATAACTACACCCTGTACCTTTCTCCGGAAAATCCATGGGATCCCTATCCGTTCTATCCCGTTCCTCCGATTGATTGGACCAACCCGGTTTATTCTGGTGGCCCTGATCCGTCCCTGCTGAAGTCACTTCAGACAAGTGATCAAAAAACCAAGGCAATCTACCTTCAGCAGGAACTGACATTCTCTGATCGGCTGACCGTGAGCCTTGGCCTGCGTAACGATTGGCTGGATCTGAGCGACACGTCCCAGGCGCCGTCGTTGCCAGGCTCGTCAGCGCAGGGCGACTACAGCGAGTTCACAAAGCGCATCGGCGTCAGCTACAAGATCACACCGGAGCTGGCGGCCTTTGCCAGCTACGGTGAATCGGTTGCGCCGCCAGCGACCGGCGCCGAACCCACCACCGGCAAACAGTACGAATTCGGCTTCAAATACAAACCGGATGCCCTGCCCGCGCTGTTTACGGCGTCATTCTACGATCTGACCAAGAAAAACGTCGGCACCTACGACTACGTCACCTACCTGCCTGATACTGTAGAGAAGGTACGCAATCGTGGTATCGAGCTTGAAGCCAAGGCTGAAGTTACGGATAACATCAACCTGATCGCGTCCTACAGCTACATCGATTCCAAGATCGACGAGCCCGGTGGCAGCACTGACGGCAACCGCCTGATGCGCGTGCCTGAGCATGTGGCTTCGGTCTGGGGCACCTATACGCTGCCAGGTGATGGCGCACGTGGCGACATGACATTCGGCCTCGGCGCGCGTTATATGGGTGAATATTTCACCAACATCGAGAACACCACCTACGGCGAGGAATCGATCCTGTTCGATGCTGCCTTCACCTACAAGGTTCAGCCGAACACGACATTCCAGCTGAACGTCAGCAACCTGTTTGACGAAAAGCATATCGCCCAACGTGACGACGCTGCCGGCATCAAGTTCTACAATGCCGGCCGCACCATCATGGCGACGCTGCGCCAGAGCTGGTAAAAACAACAAAACCCCGCCCGGACATCTCCGGGCGGGGTTTTCTTTGAGATCGGATTAAAGTCGCAGCGACCTACCGCGCCTTCTGCATCCGCCGCCACGCTGCCGGCGTATCGCCAACGACCTGCCGAAACGTCTTCGTCAGATGGGCCTGATCGGTAAAACCGAGTTTTGCCGCGATATCCGTGACCGTCATGTCGCTTTCCAGCATGATCCGCTGCGCCAGTTCGACGCGGCGGCCGAGCTGCCATTGCAGCGGCGTCTGGCCGGTCGTGTTCTTGAACACCTTGTTGAACCAGCTTTCGGACAGGCCGACCGTCGTCGCCATTTCCGCAACCGTCAGCTTCAGCCCGCCTTCCATCTGCGCCCGCGCGACAAGCTTGCCCATCTGCGCCTGCGAAAGCTTGTAGTTCCAGCCGTCCTCTTCATCGACCGGGATATCCAGAAGCCCCGTGACGAGACTGCCGACCAGGCTTTCCGCATAGACCGGATGTTTGCTGGGGTTTTCCACCTCCGCCACCAGCAGACTGGCCAATGCTTCGATTGCACCGACATCCTGCGTCTCGACAGGTCTCGTCAATGCCGTCTTGGCGGCCGACGTGCCAAGTGATGGTGCCAGGAATTTCAAAAGACGATCACGATGGATATGCACATCCACATGCGAAAAACGATGGTCGGCGCAGGCGGATGTCCACATGGGCACACCGGCCGGCACGTAGATCGCACGGGCCATGCGCCGCAAATCCCGGCCCGCGCCTTCTCCGTGGTTCGACATGCGGAACTGCGCGGAAATGTCGTTGAAGAAAATCATCACCCTCGGATCGGGCGAAACGTAATACCCCTTGGCGCCAACCTTGCAGCTTGCCTGCCAGAAAACACCCACAGCGCCATCAAGGCAGCGCCATTTCACCGGCGCTGTCGGCGTGATGCCTTCCGTATAGGCAGTCATGGATGGGATATAGCTCACTCGATACCCGTTTATAAACGCGGCGGGGCAAACGCCTCAAAAGATGAGCACGACTATCATGTATGATGCAGGCAGGCAATCAGCCGCTGGTTGGGGTCGAAATCAACCGTTCAATGCAGGCCGCCAACACCGAGCAGCCGATCGACCGTTTCCTGATCGGCCGAAAGTGCCTGTGGCGTGCCGGTCCATGCGATGCGGCCGCGCTCCATGATCATCACCCAATCGGCAAATTCCAGCGCACTCTGTATGCGTTGTTCAACCAGCAGGATTGTGGTTTCGCCCGATTGCGCCAGAAGCGAAAAAGCGGCCATCAACTCCTCGCAGATAACAGGCGCCAATCCTTCCAGCGGTTCATCGAGCAGAAGTACGCTCGGCTGGCCGAGAATGGTACGGGCAGTCGACAACATCTGCTGTTCGCCACCCGACAGCTGGCTGCCGAGATTGGAGCGCCGCTCTTTCAACCGCGGAAACATTGTGTACGCTTCCTCGATCGCCGATTTCGGCCGGCTTTTCAGGCCGACAAAAAGGTTTTCCTCCACCGTCAGGCTCGGAAAAACATCGCGCGTCTGCGGCACATATCCAAGACCGGACAAAGCACGTGTAGCGCTCGGCTGGGCGGCGATATCCTGGCCGCCAAGACGGATTTCGCCGCCATACCGCCGCGTCTGGCCGGCGATAGTGGCGAACAGGCTGGTCTTGCCCATGCCGTTTCGGCCAAGCACGGCGAGGCGTTCGCCGGCAGGCACGGAAAACGAGATATCCTCGATCACCCGCGTCGGACCGTAACCGGCCGACAGTTTTGTCACCTCAAGCGGCGCTGCCGGCATTGGCATAACTCCCCAGATAAGCTTCGCGCACGGCTACATCCTGTGTGACATCCTGCGGCGAACCATCGAAAATGACGGTGCCGGCGGCGAGCACCATGACCCGTTTGGCGAAACGGAAAACCAGATCCATGTCGTGTTCGATCATCAGCACGGCGAGATCGGGCGGCAGCATGTCGAGCGCGCGCTCGATGCGGGCGGTTTCCGCCTGCGGCACGCCAGCGGCCGGCTCGTCTAGCAGCAGCACTTTCGGGCGCAGTGCCATGGCAAGCGCAATTTCGAGGAGGCGCTGCTGGCCATAGGCGATCTCGCGCACTTTCAGATGCGCGAGTTCACTCAAGCCCAGCAGGTTGAGGATGTCGCCGACCTCTTCAACGACCTGGCGCATGGCATCATGACGGCCAAACATGCGCGTCGATTTTCCATCGCGCTGCAGGATGGCGAGCGCCACATGTTCCTGCGGCGTCATGTCGGCAAAAAGACGCGTGACCTGAAACGAACGGACAAGACCGCGTTGCACACGCTGCATCGCCTTGACGCCGGTAATGTCTTCTCCGGCCAGCGTGATCGACCCGCCATCCGGCTTGAGATGGCCGGTGACGAGATTGACGAAGGTGGTTTTTCCAGCGCCATTGGGGCCGATCAGCGCGAGCCGATCACCGGGAGCGAGCGACAGCGACACGTCATTGGTGACGGCGAGACCACCAAAATTTTTTCGGAGATTTTTGACTTCGAACAGGCTCATTTCCCACCTCCGCGACGACGCGACAGGAAGGCGGCGGCTGATCCGTAAAGCCCCTTCGGCGCAAACAGCACGACGACGATCAAAAGCGCGCCTACGATGGTGAGCCAGTGGAACGGATTGGCGGCGGAGACGACATCCTCGAACCACATGAACGAGACGGTGCCGACCATGGCACCATAAAGCGAACCGGTGCCGCCGAGCACCAGCATGACAAGGGCCTCCGCCGAGAGCGTAAACGACAGGCTGTCGAGACCGACGACTTGCGTGGAGATGGCATTGAGTGCGCCGCCGATGCCGGCCACCGCGCCTGATATGACATACATGCGCAACATTACCGAATGCACCGACGCGCCCATGGCGGCGACACGCACCGGATCTTCCCGCACGCCACGCGCCAGCATGCCGAAGGGTGACTGCACGAGGATGCGCAGGAGAACGAAAACGATCAGCAGCAGGACGATGCCGTAGACATAGGCCGTGCGGCCCCAGAGATCGAATTCGAACAGGCCGAGCAGCGCATCCGTGGTGATGCCGGAGAGACCATCACTGCCGCCGGTCCAGCTCGATGCCTTGTTGGCGACCTCGTGAAAGAGATGGACGACAGCGATGGAGAGAACCAGTTGCGGCAGGCCGTGCGCGCGCAAAATCACGAGGCCGGAGACGAGACCGGCCAAGGCACCGGCGACAGCGCCGATCAGCGTCATGGTCAGCGGTTCGGTGATACCGAAATGGGCCGAGACGATGCCGGCACCATAGGCCCCTGCCCCAAACAGCGCCGCATGGCCGAGCGTGGCGACGCCGCAATAACCGGTAACGAGATCGATCGAGAGCACGAGCAGCATGGTGGCGACGATGCGGGTGAGCAGCGCCAGATTGTTGGGGAACAGGAAATAACCGATGACGCTAGCCGCGATGATGACGGCGATGCCGATCAGCGTTCCGAGGGACCGGCGGCGTGTGGGAAGAGTGCTATTCATCAAAACCGTCATGACTTGAACCGCCCTCCCAGACCGCGTGGGAACAGGGTGACGATGACGATCACCGCGAGATAGAAAAAGAACTCACCATATTCCGGCGCGAGATAACGCCCGGTCGTATCGATGGCGCCGAGCAGAAGACAGGCGATCAATGCGCCCGGAATGGAACCTGCACCACCGATCGAGACGGCAACGAGAAAGGTGACCATGTAACGCAGTGCGTAATAGGGTTCGACCGGCAGAAGCTCGGCCCCGACCACGCCACCAAAGGCGGCAAGCCCGACTGCGACGGCAAAGCTGATGGCATAAACCAGTTGGGTGCGCACGCCGAGTGCTGCGGCCATCGGCGCGTTATCGACAGCGGCGCGCAGGCGTATGCCGAAGGCGGTCCGTTCGATCAGGAACCACAGGCCACCGGCAACGACGAGGCCGCAGACGATGGCAAAGATGCGGTGCGTGGCGATGGCGCGGAAACCGAGGTCGATGGAACCGGACAGCGTCTGCGGCAGCGCAATGGTTTTAAGCGTCGGGCCAAACGCGTAGTTGGCGATGCCGATGACGCAGAAGGTGATGCCGATGGTCATCAGCACCTGCGTCAGTTCCGGCGCGCCATAGATGCGGCGGTAAAGCAGCCGTTCGATCGGCACGGCGATGATGGCGGTGGCGATGACGGCAATCAGGATCGCCGGCGCATAACCGAGGCCGAGATCGCGGGTGGCATAGGAGGCGAGATAACCGCCGATCATGGCGAAGGCGCCATGGGCGAGATTGACCACCCGCATCAGACCCATCGTCACCGACAGCCCGATCGAGATCACGAACAGCACCATGCCATAGGCAAGGGCGTCGATGGCTATGCTCAGGACTGTCTGCATGCTTGGGTGATGATCCTTGTGGTCATGTCTGGTACGTCGGCTTGTCTGGAGCGACGGTTTGCCTGGAGATACGGTGCTGTTCAGCCGACTTCCCCCCTTGAGGGGGAGATGCCCGGCAGGGCAGAGGGGGGGGTGTTCTGGCACAAATGCCGCTTTCGATCCGTCTGCCGTACCGTCGCTTACCCCCCTCTGTCACCTTTCGGTGACATCTCCCCCTCAAGGGGGAGATCGAAGGGAGTTTGCGGCTCCGCTCCGTCTCAGATGCCAGTCGCTAGCGCTTGTGGCAAACTATGAGGAGCCATTCAGTTTCCAAGCGGCATCATCCAAAACCCTATTTCACAGCCGCCAGTCCCGGATCACCCTGACGCTCAAACGTCTTGATTTCCTTGTTGATGTAGTTGCCATCCGGCCCCTTGGTCACTTCACGCAGATAGATATTCTGGGTGATGTGGCGGCTTTCGGCGTCGATCGAGACCGGGCCGCGCGGGCTCACCCACGAAAGCCCCTTGACCGCATCGACGGCCTTCTTGGCATCCTGCTCACCGCCGGTCGCCTCGATCATCTTGTAGATGACATGCATGCCGTCATAAGCGCCGACAGCCGGGAAGGACAGTTCGGCAGGGTTGCCGATCGCTTTAGATGCAGCTTCGACAAAGGCCTTGTTTTCCGGGCTGTCATGGCTGACGGCATAATGGAAGGTGGTCTGCATGCCGGCCGCCGCTTCGCCCAGAGCCGGAAGGTCGGATTCCTGCGTCAGGTCGCCCGGCGCAAAAATCTTGATGCCGGCGGTCTTCAGGCCGTTCTGGTTATAGGCTTTTACGAAACCGAGCGTGGTCGGACCCGACGGCAGGAAGGCAAACACCGCGCCGGCACCGGAATCCTTGATACGCTGCATGATCGGCGAAAAATCGTTGGTCGATAGCGGCATGCGGATGGCCTCGACGACGCTGCCGCCGGCCTTTTCAAAACCTGCCTTGAAGGCGTTTTCGGCATCGACGCCCGGGCCGTAATCGCTGACCACGGTGATGACCTTGTCGACACCGGCATCCTTGGCGACCTGCGCTATCGGCGTAGACGTCTGCCACGTGGTGAACGAGGTGCGCACCACATAAGGGCTTTTGGTGACGATGGCCGAGGTGGCGGCATTCATCACCACCATCGGCACATTGCCCTGCTCGAGGATCGGCGTTGCCGCCATCGCATCCGGGGTGAAATAGAAGCCGGCGAGATATTGCACGCCTTCCTTGACGATCAGTTCCTGCGCCAGCGCCTTGGATTGCGCCGGATCGGCCTGCGGCACGTCGCGATAGATGATCTCGACATCGTTATCGCCGATCTTGGCACCATTGACCGCCATATAGGCATCGATGCCGGCCTTAAAATTTTTGCCCTGAAGCGCGAACGGGCCGGAAAACGGACCGACGACACCGACCTTGATCGTGGCCGCTTCAGCGCTGACACTCATTGCAAGAGCCGCAATGGCGGCACCCAAAAATCTCTTCATGTTACCCTCCCTGATGCGAAGCCCATCGGGCCTCCTCCTCCGCATTCAAATTGCAGTTTGTCATATGGCGCGTCCAAGTAAAATGAATTGGCCGAGATGACCCATATGCAAAAGGTTATGATTCAAGGCAATGTCGCACGAGACTAATCCCGGCCGAGTGAGCGAATATTGCCGGCCAGCTCCAGTGCCAGCCGGAGCGATGCGCCGGTCGAAACCGCCATCTGCGGCAGGGTCAGCCATTCCAGTGTCCAGGCGGCACCCGAACGTTCCTGTTCATGCACAAGCGCCTGATGCATGCCGGAAAGCTGGGCGGCGTTGAAGCGGGCGAGCGACACCAGAACCTCCGCCGCCACCGGGTTCTGCTTATGCGCCATCGCCGACGATGCGCCGCCGCCGACCAGCGAGATTTCACTGCCAGCTTCGGCGAGAAGCGCGATATCCTGACCGAATTTTCCAAGGCTTCCGGTTATCAAAGACAGGAGGCCGGCAAGTTCACCCAGCCGGTCGCGCTGGCTCTGCCATTGTGCATGATTGCCAAGCCCGAGATCCTCGGCGAGCGCCTCGCGCACCACCACGCCTTCCTCGCCCAACCCATCCAGCGTGCCGGCAGCACCGCCGAATTGCAGCACGAGGGCGCTTTCGGCAAAGGCTTCGAGGCGGGCGCGGTGGCGGGCGAGCGGCTCGCACCACGCACGGATGCGGTCGGATACGCGGATTTCGATGGCCGCCTGCATGCGGGTATGGCCCATCATCACGTGATGGCCAAAACTCCTGTCGAGATCGGCAAAGGCAGCATCGAGCCTCTCCATCCGATCTTCCAGCAGAGCCGCGACACCGCGCAGCCGCAACATCAGGCTGGTATCGACAACGTCCTGACTGGTCGCCCCCTTGTGGACATGGCGACCGACATCCGGCCCGCAGGCCTCCCGCAATTGCCGGATCAGCTCCGGCACGACAACGCCGTCACGCGCAGTGGCAAGACGCAGCTTTTCCATATCCGGGGCAAAATGAGCGCAGACTTCGGCGATGCGTTCCGCCGCCCACACGGGGATCGAGCCTTCGGCCGCCTCGCTGGAGGCCAGCGCCATCTCGAAATCCAGCATGGCCTTGATATCGGCATTGGCGGTGAAGAAGGCTGCCGTTTCCCTGTCGCCTACGAGGCCGGACAGGAAAGGATGATCGAAGGCGGATACGCTCATGAAAACCGATGCCTTAACTGCTCAGATATCGAAGAACACGGTCTCGTCTTCGTCCTGAAGATGAATGTCGAAGGACACCGTGTCACCTTCGCGTCTGCCGATCAAGGTTTTGACCCGGCTGCGATGTTCGAGCCGCATCAGTATCGGGTCTTGCGCGTTCGCCTCTTCCTCGTCGGAAAAATACATGCGGGTGTGCAGACCGATATTGATGCCGCGCGCGACGATCCACAGGGTCACATGCGGCGCCATCATCCGGCCGTCGTTGAAGGGCACGCGACCGGGTTTGATGGTTTCGAAGAGGAATTCGCCGGTCGTCATGTCGGCGGGACAACGGCCCCAGCCGAAAAAATTCGGGTCGGCCTTGCCACGCGTTTCGGATGGGCTGTTGTAAAACCCGTCGCTATCGGCCTGCCAGATCTCGATCAACGCATCCTTGAGCGGCGTGCCGGTGCCATCGAGAACGCGGCCACGAATGGTGATGCGTTCGCCACGGGTCTTTTCCGAGACAAGCGGACCGGAACCGAGATCGGTTTCATAGACCCCTTCGATGCCCGTAAAATTCGGCGTACAGCCGATATGCACATAAGGGCCGGCGGTCTGCGAGGCTGACTCCTTCAGGTAACCGAGAGGTTGCGGCATGTCAGTTGCCCTCCTTGCGGTTTTCGAAAAAGGTGGAACGGCGGCCGCGCAAGATGATGTCGAACTTGTAGGCGCGCATATCCATCGGGATCGTCGCATTCATGTCCAGAGGCGCGATCAACTGGTGGATCGCCTGCTCGTCGGGAATGGTCTTCACGATCGGACACAGCCAGATCATCGGATCGCCTTCGAAATACATCTGGGTGATCAGGCGCTGCGAAAAACCATGGCCGAAGACGGAAAAGTGGATATGCGCCGGCCGCCAGTCGTTGACGCCATTCGGCCAGGGATAGGCACCCGGCTTGATCGTCTTGAACCAGTAATAGCCGTTTTCATCGGTGATCGTGCGGCCAAAACCGCCGAAATTCGGGTCGATGGCCGCAAGATAGGTTTCCTTCTTGTGGCGATAACGACCACCCGCATTGGCCTGCCAGAATTCCACCAGCGCGCCATCGACGCCGCGCCCACGTTCATCCAGCACACGCCCATGCACGAGAATGCGCTGGCCGATGGCCATTTCGCCGGGACGGGCATAATTGACGATCAGGTCGTTATCGAACTCGCCTAAAATGTTGTGGCCGAAGACCGGGCCGGTAATCTCGCTTTTTGTACCATCCAGCGAGATCAGCGCCTTTTGCGGAGAGCGTAGCACGGAGGTCTTGTAACCGGGCGTATAGGCCGGCGGATGGATGGTGCGGTCACGTGCGAAAAACGCGCCGGTTTCGGGTCTCTCGTTCTTCACTCCGCCTCCTCCCCGGCTGTTTTACCGGCGGCATCCATTTCGGCATAGGCTGCCTTGACGATCTTGAACGCATGATTGGCGGCCGGCACGCCGGCATAGATCGCCACATGCAACAGCGCCTCGCAGACATCCTCCCGGCTCGCGCCGGTGTTTTGCGTGGCGCGCACATGCATCGCCACTTCCTCATGCTGGCCGAGTGCCGCAAGCAGCGCGATCGTGACGATCGAGCGTTCGCGTTTCGACCAGGTCTCCCTCGACCAGACATTGCCCCAGGCGGTTTCGGTGATCAACTCCTGAAAAGGCTGGTCGAACGGGGTTTCATTGGCCAGCGCGCGGTCCACATGGGCATTGCCCAGAACAGCGCGACGAGTCGCGAGCCCTTTGCGGTAACGCTCGGAGGAATTTTGGGTATTGGCCATGGTTCACTCTCCGGGCAATTGCGCGAGAAAATCGCGTAGCACGGCGGCAAAGGCGGCCGGCGCTTCGACGCAAGGGATATGGGCGGCATTTTCGATGACGTGGTAGCGGCTGCCCGGCACGAGATCGGCGAGCGAGCGCACGAGATCGGGCGGTGTCGAGCCATCTTCGGCACCGACGATGCAGAGCGTCGACACCGCGATGTTTTTGGCGGCTTCGGTAAAATCGGCATCGCGGATGGCGGCGCAGGTGCCGGCATAACCGGCAACCGGCTGGCGCAGCAGCATGTTGCAATAACCCTGATAGGCGGCGTTTTCCGGCACCCGGTAAGAGGCCGTGAACCAGCGCTGCATGATGCCATCGACCATGCCGCCAAGCCCTTCCACCTCGACCTTGGCGATACGCTCGTCCCACATCTCGGCGGCACCGATCTTGTGGGCGGTATCGGCCAGCACCAGCGCGCGAACGAGATCCGGCCGGCCGACATAAAGCGACTGCGCGATCAGCCCACCGACCGACAGGCCGCAGAGGATGACATCGGCATAACCGAGATGATCGATCAGGCCGGCGAGATCGGCGGCATGGTCCTCGATGCGATAAGGCGGCTTGCCGAGATCGGAGAGGCCGTGACCGCGCTTGTCATAGGTGATGACGGTGTAATCGTCCGTCAGCTTGGGTAGGACCAAATCCCAGATGCGGGCATCGGTGCCGAGCGAATTGATGAACACGATGACCGGCTTGCGGTCTCCCGCGCCCGCCACGTCATAACGAATGACCACGTCGTTGATCGAAACGAACTGCATGCCAAATCTCCTCCACGAAGGAGATTGCGGCGATCAAATGGTTAGGTAAAATGATTTTTGGGCGCATTTCATTAACCGGGGGATTATGAATTGAAGGCCAATCGGGTCAAATTCCGGCATTTGCAGACTTTTGTGGAGGTTGCCCGCCAGAAAAGCGTGGCAAAAGCTGCGGATATTCTCAGCGTCAGCCAACCGGCCGTGACCAAAACCATCCGCGAACTGGAGGAGGCGCTCGGCGTCGCCGTTGTGGAACGCGATGGACGCGGCATTCGGCTGACACGGTATGGTGATGTTTTCCTGCGCCATGCAGGTGCGGCTTTGACGGCGCTCAGGCAGGGCGTGGACAGCGTTTCGCAGGAACTGTTCGATGCAGCACCTCCGGTGCGGGTCGGTGCACTACCGACCGTTTCGACACGCATCATGCCACGCGCCATGTCGATGTTCTTGAAGGAAAAGACCGGCAGCCGCATCAAGATCGTCACCGGCGACAATGCGGTTCTTCTGGAACAGTTGCGGGTCGGCGATCTCGATCTGGTGGTCGGTCGGCTGGCAGCGCCGGAAAAGATGACGGGTTTTTCCTTCGAACACCTGTATTCAGAGCAGGTCGTGTTCGTGGTGCGTGCCGGCCATCCGCTGTTGGCGACCGGTACATCCATATTCGAGGGATTTGCCGATTATCCGGTCCTAATGCCGACACGCGGCTCGATCATCCGGCCTTATGTCGAGCAGTTCCTGATCGCCAATGGCGTCGCCAATCTGCCGACGCAGGTTGAAACGGTGTCCGACGCATTCGGCCGCGCCTTCGTACGCCAGAGCGATGCGATCTGGATCATTTCGAAGGGCGTGATCGCCACCGATCTGGCCGACGGGTTTCTCGCGGCTCTGCCGATCGATACGTCGGAGACGCGCGGGCCGGTGGGCCTGACCATCCGCGCCGATGCGACACCATCCCTGCCTCAGACGATCCTGATGCAGACGATCCGGCAGGCGGCGGAAGAGTTGGTTGCCGGCGCTTAAGTGTCAACGCCGGCAACAGCAAAATATCAGAGCCGTTTCACACCCGACGAGATGATGTCGAGATAAACGGCAATGACGAGGATGATGCCCTTGATGATCTGCTGCCAAAACGTGTCGACGCCCATCATCGACATGCCATTGTCCAGACTTGCCATGATCAGCGCCCCGACCAGCGCACCGATGACCGAACCGACACCGCCGCGCATGGACGTGCCGCCGATAAAGCAGGAGGCGATGGCATCGAGCTCACCACCGAAACCCGCCGACGGCGTGCCGGCGGCAAGGCGAGCGGTAGTGGTGAGACCGGCCAGTGCCGCCATCAGGCCCATCAGGCCGAACACTGACATTTTGACCAGATTGACATTGACGCCGGAGAGGCGCGTCGCTTCCGAGTTGGAGCCGGCGGCGTAGATATAACGTCCGAACACCGTGCCCTTGGCGATGACCGTGAAGACGGCCAACACGAACAGCAGCAGCAGTACCGGCACCGGAATGCCCTGGTAGGAATTCAGCACCAACACGAAACCGAGGATAAGCAGCCCGGTGCCGAACAGTTTTGCGGCTTCCATGGCGGGTGTCGGCACTTTCAGATTGTGCTGCAGCCGCTTGCGCCGGGTTCTGATCGCCATGAACAGCAGCACGGCAAACAACAGGATCGCGCAACCATTGCCGAGCCAGCCGGGCAGATACCCCTGACCCAGATATTTCAGGCCCGGAGAGACCGGCGCAATGGTGATACCGCCGGTCAGACCCAGCACGGCGCCACGAAAGGCGAGCTGCCCGCCAAGCGTGACGATGAAGGAGGGAATGCCGAGATAGGAGGTCAGCCAGCCGTTCATCAGGCCGAGAGCTGCACCAGCTAGCAGCACGAAAGCGATGGTTCCAGCCAGCGGCCAGCCGTAAACGACATCGAGAATGGCCGCGATGCCACCCAGAAGCCCGAGCAGCGAGCCGACGGACAGATCGATTTCGCCCGCCACGATGACAAACACCATGGCCGCCGCCAGCATGCCGGTGATCGCCATCTGCCGCAGCAGGTTGGAAAAATTGCGGGCCGTCAGGAAGCCGGAGACGCCGGTATCGGTATTATAGGTCAGATATCCGAACAGCGCCCAGATCAGGGCCACCACGATCAGAAGCGCGACGATCTTGTTTTCGGACAGGAATTTTCTCAAAACTATGCCAGTCATATCAAAACCTTCACCAGCAATGACACAAGGATCAGGCGACCTGTGCGGCATGGCCGATCGCGGCCGCCAGCACCTGTTCCTGGGTGAGATTGTCGTTGACGAAATCGCCGCGCAGTTGCCCCTCGCCGATGACGAGAACACGGTCGGAAATGCCCAAAACTTCCGGCAGTTCGGAGGACACCATCAGCACCGCCACGCCGGTCTTGGCGAGCGCGAAGATCAGCTTGTAGATTTCGTATTTGGCGCCGACATCGACACCGCGCGTCGGTTCGTCGAGGATCAGAACACGCGGCTCCGGCAGCATCATTTTCGAAAGAACCGCCTTCTGCTGGTTGCCGCCCGAAAGCGAGGCAATCGGCAACATCGGATCGGCCGTCTTGATCTTCAGCCGCAGGATCTCGGTCTGGATCTGCGCCAGTTCCTCATGTTCGTCTATCAGACCGAAACGCGCGAAACGGCTGAGCACCGACACCGTCATGTTGTGGCCGACACCGATGATGGGGAGAATACCGCTCTTCTTGCGATCCTCCGGCACCATGCAGATGCCCGCTCGCACGGCATCGCGTGGCGTCCTGATCGACATTTCCCTGCCATCGAGATGGATCGTGCCCTGATGCGCGGTCGGATAGGCGCCAAACAGGGTGGAGACCAGTTCGGTACGCCCAGCGCCGACAAGACCGGCAATGCCGAGAATTTCGCCCTTGCGGATTGTGAGCGAAACATTGTCGACTACCTTGCGATCGGGATTGGTGACATCCCAGCAGGTGATGTTGCGCGCCTCGAGAATGACCTCACCGATGGCATGGTCTTCCTTCGGGTAGAGATTTTTCATCTCGCGCCCGACCATCATGGTGACGATGCTGGCAGTGGTCAGCTCTTCCATCGGCTGCGTGCCGATATGCGTGCCGTCGCGGATGACGGTGACGGTATCGGCAATCTCCGCCACTTCATCCAGCTTGTGGGAGATGTAGACGCAGGCCGTGCCTTCCGCCTTGAAGCGCTTGATCAGGTCGAGCAGCGTGCGGATTTCCGACGAGGTGAGCGCCGATGTCGGTTCGTCGAGGATCAGCAGCTTGGCGTTCTTGTTGAGCGCCTTGGCGATTTCGATCAACTGCTGCTTGCCGCCGGAATAGTTCAGCACCGGCAGCGCCGGATTGATGTCATGGACATTCAACTTGGCAAGCAGTTCCTGCGCCCGCGCATTCATCGCATCGTAATCGAGAAAGCCGTGGGTGCTGATTTCGTTGCCGAGAAAGATGTTTTCCGCCACCGACAGATGCGGCACCATCATCAGTTCCTGATGGATGATGGCGATGCCGGCCTTTTCGGTCTCGCGGATGGACGTCGCCTTCAGCTCGCGACCTTCCCAGAAAATCTTACCTTCCCAAGTGCCATGAGGGTAAACGGCGGAAAGCACCTTCATCAGCGTGGACTTGCCCGCACCGTTTTCGCCGCACAGCCCCACGCATTCGCCGGGACGGACCTGCAGATGAATGCCATCCAGAGCCTTCACGCCGGAAAAGCTCTTGGAGATGTTTTTCATCTCTAAAAGAAAATCGCTCATGACACCTCGCACATCAAAACGAGGCCCCGGAACCGCTTGGGGCTCCGGGGCCAACCGGCCGGATTATTTCAGGCCGATCTGTTCCTTGGTGTAGAAGCCGTCTTCCACGTAGATGTTGATATTGTCCTTGGTGACGGCGGTCGGCGTCAGCAGAACCGTATCGACATCCTTGGTGCCGTTGTTGATCTTCGAGGTGAATGCCGGGGTTTCGCCCCGGACCATCTGAACCGTCAGCTTGGCGGCTTCCGAGGCGATCAGCTTCAGCGGCTTGTAGACGGTGACGGTCTGGGTGCCATCAAGCAGGCGCTTGACGGCGGCAAGGTCGGAATCCTGACCGGAAACGGCAGTCTTGCCGGCCAACCCTTGCGCCGCCAGCGCCTGGATGGCGCCGCCGGCGGTGCCATCATTGGAGGCAACGACTGCGTCGATCTTGTTGTCGGCCGCCGTCAGCGCGTTTTCCATGATGGAGAGCGCTTCGGTCGGGCTCCATTCCTTGACCCATTGCGAGCCGACGATTTTCACCTTGCCGGCATCGACGGCGGCCTTGAGTGCCTTTTCCTGACCGGCACGCAGATACTTTGCGTTATTGTCTGTCGGCGAACCGCCGAGCAGGTAATAATTGCCTTCCGGCTTCGCCTTCAGAACGTTTTCCGCCTGCATGAAGCCGACGCGCTCGTTGTCGAACGAGATATAGGCGTCGACATCTGCATTGAGGATCAGGCGGTCATAGGACAGGACCTTGATGCCGGATGCCTTGGCATCGGCCACGACCGCATCGAACACTTTCGAGTTCATCGGTACGATGACGATGGCATCGACGCCCTGTGCGATCAGGTTCTCGACCTGCTTGACCTGCTTTTCCTCATTGCCGTCGGCCGACTGCACGCTGACCTTTGCGCCCAGCTGTTCGGCCGCCGCGATGAAATAGTCGCGGTCGCGAACCCAGCGCTCGACGCGAAGGTCGTCTATCGAAAAACCGATGACCGGCTTCTCCGGCGACGCATTTGCGGTGCCGGCAAAAGCACCGACAGCAAGGCTGATGGCCGCGCATGTGAACAGAAACTTCTTCATATCCTACCCTCCTCTATCGCCGCCGTGATTGGCGCGCTCCCAACATCATGCCCAGCGGGCATGCCGAACCACGGAACGAGCCGTGCTCAATCCGCGGCTATTGCCTCCTGATATGGCTCGCGCCACATCTGCGACCGACTGCCAATACGCGCCCGATCACCATCCTCTTGAGCCATTGATACGACGACTCTCAAAAGTTGCAAACAGTTTTTGATTTACGTACCTCACGTGCGAACTTGTGACGCGATCTTGCCACGACGATAGGGCTGCGTACTTGGGAGCAATGCAGAGGATGGCGGATTTTCCCTGTCAGCGACGACGAGCTTCCGCGACATTTTTATCAGACGGAAACCTGGCGACCTCACCGACCATGTCGCAACCAGAACACGTTGCCCCAATTGCCTTATTTCCAGAAAATAGTTTCAGGCGAATTCAACGACTTGTAAAAAAGTTGAACCCTACTTCGTCCACGCCCTGAAAACCTGCGCCTACACTCGAAGTGTTCCATCGTGGATACACCGGGAGGCGTCCCGGCGAGTTGGAGCCGGCGCTGAAGTTGGAGAAAAGACGTAAGTCTTCAGCAACAGGGTTCGCGGAAACTGGTTCTCCTCCGGCGACACGGGGGAGGTGGCAAAATCTCGCAGGAGGCGATGTCATCTCTGAAGCCCGAAAGAAGCGCGCCGGGCGTGCCTGTGCGGCACACATGATCGCCGGTTCGTGAGAAATCACGGGCACGGCTTTCGCAGAGGAACCGAAGTCGCGGGCAAAAACCGTCGAACGGGGCACTGAGAGGTGTCAATTACTAACTAAGTTACGAGGCAGCTTTCAGTGCCCCGACCGCATGACCCGCCCAGAACGCAAAATGGCTGCGGGTGTTTTTTGAAAATCGCAGATCACCAAGGCACGACTCTGCCGTATTGGACGACTGCGCTCGGGACGAGCGACACTCGCACTGGATCGGGCTGCACCGGCACACGGCTTGTCGGTTCGACTGTGAGCAGAGATCGACGCAAATGCACACGCATCGGTGGAAACGAGCCGCGGACCGGCCGCGGCTCTCGCACGCTCGTCAAAATGACTTGACGATCGCCAGAAAATCGCTGGCCTTGAGGCTGGCACCACCAACAAGTGCGCCGTTGACGTCTTCTATACCGGCAATCTCGGTGGCGTTATCGGGCTTGACCGAACCGCCATAAAGGATGCGCATCCTCCTGCCCTCTTCGCCGAGCAGATCGATCAGCGACGTGCGGATGAAGGCATGCAGGCCGGCGATATTGTCGATGCTCGGCGTGCGGCCGGTGCCGATGGCCCAGACCGGTTCATAGGCGATGACAACCGATGAGGATTTCGAGCGGGCGGGAACGGAACCCTGCAATTGCCGCAGCAGCACGTCCTGTGTGGCGCCCTTCAACATCTCTTCTTCGGTCTCGCCGATGCAGATGATGGCCTGCAGACCGGCTTCGACGGCGCGCTCCGCCTTGCGCTTTACATCGGCGCTGGTTTCGCCACGGCCTTGGCGGCGCTCGGAGTGACCGACGATGACGGCGCGCGCCCCGCTATCGGCGACCATGGCGGCAGAAACGTCACCCGTATAGGCGCCGTGCGTTTCACTGCTGCAATCCTGCGCGCCGATGGCGAGCGAAGTGCCTGCCGTTCTGGCGCCGGCAGCCACGAGCAGCGTTGCCGACGGGCAGATGAGCGTATCGAGGCGTTGGCTGTGCGCATCGGCTCCCTCGGCAATGAGGGCGATTTCGGACAGCGAAGCGGAAAGCCCGTTCATCTTCCAGTTTCCCGCGATCAGCGGACGGATTTTTTCACTCATGGCATTTACCAGGCGGTGAAGCCGCCATCGACCAGAAGGTCATGGCCAGTGATGAAGGAGGCGGCAGCGCTGGAGAGGAACACCGCCGGGCCGACCATTTCATCGACGGTTGCGATGCGCGCCATCGGCGTTTCATTGGCAAAGATCTTCAGCTGGTCTGCCACTTCCGGGCGCTTGTTCATCGGCGACAGCGTGTAGCCGGGGCTGATGGCGTTGACGCGCAGACCCTTCTCCACCCATTCCATCGCAAGGCTCTTGGACAGGTGGATCACACCGGCCTTGGACGTGTTGTAATGCGCCTGCGACAGGCCGCGATTGACGATCGAGCCGGACATGGACGCAATGTTGACGATCGAACCTTTTCCACGCGGCAGCATGACACGGGCTTCAGCCTGGCAGGAGAGGAAGACGCCGGTGAGGTTGACGTCCATCATCTGCTGCCAGCGTTCGCGCGGCATATCCTCGGCCGGCATGGCGTTGGCGATGCCGGCCGAGTTGACCGCAACCGTCAGGGCGCCTAGCTCCTTTTCGGCGCCTTCGACGGCTGCGGCCAAATGTGTTTCGTCCGACACGCTGCCTTCGAACACAAAGCCCTTGCGGCCGTGTGCCTTCACGGCATCGAGCGTTTCCTGCAGGCCTTTTGCGGAAAGATCGAACAGCGCCACGTCTGCGCCGGCTTCCGCCAGACCGATGGCAATCGCCTGACCGATGCCGCTACCGGCACCGGTGACAAAGGCAACATCGCCGGCGAGAGAGAAGAGTTTCATGACAGTCTCCTGAATATCGGTTTTTTATGCGGTTGCCCGTTCCATGACGGCATGGCGCGTCGCGTCTTCGCCGGCAAGAATGCCTTGATTGCGGCCGCGGGCCATGACCAGAACCTTGTGGGAAAGCCCCAGAACCTCATCGAGATCGGAGCTGACGACGATGACGGCCATGCCCTGTTTGGCGAGTTCGGCGATCACGTCGTAGATGGCGGAACGGGCGCCGACATCGATGCCGCGGGTCGGTTCATCGAGGATGACAACCTTGGGCCCGGCCGAGATGGCGCGGGCGATGACGATCTTCTGCTGGTTGCCGCCGGAAAGTTCGTTGGCGCGCTGGTCGGCGCTGCCCTTGATGCCGAAACGCTTGATGGCAGTGGTGGCAAAATTGCGGATCTCGGTCGGCGTGACCCAGTTGCGCGAGGTAATGCGCGGATAATTGCCGAGCGCAATATTGTTACCGATCGTGTGGTCGAGCACGAGGCCCTGCAGCTTGCGGTCTTCCGGCACAAGCGCGATGCCGGCAGCCATGGCATCGGCCGGGCTTTTGAGCGTCAGAACCTTGCCATCGACGGTGACGGAGCCGCTTTTGACCGGATCGGCACCGGCAATGGCGCGCACCAGTTCCGTGCGGCCAGCACCGACGATGCCGGCAATGCCCATCACCTCACCGGCAGACACAGTGAAGCTGACATCGTGGAAATCACCTTCCGCCGAAGATAGGTTTTTCACCTCGATCAGCGGCTTGTGGGTCGGGGCCGGCAGGTGCGGAAAGATACGGTCGAGCTGACGGCCGACCATGGCTTCCACGAGATTGGACACCGGCACCTTGGCGCTGTCGAAATTCGCCACCAGTTCGCCGTCGCGCATGACGATGACGCGGTCGGCGATGCGGGCGATCTCTTCGAGACGGTGCGAAATATAGATGAAGGACACGCCTTCGTTTTTCAGCCGTTCGATCTGCTCGAACAGCTTGTCGGTTTCTTCACCGCCGAGGGCGGCGGTCGGCTCATCGAGAATGAGGAAACGGGCGTTGAGCGTCAGCGCCTTGGCGATTTCCACCTGCTGCTGGGCGGCAACGCGCAGATATTTGACCTTGGTGGCCGGGGAAACATTGAGGCCGAGGCGCTTCAGCTGCTCGTCGGCACGGCGATACATTTCGAAATTGTCGACACGGCCGGAGCGGGTCGGCAGGCGGCCGACAAAGATGTTTTCGGCAATCGACAGTTCGGGAAGAAGGCGCATTTCCTGATGGATGAGACCGAGACCGGCATTCAGCGCATCGGACGGCGTTGCAGGGGAATAGGCTGCGCCCTGCCATTGCATGCTGCCGTCGGTCGGCGTGACCAGACCTGCGATGATGGAGGAAAGCGTCGACTTGCCCGCGCCGTTCTCACCCAGAAGCGCCACAACTTCACCGCGCTTGATGTCGAAGCTGACATTCTTGAGAACGGTGATCTTGCCATAGGTTTTCGACAGGTTGCGAACCGACAAAATGGTTTCGCCCGCGTTTTCGACGCTGTGGTTTTCAGTAGGCATGTGGGCCTCCTTTCCGAGCATGGGACCTGCGCCCCGGAGAAAACCGGGGCGCAGTGTTTCGATCAGGGATGTTCCTTGATGAAGGCTTCGGCATTGTCTGCCGTGGTCAGCGTTGCCGGCTGCAGCTGTTCTGCCGGCGGCTTTTCGCCCTTGATCAGCTCAAGTGCGGACTTCAGAGCCAGACGGCCCATGCCTTGAGTCTGCTGGGTCATGGTGGCCTTCAACGTACCGGCCTTGACGGCTTCGAGACCGGCGCGGTCACCGTCGAAACCGACGATGATGGCATCGGAAATGCCACCGACCTTGGCAGCCTGTGCGGCACCGAGTGCGAGCGCATCAGCGCGGCCGAAGAAGATGTTGATCGTCGGGTTACGCTGCAACATGTCCTGAGCGATGGCAAAACCTTCGTCCTGCATCCAGGCATTCGATGCCTGACGGCCGGCTTCCGTGATCCCGGGGCATGCCTTCATGGCTTCGGCAAAACCCTTGTCGCGATCCTGCTCCGGCGTGGTGCCGAGCTGGCCCTGGATGATGGCGAGAACACCCTTGCCACCGGAAACCTTGCAAACGTAATCGCCGAGTTCCTTGGCAGCGGCAACGCTGTCGGTGGCGATGAACGTGTCGCCGGGTGCGCCTTCCGGGTTACGATCGACGGTCACAACCGGGATATTGGCTTCCTTGGCGGCCTTGACCGGAACGGTGGCGGCAGTCGCACCAGCCGGAATGTAGATCAGCGCCTTGACCTGGCGGGTGATCAGATCCTGGATCTGGCTGACCTGCGTGGCGCTATCGCCCTTGGCGTCGACGGTGACGACTTCGATGCCCTGTTCCTTGGCGGATTTTTCAACCGATTCCTTGATCTGGTTGAAGAAGTCGGCCTGCAGGTTGGCGACGGCAAGGCCGATCGTGACCTTTTCCTGGGCCTGGGCGGCGAAAGCCATGGCCGAGAAGGCGACGGTGGCTGCGAGCATACGGAAAGTCTTCGTCATGTGTTCCTCCACTGAATTGACGACAATTTCTATGGTCTGCTTAAGGTCTGCTTGTATGCGAGAACTGAGGAGCACCCTCCCCCGGTGCCGGTTATCTCCTCTTTCTTCCGAGTGTGTCGAAGGTAACGGCAGCAGCGATCACGACGCCGATCAGCACCTGCTGAATGAAGGGCGAGACACCGAGAAGGTTGAGACCGTTACGCAGGACACCGATGATGAAGACGCCGACGACAGTGCCGAAGATCGAGCCGACACCGCCCGAAAGCGAGGCGCCACCGATCACGACAGCCGCAATCGTGTCGAGTTCGTAGCCAAGGCCTGCACTGGGCTGGGAGCTGTCGAGGCGGGCGGCAAAGGCGACGGCGGCAAGGCCGGCCAGCGCGCCGCTGAGCGCATAGACGATGCAGGTATTGAGATTGACGTTGATGCCGGCCAGACGCGCCACTTCCGGATTGCCGCCGATGGCGAACAGGTTACGGCCGGCCGGGCGGTATTTCAGAATGATCGCGGCGATGATGGCGAGCACGATGAAGGTGGCGACCGTCATCGACAGGAAGCCGAACTGGCGAACCGTGGCAAGCGAGGTAAACCAGTCGGGATAACCGACGATCTGCTTGCCTTCGGTGAGGATATTGGCGAGACCTCTGGTCACCGACATGACCGCCAACGTGGCGATGAAGGCCGGCAGCTTGGCGACCGTAATCAACAGGCCCGAGACCAGACCGCAAAGCGCACCGGTGGCGATGCCGACGATAATCGCCAGTTCCAGCGGCAGGCCCATCTGCCGTTGCATGACACCCATCATCATCATCGAGAAGGCCAGCACCGAGCCGACCGACAGATCGATACCGCCGATGACGATGACCAGCGTCATGCCGATTGCGAGAATGCCAAGCACGGTGACCTGATCGAGAATGTTGAGGCCGTTTCGCGCCGATAGGAAAAATTCCGACGTCAGCGAGAAAAAGACGCATAACAGGATGAGGCCGACCAGCGGTCCCGACATCTTCTTCACGAAGGACATGCTGACGACGCCCGACTTCGGCGCCGCCTGTTCCGTGATCTCACTCATAAAAGCCTCCCTGCCGCACACCTTCTCCTGCGTGCGATCATCAAATTATCAGTAGGTACCCGAACGCTCCGCCTCGCGGCTTTCCGGGCGTTCGTGAACGGACAGGCCGCGCGAGCGCGCCACCATCCGTCTCCATTCCAAGCGCTGCCGCTGGCGGGCGAGATCGTCCATCTGCGGCTCAAAGACGTTTCCTTCGCGCAGCAGTTCCGCGAGATCGTCCAGTGTCCAGATGCCGGCACCGAGCCCTGCCAGATGGGCAGCACCCATGGCCGACAGTTCCGCCGTCTGCGGACGCACGACCGGCACACCGGCCAGATCCGTTTCCAGCTGCATCAGCAGTTCGTTCTTGGTCGGCCCGCCGTCGACATAAAGCTGATCGACCTTGAGGCCCGAGAGCAGAACGCGGTCGAGAACATCGACGATCTGGTGGGCGATGCTATCCACCGCCGCACGTGCAACCTGTGCCCGCGAGGTGCCAAGTGCGACGCCGCCGATAATGCCGACCGCATTGGCATCCCAATAGGGAGCGCCAAGGCCGCCGAAGGCAGGCACGATGGTGACGCCATTGCTGTCCGGAACGCTGGCCGCAAGCGTTGCGAGGTCTGCCGTGCTGATGCCGAGGAAATCCGCCAGCCAGACGAGGGTCGAGCCGACCGAGCGGATATTGCCCTCGAAGGCATAAGCGATGTCATCCACCTGCCAGGCGATGGTACGGCAGACGCCGAGATCGATCTGATCGGCCGGCACGGAGCTGTCATAAAGCCCCATCACTGACGAACCGGTGCCCTGCGTGGCTTTCACCTTGCCCGGCTGGAAAGCGCCGTGGGCGAAAAGGGCAGCATGGCTATCAGCCAGCACGGCAGTAACTGGCGTGCCGTCGGCGAGCGGGGCGATGCCGCTGACCTTTGCGAAGTCGTAACGCGACGGCACGATGCGCGGAAGGGAAGCCCGCGGAATATTAAAGAGCGCCAGAAGATCGGAGTCGTAATCGCCCTTTTCCAGATCGACCAACTGCATGCGCGACGAATTGCCGATTTCGACCACATGTTCGCCGCCGAGGCGGAAAATCAGGTAGCTGTCGATCGTGCCGACACAAATCTCTCCGGCCTTTGAGCGCGAACGGTCGGGATCGACGCGATCCAGCAGCCATTGCGCCTTGACGGCAGAAAACATCGGATCGAGCGGCAGGCCGGTCTTTGCCCGGATCATCGCTTGCGTTGCTTCCGGCACGGCTTCGCAAAGGCTCAGCGTGCGCTGGTCCTGCCAGGAAAGAAGCGGCGACAGCGGTTTGCCGGAGCTACGATCCCAGAGCAGGCAGCTTTCACGCTGCGTCGAAAATCCGATGGCGACGATATCGCCAGTAGTCTCGGGCGACACGGCCTCGCGAATGGCAGCGAGCACGCTTTGCCAGATTTCTTCCGCATCCTGCTCGACCCAGCCCGGCTGGGGCGTCGACAGGCCGAGCGGATGCTGACCGCGGGCAACGACCTTGCTGTCGCGATCGACCAGCAGGGCTTTTGTCGAGCCCGTACCCTGATCGATGGCGAGGACGAAGGGGCCACTCATGGCTCAGCCCACCAGCTTGCGGGCTGCATCTGCAATGCCCTTGGCGGTGAGGCCAAAATGCTCGAGCAGAAAGTCGTTGGAGCCGGTCGGCGCAAAGCTGGTGACGCCGAGGAATTTCGCCTTTGCAGGATGGTTTTCGGACAGCGTCATCGAAACCGCGGCGCCGAGGCCACCTTCCAGAACCCCTTCTTCCGCAACGACCAGACCCTTGGTTTCCTTCGCGGCCTTGATGATCGTCTCGGCATCGATCGGCTTGATGGTGGAAACGTTGAGGACGCGGGCCAAAATGCCTTCAGCAGCAAGAATGGCCTGGGCTTCGAGAGCGCGCGACACCAGCGTGCCGGTTGCGACGAGCGCGACATCGCTACCATCGCCGGTCACGTCGATCTTGCCGAAGGTGAAGGCGACATCGCGATCGGCCGGAGTGACCGAAGGCACCTTGTGGCGACCGACGCGCATGTAGATCGGGCGGCCGGATTTAACGGCCCAGTCCATGGCGGCCTTGGTCTGTTCCGGGTCTGCCGGAACGAGAACGTCGAGATTGTCGATCGCCCGCATCCAGCTCAAATCTTCAATCGAGTGGTGGGTCGGGCCAAGCTCGCCGTAAGCCATGCCGGGGCTCATGGCGCAGAGCACGATACCGTAGTTGGAATAGGCAACGTCGGCCTTGACCTGTTCGGTAGCGCGACCGGACAGGAACGGACCTGCGGCGCAGACAAAAGGAATGAAACCACCATTGGCGAGACCGGCGGCAACGCCGACCATGTTCTGTTCGGCAATGCCGACATTGATCAGGCGATCCGGGAAACGATCACGGAAGGCGTTGAGATTGCTGGAACCGACCGAGTCGTTGCAGACGGCAACGATGCGGGGATCGGCTTCGGCAAGGGCGATCAGCTTTTCGGAAAAAGCGACGCGGCAATCGAAGGTTTCGTTGGAAACACTGCTATGGGCGTTCATCAGGCAAGTTCCTTCAATGCGAGTTCGACCTGCTCCTTGGACGGCACCTTGTGATGCCATTCGACACGGTCCTCGATGAACGAGACACCCTTGCCCTTGAGCGTATTGGCGATCACGGCGAGCGGCTTGCCGTTGCGGTTCTGGGTAAAGGCTTTCAGCAGGGCTGCGGTATCATTGCCGTCGATTTCGGCGACTTCCCAGCCGAATGAAGCCCACTTGTCGGCGAGCGGGTCAAGCGAGGCGGTGTCTTCCGTGCGCGCACCCTGCTGCAGGCGGTTGCGGTCCACGATGACGACCAGATTGTCGAGCTTGCGGTGGGCGGCGGTCATGGCCGCTTCCCAGTTGGAGCCTTCCTGCAATTCGCCGTCGCCGGTGAAGACAAAAGTCTGCCAGTTCTTGCCCGACAGTTTTGACGCGACGGCAGAGCCGACGCCGATCGGCAGGCCATGGCCGAGCGGACCGGTATTGGCTTCGACACCCTTCACCTTGAGACGGTTCGGGTGGCCGTTGAGCTTCGAGAGCGGCTTCATGAAGGTTTCGAGATCATCGACCGGGAAAAAGCCGCGCAGCGCCAGAACCGAATAAAGAGCCGCAGCACAGTGGCCCTTGGAAAGAATGAGACGGTCGCGGCCCGGATCGTCAGCCGTTTCTGGCGAGATGTTGAGGACGCCGAAAGCAGCCGTCACCAGCGCATCGGTCACCGACAGATCGCCGCCGATATGGCCGGCGCGGGCAATGTCGATCATCTGCACGACGAGGCGGCGGACCTGCTTGGCAACGAGCTTGAGCTGTTCGGCGCGCTCGCCTTCCGGCAGGTCGCGGATCGCCGCAACGTCGAGCGGCTTGTTGTCTGGCCAGACTGAGATGGTCACGGCGTCTCCTCCTGTTTTCCTCCGCATGAATATTTATTCACGCTTGATTTAATATTCATGATACGGCAGGATCACCCCATGTCAAGCGTGGTTCTGAAAATTCTAAACAAGTCTGGATCGGGGAGCGGAAGCTTCACGATGCCGCCGCGCATGGCTGAAAATCTGCAGTTGCAGCCGGCAATCGCAAAGCGCGCATTCCAATGGCCACGTTTATTTTCTATGCCTCGGGCACGCGTCGGGCGGCCCGCAGAGGTTGAGTCTCACGCTTATGAGACAGGAGCCAGCCAGCCATGAGCCGCACCAACGAACTGCGCATGATCACGCGTGTCGCCCAGATGTATCACCTGGAAGGCTTGAAGCAGAGCGACATATCCGAACTGCTGCGGATATCGCAGGCCTCCGTTTCGCGGCTGCTGAAACGCGCCGAATCCGAAGGCATCGTGCGCGTGTCGATCGTTGCGCCGAGCGGCACCTATCCCGATCTCGAATCCGCCATCCGCGAAAAATTCGGCATCAGCGAAGTCATCGTCGCCGATTGCCGCGAGGACAATGACGACGCGGTGTTTTCCGCGATCGGCGTGGCGGCCGCCCACCTGCTGGAGCAGACGCTGGAGGATGGAGACGTCATCGGCGTTTCCAGCTGGAGCGCGACGCTGCAGCAGATGCTGGACAACATCCACCCGATCAAGCGTGTGCGCGCCGAACGTGTCATCCAGCTGCTTGGCGGCATCGGTGTGCCGAGCGCGCAGATCCATGCCACGCAACTGACGACGCGGCTGGCGCATCTGATCAACGGCGAACCGCAGCTTTTGCCCGCCCCTTGCGTGACCGGTTCTCCGGAATCCAAGCGCATTCTCGTGTCCGACCCGCAGGTGAAGGCGACTGTCGACCAGTTCAAGCGCGTCACCACTGCCTTTGTCGGGATCGGCGCCATGTCGCCGTCCCAGAACCTCATCTACTCCGGCAACACGTTCACCCAGGCGGAACTGCAGGAACTGGCCAGCCGAGGTGCTGTCGGCGACATCTGTCTGCGGTTCTACACCGCGGATGGCGAGCCGCTGGCCGGTGAAATCTATGAACGCGTGGTTGGCATGACACTGGAAGAGCTGCAAGCCGTACCCCGCGTGATCGGCACTGCCGGTGGCAAGCGCAAGACGGCGTCCATCGCCGGCGCGCTGCGCGGCAAGCTGATCGACGTCCTCATCACCGACCGCTTCACGGCGGAACGGCTGAGCGAATTCACTTGAAGAAGCAAACCATACAGGGAGGTCCCATGTCTCGCTTCACCAACAAGACCGTCGTCATCACCGGCGCTAGCCGCGGTATCGGCGCAGCCATCGCCAAGCGTTTTGCCCGCGAAGGTGCCAATCTCGTCGTGTCCGCGAACGAGGAATCGGTGCATGCCGTGGCCGAACAGATCCGGGCCGATGGCGGCAAGGCGATCTCCTTCGTCGGCGACGTGACGGACAAGGCAAGCGTCGTGGCGCTTTATGACGCGGCCGAAAAGGAATTCGGTTCGGTCGACGTATCGATCCAGAATGCCGGCGTCATCACCATCGCCAAGATCGAAGACATGACCGAAAACGAATGGGACAAGGTCATGGCCGTCAACACCAAGGGCGTGTTCCTCTGCGCCCAGGAGGCCATTGCCCGTATCCGCAAGCACGGCAAGGGCGGCCGCATCATCAACACCGCCTCCGGCCAGGCCCGCGACGGTTTCATCTACACCCCGCATTATGCCGCCTCCAAGATGGGCGTGGTCGGCATTACCCAGAGCCTTGCCAAGGAAGTCGCGGTCGACAACATCACCGTCAACGCCTTTTGCCCGGGCATCATCGAAACCGACATGTGGGCATACAATGACGAAGCATGGGGCAAACTGCTCGGCAACTATGCGCCGGGCGAGTTGATGAAGGAATGGGTTGAAGGAATCCCGATGAAGCGCGCCGGTTCGGGCGAGGATGTCGCCGGCCTCGTTACCTTCCTGGCTAGCGACGATGCCGCCTATATCACCGGCCAGACGATCAATGTCGATGGCGGCCTGATCATGTCGTAATACGGAATTCGAACGGTCCGTTCACCGCAACGGACCGTTCGAATACGCAAAATGCGAGGGTCAGCCCTTGCATTTTGCTTGATTAAGAACTTATGTTGAAACTGTTCTCAGGGCGGGGTGCAATTCCCCACCGGCGGTATCGGAAGCAATTCCGGAGCCCGCGAGCGCCTTCAGGAAACTGAAGGGTCAGCAGATCCGGTGAGATGCCGGAGCCGACGGTATAGTCCGGATGGAAGAGGACAATGCGAAGACCACCCTTCACCGGGTGTGCGACGCTTGTTCGCCCAAGGGATGTTTGTGTCCGCTTTACTTGAAAGAAGCGGCCACGAGTTTGATGTCGGTCCGCCGGCATAACCCTTGAAAGGCTTGGAAATGACCATTTCGAAAATTGAAGATGCGATCGAAGCCATCCGCCGTGGCGAGATGGTGGTTGTCGTCGACAATGAGGATCGCGAAAACGAAGGTGACCTCGTTATCGCTGCCGATGCGGCGGAGCCGAAGGATATCGCCTTCATGATGAATCATGCGCGCGGCCTCGTCTGCATGGCGATGGAAGGCGAGCGCCTCGACGCGCTCGACATTCCGCTGATGGTGGCGCGCAATACGGAATCGCTGAAGACCGCCTTCACCGTATCGGTAGACTACATCCCGGGCACCACGACCGGCATTTCCGCTGGCGACCGTTCTGCCACCGTGCGCGCGCTGGCGGCCGGCGACGCAAAGCCGGACGATTTTGCCCGCCCCGGCCACATTTTTCCGCTGCGCGCCCACCCGGAAGGTGTTCGCGCCCGCCCCGGCCACACCGAGGCTGCCGTCGAATTGGCACGGCTTGCCGGCCGCGCACCTTCGGGCGTGATCTGCGAAGTTGCCAATGATGACGGCACCATGTCGCGCCTGCCGCAGCTGGAAAAGTTTGCCGAAAAGCACGGCCTTCTGGTCGTCACCATCGAAGACCTGATCGAATATCTCAACACGACCGCAAAGGTCGATGTCGCCGCCTGATCATAAGGTGGTTTGAAACAAGCGCACGGTCACCCGACGAATTCGGTGATCGTGCGTTTCAGTTCAGCGATGAAGCCGTGGAGAAGCCGCGAACGCGGCACACCCTTGCGGGTGATCAGCACCGCCGAAACTTCACAGGGCGGCTGGAAAGGTCTTTGGACCAGACTGGTTGAGAGCTGATGCGCAGCGCTGTAAGGATCGACCACCGCGACCCCGATGCCTGAGCCGGCCAGAACCGCTGCCGTTGCGCAGTAGCGCACCTCGACACGCGGCGTATAACTCTTTTCATCCCGCACGAAAGCATCGCGCAGCATCTGCCCCATGCGCGATTCCGCTTCCAGCCCGATAAAACCGTGTTCGCTCAGGTCTCCGACGGTGATTTCGCGCCGGCGTGCCATGACATGGGTTTTCGGCACGACGGCGACCATATGCGTGCGGGCAAGCACCTCGATATTGACGGACGGATGGCGTTCGAGCGCCAGACCGAGACCGATATCGGCAGCACCGCTCTGCACCGCATCCACCACATGTTCGAGGCGGCGGACATCATAGGCGACGGACACATCCGGCCGATCCTTCAGGAAGCTCGCAAGTGCCAGAGGTCCGATCGTATTGCCGAGCGGCGGCGTCGACATCACCCGCAAGCGCCCCGACGTGCCATGGCGGATGGAGCGGGCGCGGGCGGAAAAATTGCGCAGCATGCTGAAGACCGGACGTACGTCCTCGAACAGAAGCAGCGCTTCTTCCGTCGGCTCCAGCCGCCGGTGCAGGCGTTCGAACAGGGTGACGCCCAGCTGGGTTTCCAGCTGGCGAATACCGTTCGATACCGCCGGTTGCGAAATACCCAGCTGTTCGGCGGCTTCCACTGTCGTCTCGCAGCGCATCATCGCCCCAAAGATTTCCAGGAGGCGCAGGGAGATTTCGGGCTTTTGGTCGGGCTCGGTCATGACGTTCGCGATAGCAGCCCGCCCAGCGCCATGGCAACGGCCGCTTGCGTCGGATCGATGATGCGAATACCGAGTTCATCCTCCAGCCGCTGGCGATGGCCGGACATGCCGGCGCAACCGAGCACAACGGCGCCCGCTCCCATCTGCCGCAATTTCGTGCCGGCCTTCAGAAGCGCTGCGTAACTCTCTTCGCCATGGCCGCTTTCGGCAACACTGATCGATCCTTCCAAGGCCACTTCCCCCGCAAGGCGACCATCGACACCAAGGCGGCGCAGATTGCGCAGATGGCGCGGGATGGAAGCTTCGGCAACGGCAATGACGCCAAACAGGTCGGCAAGCGCGAGCGCACTCAACACGCCGGCATCCTGAATGCCGTAGACCGGTTTTGTCGTGATCGACCGGGCTAGATCGAGACCGGGCTGCGAATAACAGGCCAGCACATAGGCCGATGCATCCGGCCGGCTTTCGATGAGATCTGCAGTGTTGAGCGCTGCCTCATCGACATGGCGTTGGGTTACGACACCGGGCGGGCCGTGTTTTATCGTGACGCATTCGATCAACGGGCCACCGGGAAACTGCATGCCGGCCACCGCATCGCGTAGACCCTGGGTGACGTTTTCCGAACTGTTCGGGTTGATCACGAGGATGGGACCGATAGTGCTCATGGGGCAATCTCCGCACCAAAATTCTGCGCCGGGTCGAATTCCTTGGCGCGGTAACCCGGCTTGCCTGTCAGATCGACCGGATTGCGCGCAACGAACCGGCCACGACCGCGCTCCGCCTTCAGTTCACCGTTCTCGACGATGACATCACCACGGTTCATGGTCAGCAACGGCCAGCCTTCGATCTCCATGCCTTCGAAGGGCGTGTAATCCATATTGTCGTGCTGATCTGCCAGTGTTGCCGTGCGACGCATTTCCGGGTCCCATATGGCGATATCGGCATCGAAACCGGGCGCAATCGTGCCCTTCTTGGCCATGCCGAAAGTTTTGGCTGCATTGCTGCTCGACAGCGCCACGAATTGCTGAAGCGTGATGCGGCCTTTGCCGACGCCCTCGGAAAACAGATAGGGCAGCCGCATGGCGATGCCCGGCATGCCGTTGGCAATTTTCGGATAAGGTGCATCGGTGCCATTAGCAAACTTGCCGCTGGCATCGAAACGGTAAGGCGCATGATCCGACGACACGCTTTCGAACGTGCCGGACTGCACATGCCGCCACAAAGCCGTCTGCGTTGCCACATCACGCACCGGCGGCGAGCAGATGAATTTTGCGCCTTCCATGCCGGGCCGGTCGAGATCATTGCGTGTCAGCGCCAGATATTGCGGGCAGGTTTCGGCGAATAGTTTTGTGCCGGCCAGTTTTTCCCGCTGCACGATGGCGGCACCGCCCGCCGTCGAGACATGCACGATGAACAGCGCGGCATCGACCAGTTTTGCCAGCGAGACGGCGCGGTTGATGGCTTCCTCTTCCGCCAGTTCCGGCCGGCTGACCGCATGGTATTTTGGCGCGGTGAGACCGGCGGCTGCGAACCGCTTGTTCATCCATTTGACCATGTCGTTGTTTTCGGCATGGACCATGGTGAGCGCGCCATGGGTTTTGGCAACCGTCAGGATATCGAGCATGCCGCCATCGCCGATATTCATCAGGTCATAGGTCATGAACACCTTGAACGAGGTGATGCCGCGCGCAAACACGCCCGGCAGCTCCTCCAGAACCGACACGGACGGGTCCGAGATGATCAGGTGATAGGAATAATCGAGCACCGAGTTCGGCGCGGCACGCCCGTCATAGGTGGCGATCACATCCGCAATCGACTGGCCGCGATGCTGGGCGGCGAAGGGTATGAACGAGGAATTGCCGCCGAAGGCCGCCGACACTGAGCCGGAGTAATAGTCATCCGCGCTCATCAGCCCACTCGAACTTTCCTGAGCGATATGCGCATGCGCTTCGATACCGCCCGGCATGACCAGTTTGCCGCCCGCATCGATACGTCGATCACCACCGGCGATCTTTTCGGCAATCGCGGCAATGCGTCCGTTCGTGATGCCGATATCGGCGTCGAAGACATCCGACGCGGTAACGACGCGGCCACCGTGGATGACGGTATCGAACTCGCTCATCGCACTCCCCTTACACTTCGACGATCACGCCTGTCTGCGATGTGATACGGCCATAATGCTCGATACGGCGGTGGCGTTCGAAATCAAAGATCGTCTTTTTGCCAAAAGCGCATTTTTCGAAATCGCATTCGGCAATGATCAGCTCGTCTTCCTCGGTGACCGCACGCGCCAGTACAAAACCGTCCGGATCGACGATAATAGAGCCACCCATCAGCGGATGGCCATCCTCATTGCCGGCCTTGGCGACGCCGACGACATAGGTCGAATTCTGGTAGGCGCCGGCCTGCAGCGACAGGTCGGAATGGAACAGGCGCTTTTCCAGCCCTTCTGCGCTCATCTGGCTGTTTACCGAAGGCGTGTTGTAACCGATCGTGACAAGTTCGACGCCCTGCAGCCCCAGCACGCGAAACGTTTCCGGCCAGCGGCGGTCGTTGCAGATCGCCATGCCCATGATGACGCCCTCATTGCGCCAGACGTTGAAGCCGAGATCGCCCGGCTCGAAATAGCGCTTTTCAAGATGCTGGAAGGCACGTTCCATATCGTATTCGGAATGGCCGGGCAGATGCACCTTGCGGTATTTGCCGACAATATTGGCTTGACGGTCGGTGACGATGGACGTGTTGAAATAGTGGCCGTCTGGGGTCTTTTCAGCATAACCGAAAGTGATGGCGATGCTCAGTGCACGGGCCCGGTCGAACAGCGGCTGGGTGGCGGCATTCGGCATTTCGGTTTCGAACCAGACATCGATCTCGGCCTGATCCTCCATATACCAGCGCGGAAAGAAGGTGGTGAGCGCCAGTTCGGGATAAACGACCATGTCGGCACCCTTGGACGCCGCCTCGTCGAGCAGCGCGATCATGCGCTTGACGACGCTTTCGCGGCTTTCGGCCTTCTGGATGGCGCCGAGCTGAGCGCCTGCGATCTTCATGACGGTCATTTTAAAAATCCTTTCGATGCGATCAGGCGGCAAGCCGCCGCTGGAAATGGCTGACGAGGCGCACCAGCGGCCACAACAGCACGAGATAAAACAGCGCCGCCAGCACCAGCGGCGAGGCATTGTAGGTGACTGACCGGGCCATGTCGGCGCTGTAAAGCAGTTCGGACAGCGAGATGACCGAGGCAAGCGAGGTGAGTTTTACGACCTCGACCGTGTTGGACAGAAGGTCCGGCAGGACGTTGCGCACCGCCTGCGGCAGCACGACATAGACCAGCGACTGGCTGCGGCTGAGGCCGGTCGACGCCGCCGCTTCCCATTGTCCTTTCGCGACCGAGATCAGCCCGGCGCGATAGACCTCCGCATAGTAGGAGGAGTTGTTGAGCAGGAAGGCTATAACGACAGCGGTGAATGGCGACACGTTGATGCCGGCAAAGGGCAGGCCGGAATAGATGAAAATCAGCAGAACCAGCGGCGGCAGCGCGCGAAAGACATCGATATAGACAATCGTCGGCCAGCGCAGCCAGCGGCGCGGCGACAGGTTGCCGAGCGCCACGAACAGGCCGCCGACAAGACCGAGCAGGATGACGGCAACGCAGAGCTGCAATGTCATCCACAGCCCTTTGAGAAGCAGCGGAAATGCCTTCTGCATGATCGCGACATTGAAGAACTGGTCGATCAAAATATCCATGTCCGGCTCCTATCGCTTTTTCCAGGCGGTGCGATTTTCCAGCCAGCGGGCCAGCACCACCATGGGCATGAAGATAACCAGATAGGCGATGACCGACAGGGTGAGCGGCGTGGCACTGCCGGAAAAACTCTGGGCCGTGGTGGAGGCCGACAGGATCTCGACCACGCCGATGGCCGATCCCAGCGCCGTCATCTTGGTGATGGCCAGCACACGATTGACCAGCGGCGGCATGGCGAGCCTGACGGCCTGCGGCAGCGCCACGAACGCGAGCGTGCGGGTAAAACCGAGGCCTGTTGCGATGCCCGCCTCCCATTGGCCCTTTTCCACCGCGGAAAAACCCGCCCAGAAAATCTCTTCGGCAAAGGCTGCCAGCGTCAAAGACAGGACGATGAAAAGCACCATGGCACCGGACAGGCGGATGCCGATTGACGGGAAGCCGAAATAGAGGATGAGGATCAGCACCAGCGGCGGCAGGGCGCGAAAAATGTCGGCGTAGCAGATGATGAAGAAATTCAAAACCTTGCGGCGATAGGCGCGCAGGCAGGCAAGGGCCAGACCAAGAGCGATACCGGCGACGATGACGGCGGCTGCAATGGCGAGCGTCACGCCCATGCCGGCAATAACGTCAGGTGCGTATTTGGCCATCACCACCGGATTGAAGAAGGTTTCGAGAAAGCGCTCCATCCCGCCTCACCCAGCCACGCGAGAGAGGAAGGCACGGGTGCGCTCGGCCTTGGGAGCGCCGAAAATTTCGTCGGGCGTGCCCTCTTCGACGATGACACCCCCATCCATGAACACGACCCGATCCGCCGTTTCTCGGGCAAAACCCATTTCGTGGCTGACGACCAGCATCGTCATGCCCTTGGATTTCAGATCCTTCATCACTTTCAGAACCGAGCCGACGAGTTCGGGATCAAGCGCGGAGGTGGGTTCATCGAACAGCATGATTTTCGGATCGAGCGCGAGCGCGCGGGCGATCGCCACGCGCTGCTGCTGGCCGCCCGACAGTTCGGATGGATAGGCATCCGCCTTGTGAGCAAGGCCGACACGTTCGAGCATATCCATGGCGCGCACATCGGCTTCCGCCTTGCTGCGCTTCAGCGCCTTGCGCTGCGCAAGCGTGACGTTTTTCAGCACATTCATGTGCGGGTAAAGATGAAACCCCTGAAACACCATGCCGATCTGCAGGCGCATCTGTGCCAGATCGCGGCTGGTACCGGCCATGATATTGCGGCCATCAACGATGATATCACCGGATGTCGGCTGCTCGAGCCTGTTGCAACAGCGCAGCATGGTGCTTTTGCCCGAACCGGACGGGCCTATGACGAAGACGAGCTCGCCCTCCGCCACTTTCAGGTCGATCTGCTTGAGGATGGTATTGTCGCCAAAGCGCTTTTCCAGCGCGGCGATTTCCAGCATGGGGCGTTTGGCCATTCAGGGCTACTCCGGCAGGCGCGATGTTTCCTGTTGCAGGGCTGCGAGCGGTATCGAACCCTATCCACAGCATGCAGCAACAGGCTTTCCAGTCGAACACGGTCACGGACAGGCAGGCGGGAGGCGCCCACCTGTCCGCCACGCACGTTACTTCAGGTTATCGCAGGATGGCTTGTGTTCATCCTCGACATACCCCTCAAAGCCGGGCGTGCCAAAACCCTTGGTGGGCGTGACGATGGTGGTGCCTGCAGCCGGCGTGACGCCGAACCATTTTTCCGACAGCTTTGCCATCGAGCCATCGATCTTCAGGCATTCCATCGCCTTTTCGACCAGATCGCGATTGGCTTCGTCGCCCTTGCGGAAGGGGAAAGCCCAGACGAGGCCGGTGGAATATTCATAGGACAGTTTCAGCCGCGCATTCTGCTTGACCGCCCAGGCGGCCACCGTATTGCCGGCAAGGTTTGCATCGGCACGACCGGCCATCACGGCTGCGACCGCATCAGAATTGGTGCCATAGCTTTCAACCTTCCAGCCGTATTCAGCCTCCTTCTCACGCAAAAAGCTGTCATAGGCAGAGCCCTTGTTGACGGCGATCGTCTTGCCCTTGAAATCTTCCAGCGTCTTGAAGTCCGGCGCATTGGCCGGCACGACGAAGCTGAAATTGGTATCCATGAAACCTTCGCTGAAGAGAAGGCTGGCAGCACGTTCCTTGTTGACCGTCACCGGTGCGGCAAGGAAGTCGTAGGTACCGGCCTGCAGGGCCGGGATGAGGCTCGAAAACTGCGCTCCGGTCAGTTCGACCTTCTTGCCGAGACGTTCGCCGATCAGGTTGATCAGATCGACATTAAAACCTTCGATCTTGCCATCCAGCGTTGGCATGGCATGGGGCGCGAAGGTGCCGTCGATCGCGGTCTTGATCGTATCGCCGATCGCGAAAGCCGGGGTGGAGATGGCGGAACTACAGACAATAAGTGTCGTTAGGCCGGCAAGACCGGCCTTGATCATGGGGTTCATCGATGTTCTCCTACTGGCGGTTCCGGGCCTTATATGACCCTGTTATCCGATCAGTGTTCCACCGAGACTGCCGCACTGCAATATAATTGATGATAATAATCGGATTAGAATTATACGATTTCCAAATAGGAAAAAACGTCGTCTGACGGCTGAAAAAAGACGGCCGCACCGGATGGCGCGGCCGCAGATTTGCGCACCAATATGGTCGTCTTTCGTCACACCGCCGCGCGCTTGTCATGTCTGGCGACGCGCGACAGCAGGTAATCCACCTCGGCGCGGGCTGTCGGGGTGAGCATCTGCGCCGGCTTGCGCTGTGCATCCGAAGCGATGACACCACGGCGCTTCAATACATGCTTGCGCACGGCAAGGCCTATGCCGAGTTGCTGCTCGTAGCGGATCAGCGGCAGATGGGCATCGAACAGATCATGCGCCTCGTCACGCTTGCCTTGCGCAAACAGCGAGACCAGCTCAGTCAGCATGTCGGGGAAACCGTAACCGGTCATGGCGCCATCGGCGCCGCGCTCGGGTTCGAAATCGAGGAACATGCCGCCATTGCCGCACAGAATGGAGAACGGACGCAACTCACCCGATTTCCGCATCGCCCGCAGTTTGGAGATCTTTTCCAGACCCGGCCAGTCTTCGTGCTTGAGCATCAGGCAGGACGGGTGATTGCTGATGACATTTGCGATGACGCCGGGCGAAATGACGACGCTCAGCGTCAGCGGATAATCCTGCAGCACCCATGGCACATCATCGCCGATGGCATCCACCGCGCCGGCAAAATAGTTGATGATCTGGTCATCCGTACGCAATGCGGGCGTCGGCGCGATCATCACACCCGCGGCCCCCATATCCATCGAGGTGCGGGCCAGCGATTTCATGCCGGCAAAACCGGGCGCCGAAACACCGACAATGACCGGAATTCTGGCACGGGAGATAACCCGCTTGATGATGGCGCGGCTTTCTTCCGGCTCCAGCTTGGGTGCCTCGCCCATGATGCCGAGAATGGTGATACCGGTGCAGCCGCTGTCCTGATAAAAATCGGTGAGACTGTCGACGGAGTTGAAATCGATCGAGCCGTCATCGAGGAACGGGGTGGCGGCGATGGCGTAAACGCCCTTTGACTCAACGCTGAATGTCATGCTGGTTCTCCTCTCAGCAGCAGTAAAGCTGCACCGGCAGGTCGCTGAAAACTTCAGGTGCCCCTTCGGTGATCGCAAATGTCTGTCCGACACCGGCCGTAAGACCAGTCGTTGCATCGGGTATCATGATATGGACGAAGAACACCATGCCCGGTGTCATGATCAACGGATTGCCGGAATAGATCATCGGCGGCACGTCCATCCATGTCGGTTTGAACGTGCAGCCGAGCGCATAACCGCAGGCGGCATAGCGTGCCTTGGCGAAACCGGCATCATCGAGCACGCGACGATGGATATCGTCGAGCGTGCCAAGTGCTACCCCTGCCCTTGCCGCATCCTTGATCTGGTCGAGCGCGTCTCCGGCGACTTTGAGCATGTCGATCTGGCGGGGATCGGGTTTTCCCGTGACGAGCGTGTGTTCGACGACGACGTGATAACGGCAATGCGAGCCGGCGAGTTCGACAAGGATCTGGTCCTGCTCCTCGATCAGCCGTGGCCCGCCGATGCCGCGACCGTAAAGCGCGCGTGATCCGGAATTGACGAGCGGGCCACCGGACGGAATATCGCCGCCGCCGGCGAGCATGGACGTCAGCGCCGCACCGCTCAGAACCGTATCGGGAATGCCGGGCCGGGTCGCCTTGATCGCGGCCCGTACGGCATCGTCCGCGAGTTTGCCGGCTATGCGCACATGCCGCAACTCGGCGGCCGATTTCACCAGACGACCGGTGCGCACAATGTCGGATGCGTCCTCGGTGACGCAGAAACCTTCGAGCGCCTTGTCGACCAAACGGGCATTGGCGCCGGTAAGGCCGTATGTGGCATATTCGACGCCGACCTTTTTGCCCTGCAATCCCTTCTCGGCCATGATGGCGCGCAGGTCTTCGGCCGGATTGGCATCCTCGGCGTTCAGCCAGACACGGACATCATCATACAGCGAAGCGACATTGGCCTGCCGTAGATCCGGCGTGCGGGTGAGCAGAACCGTTTCGCTATCATCGTCCGCCAGAACAAGGCCGACCTGGAAGAAGACATAACCGGCGGTGTCGTAGCTGGTCAGCCAGTAATGGCTTTCCTGCGCAAACACGACGAGCGCATCCAGTCCGCGTTCGCGCATGCGGCGTCGCGTCGCCGCGAGGCGCTCGGCGAATTCCGCCTGCCTGAATTTCAACAAAACCTTGCGACCACCGGGCGTGGTGCCGGCGAATTCCTGAGGGACATACATGGTCATGCGACGTCGAAAGCCTCCATGTCGGCGTGCACCGGCACCGCATCGAGCAGCGCCTTGGTATAGGGATCACGATCATCCGCGCGGGCATCCGGGCCATCGAAGAAATCGACCAGAGCGCCGTGATGCATGACGGCGATGCGATGGGCGAGCTGACGAATGAGGTTGAGATCGTGGGTGATGAAAACGCAGGCCGTTCCTGTCTCCTTTTGCAACTTGACAAGAAGCTCGGCCACCGCCGCCTGTACCGACACATCGAGCGCCGCCGTCACTTCGTCGCAGATGACGAGATCCGGTTCGGCGGCAAAGGCCCGGGCAATCGCCACGCGCTGCTTTTCACCACCGGAAAGCTGATGCGGATGGCGCCTGGCATAGTCGGCCGGCAGCCTCACCATTTCCAGAAGCTCGGCGACCCGTGTGGCAACCTTGTCGGCTGGCACGATGCCGTAGAGTTTCAGCGGGCGGCCGATAATCGTGCCTATCGTCTGGCGCGGATTGAGCGAGGCGTCGGGGTGCTGAAAGACCAACTGCACGCGGCGGCGATAGGCGCGGTCGATATCCTTGCGACTGCCAAAGGTCTTGCCGTCGAATTGCAGCTTTCCGTCGAAATCCTGAAGACCCGCCAGAACCTTGGCGATGGTGGATTTGCCGGATCCGCTTTCGCCGACGACCCCCAGCAACTCGCCCTTGCGGACCTCCATGCTGACATTTTTCGCACCCCAGAAACCGGCCTTTTCGGCTTCCTTGGGCTGAAAAATCTTTTGCAGCATGGTCGGCGCATTGTAATGCACGCCGATCGTTTCGAGGCTGATCAGCGGGTCCGGATTGGCCGGCGCATCGATGCCGATCCAGCGGTCGGGATTGGGCACGGCGCCGATCAGCTGGCGGGTATAATCGGCCTTCGGACGACGGAACACGTCATCCACCCTGCCGCTCTCGACGATGCCCCCCTTGTGCAGGACCGAAACCTCATCGACCACGCGCGACACCAGCCCGAGATCGTGGGAGATGTAGAGCGCCGAGACATTGGTTTCCTCACGCAGCTGGTTGAACAGATCAAGGATCTGGCGGGCGGTCAAAATATCGAGCGCGGTGGTCGGCTCGTCGAAAATGATCAATTCCGGCTCGCAGGCAAAGGCCGTGGCGATGACGACGCGCTGTTTTTCGCCACCCGATGCCTCATGCGGATAACGCTGCAGCATTTCCTTCGGGCGGGTGATGCCGGTGCGGGCAAGCGCCGCTTCCGCCTCCTGCATGGCCTCGACCTTGGTGAGACCGCGATGGCGCATCAACACTTCGCCGATCTGCTCACCGAGCCGGATGGTCGGGTTGAGCGATGTGGACGGGTCCTGAAACACCATGGCCATGCGGCGACCACGGATATCGGCCATCTGGCGCGGCGTGTAGTCGAGGATTTCTTCGCCGGCGAGACGGATCGCCCCGCCATCCTCCACCGCGTTCGGCGGCAGGTAACGCATGATCGACCAGGCCATCGAGGATTTGCCGGAGCCGGATTCGCCGACGAGACCGACGGTCTGTCCCTTGCCGATGGTCAGATCGATATTCTTCAGCGCCGCGACGATGCCGTTCGCGGTGCGGTAGGACAGCGAGTAGTTGCGGATTGCCAGCGCTGGCTTTGTCGTTTCGGTCACGGCCGGATTGAGCGAGGGGGTCAATGGCTTCTCCGGGGATCGAGGGCATCGCGCAGGGCATCGCCGAACAGGTTGAATCCGAGCGCCGCCATGGCGATCGACAGGCCGGGAATGGCCACGCACCAGGGATTGCGGAACATGAACTGCCGCGCTTCGGCGACCATCAGCCCCCATTCGGTGCTGGGCGGCTGCGCGCCGAGCCCGAGAAAGCCGAGCGTTGCGCCGATCATGATGGCAAAAGACACGCGGATGGTGGCTTCGACAACGATCGGGCTCAGCGCATTGGGCAGCACTTCGCAACTGACGATGTAGAAGCCGCTTTCACCACGGGCGATGGCGGCACGCACATAGTCCCGGGTGCGCACAGAAAGGACGGCACTGCGGGCGATACGCGCCATGCCGGGCGTGAAGGCAACGGCAACGGCAAGCAGCGCATGTTCCATGCCGCCACCCAGCATGGTGACGATCAGCAGCGTGAAAAGCAGATCCGGCACGGCCAGAAGACCGTCGAGAATGCGCATGATCGTACTGTCGACCCAGCCGCCGGACACACCGGCAATAACGCCGATGACCGAACCGACGCCGACGCCAAGCGCCGTGGCGAACACACCGAAAGCCACAGTCGCCGGCGCGCCATGCAGAATGCGCGAAAGCAGATCACGGCCGAACTGGTCGGTTCCGAGCCAATGCGCGGCAGACGGACCTTGCAAACGCGCGATCGGATGAAAAGCCTGCGGATCGTAAGGCGCAATCCATGGGCCGAAAAGGGCGGCGGTCAACACGATGACAAGAAGGGTCGTGCCGACCACCGCAGTCGGGGAACTGAAAAAATCACGCATAACGAACCCTCGGATCGAGCATGGCGATGACGATGTCCGAAATCAGATTGGACAGAGCGTAGACACCGGCGAGAAGCAGCGTGACGGCCTGAATGACCGGCAGATCGCGGTTTTCCAGCGCATACATCAACAGGCGGCCAAGGCCCGGCCAGGCAAAGATTTCCTCGACGACGATGATGCCGCCGAGCAGATAACCGATATCGAGCGAAATGACAGCAACGGCCGGTGCCAGCGAGTTCGGCAGCGCATGGCGGCGAATGACGCGGCGTTCGGTCAGCCCCTTGAGGCGTGCGGCGCGGATATAATCGGACGACAGGACCTCGGCCATTTCCGAGCGGACCTGACGCGAGATATGGGCAAGCAGGATAAGGCCGAGCGTGAAGGCGGGAAGCGCCACGTGATAGGCAAACCCGCCGATATTTCCCCATGGCGCGACGAAGCCGCCGGCCGGAAAGATGCCGGAATTGGGCGCGGCCAGAAACACCAGAAGCAGTGTCGCCGTCACGAATTCCGGCAGGGCCGTGCCGAGATAACTGAACAGGCCGATGGCGAGATCAACGGCCGTGCCGCGCTTGAGCGCTGCCAACGCGCCGAGCGGAATGGCTATCACGGTGACCGCGACGAGCGCGGTCGCGCCAAGCAAGGCCGAGTTGAGAAAGGCCTCGCCGACGACCTGAGATACCGGCAGGGACAAACGCAAGGACATTCCCAGGTCGCCGCGCAGAATGCCGGCGACCCAGTTGAAATATTGCATGTACCAGGGCTGATCGAGGTTCAATTGCCGCTCGAGTGCCGCAACCGCATCCGGGGTGGCATATTCGCCCAGGATCATGATGGCGGCATTGCCGGGAAGAACCGTCGTGATCGCAAAGACCGCGAAGGTGACGATGGCCAGCACAAGGAAGATGGCGAGCAAACGCCTGATCAGATAACCCCTGGTCATGGCATCAGGCCTTATTCAGCCAGACGTTTTCGACATAATAATAACGGGACAGCGGAGCGATCGTCCAATCTTCCGCGCCCTTGCCGCTGGCCGTCAGGATGTCTTCGAAGATAGGCACGATGTAAGGCGTGTCCTTCAACTGCAGTTCCTGCGCCTTGGCATAAAGTTCGCGGCGCTTTTCGCTATCCGTCGTTGAGCGGGCATCGGCGATCAGTTTGTCAAATTCGGCATTTTTCCACGCAGTGTCCTCATAGGAAGCGTCAGAGGTCAGAAGCAGCTTGAACGTGGCGTCTTCCGTGGCCTGCATGCCCCAGTAGCCCATGTAGAAGTTACCCTTCATCCAGACATTGGCGAGGTAGGTATCGTGCGACATGGTCTCGACCTCGATGTCGAAGCCGGCCGGTTTTGCCATTTCCTTGAGCGCCACCGCCACCTGGGCGCGGATGGCCGGACGGTTCGAGGCAACCAGCGTGACCTTGATGCCATCCGGATAACCGGCTTCGGCCAGCAGCTTCTTGGCGCCTTCAGGATCATAGGCGATCTCGGGCGCTTCGATGGCGTACTGGAATTCCGGCGAGACGAGGTTGTCATAGGCCGGACGGCCAAGGCCTTCGAGCACGATATCGACCAGCAATCCACGATCAACCGACATGGCAAGCGCCTTACGCACCCGCACGTCATCAAACGGCTTCTGGTCCTGACGCATGGTGACGTTGACGAAACGGCCGGACGGAATGCGTTTGGCGGTAATGCCGTTGGCAGCCGTGATGCGCTCGAAATCGGCCTGCTGCACGGTCAGCATGACATCCATGGCGCCGTTGAGGAAGTTGGCGCTTTCGGCGGCGAGATCCGGGAAGAGGTGCATCTCGACACCATCCAGATACGGCTTGCCCTTGATGTAATAGTTCTCGTTCTTGACGAGGCGCACCATGCGGGCGCTGTCATAGGTTTCGAGCTTGAACGGACCTGTACCATTTGCGGTCGTATCCAGCTTTTCACGCGGGCCGGAGAGTGCGGCCTTGGACAGGATGCGGGCATTGGCATGCGCCGTCGAGATCGGCAGGTCGGCAAACGGAGTCTTCAGGTTGAAGCGCACGGTAGTCGCGTCGACGGCCTCGATCGTGTCGATCATGTTGAGAACCGCACGGGCCGCAGCCGGCACATCCGGGTTCAGGATCGCCTGGAAGGTGGCGACAATATCATCCGCCGTGCAGGGTGAACCGTCATGAAAGGTGATGCCCTTGCGCAGGAAATAGGTGAAGGTCTTTGCGTCGGCGCTGGCTTCCCAGCGTTCGGCGAGGTCTGCCATCGGCTTATTGTCCGGCCCCATGCGGGTCAGGCCGGAATAGATCATGTCGACCACCGGATATTCGGCAGGACCAGAGCAGTTCAGCACATTCAGCGTCGCGATGCGCGTCGAGTGGCTGATCTTCAGTATGCCGCCCGGCTTGGGCGTGGCGGATTGCGCCAGACTGATACCGGGAAGCATTGCCGTTGCGGCCATGCCCATCACCACCGTGCGGCGGCTAATCATAAAAGTCGTCATTTCGCCCTCTGTCGTTTGGTTTTGACATTCCACCGGGCGCCTTGTGCTTTTTGTTTTATGGCGCCGGCTATCTTTGAAATCCATCAGGTGATGACAGTGAGATCCTCCGGCAGGCCGGTCAGCACTTCCGGTGCGCCTTCCGTCACCAGCAGCGTGTGGCCGACACCCATGGCAAGGCCGGTATCGGCGTCACCATTCATCACGTGATAGAAAAGCGTCATGCCCGGACGGCACTCGGTCGGATTGCCCGAATAGATCATCGGCGGCACATCCATGCTGGTCGGCGCAAAGGTGCAGCCGACCGAATAACCGGTGGCGCCGTAACGCGCGCGCTTGTAACCGCCCTTGTCGAGGCCATCTGCGTAGACATCGAAAATCTCGCCAAGCGTCGTGCCCGGACGGGCGATCTCGGTCATTTTTCGAAGCGTCTCCATGCCGACGTCGTACATCTTGCGATGCGCGTCGGAGACCTTGCCGAACAGGACCGTCCACTCGGTCTTCACATTGTAACGGCGATAGGCGACCGGATATTCGACGAGTATCTGGTCCTGCGCCTCCAGCCGGCGCGGATCGGAAACACCGCGACCATAAACGGCGCGCGGGCCGGAGTTGAACAGAGGCGCATTGGGCGGCATGTCGGCGCCCTGCCCGAGAATCGAGGTCAGGTAGACGGCCTTCAGATCGCTATCGAGCGCGCCGGGACGGGCCGCCGCAATGACCGCTTCCAGCGATGTATCGAGAATGCGCGCTGCCTTGCGAGTGTATTCGATTTCGGCCGGGGATTTGACCACGCGCAGCCAGCGGATCAGGTGACGGTCGTCCTCCAGTCTGCACCAGTCACCGATCGTCTGCTGGGTGCGATAGAGGTTCCAGCCGGTGAGGCCATGGGTGTTGAGTTCGATCGCGATACGCGCGCCTTCAAGGCCCAACTCTTCGAGAATGACCTTCAGGTCGGCCGCCGGATTGGCATCCTCGGCATCCCACCAGATGCGAATATCTTCGATGATACTGGTCTGGCGCGCCTGCACCAGATCCGGGCGACGGGTTAGCAGGATCGGGGCGCGGCCATCCGTCGGCACCACGAGGCACTGGTAATAAACGAAACCGCCCGTGTCATACCCCGTCAGCCAGTACATGCTTTCCTGCGCGAACACGAGCATGGCATCGACGCCGCGCTCTGCCAGTTCCGCCCTGAGGACGGCCTGACGCTGAAGGTGTTCTTCGCGTGAAAAAGGCAGGTTGGGCGCGACAATCGAATTCACAATCACATTCCCTCTTATCGGCTTCAAAGCCTGTTGTTGCGTCAACGTACGGAATGGTATACCAGTCGTCAACCATCGGAATACAAATTTTCGGCAAGCTTAAAAACTGTGCACTTGACCTTCGCGGATAGGCTGGCGAGATGACAATGCGAGGTTGATGTGGCACCCAATCGTCACACGGAGATGCCGCTGGAATGCGGGAGGAAGAGACAGAGACGATGCTGATCGAGACCGACAAGCGCCTTGCCCTTCAGGCTTACGAACAGATCCTCAATCTGGTTCTTTCCGGACAGGCGAAACCGGGCATGATGATCACAGAACGGCGGCTGGCCGAAACGCTGAACATGTCCCGCACGCCGATCCGCGATGCGCTCTTGATGCTGGAGGGCGAAGGCCTGCTGATCCGGCAGGGGCGGAGCGGTCTGCAGGTCAAGCAGATGCGCATCGAGGACTACATGGACGCGCTGCAGATCCGGCAGTTGCTGGAACCGGAGGCCGCGAGGCTCGCGGCCGGACACATGCCGCCGGAGATACTGGGAGCGCTAGAGGCCGACCTCAAGGATTTGCTGCACAGCGCGACAGCACCCGATGGCAAGCCGGATCGTGGATCGGTTCGCGATGTGGACGACCGCCTGCATGACGGCATCGGCGAGGCCGCCGGCAATCCGCAACTGGCGCAGATCATCCGCACACTTAGACGTCAGACGCAGATTTTTGACCTCAGAAGCATTCCCGAACGCTTCGAGGTAACCTGTCAGGAACACCTCGACATCGTGACCGCCCTGCGCGACGGCCGGGCAGACGATGCCGCCGATGCGATGCGCCAGCACCTTGCGCATGTCCGTGACAGCATTATCAAAAGATTGGCCCGCTGATGACTGCCCATTCAGACGCAGCGCAACGCCAGGCGACAGAGCAATCGAACCACGTACCGGTCGATATCGCGCTTGCTGAAAGACTGTTCGAAGAGCTGAAGCGCCGCACCGGCAATCTTCGCGGTATCACACGAACTTCCTATGGCCTCGGCGAGCAGATCGCTCATGACATGGTGCGCCGCGAAGCCCGTAAGCTCGGCCTTGAAACCCGCACCGATCCCGGCTGCAATCTCTACATGACGCTGAAAGGCCGCGATCAGGGACCGGGCATCTTCATCGGCTCCCATCTGGATTCCGTGCCCATGGGCGGCAATTTCGATGGCGCGGCCGGCGTCCTCATGGGCCTTGCCGTCGTATCCGGTTACGTCCGCAGCAACATCCGCCCACCGCGCGACATCACCATCATGGCGATCCGCGCCGAAGAAAGCACATGGTTCGGCGCCTCCTATATCGGCAGCCGCGCGGCCTTCGGCCGGCTGACGGCGCGCGAACTCGATCAGGTGACGCGCTCTTCGGACCAGATAACACTCGGTGCCGCCATCGATGCAGCGGGTGGCGACACCGCCTTTCTCAAGACCGGCACATCCTATCTCGATCCGGCCGATATCGCCATGTTCATCGAACCGCATATCGAACAGGGGCCGGTGCTGATCGAACGTGACATCCCGCTCGGCATTGTCACCGGAATTCGCGGCTCCTTCCGGTATCGCGATGCGAAATGCATCGGGGTCTACGCACATTCCGGGGCAACGCCGCGGGAATATCGCAGCGACGCGGTGCGGGCAGCGGCAGCGCTGGTGACGGAACTCGACAAGGCGTGGATCGCACTCGCCGAAGCCGGTGCGGATCTGGTCATCACCTTCGGCCAGTTTTCCACCGACGCCAATGAAGCGGCCTTCAGCAAGGTTGCCGGCAAACTGAGCTTTGCACTCGACATCCGCAGTCAGGAGCCGGAAACGCTGACGGCGATGCAGAGCATCGTCCGCGACACCGTTGCCCGCATCGAAACCGCGCATCAGGTGACATTCGAGCTTGGACGTTTGACCGACAGCAAACCGGCAAAAATGGACGATGCTATCGTTCAATCCTTCGAAGCACTTGCCGGTGAACACGGGATCGACACGCTGACCATGGCCTGTGGCGCCGGTCACGACGCGGCGGTGTTTGCCGATGCCGGTGTTCCGACCGGCATGATCTTCATTCGCAACGCCAATGGAAGCCACAATCCGGACGAGCAGATGGAGATGGCAGACTTTGCCGAGGCCGCCCGCCTGCTTTCCGCGCTCTGCCTCGATCCGCCACTGGAGAGATGAAATGCAGCATTCGCCGCGAAAGTGCCTGATCGTCCAGCCGATTGCCGAAACTGCGGTGCGGCTTCTGGAAGGCCGGGGACTTGAGGTTCACACGGCAGTGGATACGCGGCTCGATACGCTGCGGCCGTTTCTGGCCGAAGCCGAAGTGGTCATCACCCGCAATCACGGGCTTTCCGTTGACGAGATTGCAGCGGCACCGTTCTTGAAGGTGGTCGGCGTTCATGGCACCGGCACCGACAAGGTGCACAAGCCCTCGCTTTTGGCGCGCAACATTCCGCTGGTCAACACGCCGGGCGCCAATGCACAATCGGTCGCCGAACTGGTGATCGCCCTCATCCTTGGCTGCTCCCGCGCGCTGCTTGCAGCCGACCATGCCTCGCGTACCGGCAATGGCAATTTTCGCGTCACTCACCCGACATTCGAAATCTCCGGTCGCAAGCTCGGACTGATCGGATACGGCAATATTTCGAAGCTGGTCGCACGGCTGGCGCTGGCTTTTGGCATGCAGGTCGCGGCCTCCTCGCGTTTCACACCGGAAACGGACCTGATCAGGGAAGGCATCCTGCCGATGCAGGACATCGACCAGCTCTGCGAATGGGCGGACATTCTTTCCCTGCACGGCGTGCCCGAAGCGACACCGACGATCGACGCCCGCCGGCTTGCCATGCTCGGTCCGCAAGGTCTTCTGATCAACACGGCGCGCGGCCCGCTGATCGATGAAAGGGCGCTGGCGGATGCCCTCAACGCCGGCACCATCGCCGGTGCCGGGCTGGACGTCCTGCATCATGAACCGATCGAGGATGGTCATCCGCTTCTCGCCTGCCCCAACCTGATCCTGACGCCGCATATCGGCGGCTCGACCCAAGAAGCGCTGGAAAAGACCGGCATGCAGGTGGCAACGAAAGTGCTGGCCGAACTGGACAAGCTGGGCGATGCACAACCCGCCTGACATCAACTATCCACGCATCATCCGCGCCGGTGACCGCGCCGTTACAGTGGAGTTTTCCAGCACGATCGACGAGGTTTCGAACCGGCAGGTTCTGGCGCTCGACACCTGTCTTTCGACAAATCCGCCGGCCGGCATGCTGGAAACGGTTCCGACCTATCGATCGCTCACCGTGATCTATGATCCGCAGGTCGTGCGGGGCGCGGCAATGGCGACGGAACTCGGGCACCGCGCCGCCTTGCAGGCTTCTTCAGATACGGGCGGGCGGCTTTTCGAATTCCCGATCCTCTACGGCGGCGAACATGCGGCCGATCTCGATGATCTGGCGCGGATGAAGGACCTTTCAGTCGAGGACATTATCCGCCTGCATCTTGAGGCCGAATACCGCGTCTACATGATCGGTTTTTCTCCCGGTTTTGCCTATCTCGGCGGATTGCCGGAAATCCTGCACACACCACGACTTGCCGTTCCCCGCCAGCGCATCGAGGCGGGCGCCATCGGTATCGGCGGCCAGCAATCGAGCATCAGTTCGCTGCCCGGCCCTAGCGGCTGGCGTTTTATCGGGCGTACACCGGCAAAACTGTTCGATGTCAGGCGCGACCTACCATTCCTGCTCAAGGCCGGAGACCGCATCCGTTTTCGACGTATAAGCGAGGACGAGGCAAACGATCTGGATCGTCGCGTCGCACGCGGCGACATCATCGTGCGGGAGATTGCCGCGTGAGCAACACCCTGAAAATCCTGCGCCACGGCCCGCTGATGACCATTCAGGACGGCGGACGTTACGGTTTTCGCGCCTTCGGCGTTTCCACGTCCGGCGCGATCGACCGCGCATCTCACGCCATTGCCAATGCACTTGTCGGCAATGATCGCGAGGCCGCAACCATCGAGTTTGCGCTGGCCGGTGGCGTGATCGAAGCCGATGAGGACGTCGTGATCGCGGTGACGGGCGGCGCCTGCCGGATCGAGATCGATGGGCAGTCGGCGCCACCTTGGGAGAGCCATATCCTGCTCAAGGGCCAAAAACTGGAAATCGGCGCCCTGCGCGGCGCCGTCTGGGGATATCTCGCCATCTCGGGCGGCATCAGCACGGCACCGGTGCTGGGCAGCCGGTCCACACATTTGCGCACCGGACTTGGCGGCCTCGATGGGCGAAACCTGATAGCTGGCGACATGCTGACGCTCGGTGCAACGGCGGCTCTGGAACTCCGGACGCTGGGTCTGCCCTGGTTTCGCAGGCCGGGAGCGATCAGGGTCGTGCCGGGTCCGCAGGATAATTATTTCGATCGTGAGACATGGACGACGTTCACCAGCGCACCGTTCACGGTGACCACCTCTCGTGACCGAATGGCGATGGTGCTGGACGGACCGTCACTGACGGCAGCCAAGGGCCATGACATCATCTCGGACGCGACCGTGGTCGGCTCCATTCAGGTGCCGGGCTCCGGCAAGCCGATCGTGCTGTCCGCGGATGGCCAGACGACGGGTGGTTACCCGAAGATCGCGACGGTTGCCTCGGTCGATCTCGCTCGCCTGGCGCAATTGCCGAGCGGACAGCAATTTCGGTTCAGGGCGATTTCCGCCGACGCCGCCGAAGATCTTTTTATCGATGAAAAGCGGCGTCTCGACACCGTTCTCGAAAGTGTTTGCCAGCCGGGCGCCAAGCGATACTGGACCTGATGCTGTCATTGTCGAACCGACCGCTCCGGAAAAAGCAGATTCGTCCCTTGGCGATCTTGAGATTTTCAAAAAACACCCGCGTTTTGCGGGGCATGCGGTCGGGGCACTGAAAGCTGCCTCGTAATTTAGTTAGTAATTGACACCTCTCAGTGCCCCGTTCGACGGTTTATGCCCGCGACTTCGGTTCCTCTGCGAAAGCCATCCCGGTGTTTCCACCGACTGGCGATCATGTGTGCCGCACAGGCACGCCCGGCGCGCTTCCTTCGGGCCTCAGAGGCATTGCGAGGTTTGATGCCCGCAACACCTCCCCCGTGTCGCCGGAGGAGAACCAGTTTCCGCGAACCCAGTGCATGAGGTTTTGCGTCTCACCCTCATACCCTGCGCCGGCTCAACTCGCCGGGACGCCTCCCGGTGTATCCACGATGGAACACGCGAAGTATCGCACGGGCTCGAAATGCGGGGATGAACTCGGAGTCAAGATACTGATTTCGTTGAATCCGACCCGTATATCGTCCGCACCTAATGTTCTGTTTGCGACAGATTACGCCGGTTTTGCAGGTGGGTAATGAGCGGTGACGCCCTCTTCTCTGCGTCATTCCTGTGCTCGTCCCAGGAATCCAGCTACCGCGAGTCTGCGCGGTGAGAGAACTTTTTCTTCTCGGTGAAAGTCGCGAGCCTGATGCGTCGCAGAGGCGACGCTGCCGGATTCCGGCACAAGGCCGGAATGACGGAGAAAGGAGAGCCGGCGTGGCGGAGGAAAAGGGGCGTGGCGGCAGAGCAGAAAGAGGAGCAGGAGGAGACATGGATAAAAATCAGGCTTTCGGCAACCCGGACCCGATCGTCCAGCCGGCCTTCTCCAGCCCCATCCTCAAGGTCTTTGCCATCTCGACCGCGCCCGGCGTGTCGCCATGCACGCAGACGGAATCGATCGGAACGGAGAGGGTTTTGCCGGACGTCGAAATAATGCGCCCTTCGGACACCATGGCCATCACGCGTTTGACCAGCATTTTCGGATCATGGATGACCGATCCGGGTTCGGAGCGCGGCGTTAGATTGAACGTGTCGGCATAGGTACGGTCTGCATAAATCTCGTTGATGGCGGTCAGGCCAAGGTTTTCGGCGGCCCGCGCGGTGGCTGTGCCCGGCATGACCATGAAGGCCAGTTTTGGATCGACCGCCTTGATGGCACGCACGACGGCAAGCGCCATGGCATCATCATCAGCGCAGACATTGCCGAGCGCGCCGTGGGTTTTGACATGCGTCATCGGATGGCCCTCCAATGCGGAGACCGCCGCCAGTGCACCGACCTGATAGGCCACCAGCGTTTCCACTTCTGAGATGGAAATGCCCGGCAGACGGCGGCGGCCAAAACCGATGAGATCGCGATACCCCGGATGCGCACCGACGGCGACACTCTTCTCTTTCGCCAGCCGCACCGTGCCCCGCATGATATCAGGATCGCCGGCATGAAAACCGCAGGCGATATTGGCCGTGCTGACGACATCGAGCATGGCGGCGTCATCCCCCATTGCCCACGGACCAAACCCTTCGCCGAGATCGGAATTGAGATCGATGCGCATGCCTGCCCTTTCGCTGTTTTCGCACTATCGCACAATGGCCCGCCCGCAGCATGGATTTCGCGATTGCGCCACGAACACCATCGGTATACCAATGGTGTTCAGAAATCAAAAACGGGGAACGACATGGCGGGACGCCTTCTTTATCTCGGCAATGGCCGCAAGTTTCAGTCGATTGCCAAGCTCGACGACCGGTTCGAGGCCTGGGGCCTGAAAGTGGACCGTTACTGGGCTTATGACGGCCAGTTTCCGGCCTCGCTGGAGGGATATGACGGTATCTTTCTCTCCGGCAGCCCCCATGGCGCCTATGAGGATGTGCCCTTCATCCACCGCGAACACGCGCTGATTGAGGAGGCGGCGGCTAAGGAAATCCCGATGCTCGGCATCTGCTTCGGCAGCCAGATTCTCGCCTCTGCGCTCTGCGGCAAGGATCAGGTGTTTCGCCGCACTTCTTGCGAGATCGGCTACAAGGACCTGCCGCTGACGGAAGCTGCCGCCACCGATAAACTGTCCCGCGATCTCGTCGACAACGTCCACATGTTCGTCTGGCACAATGACGAGGTGAAGGCAGAGCATCCTGACATGACGGTGCTGGCCACCTCAGACGACTGCCCGAACCAGATCTGGCGTTACAGGCAAGCCGATATCTGGGGCATTCAGGGCCACCCGGAAGTGACAAAGTCGCAAGCCGTGATCTGGTTTGAAGAGAACCGCGAGCGGATGGAAAAGGACGGCGCCGATATCGACGACCTGAAGGCGCAGGCGCATGAGGCGGCGGAAGCCAAGACGATGCTCACACGCTTTGCCGAACTCGTCCAGAACGGCTGATCCTCAAGGAAAGATGACAATGGTAAAAACCGCCTACTGGTTCGAACGTGCAGAATTCCTTGAGCGTCTCGCCCGTGTCCAGACGACGTTGCGCGAAAAGCAGCTGGATGGCCTGATCGCCTTTCTGCCGGAAACCGTGACGTGGCTGACCGGCTATTTCACCCGCGCCTATGGCACGCTGCAATTCGCCATCATTCCGGCCGAAGGCGAACCGACGCTGTTCTGCCGCGATGTCGAGGAATATTATCTCGACAGCACCTGCGTGTTTTCCGACCGGGTAATGTGGAGCGACAGCGACGACCGCATGAAAGTGGCGGCAAACGCCATTGCCAGCCGGATCGGCAAAGCCGCCAGACTCGGCATCGAACTGTCCGCATGGCCGCTGTCCGCCGGCCGTTATGAATACCTGAAATCGGCACTGCCCGGCATAATATGGCAGGACGAAAGCCTGATGACGCCGCGCATGCGGCTGATCAAGTCGCCGGCGGAAATCGCCTATCAGCGCCGCGCCGCAAACGCTGCAGAAGCGGGCATGCAGGCAGCGATCGACAGCGCCGCCGTCGGCGTCAGCGAGCGGGAAATGGCCGCCGAAGTGTGTGCCGCGATGATCCGCGCCGGCAGCGACCTGCCCGGTCCCGGCGTCATGTCGTCCGGCGAACGCGCCTTTCACCTGCATGGCGGTTATTCCGACCGCATTCTCGAGGCCGGCGATATCGTGCAGATCGAGACGACGCCGAACGTGAAGCATTACCACGCCCGGTTCATGCGGCCGATCCGCGTCGGCCCCGTGCAGGATGATGATCACAAAATTGTCGAGCAGCTGATCGCCATTCAGGATGCAGCCATGCGCGCGGTGAAACCGGGTGTTGCGGCCGTCATTCCCGATGCGATCTATCGCGACGGCGTACTGTCTGCCGGTCTGCGCGAAACCTATACCAACAAGACGTTTTATTCCGTCGGCCTGTTGTTGCAGCCGAATGGCGGCGAACCGCTGGAAGCGGCACCGGGTTGCGACTGGGTTTTCGAACCGGGCCAGACGTTTCATACCTATGTTCTGGCGCGTGGTTTCGGCATGTCTGAAACGATCACGATTACCGAAACCGGATATGAAAAACTCACCAATTTCCCGAGGCAATTGTTCGTAAAATAGGCATTCCGTCTTGCCGTCGCCGCCCGTACACAATGGGCGGCGATCAAACCTTCGGGAGGCATGGCCACGCACTTGCAAGGCCCGGCACCAAGCCGCATGGTAGCCGCGTTGATTTTGCTCGACATCGGTCACCGCCCTTGCGCGGCCGACCGGACAAAGCGGGGACATGGCGATGGAGCTCAAATGGCTGGAAGACTTTTTGAGCCTCTCGCATTTCATGAATTTCACGCTTGCGGCGAATGATCGGAACATCACCCAATCGGCGCTCAGCCGCCGCATTCGCCAGTTGGAGGAATGGGCCGGCCTGCCGCTGATCGATCGCTCCACCTATCCGGTTCGGCTGACAGAGGCGGGCGAGAGCTTTTTGCCGCGGGCGCGCAAGGCGGTGGATTCCATCGTGGCCCTGCGCGAAGAAACCCGTCAGCGCCATGAAGCAACCGACGAGATCCTGTCGTTTGCGACGATGAGCACGCTGGTCCTGACTTTCTTTCCTGTCTGGATGGAAAGGATCGAAGCGAATGGCGAGCCGTTTCGCACACGTTTTTCCGAAGCCTACTCGTCGTTTTCCGGCAATGTCTCAAAGCTGTTTCGCAACGAATGCGATTTTCTGCTGACCTTCGCGCATGACTGCGTGCCGGCGATCCGCGATCTTTCCGAATACCCCTGCCTGACGCTCGGCTCCGAACGGGTGATCGCGATTTCGGCGCCGGACAACAATGGCGAACCACTGCACCGGCTGACGCTCGATGGCGCGCCGGTGAATTATCTGAGCTATCGCGACAGCTCGTTTTTCGCGCAGGCGCTGCCCAAGGCGATTTTCGAAAAGGCGCCCTTCCGGCTGAATACCGTTTACGAAAACGCCATGTCGGCCGCGTTGAAGGCCATGGCGGTGGCCGGCCACGGCCTTGCCTGGATACCGGAAAGCCTTGCCATCAGCGAATTGAAGAGCGGACAGCTGGTCCGGGCCGCAGACCCGGAATTCGATATCGTGCCGGAGATCAGGCTGTACCGCTCATTTCGCCCGCGCAGCAAAAGTGCGGGGCGATTCTGGCGGCGGGCGGAAGAGGTCGGCATGTTGTCTGACCGTGTCGCCCTCCCCTGATCTGGCCGTGACGATAATCAGGCCGTGACGGACTGCCTGTCGAACAATGTACCGAGGAAACGAAGATCGCTCTGTTCATCCAGTGCCTGCAAGCGGGCATGGATCGTTTCGACGGCGGCGACGCCTGCGAAACAATCGAAAAATTTCGTTCGGCAATCGCTTTCCGAAAATGGATCGGCGACGCCGCCGCGTGCTGCCGCGCGTTGCGTTTCCAGAACGGAACCATCGGCGAGCGTGATCTTCAGCTTGTGCGGCAGATAGGTTTTCGCCTCGGTCTCTTCGGCGGCGCTGTAATGGGTCATGGAAATTTTCGAGAGAAGCGGATCGGCGGCAAAACGCGCAACCGCGGCCGGCGTGAAATCGGAAAGAGACAGCGCCTTGTTGCGCAGCGCCAGGCCCAGGCAATACTGCATGGAGAAACGCGCCTGCATCTCGTCCTTCGGCTCTGGGTACGCGAGGTTGCGATAATTGGCGATGCCGACATGGCATTCCGCCGAAACCACCGCATCCGGATCGATCGGCGTTTCCTTCATCAGGTCGAGGACCGCATCGACGATCAGATGCGTGGAGCCGCAGCACGGATGCAGTTTCGGCATGACACCGACCGTTTCCACCGTGTGGTCGCGCGTCTCGGCGATTTCGGCGAGGTCATAACCTTTGGGGTCTGCGCCGCCGAACATTTCCAGAAAACCCTGTTCGCCTTCGAGAATATCGAGACGGCCACGCAGACCTTCCGCCGCCAGCAGCGCCGCTTCGACCGCATTGCGCGCCGCCATGCCGGCATGGAATGGTTTGACCGGCGTGCCGAACTGGCCCTTGGTGCCGGATGCCATGCTGGCGCCCAGCGACAGAGCGCGGGCAATGCCGGCGGCATCGAGACCGATGAGTTTTGCCACGCCGGCCGCCGTGCCGATGCTGCCGACCGTCGAGGTGCCGTGCCAGCCGGCGGTGTAATGCGAGCCGGCGACGCCGCTGCCGACAAAGGCCTGCGCCTGCAAGGCAACGAGATAGGAATCGACCAGAGCCTTGCCACTGACATTGACGCGATCCGCCACCGCCAGCAGCGCCGGTACGATCACGGCCGAGGCATGGCTCATGCCGGGGCGAAAATTGTCGTCGTAATCGAGCGCATGCGCCGCCGTGCCATTGACCAGTGCCGCGACCGAGGGCGATTGCCGGCCACCGGTGACGAGTGCGGCTTCACCGGCCAGCTGCCATCCGTGCGCGCGCGCAACGGCCAGCGTGCTCATGTCGTTGCGGCCGGCATACAGGCAGGCGATCGTATCGGTGATCGCTTCGCGGGCCAGACGGCGGGCGGTCTCGCTGGTGGCGGGCGGTGCGGCGCACCAGGTGGCGATGGTTTCGATGACGGTCATGGGGACAAAACCTTTTTTCAAAATTCCGGACGCATGTTTGCTGTCGCACCTGATGGCGCGTTTGCTGGAAGGCGGATCGGGAAGCGACGATGTCAGGACGTGTCGTCGAGGGCGGAAAGAAGATGTCGCAACAGTTTTCCAACGCCGAAGCGCGACACCTCACGGCCTTTCACATCGGTATCGACGCGGTGGATGACGACCATGTCGAGCGCCGGCATGACCAGGCAATAATGGCCGCCTGCCCCCATGGCGGCATAACTGCCTTTCGGCGTGACGACGCCGGGCAGGAACACGCCATCGCGCTCCAGCCACCACATGTAACCGTAACCGCCATGGGTGCCGGCATGCGAATAGGGCAGAACGCATTCCTGAGCCCAACCCGGCGGCAGGACAGGCATGCCGTTCCAGACACCATCCTGCAGATAGAGCTGGCCGAAACGGGCGAGATCGCGGCTGGACATGCGGAACGGATAGGCGCGGTGATCGCTGATATCGAACTTTTCGTGCCAGCCATCCGGCTTGTCGCCATCAAGCGCAAAATCCTGCATGCCGATCGGCGTGGCGATGCGGCGGACAAAGGATTGATGCACGGTCTCGCCGGTCAACTGCTCGAAGATCGTGCCGAGCGCGTTGAAATCCCAGTTATTGTAACACCAGAAAGTGCCTGGCGCGTGCGAATGGCGTCTCTCCTTGATGCGACGCATCCATGGCGTCTCATAACCCGCCGCGTGATAGATACCGGAACGTGCGGTCAGGAGATCGTAGACCGTCGCCTGTTTTTCGACCGCGCTCAGACCTTCACGATCGTCGATGCCGAGGCCTTCCAGCGTGGCCGACAGATCGATGCGGCCTTCCTCGACCTCGAACCCGATCAGTGCAGCCAGAAAGCTTTTGCGCATCGAGTGGCAGAGAAACTTTTTTTCCGCATCACCGATCGACAGCGCCACCTTGCCGTGGCGGATGACGAGCAGCATGTCGGTGGCCTGCGATACAGCGACAGCGCGCACCGCCTCCAGTTTCGTCTCGCTGAAACCTGCGGCGGCGGGATTTTCGTACACTTGCCAATCGGCACCCGGATTGGTGAGTGGTGTCGTGGCAGAGGCTTGCGAACTGCTCATGCCGCCACCTCCGGCCCGCGCTCGACCGCCTCCACGCTCGCCTGCAGAAATTCGCGCGTGTAATCTTCCCTGGCTTCGGACTTGCGGATCTGCTGCGATGTCAACTCCTCGATGATACGGCCCTTAAACATCATGCCGGCGCGTTCGCAGATATGGGCGATGACTGCAAGATCGTGGCTGACCATCAGATAGGTGAGATTTCGCTCCACCCGCAGACGTTTCAGCAGGTTGAGGATTTCCGCCTGAACCGAAACGTCGAGCGCCGAAGTCGGTTCGTCGAGCAGCAGGATTTCCGGCTCGATGATGAGGGCGCGGGCGATCGCCACGCGCTGACGCTGGCCACCGGACAGTTCGTGCGGATAACGGTAACGGAAGGACGCCCCAAGACCGACGGCATCCAGCGTTTCGGCGATGCGTTCGGAATGGCGGTCGAAACCGTGGATTTTCAGCGGCTCGGACAACACCTTCTCGACGATCTTGCGCGGATGCAGCGAACCATAAGGATCCTGAAACACCATCTGTGCGCGGCGAAAAAAATCCTTGTCGCGCTTTTTCGGCAGTTCGCGATCGTTAAGGGTGAGCGCGCCTTCATAATCCCCGTTGAGGCCGGACAGGACACGCAGAATGGTGGACTTGCCGCAGCCGGATTCACCGATCAGCCCGTAAGCCTCGCCTTTGTTGATGCGGAAGGACACGTCATCGACAACGCGGTTGCGGGCATGCAGCGGACCGAAACTGATGGAAAGGCCGATTGCCTCGATAAGCGGTCTCGTCGGTTTCATGGGCGATTTCATGCCAGAACTCCATTGCGGTAGACGGGGCCATCGAGCCAGGACGGATCGCGCACCGGCACTTTCAGCTCTTCGGTTTCGGCATCCAGACGCGGCAGGCTCTGCAGCAGCGCCTGCGTATAGGGATGTTGCGCCTTGGGCAGTTCCTTGGCCGGCAGGTCTTCCATGATGCGGCCGGCATACATGACCAGAACACGATCGCAGAAACCGGCGACAAGATTGAGATCATGGCTGATGAACATCAGGCCGGTGCCGCGCCGTGTCACCAGTTCATCCAGAATGGTCAGGACCTGACGGCGCACGGTGACATCCAGCGCCGAAGTCGGTTCGTCGGCGATGATCAGGTCCGGTTCGGGGATCAGCATCATGGCGATCATGATACGCTGGCCCATGCCCCCCGACACTTCATGCGGGAAAAGGGTGAAAACGCGTTCGGGATCGCGGATCTGTACCGATTCCAGCATGGCGAGTGCCTTTTCCCGCGCCTCCGCCTTGGGGGACCGGTGATGCAGCCGGTAAGCTTCCACGATCTGCTGGCCGATGCGCATCAGCGGGTTCAGCGAATATTTCGGGTCCTGCAGGATCATCGAGATATGATTGCCGCGAATTTTTCGCATGTCCCTTTCGCTGGCGGCGAGCAGGTCGGTATCCTTGAACCGCATGTGACCGGCGCTGATGGTCGCCACCTTTGGCGTCAGTTTCAGCAGCGCGCGACCGGTCTGGGATTTGCCCGAGCCGCTTTCGCCGACAATGCCGACCTTTTCCCGGCCGATGGTGAAGGACACACCGCGCGCCGCATCGAACGTGCGCTGCGGGGTCTCGAAGCGGATCGTCAGATCCTTGACGTCAATCAGGGGTTTAACCAGCGGCTTATCCATGGCGGGGATCCAGTACGTCGCGCAGGCCATCGCCCAACAGGTTGAAGGCAAGGCTGGTGATCAGGATGGCTGTGCCGGGAATGGCGGCGATCCACCAGCTGGTCATCACGAATTCGCGGCCGGAAGACAGCATCGTGCCCCATTCCGGGCTTGGCGGCTGGGCGCCGAGGCCGAGGAAACCGAGGCCGGCGGCGGTGAGGATGATGGCCGCCATGTTGAGCGTGACGCGTACCACGACGGAGGGAATGCACATGGGCATGATATGGCCAAAGATGATGCGCAGGCTGGATGCGCCCTGCAGGCGCACGGCTGCGATATAATCCGACTTGCGGATGGTGAGCGTTTCGGCGCGTGCAAGACGCGCGATCGGCGGCCATGATGCCAGCGAAATGGCGATGATGGCGTTTTCAATGCCCGGCCCGAGCGCTGCGACAAAGGCGAGCGCGAGGATGAGGTTCGGGAAGGCCAGAAACACATCGACGATGCGCATCAGCACCGTATCGACCCAGCCGCCGAGATAACCGGCCGTGGTGCCGACAATGAGGCCGATCGGCGCGACGATAACGGTGGTCAGCAGCGCGATATAGAGGGTAATGCGGGCACCGAACAGAAGACGGCTATAAACGTCGCGGCCAAGTTCATCCGTGCCGAGCCAGTGTTCAGTCGAAGGAGCCAGCAGGCGGGTGGCGAGGTTCTGCTCAAAAATGTCATGCGTGGCGAGAAGCGGCGCAAACGTGGCCGCGATCAGCAGGAAAACGATGACGCAGAGCCCGAACAGCGCCGAACCGTTGGCGCGCAATCGGCGCCATTGCAGCCAGAACTGCTGCATGCGGGCGTGGAAGGGCGAGGTCGGCACCGGCGCGCGCAGCCATGCGCCAAGGCCGGCCGTCGGTTGAGCGGTTGGTATGGCCGGAGAAGTAATAGCTTTGTCTGTCATGGCGGCCTCAGCGGGTTCTGGGGTCGAAGACGCGATAAAGAAGATCGCAGATCAGGTTGAGCGTGACGAAAATGACGCCGACGAGGAGCGAGCAGCCGACCACGGCATTCATGTCACCGACGAGAAGCGCGTTGGTGAGGTAACGGCCGAAGCCGGGCCACGCAAAAACCGTTTCGGTCAGCACTGCGCCTTCGAGAAGGAAGGCATAGGAAAGCGCCACCACGGTCATCACCTGCACGGCGACATTTCGAAACGCGTGGATCCAGACCGTACGCGCCCATGACAGGCCTTTGACGCGGGCCGTGACGATATATTCCTGTGACAGCTGCTCGATCATGAAGGAGCGGGTCATGCGGCTGATATAGGCAAGCGCGCCGAAACCGAGGATCGAGGCCGGCAGGATGATGTGGCCGAAGACATTGCGAAAAACTTCCCAATTGCCGACGATGGCAGTGTCGATCAGGTAGAAACCGGTGATCGGTTCGATATCGAATTCGTAGATGAAATCGATGCGCCCTGGCCCGCCGATCCAGCCGAGCGTGGCGTAGAAGAGGACCAGCCCCATCAGGCCCAGCCAGAAGTTTGGCGCCGAATAACCGATCAGGCCGGTGAAGCGGATGGCGTTGTCGAGCCATGAATTGCGGTACATGGCAGAGAGCACTCCGGCGGGAATGCCGAAACCGGTGCCGATGATGATCGACAGGGTGGCGAGTTCGATCGTTGCCGGAAACACGCGGGCGATATCGTCGATGACCGGCTTGCCGGTCGTCAGCGCATCGCCGAAATCGAAGGACAAGATGCCCTTCACGTAGACACCGAACTGATACCAGAGCGGCTTGTCCATGCCGAGCGCCGCCGACATTTTTTCGTATGCTTCCTGCGTGGCATTATCGCCGAGAATGGAAGCAACCGGGTCGATCGGCAGCATTCTGCCGATGAAGAATGTCAGGGCCGCAAGGCCGAAAAGGGTGACGAAGACCGGCAACAGGGTTTTGCCGAGGATGCTCAAGACGACAAGAACCGGATTGGGCTTCGTCCTGTTCCCCGCATCGCTGCGGGGAACCGAATGGGTGAGGTCCGCCATGATCGGGCCGCCTTACTTGGAAGCCAGATCGTAATAAACGCGGAAACCGTTCCAGGTCCAATTCTGAACCTTATCGCTCATGCCCAGGATGTTATACATCTGGAACATGATCGCCATCGGCCCCTTTTCCATGACGTCCTTCTGCAGCTTCGAGTAGATCTCGTTGCGCTTTGCCGGATCGCCTTCAAGAAGCGCTTCCTTCACGCGCGCATTGAACTCCTCGTTCTGGTACGCGGAGCGCCATGCCGGGATCTGCGTCAGCTTGGCTTCCGGACGGTTGTCCGGATTGTAGACGAGGCGCGAAGCATTGCCGTGCGCATCCGGAACGCCGGTCTGCCAAGCGAGCATGCCGGTCTGGAATTCACGACCGCGGATACGGGCAAACAGCTGGGCGTTGGCCATGCGCTCGAGGTTCAGCTTGACGCCGACCTTGGAGGCGTTCTGCTGGATGCTCTGGGCGATCGGCGCGGAATGCGGCAGCGTGCCGATCAGCACATTGGCTTCGAAACCGTTGGCATAACCGGCTTCGGTCAACAGCGCCTTGGCCTTTTCGATATCGAGCTTGAAGGGCTGGCCTTCTTCTGCATCGAGGGCGCCGGTGGCACCCAGCTGGGCAAAACTTGCGCGCGGCACGCCGAGATATTTCATCACCGACTGGCCAAGACCATTATAATCGATCAGGTAACGCATCGCGAGGCGCACCTTTTCGTCCTTGAAGACCGGATCAAGCGCGTTGAACGTCCAGAAGAACAGCTGCGGCTTCAGCACCCGCTCCACCTTCAGGCCCGGCTTGCCATCGAGATCGGCCAGATCGTCCGGCGACAGGTCGCGGGCGATATCGACGTCGCCCTGCTGCAGCAGCAGACGCTGGGTGCCCGGCTCGGCGACGTGACGGATCAGCACGCGCTTCAATTTCGGCGCTTCGCCATAATAATCCTCATTGGCCTGCAGCACGATGGACTCGCCGGCATTCCACTGCGCCAGCTTGTAAGGCCCGACGCAGGCGGTGTTGGTGGCCAGATACTTGTTGCCGAAATCGCCGTTCACCTCGTTCTTGGTGAGCGTCGCCTGATCCAGCAGCGCCGAGACGCGGTTGGCGCCGATCGCCTGAAGGATGAGATTGGTCGGGTAAGGATTGTCGAGCGTGAGGACGAGCGTGTTGTCATCCTTGGCGACGATGCGATCCTTCACATTGTCCTTGTTGAAACCGTATTCGGTCAGCGTTGCGGCATTGCCGTAACCGAGAGCGACGACGCGCTGCATCGACCATGCGAGTTCCTTGGCGGTCGCGGTTTCGCCGCTCGGGAATTTCAGGCCTTCGTTGAGATGGAAGGTGATTTGCTTGCGGTCCTCGGAAACATCCCAGCTTTTGGCAAGCAGCGGCACAACCTTGGATTCGTTCTTCGGATCGAAATCCACCAGTGAATCGCAGGTGTTCTGCAAGAGTTCGTTGGTGACGACTTCGCCGACCTGGGCCGGATCAAAGGTGCTGATGGCATCGATATTCCAGGCCATGACCAGCGCCGAGGCCGGCGTTGCCGCCTGAGCCGGCAGAGCGATGGAGGAGAGAAGCGCTGCGGCAGCAGCGGTGGCGATTGCCTTCTTATGCTTGGAAAAACGGTTCGTCATCATGCTTTCAGTTCCCCTTGTTTTGAATCTTGAACGCTGATTTTGGGCCGGGGGCCGTGTTTCGCCCCCGGTTATTTGGTGTCAGGCGGCCTCCTTCGGGCGCGGCTGCAAAGGCGGCTGCACATCGGCCGGGATCGGGCAAACATAGGCGGTCTTGCCGACGCGCGCCTGATGATCGGCCTTGGCGGCGGCCAGCAGGTCAGCATCTTCGAGAAGATCGATCGCGGTGCCGGCCATCATCTTGGCGGCATGGGTCATGCCCTTGTGGGCGGCCGGCGTCTTGCCCTGCGCCGTCACCTGCCAGGAATGGCCCGGCGTGCCGATGGCGATGGTGGCGGCATGCGCCTGCACGGTCGGCATCAGCCAGCTGACATCGCCCACATCCGTCGATCCGATCATCGGTTCGCCGTGCGTGTCGAGCGAGACGATGAAATCGCAGAGCGGCGTGTCTTCGCGGCGCGGCACGCCGGTGCGCAGGTAGGCGTTGTCGATATCCTCGTCGCTCAGCGTCGCCTGGATCTTTGTGGCAAACGCCTTGTCCTCGGCATCGAACGGCACCGGGCCGAGACGCTCGAGATTGCGCTGCATCGCCTCTTCCAGCGGGCGGTTGCCGAGAAGGTTGGACACCGCGCTCATGATGGAGATATCGACCGTGGTGCCGGTCATCATCGCGGCACCCAGCGCCACCTGTTTGACGCGTTCGTTGAGGTCGAGCATGCCTTTCAGGTCACGCGAACGGATGGCGTAACGCACGGCGGACTTGGCCTGCACGACGTTCGGGGCGATGCCGCCGGAATCGAGCATGGCATAATGGATGCGGCTGGAATCCGGCACGTGTTCGCGCAGATAATTGACGCCGACATTCATCAGCTCGACGGCATCGAGCGCCGAACGGCCGAGATGCGGGGCAGCGGCGGCGTGCGAAGAGCGGCCGGTGAACTTGAAGTCCATGCGGGTGTTGGCGAGCGACTGCGCCTTGGCCACTTCCGTGAAAGCGCTCGGGTGCCAGGTGATCGCGGCATCGACGCCATCGAATGCACCTTCGCGGGCCATGAAGGATTTTGCCGCGCCGCCCTCTTCCGCCGGGCAGCCGTAATATCGCACGCGGCCGGGTTTGCCGGTCTTTTCCAACCAGTCCTTGATGGCGGTTGCGGCCAGCATGGCGGCCGATCCGAGCAGATTGTGGCCGCAGCCGTGACCGTGGCCGGTGCCCGGAATGGGCTTTGGCTCGGCAATGCCGGCTTCCTGGCTGAGGCCGGGCAGCGCGTCATATTCGCCGAGGATGGCGATGATAGGCCCGCCCTCGCCTGCTTCGCCCATGACGGCGGTCGGAATGCCGGCGACATTTTCCGTGACGGAAAAACCCTGTTCACGCAGCATGGCAGCATGTTCGGCAACCGAGGCATATTCGGTATAGGCGATCTCGGGCATGCCCCAGACGCGGTCACTCAGAGCTTCGAACTCTTTCCTGTGTTCGTCGACGAGATCCCAGATCGGCTCACTGTTCTGCATGTCTTCTCTCTCCAATAAGACGTGTGTTCAAAGGTGTTTTTCAAGAAAGCGGGCGAAGGTGGAAAACACGGTCAGCCGGTTTTCCAGCCGGGCAAAACCGTGGCCTTCGTGGTCGATGCGCAGATATTCGCAATCGTGTCCGAGGCCGCTCAGGCAGGAATAGACATCCTCGCTTTGGCCCATCGGCACGCGCGGATCGCGATTGGCGTGGACGATGAGAAGCGGCGTCTTGATGCGGCCGATGCGGTTGATCGGCGCGAAACGCTCGAGCTTTTCGCGCATGACTGTCGGGTCGCCATATTCGGCAACGCGCTGCTGGCGCCCCCAGGGGCCGGTTGCCATCAGATGCGTGAGAAAGTTGCCGACGCCGTAAAAATCGATGCCGACTGACCAGAGGTCAGGATCTTCGGTCAGCGCCGAGAGAACCATGAAGCCGCCATAGGAGCGGCCGAACACGCCGATGCGGTTGGCATTCACGTCGTCACGGCCACCGATGGCGATACGGATGGCGCGCAGATCGGCGACGGAATCCATGCGCTTTTCTCGGTCGTCGAGCTGATGGAAGGTTCGGCCATAACCGGTGCTGCCACGCACATTGGGTGCGATCACCATAACGCCCTGGCTCAGCAGGAATTGCACGTCAGCGCGAAAATCCGGCCGCCACTGCATTTCCGGTCCGCCATGGATGATGAACAGCGCCGGATAACCATCTGTCGGTGGCGGGGATGCGGGCGTGTAGACGCAGGCCGGTATTTTCTGGCCGTCAAAACTTTCGAACCATTCGACGACAGGTTCGATAAAACCGGCGGCATCGAAACCGTGCGTATCAGCTGCAACAAGCTGCTCGAAATGGCCGCCGGAAAAATCGAGTTTCCAGATGCCCGACGGTTTCGAGGCGCTTTCGAGCGGAAAGACCAGCGACTGACCATCCGGCGTGAAGGCAACCGAGGTGATGACGCCGACCGGCTGGTTTTCGAACGTCTTTATATCGCCGCCATCTCGGTTGGCGGTGGCGATGCGGCTCCAGCCGTCCTCGTTGATCAAAAACGCGATACGGGTCTGATCGGGCGACAGCGCCAGCGCTTCGGCATTGCGGCCGGGGAGCTCAACCACCGGCGCGGCGCTGCCGCCCTCCGCACCAAACGGGCGGATCAGCATAAAATCACTGTCCTGATCGCACACCGTCACCCCGCCGCTGCCATCCTTGAACAGGCGGGCGGCGAGATACCGCGCCCTGCCCTCATGCGGCATCAGGGGAAGAAGCGACCCGGTTTCGATGTCGAGGCGATAGAGATCCTGATCATTGCCGGAGCGCAGTGACTCGCGCACGAGCAGCGATTTTCCGTCGGGGAAGAAGGCCAGCACTTCGCGCATGCCGCGGCCGATATGCAGCGTTGCAACGTCGCGCGTGGCAATCTCCATGACATGCACATCCATGTCGTAAGGCGAGCGGGCATTGGAGACATAGGCGATGCGCTTTCCATCCGGCGACCATGCACCCCACATGTGCACGACGGCGGGTGCCTGTGTCAGCAGCACGGGCGCGGCATCAAGATCGGGCAGCAGCCAGAGTTGATGGCGCTCGTCGCCGCCGCAATCCATGGTGAAGAGAACTTCCGGCCCTTTCGGGTTGAAGGCGAACGCGCCGACCGGTTCCGGCAGATCGGTCACCTGCCGTGCTTCGCCACCGGCAAGGGGCTTGATCCAGAGCTGGTGAAAACCCGTGGCATCCGACAGGTAGGCGAGCCATTGGCCATCCGGCGACACGGCAGGCGATTTGACCGAACGGATTTCGAGAAAGGGCGTGATCGCGGCCGCGTCAAAAGCTTTTGTCATGCGCCGAGACCTTTCATATGCGTGACCGGCGCGGCGGCCAGCAATCTGTTGTGCAACCGTGCGGTGGCGTTCTTCAGCTCATCGAACAATGGCCCCTTGGTCGACTGGTGGTTGGCCTCGGTGACGATGACGAAGGCGGCTTCCGGCCATGCCTTGTGCAGCCGCCATGCCGAGGCCATCGGCGTCACCGTGTCGTAACGCCCCTGCACAATCTCGCATGGCAGATGGCTGATGCGCTCGATATCGCGCAAAAGCTGGCCGGGCTCGAGGAAGGCGCCGTGCATACAATAATGCGTGAAGAGACGGGCAACCGCGAGTGCCGCCTTCGGCTCCAGCAGCGCCGCGACATGGCCGGGATCGGGCAGAAAGGTCTGTGTACGGGCGGAAAAACCGCGCAGGCTGAGCGCCGCTGCCGCCTCTTCATGGGCATTGCCGCTGGTCAGCCGGCGATAATAGGCTTCGAGAAGATTTTCGCGCTCTTCTTCCGGGATGAAGCCGGCAAAATCCTCCCATTGATCCGGGAAGATCGAACGGATGCCGTTGAACCACCAGTCGATATCATCCTTGCCGGCCAGAAAAATGCCGTGCAGGCGAAAACCAAGGCAGCGTTCGGTATGTTTCTGGCCATAGGCGAGCGCAAGGCAGCTGCCCCAGGAGCCGCCCGTCACCAGCCAGCGGTCGATGCCGAGCTTTTCGCGGATCGTCTCGATATCGCCTATCAGGGCGTCGGTGGTGTTGTCGGTGATATCGGCCGAGGGCGTGGAGCGACCGGCGCCGCGCTGATCGAAAATGACGATGCGAAAGACTGACAGGTCAAAGGTTTCGATCTGCTTGCGCGACAGGCCGGCACCCGGCCCGCCATGCAGGATGACAACGGGAATGCCTGCCGGGTTCCCGTATTCCTCGACATAAAGGCGATGCCGCGCATCGACCTCGAGGTAAAAACTGTCCCTTGCACCCTGCTCCTGCATTTCCGCAAACCGCCCCTGCTCAAGACAAAAGGATACCGCAATGCACACATTATGTGCACGCCGATATTTTAAGCATGATGGAACGCGATTTGCGGCGATGTCTAATGATAAAACGAAATGACCCATTCCGATTTGGAATAGTTTTCGCCTTGAGCCCCGAAGCCCGCGGCTTTTGGGCTGAAACCCACCGGCATTATACACAGGCGGGCCGCGTCAATGCGATACCCTGTCCACTTGACAACGCAAGACCTATGTTCGAACTTAGATCAAAATAATGGCGTCTATTCCATTTTTATGGAAGCAGGAGGTAAGATGCCGGACATGCTGGTGAACCTGTATGGGTCGGAATGTAGAGCGCTGGCGGAGAAGGCCAATGGCCATTCCGTGACCATTCGCCCTGGCCTTCCTCCGGAAATGCATGTGGTTGTCGAATGGGTGCGAGAGCATTTCAGCGAGAATTGGGCAAGCGAGGTCTCCGTCGCCTTTTCCCGTCAGCCGATTGCTTGCCTGATCGCCGTCGAGGACGGAAAACTGCTCGGTTTTGCCTGTTACGACACAACGGCGCGCGGCTTTTTCGGCCCGACCGGCGTGGCGGAAGAGGCGCGCGGTCGCGGCATCGGTCTTTCGCTGTTTTCCGATTGCCTGCAAACGATGAAGACGCTCGGCCATGCCTATGCCTTCATCGGCGATGCCGGGCCTGTCGATTTCTACAAGAGCGCTGTCGGCGCAATCGAAATTCCGGCCCGCGATAAGGGGCTTTACGAGGGCATGCTCAGGCGCCCGAAAAACCAATCCTGAATACGGAGAGATTTGATGTCCTCGACACCATTGGCGCTTTTTGTCGGCCTGCCCAACCCGACGCTTTCGGATGATGAATTCAAATTGTTCCGCGACACCAATCCGCTCGGCCTGTTTGTCGGACGCCGCAACCTGCGCAATCCCGAACAGGCCAAAATCCTCATCGAACGTTTTCGCGAAGCTGTCGGCCGCGATGATGCGCCGGTTTTCACCGATCAGGAAGGCGGCCGGGTGCAGCATCTCGATGGTGGACCATGGCCGCTGTTTCGCAGTTTTGGCGAATTCGCCAAACTGGCCCGCAAGGATTTCGAAGCCGGCCGCAAGGCACTGCGCCTTTCCTCGCAGGCGATGGGGTCGATGATGGCGGAACTGGGCTTGTCCAGCGGCTGTTCGCCGGTTCTCGATCTGGTGTTCGAGACGACCAGCGATGTCATCGGCGCGCGCTCCTTCGGTCCTGACCCGGAGTTCATTGCGGCGCTTGGCCGCGAAGTGGTGGATGGCCTGTTGGAAACCGGCAACCTGCCGGTGATGAAGCACATTCCCGGCCATGGCCGCGCGACGCTGGATAGCCACAAGGAACGACCGGTCGTCGATGCCTCTAGGGAAATCCTGACGATGACCGATTTTGCGCCCTTCATTGCCTTGAAGGACACACCGTGGGCGATGGTCGCGCATGTGGTCTATTCCGAATATGACGCCGAACTTCCGGCCTCCATTTCGTCGACCATGCATGAGGTGATCCGCAACGACCTCGGTTATGACGGCGTGCTGATTTCCGACTGCATTTTTATGGAATCCCTGCGCGGCACCCTGCCTGAGCGCGTCAAACAGGTGCTCGACGCCGGCTCCGATATCGCCCTGCACAGCCATGGCGATCTGGCCGAAAGCGAAGCGGCCGCGAAGGCGGCACGCCCGGTGACGCAGGCAACGCTCGACCGCATCGCCGCCGGCAATGCGCGTCTCGGCAATCTCAAGATCGATTACCGCCGGGCGCAAGAGGAAATCGAAGCCATCTTTGCGGAAAAACTCGCCGCCTGACACCTCGACTGCCCACTATAAAAAACAAGGGGAACCGACATGAGAAATACCGTTCTTATTGCGACCGCGCTGGCGCTTCTCGCCGGCACGGCCTCAGCCCAGACCGTTCTGACCGCCAATATCGAACCGGCCACGACATGGGTGCGCAACTTCAACCCGTTCAACCAGACCTCTGCGCGGCAATCGACGCTCGATTTCATGTATGAGCCGCTGATCGTCTTCAACCGTTTCGACGATAACAAGCCGGTCTATCGTCTGGCGGAAAGTTTTACGCTGGCCGACGACCTGAAGAGCATCGATTTCAAGCTGCGGAAAGACCTGAAATGGTCGGACGGGAAGCCACTCACGGCAGCCGACGTCAAATTCACCTATGACTATATCAAGAAATTCCCGGCGCTCGATTTCGTCAGCATCTGGACCTTTATCACCGGCGTAGAAGCCGTCGATGGCCAGACGGTTCGTTTCACGCTGAAAGAACCCAGCTCGATTGCCGCCGAACAGCTGTCGCAGCTGCCGATCGTGCCGGAGCATATCTGGAAGGACATCGCCGATCCGGTGACCTTTGCCAACGAAAACCCGGTGGCAAGCGGCGCGCTGACCGAAATTCCACGTTTCACCGGCCAGACCTATGACCAGTGCCGCAACCCCAATTATTGGGATGCCGCCAGCCTGAAGGTCGATTGCCTGCGCTTTCCGCAGCTGGCCGACAACAACCAGATCCTGACCGCCACCGCCGACGGCACGCTCGACTGGGGCGTTTCCTTCATTCCCGACATCGAGAATGTCTATGTCGCCAAGGACCCGGAACATTACCATTTCTGGTATTCGCCGAGCAGCATGGTGGCCTTCCTGTTCAATCTGGAAACCGCCAACGAGAACAACAAAAAGGCCTTCAACGACCTGAAATTCCGTCAGGCGATGAGCATGGCGCTCGACCGCGCCACGATGATCGACATTGCCGGTTACGGTTATCCGACGCTCAACGAAGACCCCGGCCTGATGGGCGAGCTTTACAAGAGTTGGGCCGACGAGAAGGTCGCAGCCGATCTCGGCAAATTCGGCAAATACGATGCCGAAGCCGCCAAGGCGCTGCTGGATGAAGCCGGTTACGCCGACAAGGACGGCGACGGTTTTCGCGAGAACCCGGATGGCACAAAGCTCTCCTTCTCGATCGTCGTGCCAAGCTCGTGGACCGACTGGGTCGATACCGTCAACATCGCCATCGAGGGCATGCAGGCGGCGGGCGTCGATGCCAAGATAGAGACACCGGAAGAAGCCGTCTGGACCTCCAACCTAATCTCCGGCAAATTCGACGCGGCGATCAACAGCCTGCCGGCATCGGCCTCGCCCTATTACCCCTACAAGCGCGCCTTCAGCGTCGCCGACAAGGGCAAGACGCGCTTTACCGCGCAGCGCTGGTTCAACCCGGAGCTGGAAGCACTGGTGGTGGAATTCACCCACACCGCCGACCCGGCAAAACAGAAGGAAGCAATGGCGAAGGCACAGCGGATCGTGGCTGAAAACATGCCGATGATCCCGGTCTTCAACAATCCGAACTGGTACCAGTACAACACCAAGCGCTTTACCGGCTGGTCGACGGAAGAAAACCCGTTCGTGAACCCGTCGATCTCGCGCACCAACCCGGCCCGCATCCTGCATCTTCTGGCGCTCAAGCCAGCCGGCTGAGGTCATCAATCCGACGGCAGCGGTATTGCGAAAAAATGCTGCTGCCGGCTTGAGGGAGCCGGTCATGGCCTTTCTGTTTCGCCGCCTGGCGTTTTATCTCGCAGCCTTTCTGGCGGCGGCGACCATCAATTTCTTTCTGCCCAGGCTGATGCCGGGTGATCCGATCCAGCTGATGTTTTCCAGCGCCGGCGCCGAACTGCCGCCGGAAAGCCTGGAGGCGCTGAAACTGACCTTCGGCTTCGTCGACGGGCCGCTGTGGCAGCAGTATCTCACCTATCTCGGCAGCATCTTTACCGGCGATCTTGGCCGCTCGATCAAATATTTCCCGCTGCCCGTCACCTCGGTTCTCGGCCACGCGCTGATCTGGACGCTGGTGCTGATGGGCACGGCGACGATCATCAGTTTTATCCTCGGCACATGGCTGGGTGTAATGGCGGCGTGGAAACGCGGCAGCCGGTTCGATGTTATCGTCTCGGTCAGCGCCATTTTCGCGACCTCGGTGCCGGCGGTGGTTACCTCGCTGATCGTGCTGTTCGTTTTCGGCTTTACGCTTGACTGGTTCCCCAACGGATATGCCGCCGATCCCTCGCTCGATCCGGCCTTCACACTGCAATATATCTCCAGCGTCGCCTATCACGGCGTGCTGCCGATGGTGACGCTGTGTACCGTGCTGATCGGCGGCTTTACCGTCACCATGCGCAACAACATGATCAACCTGCTGGGCGAGGATTATATCGTCATGGCCCGCGCCAAGGGCCTCTCCGACCGCCGCGTCATGCTCTGGTACGCGGCCCGCAATGCTCTGCTGCCAACGGTTTCCAGCCTTGCGATTGCCATCGGCACCATTTTGGGCGGCTCGCTGGTGACGGAAGTGGTGTTCAATTATCCCGGCCTCGGCAATGTGCTGTACCAGGCCATTCTGGCGCGCGATTACCCCGTCATTCAGGGCCAGTTGCTGATCATGACCGCCACCATGCTGGTCGCCAATTTTATCGTCGATGTCAGTTACGTCCTGCTCGACCCGCGATTGAAGGCGGCATGAGATGAAGACTTTGCTTCGAAACCGCAAGGCGCTTGTGGGGCTGGCAATCATCGCCACCATCGCCATTCTGGCGATCGCCGCACCTCTGCTCACCGAATACAACCCCGCCACCCGCACCGGCCGCCCGCATCAGGCGCCGTCGATGGATCATATCCTCGGAACGACGCGCATCGGGCAGGATGTGTTTGCACGCGTACTCTATGGCGCGCGCACCTCGCTGATGGTCGGTTTTGGCGCGGGCCTGCTGATCACACTGGTCGGCACCGTGCTTGGCATCGTCGCCGGTTATCGCGGCGGCAAGACCGACGAGGTGATCAGCTTCTTCACCAACATGGTGCTCGTCGTGCCGAACCTGCCATTGCTGCTGGTGCTCGCCGCCTTTATCGGCCAAGCAAGCCCAGTGGTGATCGCGCTCATTCTCGGTGCCACCTCATGGGCATGGGGCGCGCGGGTGACGCGGGCGGAAACGCTTTCGGTAAAGCAGAAGGATTTTGTCAAATCCGCCGAGATGATGGGTGAGCGGCAATGGCGCATCATGGCATTTGAAATCTTTCCGAATGTCATCTCCATCGTCGGCATCAACTTTATCGGCAGCGTGATTTTTGCGATCATCACGCAGGCGACGCTGGAATTTTTGGGGCTCGGCGATCCGCGTGCAATCTCCTGGGGCAACATGCTGTTTGCAGCCCAAAAGGCATCGGCGCTTTCGGTCGGCGCATGGTGGGAAATTCTCACGCCGTGTTTTGCCCTCGCCTTTCTCGGCATCGGCATGTCGCTGTTAAATTTTGCGGTCGATGAAATCGCCAATCCGCGCCTGCGCACCGGCAACAGGCTCGGGCGCTGGTCGCTTCTCGTGCGCAATGGGGAGGGTCGCCTGTGAACCAGCCTTTGTTGTCCGTCAAGAACCTGACGATCGACTATATCGGTGACGAGACCGATTTCCGTGCCGTCGACAATGTCAGTTTTGATGTCGCGCCCGGCGAAGTTTTTGGCCTTGCCGGCGAATCCGGCTGCGGCAAGAGCACGATCGCCTTTGCCATCAGCCGCCTGCACCGACCGCCGGCGCTGATCCGCACGGGGAGCGAAATCCTGCTTGATAGCCGCGAGGTGCTCGACCTTAACCCACAAGAACTCGCCGCATTTCGCTGGCGCGAAGTGGCGATGGTGTTTCAGAGCGCGATGAACTCGCTCAATCCGGTCCTGCGTGTCGAAGCGCAGTTTTACGACGTATTGAAAACCCACCTCGGCATGACGAAGGCGCAGGCCCGCGAGCGTACCGCCGAAATGCTGAAACTGGTCGACATCAACCCCGACCGCATGCGCGATTATCCACACCAGTTTTCCGGCGGCATGCGCCAGCGTATCGTTATCGCCATCTGTTTGGCACTTGGGCCGAAAATGGTTGTCATGGACGAACCGACAACGGCGCTCGATGTCGTGGTGCAGCGGGAAATCCTGCAACGCATCAACGAGTTACGCAAAAAACTCGGTTTTTCCGTGCTGTTCATCACCCACGATCTCGGGCTGATGGTGCAGTTCTGTGACCGCATCGGCATCATGCTGGGTGGCAAGCTGGTGGAGCAGAACACGGCGCAGGCCATCTACCGGACGCCGCAGCACGACTACACGAAAAAACTCTGGGCATCCTTCCCGTCGCTGCATGGAGGTGTTTTGGCATGAGCGAGACCATTCTGGCGCTGGACGATGCCACCAAGACCTTTGGCCATGGCGCTGCCACCGTTTACGCTGCGCGCAACATTTCAATTGCACTGAAGGCCGGGCGCGCACTGGCTTTGGTGGGAGAATCCGGCAGCGGCAAGACCACATGCGCGCGCATGGCGATGCTGGAATATCTGCCCAATGCCGGCCGGGTTTTGTTCAAGGGCCAGCCGATGCAGGATGCGGCGGCCAAGGAGATTGCCTCCTACAGGCGTTCCGTGCAGATGATCTTTCAGGATCCGTTCGCCTCGCTCAACCCGGCACAGACGATTGCCTATCACCTCAAACGGCCGCTGCAGCTACACCGGCCGGAAATCGGCAAGGCCGAAATTACCGCCACCATTCGCGAGCTGCTGCAACGGGTGAAGCTCGACCCCGACATCATCGCGCCAAAATATCCGCACGAGCTTTCCGGCGGTCAACGTCAGCGCGTCAATATTGCCCGTGCTCTGGCAGTCAAACCTGAAGTGATCGTCGCCGACGAGCCGACCTCGATGCTCGACGTGTCCGTGCGGCTCGGCGTGCTGAACCTGCTGAACGACATGAAGCGCGAGATGAACCTTGCGATGCTGTATATCACCCACGACATCGCCACCGCCCGTTTCGTGGCAGAGGATATCGCCGTGATGTATGCCGGGCAGATCGTCGAATGGGGCGCGACATCAGAGGTGATCGACAATCCGCAACATCCTTATACACGCCTGCTGCTTTCCGCTGTTCCCAACCCCGACATGCGTTTCGAGGATGGCGGCAGTGACATGCAGCCGGACCATGTGGATGCGGTGCGCAGCCTTTCAGCAAGAACCGACGGGGACCTGATCGAGGTGACGCCGCGCCATTTCGCAAGAGTGACGGCAAAAGCCTGAGCACGAAACGGCGTGACAAAAATCAAACTTGATAATTGCGGTTGACTTTTGTTGCCACTCGTAGAAAGCCACTCGCGACCTTGAGGCGAGGCATGCAGACATGCCATAGCCTGCCTCAAATCCTTTCGGGAGCGAGAACGGCGATGGCATCGACGACACTTTTCAACACCACAGTTTCAGGCCGTATCGGCGCACTCGTCGCCGGAATATTGACCCTGCTCATGGCAACCGGCACTTGCGCGCAGGAGACAAAACCGTTGCGCATCGCGCTCGCCACCAGCATTTCCAATCAGGCGGCAGAGATCGCGGCCGAGGAAGCGGAAGCCGAGGGGCTGAAGGTCGAACTGATCGAGTTCAACGACTGGAACACGCCGAACCGCGCCGTGGCCGACCGTGAGGTGGATGCCAATCTGTTTCAGCACGTGCCCTATCTGCAATTCACCAATGCCAATACCGGCAATGATCTTGTTGCCATCGCGCCCGCCTTCAGCACGCCATTCGGCCTGTATTCCAAGAAGGTGAAGACGCTGGCCGAGCTGCCGGACAATGCCGAGATCGTTTTTTCCGGCGATGCCGTCAACACCGCCCGTTCGCTGCTTCTGCTGCAGCAGGCCAAGCTGATCGAGCTGAAACCCGGCGTCGGCACCAATGCGACGCTGGAGGACGTGGTGAAATGGATCAAACCGCTGAAGATCACCTTGCTCGACGGCCCGCAGATTGCCCGTGCGCTGGATGATGTGGATGCCGCCGCGACCTACCCGACCTTTGCCAAGCTCGCCGGTCTTGATGCGTCTTCCGGGCTGATCTTCGAAAATGATCCGATCTATGCCTTCCAGTTCGTGACGCGGCCCGATATGCGTGACGACAAGAGGCTGCGACGTTTTGTGGAGATTTATCGCAACTCTGCAGCCGTTAAGGAAAAGCTGCGGTCGCTTTACGGGTCGATGGTTTCATTCCCGTAAGAAGATATTTGAACAGGAAGAACGCCATGCATGGTGAATACAAGGTCCAGGGCGGCAAGCTCGTTGTCGTCGATTTCGAAACAAGCGACGACCGCCTTTCCAACGTGCAGGTTTCCGGCGATTTCTTTCTGGAGCCCGCCGAAGCGCTGGCCGATATTTCCGGCGCGCTGGAAGGCCTGCCCGTCACCGTCAAGGTGGAAGACATCACGCTGGCGATCCGTTCAAAGCTTCGCCCCGGTGCGGAAATGATCGGGTTCAGCCCGGAAGCGGTGGCGATTGCGGTCCGCCGTGCTCTCGGCGTGACCGTCACATGGCGCGATTACGAATGGCAGATCATCGAGGCACCGCCGCAGCGCCCGGCCATGCATCTGGCGTTGGATGAAGTGCTGGCCCGCGAAGTGGCGGCCGGTCGTCGCGGCCCTTGCCTGCGCTTCTGGGAATGGGAACGCCCGGCCATCATCATCGGCGGGTTTCAGTCGCTGCGCAATGAAGTGGATCTGGAAGCGGCAAACCAGTTCGGCGTCGAGACCGTGCGGCGTGTGACCGGCGGCGGGGCTATGTTTGTCGAACCGGGCAGCGCCGTCACCTATTCGCTGTATGCACCGACTGAGCTGGTGCGCGACATGAGCTTTGCAGACTCCTACGCCTTTCTCGACGACTGGGTTTTGAAAGCACTGAACGAACTGGGCATCGACGCCTTTTACAAGCCGCTCAACGACATTTCGAGTTCCAAGGGCAAGATCGGCGGCGCGGCACAGAAGCGCTTTTCGTCTGGCGCCGTGCTGCACCATGTCACCATGTCCTACGACATGGATGCGCAAAAGATGGTGCAGGTGTTGCGCATCGGCCGCGAAAAACTGTCCGACAAGGGCACGACCAGCGCCGTCAAGCGCGTTGACCCGCTGCGCAGCCAGACCGGCTTGCCGCGTGAGGAGATCATTCGCCGTATGAAAGAGACATTCGTTTCGCTGAACGGCGGCACGGCCGGCGGCATTTCGGAAGAGGAATATGCGGCGGCGGAGAAGCTGGCGGCGGAAAAGTTTTCGACCGAGGAATGGCTGCGGCACGTTCCTTGAGAAGGAAATGAGCTGAAGTTCCGTCGTTGACGGACGCCGAAGGTTCCTCCCTCCTCCGTCATCCTCGGGCCTGTCCCGAGGCTCTGATGAGCATCATTATCGGCGTGATTAGATCCTCGGGACAGGCCCGAGGATGACGAAAGTGCGTGATGGCCTGCTCGATCAAGCCGGCTGCTTGGTCTTGCGCAGATACGGCAGAACCATATCGAATGATCCGAAACGCTGGATGGCATCCTCGTTGGAAACCGCCGCAGTGATGATCACATCATCACCCTGTTTCCAGTTCGCCGGTGTCGCCACCTGGTGTTTCGCCGTCAGCTGGATACTGTCGATGGCGCGCAGAATTTCATCGAAATTGCGACCCGTTGTCATCGGGTAGGTGAGGACCAGCTTGATTTTCTTGTCCGGGCCGATGACGAAGACCGAGCGCACCGTGGCGTTATCTGCGGGCGTGCGGCCTTCCGAGCTTTCGCCGACGCCGGCCGGCAGCATGTCGTAAAGCTTGGCGACCTTCAGGTCCTTGTCGCCGATCAGCGGGTATTCGACATCATAACCGGTGGCGGTGCGGATATCGCCCTTCCACTTGGCATGGCTTTCGACCGGATCGACGGAAATGCCGATGATCTTGACGCCGCGTTTCTGGAACTCGCCTTCAAGCCCGGCCATCGTGCCAAGCTCGGTCGTGCAGACCGGCGTGAAATTTTTGGGATGCGAGAACAGAACCGCCCAGTTGTCGCCGATCCACTCGTGGAAAGAGATTGGCCCCTGGCTGGTATCGGCCTGAAAATCCGGTGCGATATCGTTGATGCGCAAGCTCATCTCGGTCCTCCTGTTTTGCAGACAAATAGATCGCAAAACCGGTTTGGAAAGGAGTTCGCACGTTCTGAATTGCGCGGCCGATGGAAAATAAACGCGCTTCATTCCGCAATGATCTTAGACGTATTTCGCAATCGCAAGGATGCGGTGCGCTCAGTCCAGATATTTCGTGTAGGCCGCCGGATCATCCAGCAAGACTGTCACCATGTCGAAAAACGCGCCGACGGACTGGCCTATTTCATCCGGCGTAAAATCATGCCCGAAACGCGATGCGAATTCTTCAGCAAGCCGGTTGTCGTATGTTTCAAGAAAACGCTGCATGTCGGACATGACCCCGGCACGTGTGGACGCATCGGCTTTGCCAGCAAACACGCTGATAGCTTCCGGCACGCTATCCGCTTCAAGATCCATGTCCTGATGCAGATAGCCGCCGATCATTTGAGCGAGAAAATGAAAATCCTGGCCAGTCATGTCAAATCGGGTAAGCGGTCAAAATGTAATGCGGCATACCATTATATGTTTCCCGCTTGAGGACAATCTTGATCTTGCTCAGGCGCTGCACCTGGCCCGATGCTCTTGCGATACCAAAGCCGACTTCCCTGCCGAACGGAAAATCAAGCACAAGGTTCGTATTGGCACCGGATTGCGCCCAGGACCGGATCGCATTCTTGTGGACCTGAAGTCCGCGTGTAATCGAGCGCTCGGCAATAGCCAGGTCATCGAAGGTCGAAACCATTGCCATAGGCCTGCGACTGGCCGCCGTATCGACGAGCCGCTGGCGCAGTTGTGCTTCCGTTCGACCGACATGCCGGGCAATCGTATGCCCGCCAAGCCGTGACGCCTGATTGGTAGCCTCGTGGCGCAGCAGGACAATCCGTCCACCGCGTATCGCGCCCGTCCGTACTGCGTTTGCAAGAAGTGCGCCGCCAACGGGCACCATGATTTCTGCTGCAAGACCGGCGTTTCGCGCAGCACCCGGTGAAGCGCCCAGGTTCTCGGCCAGCGCACTGACGCCGCGATCCGTGAACGAACGCACGTCCTTGCCGGTCCATATCTGTTTTCCACCCGTGATGCATTGATCGACCCCATGGGCACCGAGTGCCACACCGCCGACCTTGGTCACCATGGTGGGTTCGGGCGCCAGAAGCAGTGCTCCCGCGCCAATCAGTTCGCCGCCGCAACCCAGCAACCGCAAACCGCCGATCAGACGGTTGCCCAGCGTGCCGCCCGGCTCAAGGTCTTCATTTTCGAGAACGGCCGCAAGTTGAGCCGCCGAAAGGGCGATCTTCAGGCCCTCATCCGGTTCATCATTTTCTGCACTTCCCGTTCGCGTCGCTGCCAACCCGGACATTGTTCGCCTCATCATCAACCAAAAGGGGAAATGGAAGGCGCCGGCGGAAAACCGCCGGCACCGGCCTTGTCGAAAAGGCTTAGGCGGCCTTGGTGGTCGCGAGATCGTAGGAAGCGATCATCGGCGACTGCGGCTGCTGCTGTTCGTCGAACGGGGTGTACTTCACTTCGAGCTTGGTGAAGTTCAGCTTGATGGTTTCGACCGGACGGTCACCGTTCGAGTCGATCGAATAGCTGGCGATCAGCGTGTTGGTCAGCAGATATTCGATGTAGGTTTCGCCCGGGTTGCCGGTCGTGACCAGGTGGATGGTGGCGCGCTTGCCCTGACGGCCCGAGCACGCTTCCTGGAACAGCTTGGTCGACGAGGAATCGCTGACCTTGGTGAGGATGACTTCCGAAATGGTCGGCTCGGAAGCTTCGCGGTTTGCGGCCGAACCGGCTGCAGTGTTCAGGTTACGCGACACGTTCCAGTGAATGGCTTCGATGTCCATCCACTTGCGGTGCTGCTCGTGCGTTGCGTCACCCTGAATACCGTCGATCTGGAGATAAATCGGCATGCTATCAGCTCCTGTTTAAAGGTCTTTGCCTAGTTGCGCCTAAGGCGTGGTTGCCTTTCGCGATCGTCCTGGGGCGCGTTTGCGTCCCCCGGCTTCTTCATCCGCCTGCCGACCCCGACCCCCGTCCGGCGCAGCGAATTCCTGTTGCGGCTTTGCGTCTTCGGCATCGATGCCAAAGTGCTGGCCGTCAAAATTGATTGTAATATGCTTGACCTTGCGGCCCTCGGTGATGACGTCGAGGAAGAAGGTCGAAAGAACCGGCAGCAGATCGCGAGCGATCATCACCTCGATGGCACGCGCACCCATCTCGCTGCTTTTCGCACGCGAAACCAATGCGTCCCGTGCTTCCGCAGACAGCGTCACGGCAGAACCGTAAGTACCGTTTACGCGCTGGCGGATGCGATCGATCTGAATATCGATGATGCCCGACAGCGTTTCCGCCGTCAGCGGCATGAAGGGCAGAACCGTGGTGCGACCGACGAAAGCCGGCTTGAAATGTTTTTGCAGCTCCGGCAGCAACAATTGCTCCAGCGCCTCGCCTTCCGGCATCGTGTCCGGATCTGCCGCCAGCGATGTCAAAAGCTCCGAGCCGGTATTGGCCGTCATGACAATCGTGGTGTTCTTGAAATCGATGTCGCGGCCTTCGCCGTCACGCAGCGTTCCCTTGTCGAATACCTGGTAGAAAATTTCCTGAACGCCCGGATGCGCCTTGTCGATCTCGTCGAGCAACAGCACGCCATAAGGCCGGCGGCGAACGGCTTCGGTCAGCACGCCGCCTTCGCCGTAACCGACATAACCGGCCGGAGAGCCGAGAAGCATGGAAATCTTATGCTCCTCCTTGAACTCCGACATGTTGATCGTGGTGAGATGCTGGCTGCCGCCATAAAACATGTCGGCCAGTGTCAGCGCCGTCTCGGTCTTGCCGGTGCCGGACATGCCGACCAGCAGGAAAACGGCAGGCGGGCGACGCGGATCGTTCAGGCCAGCACGGGCAGCGCGCATGGCGGCTGCGATACGGTCGATGGCGGCATCCTGACCGAGAACACGCTCCTTCAGGCGCGCATCCAGCGTCTTTACCGTTTCGACCTGATCGGTCAGCAGCTTGCCGACCGGTATACCGGTCCAGCGGGCGATGATGGTCGCAACCACATCGCGATCGACCACGCGCGGAATAAGCGGCGCTTCACCAGCCGTGACGGCAAGGCTGCGCTCGGCGGACACGAGAGCCGCACGCGCGCTTTCCGGCGTCATCGCCTGTGACGGGAACGGCGCGACATTGGCGGCGCCATCGGTCGCGGCATCATCTGCCAACAGTGGCGCCACTGCATTGTCTTCGGAGAACGCTTCTTCGAGGCGGTCCGCCTCGCGGGCCAGCTGCATTTCCTTGTCGTATTTTCCGGTGAGCGCTTCGATTTCTCGCGAAATATCCTCGCGCTCAGCCTTGATCTCGACAAGACGTGCGGCGGTTTCATCCGTCTGCGGCTCGGCTTCCAGCCAGGTGGCTTCCGCCTCCAGCATTTCGCTTTCGCTTTTCAGGCTTTTCAGCGCTTCCGGCACCGTCTGGCGTGCCAATGCCACAGCGGCGGCAGCCGTATCGAGAATGCTGATCGCCTTGTCCGGCAACTGGCGCGCGGGCAGATAACGCGCCGAAAGCTGCACGGCGGCGACGATTGCCTCGTCGCGAATGCGGACCTTGTGGTGAAGCTTCAGGTTTCCGGCCACGCCACGCAGCATGCGCACGGCGGTCTTTTCATCCGGCTCGTTGACGAGAACCGTCTGGAAACGACGGGTCAGCGCCGCATCCTTTTCGATGTAACGCTTGTATTCGCTCCAGGTGGTGGCCGCGATGGTGCGCAGCTCGCCACGCGCCAGCGCGGGCTTCAGGATATTGGCGGCATCGCCATTGCCCGCCTGGCCGCCCGCACCGATCAGGCCATGCGCCTCATCGATGAACAGGATGATCGGCTTGTCGGACGCCTTGACGGCATCAACGACGCCATGAAGGCGGCGTTCGAACTCGCCCTTCACACCGGCGCCCGCCTGCAGAAGGCTGAGATCGAGCAGCAGAAGTTTGACGTCCTTCAGACGTTCCGGCACGTTTCCGGCAACGATTTCAAGCGCGAAGGCTTCCGCCACGGCTGTTTTACCGACACCGGCTTCGCCAACGAGGATAGGATTGTTCTGGCGGCGGCGCATCAGGATATCGACGACCTGGCGCAATTCGCCATCGCGCCCGATGACCGGGTCGATCTTGCCGGAGCGCGCATCCTCGGTCATGTCGCGGGTATAAAGACGCAGGAATTCGTTGCCCTGGGACGCAGAAGCCGGCGCATTCAACGCCGGCTCCGATTGTCCGCCCGGTTCTGTCTGTGCCTTTTCCAGCAAGCCGTCGAGTTTCGCTCGGTTGAGCGAACGCAGCGACGGCGCAATACCGCGGGCGGCAACGCGCAGCGATTGATCCGCATTCAATGCGGACAGAAGATCGCCAAGAATAACGATGGAACGACCGGACTGCAGCGAAGCAGAAAGCCAGGCTTCACGCGCCAACGACAGCAAGTTCTGGGACAGCGCAAGTGACGCGCCGTCTTCCCGGCGTATATCGGAAATCGAAGCATCCAGTTCCGTACGCAAAGCCTCGGATGGCACGTCCAGTTCTTCGAACACGGCGGAAAATGCCGGCTGATCGAGCAGCGCACGCAACCAGTGGGCAATGTCCACGGCAGCATGCTGGTGACGCGCGGCAAGCGATGCCGCTGTCTCAAGACCGACACGCAGATTAGGCTCAAGCGTTCTGATCAGACGGTTGAGATCGATATGCGACATCAGGCAAGTCCTGTTTGCTGTTGGCTGTACGGTGCTCTTTTCGAGATGTCCGGCGACAACTAGGGCGATCATCTCACCTTGTCCAGTCGTAAAAATCCCCTATTTTTCGAAAAAGTATCTCATGTCTTCGTCATAAAATTGACACCTCTTGTCTGAGGTTGACAAGACGTTATATCGCCCAACATTATAGCCTTAGTTACGAAATACCTTATATAAACGGAGATAATCGTCGCGTGAATGTGCGCCAGATCGTAGATCCACTTGATGAAATGCGCCCCTGCGGAGAAAACGTCAGGGAAAGTACTTCTGCACGTCCAATATACTATAGAATTAAAGACGCCCGTAATGCCGCGAGAGCTGCAGAACGAGGAATAACACCGGGTGAGAATATTGGCTTGTCACCTATCTGGCAAGACGTAAGCAACCTTGGATTGCAGATTCTTACTTCAGAGAGTAAGGATGTAGAAGTATTAGCATGGGTTGCAGAAGCCCAGGTGCGACTGCGCGGCTTCGAAGGCCTGCGCGATGTCTACCAGTCCATCGTGTCGCTTTTGGAAAACTATTTCGACGACCTTCACTCGATCGGCGACGAGGATTTCGAGGAGCGTTTCAGCCCCTTTGCCGGCTTGAACGGTGTCGGGTCGGAAGGCACGATCATCCAGGCTATTCGTTTGAGTTCGTTGATACCGGGGGGAAAATTCGCACAGTTTTCGCTGTGGGATTTCCAGCTTGGCCAGCGACCCGGCGAAGACGATCGTCGCGAAGATCTGCAGCAGGCGGCGCTGGAAGCCGGTGTCGCGAATATGTCAGCGCATTTGCACGTTCTCATGGAGTGCATTTCCGCTTTTGACCGAATGGTAGAAATACTTGACGAGCGCTGCGGCAGGCAGGCTCCGCCGAGTTCGAATACACGCAATGTTTTGCAAGAGGCCGCATCGGCGATCCGCGTTCTGGCCGGCATCAGCGATGCAGAACCGGTGCAAGCGATTGAAATCTCTCCGGAAACCGGACAGACGGACGCTGCATCGGCAGCGCCCGCGGACGATCAGGCACGCACACGCCCGGTGACGGCCGACAGCATCCGCTCCCGTGAAGAAGCCTTCGAGCTTCTGATCGCGGTGTCGCGCTATTTCCGTCGCACCGAGCCGCATTCCCCCATTTCCATGTCGATCGAGACGCTGGTGCGTCGTGGCCGCATGGATTTTTCCGAGCTTCTTGCCGAGCTTTTGCCCGAACAGCATGCGCGTCACGCCGTGTTGACGGCCGCCGGCATTCAACCCTCCACCGAAAACAGAGGGGGTTGAGAAGATTTAATTGCAATCGGGCCTTGTCCGATTGGCTTACGCAACAATCTGAATTCGTAATTTTGCCGATGGCATGAAGGAGACTTTTGATGGCAAGTGTACATGAAAAGCTGGAACGGGTTCGCAAGCCCCGCGTCCACATCAAGTACGAAGTGGAAACCGAAGGCGCCATGGTGGTGAAGGAACTGCCCTTCGTTGTTGGCGTTCTAGGTGATTTTTCCGGCAACCCCACCCAGCCGCTCAAACCGTTCGGCGAGCGCAAGTTCGTGCAGATCGACCGCGACAATTTCGATGACGTGATGCGCCGCATGACGCCGGGCCTGACGATTTCGGTCGACAACACCCTGCAGGGTGACGGCACCCAGCTTCCGGTTTCGCTGAAATTCGAAAGCATGGAAGATTTCGAGCCGGGTTCGGTGGTCAATCAGGTTCCAGCGTTGAAGGCCCTCCTCGACGCCCGCAACGAACTGCGCGATCTGATGAGCAAAGCCGACCGTTCGGAAGAACTGGAACGTCTGCTCGAAGACATTCTGCAGAACAAGGCCGATCTTTCCCAGCTCGTTGCCCAGCTTGGCGGCGACAAGAAAGACGCCGTCAACTGAGTGCCGGCGGTGCGCGGCAACGGACGAAACGCCGGTCGCGCATCAGAAAATGCCCGTCTATTTGTTTTGAGTATCGCCCAATCCCGGACAAACCTTCCGGCGCGCTGCTCATAAAAAAGGATTTGAGACATGAGCGCTGACACGCAAGTGCAAAGGAAGGAAGAGGCCGGTTTTGTTGAGGAACAGAACCTTCTTTCCCAGGTCGTCGCGGCGACCCGCCAGACCGAACCGAACCGTGCGCAGGACCTGCTTCGCACGCTGACCGACCAGGCCCTCAAGGGAACAGTCACCTATGACCGCAACCTGACGATCACGCTCAACAACGCGATCGCCGAACTCGACAAGACGATCTCCACCCAGCTTGCCGCCATCATGCAGGCTCCGGAATTCGTCAAGCTCGAGGGCACATGGCGTGGCCTGAACTATCTGGTCAAGAATTCCGAGACCAGCGTCAACCTGAAGATCCGCGTGCTGAATGCCTCCAAGCGTGACATCAGCCGCGACCTTTCCAAGGCGGTTGAATTCGACCAGTCGCGTCTGTTCAAGTCGATCTACGAAGACGAATTCGGTACGCCGGGCGGCGAACCGATGGGCGCCATTATCGGCGATTACGAATTCGACAATTCGTTCGATGACGTGCAGACGCTACAGGGCGTTTCGATGATCGCAGCGGCCGCCTTCGCGCCGTTCATCTCGGCCGCCAGCCCGCGCATGTTCGGCTTCGATGACTACCGCGAGCTTTCCAAGCCGCGCGACCTCGAAAAGATCTTTGAAACAGTCGAATACGCCAAGTGGCGCAGCCTGCGTGACAGCGACGACTCGCGTTTTGTCACGCTTGCCATGCCGCGCGTTCTGTCGCGCATGCCCTATGGTCCGAAGACCAACCCGGTCGACGATTTCAACTATGATGAAACCGGCGGCTCGCAGACGGGTGAACTGCCGCACGAAAACTATTGCTGGATGAACGCGGCCTATGTGATGGGCACGCGCCTGACCGACGCCTTTGCCAAGAGCGGCTGGTGCACGGCCATCCGTGGCGCGGAAAACGGCGGCAAGGTCGAAAACCTGCCGATGCACGTTTTTGCCAGCGATGACGGCGATCTGGACCTGAAATGCCCGACCGAAGTCGGCATTACCGACCGTCGCGATGCCGAACTCGGCAAGCTCGGCTTCCTGCCGCTATGCCACTACAAGAACACCGATTACGCCGTGTTCTTCGGTGCACAGACCACCCACAAGCCAAAGCTTTACGACCGTCCGGAAGCAACGGCCAACGCCGCGGTTTCGGCCCGTCTGCCCTACATGATGGCCACTTCGCGTTTCGCCCACTACCTCAAGGTCATGGGTCGCGACAAGATCGGCTCCTTCATGGAAGCGGAAGATTGCCAGAACTGGCTGAACCGCTGGATCTCCAACTACGTCAACGCCAATGACGATGCCGGCGAAGAATCGCGTGCGAAATATCCGCTGCGCGATGCCAAGGTGACCGTGCAGGAAATTCCGGGCCGCCCGGGTTCCTACAATGCGGTGGCCTGGATGCGTCCGTGGCTGCAGATGGAAGAACTGACGACCTCGCTGCGCATGGTCGCCCGCATTCCTTCCAAATCTTAAAACCTGACGACACGCGCGGCGAATTTCGCCGCGCGTCTTCTCCTTTTTTCATTCGATATTTCGGCAAAACATAATGACCATGGGTTCCAGCACAGAATGGCGGCGCCGGGCGGACCAGTTGATCTCGTTGATAGACGAGGCGCTGAACGTTCAGGTTAACGCGATCCTGCACCACCCTGATTTTCAGGCGATGGAGGCACGGTGGCGCGGTATTGCCATGCTCGTGCGCGAATCCACCCGTGGCGGTGACGTCAAGATCAAGCTTTTGAGCCTGAGCTGGAAGGAACTGGCGCGCAGCATGGAACGCGCCCCGGATTTCGACCAGAGCCATCTGTTCGAGCTGATCTACAGCCGTGAATTCGGCATGCCGGGCGGCGAGCCTTACGGGCTGTTGGTCGGTGATTACCATTTTTCCCACGAGGAACCGAAGGGCGGCGATCCGGTCAGCACGCTGACGCAGCTTGGCATGGTGGCGGCTGCCGCCTTTTGTCCCTTCGTGGCCGGTGCCTCGGCCGGAGCGCTGGGGCTTGAGGATTTTCAGGAACTCGGCCGCGTGCAAGATTTCTCCTGGCTGGCGAGCGACCCGACCCGCATCCGCTGGAACGGTCTTCGCGCACGCGACGATTCCCGTTTTCTCGGCCTCGTAGCACCGCGTATCCTGATGCGCGCGCCGTTCGAACCGTTTGCCCGCCATCGCGACGACCGCTTTCCCTTCCGCGAGGAGATTGCCGAGGATGGCAGTTCGCTTCTGTGGGGCAATGCGGCCTTTGCCTTCGCCACCGTGGTCATCCGCAATTTCATCGATTCAGGCTGGTTTGCCGATATCCGTGGCGTCACGCAGGATGCCATTGATGGCGGCATGCTGAGCACGTCGGAACTGGCACCTTATGATTTCGGCACCGAGAGCGAAGGCCTGTCGGCGCAGGCGCCGGTGGAAATTCGCCTGACGACCGGCCAGGAACAGCAGTTCTGCGAACTCGGCATCGTGCCGGTCGCCACCACCTATCTTTCGGCATCTGCCATCTTCAACTCCAACCAGTCGATGCATGCGCCGCAGCATTATTCCAACGAAAATGCCCGCCAGAACGCCCGCATCGCCGCCATGCTGCAATATGTGCTCTGCGCCTCGCGTTTCTCGCATTACCTGAAGGTGATCATGCGCGACGAGATCGGCCAGCTATCCGATGCGCGCTCGATCGAGCGGAAGCTGGAAGACTGGCTGACCGCCTACACGCTCGGAAACGACGATGCCGATCTGGCGCTGCGCACGCGTTTCCCGCTGCGTTCTGCCGGAATCACTGTGGCCGAGATCCCCGGCAAGCCGGGCACGTTCTCCTGTACCGTTCGTCTGCAGCCGCATTTCCAGCTCGACGACGTTTCCACCAGCTTCCACCTCATCGCCGAAACGATGAGTGGCAGCCGTACCGCTTCCGCGAATGAAGGTTCGCAACCCAGAAGGATGTCCGCATGACGCTGTCCGAAAGCATCGCCCGCCTGCTCAGCGAAAACGCTCTTGATGAGGCACTCGATGCAGCCAAGGCGCACCTGAAAGCAAAACCGTCCGATCAGGACGCCCGCAATCTCTATATCGACCTGCTTGTTCTGGCAGGCGATTACGAGCGTGCCGACAACCAGTGCGGCCTCGCCGTCACGTTTGCGCCGGATGCGACGATGGGCTTTGCGCTTTTACGCAACGAGTTGCGCGGCATGGCTGCCCGCAATGCATGGTATGAAACCAGCGCCGTGCCGGAATTTCCGCAAGGCCCGAGCGAACTCGACAAGCTGGCCGTCAAGGTCGGCATCGCCCACCGCGAAGGCAATGGTGAAGAGGCTGTCGCAGAACTGCAGCGCCTCGAAGAACTGCGCGGCGAACGCGCCATCATCATGAACGGCAAGCGCATCGACGATTTCCGTGATCTCGATGACCGCACGCCGCATGCGCTGGAAGTGATCATGACCGGTGGCGCCTATCTGTGGATCGATTTCGCCAAGATCGCCGAATTGACCATCGAGCCGATCGCCCGTCCGCGTGATCTCGCCTTCCGCCGTGCCGAACTGTCGTTGATCGACGGTGCTGTCGCGCCCGTCCTGCTGCCGGCCATCTATCATGGCACCGGCACGGATGACCGACTGCGGCTGGGCCGCGAAACCGAATGGGTGGAGGAGCCAACCGGCATCACCACCGGCCGCGGCCAGCGCTCGTTCCTCGCCGGTGACGATCTGGCCTCCTTCCACGACACGGAAAGCCTGGAAACGGCGACGGTCGATGCTGCCCGCGAGGTTGCGCATGGTTGACCCGCTGGAGCGCTATCGGCCGCGTGACCGCGTTCTGTCCCGGTCCATTCTGGACCGGCTGATCGACGACGCGCCCGATCGCGACTTCGACCCGCCGGCAAGCGTGACAGATCAGACCCGCCAGATGCGGGAAGCGATCCGTCGCGACCTCGAGTCATTGCTCAACACACGCCGCTGCCCCTCTGCCCCACCTTCCGAACTGACGGAGTTGAAGGATGCGCTGGTAAGCTACGGTCTCGACGGTATGGTGTCAGCCAATCTGGTCACGGACGAGGCAAAGCTTTCGCTTGCCCGCATGATCGAGCGCCGCATTTCCATGTTCGAGACGCGACTGTCGGAAGTGCGGGTCACGATCCTGAAAAGCCGGACGATGACCGAACGGGCGCTGCGCATGCGCATCCAGGCGAGCTTCCGCCTGCATGAAGGCATGCCGCCGATCAGTTTCGAATCCACCATTGATCCGTCCACACAGCGTTTCCTCGTGGAGGCGGCCAATGGCTGACGGTTTTCTCAATCGTTACAACGAGGAACTCGGTGCGCTGCGCAAGCGCGCCGCCCGGTTTGCCGACGCCTTTCCAAAGATCGCAGGCCGACTGCGCATGACCGGCGATGTCGCCGACGATCCGCATGTCGAGCGACTGATCCAGAGCTTTGCCTTTTCCGCAGCGCGTGTGCGCCAGAAACTCGACGACGAGTTTCCGGAACTGACCGACGGGCTTCTGGAAACGCTATACCCGCATTATCTCGCACCGCTGCCGTCGATGAGCATCGTGCGCTTCAATCCGAGCGACACGCTGGCTTCGGTGCAGACAGTGCCGCGCCACACCGAAATTCTGGCCGAACCGATCGGCGGCGAATCCTGCCGTTTCCGCACCACGCAGGACGTGGAGATGGCGCCGATCGAGATCACCGGCGCGACCCTTCAGGGTCAGCCGATCAATGCACCGCTTTCGCCATACAATGGTGTTGCCGGTTGTCTGCGGTTGTCGCTGCGCACGCTCGATGCCAGAAAGCCGTTCGGCGAACTGGGCATCGATCGCCTGCGCCTGCACATCCCGTCCGCCTGGGGCCAGGCGGTAGCGATCTACGAGCTTCTCGCCAACCACACGCTCGGCATCGCACTGGCCCGTCACGGCGACGACCGCAACCCGGTCTTCCTGCCGGCGCGCAATCTGAAATCGGTTGGCTTTGACGAGAAGGAAGCGATGCTTCCCTATCCGGCCCCGAGTTTTATCGGTTACCGCCTGCTGACCGAGTTTTTCGCGCTGCCGCAGAAATACCTGTTCCTCGATATCGAGGGATTGAGCGCCTGGAAGGATCAGGCGCTGGAAATCTTCATCTATCTCAAGGAAACCGATACCAAGCTCGAGCGCACGGTGTCCGCCCGCGATTTCGTTTTGAACGCGACGCCGGTCGTCAACCTGTTCCGGCAGACCTGCGAGCCGATTACGGTCGATGGAACTCGTACCGAATATCGGCTTCTGCCGGACGCCCGACGCCAGAAGACCCGTGAGATCTATTCGGTCGAGCGGGTTCTTCTGACCGGTTCGCGCGGACAGGAAGAACATTGCCAGCCGTTTTTCGGCCGCAGCCAGCGTGCCGGCAACAGCACCGCCTATTGGCAGGCCTATCGCCGCTTCGACGAGGAAGACGGCACGAGCGACATGGACATCGCCTTTGTGGATCGCGACCGACGGTTTGCCGGCCCGATCGACGCCGTTGCCGGTATCGACACGCTGTGCCTCAACCGCGAACTGCCGGAACAGCTGCCTTTCGGCGGCGGCCATCCCTTCCTGCAGCTGGCATCGGGTCATGAAGCGGTCTCGGGCGTGGAAGCGCTGATGCCGCCGACGCCATCCGTGCGCATGAACGATCAGGACGGCCGCAACTGGCGCCTCGTTTCGCATCTTCTGCTCAACCACCTGTCGCTGTTCGACAATGAAGGTGCGGCGCTGAAGGATGTGCTCTCGCTTTATGCCTTTCGCGACAGCCCGGAAACCAAGCAGCTGGTCGATGCACTGATCAAGATCCGCGCCGAAAGTTCGACAGCGCGTCTCGGAAGCGGTGGCATGGTACCGGGCACCGAGATCGCGCTGGAATTTGATCCGGCCGCGATCGACCGTCCGTCCGCCTATCTGTTCGGTGCCGTGCTCGACCGTTTCTTCAGCCTCTACACATCCGTCAACAGTTTCACACGACTGACTATTTCGATGAAAGGTCAGTCGAAACCGATTGCCCACTGGCCGGCCCGCGCGGCCGAACGCCCGCTGCTTTGAACGACAGAAAGGACCGCGATCGCCCTATGGATCTCTCGAGGCTACGCCAACCCGACGCACCACGCGACACGCTTGTCGACCTGCTCGAACGCGACCCAGGCCGCTTCGATGCGGTAACGGCTTTCCGTGTCGCGCAGACGGCTGCCGGCACGGGTGAGGCGAGCGGCGAGCTTGAGATCGCATCGCATATGGGCGTTTCGCCGGCACCGCTCGCTGTCAGCGGTTTTCGCCAGAAGGGCGCGCGCGCTTCGATCCGCAGCGCGCTTGCCGGGTTGACCGGGCCGCTCGGCTCGATGCCGGCCAACTACAATGAACTGATCATGCGCGAGGAGCGGAACAAGTCGAAGGGGCTGGCAGCCTTTTTCGACTTGTTCAGCGCACGCATGGCAGAGCTTTTTGCCGACGCCTCCGAAAAATATCGCATCGCGCGGCGCCTGCGCTGGGGCCAGCGACGCGAGGATAACGGCTTCATCACCACGCTGTTTGCGCTGACCGGTTTCGGCACCCGCAAGCTCAAGGAAACCAGCGGCATCGACGAGGATGTCGTGCTGCGTTTTTCCGGCTTTTTCGCCTCACGCAACCGCAATCCCGCCAATCTGCGCGCCATGCTGAGCGAGTTCAGCGGCCTGCCGGTGGAAATCGAGCTGTTCCGTCCGCGCTGGCTGACCATTCCGATGAAGGAGCGCAGCAGGATGGGCGCGCCGCAGGGCGTCCAGCTTGGCGTCAATGCATCCGCCGGTTCGGCCATCCATGATTTCAGCGGCGGTTTTCGCGTCATCGTCGGTCCGTTGGCCTATCGCGACTACCTGTCGCTGACGCCGGGTGGGCGCAACATCACCGAATTGTTTGCGCTGACACGGCTTTATGTCGGCTCGGCGCTCGATTTCGACATTCAGGTCATCCTGAGGAAAGAAGACGTGCCGTTCTGCCAGCTTGGTCAGGAAAGCGCCGATCAGCCGCGACTGGGCTGGAACAGCTGGGCACGCGTCGCACCGGCCGCGAAGGACAGTGACGATGCCGTGATCGTAGAACCCCGACCGGCGGCGGTTTTAGGAGGCGAACATGCGGCTTGAACTGAAAGCGATCGCAGGTGCCAGCATGTTGCCGGCCAGCCGGACAAAGTGGTTTTTCGAACAGGGCAAGCGCACGCTGGGCCGTTCGCCGGATTGCGACTGGCAATTGCCGGAGGACCAGCGGTCGATCTCCAAACTGCATTGCACGATCGAGCGTGATGCGCGTGGCTTTGTGCTGCGCGACCAGAGCGCCAATGGTTCGCGTGTCGATGGCGTGGTCGTGCATGAGGGCGAGACGGCGCGGCTTTCCGACCAGTCGCGGCTGGAAGTCGGCCCCATCGCATTTTCCGTGGTCATCACCGGTGAGGTGCATCGCGATGTGGAGGACCCGGATACCAATTACGCGATGAGCGACGAGACGCTGACGATTTCCGCCATCCTCGCCGACATCGCGCCGGGCGGCCGCACGGCAACCGGTGTTCTCGGCAACAAGATGTCCGAGGATTGGCTGGAGCCGATTGCCAAAAAGGAAGGCCCCTCGCCTTCGCGCAATGTCGATATCGGCTGGAACGGCCCGCCTGAAGTGCGCTCTACCGGCAATCTCCTGCCGGACGACTGGAACCTCGACGCCGACAAGTCGGATCACTCGGAATACGGCAATTACCTCGAGCACAACTCGGCGACGCATGTGACCATTCCGGTGGCCAGGGCGCGCCCGGTCGAGGCGTTGCAGACCGTCAACGACAATGCACCACAGCCGGATATCGAACCCGTCAAGGCACCGCAGCAAGCCGTTGCGCCGGCGCGGAATGTCGATATCGAAGCGAAAATCAGCCCGCTCTTGCAGCGCGTGGAAGATGCGCTTGAGGCAAGCTTTGCCACGTTCGGGTTGGATCTGCCTATGCCTGAAATCGAACAGGATTTCTTCAACAGCGGAAACTCGGACACGCTGGTGACCCGGATCGAGGAACTGGCAAACCGCCAGGCCAGACTGCAGGCGGCGCTGGAAAATCTCGTGCATCACGTCGCCCAGGAAATGGAGCCACGCATCATCGAATCCCGCATCGACGCGGCAGGCTCAATGACGTCCTTCGGTTTCCTGCGTGGCCGCGACTACTGGCATGCCTACAAAAATCAATTCGAAAAAGACGGCAGGACGCTGTCGGTTCAGGACGTTTTCCGCGACGCCATGATGCGAACGGAAGACGGGAACCGCATGGCGAACCTGCCGAAAGCAGAGAGAGAAGACCTCAACGATGAGAAATGAGAACCGGGTCGCCTGGAGCGAAGGCATGTTCCTTCGCGTCCAGCACTTCCAGCAGGCGGACCGCTGGACGGAAAGGCTGGTGCGTACCACGACGCGCGGCCTTTCCGCCTATCCGTGGGGCGTTGCCGAAATCGGCATAGACCGCAGTGCGCTTGCCATCGGCCAGTTCGCGCTCGCCAACCTGCGCGGCATCCTGCCCGATGGCACGCCGTTCGAAGCGCCGCTCGACACCGACCTGCCGCCGGCCGTCGATCTCGATGAAAGTGTCAAGAACGCCATCATCTATCTGGCGCTTCCGGCCCGTCAGCCGGGCAAGCCTGATGTAGCGCTCAACGGCGGCGCCCGGTTCAACAGCGTGCGCATGACCGCTTCCAATTACGAAGCGCCGGATGCCAATGTCGAAACCGATTTCATGGCCCCGATCGACGTCAGCCGGTTGAGCCTGCGTTACCTGAAGACCGGTGACGACCTTGCCGGTTACGAACTCATCGGCCTTGCCCGCGTGATCGAGGTTCGTTCCGACCGCGCCGTCATTCTCGATCCCGATTTCATCGCGCCAAGCCTCAACTGCGCCGCAGAACCACGGCTTTCCGAACTGATGACGGAACTGCTGGGTATCGTGCGCCACCGCGCCGAGGCGATTGCCGAGCGTATCGGCGATCCGACCATTCGCGGCACGGCTGAGGTGGGCGACTACTTTCTGCTGCAGATCCTCAATCGCGCCGACCCGATGCTGAAACATATTTCGGCCAACGCCACGCGCATCCATCCGATCGATTTCTACGAGACCTGCATCCAGCTCGCCGGCGAACTCGCCACCTTCACCACCGAGCGCAAGCGGGCAACCGATTTTCCGCCCTACCGTCACGACGATCTGAAGGCGACTTTTGCAGCAGTTTATGAAGACCTGCGCGCCTCGCTTTCATCGGTTCTGGAACAGGCGGCCGTTTCGATCGAGCTTGCCGAACGCCGCCATGGCGTTCGCGTCGGCACGATCAACGACCGTTCGCTGCTCAAGGATGCCGGTTTCGTTTTGGCCGTGCGCGCCGAAATGTCGGCGGAAGATGTCCGTCGAAAACTGCCGTCGCAGATCAAGGTCGGCCCGGTCGAGCGTATCGCAGAACTGGTCAATGTCGCGCTGCCGGGCATTCCGGTTCGTCCGCTGCCGGTTCTGCCGCGCCAGCTGCCGTACCGCTCCGGCACGATCTATTTCGAACTCGATACGAAAAATCCGCTCTGGAAGCAGCTTGAAACCTCGGGCGCCATCGCCCTGCATCTCGCAGGTGATTTCCCTGGTCTCGAAATGGAAATGTGGGCCCTTAGAGAATGACCAACGAACCCGCATCGAAGTGGCAGAACCTGCCGACCGTCGTCGAACTGACCGAAGACGGGATCAAGAAAAAGCAATCCGCTGCGCGCATGGCGGAAATGCTGGACGACGTGCTCGACACGCCCGGCATTGACGACCTTGCGCCGAAACCGCTGCCGAAAGGCGGCTGGTCGGTGGAAACGCTGGTGCGCGATTTCCGCTTCGGCGGCGAGGAAGTGCCGACGCTGGTGCGCTCGGCGGCCCCGTTGCTAAACCTTGCGCATGCGCTGCGTTACACCGACGAACAGCCGGACATGGAACAGCTGCGCCGCGTGGCGGTGGAAGCTGTTGGCCGTTACGAGCGTGATCTCGCCGGTTCACGCATCAGCCCGGAACGGGCGCGTGCCGCCCACTACATCATCTGCGCCACCGTGGATGACGTGGTGCTGAGCAAGCCCTGGGGCGTGCGCGCCGGCTGGGCGCGTTCCGGCCTCGTCTCCACATTCCATATGGATGTGACCGGCGGCGACCGCGTTTTCGATCTTCTCGACCATTTCCATCAGAGCCCGGGCACCAACAAGGACCTGCTGCTCTTGATCTACCTGTCGCTGTCGCTTGCCTTCGAGGGCCGTACGCGTGTCTCCGCACGCGGCAATCTCGAGCTCGGCCGTATCCGCGACAGTCTCTACAAAACGCTGCTCGGCCAATATGGCGTGTTCGAACGCGAGCTTTCGCCACACTGGAAGGGTGTTTCGGCCAAACACAAGCCGCTCAGAACCGCCGTGGCGCTGTGGACGCTGATGTCTCTGCTAGCGCTGGTGTTTGCGCTTGGCTATCTGTTCTTCACCTTCTCGCTGAACAACGCATCGGACAATACCTTCCAGCAACTGGCGCAACTTTCGCCGGCCGACGCACCCAGCATTCTCATCAACCCACCGCCGAAAGAGGCCGAACCGGAGATCATTGCCAAGATCACGGAGCCGCCGGTCAGGCCGGAACTGGTGCCGGCGAAGCCGACCAAGCTTGAAAACTTCATGCGTTTCCTGCAGCCGGAAGTCGAACAGAACCTGGTGTCGTTGCGGGAAACCGCCAAGAACCGCGTTCTGGTGCGCATCAACAATGCCGGCCTCTTCGATGTCGGCAGCGCCGAAGTCAGCGACGAGTTCAAGATGCTGATTTCCCGCATCGGCGGGGCACTGGCACAGGAAAACTTCCGCGCGGTCGTCGTTGGTTATACCGACAATGTACCGATCAACACGATCCAGTTCCCGTCCAACTGGCATCTGTCGCAGGCACGCGCCAAATCCGTGGCCGATATCCTGGCCGCCTTCACCGGCCCCGGCGCCATCATTGCCGAAGGTCGCGGCGAAGCGGATCCGATCGCCAGCAACTCCACCCCCGAAGGTCGGGAAAAGAACCGCCGCACGGAAATTCTCGTTCTGGCCGATCCGGATGAGGAACTGACTGGTGCGGGCGCGGTCTCGCCGCCTCTTGAAGTGGATATTCGAAATATGCCGGCCAACCCGGCAGCAGGGGGCGTCTTGCCATGAACCCGATTGGTATGTTTTACACGCTCCGTTCCTATGTCGAGGCCTATGCGGGCCTGATAGGACGGAGGTTCATCTCGGTCATCTGGGTGGCGGCGATCTGTATCGTCATCTGGTTTTATGGTTATCTGGCAGCCTTCGGCGACTTCAAGCCGCTGGCGAGCCCCACCAATCGCATCATCCTGATCGGCGTGATCATCGCCGTCTGGCTGGCCTATCTGATCTATTCGGTCATTCGCGACCGCCGCCGCGACAAACAGCTTGTCGAAGGCATCGAGCGCGATGCGGAATCGGAAGCCGCCGCCAGCCAGCAGGCTGAGGTCAACGACATCCATAACCGCCTGAAGGAGGCGCTGCAGCTGCTGCGCCGCGTCAGCAAGAAGCGCTTCGGTTATATCTACGAGCTTCCCTGGTACGTCATTTTTGGTGCCCCCGGCTCCGGCAAGACGACGGCGCTCACCAATTCCGGCCTGAAATTCCCGCTCGGCGATGCGCTGGGCAGCAATTCCGTGCAGGGCATCGGCGGCACGCGTAACTGTAACTGGTGGTTTACCGACGAAGCGATCCTGATCGATACCGCCGGCCGTTATACGACACAGGACGATCTCAACGGCTCGGCCAAGGCCGGCTGGGAGGGTTTTCTCGGCCTCTTGCGAAAATATCGCCGCTCGCAGCCGATCAATGGCGCGCTGGTCACGCTTTCGATCGGCGACCTTCTGACCCGTGATCCGGAAGCGCAGCGCGAGGAAATCCGCGTCATCCGCCAGCGCCTGTCGGAACTGGACGAAAAGCTGCAGGCACGCGTTCCGGTCTATCTGGTTCTGACCAAGGCGGACCTTCTGACCGGTTTCGTCGAGTTCTTCGATGGCTTCAATAAGTCGGACCGCGAACAGGTCTGGGGCACGACATTCGGCCTCGACGAGAGCTACAAGACGATCGATCTCCCGGACCGGTTCACGGAAGAGTTCACCCTTCTGCAGGAACGCGTCGGCTCGATGCTGATCGAACGCCTGCAGCAGGAACCGAATGCCGAACTGCGCGGCCGCATCTTCCGCTTTCCGGCGGAACTGGCGGCGCTGAAGGAACGCCTGCACGATGTGATGAGCGAGCTGTGCACCGGCTCGAAGCTGGTGGAGCCGCCGCTGCTGCGCGGCATCTATTTCGCCTCCGGCACGCAGGTGAACGAAACGGCGGTTTCGACCTCCGGCCGGGCACGTCGCAGCTATTTCCTCTCTCGCCTGTTCAAGGATGTCATCTTCGACGAAGCCTCGCTGGTTTCGCGTGATCGCCGTCTTTCCGGTCGGCAGTTGCTGTTCCGCCGTGCCGCCTATGCCGCTGCCGTATTGGTACTGGCGGTGGTGCTGACAAGCTGGACGGTCACCTATTTCCAGAACAAGGCTGCACTCATCGCCGCCGAAGAACATATCGATGCCTATGAGAAACTGGCTCAGGGCATCACCGTGCGTGACGTTGCCGATGCGGATTTCCTGCGCATCATGCCGGCGCTGGACAATCTGGCAGCGGTGACCGGCGATTTTTCCAAGGATCGTGTCTGGCCAGTCAGCTTTGGTCTCGACCAGGAAGACAAGGTGGCCGGCCGTCATCGCGATGCCTATCAGCGCGCGCTGAATGCGCTGCTCCTGCCACGTATTCTGGTGCAGTTGCAGAAGGACATGGCCGATGGCGGCGATGTTGCGAAAACCTTCAACGCGCTCAAGCTTTACGGCATGCTGGGCGGCCTCGGATCGATGGACCGCGAATTCATCGAGCTTGAAACGCAGGACATGTTCAATGCGCTTTATCCCGGCGATGGCCGCGCCAACGCCCGAAAGTCGCTGAACGCCCATGCGGCGGCCATGGCACGCGGCACTCTGCCGCCGGTCGCTCTCGATCCCTACCTGATCGCCAAGGCGCGTGAAACGATCCGTTCCCAAAGCCTTGCCAGCCGCGCCTACGATATTCTCAACGATTATCGCGCCGCGCGCGCGCTTCCGGCCTGGAACCCGGGAACGTCTCTCGGCCCGGTCGGCGAAGAGGCCTTCGAGCGCAGTTCCGGCGCGCCGCTTCGTGAGGGCATTCCCGGCCTGTTTTCCAGCAATGGTTATCGCAGCGTCGTCCTGCCAAAAGTTTCCGATGCGGCTCGCACCGCTATCGAAGAAACCTGGGTCCGCAACGAGGAGAACCCCGCGGGCAGCACGATCGAGGCCATCACGCAGTCGACCATGCAGCTTTATTTCGACAATTTCGAAAAACGCTGGTCCACGCTTCTGACCGACATGCGGGTAAAACCCTCGCAGACGATCAATGATGCAGCCGAGACGACCCGGAATCTGGCGACAAAACCTGTCACCCCGGTCGAAATGCTCGCACGGTCGATCGCGGAGAATACGGATCTGCGCAATGCCGGTACCGAGATCGCCTCGGCTGCCACAAGCAGCGCCGTATCATCCACGGCGCTGGCGGGTGTCACCAATGCGCCGGATCCTTATGCCGGCCTTCGCGAAGCGCTGGCCGAACCAACCGATGGCGCTGCCGCAGCAGGCACCGGCCAACCCGCCGATGGCCCGAAATCGCAGATCGGCCAGCTTCAGGCCGCCTTGCAAAAGGTTGCGGATCAACTCTTCCGCGCCACCACATCAACGGCTGAAGTCGCCAGGGTTTTTGACGTCGATAGCCAGTTGACCGATGCCAACCAGGATCTGTTGCAGCAGGCCCGCCGTCTGCCTAATCCGGTCGATGCCTGGATGGCAGGTGTTGCCGCCGATGTCGGGTCACTCGCTGTCAAATCGGCGCGCGCCCGTATCAACGACGCCTGGGCGGCGGAAGGCGCGAGCTATTGCTCGAACGTCATTACCGGCCGTTATCCATTCGAACGGGAATCGCCGCGCGATGTGGCCATGACCGATTTCGTGCGACTGTTCGGCCCGAAAGGCCTGTTCAAGAGCTTCTTCGACGCACGCCTTTCCGCCTTTGTCGACACCAGTTCGTCGCCATGGGGCTGGAAGGGCACGTTTGGCGCGGCCAGCATTCCGAGCGAGGCGATCGCCCAGTTCGAAAATGCCGACAAGATCAATCGCGCCTTCTTCCCTGCAGGCAGCGAGAACCCGTCGATCGCCATCAACGTGAAGCCGGTGTCGCTGTCGGACAATGCCAATGCCGTGATGCTGGAAATCGAGGCGGAACGTCTCGTCTATTTCCATGGGCCCGTTCAGGCGAAATCGATCGCCTGGCCCTCGACGGACGCCAGCAACCTGTCGCGCATCGCCTTCCAGCCCGGCGGCTGGCAGCAGGCGATCACCGAAAACGGCGACTGGTCGCCGTTCCGGCTGTTCGACAGCGCCAACATCACCTCGCAAGGTGATGACCTGTTCCGCGCCCGCTTCACCCAGGCCGGGAAAACCGCCGAGTTCGAAGTGCAGTTCGGCTCCGTGCTCAACCCGTTCCGGCTGGCGGCGCTCAATGCGTTTGCCTGCCCGACACAGTTTTGAGGACGCCGATCATGCCGGCACGTTCCGCTCTCGATCCGGTCAGCATGGAGGCCGACCGGATCGGCTTTTTCGGCAAGCTTCCAAGCCATGGCGATTTTGTCTCGACCGGTCTTCGCCGCTCGGTTCAGGATGCACTTGATGCCTGGCTGCAGGCCGGCATCGCCAAGGCGCATCAGCATGCCGGCGAAAACTGGGAAGCGATCTTTCGCAACATGCCGGCATGGCGGTTCGTGGCAGAACGTGGCGTCTGGGGACCAGTGACGGTTGCCGGCGTCATCGTCCCCAGCCGTGACCGCGTGGGCAGAAGTTTTCCGCTGGTCATCACCGCGCAATTGCACGAATTTGCCGACGACACGCGAAAACTCTGCCTGGACGAAACATGGTTTCTGGCGCTGGAGGCGCTTGCCGAGACGGTTTCCCGCCGTGATTTCGATCTCGACACATTTACGGCAAGTCTGAAACGGCTTCGACACCTGCGCCCATCGGACCAGCATTTCGAACCACGCGCCGGCAGAAGCCAGAGACCGGACACACTTTGGTGGCGTTTCGATCCCGATGATCGCCAGAACAAGGGGTTTCGCAGCGGCGGTGCGCCGCAGCCGACGGATTTTCTGGAACTACTGATGGCCGGCATGGAGGCTTCCGGCCCTCCGCAGCCGGAACCGGCTGCGCCGCCAATAGTCGAACCGGAACCCGCGCCGGTTCAGCCGCAACCGCCGGCCGCGGCAAATCTGAACAGGGTCGAAGCCGAGCCTGCAAATGAACCAAGCCTTGAGCCTGCGCCTCTCCCGGTTGCCACCCCCCGGAATTTTCGCCTGCGACACGACAAGGCGACCCATGCCGGCACGCGTCTCAGCCTGAATGCGGACGCCGTTTTGGCGCAGCATACGCCATTCCTGTTTGCGGTAGCCGATGGGGTTGGCGACGGCAATGAGGCTGTGGAAGCGAGCCGACAGACCATCGCCATGCTGTCGGATACGGCACCGCAGGACACGATCGAAAGCCTTGTTCAGGAAATGAAAGGCAAGCTCGGCCGCGCCAACGGTGTCCTGCAATCGACGGGCGGGTCCTGGGGGCGCAAGCCGCCGAGCGCCAGCCTCGTTTCGCTCGGTGTGGTCGAGGACCGGTTTGCGTTGATCTGGGCCGGCGATGCACGCGCCTATCTGCTGCGCGACGGCATGATGCGCTGCCTGACACGAGACCATGTGTCGGTTGGTCTTCGCCGTTCCCTCTCACGCGCCATCGGTCTTGCGGGGCAGCTTTCGCCGGAAGTCATTCTGGATGAATTACAGGCCGGCGATCGTTTTCTTCTCTGCAGCCATCCGCTGTCGCGGGTGATACCGGAGCGCAATATCGCCGAGATCCTGCTGTCCGGTGACATCGACGATATTGCCAACACGCTGATCCAGGAAGGCCTCATCGCCAATTGCCGCGAAAACCTCAGCGCCGTCGTGATCGACGTGAAGGATGGCAATGGCCGGTAATCCGGGTTTCGCCGACATCCAAAAACGCTTTGCCGACCTCTGGCAGAGCCTCGTGCATGATGACGGCGGAAGACGCAGCGACGAAGATCGTCGCATGCTCATCGATCGTGTGCGCGACGCGCTGGATCGGGGTGAACACCGCCTGAGTGAGGCGTCGGTCGACATCATCGGCAATACGTTCGTGATCGAAGAACGGTCGGCCGGCGGCCGATTGACCGAAATTTTCCGCACCCGTCATCGTGATCTGGGCTCACAGCATGCCGTGAAGACGGTACATTCCGACCATTCTCACGATCCGATCGCGCGACGCATGCTGTTGCAGGAAGCGGAAATCGGCCTCGCCCTGGGCCATCCGCATATCATCCAGCCGCAGATCCTGTTGCGGCTGGACGATGGTCGCCCCGCCCTGGTGCTGGAATGGTGCGAAAACAGTCTCGCAGACCGACTTGCCTCGACGCCAAGCTCACCGGACGAAATTCGCGTGATCATGACCGCCATGCTGGAGGGGCTGTCCGCCATTCATGAGCGCGGTTTCGTGCATTGCGACCTTTCGCCCGCCAACATCCTTTTCGCCGGACAATCGTCCGACACATTGAGGATCGCCGATTTCGGTATTGCGCTGCGCAGCGGCGAAGCCCATCGCGATCTCGATATTTCCTTCGCCGGCCATCCGGATTTTGCAGCGCCAGAGCAAAAGGAGGGCGGGGTGATCGACCACCGTGCCGATCTGTTTGCGGCCGGCCGTATCCTGTCGCTGATGCTGCGAAACTGTGGTGATGCGGAAGCGATAGACCTTCACGCCCTCGCCGGCCGTCTTTCCCAGCCGCTGCCGCAAGATAGGCCTGAAAATGCAAAGGCCGCCTTGCAGATGCTCGGCGGCCTTTGAAATCAAGCAGTTTTAAATCGGATCAGTTTGCGCCCGGCAGCGGTGCTGCGGCGGTGGCAACACTCTTCTGGTAGATGGTGAAGAGTTTTGCGAAATCGACCATGCCGGCATTGGTGGCATACAGCATGTCACCCTTGGCCATCTGGAAACGCTGCATCAACGCCAGGTTGGAAATGTCCTTCATGTCGATGCGGTAGACGGCAGGCTTGTTCGAAACGCTGTAGGTGGTGACCAGCTTCTGCTTTTCGGCAGCGCCCGGCAGCGGCCTGTAGACCGTTTCGTTGCGCAGGAGGTAAACGTTGCGGGCATTGGCGCGGTCATCCAGCAGACCACCGGCGCGGCCGAATGCCTGGGCGAGCGTCAGCTTGCCCGGCTCGAATTCAAACTCACCAACGCTCTTGAAGGCGCCGAATGCGGTGAAGGTCGGAGAATCCTTGCCGACAAAAACCTGATCTTCCGGCAGAAGATAGACGTTCTGGGCATTGTCGTTCATCAGGCGCTGGATCGGCGCGCTGGCCTGCTGGCCGCCGCGGATGAGCGTGACCGTGGCAGAACCCGGTGCCGAGGACGAACCGCCGGCAAGCGCGATGGCATCGAGCACACGCTCCTTGCGGGCTGTCAGCGGGAAACGACCGGCAGAGCGGACATCGCCATTGACGGTAAAGCCGGTGGACGGCTTATCGACAACTGTAACGACCGCCTGCGGATTGACGGCAGAACCCTTGAGGCCGTTGACGATGCGCGACTGCAGCGCTTCCGGCGAGGATTCCAGCACGCGCTGGCGACCGACGAAAGGCATCGTGACCGTGCCGGCGGAATCGACCGTGAACTTGCCGAGATTGAGCGTCTTGCTCTGGGTGGAGGAGAACATGCCCTCTTCACCGGTATCGAGAATGGTGACCTCGATGACATCGCCACGACGCAGGCGCTGATCGACATAACCACCCGAGCGCATGCCGGCGAGACCGAGATCGGTCGGCGCGTAGGACATGGGCTGCGTGATCGGCGGCGCCATCGGCGCATCCGCCAGACGGGTGACCGGCACGCGCTCTTTGGTAACAGGATCAACGGTATTGTAAAAAGCACCAGCGCCCGGGCCGTCGGAAGGACTGGCGCATGCACTCAAAAGAGCTAAAACAACGAAGGGCGCAAGCTTCCGCATCACGTATCCTTGAATAAAAGAATCGGTTCAACGATAAGTATCAGCGAGGTTTGACGCGGCAACACTTCAAGCGGGAAAAAACCAATTGTGACCGTTTCGCGGCCGGGGTTGTGACTTATCCGCAACGCGCCCAAGGATAAGCAGGGTAAAAGCCGCAATAGTTTTACCCTGTTCCCGACGGACCATCCGTTTTCGGAATGTTTTCAAGCAAATACTGATGGAATGTCGATACCCAGACGTTTGGCATCGCGGGTCAGTTTTTCCCATGCGAGATCGCCCACCGGCACACCTTTTTCGAGCGCCACACGGCGCTTGCGGGCGGCGCTGTCTCCCGGCATACGCACCGGGCCATTGTTCCATGCCGCCGGCGGATTGCTGCGGCAGGCATCGCTCAAAAAGTCAGATTGAGCAGTAAAGGCATCAAGGCCCGCGAAAAATTCGGGATCGATGACCTGCAGGAAGGCGCTCTGCGAAAAAACGCCGGCCGGCGCATTGGCGCGGCCCTTGCCGGAAAGCCCCTGCCCCAAAAGTTCGACGATCAGCGCGAGGCCAAAACCCTTGTGCCCCTTCAACTGCCCGCCAAGCGGCATCATCGTGCCGCCATGTTCAGTCACCTCACGCGGGTCGTCGGTCGGTTCGCCCGAGGCGGTCAGTGCCCAGGCCTCAGGAAATTTCTGGCCGGCCTTGGCCAGCGTCTGCGTCATCGTCGTGGTGGTGATCGAAGCGGAAACATCGATCAGGATCGGGTCGGCGGATGTCGGAAAACCGGCGGCCATCGGATTCGGTGTCAGAAGCGGTTTTGTGCCGCCATAGGGCGCGACGCGGCTGGCGGCGGGGTGAGAAACGGAAATCTGCACGATCAGCCCGCGTTCCGTCACCTGCCGCATGAATGCGGAGAGCGCGCAGGTATGGTGACAGTTGCGGATGGCCGCCGTGACCACGCCATATTGTCCGACACGTTCACAGGCCTGATCCAGTGCTTCGGACAACAGCCACGCGCCCGGCAGCGAGTTGCCGTCCCAGACAAAGGCAGCACCGCGATCATTGACCACTTCATAATCGCCGGCCTTGGCAAGCGAACCGTCTTCCAACGCCTCGACATACCAGTGGAGAAGGCTGACACCATGGGTTTCGTGACCGATCATGTCGCCTTCGACGAGAATGGCGGCGGTGGCTTTGGCCTTGTCCGCCTCCATGCCGGCGCGGGTCAGCATGTCTTGGGCAAAATCGGTCAGGGCGGCGCGTTCGATCAGCGGCATCGGTTCATCCATGGTCTCGTGGGGAAATGGGTGTGGGCCGCACACGCGATGCGGCCCACTTCATTCAGCTGCGGATCACTTGAAACGGATCTGCGACAACTGCAGTTCCGAGTTCGTGGCAATCGTCGGCTTGAAATCCAGACGTTTGGAAACACGCGTGAAGCCAACCATGTGGAACATCGGGATATCGGCGATGATGTCCGTGTTGACCTTGGAAAACAGCTCCTTCCAGAGTTTCGTACGCTCTTCGCCGGTGGCGGCGGTTGCCTTGGAGATCAGGTCGTCGACAGCCGGATCACGCACCATCGAGTGTGAACCGCCCGAAGCGTATTTCACGAACGCGGTGAAGACGGGATCGCCGGTGGCATTGTCATGCTGCGACTGGGTCAGCGTCGGTCCGGAATCCTTGACGAAGGGAGCGACGAAATAACCGTTCCAGACCGATACGTCATACATGTCGAGCTTGACGTTGAGACCGATTTCCTGAAGCATCGCCATGATCGCTTCCATCGTCTCGGTGGCATTCGGATATTGTCCGTTACGGCCGATGATACGGATTTCGCGATCGACCGGCACGCCATCGGCTTTCGCCGCTTCCACCAGTTCCTTTGCCTTTTCCGGGTCGTAAGGCCAAGCCGGAACATCCGGGTTATAGCCGATCGTGGTCGGCACCACGAGATGGGTGGCGATCTTGGCCTCGACCGGGAACAGCGTTCCGAGCATGGCCTGGCGATCAATCGCAAGGTTCATCGCCTCGCGAATACGACGGTCATTGGTCGGCGCCTCACGCGTATCGATACGCAGCGACGTGGTTTCCGAGTTCGGATAGGCGAAATCGGTTTCCTTGTTGGTGGCATCCTGCACGGCAACGGCCGGCACGATATCGGCTTCACCCGCTTCGACCATGGCCGCAGCAACGGCACTGTCGGAACGGAACAGATAGGTCGCCTGCTCCACCTGCGGCTGCTCACCCCAGTAATTCGGATTGCGCTTCAGAACGATGTTCTGGCCAACAGTCCACTGGTCGAACGTATAAGGGCCGGTGCCGATGGGCTTACGCGTGTATTCATCCGCAGGTGTCGCCTCAGCGGATTCCATCGGGATGACGGTCATCAGCAGCGGCAGGATCGGCTGAGCAGGCTTGGTGGTGATGCGGATGGTGTTTTCATCCGGGCTTTCGAACGAGAATTCGGTACCGCCGAGATATTTGCCGCCGACTTCGCAGGTGATCTTCTTGTTCTTGTTGCGCTCCAGCGTGAACTGCACATCCTTGGCAGTGAACGGCTTGCCGTCATGCCATTTCACATTTTCCCGCAGCTTGAATTCCCAGGTCGCGTCGTTGATCTGCTTCCACTCGGTGGCAAGCCGCGGCTTCAATTCGCTGTTGGTATAATCGAACTCCACCAGCATCTCGTTGACATTCTGCGAGATGACGCGACCGACATCCTGGCGGGCGGCCATGCAGGGCTCGACCACATCGACGGTTTCGGCAAGAACCACGGTGACATTCTTCTTGGCGTCCTGCGCCAAGGCGGGGCTACAGGCCATGGCGATCATGGCCGTGGACAGGCAGGCAGTTGCTAAATTGGATTTCATGTCAGTCTCCTCCCATGCGCATCAAGCGCGGTTTGCAGTGAATGGCATTCCCTTTTTGGCAGTGATCCGTCGGCAGCTCCTCTTTGCCAACGAACCCGATTACGGCACATAAACACTAATGCATGAGCGTGTTGTGCATGACGCCCGAAGCAGCGATCGGGCGGATGAACAACCCGCCCGGTCAGTTCGAAAACTCAGTTCGCCGAGGCGATCAATTCGCGCATCATCTCGACCTCTTCCTCGGTGAGATCGACCAGCGGCGCGCGCACCGGGCCGGCATCGAAACCGCGAAGACGCACACCCGCCTTGATGGCGGAAACGGCATAACCGGCCTTGCGGTCACGAATGCGGGCAAAACGGTAATAGAAATCCCGCAGCATCTGTTCGCAAGTGGCGTCGTCACCCGCGGTGAAGGCGGCGTGAAATTTCAGCGCCGTTTCTGGCACGAAATTAAAGACAGCAGACGAATAGGTCGGCATGCCGGCGCCACGATAGGCCTGCGCAAAAAGCTCATGCGTGGGCATGCCGCCGATATAAGAGAGACGATCACCCAGCGCGACGGTGACGCGGCGCACGGTGTCGATATCGCCGGTGCCATCCTTGAACCCGATCAGGTTGGGGCATTCGTCGGCCAGCTGCGCCAGCTGTTCGGCGGACACGCGGGCCTGGCCGCGGTTATAAACGATGACGCCCATATTGGTGGATTTGCACACGGCGCGCACGCGGGCGGCGATGCCATCGGCAGGCGCTTCGGTGAGGTAATGCGGCAAAAGCAGAATGCCATCACCGCCGGCCTTTTCGATTTCCTTGGCCATGTCGCAGGCAATGCGCGTGCCGTAACCGCAGCCGGCGATGACAGGCGCATCACCGGACACGGCACGGGCGGTTTTCACCACATCCACGACTTCGCCGGGGGTCAGTGAAAACAGTTCCCCGGTGCCGCCGGCCACGATCAGGCCGGCGACGGGGTAAGAAGACAGCCATTCAAGATGCGCCGAGAACGGTTTTGCGGCAAATTTGTCCTCCGCGTCGAAAGGGGTGACGGGGAAGGACAAAAGGCCGTTGCGGATGATTTCTCGCAGGTCGTTCGGTGCAATCATGAAGGGCTCCTCCTAAGCTTTATTTCAGTTGCGCAGATCTGCCGGCAGCAGGGCCTCCGGAAAATTCTGGTAGGATACCGGACGCAGGAAACGGCGGATCGACATCGTGCCGACGCTGGTGGCGCCGAAATTGGTCGAGGCCGGATACGGACCGCCGTGAACCATGGAATCCACCACTTCGACACCGGTCGGGAAACCGTTGACCAGCACGCGGCCGGCCTTGCGCTCCAGAACCGGCAGCAGCTTTTGCGCAAGCGGCAGGTCGCTGTCGTCCATATGCATGGTGGCGGTCAGTTGGCCGGCGAATTTTTCCGCCAGATTGACCATTTCTTCGGTCGAGCCAACGCGCACGACCAGACCGAGAGGACCGAACACTTCTTCGCCGAGAGCATGATCGGCAAGCCATGTCGCGCCTGTCGTTTCGAAGAGGTTCGGGCTGGCATTACGGCCGTCGCTCTCCGTGGAAAGAACCGGGGACACGGCATTGCTGGAGCGCATGCGCTCGACACCGTCCTTGTAGGCCGAGGCAATGCCATCGGTCAGCATGGTCTGGGCCGCCACCTTTTCGAGACCGGCCTTGGCGGCAGCCACGAACTTGTCGGCTTCAGGGCCTTCGACAACGACGGCAATGCCGGGATTGGTGCAGAACTGGCCGGCGCCCATGGTGAGCGAGCCTGCCCAACCGCTGCCGATCGCTTCGCCGCGCGCCGAGGTGGCATCCGGCAGCAGGAACATCGGGTTGACGCTGCCGAGTTCGCCAAAGAACGGGATCGGTTCCGGGCGCTGGGCGCAAAGGTCGAACAGGGCGCGACCGCCGGCAAGCGAGCCGGTGAAGCCGACGGCCTTGATGGCCGGATGGGTGACGAGGCCGGTACCGACATCACGACGGCCGCCTTGGATGAGGCTGAACACGCCGGCCGGCATGCCGGTGCGCTCAGCGGCGGCGGCAATGGCTTCGGCGATGATTTCGCCGGTACCGGGATGGGCGGAATGGCCTTTCACGACGACCGGGCAACCGGCAGCGAGGGCCGCGGCGGTGTCACCACCGGCCGTGGAGAAGGCGAGCGGGAAATTGGAGGCGCCGAACACGGCGACCGGGCCGATCGGCCGCTGAACGAGACGGATCTCCGGGCGGGCCGCCGGCTGACGATCCGGCTGCGCGGCATCGAAACGCGCATCGAGATGAGCGCCCTTGCGGATATGGTCGGCGAACAGTTTCAGCTGGCCGGTGGTGCGGCCACGTTCGCCATTGAGGCGACCTTCCGGCAGACCGGTTTCCTGCGTGCCGATGAGAGTGACGGCTTCGCCGCGCTTGTCGATTTCTTCGGCAATGGCTTCGAGGAAGGTGGCGCGTTCTTCACGCGACTTGGCAGAATAGGCCGCGAAGGCACCTTCTGCGGCGCGGCAGGCCTGATCGACGAGATCGACGGTGCCGACGGCAAAGTCATGCGCGGGGCCATGCGCCGGTTCCGATTTGAATGTCGAGGTGCCGGGCGTCCACTGGCCGGCGATAAAATGTTTGCCCGTTGGGGTCCAGGTCATCAATGCTCTCCTTCCGAAGACTTAGCTTCGGTTTCCTCTTATTGTGCGGAAGAAGGCCTAACATGCGGACGCGCCTTCATCCATGCCAAGAAACACTTACCGCGCCCTTGGAAATATCCGGCCGTCAGCCACCGAAACTTTTGGTCTCTACCGTCCAGTCGCGCGCCTGACCGGTGAGGCTGCAACCGAGGCCGGGACGACCCGGCACGATCATGCGGCCATCCTTGATTTCCAGCTCTTCATTGAACAGCGGCGCCAGCCAGTCGAAATGTTCGACCCATGGCTCATGCGCATAAGCTGCGGCCAGATGAACGTGGATCTCCATGGCGAAATGCGGGGCAAGCCGCATGCGCTTGGCTTCCGCCTGCGTGCAGATGCGCATGAACGGCGTGATGCCGCCGACACGCGGCGCATCCGGCTGGATGAAATCGACCGCATCGGCACGGATCAACGCCATGTGCTCTTCGGCGCTGGCCAGCATTTCGCCGGTTGCGATCGGCGTTGCCAGTTCACGCGCCAGTGCCGCATGACCTTCGGCGTCGTAGGCGTCCAGCGGTTCCTCGATCCATTCCAGATTGAGCGGCTCGACAAGACGGCCGAAGCGCAGAGCGGTGGTGCGATCCCATTGCTGGTTGGCATCGACCATCAGCGGCACGCGGCCATCCAAATGGGTGGTGATGGCGTCGAGACGACGAATATCCACCATCGGGTCAGGCTGGCCGACCTTGATCTTGATGCCACCGATACCCGATGCCAGCGAATGATCGATGGCATCGCGAATTTCCTCGACGCTTGAGGACAAAAAGCCGCCAGAGGTGTTGTAACAGGCGACACTATCACGATGTGCGCCCAGCAGTTTGGACAATGGCAAACCGGCGCGTTTGGCCTTCAGGTCCCACAGGCAGATATCCATGGCGGCAATCGCCTGCGTGGCAATGCCTGAGCGGCCGACCGAAGCGCCGGCCCAGCAGAGCTTGTCCCAGAGACGGGCGTTGTCGTTCGGATCTTCGCCGATCAGATTGTCGGCGATTTCGCAGGCATGCGCATAAAGACCGGGACCGCCAGCACGCTTGGAATAACTGAAACCGAGGCCGCTATGGCCGGCTTCCGTGGTGATCTCGCAGAACAGGAAAGCCACCTGGGTGAGCGGCTTCTGCCGGCCCGTCAGAACCTTTGCATCGCTGATCGGACGCGCCAGCGGGAGATAGGCAAGCGAGAGTGTGACCGAGCGAATGGCGTCCAGTTTGGACGGGCCGGCAGCAAAGCCAGCCTTGGGAGGCTGGGCAGGGATCAGGCGTTTATCGGGATTGAACATGGCTTCCTCCTCAGCTGTTCGCCGGTTCGGACATCTGCCGCAAAGTTGCAAAGACAGAAGACCGCCAGCACCCTTTTTTCAAACTAATATTTCAGTTAGACTCATATATCAATCGCAATTTTGTATTCTTGTGTATCAGTCACGCCGTCGTTATGAATGCCGTAAAAGGATTTGATCCATGAACTCGCAGCTTGCCGCGACCTTTGGCCTTCCAGCACCCGGTTTTCCCGTTGCCGTCGGCGGCACGGTGCAGCGCGTCTATGACGACCTGCGCAAGCGTATCATCACCATCCAGCTGCCGCCGGACACGACCCTGTCGCGCGGCGAACTGACCGAGACCTACGAGGTCAGCCAGACGCCGATCCGCGAGGCGCTGCAACTCCTCAAGCAGGAAGGGCTTGTGCGCATCTACCCGCAATCGCGCACCGTCGTCACCCGTATCGACGTGCTGCAGATCTACGAAGCCCATTTTTTACGCGTGGCGCTGGAGACAGAGGTTTGCCGCCGTCTTGCCGCCGATCCCGAGCTTGATCCGGCGATCATCACGCGCGCCCGCTCGATCATCAAGATGCAGCGCGCCGTCGCCGACGATCCCGAACAGATCACCATCTTTCAGGAGCTGGACGAGCTTTTCCACCAGACCCTGTTTGCCGGCGTCAAGCGCAGCAACCTGCACCAGCTGGTGCGCGAGCGCTCCGGCCATCTGGAGCGCATCCGCCGCCTGCACCTGCCGGAAACGGGCAAGATCGTCAGCATTCTCGACGGCCATCAGGCGATTGTCGAAGCGATCGCCGCCCGTGACGAACGGGCAGCCGTGGAAGCGATCCGCGAACACCTGAGCCGCACGGTGGCCAAGGTGGAAGACATGCGGAAAGAATTTCCGCATTATTTTATCTGAGACGACGCTCATCCATCCCGCCACTGCGGATATCACATAGGGAAACACAACGGTGCGCCCAGCCGATCTCCCCCCTTGAGGGGGAGATGCCCGGCAGGGCAGAGGGGGGTGATGCTGGCGCAAATTCATCTTTCACCCAATCCGCCGCGCCGTTGCTCACCCCCCCTCTGTCACCTTTCGGTGACATCTCCCCCTCAAGGGGGGAGATCATTGGGAGCAAGCGGCAACACCTCGTTTCCAGACGCGTTTCGTGTCAATTCACCGGCGTCAGCAGCGGCCTGCCCGCAAAAAACGCATCGAGATTATCGACGGCCAACTGCGCCATCCGTTCACGGGTTTCTTCCGTGCCACTGGCATGGTGCGGATAGAGCACGACATTATCGAGCTTTGCGAAACGCGGATCGGGGTTCGGTTCGTTGAGATAGACATCGAGACCGGCAGAGGCGATGCGCCCCTCTTCCAGCGCCTTGATCAAGGCCGGTTCATCGACCACCGTGCCGCGCGCAATGTTCACGAAACTGCCGGAAGGACCGAGCGCATCCAGAACCTCGGCCGAGATCAGGCCTTCCGTCGAAGCGCCGCCCGGCGTTGCCGCGATCAGCACATCTGCCCATTCAGCCAGTTGTACCGGATCGTCGAAATAGGTGTAGTCATTGCCGGATTTTTTGGTGCGCGTGTGATAACCGATCGTCAGGCCCACCGCCTCGCAGCGTTTCGCGATGGCGAGACCGATCTGTCCGAGGCCGACAATGCCGGCTTTCTTGCCGAAGGTGGAGGTGGTGAGCGGCATCATGCCCTTTTTGCCCCAATCGCCCGAGCGCACATAGGCATCGCCCTGCGGCAAACGCCGGCGCGCCGCCAGCATCAAAAGCAGCGCCATATCGGCAACGTCATCAAGCAGCACTTCGGATGTATTGGTGAGCGTGATGCCCCGACGCGTCATCTCGTTCACGTCGATCGGCTCGTAACCGGCAGAAGAGCAGGAAGCGAGTTTCAGCGCCGGCATCTTGTCCAGAAACGCCTTGTCGACCGTGACATGGCCATTCACCACCATGGCCGTGCAGACAGGCCCTGCCTTGGCGAAAACCGCCTCACGTTCTTCCCCCTTGGCAAGGTCCAGACGGTGCAGCGTGTAGCGCTCCTCCAGCATGTCCATCTGTTGGCTGCGGAGGGGATAGGCAATCAGAACATCGGGTTTCATGCGGGGACAAGTCCTTCCAGATTGTGGCGAGCGCTGCGGCGGGCGGCCTGAACCTGCGGGTCAGGATCGAGGCTCGCGGCAAGCAGCGCCTGTGTATAGGGATGGCGCGGCGCATCGAAAATCTGCCGGACGGTGCCTTCCTCGACAATCTCGCCCGCCTTCATGACGATGACCCGATCGGCGAAGTCGCGAACCACCGGCAGGTCGTGCGCGATGAAAAGATAGGACAGGCCGAACTCGCGGCGCAAGCCATCCAGCAGTGCAATTACCTGTGCCTGAATGGAAACATCGAGCGCCGACACCGCCTCGTCGCAGACGATCAGTTTCGGCTCCATGGCAAGCGCGCGGGCAATGGCGATACGCTGGCGCTGACCACCGGAAAACTGGTGCGGATACCGATCCGCCATGTCCGGTTTGAGGCCCACCTTGACCAGCAGTTCAGCCACGCGGTCCTTCCATTTCTCCTTGGGCAGGATGTCCGGGTGAATGACCCAGGCCTCAGAGATCAGCCGGAAAACGCTCATGCGCGGATTGAGCGATTGCGTCGGATCCTGAAACACCATTTGCAGATCGCGTCGCAGGCCAAAAACCTCTTTCGCCGACATGGCGAGAAGATCCTTGCCGCGATAGAGCACCTGCCCTTCCTGCGGATCATCGAGCCGCACGATAGCCCGTGCCAGCGTCGATTTGCCCGAGCCACTTTCGCCGACCACGGCCACGGTTTCGCCGGGCATGATCGAAAACTCGACACCTTTCAGGGCATGGAAAGCGCCATAGGTCTTTTTCAGCCCCACCGCTTTCAGAAGCGGCTCGCCCTGCCGCTCACGCTCGGCCGGGATTTCGCCCTTGCCGGGCGCGGCGTCGATGAGCTTTTTCGTATAGGCATGCTGCGGATTGCGATAGACCTCCGCGGCATTACCGGTCTCGACGATATGGCCGGAATTCATCACCACGACGCGGTCGGCGATTTCGGCGACCACACCGAGATCGTGGGTGATGAGCAGCAGGCCCATGCCGGTCTCGCGCTGCAACTCTTCCAGTAGCGCCAGAACCTGCGCCTGCACGGTAACATCGAGCGCCGTCGTCGGTTCGTCGGCAATCAGAATGTCCGGTTTACAGGCGATCGCCATGGCGATCATCAAACGCTGCCGCTGGCCGCCGGAAAACTGGAACGGATATTTGCGCATCGCCGCTTCCGGCTCGGGAATGCCGACGCGTTTCAACAGGTCCAGCGCACGCGCCGAGGCGTCGGCTCCGGGCTTGCCATGCGTCGTCATCATCTCGGCAATCTGCCAGCCGACCGGATAGACCGGATTGAGATGGGCGAGCGGGTCCTGAAAGATCATGGCGATTTTTGCGCCGTTGATCGCCCGCCTCTCCTCCGCCGTCATCTTCAGCATGTCGCGGCCGTTGAAGAGGATGGTGCCGCTGGTGATTTTTCCCGGCGGCATGTCGATGAGGTTCATGATCGCCGAGGCCGAGACGGATTTTCCCGAACCGCTTTCGCCTAATATGGCGAGCGTTTCGCCGCGATCGAGATGCCAGCTGACATTCTGCACGGCCTTGACGGTGCCGGCGGCGGTATGGAATTCGACCGAGAGGTCACGGACTTCGAGCAGATGTTCAGTCGTAGGACGTTCAGGCATGTTTGCGACCTCCCATTTCAAGGCGCCAGCGCTGCGTCGGATCGAGCGCGATACGCATCCAATTGGACAGAAGATTGAGCGACAGGGTGGTGAGGATGATCGCCAGACCCGGCCAGAAGGACAGCCACCAGGCATTGGTGAGGTAAGGTCGACCCTGCGCCACCATCAGGCCCCAGGTGATTTCCGGTGCCTGAATGCCGATGCCGAGGAAGGAGAGCGAGGATTCCGCCAGCATGACGAAGGCGAAATCGAGCGTGGCGATCGTCACCAGCGTCGGAAAGATCACCGGCAGGATATGACAGAAAACGATGCGCCAATGCGACGCCCCCATCACCTTGGCGGCCTGCACGAACATGCGCTCGCGCACTTCCAGCACTTCGGCGCGGGTGGTGCGCAGATAGATCGGGATGCGGGTGATGGCGAGAACCAGCACGATGTTGGCGACCGACGGTTCCAGCATGTAGAGCACGATCACCGCCAGAAGCAGCGACGGAAACGACATGATGACATCGCCGAGACGCATGATCCACTGTGCCGCCGATGCCCGGCTATACCCGGCGATCAGTCCGAGCGCCGTGCCAACAACAGAGGATGCGAGCACGGCTGCGGCCGCCACCAGCATGGTGTTCTGTGCCGCCACGATGACGCGGGCCAGCAGCGGACGGCCGAGCGCATCGGCGCCGAGAATATAAAGCCAGCCCCGCGTGATATCGAAAGGCGGCGCGTTGCGGCCGCGCAGGTTCTGTTTGGTGGCGACCGCATCCAGAAGAAGCGGGCCGAACAGCGCACAGAGCACGACGATGAGAAGAAAAAGAGCGGCGAAGAAGGCGAATTTATCGGCCCACAAAAGGGAGAACCAGCGGCCGATCGGCCCATTCGATTTCTTGCGCTCAGCGAGGATCTGGGTGTCTGTCATCGTCATCGCTCAATACCGGATACGCGGATCGAGCAGCGCATAAGCGAGGTCGATCAACAGGTTCATGATAAAAATCGCCAGTGCCGAGACCATGATGACGGCCAGCACGACGGCGAAATCGCGAAGAAGAATGCTGTCGATCATCAGCTTGCCGATGCCCGGAAAACCGAACACGGTTTCCACGACGACGGCGCCGTTGAGAATGGCGGCCGCCTGATCGCCGATGACGGTAATGACCGGCAGCATGGCATTGCGCAGGCCATGCACGAAGATGATCGAACGGGATTGCACGCCCTTGGCCCGCGCCGTCTTCACATAGGCAGACGACAACACGCTGATCATCGAGCCGCGCACCACCTGCAGGATGAGGCCGAAGGGGCGGATGAACAGGACCGACACCGGCAGAACCCAGTGCCACACACTGCCGGTGCCCGATGTCGGCAGGACATGCAGATTGACGGCAAAGATGACGATGGCGACGATCGCCACCCAGAAATCCGGGGCGGCAGCGCCGATCAGCGAAAAGAAAGTGGCGAGGCGATCGAACACGCCGCCCACCCGAAAGGCAGCCAGCGAACCGATGACGATGGCGGCGATGGTGACCAGCACCATGGTGATGACCGCCAGCCACAGCGTCCAGGTGAAGGCCTCCAGCACCACATCCATGGCCGGACGGGCTTGGCGCAGGGAATTGCCGAAATTGCCCTGAACCAGATCCATCACGTAGCGCCCGAACTGCACGATCAGCGGATCGTTGAACCCGTGCATCTGGCGGAACTGGTCGCGCATTTCCTGCGTGGCATCGATTGGCAGATAAAGATTGGTGGGATCACCCGTCAGCCGCGACAGGAAAAACACGATGACGACGAGCACGACGAGGGACACGCCACTGGCGATCGCTCGTTTGCCGATGAAACTCTTCATGCCACTCCTCCCGGGTGATTGCATGCGGGCAGTGACGCCCCGTTTCTCTTTTTCGCCGGACAGGAACCCGGCCCGTCACCCTCCAGTAACGAGCGGAACCGCAAAAGCCGGCGAAGGCTTCCACTGAAATATTAGTGCATCTAGAATTTTTGTGAACTGTTTTTTCTGAAAATCGTCAAATCTCGTCCACAGGCCGCTTTTTGCGGCGCGCCGCACCGCCCGTCGCAATCACGGTCGCGCCGATGATGACGGCGGCACCGATCCACATCTGGATCACCGGAATTTCGGCAAAGACCAAGAACGCCATCAGCGCCACGACGGGCAGACGCAGGAAATCCAGCGGCGCCAGAACGCTGGCATTGGCCATGGCGAAGGCGCGCGTGATGATGGTCATGTTGAACGCGCCGAGCATGCCTTGCAAAGCCAGAAGGCCAAGCTGCGTCCAGGTCGGCATCGACCAGACGGGCAGCATGATCACAAGCCCCAGCGGCACCATGGTTATGAGATTCCAGGCAACCAGGCGGTCGGTCGTATCGCGCTGTGCCATGCGCCTGAGCAGCAACTGGCTGCATGCCGTAAGCACCGCGCCGGCCAAAGCAAACAGCAACCATGGATCAAACCCTTGGGCGCCACTCGGCCGGATAATGATCGTCACCCCCACAAAACCTGCCAAAACGCCCAGAATGCTGCCGCGGCCGACCTTTTCGCCAAGAAAAAGCCAGGCGCCCAACACGAGAAAAATCGGCATGGTAAAATTGATGGCAGTGGCATCCGCCAACGGCGCATGCGCAAAGGCAACGAATAGACAGACCATCGCCATCAGTTTCAGGCCGGCACGCGCGGCATGCAGGGTGCGGAAGGGAGAGGCCGTCAGGTTGACACCCCGGATGATCCACGGCGTGACGGCTATCAAACCGAAAAACGAGCGGAAAAAACCGATCATCAGCGGATGTACCTCGCCCGCAAGCAGACGCACGATCACCGCATCAAGACTGTTGAGACATGCCGCCAGAACCATGATGGCGACTGCAAGGCCAGTGCGATTGGCGATCATCGGGAGACTACCAGAGGGATGTCGTTTTTCGCGGCCGGACGGTTTCGGACAATGAATGCGGACTGGGATGGCATGTTCGTCTCCGAATCGCTCTGCTGGCGCATGCGAGGAAGAAACGAAAATCGGAACGCAGACAAGCGCTGGCTCGAACACTCCTCCCGTAGCGCGGCTATCCAACCCACTATGGCGGACGTGGCATTATGCGTCCAGACTGAAATACAAGAATATCAGTTTGCGAAAAACGAAAGATGCCCGGACGCCAGGGGTGCGCGTCCGGGCGGGCTTGTCGATCAGAGAAGATCGAAACGGTCGGCGTTCATCACCTTGTTCCAGGCGGACACGAAGTCACGAACGAATTTTTCCTTTGCGTCGGACTGGCCATAGACTTCGGCAATGGCGCGCAACTGAGAATGCGAACCGAATATCAGATCGACACGCGTGCCGGTCCATTTCAGTTCGTGGCTCTTACGGTCACGGCCTTCATAGATGCCACGGGCACCGGCAAGCGGGCTCCAGACAGTGCCCATGTCCAGCAGGTTGACGAAGAAGTCGTTGGTCAACGCTTCCGGCCGGTTGGTGAACACGCCGTGTTTCGGTTGACCGACGGTCAGCACACGCAGACCACCGACGAGCACCGACATTTCCGGCGCCGTCAGCGTCAGCAGTTGCGCACGATCGACCAGTGCTTCCTCGGCCTTCATGAACTGGAGGCGGTTTTCGTTCACGTAGTTGCGAAAACCATCGACACGCGGCTCGAGCGCGGCAAAGGATTCCACATCCGTCTGCGCATCGGAGGCATCGGTGCGGCCGGGCGTGACCGGCACGACGATATCGTGACCACCGGCCTTCGCCGCCTTTTCGACACCGGCAGCACCGGCCAGCACGATCAGATCGGCAAGCGAGATCTTTTTGCCGCCCGTCTGGGCCGCGTTGAATGCCTGCTGGATGCCTTCGAGCACGCCCAGAACCTTGGCAAGCTGCGCCGGCTGGTTGGCCTCCCAATCCTTCTGCGGAGCAAGGCGAATGCGCGCGCCATTGGCGCCGCCGCGCTTGTCGGAGCCACGGAAGCTGGAAGCGGACGCCCAGGCGGTCGAAACCAGTTCCTGCACCGAAAGACCGGATGCCAGCACCTTTTCCTTCAGCGAAGCGATATCGACCTCATCGACCAGCGGGTGATCGACGGCGGGCACGACATCCTGCCAGATGAGATCTTCGGCCGGCACTTCCGGACCAAGATACCGCGCCTTCGGCCCCATGTCGCGGTGGGTCAGCTTGAACCATGCGCGAGCAAAGGCATCGGCGAATTCCGCCGGGTTTTCAAGGAAACGGCGCGAAATCTTTTCGTAGATCGGATCAACGCGAAGTGCCAGGTCGGAGGTCAGCATGGTCGGAAGCTGCTTTTTCGACGGATCGAAAGCATCTGGAATGGAAGCTTCGGCGTTCTTGGCCACCCACTGATGCGCGCCGCCCGGGCTTTTCGTCAGTTCCCATTCGAAAGCAAACAGGTTTTCGAAGAAATAATTGCTCCACTGGGTCGGCGTCTGCGTCCAGGTGACTTCAAGACCACTGCCGATCGCATCACGGCCGACGCCGCTGTTGAACTTGCTGGTCCAGCCGAGGCCCTGCGCCTCCAGTTCATCCCCTTCCGGATCGACACCCACAAAGGACGGATCGCCCGCACCATGGGTCTTGCCAAATGTGTGGCCACCGGCCACCAGTGCCACGGTTTCCTCGTCATTCATCGCCATGCGGGCAAACGTTGCGCGAATATCGCGGGCAGAGGCAAGCGGATCGGGGTTGCCGTTCGGACCTTCCGGGTTGACGTAGATGAGGCCCATCTGCACGGCGCCGAGCGGCTCGGAAAGCTCACGCTCACCGCTGTAACGTTCGTCCCCCAGCCAGGTGCCTTCCGGTCCCCAATAGAGTTCTTCCGGCTCCCACACATCGGCGCGGCCGCCGGCGAAACCAAAGGTCTTGAAGCCCATGGATTCCAGCGCGACATTGCCGGTGAGGATCAGAAGGTCGGCCCAGGAAATCCTGTTGCCGTATTTCTGCTTGATCGGCCAGAGAAGACGGCGGGCCTTGTCGAGATTGACGTTATCCGGCCAGCTGTTGAGCGGCGCGAAACGCTGCTGGCCCATGCCGGCACCGCCACGGCCATCGGTGATGCGATAGGTGCCGGCCGAATGCCAGGCCATGCGGATGAACAGGCCGCCGTAATGACCGAAATCGGCCGGCCACCAGTCTTGGCTGTCGGTCATCAGCGCATGCAGGTCCTGCTTGACGGCTTCGAGATCGAGCTTCTTGAATTCTTCCGCATAATCAAATGCATCACCCAGCGGATCGGCGAGTGAGGAATGGGTGTGAAGGATCTGCACGTTAAGCTGGTTCGGCCACCAGTCGCGGTTGGAGCGGCCACGCGGGGAGGCACCCTTCGCGCCCTGGCCATGTGCGACGGGACACTGGCCCGAGGTGTCTGTTTTCGTATCCATGACGTTCTCCTTGATTGCTCGGACATGCACTGGGGAAACGATCGCCGGCCCTCATGGTTCATGTCAGCCCTTGATGGGGCGGAACAAAAGACGGCCTTACCAGCTATGTAAGGCCGACCGGGCGGGTGGCAATCGCTTCCCGCAACGTTCTTAGCTCACGAAATCGATCACATTAATTCGTATTTATGAATGATCTCGATAGTTTTTTCATATCAACATCCGACTCTGTCGCATGGATTGCCCGCGGTATCGTTTTTGCGGTCACCGGCATCCTCTTCGCCTATGCCGGCTTCCGTGTCGATCCGGATCAGGCGGACAGCATGTCGGATGCCCTGACATGGCTGCGCCACTTGCCCTTCGGATCGCTGATCTACATGGTTGTCGCGGCAGGACTGGCTGCATTCGGCGTCTATAATCTTATCGAAGCGCGATATCGGGTGGTCCGCGGTCCGAAGATCGCGAACCTCGGCCGTGCCATTCCATTTTAATGCGGCGGCCTGCCGCCTGCAGCATTTCCGACTTCAGGAAACCTTGACGATCAGTTTCCCGAAATTCCCACCCGTCAACATGGACGTGAATGCGGCGGGTGCATTCTCGAAACCCTCGACGATATCTTCACGATACTTGATCTCGCCGGATGCAACGCGCGGCCCAATATCGCTGAGGAATTCGTCGAAATGATCCGGCGCGAACTCGGTCTGGATGAAGCCGCGAACCAGCAGGCTCTGCCGCAGGATTGCCGACATCGTGGCAGGCAGGCGATCGGTTTCAGAGGTCGATGATCCGTTATAATGCGCAACCAGCCCGCATACCGGCACGCGTCCATATTTGTTAAGCAGCGGCAGGACAGCATCCCAGACGTGGCCGCCGACATTTTCGAAATAGACATCGATGCCATCCGGGCAGGCAGAGGCGAGCCGGGATGCGAAATCGTCTGCACGGTGGTCAATGACCGCGTCAAAACCGAGTTCGTCTTTCACATAAGCGCATTTATCCGCGCCACCGGCGATGCCAACCGCCCTGGCACCCCAGAGTTTGGCCAGTTGCCCGACCATGGAGCCGACCGGACCGGACGCTGCAGCGACGGCAACCGTCTCACCTTCCTTCGGTTGGCCGATAAATTTCAGGCCACTCCACGCCGTGAAGCCCGGCATGCCCAGCGCCCCGACGGCGGTGGTGAGCGGTGCTCCATGCGTTTCCACATGTCGCAACCCATCACCCTTCAGGACTGCCATCGTGCGCCAGCCGGTCCGCCCGCGTACGATATCTCCGGGTGAAAAATCGTTGTGCCGGGATTTAAGTACTTCGCAGATGGTCTCGCCTTCCATGACACCGTCGATCGGCACCGGAGCCGCATAGGATTTGGCATCGCTCATGCGCCCGCGCATGTAGGGATCGAGCGAGAGATAGAGCACACGGATCGTGACTTCACCTTCATCGGCCTGCGGCAAGTCGAAACTCTCAAGCCGAAAGTTTTCAGGTTTCGGGGCACCATTTGGACGGCTGGCCAAGACAATCTGCTGTGCGGTGGTCATATCGGATCCTCCGTATTGGACTGAAAAGAGATTTGCGAGAAATCGTGTTTGCAAGAACGAATGGTGCGATGCGCGGTTCCGAAAACAAGGAGACGACAAAATTGGCAGAGGCACCAGTCCCGCTAATGCCGCACATGATCGGCTAGCAACGGGAACATCGTGTCGTCTGTCAGGTTCTGGCGATGCTCACAGAAGGAAGCCGCAATGTCCAACCTCAAATCACCCTCCGTCACGTCATTGCAAACCGAACAGGAGGCTCTTGGCGGTCGGCGACAAGACATCGATACCAGCCTGGAAGCCACATTTCCGACACCCGATCCGATTACCGCCACGGCAGCCGGTGTGCCGACCGGCCAAGCAGAGAAAGGCGTTGCGGATGCGCCGCGCGTCGATGAAGCGCTGCAATCGATCCTAAAGCATCGCGACGACCCTTATGTCGAACCGCGAGAGCATGCCGCTGCCCTACGTGACGAAGCTCTCAGCCTGGGTGACCGCGGGGCAGATGCGCTCGCCGATGTTAGGAGACGTATCAGGAGACAGCCGCTACAGGCGATCGGCATCGCGGCACTGCTCGGCTTCGTTTGCGGAATGGTGCGATAAACGATGAGCCTGTAAAAATGGCGGGTAGCAGGATGCAGGGCCATCCTCTCGGAACGTCGGACGGCCGTTATGTTCTGCGCTACTGATCTTTCGGACGTTCGACATGCGTCTTCCCGGCAGCCAGCGCGTCGGCGAACTCGTTGCCGGCATTGCCTACATGCGCCTTGCACCATCTGACAGTCACATGCGGATTACGGTCGAGCGACGCGTCAAGCATTCGCCAATGCACAGCATCAGGAATTTCACGTCGTCGCGCACGAGGATTGGGATTGACGCGCTTCCATCCGTTTCCGCGCCAGATCATCCGCCAGTGATCAACACCTTCAACGACATGTCGGGAGTCGGTCCAAACGGTGGTGGCACGCCCGGCAGCCGACGTTTCCAACCAGGAAAGCGCGTTCAGCACCCCGAGCACCTCGAATGCGTTATTGGATAAGCCCTCCCCTGAACCGCGCTCGGCGTGAATCCGCTCATCATCGTAAAACACCACGAATGCCCATGCGCCCGTTCGGCTACAGACATCGAACGAGCCATCTGTGAAGACTTGCAGCGCATCTGCAGGATGCATGGATTTCATACCTTCCCGTGTCGGACCTATTGTGACGAAAACACCAATGACTGGTGGAGCCGCCGCCTCGGCGTCGGTGAATCGAGACAGCCTTATCGCTGGCTGAAATAGGCTGCAAGCGCGTCCATGTCTTGCGGCGTCAAACCCTTGGCAGCTTCCGACATCAGGTGCCCGTAGGACGAACCGCCCCGCGTTCCGGCCTGAAACAGCAACAGCTGCTGACGCAAATAAGCGGAATTCTGGCCGGACAGTTTTGGATAGGCCGGATTGGCGCCTGCCTTGTCGTGGCAGCTGAGGCAGGCAGGCACCTTGTCGGAGGCCCGGCCGACTTCTGCGAGCGTTTTGCCTTTTTCGATCAAGGCCGGATCTTGGGCGACAGCTTCACGAACCGAGGGTGTCTGCCGGGCGTAATAGGCGGCGAGTTCCGGCAGGCTTTCGGCGGGCAAGGTGCCAACTGCGACCTGCATGATGCCGCTTGGGCGTTGTTTTCCTGTGTATGCCTTCAACGCACTGAGAAGATAGGCTTCCGACTGGCCGGCGAGGCGCGGGACGAGACTGCCATCATTCAGCTTGCTTTCGGCATGGCAGCTTTCGCAGGTGATTGGCAATGGCGAGACTTCGCCCGCCTGCCCCATTCCGTGCAAGCCGGAAGCCTTGATATAGGCGCTGGCATCCATCTCCGGCAGCTTCTTGAGAAAAGCGACCATCGACCAGATTTCGTCATCGCGTGACTGCGTCGGCCATGCCGGCATGCCGGTGAACCGCACGCCATGCTTGACGATCTCGAACAGTTCACCATCCGACCATTCGGGCACGACCGTCTGCAAATCCGGTGGCGGCGGCAACATGGCCATGACGGAATCCGGACGTGGTTGCGCCGGTGAGCCGTGACAGGTGGCACATGCCGTCTCGAAATGGCCAGCGGCACCGGGTATCAGGCCGGGGTCGTCCAGCGGCGGCACCTTGTCGGGCGAAACCGCGCGTGCCGAGACGGAATTGCGCATCACCCAATGCAAAAACCAGTCTGTGACCGCCCAGTGGCCGGATGACGCGCGTACGCTCATCAAACCCGACCAACCAATGCCCAACCCCAGAACAGGCGCGATGATGGCGAGCACGATCAGATGCTTCCAGCGAATTGTCATCCACCTGTCCTTTCTGAAGTCTCGGGAGGGCGGGTATTGAGCGTGGTGGCCAGCAGCGAAACGCCACCTGCAAGATAGACCGCCGCCCCCACAAGCAGCATGATGACGCCACCCGCCTGCTGATCGACAACCGGGCTAAGCGGAATGCCGAAACAGGTCACGTCAGCGGAGCCGTAAAGCGCGCGCGGGGACAAAGCGAGAAGCGCGCCCAGCAAGGTCATATGCATGGAGGTGAACAGCAGGCCGACAGCACCGGCCAGACGCCGGCCTTCCCTGCCGGTTTCGAGACCACCGAGACAGGAAAGCCAGAGCATCAGGCCGGCGAACAGAAAGGTCACCTGCTCCAGGCTCGCGACGACACCGGAGCTTTCCGACAGCGCCCGCAAAGCCGGAATGTGCCACACCCAGACCGCAACGAGCTCGATGATGGAGGCCAAAATCGGCGAGAACCAGGGCCAGCGTGATGGAAAGTCGAAACGCGACCCGGACAGGCCGACAGCGATCAAAGGCGCCGCGCACGCAACGACGCCCATATGGACGATCATGTGAATGGTGAAGGACGATCGGTCGGCGAAGGGCAAAACCCCGCCCCACAAAACCATGATCAACATCAGGCCGGACGTGAGCGAGACTGTTTTCATCGCTGACACTCCGCGATGAGGATCAGCGGGATCGCCATGTAAAGGACGGCAACGAAACTGAGGCCGGACAGAAGAAGCGTCGCAAAGCCCTGAAACAGCGTGCGGGCTTTGCGCGTGGGTTCATCATGCGGCGGATCGCCGGCCCCGAAACCCCATTGCCGCCATGCAAGCCAGGCCGACAGAACGATAACCGCGAGCGCGACTACCGTGAACCCGCCCAGTGCAAGCCGCACCGTGCCGAAGCTGAAATCGAGCGTGGCGGCTTTGGCGCAATAGACGGCGACGGCGGCATAACAACCGACGAAATGGATCGCCCAGACGGTGGGCGCGGTAAACAGGGTCCAGAGGCTTTCCACCTCGCGCGGGATAAAGCTCTTCATCGGCTCACCATCGGGAACAGGCCAAGGACCGCAAAGGTGACGACCGCAGTAAAGGCCATGAAGTGCCAGTAAAGCGTGACGTTGCAGATATCCTGATCGTGTTCCGGTGTCATGCGGTCGGCAAGACTGCGGGCCAGGCAATAGACCTGCATGATGATGCCCACGGCACCGTGAACGACGGTCCAGATGACGATAACCCAGACCGTCGCAGGATAAACGTTGGAGGTCGGGTCCATGCCATGGAAATACGGTCCCGCCAGCCCGGCCAGACAGGCGGCGATGCTGACCAGAATGCCGGCAACGAGCGCAGCACGGCAGCCGGATGGCCCCTTCTCGTTCAACTGCCGGGCCGCGATGGTCAGAAGCCATGCGATGACGAACAGAACGAGCGCCACCATCGGCCAGAATGCGCCCGGCCCCACCGCTCCAGCCGTGAAATCGTCATGCACCGTCCAGTAAAAGAAATACCCGAAAATCAGGCTGGCAAAGGCGGTTCCGTCACCGACCATGGTGATGAACATTGCCCACCAGCCGACGGAGGCCGGTCCCGAGACGTAGACGGGGAGCTTTTGTCCGAGGCCGACATCGACCTCTTCCGCTTCGGGGATCTGCGCGGTGCCGGTCCACAGCCACCAGATGATGGCAATGAAGGTGATGACGGCGCAGATGATGGTCGGGATCCACCAATGGAAGGTGAGCGCGATGAACACACCACCAAGCGCCAGCGCCGAAATCATCGGCACGTAGGAGACGCCGCCGACACGCAGGCACTGGATCGGTTCGGCGTCGAGAACAGAGGTGACCAGCGTTTCGCGTTTGCCGGATTTGGCGTCTGGCAAATAAAAGCGCCCTGCTTCGATATCGGCCTGCAGGTTCTCCTGTTCCCAGAGCGGATAACGGCTGGTGATGATCGGCACCGAGCGCATGCCCCAACTTTCGTCCGGATCGTTGGTCCATTCCAGCGTGCCGGCGTTCCACGGGTTGAGATTGCGTGTTTCAGGCTTTGGTTTCGGCCGGAAAATATCGATGACGAAGGTCAGCACACCGGCAGCGAAGATGAAGGCGCCGATTGTCGAGACGAGATTGAACAGATCCCAGCCGAATTCTTCGGGATAGGTGAAGATGCGGCGCGGCATGCCGCGAAGGCCAGAAAAATGCATCGGGAAAAACCCGACATTAAAGCCGACGAACATCAGCCAGAAGGCCACCTTGCCCCAAGCATCCGACAGTTTCTTTCCGGTCACAAAAGGAAAGTAATAATAGATGCCGGCCACGATCGGAAAGAACATGCCGCCGATCAGCACGTAGTGCAGGTGGGCGACGATGAAATAGGTGTCATGCGCCTGCCAGTCGAAGGGAGCGAGCGCCACCATGACACCGGTCAGGCCACCGATGGTGAAGATCGCCAGTCCCCCTGCCCCGAACAGCATTGGCACGGAAAAGATCACCCGACCCGCCAGCATGGTGGCGATGAAGACAAAGATCTGCACGCCGGTCGGGATCGCCACCGCTTCCGATGCGGCGGAAAAGAAGGCGAGCGAAATCTGCGGCAAGCCGGTGGTGAACATGTGATGCACCCACAGGCCGAAGCTTAAAAACCCGGTGCCAACGGCCGCCAGCACGATCCATGAATAACCGACGATCGGCCGCTGCGAAAAAGTTGGCACGATCATTGCCATCAGTGCGATGGCCGGCAGGAAGATGATATAGACTTCCGGGTGGCCAAAGATCCAGAACAGGTGCTGCCAGAGCAACGGATCGCCGCCGCGCGAAACGTCGAAAAACGGCCAGTCGAACATCCGCTCCATTTCGAACAGGATGTCGCCGGCAATCAGCGGCGGAAAGGCGAACAGGATCATGCCGGCGACGATCAGCAGATACCAGGCGAACATCGGCATCATGTTGATGCGCATGCCCGGCGCGCGGCATTTCATGATACCGACGATGATCTCGACGGCAGCCGCGATCGACGCCACTTCGATGAAGGAGAGGCCAAGCAACCAGATATCGGCACCGATGCCGGCATATTCCTTGTCGGTTGCCAAAGGCGGATACATGAACCAGCCGGCATTGGGCGCGGCATTGAAGAAGATCGAACCGCAGACAAAGATGCCGCCGAGCAGAAAGCTCCAGAAGCCGAATGCCGAGAGCCGCGGAAACGGCAGTTCGCGTGCACCAAGCATGGACGGCAGCAAAAATATCGCCACCGCCTCGAAGATCGGCACGGCGAACAGAAACATCATCACCGTGCCGTGCAGGGTAAAGGCCTGATTGTAGAGTTCGGCGGAGATGAGATTGTTATTGGGAGTTGCAAGCTGCGCGCGCATCAAAAGCCCGAGCGCACCGGCAAACAGCATGAAGGCAAAGGCGGTGACGCCATACCAGAGGCCGATCTCGCTATTGTTGACCGAGGTCCAGTATCGCCAGCCGCCCGGCGTCTTCCACACCTTGCGCAACCGCTCTTCCTGCGCTGCCCGTTCTTCTGGCGAAAAATTGCCGAGCTCCACCATCACCTGAGCTCCTTCAGAAATGCTGCAATTTTCTTAATGTCGTCTTCGGGAAGCATACCAAAATGCGGCATCTTCACGCCCGGCTTGATCTCGCCCGGATGGGCAACGAAGCGCGCGATATCTTCTGCGGTATGCGGAAGTGTTCCGGCAGCCAAAGTGCCGCGCTCGCCAAAAGCTGTCAGGTCCGGCCCGATACGACCATTGGCGGCGGTGCCGGAGATGGCGTGGCAGGCACCGCAGCCATTGTTGAGAAACACGGCCAGCCCTTCGGCATCCTGCGGATCGGAAGCCGAGCGCTCGGCAAGCCAGGCCTCGTGATCGGCGGGCGAGACCGCCCGTACGGTGAAGGCCATCAGTGCATGGGATTCGCCGCAGAATTCGGCACAGACACCGCGATAGGTCCCTTCCCTGTCGGCCGTCAGCGTCAAGGGATTGGTGCGGCCGGGGATCATGTCCATCTTGCCGCCGAGCGATGGCACCCAGAAGGAATGGATGACGTCGGCAGCCTTGAGCGAGAAATGCGCCGGTTCACCGATAGGGATCCGCACCTCGTTGGCCGTCTCGAACATGATCCCATCTGCTTCATCCAGATAGCGCACCCGCCACCAGAACTGTTCGCCGGTCACTTCGATACGACGGACCGACTGGTCATCCGGCACCCAGGGCCGGATCGCCGGCATCAGCCACATGCCATATGAAAGCAGCGCGCACAGGATGACGGATGGAATGATCGCCCCACCCCACAGGATGACGCGACCTGCATTTTCTTCAGTGTGCTGATGCTTTTTGCGCGCCGCATAGATGAATACAGAAACGAGCCCGATCCAGATTACCGCGCCGCCAGCCAGCATAACGTAAAACAACTGGGCGACCTTGGCCGCCTCCGGCCCTGCAGGATCGAGTGTGGAATGGCTGCCGGAGCAGGAACTAACAAGAGAAGTAGCCATAATGAGTGAGAGCGGACAGAGCGTTGGTAGAAATCGCCTCGATCTGGTTGGCCGACAGCGGTCGGTCAATCTCTCATCCGTCATCTATGTCAGCACCCCTGCCCGTGCGCGAATGTCTTTCTCGCGCATGTCCATTCAGTGCTCAACTCTCAGGTGATCAAACGGTTCCGTGCGTATTGCCGGTAAACGGCACCCCGCCCGCCGCAATCAGCTCTTCCGGCGTATCCACATCCAGCCGGGCCGCTTCACCGATGTCGACATCGACAATAGCAGCTGCGTTATCCTTCAGAAGTGCGCGCGCTCCCACATCGCCGACAAGACCTTTCAGGCGTTCAAACCAAAAGGAGGGGAAAATCACCGGGTTGCCCGGTCTGTCATTCGCAGTGGCACGTATGACGCATGCGCCCTGATGCTCGCGAAAAGCAGTTATAAGCCGATCCAATTGCGCGGTTTCGATCGCCGGCATGTCGGCAAGAGCGATCAATATCCCGTCAGGTTTATTTGCCTGCGCTGCCATCACCCCAACCCGAATGGAAGATGCCATGCCGGAGGCGTATCCAAGATTTTCGACTACGCGCGCATCCAGATCTGCGATGTTTTCCTTCAACACGCTGTGTTGCTCGCCGATCACGACCACGACGGTTTGGCAATCGCTTCCGATGGCGGACAGGACCGATTTTCGGAGTAGTGGTACACCGTCAAAGCGTGCCAGAAGCTTATGCCCCTGGTTTTTCATGCGGCTCGACCGGCCAGCCGCCAGCATAACGATGCTGACGGATGGAGATGTGCTGCGATCGATCTTCCCGGCCGTCGGCAGGCTTTTATCCATAGGCAGCCAACCGACTTGCCGCGATATCCGCCATGACGGAAAGCGCCAATGCCGTAGCATCCCGTGTCGGCCCGAAAATGCCAATCGGCGCCTTGATCCGATCAATATCCTGTCGGGAAAAACCCCGCTTTTGCATACGATCCGAGCGTTGGAGATGCGTACGAGCGCTGCCCAGAGCGCCGACATAAAAGGCTGAAGATGCCGTCGCGGCGTCCAGAACACGCTCCTCGGCATCGAGATCATGGTGCAGCAGAACGACAGCCGTAAACCCATCAATCATGCTCGCAAGGTCACCTTCAAAGCCATTTGGCAAAACCACATCCCAGCGAGACGTCTTGGCGAGGCGGGCAACCGCCTCGGCTTCAATGCTCATGCCGCAAATAATTACACGCGTCACCGGCCGGTAAACCGTCACGAATTCGGCACCTTGCCAACAGGTTCGTTGAGGACAGTCAGAAAGTTCAAGCGACTGGGTTTCGGGAGAATATCGCAGCGCCGCCGGCACCCGGCCGGCCACTTGGTCAAGAATGCGCCGCAGCGGTTCGGCATCCCGCAGCACATGGATCGCAACCGTTATTCCACCACCGCAGGGCAGCACGATATCAAAGAACGGCGATCCGTCACCATAGGTGACATTGCGATCCGCGCCTTCGGCAATCGCGACCAAAGCTTCCGACGCAACCGCCGCCTCCACGCAACCGCCCGAAACATACCCGCAGAAACGACCATCGGCGGCGATGGCGACATGTGAGCCCAGCGCCCTCGCCGCACCGCCTCGAATCTCCACGAGCGTCGCGAGCGCGACACCTCCCCTATCGAACGCGTCGAGAGCGAACCGCAGGATGTCGGCAGGCTGGTCGCCGACATCAACCCGAACCGGGGTGGACACGTTGCTGCTGTCATCGCCGGATTGCGACGAAGGTTGTGCCGTCACGGCTTCCTCAAGCAACATCCGGCAGCCCTCCGATCAGCTTGTCGAGCGTGATCGGATAATCTCGCACCCGTACGCCCGTGGCATTGTAGATCGCGTTCGCGATCGCGGCTGCCACGCCACACAGGCCAAGTTCCCCCACGCCCTTCGCCTTCATCGGCGAGGAATAGGGATCGGTCTCATCCATGAAGATCACCTCCTGATGCGGGATATCGGCATGGACGGCGATTTCGTAGCCGGCGAGATCGTGATTGACGAAAAAGCCGCGACGGGTATCGACCGCGAGTTCCTCCGATAGAGCACCGCCAGCGCCCATCGTCATCGCGCCGATCATCTGGCTGCGCGCCGTGATCGGGTTGAGGATACGACCGGCAGCACAAACGGCGAGCATGCGGCGGATGCGGGTCTCGCCCGTTGCAACATCCACGCCGACTTCGACAAAATGCCCACCAAAAGTCGATTGCTGATGGGTCTCGGTCAGATCGCCCCAGGTCATCGTATCCTCGCCGACGAGACCGTCCGCGCCTGCGGCTTCCGCCAGTGGCACAGTCCTGTTGCCGGAACGGACATTGCCGTCCTCGAAAACCACGTCAGCAGAATTGAAACCGAGTTTTCGAGCGACGGCTTCCCGCAGCTTGATGCAGGCCGCATAAACACCAGATGTCGAGGAATTGGCGCCGAACTGGCCGCCTGAACCGGCGGAGACGGGGAAGCGGGAATCGCCCAACTGCACCGCAACCTTGTCGATATTAACGCCCATCATTTCAGCAGCCGTCTGGGCAATGATCGTGTAACTGCCGGTTCCGATATCGGTCATGTCGGTTTCGACGGTCACGATCCCGTCGCTGCCCAGCCGCACACGCGCACCGGATGGCAGAACAAGGTTGTTGCGGAATGCGGCGGCCACACCGACGCCGATCATCCAGTTTCCTTCGCGACGCGCGGCTGGCGCCTTGCGTGCATCCCACCCGAAACGTTCGGCACCGAGCTTGAGACAGCCGATCAGATCACGGTGCGAAAATGGTCGTTCAGGATTTTCCGGATCGACCTGCGTGTCGTTGATGATGCGGAACTCAATCGGGTCGATCCCAAGCTTTTCCGCCATTTCGTCGATGGCGATTTCCAGTGCCATCAATCCGGGCGCTTCACCCGGCGCACGCATGGCGTTGCCCTCGGGCAGATCGAGAGCTGCAAGCCGCATCGCGGTCATGCGGTTTTCTCCGGCATAGAGAAGCCGGGTCTGCATGACCGCGGTTTCCAGCGAGCCGTCCGGCAAGTTGCCCGACCAACTTTCGTGGCCGATGGCGGTGATTTTTCCATCCCGCTCAGCGCCGATGCGGATACGCTGCAGCGTCGCCGGGCGATGGGTCGTGTTGTTTGCAATGAATGGACGCGGCAGAGCTACCTTGACGGGACACCCGCAGGCCTTCGCTCCAAAGGCCGCCAGAACAGCATCGACACGCAGGAACAGTTTTCCGCCGAACCCGCCACCGATGAATGGCGACATCAGATGCACCTTCTCCTTGTCGATGCCGAGCGTCTGCGCAAAATCACCGCGCCACCAGTCGATCATCTGGCTCGATGTCCACAATGTCACCTCGTCACCATTCCAGGCGGCGATCGATGCGTGCGGTTCCATCATTGCATGCGATTGATCCGGCGTGGCGTATCGCGCGTCGAGAGTCACCGGTGCTGCGCGGAAAGCAGCATCGAAATCACCGGCAGCGCTGTCCGGTTGTTGCGATTCATCCGGTTTGACGGCCTTTTCGGCAGCGACTTCGAGATCGAAAACGCCCTGTTCCTCGGCATAATCGACCTTGATCAGAGACGCTGCGGATCGGGCCTGTTCGAACGTTTCGGCGACAACCACAGCGATCGCCTGATGGTAATGCTGGATCTGTGATCCGCCAAAAAGGCTTGCTGTGTTGAACTGTCCTTTCTTCAGGTCCCCAACGTCAAGCGTTGTCACGACCGCCAAAACGCCGGGTGCCGCCTTGGCGGCCGACGTATCCATCGACGTGATGCGGCCCTTGGCAATGGCGGAGCCGACGGGATAGCCATAGGCATAGGCGATATCCGCGTCATGCCACTCATAGGCATATTTGGCGCGGCCGGTGGTTTTTGATTGCCCATCGATGCGGTGGATCGGTTTGCCCACGACCTTCATCCGATCGATCGGATTGGTGGTTGCCGGTGTGTCGAACTGCATGGCCTTACCCCCTTGCTTCTGCGATCACGGCACCGAGCGTGCGCTCGACCAGATCGATCTTGAACCGGTTATCGTCGGTGGGACGAGCGCCCTCGAGCAAAATGCCGGACGTTGCTCTCGCACCTTTCGCCAGTTCGGCTTCTGCCGCCTCCATGCGCCATGGTTTTGGCGCCACGCCACCCACGGCGACACGCCCCCGCCCGTCGGGCTGGATAACCGCCGCAACGGAAACAAGCGCAAAGGCATAGGATGCCCGATCTCGCACCTTTCGGTAGATCTGTTTTCCACCGACTGGCTTCGGCAAAACGACGGCCGTGATAAATTCGCCATCTTCAAGTACCGTCTCGATATGCGGCGTATCACCCGGCAGACGGTGGAAATCGGCCATCGGTATCGATCGCGTCGAACCATCGCTTTTCACCGTTTCGACCTCGGCATCGAGCGCCCGCATGGCAACAGCCATGTCGCTCGGATGCGTGGCAATGCAGGCTTCGCTCGTGCCGATCACGCCAAGCTGACGGGTTACGCCGCCGATGGCAGAGCAGCCGGATCCCGCCTGCCTCTTGTTGCAGGGCTGGTTCGGGTCGTAGAAGTAGGGACATCGCGTCCGTTGCAACAGATTGCCGGCGGTGGTCGCCTTGTTGCGAAGCTGGCCAGAAGCGCCGGCCACGAGCGCGCGCGACAGAAGCCCGTAATCGCGCCGGACGGTTTCGTTTGCGGCCAGATCGGTATTGCGCACCATCGCTCCGATCCGCAGTCCGCCCTCAGGTATCGCCTCAATCTTGTCGAGGCCGGTGCCGTTGACATCGATGAGATGCTGCGGTGTCTCGATCTCGAGCTTCATCAAATCGAGAAGGTTGGTACCGCCGGCGATAAATTTGGCGCCGGGATTTTTGGCGGCGGCCTGCGCTGCTGCCTCTGCTGTCGAGGCGCGTTCATAGGTGAAGGCTTTCATGGGCGTGCCTCCGCGACCTCGACAATGGCGTCTAGAATGTTGGAATACGCCCCGCATCGACAGAGATTGCCGCTCATGCGTTCGCGAATTTCCGCGTCCGAAACTTTTGTCTGTTGGGTCAGATCCGATGTGGCGTGGCTGGGAATGTTGGCCTTGATCTCCTCCAGCACCGCCACGGAGGAACAGATCTGCCCGGGCGTGCAGTAACCGCACTGGAAGCCGTCATGTTTGACGAATGCCGCCTGCATCGGGTGCAGATCGCCCGGCGCGCCCAGTCCTTCGATCGTGGTGATATTGTCGCCTTCATGCATGACGGCCAGCGTCAGACAGGCATTGATGCGTCGGCCATCGACAAGAACCGTGCAGGCGCCACACTGTCCGTGGTCGCAGCCCTTCTTGGTGCCGGTCAAATGAAGATGCTCCCGCAACGCGTCGAGAAGCGTCGTTCGGTTGTCGACATTCAGCAATTGCTCTTCGCCGTTTACCGTGAATGAGACCTCGGTTTTGTAGTTCATTTTGTTCCCCACCGATTATGCCGTCACGGGACTGGTAACGGCTCCGCATGCCGCGATGGTTGCGGCTGAAGGGATAAGCAGGTGTTGAGGTGAAAGTTCCAGGCGGATCGGGTTTCTTGAACTCCGAACGATCTATGAACGCTTCACATTCCCATTGAGCAGCGCAAACCTTGGGGCCAAGGGAGGCGCTACCAAGATAACGGAACCATCATCCTGCAGCGCAGCGTACGGTGTTGGCCTGCCGATCCTGCTTGTGACGAGATATGCGGAAAACGCGATGATGAAGGCGCCTTTCCTTGGCACGAAGATGGCGATGATCAGCAAGCAGTTCGCGATCGACGTCTTGGCCGCCAGGATCAACAAGATGAGCGCTTCATCTGCATCAGAACGGACATCGTGCCCCCGATACGGATGCTCCGATTGGTCCAGTCGTGGCGATGAACGAGGTCTTGCCGTTCAGAACCTTGCCGGTTTGCCGTCAAGGATGGCTGCGCGCATATCGGCGTGGATCGGAGCTTCCAGAAAACGAAGAGTGTCGGCCTCGGTGAGCCGCTTTCCGAATTTTTCCAGCATTTCCGGGATAGGCACGCCGGCGCCGTCGTGCCGGATGTGCTGGACCACCTCTCCCGCACAAGCCATTCCGGGTATGAGTACGCGGCAATAGATGCTTGGACGCATTGCCTGCCGATAGGTCTTCACGATCGAGGGATCACCCATGCGGGCGGCCAGCGTGCCACAGGGCGTGCGGGCGGAGGTTGCCTGCAGTTCTAGGCCATGACCGATGACAAAACGGTCACCGGCAGCGACATCGCGATTGTCGAGTCCCTCTATCACCAGGTTTTCGCCAAATGTGCCGGGTGTCAGAACCCGCCCGAGCCGTTCCGACCACCAGTCGATGGTCAGGGATCCTTCAAGGAGAACGGCCTGTTCCGGGCCGCCATGATACTTGCCGTTGCAAACGGCATCCCCCACCAGTCCCTCCCGATCGATCATCACGGACGTTTTGACACTGATCTTGTTGATGCCGGTCTTGTAGGATTTGCCTGCAAGCTTTTCCGGGCGGCCAATGCAGACTGCGAGAAGTTTCATGTTTCCAACCTTTTCGGTACCTGCGCCACGCGCCTTCTACTCAAAATCTCGTAGGCAATCGACTCCGCCTCATCACCTTCAGTGGAACTGTGATGCCGACCGTGGGTTGACCCGGCAACGGAGACCTACACAATGTCTATTCGCACTCGAAACAAGCTGCTGAATGCTCTACCGGGCGGTGACCTCAATTCGATTGCTTCGCAGCTTGAGCATGTCACCCTCCCTCGTGGAGAAGTACTGGCCTCCACGGGCAATCCTGTTGAACACATATATTTTCTGTCCGACGGAATCGGGTCCGTATTTGCCCGCACGCCGGGAGGGCATTCTGCCGAGGTGGGCATTTTCGGCTATGAGGGCTATATCCCGAGCTCCGCCGCTGTGGGCTCGGAACTCAGTTCGTATGACATCGTGGTTCAGGTCGACGCTGAGGGGCATCGTGTAAGCTATGAAAGCTTCCGCTCAACGATGCAGAACAATCGGCATTTCGCCCTCGTCATGGTACGTGCGATCGAGACATTTGCCGTCCAGGTCGCTTATACCGCCGTGTCGAATGCAGTTCATGACGTCAACGAGCGATTGGCCCGCTGGCTTCTCATGTGCGACGATCGCGTGATTGGCGACGAGATCGCCATAACACATGACTTTCTTGCGCGTATGTTGGCCGTGAGGCGGCCTAGCGTCACGACCGCTCTCCATATTCTGGAGGGCAATGGTTTCATAAAATCCGAGCGCGGTCTTATCACGATGCGCAATCGGGCGGGCCTTGAAGAGTTTGGTCACGACTCTTACGGCCGTCCTGAGGCGGAATACCGCCGCCTCATGGCAGACCTGTTCTAGCTACTCGATCATTCAAGTCGTAGCACTGATTTCAACGGCAGGCTGTGAACAACCTCGCCGTCTGCCGTGGTGATCTTGAAAGCGTCACCGTCGACGATATCGCCGTGCCTGACTTTCTCCGCAAGAAGTTCTCTCGCTGCCAGGACCGCTTCGTGAATAGCTTGTTGTAAAGTTTCGAATTCCGCACCGTCGGGATCTTCCTCCAGAACGTCATGTCTTTGAATATTGAAAAAGTATCTTGTCATTCAGGCCATCTTACCGGATTTTCGGGGCACTTGCCGCTCAAAGCTGTGTCGGCTTGATCAGGTCAACGACAGTCTCCCCGTCGAGGACGCCGCGTGTCAGATCAACCCGTCCATTCTCCAGCTCGATCACGGTGTAAAGTTTTTCATCCCGGAAGGCGCTGGCATTTCTCGCCGTGACATCGTCAGCGGGAGCAGAATCGATTTCTTGAAAATCCAGTTCCAGCCCAGTTGCGACGATCCTGGCATCGCCTGCGGTACGCGCCGCGACCGTGACGACGCCCATTGAAGGCGAATTGTCCCAGCGCGGATCGGAAGGAGCCGCTGTCGGTTCAAGGCGATAGACGTTGAGAACCTCGCTGGCCTTGCCTTGAGCTTCCAGACGTGCGGCATCTCCCCGCTGTGCTCGACTTTCGACCGAACCGCCGAAATTTGTCGCGGTCGTACCAGTGTTGGCGTGGGAAACGCCGCCGCTTTGCGTCGCATTAGACATCGTAATCTCCTCTCAATGACGTTTGCCATGTGGCAGAACCGACCGCGGCAAAAGGTGTTCCCACCGACCTATCGGCCGGGCAGCGATCTTTTTGAAAACCGCTTGTTGCAACGTCAACGGAACCGGCGACGCGCGGCAACGTTCGTCATCACCACCAAGGAGATTACGATGGCGAATGTGACATATCACGTGGCAGAACACGATGGAGGCTTTGCGTACAGGGTTGATGACGTCTGGTCCGAACCGTTCCCGTCCCATGAAGCTGCGCTTGCAGCCGCGAACGACGCAGCACAGCGCCAGCAGATCGGTGGCGACAATGTCGAAATCCAGTTTCAACTGGCTGACGGTCGTTGGCAGACACGGCATGTCGAAGGCGGTGATCGACCGGAAACGGATGTCGCTGACGACGGCTGAGGCCGTTCGTCGCAACAGACCAACCCTATGCTAAGGGACCACCACTCTTCTCGGCATCAAGCTACCGCCCCCAAGACGTCGACCGGCCGGCCTATCACAACGGCAGATGTGCCTGTAATCTGGGGACCTTATGAGCATTGATTTTACAACACCCATTCCGCAGTCATTACAGCACGGCTTCAACGCCGTCGTGATCGGTGCAAGCGGCGGGATCGGATCGTCAATCTTCGATCGTCTCAAAACTCATCCCAACATCGGCGACCTCAATGGCCTGTCTCGCAGCCAAGACAGTTTCGATCTTCTGGATGAGACAAAAATCTCGGCGGCCGCTGAACGCCTGTCAGGCAAACCCATACATCTCCTGGTTTGCGCAACCGGTGTCCTGACTGTGGGTGATCGTGGGCCAGAAAAGGCCCTTCGGGAGATAGATCCCGAAATCATGCTCAAGCAATTTCGGGTGAATGCAATCGGTCCTGCACTTGTCGCGAAACACTTCCTGCCCCTGCTGGACAAGCAAGCGCGGTCAGTCGCATTCTTTCTTTCAGCGCGCGTTGGATCGATCGGTGATAACCGCTTGGGCGGCTGGATTTCATATCGGTCATCCAAGGCCGCGCTCAATCAGGTCGTGAAGACGGCGTCCATTGAGATTTCACGCACGCATCCTCGCGCAGTCATCGCTGCAGTGCATCCCGGCACCGTCCGCACATCGTTATCAAACCCATATTCAGGCAGGCATGCTACCGTCAGCGCAGACGAAGCAGCCGCATCGATCCTGAAAGCAGTTGACGGATTGACCGAGACCGGACGTTACATTGCCTATGATGGAAGCGAGATCGAATGGTAGGCGGCAGGCATGACCCTAGGTGAACTCATTGAAAGCTATCGCCCTCACCTTCTCGACGAAACCGTCTCGATGCAACGCAGTTGGGAAGACACTTTCAAATACGCATTAAAGGTCTTCCCCGCAGACACGCCACTGGACAGCTTTGACCTGCGAGTGCTCGAAGCTCAGATGTCGGCATCTGGGATTAACCAGCGATATGTTGTTGGATATATCGAAAGATGGCGTCGGCTGCTGGTTGAACGGGCGGCTCGATAAGGCGCAATTTGAAGGGGCTGCCAAAACGCGGGCTCCATGGCTGGGAGGTGCCAGCCAGCCGGATCGCGAGCCCGAAAATCAACGCGGCCTTCTCGAGTTGCGTCCGTTTTCGATGACCGTCAGAAATTTTTTACGGAACGATGCTGGCGGCGGTAGGTTGTCGAGAGGGTCCGCAGCGTGCCAATCGGACATGACGGAGATGGTGAACGCAGCGGTTTTTCCGATTTCTCGCTGCGGGCAACGAAATGCCAGGCGAGCACCTTTACCTGTCCGCTGCGACATACCCTCGAAGGCAGTGCTCATCGCAGACTGACATATATCCCGGTACGTTGAAGGGCCGCGACGATCTCTCGCCCGGCCCTCGCGCATATTTCAGCCAGCCCCAGTACATCCGTGGTAGCCGGCAAAAACAGTCTCGATAAATCTTACTTCTTCATCTTGTCGTAATCGAATTTCGGTGCGGCCGAGAGGTCTTCCTTGTTCGTATCGACATAGGCCTTCCAGGTGCCGTTATCGTCTGCAATCGCCAGAGAAGCGGGATCGATCACCACATAGCTGCTGCCAAGGCCAAGGAAACCTCCGACGCTTGCGACGACACCGATAACCGACTTGCCGTTACCGATCACGACGTCAGAGATCTCGCCGATCTCTTCGTTGGCCTTGTTGTAGATATTGATACCGACGAGCTTCGAGGTCACGAGATCGGTGTCTTGGATCTCGACATATTTGAGCGGCATGGTGGCTGCCTTGCCCATAGCGATGCCCGGGCCGACAATCGCGGCGTCAGCGCCGGATGCTGCAGGAGCTGCAGGAGCTGCAGGCTGCTGAGCGTAGGCGGCGGTGCCCATCAAGGAGAAAGTCATTGCGGCAGCGATAATCGTTTTCATGTGTATTTCCTCGTATGCCATTGTAATCTCGAATTTTCGTGGCGCCTTAAAACGACAGCATGCGAGTTTGGTTCCGTGCTGAAACGCAAAGAAAGATCATCGCTTCGTCTTTTGGCAACGACATGCCTTCAACTGGCCAAAAGCAGTTCGCTTTTGTGTTCGTCGGAAGTTTCAGCCACGACAGCTTCAAAAAATTCTCGTGCCTCGTCAGGCGAGACGCGACCGTTCACCGCATCGTTCATCATGGAGCATGCCAGCCGGTAGTGAAGATCGGCGCGTCCGGACAAGGTCGTTTCGAGAAATGCCAAGGCTTCGAGAGGACCAAAAAACAGGAGCCCGTGAGCATTAACGGGCTTATCCCATAAAATTACAGACATTCGGATTACGTTTCCTTTGGCATGATGGGCATGAAAAACAAACGGACGGAAAATCCGTTCCAAAGAAAAACCCCGCCGAAGCGGGGTTTGACGGACATGGTTTACCAAGTCTGACGACCATACCAGTCGTCGATATCCTTCTTGGTCTGGTCCTTCTGGTAACCGTAGCGCTCCTGGATTTTTCCTTCGAGCTGGTCACGCTTACCATTGATGACATCAAGATCGTCGTCAGTGAGTTTTCCCCACTGTTCCTTGACCTTGCCCTTCACCTGCTTCCAATTCCCTTCAACGCGATTCCAGTCCATGATGCTTCCTCCTTTTGTTGTTCTGATGATGAGAGAACATCAGGTTCGGGATTTTGTTCCTCCTGCTTTGCGGCCGCGATGTCTATCACAACGGCGCATGAAGCGATCGATCCGATCTTTTTCCGATCCGAACTTTTCCATGATGTTGACGGCCTGCGGGATACTCAGGTCATATGACTCCTGCAGCTTTTCGAGAGTGTATCTGGGGACGGGATGCGTCAGGGTCATTGGTTTCTCCTATATCTCAAGCGCCAATGCGACAGCCTCTCAGAAGTTCCTGATCCGATCCGATCGGCGCGCAATCGATTTTAAGGGAACCAGTCCCGCTAATCTCGATTACAATCGGGCAAACAGTGAAAGAGCAGCGATCGTGTCGATAACCCGCATTCGCGTCATCGATCCGGAGACAGCCGGAAACGGACCGAACGACGTTTGCGAGATCGGCTGGCAGGACGTCATTCGTGTCGGTGATGGCGAATGGAGCCTCAGCGAGGAGCGCGGAGCTCGTTTCGTTAACCCCGGCCGCGCGATCTCCGCCGAGACGATGGCAATCCACCACATTCGCGATGAGGACCTCGTCAACGCACCCTTCTGGAAACAGGCGGCACCCGGCATCCTGCAGCCGGAAGGTGGTGTTCGGGCCTTGGCGGCACACCGCGCCGCTTTCGAGCAAAGATATTGCCGTCCGAGCCTCACGGACGGCGCGTTCTGGATATGCACCTGGAAATGCGCGCTGCGGATCTGGCCTGATCTACCGCGTTTTTCCAATCAGATGCTGCGTTATCAACAAATGCCGGAGGGCCTGATTCACGATATTGGCTTGCCCGCCCACAGAGCCATGCCGGACGCCTATGTTACCGCCCATCACCTGCGAGACCTGCTGAATGCCGCATCCGTCGAGCAATTATTGAAGTGGAGCAACGAACCGGGACTGCTCCCGCGCGTACCCTCGGGGCCGGACCGTGGCAAGAGCTGGGATCGGCTCAGTCTGGCCGGCCTTCAGGAATTTCTTGGCGACCGGGATGCCGATGTTTGTTTCAGCGCCCAAACCGAGTTGACGAGACGTGGATACGCTCGCGAGAACCAAACCGCCGAACCCGCGCAACGCTCGTTGTTGTAATGGCGAAAACGGCCGACAGATATCCTGAAACTTCGGACGACAGATATTTTGTCGTGCGCGGTCGCCTTTGGCGCAGAAGCAATCCCACCCTTGACGAAGAAACCAGAATTGGCGGCGGGCTCCACGTCCACGGCCAAATCCGCGTCATTAAGCAAGTCCATCGGATTTTTGCCGCCCATTTCGAGCTGATATTTTCGGTTATTCACGACTGATGATACGGCAACGTGCCCGCCTGCCGCGGTGGAACCGGGCACAAGATCGGCTGACTTGAAGGCGATGGTGTTGCCATAGGCCAAAGCCGGCGCATTCTTCACATGCCAAAAGGGCACCAAGTTCGTCCTTGCGGGCAAGGATCTCTTCTGCCGCCTTTTTTCAGGATCGTGTTTCGCTCCAGCATCCCGAAACGAGACCAGGCTGGAAACGCATGCTTGGCGGCACTGATTGCCTGCCTGGTATCTTCGGCGCTTGCACTTGCATAAAGCCCGACCACCTCGCCTGTGTCCGAGGGGCTGATATTTTGCAAGGGTTCGGCACCGCCCCATTCCCCGGCAATGAGGTTTTGATGGATGGTCACCTCAATCTATCCGTCGATCCGTGATGAGACTTCAGACGCCATAAAAGTCAGCCGCATTTTGTTCGAAAATCCGTTCCAGCTCGGCGGGCGCGAAATGCGCGGAAAGCAGGGTGCGCGCGAGATTGGCAACCTCGCCGTAACTTGCCGCGAGAAGACAGACTGGCCAGTCACTTCCAAACATCAGACGATCGGCGCCGAAGACGGATGCGACGTGATCGGTATAGCGGCGGAAATCCTCCAGTTCCCACTTTGCACCCGCTTCCGTCACCATGCCGGAGATTTTGCAGGAAACGTTGGGGAAGGCCGCGATGTCGCGCATGTGGCTCGCCCAGGGTTCGAACTTGCCGGCTGCGATTTCAGGCTTCGATATGTGATCGATCACGGCCCTCAATCCCGGCGTCTGTTCGAGGGCGCGGATGACATGTGGCAAATGACGGGAAAAGGTCAGGATATCGAAAGGCAGATCTGCCGCCGCAATTGCCTTCAGGCTTTGCAGGACGCGCGGCCGAAGGATGAACGCGTCATCGTCAAGCCCTTGCAACATCGGACGAATGCCGACGAAGAAGGGATTGTCGCGATAACGCGCAAGTCTTGTCTCGAAGTCATCGCTATCGAGATCCAGCCAGCCGACAACGCCCGCGATGAAATCGGTTTCGCGGGCGAGGTCGAGGAGAAAATCCGTCTCGGCCTCCGTTTCGGCCGCCTGCACGACAATGGTCCGCGTCATGCCTGCCTTCTGCATTTCGCGACGCAAATCGTCGGGCAGGAAATCCCTGTAAATCGTTCCAAGCGACGGCGTCAGCCAGCCGTAATCGCCGCGATCCGTTTTCCAGAAATGCTGATGGCTGTCGAGCATGATTTCCTCCCCCTCGTTTGCTTGTGCGCTTTGCCTGTTCAGGGGCGCACGACACCCTTGCGCAGGAGGATATTGCCATAAAGACGTCGTTCCCCGGAGGCGATCACCGCGTAGGCATTCTGGGCGCGCTCGTAGAAAGCCGATGGTTCGATACCCGCGAGCTTGATGCTGCGGCCCTCGCCCCGTTCCACCGACCCCGCAAACTCCTCGTAGATCGGCAGCGGTTCACCGGGGGCCTGCATGTAGCTGACGGGCTGTTCGACAAAATCGTCGAGCGGAAATACGCTCAGCACCGCATCAAGAATGTCGGTGGCGCTGAGGCCCGGCATGTCGATCAGTCGTTCGGCGCAGGCGGAGGCCGGAAAGTTGGCATCGACGATGGCGATCTCGTTGCCATGCCCCATTTCTGCAAGCACGGAGAGCAGGGGGCTGGTGAGGAGCGGGTGAACGTTTTTCAGCATGGCAGTCTCTTTCGTCTGTCAGAAAATGGATATCAGGCGCCGATCAGGCCTTCGGCCTTCAACTCGGTCCACAGGCCTTCCGGAATGTCACGGTCGAACCATTCGACATTGGCATTGAGCTGGGCCGCCGTTTTTGCACCGATCACCACGCAGGTCGTCGCCTTGTGGCGCATCGGAAACTGGACGGCGGCGGCCTGAAGCGGCACGTCGTAGCGTGTACAGACCGCGCGCAGGCGTTCGGCACGTTCGACCATTTCGGCCGGCGCATCGGCATAATTGTATTTCGGCTTGGGCGAAGAGGATGCGAGGATCCCGGAATTGTAGACACCGGCAACGACCAGGGCCATGCCGCGCTTTTCCACCAGAGGCAGGAAATCCCGTTCGGCATCCTGATCCAGCAGCGTGTAGCGGCCAGCGAGCATGCTGCAGTCCAGATCCGCCTCATCCAGCGCATCACGAATGGCCTGCCATTCGTTGACCCCGAGGCCAAAACCCTTGATGTCGCCGGCGTCGCGAAGCTCGGTCAGCGCCTTGAACCCGCCGCCCCTGGTCAACGCGTTCCAATGGACGTCATGAAGGTCCGCATGGGTGACACGGCCGATATCGTGCACGTAAAGGATATCGGGATTGGTGAAGCCAAGGCGCTGCTGGCTGTCGTCGAAGCTGCGCATCACGCCGTCATAGCTGTAGTCGAACACTTCACGAAACGGCAAACCGTTCCACCAGCCCGGATCGAGCGGGTTTTTGGGCGGTTCCGGCGGCAGTTGGCGCCCTGCACGCTCATTCGTCATCAGCCTGCCGACCTTGGTGGAAAGGGTGAACGCCCTCTCCCCCGTCTCGCGCAGCACCTGGCCAACCAGATGTTCCGATCGACCATTGCCATACATCGGCGCGCTGTCGAAATAGCGGATGCCGGCTGCCCAGGCCGCTTCGAGCATGGCCACGGCGTCGCTGGTGGGGACCGGTGCGTAGAGACCTCCGAGCGGCGCGCTTCCGATACCGAGCGCGGTTACTGTCAAGCCGGTTTTGCCGACCGGACGCGGCGTGGATGCCTTGATTGTATTGTTCATCAATGTCTGCCTTCAGATATGTGCACGGTTCTTGCGGCGCGCCCAGACGACAACCGCCACGCCGAACAGAAGCAACAGGCCGCGAACGATCTGCCGCTGGGAATCCGTCCATCCGAGAAGGGCGGCGCCGCTGAGCAAGGCGGCGAGCAGCAGCACGGCCGCGAGCGTGCCGATCACATTCGGCTTGCCGTATTTCAACGCCATGCCTCCGAGCAGAACCGCCGTCAGACCGTCGATGAAATAGGAGCTGCCGATGTAGGGCTGACCGGAGGAGAGATCCGCCGTCAGCAGAATTCCGGCAATCGCGGAGACCGTGCCCGACAGGATGTAAAGGAGGAAAAGTATCCGGTTGACCGGCACACCCGCTTCGACGACGGCGGCACGGTTCTGCTCCATGGCATAAAGGTAATGCCCGAATGTCAGGTGTTCCTGGATCACGTAGGAAAGCCCGTAAACGACGGCCACCACGACGGTGATCAGTGGCACGATGCCGATATTGGCATGCAGCACGCTGCCGACAAACCCGGTCGAGGACAGCGAGATCGATGTGCCGAGACCAATTGCGGCAGCGATGGACCCTGCCAACCCGCCCGTGGCAATGGTAATGACCAGAGCCGGCAGCTTGAACCCGGCGACCAGACCACCGTTGATGAGCCCGAACACGACACCGGCCAGAAGGCCGCCAAGACAGGCCAGGGGCCAGCCATAACCGGCGGCGACGAGGCCGGCGACGATCATGTTGGCAAGGGCGGCGACCGACATGAAACTCACGTCGATCTCGCCGGCCGCGATGATCCAGGTGAGGCCGAGGAACATAATGGCGGCAATGCTTGCCGAGCGCAGCATATCGTTGATATTGCCGGCGCTGATGAATGTCGGCCGCAGCCAGGCGAACAGCAGGAAGGCTGCCAGCACAAGCAGGAACAGGCCGTAGCGGACGAAGAACGTCTCGAAATCGGGGCGGCTCCTGCCGGTGGTCACGTTTTCGCTCAAAACAGTCATCCTCGTTTCTCCCTTCAGCGGGCGGTGCGGCCGCGCAGCAGATTGCCAAGCGTCGCCGTCAGTTTGGGATCGAAAATCGCGATAGCGCCGATCAGAACAGTGCTGACGATCGCATCGCTGTAATAATAAGGGATCGCCAGCAGCGTGAACCCGTTCAGCATGGCCGACATCAGCAGCGTTCCCGCAAGTGTCGCAGGAATGGACGGCGCCCCGAAAAGAGCCGCGCCCAGATAGACCGCAGCGAAGGCCGGCATCAGCAACTGGCTTCCGGCCGAGACATTGGCTGCCCCCGAAGAGGCGACGAGCAACGTGATGGCAAGACAGGCCATGGCACCGCACAGACCGAAGGCGGCCAGAACATAAGCCTTGACGCGAATGCCGGAGAAATGCGCGGACACCCGGTTTTCGCCCGTCGCATAGAAGGAACGGCCAAACCGTGAGGCATGCAGGATCAGGCCGGCGGCGACGGCGGCACAGGCCAGGATCACCACCGGCATGTCGAAGGTCAGGATCTTGGCGTCGTTCAGGTCGAGAATGCCCGACATGAAGAAGTTTTCCGAGATCGATGTACCGTTGCTGTAGAAATAGGACAGCCCGATCGCCACGCCGCCGGTCGCAATCGTGGTGACGATGTCGGGCAGACGCAAATAGGCGATGGCGGTTCCGTTGATAATGCCGGCCAGAAGCCCAATCGCGACACCACCCGCGATCGACGCCGAAAGGCTATAGCCGGTGGCCAGCAGAAAACCCAGCGTCATGGCGCCCAGCGAAGCAACGCCCGGGAATGACAGGTCGAATTGACGCACGACGATGACGAAGGTCAGCCCGATCGCAGCCAGCCCGTTGACCGACATGTGACGCAGCAGGGCATGCAGGTTGCCGTTGCTGAGATAGGCCGGCGCAAAAAACTGGAAGACGGCGGCGATAACCGCCAGAAGCCCCACGAAAGCTGCCAGTCTGAGCACGACCGGCGGCAGTTTGAATGTATCCGTCATGACCGAACTCCCATGATACCGGCGGCAAGAAGCTGATCGCGGCTGGGAGCCGCATCTGCGTGAGCGATAGGTCGCCCCTTGTAGAGAGCGATGGTGCGGTCGGCGACGCCGTGGACTTCATCGCAATCCGACGAAATGACCAGGACCCCTGCCTTCTTCGACAGTTCGCGCATCAGGGCGTACAAGGTTGCCCGCGCACCGATATCGACGCCGACCGTGGGCTCGACGAAAATGTAGATCTGCGAGTCGCGATACAGACCTTTGGCGATGACGATCTTCTGCTGGTTGCCGCCTGAAAAGGCGCTGACCGGCCGGTCGAGTTTAGGCGGTTGCAGGGCAACTCGCCTCGCAAGCTCCTCGGCGGCCTTGCGGTTACGGCCAAAGCGCAGGAAACCGCCGATCCAAGACGCCTTGCCGAGATGCGCAAGCGTAGTGTTGAAAACGACATCCTTGGAAAGCGTCAGGCCTTCGGTGCGCCGATCGCCGGGAACGAGAAAAATCCCGCGCTTCAGGGCGTCATGCGGGTCCTTGAGGATAGCGGGTTTTCCCTGGATCTCGATCTCTCCGCCATCCGGGCGAATGACACCGAACAGCGCTTTGGACAATTCGTCGACACCCGATCCGACGAGACCGAAAATACCGAGAATTTCCCCGCGCCGGAGGGTGAAGCTGACGTCGCTGAAAAGCCCCTTTTTTTCAAGGCCTCTCACCTCCATCATCACTTCACCCCCCGCTTCGCCGGTCCGGGGAGGAAAGATGTCGCCGGTCTTCTCGTCCAGCATCAGTTCGGGAATGGAAACGCCGCTCTCCAGCGCCGCCCGGGAGGTGAAGGTCGCGACATTGCGCCCGCCGCGGAAAACGGTGAAGCGGTCGGCGATCTCGAAAACCTCTTCGAGGCGGTGGGTGATATAGATGATGGCGATGCCTGCGGCTTTCAGGCTGCGCATCAGCTGGAAAAGAGAAGCCTTCTCGCGCTCGGTCAGGGTCGAAGTCGGCTCATCGAGAATGAGGATGCGGATATCTTCGCGGCGCAGCGCGTGCAGGACGGCGACAATCTCGCGGTCCACGGCCGGCATTTCACCGACGCGGCGATCGAGATCGATCTCGATGGGAAACCGTTTGAGAAGCTTTTGCGCCGCCAGCCTCATCGCCTTGCGGTCGATACGGCCACCAAGTCCGGGCTTGCCGGCCTCTTCCCCCAGGAAGATATTTTCGACACCGGTGAAGTCATTGACCAGTTCCGGATGCTGCTGGACCGATGCAATGCCGTGGGCGATGGCGGCAGCAGGGCTTCCCAGTTCCACCGGCGCACCGCCGATTTCAATCGTGCCGGAATCCTTCGCATAGACCCCGGACAGGATCTTGATCAGCGTCGATTTACCCGCGCCGTTAACACCCAGCAGTGCGTGGATCTCGCCCGCTTCGAGTTCAAAATTGACGCCATCCAGCGCCTTCACGACACCGAAGCGCTTTTCGATCTGCCGCATGCTCAATACGGTCGCCATTGCACTATCCCATTCTCTTGACGTGAGGCGGGCCGAGATCCGGCCCGCCGTAGGTTTCTCCGGGAGATTTTGGATCAGAGAGCTCGCGCCCAGCCGAGCTTGATCGCTTCGCCCGGTTGGTCGTAGTTGTCGGGGATTTCCGGCAGATCTTTCAGGCTGTCCTGCGTAACGGCATAGGACGGCGTGATGACGAAACGCGGCGCCTTGCGGCCAGCGACCACTTCATGCGCGTAAAAGGCGTTCATATAGGCCATTTCGTAGAAGCTCTGCGCCATGGTCAATGCGAAGGGCGAGCCGGCTTTGATATATTCGAACGACTGTTTTCCGCCATCGATGCCGGTGATGAACACCTTGCGACCGGCTGCACGGATCGCCAGAGTACCTTCCGAGGCTGCCCCGTCCCATGCACACCAGATGGCATCGAGTTCCGGATTGGCGGTCAGGATATTGTCCACCACCTGGCGCGGTGTTGTCGTGCCACCCAGTGCGAAGGCGATTTCCGATGCAATGGTGATCTCCGGGAAGCGAACGAAGACCGAGTGGGCACCCAGGGTGCGCTGGTCCCAGGATTCGTTCGAGGGCAAGTTCACCAGCGCCACCTTGCCCTTGCCGTTCAGCCGCTTGGCAATGTATTCCGCGCCGGCTGCACCAAGACCGAAATTGTTCGACATTGCGGTCGAGGTGACGGTCGTGTTCGGCACGTAGCTGTCACCACAGAAGATCGGAATACCGGAGGCGACGGCGGCCTGAACGGCAGGCGCGATGGCGGCCGCATCGGCCGGCGTGATGAAGATCGCCGCAGGCTTCGAGGCCACGAATGCGGCAATCTGGTCGGCCTGCTTCTTGATGTCGTAATTGGCGTCGGCAATTGTCAGCGTGCCGCCAAGGCGGTCAATCGCGTCCTTATAGCCATTGACGATATGGCGACCGGATTCCCAGACGGTCCATCCGAGCGACGCACAGAATTTCAGATCCTGGGCATAGGCGAAATTCGGCCGGCCCAGCGCCGCGGCAACGGTCATGGCAGCGCCGGCGCTCAGCACGCCGCGACGCGTCAGCTTCAGATCGGACAGGAATTTCTCCCCACCCTTCGTCTCGAGTTGGTTATCAGACATTCACACCTCCCGTGAAGTGACCGGACAAGCCCGGCCTTTGCTTTTTTCGCCGTGCTCAGCGCGACTGGCGAAGAATTTCCAGATATTCATCCCGCGTTGCGATGCGCGGATTGGTTCCGTGGCAATGGTCCTTCAGCGCCTCGCCCGAAACCTTTTCCATCATCGCGTCGGTGACGCCCATCGCATCGAGCCCCGAGGGCATGCCGATTTCGCGGTTGAGATCGGCGATCACGACATCCGGTTCACCGCCGAGAATGTCCGCCATTACATCCCATTTCGCGCCGATGACGGGCCGGTTGAAACGCAGCACCGCCGGCATCAGGACAGCATTCAAGGTGCCGTGATGCAGATTGAGTTCGCGGATGGCGCCGAGTGGATGGGTGAGTGCATGAACCGCGCCGAGCCCCTTCTGAAAGGCCATCGCGCCTTCCAGGGCCGCCATCATCATGTTCCAGCGGGCCTGGCGGTCCTGTCCGTTGCGTACGGCATCGCGGATGGCCGGAAACCCGCGCCTGAGACCGTCGAGCGCAATCGCTTCGGCCGGAGGGTTTACCGATGGCGCCATATAGGTTTCGAGACAGTGCGACAGCGCGTCCATACCGGTCGCAGCCGTCAGGAAGGCCGGTAGCCCATAGGTCAGTTCAGGGTCGCACAGCGCGATCGTCGGCAGCATGTGACCGCTCAGAATGCCAAGCTTGCGTCCCTCGGCCGTGATGATGACCGCAGCGCGCCCGACTTCCGAACCGGTGCCCGAGGTCGTCGGCACGGCAATCATCGGACAGATGCGGCCATGAATGCGCGACGCGCCCCCTTCCACGGCGGTATATTGGGCAAGCGGGCCTTCATGGCCGCTCAACAGGCGGACAGCCTTGGCAAGATCGAGCGACGAGCCGCCACCCAAGCCGACGATACCGTCGCAGCCTTCCGATTTATAAAGCGCGTGCGCGGCCTCGACCGCTTCCTCGGTCGGATTGGCCGGCGTGCCGTCGAATACGACGGGGCGCTCGTCGAACAAGGCAAGCACCTTTTCGACAAGTCCGCTCGAGACCAAGCCGCGGTCGGTGGCAACTAGAGGGCGCTTGACGCCGAGCTCCGCCAGCAGCGCCGGCAATCGTGCGATCGCGCCTTCGTCGAATTCGATACGGGTAAGATAATTGATCGTTGCCATCGTTTTGTAGCCACCATGCCTCTGTCGGCGTCCGCCGCAATCGCTCCGCATCACGGCAGGCACAAACCTCCCGGACAGGGTGACGATCTCGTCGGCGCATGTCTCATTTGCTGAAATCCACCGGGCTCCTGACCGATGTTTTTCTCCTCCGCCAGCAGCGCCTAACTTTCCTCTTGCGCCACCAACTAATATATTGGTTATATAAGGTCAGAAGGAAATCAAGCTGTCAACGAAAATTATTTATCTTGAATAATGCAGGCATTTCAGCAAAATAGGGGCAAATAGAGAGAGTTTCGTCAAAAATGAAGCCAGTTCAAAAATCCGATAAGATATATGGGATCCTGCGGCAGGCGATCGTTCATCTGGAGATGGAGCCAGGTGCCGTGATCTCGGAAAAAGACCTTTGCGTCGATTTTGGCGTGTCGCGCACGCCTGTTCGGGAAGCCTTGCAGAGGCTCGCCGACGAAGGTCTCGTCGATATCTTTCCGCATTCCGGCACCTATGTCAGCCGCATCTCGTTTACGGTGGCCGAGGAAGGTTTCGTCATCCGCAGGGCGCTCGAAATCGAAAGCATCCGCAAGGCGACGGCGCGGATAACCGACGAGGACGTGATCGAACTGGAGGGAATGATCACCGGCATGCAGCAATTGCTGGATCGCAACACGCTCGAGCTTTATCTCGATGCCGACGACGCGCTTCACGGCAAGATCGCGGCGATCAGCGGCTATCCCAACATCTGGAAATTCATCACGCTGGCCAAGGTGCATCTCGACCGCATGCGCCAGTTGAGTGCGCCGGTGCCGGGCCATCTGGCCAAGGTGACGGACCAGCACGAAGCAATCATCTACGCACTGAAAAATCGCAGCGCCGACCAGGCGGAACTGGCCATGCGCATCCACCTCGATTCATCCTTCGCCGTCATGGCGAACATGTACGAGGACAAGATTTCCCTGTTCGAAAAGAAGGGCGGCTGACATGACGGCCTATGAAACAAACTCGCCGCTGCTGCGGCTGAACGGTCGCGACAACGTCGCGATTGCACGCGTCACGCTTGACCCGGCACCTTTCGCCGAGATCGGAGGCGCTTTTCTCGCCGAGCGCATCACGCAGGGCCACAAGGTCGCCATCGCCTCGCTGAAATCCGGTGATCCGGTCATCAAATACGGCCAGATCATCGGTTTTGCGAACAGGGACATCGCGGTGGGCGAACATGTCCATATCCACAACATGGCCATGGGCGACGTCGAACTTTCCCATGAATTCTGTGTCGATGCGCATGAGCCGGATTATGTTCCTGCCGAACGTCGTGCCACCTTCATGGGCTATGCACGGCCGAATGGCAGCGCCGGCACGCGCAATTACATCGCCATCATCTCGTCGGTAAACTGTTCCGCCACGGTCTCGAAGGCCGTTGCCGCCCATTTCGCAGTACCGGGCCGCCTCGACGATTACCCGAATGTCGATGGCATCATTGCGCTGACCCATGCGGGAGGCTGCGCCATCAACACCAAGGCGGAAGGTTACGCATTTCTGACCCGCACGCTTGCCGGTTATGCGACCCACCCCAATGTCGGCGGTGTGGTGATGATCGGTCTCGGTTGCGAAACCAACCAGATCCCGGCCATTCTTTCCGCGCACGGACTTGCAGAAAGCGACCGTTTCCGCGCCATGACCATTCAGGCAACCGGCGGGACCCGGCGCACGATCGAGGAAGGCATTGCGGCAATCGAGGCCATGCTGCCAGGCGTCAACAACGTGGTGCGCACACCGCAACCGGCTTCCATGCTGAAACTTGCCCTCGAATGTGGCGGTTCGGACGGATATTCCGGCATTTCCGCCAATCCTGCACTGGGCCATGCGTCGGACCTTCTCATTCGCCATGGCGGCACGACCTGTCTTGCAGAAACGCCCGAGATATATGGCGCCGAACATCTTCTGACCCGCCGGGCAGCATCGCCCGAAGTGGCTGAAAAGCTGCTGCGGCGCATCGCGTGGTGGCGCGATTATGCCGAACGCGGCAATGCCGAACTGAACAACAACCCTTCGCATGGCAACAAGGCCGGCGGCCTCACCACCATTCTGGAAAAATCGCTCGGCGCGGTCGCCAAGGGCGGCACTTCGCGCCTCAATGCGGTCTATGAATATGCCGAGGCCATTACCGCAAACGGTTTCGTGTTCATGGACACGCCCGGTTACGACCCGGTGGCCGTCACCGGCCAGGTGGCCGGAGGCTGCAACATCATCTGCTTTACCACCGGCCGTGGTTCGGTTTCCGGTTTCAAACCGGCCCCTTCGCTGAAGCTTGCGACCAACACGCCGATGTTCGAGCGCATGAGCGAGGACATGGACATCAATTGCGGCACCGTGGCCACCGGTGACGAGAGCGTCGAACAGGCCGGTGAGCGCATATTCCAGATGATCATCGACACCGCCTCCGGCGCCAGGACCGCGAGCGAAACCTACGATTACGGCGACAACGAATTCGTGCCCTGGCAGGTCGGGGCCGTCATGTAACGCAGAAAACGAGGCGAGATTGCGCGGGATGGGCGCACCGCCGGGAGGAGAATATCATGAATGCTATCAAGGATTTCTACGATGTCGTCATCATCGGCGCCGGTGTTGGCGGCGGTGCGATGGCCAATAGGCTCGCCGGTCACGGCCGCAGCATCCTGATGATCGAGCGCGGGCCGCGCCTGCCGCGCGAACCGGACAACTGGAGCGTCGACGCGGTATTTCATACCCGCAAATACGCCACCAAAGAAACCTGGCGCGATCGGGACGGCAAGGATTTCAATCCGAGCACCTATTATTATGTCGGCGGTAACAGCAAGTTCTTCGGAGCCGCGACATTGCGCTTCCGTGCCGAGGATTTCGAGGACCTGCAGCACGAGGATGGCCTCGCGCCGGCCTGGCCTGTCCGTTATTCCGAATTCGCCCCCTATTACGATATCGCCGAAAAACTGATGGGCACCCATGGCACGGCAGGCATGGACCCGACCGAGCCTCCGCGCTCCGGTCCCATGCCCTATCCAGCCATCGGGCATGAGCCGGAGATCGCCTTTTTCGAGCGCAAGCTGCGGGACAAGGGTTTGAACCCTTTTCCGCTGCCGATCGCCATCGACTATCACGAGGGAGGCAGCTGTGTCCGCTGTCGCACCTGCGATGGCTTCGCCTGCCAGCTTGGCGCCAAGGGCGATGCCGAGGTCAGGCTGGTCAATCCTGCTCTTGCGAAGGGTGGTATCGACCTGGTGACGGAAGCCTTTGTCCACCGTGTCATCACCGATCCGACCGGAAAACGCGTGACCGGCGTGGAACTCACGGTCAATGGCGAAACGCGCACGATCGGCGCCGACCTCTTCATCTCCAGCGCAGGTGCGATCAATTCATCTGCGCTGCTGCTGCGCTCCGCCAATAACACGCACAAACGCGGCATCGGCAACAACATGTCCGACCAGCTGGGCCGAAACTACATGGCCCATAACAACACCGCCATGATGGCGATATCGCCCTTCCGGAAAAACCGGGTGGTGTTTCAAAAATCGATGGCGATCAACGATTATTACCTGGCCAACCGTGAAAAGCCCTATCCGCTCGGCAATGTGCAGGGCCTGGGCAAACTTCAGGGCGGCATGCTGACGGCGAATGCCCGCTGGGCGCCGGAATGGCTGATGTCCATGTTTGCCGAACGCAGCGTCGATTGGTGGCTGATGTCGGAAGATCTGCCGGACCCGAACAACCGTGTCAGCCTCGACCCGGACGGCAAGATCAGGCTGAGCTACACGGCCAACAACCTCAAATCCCACAGTGAACTGGTGAAAGTGTGGAGCGCCCACATGCGCTCGCTCGGTTACCCTTTGATCATCACCAACAAGATGGACATCAAGGTGTCCATGCACCAGTGCGGCACGGCGCGTTTCGGCAGCGATCCGCAGACTTCGGTGCTCGATCCCAACTGCAAGGTCTGGGATGTCGATAATCTTTACGTCGTCGATGCATCCTTCCTGCCCTCTTCGACGGCGCTCAACCCGTCGCTCACGATCGTGGCCCAGGCCACGCGGACGGCGGAGCACATCCTCAGCCAGTGGGGCGCGACCGAAACCCCGCCGATCACCGCCAGTTCCGCCGCCTGATTTCGGCAGCAAAGGCTTCAGCAATCTCGTTCACCGGGCGCGGAGGCGTCCGGTACCTGTCAAAAAGGGAGGAGTCGCCAATGAGCGGCGCGCATAACTACATCAACATGTTCAATCTGAAGGGCCGCAAGGCGATCGTCACCGGGGGCTCGCGCGGCATCGGCAAGGCGCTGGCGGAAGCCCTGGCCGCACACGGCGCGGATGTTGCGATCGTGGTGAAATCCTCGCTCGAGCGGGCCGAAAAGCTGGCCGCAGACCTCAAGGCAAGCGGCACGGACAGCTTTGCGATCCAGGCGGATGTCGCACTGGAGGACGATGTCCAGCGCATGACGGATGCCGTCATCGAACGCTGGGGCCGTATCGACATCCTTGTCAACAATGCCGGCATCGTGTTGCCGGCGGCCGCCGAAGATTGCGCGCTGGAGGATTGGCGCAAGACCATGTCGGTAAACCTCGATGGCGTGTTTCTTGTCTCACGCGCCGTTGGACGCCAGATGATCACGCAGAAAAGCGGATCGATCATCAATATCGGATCGATGTCCGGCCGTATCGTCAACTGGCCGTTCCGCCACGCAGCCTACAACGTGTCCAAGGCCGGCGTACACATGCTCACCAAGGCTCTGGCCACGGAATGGGCAGAGCACGGTATCCGCGTCAACGCGCTGGCACCGGGCTATATCATGACCGAACTCACCGACGACGTGCTCAGGGAACATCCGGACGTCGTCAACAATCACTGGGCCAAGGGCGCTGTGCAGAACCGCATCGGAACGGTGGAGGAACTCGCCGGCGCGACGATTTATCTCGCAAGCGATGCATCAAGCTTCACCACCGGCGAAGTCATCACCATCGACGGCGGCCTGACGCTGCGTTGACATCATAACCGAAGGACTATTTTCATGACACAACGTGGTTATGGCGGGCCGCTCCGCTACGTCCAGGGCCCGGGCGTGATTGCCGATCTTGGCCTCTATGTCGAACCGCTGGCAAAATCCGCTCTCATCGTTATCGACAGCTTCTTCTGGGAAAGCCTCAGGCCGGCCATCGAAAAATCCCTGTCACAGAAGGGTGTCGCCAGCCATTTTGTCCGCTTCGGCGGCGAATCAACGGATGCCGAAGTCGCGCGATGCGTCCAAGACGGCAAGGCCGCTGGCGCCGGTGTGGTGATTGGAGTGGGGGGCGGAAAGGCGCTGGACACGGCAAAAATCACAGCCTTCAACATCGACGCCCGGATCGTGACGGTGCCGACCATCGCATCCACGGATTCTCCCACCAGTTCGATCGGAGTCATCTATTCCGCCGAGGGTGTTTATGATCGCGTCGTTCGATGCGGTCGCAATCCGGATGTCGTGCTGGTCGACAGTGCCTTGATCATACAGGCACCGGTGCGCTTCCTCGTCTCGGGCATGGGCGACGCATTGTCGACCTGGTACGAGGCGCGCTCCAATCTGGAATCCCGATCCAACAACTATATCGGCAACGGTTATGCCGCCACGATCGGTGGCGCGCAAATTGCGCGCGCCTGCCATGACACGCTGATGCGCGACGGTCGCGCGGCTTTTCATGCAGCCAAGGGCGGGAAGCTGACGGCAGCGGTGGAAAACATCATCGAGGCGAATACGCTTCTTTCAGGCCTGGGATTTGAAAATTGCGGCGTATCGGCAGCCCACGGCATCCATGATGCGCTGACTGTACTCGAGCCGACACACAAGTTCTTTCACGGCGAGAAAGTCGCTTTCGGCATCATCTGCCTACTTGTGCTGGAGAACCGCCCGCCGGAGGAACTTTACGAGGCAATCGACTTCTGCATCGACATCGGCCTGCCTGTGACCCTGGCAGAACTCGGGCTCGAAAACGTCTCGGCGCAAGACCTTGCGAAGGTCGGCGAGCTTGCGATGATGCCGACCAATGTCATCCACTCGACGCCGGTCGCCCTGACGGCGGCACTTGTGTCGGACTGCATCTGGACAGCCAGCGAAATCGCGACACAACGACTGCGGACCTAGTGCCTGAAACGCCTTAGCCAATCATCGCTTGAGGTTACCGCGTGACAACTCGCAACATTCCGAAGCTGGTCCTCCGTGCGCTGATCGTCCGCTTTGCCTCGGCATATTTGTACGTGCGACGCGGTGTGGCACCAAGCGTATATCCTCGCGCTGCGGAGCGCGAGGAAGGCGGGATAATCTTTACCCATCTCTGGTAATTGCCGTTCCTGGAACCTCGATCCTTCGACAACTTATTCAAGACGCTTGAACGAGGATAAGAAACTCTCGGAGGTCATTTCGCAACAACGAACAAAAAACGTAGAAGAGTTGAAGGGATCTGTGCCATCGACCCGCACATTTTCTGGCTGAGCTTACAAAAACATTTCAGGGCGTCGCAACCGCATCATCTATAGATCAGGTTTCGACGTTTCTGATGATGTGCCTGTAGACGACAAGGAGGAGGAGAGCCTCGTTGGTGACGACGAGTTCCAGTTTCGTCGATCGCTCTTCACAAACACGAACGAACCGATGGCAATGCACATCAGCATCCAGCCCGCGCGTTCGAGCTCCACATCTTTCGGCATATCATGCCCCCCGCTTGCCTCTCATTTGACGCTCAGCGATGGCTTTAAAGCGCTGCTTCGAACAATTCGCGTGCCTCGTCAGGCGATGCTCGGCCATCCAGTGCCATCTGGATGCAGTTGTCGGCCACGGCGCGATGCAGGTCCGTGCGGTGTGCCCCGTGCTCGGCGATGAACTGGCTAGCTTCGAATGCACTGAAGACCAGATGCGTGCCGGCAATCACCGGCTTGTCCCATAGGAGAATTGTCATTTTTCACTATTCAGTTTCGATAATTATAGGACGGGTATGATCCCGCTGATCAAAATCCTTGCCGCCAGCTATTCTGCGGTCAGGAACACCGCAACCTGCCAGCACGCCACTATCGAACTGTTCGCAGAAGATACGCTGACCGCACAGAACGACATCGCACCAGAACCGACGCGCCATGATCGCCAGCTCAACTCGCCGATCACATGACGGGCAAGTTCCTGAGGCAGCGCGTGATCGCAACCGAACTTGAACGCACTCTGCGGCAACCGTGACTTCATCGACTGCAAAGCCGGACGGCGCGAGGCGCGCTTGTTGAAATCGTCGTTGCATAGTTGATACCACGGTGAACCAGCGGAAGCATCATATTCAAGAGCAGCAAATGTGAGTCAGAACCAATATTGGACATCGATAAGGGGGCAACATTCCGAGCCGATTGACGGACAAGGCAAAGATCATGGCCGAAAGCTAGCTCCACTGATACGCCTGTGCCAGAAAGGAGTGTCTGGCCAGCGACGTTCCATGCCGTAATAGGTCATGTAATGTGCAAGATAGGCGCGCCAGATACGGCCAATGCGCTCGGCGTGTAGTTGTATCGCCATCGTGTTGCCGGCAAGAAGGGCAAGAGTGCATTCGCCGGCTTCCATGCCAGTCACCAGTGCGTTGAGCAGTCCTTGCGACGAGAGCGGATCGAGCGAAATGGCGCAGTCGCCAGCCGCCAGCCAGCCATCACCAGCCGCGCTTGCCGCCGAACTGTGAGCTGCGCAGGATTGGGGTGGGAGGGCAGATGCCGGTTCTATGTCGCCCATGGCCTCCACCAGACCTGGCACACGCTGTGCCACCGCGACCGGTCCGGCGCGCAGTATGGTGCGTAGCGCAGCTTCGTCGCTGTCGCCGTGAAAGGCGACGATACGCCAGCCGTCATGCAAAGCAGCAGTATACCACCAGCCGTCCGGCATGGCTTGAGTGTAGGTGGAAGGATTGCCATCACCGCACTGGCGCACGCGCTGATATACACAGGCAAGTCGATCCATCCTCACGCGCCGCTGGCCGAACGGGTGCAGCAAGCGCGAGCGTCTGCCACTGGCATCGATGATTTGGCGCGCTTCCAGTGTCTCGCCATTGCCAAACGTCACAGTCCAGCCGACGTCTGTGCGCTGCAGCCTGTCGACCGCGACGGGTGTCAGCAGAACAGCACCGCGGGCCGCTGCATCTGCACGTAGATCGGCTTCGAAACGAGCGCGGCCAAGCCGCCAGCCGACACCATCCGGATCCCGAAATGCATCGATCGTAACGGGCTCGTCTGATCCCCACCTGCTTACCTTGACAGGCGCTTCGGCATGTCCCGCCGTGGTAAAACGCTCCCACCCGCCGATCGCGACCAGCACACGGCGGGCAGCGCCGGGTAGAGTCTCGCCAATCCGCCAACCGGGCGCGGCTATCCGATCGATCAACACCACCGATGCGGATGGCGCAATCGTTGCCGCGGCAGCGCAGCCAGCTGCGCCACCGCCGATCACAGCAACGTCAAACCTCATCGTTGCGGCGGTAGCCCGCGCGGAAACCGGTTGACGAGATCGATGGAGGACACATCGACTTCGGTTGCTGAACGCACGCCCCGACGCTGCGTTGTTGTCGGGCGCGTTTCGCGTGGCGCCATTCCGGCCAACTCGCCCCTTACGGTATAATGTTCCTCTTCGGGTGTGATCAGCTTGGCGTAATCCTCGACCTCGATGAAGGCTGGAAATTCGGGATCTCCCGGCCCCTCGCGCACCTCGACCACGCCCAGAAAATCGAAATGCTGGATCATGTTGTTGATCTGATGCGTGTAGCCGTCGGCACCCAGCGGTTCGATCCAGGCCTCGCGATTGGCGAAAGCCTTTTTGCGCTCGGACAATGGCCGGCTCTTGTCCATAACGATGTCGTAATTTTCCTTTGTCAGAACTTCATTGGGCACGCGTGCGGGCCAGAAGGAAGGCACATAGGGATCATAGCTCGGCGTATAACCCGAACGACAGCTACTCGTGTCGGTTTGCCAGGGAACCGCCATCCAGCGGGTGATGCCGCCGGGCAATTGCCCATAGAGCGGGCCGTTGGGGATCGTCACAGAATCCGTCGTCAGCACTTCGCTTTGCAATGGCTCGACCCAGCCCTTGGGAGCATGGAGGAAGCGGAACGGCGCCATGTACATGCTCGCCGAACGCACCGGCCAGGTCATCTCGCATCCCGGATGAAAAGCATCGGCAAGACAGAATTCGAGCGCGGCCTGGGTCAGCATATCGCCTTGTTGGGCAAGCGGCACCTCATCGATACTGCCTGGAGGCTTGTGACCGGCATCGTAGTCGTTGTCGAAATTACCCTGCGCCCAACAGTCCAGCATCGCCATCTGACAGTCGCTCAGGACGGCGTTCTGGCGCGGCGTATCTGCCGGCGGTATGTTCATGGCGTCACCATAGAGCCAGGGCCATGGCACCGGGGAGTAGCTGTCAGTCTGAAAGTTGCGGAAATTGTTGTAGATCACGCGCCGCTGCTCGCGGAATGCCGGGCTTGTGCTGCTCAGGCGTGAAAGAGCTTCGGGGCTGGTAAGGTCGAATGCGCCTTCCCAGCCGAAACCGCCCGCAAAGCCCGCATTGACCCATTGCAGGCCTTCCATCCGCTCGAAGATCGGCAGAATCTCCCGGGTAAACGACGGACGCTTCGGCGCGGCAAGCATCTTGGCCTTGATCGCGACATCGCGCATCAGGTCCCACATGGTGCGCACCGATTTGCGTTGTGGTCCGTAATTGGGTGGAGCCACGACCACCCAGGACGGAACGACCTGGATCTCCATATCATCGAGCACCACTCTGGCGGTCACCGGACCGTCCGAGACGTCGTCGTACCAGCCTTCGTTATTAGCGAAGGTGATCGCAGCCGAGCCGTCGTAGCTTTGGGAGATGCCCTTGCCCCCCAGAACGGTGAGCCGCCCGGCTTCGTCTGTCATCGCTTCGCCCAGCGCGACCTCGATATCCATGAACCGGCCCTCGAAGCGCGCGCTCGCTCCGGCGCCACGCAGTGTCTGGGCTTCGGGCCTGATGGCAAGGCGGGAACGATCGGCGACGCCGGGATTGCGCAGTGTCGTGGGCGGCGCATAATTCGCTTCGGGAATGTCGAGCGCCAGCTGAAAGCCAAACCACGCCGCCTTCGTATTGGCCAGTTCTACCTTCCATTCGATTTCGGCACCGCCCTCCCCGCCGGTCAGTTCGCGCACGATGTCACCGCGCGCATTGCAGCCGTAGATGCGGAAGCGCGCCGCCTGCCGCTTGAGCTTCATGTCCTTGTCGCGATAGCTGCCCGGCGGCAGTGGCCGCGGATCAATCACTTCAGGACCGTAGAAATACTCGTCGCTTGATCCAACGCGGGCGATGCCTATCGCGGGATAGATCACGGCCTGAACGATGCAATCGTCTTTCGCAAAAGGCTCCGGCAGGACAGGGCGCGGTTCGCCTGGGTCCTGCAGTGGCTGGCCGTTTGCGGTGTGGCGCAATCTGGCGCCTGCCGCGTAGACGTCACGGCGGACCACGGCGATCGATGAGGCCTCGCTCGGAGCATTGGCCGGGGGCACACGCCAGATATTGAACGAGAGCCCCTGGCCATAGTCCGCCTGGCCGCGTGCTTCCACGCGCTGCCGCGGAATTTGCAGCGTGGCGACGGGTATGAACGGGCTTTCGTCTTCCGGCCATTCGACCATTGCCTTGTCGAGCGGCATGGTTTCCGGATTGGTGCGACGCTGTATTTCGAGAACGAATTGATAGCCGCGCTCGGACAGACGGTTTACCATGTCCGTTGCCAGATAATCGGGTGCATCGTCAGGCACATCCTCCGGCGCGGTTTCGGGAACCAGCCGGTATTTGACGATTTCGTCACCCATGCGGAACGGCAGGATCGCCCAATAGGTTGTGGTGAGGACCGAACCGCGCGGAGCCGTCATCGCATTGAGGACGGCATTCGTCTCGGGATGGGAAGCCAGGTAAGCGTCATAGTCGCGCTGGACGACGCCGGCATAGGTGAATTCCACCATCTCCTGGGCATCGTTGACGAAAAAGCGCGCTGCGTTCTGCATGATCAGATCGGCGGTGTTGCCGGCTTCACCGAGCGCATTCTCACCCGGCACACCGAACAATTTGATGCCGATGCCGAGCGTTGATCCCAGGTCGGGCGCATTCGGTGCCGTATCGCTGGAAAAGCGCATCCAGGCATCGAGCCGTTCATGCGCGAATAGACCGACGCACAATTCCTCGGGAATGTCGGGATGACGGACAAACCGGCCGTGCACGACACCGTGCAGCTTGCGAAACACCGCCCGCTCCGCCGGCGGAGGCCCGATGCGGGTACGCTTGGCCTGCCCCATCTCGACGAACATTTCCACCAACCGCTTCGTGGCTGTGCCGGGTGTATCGAAGCATGTGGGGACGGGAAGTTCCTTATCCATAATACACTCCTGAAATTGTTGAATAAAGCGTCACTATTTCCAGCGCAGCCTAATATCGCAATCATAGGTTGTCTATGTTGAATTTTCACACGATATACCAAATGTCAGCCCGACATTTGATGCCCCCTACCCCACCCTACCGCCGGCCTCGGTTCTTCGGCTGAAATTCGCCCAACCATCTGGGAGCCCCAGCCGTACGCGACTGCGGCCTCATCACCGAATATCAGGTCTCAATTCACTGATCCGGGCCGACAATCATCAGCCATGCCTTGAATTAAGGTCCGAACCGGCTCCGACGGTGCAGGATAAAACGTCAAGTCCTCAGACTTTCCGCTCAGGCTCTGCCACACGCTGCAGTTCGAGAAAAAGAAAACGGGTCTCGAGCAGGTTGACGATGCGCAGCACCGTCTCGACTGCATCCAGCGGCTTGACGAGAAAATCCTTCGCTCCCAGCGACAATGCCCGGCGGCGCGTGCTGATGGAGATGTCCGCCGTCATGACGATGATGGGCGTAAAGCCGCGCGGTCCGACAAGGCGCGAAAACGTCTCCAGCAGCTGAAAGCCGTCGACATGCGGCATCATCAGGTCGAGAAGCACGATATCCGGCTTGATCTCGCGAAACATGTCCGACGCTCTGCGCGGATCGAGCGTCGAGCTGATGTTCCCGAACCCCTCGCGCTGCAGAAGGCGCGTCAACAGCGCCACATTGGCCATCTCATCATCGACGATCAGGATTTTTGCGTCGGCGGGAATGTCGACAGGTCTTGGCTGCATGCAATCTCCTCTACGGATTTGGTGAACAGCCGAAGATCGATCGGCTTGGTAATGTAGGTTGTCGCCTTGGCTGCCATGGCGTTTTGCCGGGTCGCCTGCGTGGCGTCGGCGGTGATAACCACGACCGGAATTGCGCAAGTGCGGGCATCGCTTCGCAGCGCCCTCAGCACATCAAGCCCACTCATGTCCGGCAGATCGAGATCGAGAAGAATGAGGTCCGGCTTGTGCTGGCGGGCCATTACCAGCCCGGATTCACCAAGTATCGCCGGCATCACCTGGCAACCGAACCGACGTGTCATGATGTTTTCGATCAGATCGCGGCTTTGCGGATTGTCTTCAATGCACAGAACGGTCGCGATATTCGCACCCGGCGAAACCGGTATCATTTTCGGTGCAGACCGCATCTCGTCCGCGATCTCCTGATCGGCCGCGATCGGCAGGCCCAGAGAAAAAATGGTGCCGCGCGCCGAGGTCTGCACCAGTTCCAGCCGTCCGCCCATCGCTTCCATGAGATGCCTGGACAGGGCGAGCCCGAGCCCCGTCCCCTCCGTTGCGCCACCGTCCTTGCCCAGGCGCTCGAACGGTTTGAACAAGCGTTCGATACCATCAGGCGCGATGCCGGAGCCGCTGTCGCAGATATCGATCGTCAGCAGCCGCCCGTCCGCACGCCCGACAATCCTGATTTCTCCTCCAACGCGGTTGAACTTTATGGCATTCGAAAGCAGGTTGAGAAGAACCTGCAAAAGCCGCCGTCTATCGGCACTGGTAAAGGCGCGGGAAAGCTGCTCGTCATCCAGATGCAGGCCGATGGCGCGTTCCTCGGCCAATGGCCGGGCGAGCGCCAGGGCCTCCTGAAGAACCTCTGCCGCATGGATCCTGTCGATGGCCAGCTCCATCCGCCCTGCCTCGATCCTTGCCATGTCGAGGACCTCATCGATCAGGCTCAGCAGGTGGCGGCCGGCCGTCAGGATCTGCCGAACGGAAAACTGGTTTTCGGGATCGTCCAGATCCATTTCGAGTATCTGGCCAAAACCGAGGATCGAATTGAGCGGCGTGCGCAACTCATGGCTCATGCGCGACAGAAACTCGCTTTTTGCATGACTGGCACGTTCAGCCTCCCGGCGTGCGGCAAGCAGGGCTTCCTCCGTCTTTTTCCGTTCGGTCATGTCGCGTGTGATCTTGGAAAAGCCACGTGCATTGCCGTGATCATCCTTCAGCGCCGTCACGACGACATTGGCCCAGAAACGCTCGCCATCCTTGCGAAGACGCCAGCCCTCATCCTCGATCCGTCCAAACTCAAGTGCCTGTGCGAGCTCCTGCGCGGGGTGCGTGCCGCGCGTATCCTCAGGGTAAAATTTCGAAAAATGGCCGCCGACGACCTCATCGGCCTTGTATCCGGTGATACGTTCGGCACCGACATTCCAGCTGACGACACGACCCGCCTCGTCGAGGCCGAAAATACCGTAGTCGTGCACACCGTCGACAAGCAGGCGGAACCGTTCCTCGCTTTCGCGCAATGCATCTTCGCGCGCCTTCAGCAGGCGGCTCGCCTCCTGCAGCGCCGCGGCAAGTTCACCGAGTTCATCACGACCCGCAGGGATCGCCTCGAGCTTCTGCCCGCTTGCCAGCTTGTGCGCAGCACTTCGCAGCATACCAACCCGGCGCACGATCCCGTTCGACATCAGCATCATAGCGCTGATGCCTCCGAGCAGCCCGAACAATGCCCCCAGCAGAGTAATCCACCTGGACCGGTCGCGGATGGCATCGGCTTCGTCGGTGCGCACGGCGAGGAGAAAATCCTCCCGTTCGCGCATCTTGCCGATCTCCGCCTGCAGCGTGTCGAGCAGGGCCTTGTTGTCCGTCAGGGTTTTGCGGATCTCTTCCGAAAGGGGCCGCCCCGATCCGTCCGCGGTCCCATGCAGGGAACTGAGACCATCCAGCTTCAGGCGCACGAGCGGCTCCATGCCATCGAGCCGCGCCCGTTGCTCGTCATCCCGGATGAGACGGCGCATGCCGGTAAGGATCGCGGGCAATTCCTTCATCGCCTTGTCGAAGGCCGTCAGGAATGCTTCATCTCCCGTCAGCAGAAAACCGCGTACGCCCGAAGCCGCCTCTGCCAGCAAGGCATGCAGCTCCAGAATGTCCGACTGGATTGAAAACGTCACCCGGACATAGTTTTCCGCCCGGCGGCTTTCGCGTTCGGCCAGAAAAACCGAGGCCAGCGCGATCAGGAAACAGATCAGCGGCACGGCAATGACGATCAACCCCTTGCGTGCCAGCGGCTGATCCAGGAACCGGCGTGAGATGGGTGTAAACAGCCGGGATGCGGTCATAGGCTGTCCTGATCCACCAGCCCTGCCCGAACTGCCATGACTGCGGCCTGCGTCCGATCGGTCACCTGCAGCTTGTCGAGAATGCGTTCGACATGCACCTTGACGGTGCCGGGCGCGATACCGAGCGAGCGGGCGATTTCCTTGTTCGTCTCGCCGGTCGTCAGGCGAACGAGAATTTCCCGCTCTCGCACCGTCAGCCTTTCGATGGCAGCGTCTCCGGCTGGTTCCGGCGAGACCCGGCGAAGCAGGCGACGCATCAGGTCTACATCGAAGAAGGATTGGCCCGCCGCAACATTGGCGATGACCTGCAACAACGCATCGCGCCGGATGTCCTTCAGGGCATAACCGCTGGCCCCGGCCTTGATGGCGGCTTCGAGATAATCGACGCTGTCATGCATGGTCAGCATGATGATAAGGGTTTCGGGTGCGCGCTGACGGATTTCCGCCGCCGCTTCAAGCCCATCCATCCCCCCCATCCGGATATCGAGAAGCGCGATATCGGGGCGAAGCGTTTCGCTGAGCGCAACCGCCGTCATGCCGTCTGCCGCTTCCCCGACGATTTCGAGTTCTGGCGCACTTGCCAATACGGCGACAAGCCCCGACCGTGCGAGCTCATGATCATCAGCGATCAGTATTCTGTAACGGTTCACATGAACTCCTTCAGGGTTACGGAAACCGGAGCACGCGCAATGACGGACGTTCCTCCGCCCGGTTCTGATTGGACGCAGAGCGAGCCGCCGATCAGCGCCATCCGCTCGCGCATGGCGGACATGCCGACACCCTGCCCCCTCTCCCTCGACATCGACAGATCCGCAATGCCCTGGCCGTTATCGGTGATGGCGAGGGAGACGGACTGCGGGTGCTCCGATGCCAGACGCAAATCGATCCGGCTGCAGCCGGAGTGTTTTACGGCATTGGCCAGCGCTTCCTGCGCCACTCTGTAAAGGGTTACCTCGAGCACATCGGACAGGCGGCTTCCACCCAGATCCGCATGAAAGGAAATCTGCACGCAATCGATATCGTCCAGCCGGGCGCGCAGTGCCGCCTCAAGACCCAGATCGTCGAGTTCCGCGGGACGAAGCGCTTCGATGGCACCGCGTACGTCGCCGATGGACATGCGCACGATCTCGATACCGCTTTCGATCGCCTCTTTCGCTGGAGAGGCATCGCTGACGGTCACGCCCGCCGCCTCCAGCCTGAACAGAAGGCTCACCAAAGATTGCGCCACACCATCGTGAAGGTCATAGGCGATCCTGCGCCGCTCCTGCTCCTGCGCGCCAATCATCGCCTTGACCAGGTTTTCGAGATCGCGTTCACGGGCTTTAAGATCGGCTGTCAGCTGCCCCCGAAGAACACGCTGCCTTTCAGAGGCCAGAAAGCCGGCGATCTGATCGGTCACGACCTGGATCGCGTCACGATCGGCTTCTTCGAGCGCGGCAGCAAGGCCGGCAATGCGCAACTCCACCTGCTCGCCGCCGGCCCAGCCCTTGCCGACAAAAGCATGGGCCGTGCTTTCGTTTAAAGCGCCATGTTCCACGCCGTTGGCGGGAAACTGCCAGCGCATATCCGTTTCTGCGCGGATGCTGGCCATGGATGCGCCTGAGAAACCGGCAATGGCCGACAGCGCTCCATGCATCGACGCATCCACAGGGCCGGCGTCGAACATAGTGCGGACATCGACGATCAATCGCAGACGCGCGGCCTTGGCTTCCGCATCGCGATAAAGGCGTCGCAATTCGCGTATGGGAGAATTTATGCCGTCTGGATCGTCCACGATTTTCCGTCTTTTCAATGTTGTGCGTCCGTAAGATAGGCGATCGTCCGTCGTGATCGCATATGCCACTCGGCAGATGCGATCACGGCCAGGCGGCAGACGCCGCATGAGGCGCATCCCGGCATGTTTGGCAGGCCGGCAAGATTGACGCCGGAGAAGTCAAATTCGATGGAGACCGAAATGAAACGACATCTGCTTGCCGCATCCGTGATCGCTCTGATGGCGACGCCTTCCCTTGCACAGGAATGCGCGCCGATTACCCAGGCCGAAGTAGAGCAGTTGTTCGACCGCTGGAATGCATCGCTGGCCACCCTCAGCCCCGAGAATGTCATCGAAAACTATGCAGCGGACGCCGTGCTTCTGCCTACGCTCTCGAACACGCCGCGGCTGACGCAGGACGAGCGCAAGGGCTATTTCGTGGATTTCCTCAAGAAGGAACCAAAGGGCGCAATCGACAGCCGCACGATCAAACTGTCCTGCAACAGTGCGATCGACACCGGCAATTATACCTTCACGCTGACCGACGGCAGCAAGGTTCCGGCACGCTACACGTTCACGTATGAGTTCAAGGATGGAAAGTGGCTGATCTCGTCGCATCACTCCTCCGCCATGCCTGAAAAGCTTGGAAGCTGATCCTGACCTCGGGGGGCGAAGAGTATCTTTTCGCGCATATCCGCAAAGGGAAGCCCAAGTATGAAGCCCGTCCAGGCCGAGGGATGTGAAGAACATAAAAGCGAAAACCTGAAACTCGCCGGTCGGGAAGGCCGGTGAGTTATGCTTTTTCCGTAAAGCCTTAAAAAAACGTACGGAATACTGCGTATCGTCCCACACTTTCATGTGAGCTGTGCATCGACAATAAACTTAGGTATTTGGCTTCAGCGCGCAGATAGAAGGGTTTTCGAACATACCCCAGGCGATGAGACAGAAGACGGCGGCACGCGGCAGGCCATCCCCAGTTAGGGATAGCTAAGCTCGCTCGCAGCAAGTGGAGCTATGAGGCATTCGAAAGAAAGCGACACGGTCATTTCCCGCCTTGATCAAAGAACCGAACTGAAAATTCCGGGAGTGATATCTACCGCTGTTGAGCGGGTAGGAATCCGCGTCCCGTTGCACATTCGAAAATTAGAGATGAAAACAGACCGTGAGAACACGACTTGGCCTAACCAGGGCCGTCTCTCGTATCTATCCTGATAGAAACGGCGTCATGTCGCCAGTATTCGACATCGCAATCCAGAATAAGGCCTGACTGATCACGATTGACGCGCACGATCTGCAAGCCGAACGTGCCGTCGGAACAGCGCAGTTCAGTCGCCGGCATGCCGGTCAAGGAGATCGGGTTGATCTCGAAAGACACGTCACCATATTCCAGCGCATATTTTTCGCGGTACAGATTGGTCAGAGAACCAGTCAGATCCTGCTCCAGAATATCGGAGAACACTGTTTTGTTCAGGTGATGCTCCACGAAAACGACGAGCCGGCCATCCACCCGCCGTCGACGCCGGATACGCCAAAACTCAGTTCCTACGGGCTGTTCCAGCAATGCGCAGATAGCTTCTGGGGCAATAGCGCTGACGGCTTCAATCAGTTCGGTGCTTGCCTGCCGGTTCTGTTCCCGTGTCATGCGCTGAAAGTCCGTCCGCCACAGCGGATTATAGACCAGTCGACGATCCGAAACGAACCACCCTCTGCGATTTTCGCGATAGATGAGACCATCCATTTCGAGATGAGAAAGTGCTTCGCGCAACGTGATGCGTGTCGTCACATAACGTTCCGCCAGTTCGCGCTCAGGCGGCAGCCGTCGATCCACCGCCAGACGACCTTCGGCCAAATCGACTCTGATCGCCTGCTCAAGTTTCGAGGAAGGCTGTGTGATCGTATCGTTCGTGCTGCCGTCAGCCATTCGTCACCCGTCATGCGCCTGTCATCACAGTTTGGCATAGGACCACACATCTGGTCTATACCAATGAGGTGAAACATGTTCCGTCGCACTTTCCTGGCCCTGCCCGCCCTCGGCGTTCTGGCCTATTCCGGCATCGCTGCCGCCAATGACATTGCCGCACTCGAAGAAGGTGCCCGCAAGGAAGGCGCCGTGTACAGTGTCGGCATGCCGGACGGCTGGGCCAACTGGAAGGATACCTGGCAGCAGCTGACCGAGAAATACGGCCTGAAACATTCCGACACTGACATGAGCAGCGGCGAAGAGATCGCCAAGTTCGCCAATGAAGGCGTCAACGCCACCGCCGATATCGGCGACGTCGGCCTTGAATTCGGCCCGATCGCGCTCGCCCGCGGCGTCACCATGCCCTATAAGACTACCACCTGGGACCAGATCCCCGACTGGGCCAAGGATGCCGACGGCAACTGGGTGATTGGTTACACCGGCACGATCGCCTTCCTCGTTTCCGCAGATGTCGCCAACCCGCCGACCTCCTGGGCCGATCTTCTGAAAGGCGACTACAAGGTCACCATGGGCAAGGTCGGTTCTGGCGCACAGGACAATGCCTCGATCCTCGCCGCAGCCGTTTCGCTCGGCGGCAACGAAAAGAACCTGCGCCCGGGCGTTGAACTGTTCCAGAAGCTGGCCGAACAGGGCCGAGTCGTCGGCAGCGGCGTCACCCCGGCATTGATGGAACGCGGCGAAATCCAGGTCGCCCCGCTTTGGGACTTCAACGCGCTGAACTACCGCGACGTCGTCGGCAAGGACAAGTTCAAGGTCATCATCCCGTCTGATGGTTCGGTCACCAGCGGTTATGCAACGATCATCAACAAGCATTCGAAAAACCCGAATGCCGCCAAGTTGACCCGCGAATATATCCTCAGCGACGCCGGCCAGATCAACCTTGCCCGCGGGTACGCCCGCCCGATCCGCTTCGACCATATTGAGCTGCCGGCAGACGCCAAGGAAAAGCTGCTGCCGTCCGACCAGTACAAGGCTGCCCGCCCGATCGACCCGACGCTGTGGACCTCGGAGGCCGCCAAGGAAATCTCGCAGCTGTGGCGCGATCTCGTCGCTCCGAAGATGTAATTCCGGCGACACAATCTTTCGTCAAACATCCCGTCTCGCGGACCGATCCGCGAGACATTCTTGCATTGAATTCAACGAAAAGGACCAGCTTCATGACGAAGCGCACGATCTTCATCATTCTCGATGGCCTCCGGTATTCCACCGCACGCGAATGCCTCGGCTATATGGAAGCTCTGGTCGCGGGCGCTGAAGCGCAGGTCTATCGTGTAGACAGTGAGCTGCCGTCTATTTCCCGCCCGCTTTACGAAACGCTGATGACCGGCCTTCCGCCTGTCGTGCATGGCGTGACCAGCAATGGCGTGGTGCGCCGCTCGAATTTCGACAACGTCTTTTCGCTGGCGCGCAAGGCCGGGCTCGTGACCGCCGCCGCCGCGTATCACTGGTATTTCGAACTCTACAATCAGGCCCCATTCAGCCCGGAATTCCGTCACATCAGCAATTCCGACGGCGGCATACAACATGGCGCCTTTTACTGGCAGGACCATTATCCGGACGATCACCTGTTCGCCGATGCAGACGATCTCATACGCCGGCATGATCCCGATTTCCTGCTGCTGCATCCGATGAACATCGACGATATCGGCCACAAGCATGGCGGCGCCTCCCGCCAGTATCGCGACACCACCCGCAACGCCGCCGATCTTCTCGCCCGTTATGTGCCGCAATGGCGCGCCGCCGGTTATACCATCATCGTCACCAGCGATCACGGCATGAGCGATGACGGCAATCACGGTGGTCCGCACGAGGATGAAGCGACCGTTCCGCTGTATACGATCGGCGCCGACATCTTTACGCTCGATACGGCCGCCCAACCGAAACAGACCGAGCTTGCCGGTCTGATCTGCGAACTGCTCGGCATCGAAAATCACGGCCTTTCCGTCCCTGCCCTGCTGAACCGGGATGTGGCTCGCCCATGAGCCACCACGCCTCTCCGGCCATGAAGCTTCTGGCCGCGCCCTTTCTTCTCATGCTGGCGGCACTGGTCGTCTGGCCGCTGGCAACCGTCCTGATCGACAGCTTCAGCAAAGGCGGCGTCTGGTCACTCGGAAACTACGCCGAAATCCTCACCAGCGCCTATTACGGCCAGAGTTTTGTCAATTCACTGCTGATCTCTGCCGTGACGACGGCGATCGGCGTGCTGTTCGGTTTCCTGATCGCCGTCAGCCTTCGTTATCGCAGCGGCGGCACGCGCCGCATCGCCATGGCGCTGGCCAATATCGGCGCCAATCTTGCTGGCGTGCCGCTGGCCATGGCGCTGATCTTCCTTCTCGGCCTGAACGGCACACTGACAATCGTGCTGAAAGCATCTGGGCTGATCGGCTCATTCAACGTCTATTCGTTGACGGGTCTGATCATCGCCTACTGCTATTTTCAGATCGCTCTTGCGGTCCTGCTGATCATCCCTGTTCTCGACGGCATCGAGACGGAGCTTGAGGAAGCCGCGAGCCTCATCGGGGTCGGCACCACCCGCTTCTGGTTGCGTGTCGGTTTGCCGGTGGTTGGCCGACAGATGGTCGCCATCACCACGCTCCTGTTCGCCAATGCCATGGGCACCTATGCGACGACGCTGGCGCTCACCGGTACCAGCGTCAATGTCATCACCATCCGCATCAGCGAACTCGTTTCGGGTGACGTATTTTCCGATCCGAACCTCGCCAACGCCATCGCCATCGCGCTGTTTCTGGTTCTGCTCGTGCCCATCGTCGTCAGCCAACTCCTTCTGAAAGGCGACAAGCGATGACAACGACCCGACATCCGGCGCTGACCACAACCCTCTGGTTTGCAGCAATCCTCCTGCTGCTGCCGGTCCTTGCCACGTTTCTCAACTCGATCGCCACCGGTTGGACCGGCGGAATTCTGCCGAGCGGCCTGTCGCTCGACGCCTATCAGACCATTCTTTTGGACGCTCGGTTTCAGTCAGCCTTGCTGCGTTCCACCATTGTCGCCGGACTGGCCCTGTTTCTGGCCTGCTTGCTGATTGTGCCCGCCGTCATCGCCGCCCACTTCTATTGGCCGACACTCGACACCTGGATGGCGCGGCTGGTCATCCTGCCCTACGCGGTCCCCACCATCATCCTCATGGTCGGTTATCTCCGCGTCTTTTCCGCACCGCCCCTGCAGCTCGGCGGACAGCCGATCGTCCTCGTCCTGACATATGTGCCGCTCTGTTTTCCGATGTTTTATATCAACGTCAAGAACAGCCTGCAGGCACTCGATACGACAGAGCTTTTCGAAGCCGGCCGTCTGCTCGGCATCAGCGATGCGAGACTTTTGCGCCGTGTCATCCTGCCGTCGATCTTTCCGGGCATTGCCCTTGCGATCGTTCTCAATTTTGCAGGCCTGATGAGCGAATTCGTCTACGCCCGCATGCTGGTCGGCGGCCAGTTCGAAACGCTGCAGATGTACATGTTCGCGCAGCGCGACCTCAGCGGCCGCCTGTCGAGCGTCATCGTCACCGTCTACTTCCTCATCACGCTTCTCATCACCTTCGCCGCGTTCCGGCTCGTCTGGCGAACGGAGACAAAATCATGACCTATCTCGACCTCTCCGCTATCGGCCTGCGCTACGGCGACAATGTCATACTCGATGGCATCGATCTTTCCGTGGAGCAGGGCGAAATGCATGTCCTGCTCGGCCCTTCCGGCTGTGGCAAGACCACGCTTCTGCGCTCCATCGCCGGACTGGTTCAGCCGGACAGAGGCGCGATCCATCTCGCTGGCCGTGCCATCGAAATGCTGCATCCGAAAGATCGCGGCATCGGCATGGTGTTTCAACATTACGCGCTGTTTCCGAATATGACCGTTCGCCAGAACCTTGCCTTCGGGCTCGAACAGCGCCGTCTTGTCCGCAAGGTGATCGACGAGAAGATCGATGCGGTTCTGGAGATCGTTTCGCTGCAGAACAAGGCGGATGCCCGTCCACGCCAGCTTTCCGGCGGACAGAAACAGCGGGTGGCGCTCGCCCGCGCGCTTGTGCTCGAACCCTCGCTGCTTTTGCTGGACGAACCCTTGTCGGCGCTCGACGCACAGATCCGTAAACGCCTGCGGGACGAGTTGAAGCGCATCCAGCGCCGGACGGGCCTGACCAGTATTCTCGTCACCCACGATCAGGACGAGGCACTGTCGCTCGGCGATCGGATTTCGGTGATGAACAACGGCCGGATCACCCAGACGGCATCAGGGCCGGAAATTTTCTATCGCCCAGCCGATTTGTTCGTTGCCAAATTCATCGGCAATGCCAATATCCTGACCGCAGCAGAATTCAGCCGCCTCATCGGCCGGGATTTCGATCAAACGGCAATCATCCATCCTCACGTGTTCAAAATCGGCAAGGCGTCGGAAGGTTCAAATCTATTCGAGGTTGCGGCGACTGTTGTCGAAACGGTGGCTGCCGGTAATGTTGTGCGATACGTGATGCAGGCAAACGGCATTATGTTCAATGTCGAAGCGCAGAGTGCCATGAACGAAGAGTGTCTAGCTGCTGGCACAGGCACGACTTTGAGCATAAATCCGTCAAATGGTCATTTTTTAAAGGAAAATTGACGTCAGGGGCTTTGGACAATCTTCTTGCTGTAGCACCTTGATGGGCATCGAACCATCGGCCATTATGTTCGACGGTCCCCCAACTGCTGAAATCTGAAACCATCATGGGCGCAGGTGATCAGGAGTATATGTCCCTTTAGCCAGTCGCCAGACCTGACGTCGCCCTGAACGTTTTGAACTCACTAAGTGATTTTATCGAGCGACCATCATCTATGGAGGCGAGATCCAGAATAACGGCATTTGCGATGGTCATAGGCACTACGAGCGATTGCGATTCACCCGGATCGCCTCGCGAGACCAGGATTTGATGGTGAGGTGCCGGATCGATCCGCGTGCCTCCTACATCCGTTACCGCCAGTGTTTTCGCTCCCCGTTGTGCCGCAATCTCGCGCACTTCCTGCAGAAGGGGCGGCGCTCTTCGGAACGCGAGCAGCCAGACGACATCCTGCGCAGACAAGGTGGACAGCATTTCAGTCAGCTGGTGCATCTGGCTGCCAAGATCGACCGCTTCGTAACCGGACCGGTTCAGGCGAAGAGCGATCAGAGACGACAGGGCCGCAAAATGCCCCCGCCCGAAGACAAAAATCCGGCGACTGTCGCGAAGACTGGTCGAGAATGCGCGAATATCCGCATCGGAGACGCTGTTGCGCGCCTGCTGCAGTGCGGCGATCTCGCTGTCCAGCACCGATGCCAGCAAACCATCGCTTTCGGCCTTCACAAGGCGCGCGGCCATGCGTGCGGCAGGGTTTTCGAAATCGCCGCCGCCTTCGGTCAGGCTGGACTGCAGAAATCCACGAAACTCCGGATAGCCCTTGAAGCCGAGCCGACGCGCGAGCCTGACCGCCGAGGCGGGATGCACCCCTGCCCGCGAAGAAACATCCTTGCCGTTTTCCATCGCCGCACGGATCGGATCCTGTATCAGCACATCAAGCAGGCGCGTATCGGCGTCGGTCAACCGCGTCGAATGGCGGCTGATGAGATCGCTCAGTGCGAGCGGTGTATCCTGCTTGTCCATCGGCGTCTCAAGGCTTGGCTATGGTTACGGCTGCTTTGCAACCGGAAGATCAACACGGTCGCCATTCTGGCTATCGAAAAACAGCGCGCGGTCAAGATCGAAAGCAATCCAGAATTGTTCGCTATTCTTCGGCAGGTCCTGTCGCGGCGCGGACACGGTCAGACGTCCAGCCGGGCTTTCACAATGAAGAAGCATGTCGGCGCCGGTCATTTCGGACAGAAGCAGATGCGCCTCGAGCGCAGGCTGGGCCGGCTTCTCAGCATGGACAGAAAGAATTTCAGGACGCAGTCCGGCCGTCAGTCCTCGGGGGCCGTTCCAGTCAGGCAACCTGTCGGCGGCGACGAAATTCATCGGCGGGCTGCCGAGGAAACTTGCCACGAAACGATTGGCGGGCCGGTCATAGATCACATCCGGGCGATCGAACTGCAGGAGATGGCCATCCTTCATGACCGCGATGCGATCCGCCAGAGAGAGCGCCTCCGTCTGATCGTGGGTGACATAAACCATGGTCGCGCCGAGCTGCCGGTGAAGTTCCTTTATCTCGGTGCGCATGGTGATGCGAAGAGCATTGTCGAGATTGGAGAGCGGCTCATCCATCAGGAAGATCGAGGCATTGCGGGCCATCGCCCGCCCCATCGCAACGCGCTGACGCTGGCCACCGGACAAAGCTGCAGGCTTGCGATCGAGATAAGCCTCCAGTTGCAGTGTTTTCGCGACATTTTGAGCGCGCTCATTACGCTCCGCCTTTTTCATGCCGCGCAGTTCCAGACCGAAGGCAATGTTTTCGCGCACGGTCATATGCGGATAAAGCGCGTAGTTTTGAAAAATCATCGCGATGTCGCGATCCTGCGGTGCCAGATCATTGGCACGGCGCCCGCCAATTTCGATCGTGCCGTCTTCGCAGCGATCAAGCCCGGCGATCAGGCGCAAAAGCGTGGACTTGCCGCAGCCGGACGGGCCGACGATCACCACGAATTCGCCCGGCTGGATATCGAGTGAGACGCCGTGGAGAACCTGGGGACCGTTGACATAGGCCTTGCGAATGTCGCGCAGAGAAATCCCGCTCATACCGACGCCTCCCCGCGATGTTCGGCACGGACCGCAATCGCAAGCGTCGGCCGGTCCGTGGTAAAAACCTTCACGCCGAGATCGAGCGCCTTGATGATTTGCTCTCGGGTGTGGGCGGCCCAGCAGCCGAAATCGAGGCCGGCGGCCTGCACCTTTGCCATCAGCTCCGCATCGGCGGTATCGATATGGACACCGATCTCGGGAATGCCGTGGGCAATTGCCGTCTCGATCACGGCGTCCGGCCCAAGTTGCCGCAGGACCGGCGGACTGACGAGCCATAGTCTGGGACGGCCGCTCGCTTTTCCGATCTCGTCCATGGAGGCGACAAGGAAGGATGAAAACGTGGTCCGCTCGAGCATGGAATGACGCTTCAATTCCTCAACGACGGAGGCGACGAAACCTTTATACGGAAGCCCGTCCGTGCCCGGCTTTATCTCGCAGCGGAAATTCACGTGGCTGCCTGCATAAAGCGCGCACAATTCCCCAAGCGTCATCGGGTGGCTGCCGGCACCGTAACGGATCGTCGCCGCCTTGACCTCGGCCAGCGTCATGTCTGCGATGGCGCCTGTCATATCCGTGGTGGCATCGAGCGTGGCGTCATGATGGACGACGATGGCGCCATCGGCCGTCGGGTGAAGATCGAACTCGACTTCTTCGAGCGCCATGGCGGCGGTGGCGGCAAAACCGTGTGGCGTGCTGTCGCCGAATTCCAGCGTACCACCGCGATGGGATGCAATGCGTGTCATGTGAAAATATCCTGGATTACTTGACGGCGCCCATGGTGATGCCGCGCACGAGATGGCGCTCCACCAGAAGGAAACCGAGGAGAACGGGAAGAATGGTGATCGTCGACGCGGCCATGACCAGCGGCCAGTCGATCAGGCCTTCACCGGGGTTGATGCGGTAAAGGCGGGCAAGGCCGATCTGCAGCGTGTAGAGGTCCTGCTTGCCGACAGCGACCAGCGGCCAGATGTAATTGTTCCATTCCGTGATGAAGATATAGAGCGCCATGGAGGCAATCGCCGGGCGCGACAAAGGCACGATGATGCGCCAGAGAACCTGCAGCGACGTTGCGCCATCCATGTAAGCCGCTTCATCCAGCGCCTTCGGAATGCCGCGAATATACTGACGCAGGAAGAAAGCGGCAAAACCGTTGGAAATCGCCGGCAGGATGAGGCCGGCATAACTGTCCAGCAGCCCGACCTTCGCCAGTGTCAGATAGTTCGGAATGAGGCTGATATGGCTCGGGATCATCAGGGTCGCGACGGTGGCCGCGAACAGGAAATTGCCGCCCCGGAATGAATACCGGGCAAAAGCGTAGGCTGCCATGGTGGCAAAGGTGATGCCGATAAGCGTCACCAGTCCCGAGACGATCAGGCTATTCAGCAGGTAGCGCGCGAAATTGTATTGCCCGACTGCGCGCGCATAATTGTCGAGGGTGAAACCGAGTTGGCCGGCATAATAGGCGTCCACCGTCTGGAACGACATCCAGATCGAATAGAGCACCGGCGACAGGAACAGCAGGCCGGCGACCAGCGCCAGCCCGGCAAGGATTGGGTTTTCAGGCTTCATAATGCACCTTCCGGCCGATGATGCGCGATTTCAGGATGGCGAGGCCGACCAGCAGGATGAACAGCAGCACCGCCAGCGCCGATCCACGGCCGATATCGAACAGCACGAAGCCGATCTCGTAGAGAAGGTTGACGAGCATGTCGGTAGCACCCGCCGGCCCACCTTTCGTCATGACGTTGACGATGGTGAAAACCTGAAAGGCTTCGATGACCGATATGATCAGCAGAAAATAGGTGGTCGGCATGACCAGCGGCATGGTGATGCGGCGAAACATATGCAGGCGCTTGCCGCCATCGACGGCTGCCGCGTCATAAAGTTCGCGCGGGATTGCCTGCAGGCCGGCGATATAGATGACGATGTCATAACCGATCTGCTTCCAGGTGTTGACGAAGATCAGCACCCAGAGGGCCAGATGCGGATTTTGCAGCCACTGAACCTTGCCCAGACCGAATGTGCCAAGGATGGCGTTGACCATGCCGTAGTCGGTCGAAAAGACCCAAGAAAACACGACCGCGATGGACACGGTCGACGTGACCGAGGGCAGAAACAACGCACCGCGCAGCAGCCGCACATGCATGCTTTCGCGCACGAGATAGTTCGCGATTACCAGCGCAAGGCCAAGCCGAAGCGGCACGGACAGGACGGCGAACAGCGTCGTCACCCAAAGCGAGTTCCAGAGGTCACGGGAAGCGAGTAGCTGCTCGTAATTGCGAAAGCCGACAAACGGCATGTCCGGGGAGAGGAAATTCCATTCGCGAAAGCTGAGATTGAGGCTTGCGAGAATGGGAATGTAGGTGAACAGCGCGATGAAGATCATCAGCGGCGCCACGAACAGATAAGGCGTAAGCTTGCGGAGCATGGAACGACTGCACCGACAGACGCTAAAGGCGTCCGCCGGTGCCCTTCTACAGAGAGGATCAGTTGCTGACGCGTTTTTCTTCGGCGCGCGTCTGCGCAGCAAAGTCCTTCATGGTTTCCTCGACATTGCGCTGACCGAGCGCCATGGCTTCCCACATCTTGTATTCGGTGGTGCGCATCCAGGTGACGACGGTGGTGCGGGCGCGGCCATGGGCAACCGGCAGGGATTCGATCGCCACATCAATGCCGGGCTGGGTGGCAAGCGCTTCCTTGGCGACCGGCAAGGCCGCGCTTTTCTTGTTGATCGGCAGGTAACCGGTGCCGGCAAACCAGGTCGCATTGGCCTCAGGCGATGCGGCATAGCTGATGAACTTGTAGGCTGCGTCCTGCACGTCCTTTTCCGACGTCGACATGATGCCGATGCCGGCGCCGCCGATCGGAACCGAACAGGCCTTGTTGCAGGGCATCGGGCGAACGACGAGATTGTCGCCCAGCGCCTTCTTGGCGCCGACATAGTTGCCGGTCGAGTTCATCATGATGCCGACCTTCTTGGCGAGGAAGGCATCACGGCCATTATCCTCATCGGTCACGCCATCGGGCGAGGAAACCTTGTCATCCTTCACAAGCGACGTCATCCACTGATAGGCCTCGATCGTATTGGGCTTGTCGAGAAGGATTTCGCCAGTCTTCGGGTCCACCATCTCGCTGTCATTGGCCATAACCAGGCCCCAACGCGCGAACTGGCCGGGTGCAGCAATGCCGGAAACGCCTTCCGAACCGAGCTTTTCGCTGATCGTCTTGGCGGCGGCGGTGATCTCTTCGAACGTCTTCAGCGGGGTGTCGGCGGAAAGACCGGCGCGCGCAAAGATATCCTTGTTGAAATACAGCACCGGCGTCGAGGAATTGAACGGCACGACGTAATTCTTGCCGTCGATGACGCCGACTTCGCGCGCGTAATCGTAAAGATCGTCCTTCAGCGGATCGGCATCGAAATAGGGTGTCAGATCGGTGAGCAGCTTGTTGTTGGCAAACAGGCCGTAACGGGTGACTTCGAGGATCACCGCATCGGGAGCGCGACGCGCCGGAATGGCGGCCTGCAGCTTGGCGATGATGTCATTATAGTTGCCGACATATTCGGCTTCGATATCGATATCCGGATTGGCGGCCTCAAAACCGGCGATAACCTTGTCGAGCGCTTCGCCGTTGGACTTGTTGAAGCTGTGCCAAAATTTTACCGTCGTCGCCGCTTCGGCCACGCCCATGCTGGCAAGCAGGGCAATCATGCTAGCCGCGATGGCAGTCTGCAATTTCTGTGACATCCGTACCTCCTGTGCAAAAACAATTGCAATGACGGCGATCTAGCAATTGCAGGAGACAGTTTCGTGAATGCCACAAGACGATTTGATGACAGAGCTCAGAAGACGCTGATCTATTGCGGAAGAGATGTGGAGAGTGTTCTTGTTTTGCGGTCTTGAAGGGATCTGAACCCTCAACCCACACATTGGGAGAGAACAAAACGTGGCAACGATCCGGGCGGATGCGCCTAGCCGATGAAATCCACCAGCAGCTTGACGTTCAACCAGGCGATCACGGACGCGACGAACCATGCGAGCCCACTCAGTCAGCGGTGCCACCATCTCGCCCATCTTGCGCCTGTCGGCGGGAACATCACCATCGGGAACACAGCGGACGAGAGCTGAAGGCTGAGCACGCCCTGCGTCAGGATCAGAAGTTTTGCGGTGCCACGGGTGATCAGGCGCCGCACCCATGGTGCGAGCTTGACATCGAGGAACCCCTCCATAACGATCTGCCCGGCAAGCGTTGCGGTCACTGTCGAATTGATACCGCAGCAGAGAAGCGCGATGCCGAACAGGGTCGGCGCGATGGCAAATCCGATCAGCGGAGACAGCAGGCTGTGCGCTTCGCCCAATTCTGCCGCCTCGGTGCGACCGCCTGCATAGAAGGCTGAGGCTGCAAGGATCAGAATCGAGGCGTTGATCAGCAGCGCAAACATCATAGCGACAATAGAGTCGATCGTCGCGAACTTCAGCGCCTCTTGCTTTTCCGGCAAGGTCTCGCCATAGGCGCGTGTCTGCACGATACCCGAGTGGAGATAGAGATTATGCGGCATAACCGTCGCACCAAGAATACCGAGAGCGAGGTAGAGCGTCTCAGGGTTGGTGACGATTTCGATGATCGACGCAAAGCCGCGGATTACCTGACCCCAATCCGGATCCGCTATGCCGATCTGGATCGCAAAGCATGCTGCGATGACACCCAAGAGGCCGATCACAAAAGCCTCGAGCCAACGGAAACCGAGCTTTTGCAGATAGAGGATCAGGAAAACACCCAGCGCTCTAATTATTACGCCGTGTTCCAGCAGAATTCCGAATATCAGGTTGAGACCAATGGCTCTGCCGATCACCTCCGCAATGTCGGTGGCGATGATGGCGATCTCGGCGAATAGCCAGAGCATGTAGGCGATGGGTCGCGGGAAAGCGTCGTGACAGGCCTGCGCCAGATCGCGGCGTGAGGCGATCGCCAGTCGAGCACAACACGCTTGCGGCCTGCGTTCTCGACAAACGGCCACCAAGAACAGCGGCAGCCATTTTTTCTCGACGCAAAGGCGTCAGTCGGGCATTTTTGTGAATGTGACCTGCCAACTGAAGTTTCATCCGGCTGCGATTAGAGCCTTAGCGTTTTTTGATAAGCCATATGGCGCGATAGGAGCAACCGGCGTAGAAGCAAAGCTCACACATTGCGTAGCGTTGGAGCCGGTTGCGGCGATGATCCCGGCATAGTCGGCCGGGGTCTGGTATCCGAGCGATGAGTGCGGCCGGAAATTGTTGTAGTCGTCAGCCCATTCCGCGATGGCACTGCGGGCATGATCGAGCCCAAAGAACAGGCTCTCGTTGAGCAGCTCGTCGCGCATGCGGCGGTTGCGCTCAAGCTCGCGCACTCGATCTTCCAGCTTCTTCACCTCGGAATTGCCAATCACTGGCTCCTAAGAATCGACGGCCACCGCACCTCCCTCGCTCAGGAGCCTACGCCAGCGATACAAAAGGTTTGGCGCAATGGCCTGCTGCCGGTTTTTAGTGTCAATCGGCTCGGAATGTTGACCTCTTATCGGCGTCCAATATTGGGTCTGACTCATTCTCGATGATGTTTCGGATTCTACTGGCCTGGTTTCCAATGGAGAATCAGCGCCATGCGAGCCCAT
>NZ_JAUSRF010000004.1 GCF_030811685.1 Neorhizobium huautlense | reverse complement strand
CCTCTTTAATCGTAGCTACTAACACCTAGCAAAACCGCTTCTAGCGGTTCAAGCGCAGCGTTTCAAACCTCCACCTCTGGTGGAGGTCGTGACTTTGTGGGTAACAAAATCAGGCGGCGCGTCGATGTGCCGGCTGGTATGAACATTTTGCCGCTTCGTCGGCGAAATTGAATTTTGCGATCAGCTGCGACAACTCCTGCGCTTCCTTGACGAGGCCGTGGCTTGATGCCGTGGTTTCCTCGACCATGGCTGCATTCTGCTGGGTCATCTGGTCCATCTGGTTGATGGCCGTGTTGATCTGCTGCAGACCGGTCGACTGTTCCTGCGTGGAATAGGCGATGTCGCTGACGACGGTGTTGATCTCGTTGATCTGGTTGGAAATGTTGCGCAACACTTCACCAGTCTGGTCGACAAGGGCGACACCCTCCGTGACCTGACGCGACGAGGTGTCGATCAGCGTCTTGATTTCCTTCGCGGCATTGGCGGAACGCTGGGCCAGTTCGCGCACTTCCTGGGCGACGACGGCAAAACCACGTCCTGCCTCGCCGGCACGGGCGGCTTCTACGCCTGCATTGAGGGCGAGCAGATTGGTCTGGAAAGCGATTTCATCGATGACGCCGATGATCTTGCCGACCTGCTGCGAGGATTCCTCGATCTGCGACATGGCATTGACGGTGCTTGCGACGACCGATGTCGAGGTTTCGGCGATCTGACGGGCGGAAAGGGTCAGTGATGCGGCCTGCTTGGAGCCGGATGCCGTCTTGCCGACCGTCGAGGTGATCTGGTCGATGGCCGAGGCGGTTTCTTCCAGTGCTGCGGCCTGTCGTTCGGTGCGCGTGGCGAGATCATCGGAAGCGTGGCTGATTTCCGAGGCGGTACCGTGCATGCTCTGCGTCGCGTGGGCAACGGAGGCGACCATGGTCTGCACGGTGCGGACGGCGCGATTGTAGTCGTCCTTCAGGAGGCGGGTCTTTTCCGACAGTTCTGCATTGATGCGGAAGGTCAGGTCGCCGCTCGCCAGTGCCGACAGGCCCTTCAGCAGGCTGTCGATGGCGATCTTGTCCTCGGCGGCCTCACGGGCGGTTTTCTGTTCCAGCAGGATCTGCTCGTGGACATCGGTCAAGGATCCGCAGGCGCGAATGGTTTTACCATCGGCCTGGTGGCGGCAGCCGCCGGTGGCGCGGAACCAGCGATAGGAGCCGTCACGCATCTTGAGACGATAATTGACGCGGTAGCGGGCGCGGCCGGTCTTGTCGGTCAGGTGGCCGGCAAAAGCGGCGAAGGTCGGCTGGACATCATCGGGATGCAGCTTGTCGGACCAGGAGTGCACGACGTTGGGGAAATCCGCAGCGTGTTCATAACCGATCATCCGGCGAAATTCTGCAGACCATGTCCAGCGGCTCTGCGGATGCATGGCGTCGCCATCGACAAGGACAGCTTCCCAAAGGCCGATGCCGCAGGCTTCATCGAGCAATTCTGAGCGTTCGCTGACTGCGGCCAGGCGCTCTTCGATCTGCTTAGTATTCGCGCTTTGTTTGCCACCGAAAAACGACATCGGAATATTCCCTTTTGAAATGGTGAGGCATGGTGCGCAATGGATAGCTGTTCATGGTTATTACTTCGTGAATCCAAGCATATTTCTAAATGTGATCACGTGTATTCATTTGGTGATGTGCCGAATGTTCTTAATTCTTGAAATGTATTATCTGGAGCTGACCTTCCTGTGGTTGTGCTTATGGTATTTGGTGTGTTTTTTATTCATGCGTTGTTTTTGGTTGTGCCTGTGTGGCGACAAAAGCATGTAGCGATGCCGTGGATTTCCGGCGCCGCTGATCTATATTTGCTGTGAAAACTGTCGCTTAGGAGAGCATGTCATGCAGTGGAGAGGTCGGCGCCAATCGGACAATGTCGAGGATCGACGCGGTGGCGGCTCCATGGGTGGCGGTGGCTTTCGCATCCCGATCGGCGGTGGCGGGCGCGGGGGAGGCGGCATCGGTATCGGCGGCCTCGTGCTTATTCTGGGGATTTGCTGGTTGACGGGTATCAATCCGCTGACGCTGCTTTCCGGCGGCGACATCATGGGTGGCGGGAGCGGGTATGAGCAGAGCGACCAACGCCGTACACCCGCCAACGATGAAATGAGCCAGTTTGTCCGCACCGTTCTGGCGGACACCGAGGATACGTGGACGACCATCTTCCAGCAGGCCGGGGAGCGTTATCAGCCGCCGACCCTGGTGATGTTTTCCGGCGGCACCAATTCTGCTTGCGGGACTGCGTCATCGGCGACCGGACCGTTCTATTGCCCGAGTGACCGCAAGGTTTATCTCGATACGGATTTCTTCCGCGAACTCGATCAGCGTTTTGGCGCATCCGGCGATTTTGCCGAGGCTTATGTCGTGGCGCATGAAGTCGGTCACCATGTGCAGAACCTGTTGGGCGTGCTGCCAAAGTTCAATCAGGCGCGCCAGCGCATGAGCGAGGTCGAGGCCAACCGCATGTCGGTGCGGGTCGAGCTGCAGGCCGATTGTTTTGCTGGTGTCTGGGGCAAATATACCGAGCAGCAGGGCATTCTGGAGCGCGGTGATCTGGAAGAGGCGCTGAATGCGGCCCAGCAGATCGGCGACGATACGCTGCAGAAACGCAGTCAGGGTTATGTCGTGCCTGACAGTTTCAATCACGGTACGTCGGCGCAACGGATGAAATGGTTCAAGCGCGGTTTCGACAGCGGCGATATCAAAAGCTGCGATACGTTCTCCGGCGAAGTCTGATCGTCACATCAGCAGTAGTGCCGTGCCGTAAAGCCCGATCGCGAAGATCGTGTGGGCGGCAAAATTCATCAGCCTTACTTTTGCGGGATTGGCCGTCTTCGAGGCGGCCCATCCAAGTCCCATGCCGGGTTGCATGAGGAACCAGCCCGCGCCAATCGTGACGATGCCGAGCAACCATGCGGGTATGAAGGTCGGGCCGGTAAACCACTCCGCGCCGACCAGCACGGCCAGAATGATGCCGTAGAAGATGCCAACGGCATAATGCCCGACCCAGCCGAGGGCGTTTTCGTGAGCGTAGGGTTCGGCCTTGCCGATATCCTCGTGAAAGACTTTTCCGCGCCCGAGATGGTAAAACCAGCGGCCGCCGGGCGCCCAGTTGGGTTTTGCTTCGCCGAGCAGAAAGTGCAGGGCAAAAGCCCAGATATCCATCAGGAGAGTTGCGCCAAAACCGATGACCGCGCCCTTGAGAAGAAGTTCCAGCATATCCATCCCCGTTCAGTTGCGTCTTTTGTGAAATGAAAAACGCACTGTTGTCGAGGTGCACCGCGCCACAAGTCGACCACTGTTCAACACAATTGAAGCCATCGACCAAAAATTCTGCTCGGTCGTCGCCCAGGGTTGCCGTGGTGCGCCCGCTGGTCTATGGCGAGGGCACATCGCCGCTCTCCAGACTTGGAAGCGGCGTTTTCCTTTAGGAGGTCAAAATGTCTGTCGCAGCGGCGCGCCCTGAAACGACGCCCGAAAAAGGGATCGACAATTCGTGGTTCACGCATATGCGTGCCACGCTGATGCTGGGTGTTCCGCTGGTCGGTGCACAGCTGGCACAGGTCGCGATCCACACGACGGACGTCATCCTAGTCGGCTGGCTCGGTACGACGGAGCTTGCCTCCGTGGTTATCGCCACGCAGCTCTATTTCATCACCTTCATCTTCGGCAGCGGCTTTACCAGCGCGATCGTGCCGATGGTGGCGCAGGCGCTCGGCCACGGTGATACGACCGGCGTGCGTCGTTCGGTGCGCATGGGGCTCTGGGTGGTGCTGGCCTATTGCGTGCTGGTCTCGCCGATCCTCTGGTTTTCCGAGCCCCTGCTCCTGAAGCTGGGGCAGGAGCCGGATGTCGCCGCCACCGCCCAGAGTTATCTGCGCACCGCCATGTGGGGCATTTTTCCGGCACTCGGCTTTTTCGCGCTTCGCGCCTTCGTGACGGGGCTGGAAAAGGGCGGCATGGTGCTGTTCGTCACGCTCGGCATGTTCTTCATCAATCTGATCGTGGCCTATCTCCTGATCTTCGGCCATTTCGGTGCGCCTCAGCTTGGCCTGCATGGCGCGGCGATTGCCGCCGTCTGCGCCAACCTGACGGGTTTCGTCATCATCGTCGTCTACATTCAGGTCCTGCGGGATACCCGCGCCTACGAGATTTTCGTGCGTTTCTGGCGACCGGACTGGGGCATGATCCGCGAGGTTTTCGTGCTCGGCCTGCCGATCAGTTTTACCATTCTCGCCGAAACCAGCCTGTTTGGCGCAGCGGCGCTTTTGATGGGCATGATCGGCAAGCTGGAACTGGCCGCCCACGGCATCGCGCTGCAGCTGGCCTCCATCGCCTTCATGATCCCGCTCGGCTTGGCGCAGGTCGCCACCGTTCGCGTGGGGCTGGCGCATGGCCGCCGTGACATGCAGGGCGTGCGGCGCGCCGGTGTGGCCGCTCTGGTTGTCGGGGTGGTGTTCACGACGATCGGCAGCATTCTTTTCATCGGTTTGCCAAGATTTTTTGGTGGTCTGTTCCTCGATACGACCCAGGCCGACGCCGAAACGGTGCTGAGCCTTGCTGCACCGCTGATCATGCTCGCCGGCGTGTTTCAGCTCGTTGACGGTCTGCAGGCGGTCGGCGCCGGGATCCTGCGTGGTCTCAAAGACACGACCATCCCAATGATCCTGGCGCTGATCGCCTATTGGCCGATTGGTTTCGTGTGCGCCTGGGTGCTCGCATTCCCGCTCGGTCTGCGCGGCGAAGGGGTCTGGATCGGTTTCGTGCTCGGTCTTGTCGCCGCCGCGGTCTTTCTCTGCGGGCGCTTCTGGCTGCTGGTGCGCAACAAGACGTCTATCTGACGTTGGCTCGCGCCGGTCCCGTCAGTTCGGGCCGGCGTGGCGGTAAAAGCCGATGTCTGCCTCGATGCCGAGCCTGCGCGACAGGCCTTGCCGATCAATGCCGGCTGCGTGATCCGCCTGCGCGATCGCCGCAATGGTCGGCTGCAGCACATGTTCTCCTTCGAAGCGGATGATCGCCAGAACGCTGAACAGGTTCACTGCCACCTGCTGCTCCAAAATCATCTCGTCGATCACGCCGGACTGGGCGCGAATGACACCGTGTGTCTGTTCCAGCAGCGCCATGAACTCGTCGCGGCCGTCTGATGGCACCGAGAACCGGTTGACGCGGATGACCTGGTTTTGATTGTTGTGCATGAAAAATGCCCCTGCTCGTGTGAACAGGGGCATTTGTGCATCCTCAACAAAGGTTGAGGTCAAGCGGATTTTTGCGTGTGCCGATCAGCGTTCGGCCAGCGCCGGTTCGCCCTTCTTTTCGCGCACCATGTTGATGAAGCGGCGGAAGAGATAGTGGCTGTCCTGCGGGCCTGGCGAGGCTTCCGGGTGGTGCTGCACCGAGAAGACCGGCTTGCCGGCAAGGCGCAGGCCGCAGTTCGAACCGTCGAACAGCGAAACGTGGGTTTCTTCGACACCATCCGGCAGCGATGCCGACGAGACGGCAAAACCATGGTTCATCGACACGATTTCCACCTTGCCGGTGGTGTGATCCTTGACCGGATGGTTGCCGCCGTGATGGCCCTGATGCATCTTTTCGGTGGTGGCGCCGAGCGCCAGACCCAGCATCTGGTGACCGAGGCAGATGCCGAAGGTCGGCAGGCCGGATTTCACGATGTCCTGAATGACCGGAACGGCGTATTCGCCGGTCGCAGCCGGGTCGCCCGGGCCGTTCGACAGGAAAACGCCATCCGGGTTGAGTCCGAGGATCGTTTCACTGGACGTGTTGGCCGGAACCACCGTGACCTTGCAGTCGAGGCCGGCAAACAGGCGCAGAATATTGCGCTTCACGCCGTAATCGACGCAGACGACATGGTATTTCGCGTCCGCCGGGTCGAGATCGGAAAGTTCCTCGTTCCAGACCCACGGTGTCTGCGTCCACTGCGAAGACTGGCCGGACGTGGCTTCCTTGGCGAGGTCGAGGCCGACAAGGCCGCCCCAGGCCTTGGCTTCGGCCTTCAGTGCCTCGATGTCGAAAACGCCGTTCGGGTCATGGGCGATGACGGCGTTCGGTGCGCCGTTCTCACGGATCCATGCGGTGAGTGCGCGCGTATCGATGCCCGACAGGCCGATGACGCCGCGCGCCTTCAGCCATGCGTCGAGATGTTTTGCGGACCGGTAGTTGGACGGATCGGTGATATCGGCCTTGAAGATGGTGCCGACAGCGCCGCGACGTGCTGCCGGTGTCAGGTCTTCGATATCTTCGTCATTGGTGCCGATATTGCCGATATGCGGGAAGGTGAAGGTGACGATTTGGCCGAGATAGGACGGATCGGTCAGGATTTCCTGATAACCGGTGAGTGCCGTGTTGAAGCAGACTTCCGCTGTCACCTTGCCGGTGGCGCCGATGCCGGTGCCTTCGATCACGGTGCCGTCGGCAAGCACGAGAAGGGCAGTGGGTTTGCTGGTGGTCCATGGGGCGGTCGAGGGGGCTGTCGCGGTCATTCGGTTCGTCTCCGCCCGTGTCCGCCAGAGTGTTCTAGCAGAGTGCAGGGCCATCACTGTGGTCGCAGGGGAAGGGGCACGCGAATGCTCGCGCGAAAACCTTCGTTCAATTGGGTGCTAGGTGCGGGAAAATATCGAAGCCGAGGTTCGTGGTCAACCGACAGCGGGCCCCGATCCGGTATTTATTCGCGTATCATTTCATTGAACGGGCGGTTCGCCTCGTCTATGTACGCGTTACATTATTATATTGAGCCGAAAACGGCTTTTAAGGAGTGAGACCATGATCCGCGAAACGCTTTCCACCGCCATGAAGGAAGCGATGAAGGCCAAGGACACGCGCCGCCTTTCGACCGTGCGCCTGATCCAGGCCGCGATCAAGGATCGCGACATCGCCAATCGCGGCACTGGCAAGGACGAGACGAGCGAAGACGAAATCCTGCAGATCCTGCAGAAACTGGTCAAGCAGCGCGAAGAATCGGCCAAGATCTATGACGAGGCCGGCCGCACCGAACTTGCCAGCCAAGAGCGTGAGGAAATCGCCGTCATCAAGACTTTCATGCCGGAGCAGCTTTCCGACGAGAAGGTGTCGGAAATCATTGCCGGCGTCATCGCCGAGATCGGTGCTTCCGGCATCAAGGACATGGGCAAGGTGATGGCGGCGCTGCGCGAGCGTTATGCCGGCCAGATGGATTTCGGCAAGGCATCGGGCGCGATCAAGGCGCAGCTCGGCTAAGCGGCCGGGCCAACCGGAGCGGGGAACCGCTCCGGACACAGGACAGAGTCCACCCTTGGTGATCTTCGATTTTCAAAAAAACACCCGCGGCCATTTTGGGTTATGGGCGGGTTATGTGGTCGGGGCACTGAAAGCTGCCTCGTAATTTAGTGAGTAATTGACACCTCTCAGTGCCCCGTTCGACGGTTTTTGCCCGCGACTTCGGTTCCTCTGCGAAAGCCATCCCGGTGTTTCCACCGACTGGCGATCATGTGTGCCGCACAGGCACGCCCGGCGCGCTTCTTTCGGGCTTCAGAAACAGAGAGACGTTTGACGGCCTCTCCATTTCCCCCGTGTCGCCGGAGGAGAACCAGTTTCCGCGAACCCTGTTGCTGGAGACTTACGTCTTTTCTCCAACACCAGCGCCGGCTCCAACTCGCCGGGACGCCTCCCGGTGTATCCACGATGGAACACTTCGAGTGTAGGCACGGGTTTTCAGGGCGTGGATGAAGTGGGGTTCAACTTTTTTACAAGCCGTTGATTTCGCTTGGAACTATTTTCCGGAAATAAGGCAATCGGGGCAACGTGTTCTGTTTGCGACATGGAGGTGTAGGCCGGACCGGCGTTCAGGACGTAGAGTCCGGGGGTAACCCTCACCAAGCGCGTCCAGCGATCGGCTTCGCCTCTCGCTGACTTGCTATCCTCTCCCGCAAGGGGAGAGGGAGGCGTCGAGGGTGCCGCACCGTTATCTCTCCCCTTGCGAGAGCGAAAGCGATATCAACATCTTAGATTCAGCTAAGTGCTAGAAATCTCAAGTGAGGGGCTTTCTTTTTGGGTGACTTCGGCCAGCTGGGCGCTCTCTTATTTCCGCCACAAGGGCGAGAATGACGGAGGGGGAGGTCGGGATGACGAGGGAGAGAGGACCGGGGATGACGTGGTGCGAGCAAAGAAAAGGCCGGGATCCGATCATGGACCCCGGCCTTTTTGCTCTTCATGCATCCCGCCGGCCGACTGCGGACTTGCCGCCGGCGAGGTAGGCGGCCAACATCACCTTGATGGTGACATCTCCACCCGAAGAGCCAAGGAAGTTTGTACCCGGTTGCGCGGTACATTGTCGGCGCTTTGAAAAAAGCCGCTGACGCTTCCTGACCTGAGATGCAGATTGATCTCGCGCGACGTGCTTTTCAAATTACAAAAAGATAATCTTCGGCCGGGCAAGGCTGCCGCAAATTTGCCTGATCTTGCGCTATGGAGACAAAGGTTGAGCCTGTGAATAGCGGGCACTGTGTGCGCAAGACTCATGTTATAGAATGGCGTTCCGCCGTGCCGGTGCTTATATGGAAGCAGGCTCCGAGGTGACAATGCGCTTTTCCGATACCTTTCTTGATGAAATCCGTGACCGTGTGCCGATCTCCTCGGTGGTCGCGCGGCGCGTGACGTGGGATCGCAAGAAGACCAATGTATCGCGCGGCGATTATTGGGCCTGCTGCCCGTTCCATGGCGAAAAGAGCCCAAGCTTTCACTGCGAGGACCGCAAGGGCCGTTACCACTGCTTCGGCTGTGGCGTGTCCGGCGACCATTTCCGCTTCCTGACCGAGCTGGAAGGGCTGAACTTTCCCGAAGCGGTGCAGCAGATTGCCGACATGGCCGGCATTTCCATGCCCGCACCGGACGTGCAGGCGCAGAAACGGGAACAGCAGCGCACCACGCTGCAGGACGTGATGGAAATGGCGACGCTTTTCTTTCAGGAGCAGTTGCAGGCGCCGATCGGTGCCAAGGCGCGGGCCTATCTGCGCGACCGTGGCCTCACCGCAAAAACCATCGAGACATTTCGCCTGGGCTTTGCTGCCGACAGCCGCAATGCGCTGAAGGAGCATCTGGCGAACAAGGGCGTGCCGAAGGATCTGATCGAGGCGTGTGGTCTCGTGCGCCACGGCGAGGGCATTTCGGTTTCCTACGATTATTTCCGCGATCGCATCATGTTCCCGATCCTGTCGGTTCGGGAAAAGGTGATCGCCTTCGGTGGCCGCGCCATGGCGCCGGATGCACCGGCCAAATACATGAACTCGCCCGAGACCGAACTCTTTCACAAGGGCAGCGTGCTTTACAATCACGCGCGCGCGCGCCAGTCGGCGCAGATGGCAGGGCGTCAGGGCGGCCGTGCCGAGCCGGGCGACGTGATTGCCGTCGAAGGTTACATGGACGTGATCGCGCTCTATCAGGCCGGCGTCGAAAATGCCGTGGCACCGCTCGGCACGGCGCTCACCGAAAACCAGCTGGAACTGATGTGGCGGATGACGCCGCAGCCGATCCTCTGCTTTGATGGTGACGGCGCCGGTATCCGCGCCGCCAACCGCGCTGCGGATATGGCGCTGCCGCATATCAAGCCCGGTCGCTCTGTAAAATTCGCAATGCTGCCGGATGGCAAGGACCCGGACGATCTGGTGAAGCAGGAGGGGCGTGCGCCGTTCGACCGTGTACTGGCCGAGGCAAAGCCGCTCGCCACGATGATCTGGCAGCGCGAATCAACCGGTGCCACCTTTGATACGCCCGAACGGCGGGCCGAGCTTGAGGCGCGGCTGAAGCAGATCGTGTCCGTGATCGCCGACGAAAATGTCCGGCGCTATTACCAGCAGCATATGCGCGAACAGCTGAATACGCTGTTTCGCGGATCGGATCGGCGTGGCGGTTTCGAGCCGGGCAGGGGCGGTGGCGGCGGTCGCCAGAATTTTCGTGGTGGCGGGCAGCAGGGGCGCGGCGAGTTTCGCGGCAGCGTGGCTGTCTCCGATCGGCTGGCGAAATCCGGTCTCGTGCGTGGGCATGTGGAGCTTCCGGCGCTGCGCGAAGTCGTGCTGGCGCTCACCGTCGTCAATCATCCGCTTCTTCTGCTCGACCAGTATGATGATGTTTCCACGGTCGAGTTCGAAAACCGCGATCTGCAGCGTTTCTGGGCTTGTGTGCTTGCGATCATCACCAAGGCCGGCACGCGGGCGACACCGGCACTTGTGCGCGAACAGCTCGAAGAGAATGGTTTTGCCGATCTTCTGAGGTCCATGACCGTGCAGGTGCGCAATGCACGCCTGTGGACCGCGACCGAAGAGGCCGACATGCAGGACGCCCTGCAGGCCTATATGCAGACGCTGGCGCTTTATCTTCGCAACAAGGAGTTGCGCTGGCAGAAGATCGAACTGGAGCGTGAGATCGCCGAAACGCCGGGTGACGAGCCGGAGCGTGGCGATGCATTGCTTAGGGCGCTATCGGAAGTTCACAATGAAATTCTGCGTCTGGAGAACCAGGAAGCGATTATCGACGGTTTTGGTGTGATGTCGGGACGTATAAAGGGAGCGGCTGTCGGGCACGGCTGAATAAAAGCGCCGGTTGTTTTGTACGATAGGGAGGCTTGTCTTTGACGATCGTCTGCCTACATATCAGCCGGACGTAGTGATAGGGCTCTTTAACCCGCGTACCCAGCACTCTCAACTTTTTCTGATTAATACCCGTTTTCAGTGGGTATTTTCCGGGAAAAGCTTGACGGGAAGGAATTTTGTGGGAATCACCGTTTCAGGCAGAATTAGGTGGATGGATCGGACAGGCCAAGGAACCATGAGCGGGGCTCCGATGGTCAATCGATCCTTTATGGCGAACGCCGACGGCGTGGTTAAGCTCGAATTAAAGGTCAGTCGGTTAGGTGAGTGATTGCGATTCGCGGCGGCGGGTGGCAAATCACCCGTAACAGGCAGTACCCGATAACCGCGACGGAATGGCGTCCAGGGAAAGCGACGAATTAAATGGCAACTAAAGTCAAAGAAAACGAAGAAGCAGAAACCGAACGCGAAGGCGCTACGGATGGTCCGCTTCTCGATCTTTCCGATGACGCGGTCAAAAAAATGATCAAGGCCGCGAAGAAGCGCGGCTATGTGACGATGGACGAACTGAACTCGGTGCTTCCCTCCGAAGAAGTGACGTCCGAGCAGATCGAAGACGTCATGGCGATGCTCTCGGATATGGGCATCAATGTTGTCGAGGACGAAGAGGCCGAGGAAAAGGCCGAATCAGACGACGACGGCGATGACGATTCCGAAAGCGAAGGCGGCGAACTGGCGCCATCCGCCGGCACAGCCGTCGCGACCGCGAAGAAGAAAGAGCCGACCGACCGTACGGATGACCCGGTGCGCATGTATCTGCGCGAAATGGGTTCCGTGGAGCTTCTGTCGCGCGAAGGCGAAATCGCCATCGCCAAGCGCATCGAAGCCGGCCGCGAGACGATGATTTCCGGTCTCTGTGAGAGCCCGTTGACGTTCCAGGCGCTGATCATCTGGCGCGACGAACTCAACGAAGGCACGACGCTGCTGCGCGAGATCATCGACCTCGAAACGACCTATTCGGGTCCGGAAGCCAAGGCTGCGCCGCAGTTCCAGAGCCCGGAAAAGATCGAGGCCGACCGCAAGGCCGCCGAAGAAAAGGAAAAGACCCGCAAGAGCCGGGCTGCCAATGACGACGACATCACCGCCGTCGGCGGTGACCTGCCGATGGAGGAAGAGGAAGAGGACGACGACGAGTCGAGCCTGTCCCTGGCCGCCATGGAAGCGGAACTGCGCCCGCAGGTCATGGAAACGCTCGACATCATTGCCGACGTCTACAAGAAGCTGCGCAAGCTGCAGGATCAGCAGGTCGAGGCACGCCTTTCCTGCACTGGCACGCTGTCGTCCGGCCAGGAGCGTCGCTACAAGGAACTCAAGGATCAGCTGATCACGGCCGTCAAGTCGCTGTCGCTGAACCAGAACCGTGTCGACAGCCTCGTCGAGCAGCTTTACGACATTTCCAAGCGTCTGATGCAGAACGAAGGCCGTCTGCTGCGTCTGGCCGAATCCTATGGCGTCAAGCGCGATAGTTTCCTTGAGCAGTATCAGGGTGCCGAGCTCGATCCGCACTGGATGCAGTCGATCGGAAACCTTGCCGCCCGCGGCTGGAAGGAATTCGCCAAGGCTGAAAACAGCACGATCCGCGACATCCGTCAGGAGATCCAGAATCTCGCAACGGAAACCGGCATTTCGATCTCGGAATTCCGTCGCATCGTGTCGATGGTGCAGAAGGGCGAACGCGAAGCGCGTATCGCCAAGAAGGAAATGGTCGAAGCGAACCTTCGTCTCGTCATCTCCATCGCCAAGAAGTACACGAACCGCGGTCTGCAGTTCCTCGACCTCATTCAGGAAGGCAATATCGGCCTGATGAAGGCGGTCGACAAGTTCGAATACCGTCGCGGTTACAAGTTCTCGACCTATGCGACATGGTGGATCCGGCAGGCGATCACCCGTTCGATCGCCGACCAGGCCCGCACGATCCGTATTCCGGTGCACATGATCGAAACGATCAACAAGATCGTTCGTACCTCGCGCCAGATGCTGCACGAAATCGGCCGCGAGCCGACCCCGGAAGAGCTGGCTGAAAAGCTGGCAATGCCGCTCGAAAAGGTCCGCAAGGTCCTGAAGATCGCCAAGGAGCCGATCTCGCTCGAAACCCCGGTGGGTGATGAAGAGGATAGCCATCTCGGTGACTTCATCGAGGACAAGAACGCGCTTCTGCCGATCGACGCCGCCATTCAGGCGAACCTGCGCGAAACGACGACCCGCGTTCTGGCATCGCTGACGCCGCGTGAAGAACGTGTTCTGCGCATGCGTTTCGGCATCGGCATGAACACCGACCACACGCTCGAAGAAGTCGGCCAGCAGTTCTCGGTTACCCGCGAACGTATCCGTCAGATCGAAGCGAAGGCGCTGCGCAAGCTGAAGCACCCGAGCCGCTCGCGCAAGCTGCGGTCGTTCCTCGACAGCTGATCAGCTGGCGGTAAGAAGACATCAAGAGACCCGGTCCACCGCAAGGTTGGCCGGGTTTTTGTTTGGCTGGGAGCGATCAGAGAAGCGTGCAGCGGGCGCCGATGGTTTTGGCGGCGGCGGCGAAGCGTTTGTCGAGGGTGATGATTTCGGCGTTGAATTCCGTTGCGACAGCGAGATGGAGGGCGTCACCGGAGCTCCATTTGATCTGCGAGATGGGCTGCGGTCTTAAAATGGCGGGAGAAGACTGGCGCCACTTCAAGTGAGTTATTGGCCATCTGAAGGAAGCCGCCCAAAGCGAGCTTTCTTAAAGAGGGCGAAATTTTTTCGACACGCGCTTTTACAGACAGTGCAGAGGAAAATTCTGTGTAAGTCCATTCGCTGATGAAAAGGCGTTCGTCTCGGTGATGGTCCATCCATCTCGACACGATGTCGACTGTCGGTTCGCCGACGAGAAGTGCAATCAGTACTGATGTATCTACATAATACATCAGTATCTTTCGCCGTCGCGTACCTTCCGCATGAACTCGCCGGCATTTTCAATCTGTACCGGCATCTGATCGCGAATTGCTTTTAATCGCTCCAGGTCGACGGGTTCTTTTCTTCGTGCCGGCTCTGGCTTGCGCTCCGGTGCCTTTAACGTCGCCACCGGTTTTCCATCTCGCACAATTTCGACAGTCTCGCCGCGTGCGACGCGGTCGATCAGTTCACCGAGCTTTTCCTGTGCTTCTGCCACTGAAACGGTCGCCATTAGAACCTCCAGGCTTCAAGGCAGGGATCATACGCGCAGCAACGGTTTCCCGCAATCAATGCGAAACGCTGTTCGAAAACACGTTGACCACAACCACGCCGGCAATGATCAGGCCAAGGCCCAGGATTGCGGCCAGATCCAGTGTCTGCTTGAACAGGAATACGCCAACGGCCGATACCAGCACGATGCCGAGCCCGCTCCAGATGCCGTAGGCAATGCCGACCGGCATGGTTCGGAGCACGATCGACAGGAGATAAAAGGCGGTACCGTAACACAGCGCCATGCCGAGTGTCGGCAGAAGCCGGGTGAACTGCTGGCTTTGCTGCAAAAGCGTCGTGCCGACGACTTCGAGCGCGATGGCGATGGCAAGCGAGCCGTAGGTGAGAAGGGCGGGGTTCATGGTTTTTCCGTGGATGTCATTGTCTTGAGTTGATCGTGCAGCCGGTCGAGTTCGCCGGCGGGAAGCCCGGATATTTCCGTGAGATTGGCAAGCCAGATGCCGTCGGCGGCGTAACGGGCAATGGCCAGATGCGGGGCGCTGTCCGTTTCCGAATGCCGTTCCAGCCGCTCGTGCATCCATTGCGACCAGCGAGCGCGCAGTTTCGCATCGGTCATGCAGGATACCGAAAGTGCGGCCCATGGGCTGGCGTCGCCCGCTCGTGCCACTTCGAAAAACGCGGCGATATAGGCGCGGGTAAAGCTGCCATTCGCGGCCGTATCGGCCTGCATCAGGCGGTCGATCTCTTCATCCAGCGTGCCGAGCAGGTCCTCGAAGACAGCTTCGATCAGAGCCTGTTTGCTGGGGAAATGGTGTAGCAGGCCACCCTTGGTGACATGGGCGGCATCGGCCACCGACTGCAACGTGATGGCGCTGAGACCGTCTTCCGCGGCATGGCGCGCGGCCTGATCGAGGAGGGAGCGGCGCACCGTATCCGGTTGTTTTTCGCGTCTGTGAGCTTTGGACATGGATAAACATACCGTATGGTCGGTTTGTTTTCAAGCGCCAAGAAAACCGTGGTGTTCAGTCGATTTTGATCGGACGGGGACTCGATCGGGCGTGATTTCCATCCTACATCGACAGCATGGCGGATGATGTTGAGACGCGGAACGGCATGTGGAGATGGGGCATAGTTGCCTCCTTCATGATCCATGGCCTGATTGCGTTCGTCATTCTTGTCGGCATTCCGTTCGAACTGCCGAAGCCCGAGGCGGAGGAAGTCGTCAGCGTCGAGATCGTGCCGCCGGAACAGGAGAAGGCCGAAGAGTTGCCGCCCCCGCCCGCACCATCCGCCGAGGCTGAGGAAGAGGCGCAGCAGCAGCCCGAGCCGCCACCGGCCAGTGACGCGGCGCAGGCGCCGGAAGAGGCCGGTTCAGGCCAGCCACTCGATACATTTCGTCCCGTCGTTCAGTTCGGGGACAAGGATGCCGGACCTGAGAAGGCTGAGGATGGCGCTTCCGCCGATAAGGGCGAGGCGGCGGAAAAGCCGCCTGAGCCTGATATGCCGCAACAGGCTGAATTGCTGCCGCAGGCTGAACCCGTGCCTGAAAATTCCGCCGCGCGCGATGAGCCGCTGGCCGATGCCGATGCCGAGCAGCAGGACGTCGCAGAGGCGGAAAACAAAGCGGAGGCTGCCGGTGCGCCCGTGCCGGAGGAAATCACCGTGCCCGATGTGGCGGAAGGTCCGGTTGCCAGCGAGGGTGGCGGCGTCCCGGTTCCAGTGCCTGCTCCACGCAATGAGATGGTGAATACGGACATTGCTGCCGCCGGTCCGTCCGAATCACCAGAGGCGGATCAGGAGGCAAAGCCGGCAGAAACGCCGGTCCTGCAGAAGGCGGGGCAGCTGTTTTCTCCCAGCGTTACCGATAATCCGCTGGCGACCATTGCGATGGGCAGCATGTCGCGTGGGGAAAGGGCGGCGGAACTCTGCAATACGGAGCTGCGCGAACAGTTGCGCCACGGTTCTCCCGCCTACAACCCCAATCTTCTGCCAAAACCACGGTTGACCGGAGAAAACGTCATCGATGCACGTTCCATCGGTTTTCGTGCCCGGGACCGGTGGTATGACGTGAGTTTCCGCTGTGAGGTCGACGGGCAGGCGATGAAGGTCGTTTCGTTTTCGCATCAGGTCGGCGGCGCCATTCCGAAAAGTGAATGGCGCAAGCGTGGTTTCCCGGCTTACTGACCGACAGCCGCCACGATATCGCGTGTCGTATCGTGGTCGCCGGTTTCTTCGGTATCCAGTAGCCGAACGAATTCGACGCCCCGCTTCTTCAGTGTCAGAAGGGCGCGCGCCACGCCTTCACCGGCCGCATGGGTCGGCTGGTTGATATGGGCAATCACCACGTCGCCATCCTTGGCGGCAGCGATCTTTTTCTCCGCGACGGCTGCGCCAAGCAGGGAGCCTCCGTCGCCATTCAGGGAATATCCGGCAATCCTGTAGCCCATGGAGCGGATCTGGCGGATGGCGGATGCATCATATCTGGCTGTTGAGCCGCGAAACCATTTTGGCGCTGCAAAACCCGCAGCGTTTATGGCATCGGCTCCGCCTCTCACTTCCCGCAATACCGCGTCGCTCGAGCCTGCCGCTGCGATCCCGTAGATCGAAACCGGCGCATCAACGGCCGGCACATGATTCTGGCCATGGTTCTCGATCTCGAACAGGTCGGCATTCTGCTTGAGGATGGCGACTGCCTGCGGATTGGTGCGCAGCCAGCGTGCCGTGACGAAAATGGTGGCCGGAATGCGCTCGGATACCAGAACGGAAAGGATGCGGTCATCCGTCTTTCCCATGCAGGCATCGAAGGTCAGCGCCACGCGCGGGCGTCTGCTGTCGCCAGAGTGGGCGACGCGCAGGCTTGGTTCCAGCAATGCCGGTGCCCTTTGGCGCATGGCCGGCGCGGGCGTGGCCAAGGTGGGCTTGGCCGCCGTCGTTACGCCGGAATTTTTGTTGGGGCGCACTGCGATGGTGGTGTCGTCGGCATGGGCGCCGGACGCCAGCAGCAGGGGGAGGAGAAAAATGAAACGTGCGTGCGCCGTCATGATGGGTAACCCGGAGGAAAAGGCGTCTTGCCCTTAAGATTGCGCCGATCGAAAAGCCATGCGAGATCGTGCTCACTATGGCAGATTTGATGTCAATTTGCGCCTGTGTTGCAAAGAAATCAGCGTCTGTCGTGCATTTTCCTAGCCGTTCTCCATTGTCGGACACTGCCGACAGCGGTTGTGCCGGCCTCAAAGGTCATGCGATAGGCTGGCTGCTTAGTCATTCGGAAGCAGGAGTAAAGCGGATGCCGCAGATGACGATCACTGTGTCCACGCGCGGACAGGGGCTTTATGAGTTCACCCATGAAGTCGAGGCTTTTGTGCGTGACAGCGGCGGGGGTGAGGGGCTGCTCACGGTTTTCGTTCGCCACACGTCGTGCTCGCTGATCATTCAGGAAAATGCGGATCCCGATGTGCAGCACGACCTGAAGGAATTTTTCCGGAGAATAGCGCCGGCCTCGGATGATCCGTCCATGCGCTGGATGCGGCACACAACGGAAGGGCCGGATGACATGCCGGCGCATATCAAAGCGGCGCTGACGGCTGTGTCGATCGGTATTCCGGTTTCGCGCGGACGTCTCGTGCTCGGCACATGGCAGGGCATCTATCTGTTCGAACATCGCGATCGCCCGCATCGTCGAGACGTGGTCCTGCATCTGGGCGTGTGATTTGTGTCTGGTCTGCCAAAATTCCGGCTGAATGACAGATGAACGCAGCTTTCGGAAGCCGTTCATGTGGCGACCCATAATCTGCAAACATCTCCGGATGACCGGAGCCATTCAATTTGGAGAGAAACGTGACCCATATCGTTGTGAAGGCTGGCATCGCAGCCCTGGTCGCTTTGACTTCGTTCGGCGCCACCCTGACGGGCGCTGCCGCTGCCGGCCCGGATTACGGAATCTATGTTCAGTATCACGACCGCGACCGCGGCCCGCCGCGTGGTTGGCACGGTGGTCCTCCGCCGCGTGACTGGCGTGGCCCGCCGCCGCGTCGCGACCGCTGCTCCTCGGGGCTTGCGGAAGACAAGGCAAGCCGCATGGGCCTTCGTCGCGCCCGTGTCGTGGATGTCTCGCGCCGTGTCGTCGTGGTCGAGGGTTTTGATCGTCGTGGTCGTGACCGGATCGTTTTTGCCAATGAGCGTGGTTGCCCGGTTATCCGCCGCTAACCCCGTCATGGCCTGAAAGAATTCCATCTCCGTCGCCCGTTGATGGAATGTGGCCGCTCTTCGTTTCCGTCTCCCCGACTGGCGAAGAGCGGCTTTTTTGTGTGAGGATGCCGCTAACCGGCGAAGCCCAGGCTTTTCGAGGCGGTCTGCCCGGCCTCGAGCAGGATCCGCACATAGGTGGATTTGCGGGCGGGATCGAAGCGGAAGAGCGGAAATGAAATGCTGATCGCGGCGACCGATTTGCCCAGATGGTCGCGGATCGGCACGGCCATGCAGCGCACGCCCGCTTCGCTTTCCTCCACTTCCTCCGAATAACCATCCTCGCGAATGCGCACCAGCTGGTCGCGCAGCGTGCCGATATCGGTGATCGTTTTTGGTGCGAGCTTTTCAAACGTCATCTTCGACAGCCGGTCGGCAATCTCCGTCTCGTCGCGAAACGCCAAGAGCGCCTTGCCGAGCGAGGTGCTGTGCAGCGGGTTGCGCTTGCCGAGCGGCGAGTTCATCGACAGGCTGTAGGCGCTGTCATACTTGTGGATATAGGCGACCCGTTGTTCGCGTTCATCCATCACGCCGAGATTGATGGCCTCGCCTGTCTCGCGCGACAACATGCCCATGGCGCGGTCGGCGATCTGCAACAGATGTGTCTGGCCGCGCAGCGTGCGCGCGCCCAGCCCGAACAGTTTGAGCGTCAGCCGATATTTGTCGGTCTCTTCCTCCTGCTCGGCATAACCGAGATCGACCATAGTCTGCAGCAGGCGGTGTGTGGTCGCCTTGGATGTCATCGCGTGCTGCGCGATGTCGGCAAGGCTGGAGCGGCCGTTTTCCGCCAGCGTTTCCAGGACCGAAAAAACCTTGAGAACCGCGGCGACGTTGTCGGGTTTGTTGCGAGACATGTCGGACATATTGCGTTCCAAAAAATATGAAACCGCATTCTGAAAATTTTATTACCCGGTGTCAAGGCGTGTAAAAATTGCTGAAATACTTGATACAAGTCGTGAAAATTGAGAAATTTCGGCTTTTCAAGCTTTGGTTCAATAAATTCTGAACCCCTATTGCATTTCATTTTTGAGTGTGTTTCCTTCCTGAAAATGAAATCGCATTCCGATTTCGTGTCCGGACGGAGGGGCCCGGTCGCATTGGGAGGGAAGTTGTTTTGACGATGCATGTGCTCTTGCAGCAGAAGGAATTCGTGGCGCCGCGGCGGGACGTCGTGGGGCTGATCCATCGGCTGGCCGACAATCTCGTCGCCATCGAGGACAAGACGGGTGAATTCCTTCTGCGTCTGGAAGACGGTCGGGTGATCGACACCAAGGGCTGGGCCGGCTGGGAATGGACCCACGGTATCGGGCTTTATGGTCTTTTCAATTACTGGAAGCTGACCGGCGACCAAAAGGCGCTCGACATCATCACTTCGTGGTTCGATGCGCGCCTTGGCGAAGGCACGCCGACCAAGAACGTCAACACCGTCTGCCCTTTCCTGACGCTGGCATGTCTTTATGAGCTCAATCCCAACCCGGCCTGGAAACCCTATCTGGAAGCCTGGGCGGAATGGGTGATGCACGAAATGCCGCGCACCCGCGAAGGCGGCCTGCAGCACATCGTCTATAACAACGTCAACCATCAGCAGATGTGGGACGACACGCTGATGATGAGCGTGATGCCGCTCGCCAAGATCGGTCTGCTGCTGGGGCGTCCGGACTATGTGGAGGAGGCAAAATACCAGTTCCTCATTCACACCCAGTATCTGGCCGACCGCAAGAGCGGCCTGTGGTTTCATGGCTGGACGTTCGAGGGCAACCACAATTTTGCCGATGCGCTTTGGGCGCGTGGCAATTCTTGGGTCACCATCGCCATTCCGGAGTTCCTCGACCTGCTTGATCTGCCCGAAGGCGATGCCTTCCGGCGCCATCTGATCTCGACCCTGAAGCGCCAGGCGGAAACGTTGGCGGAGCGCCAGTCGTCGTCCGGCCTGTGGCATACGCTGATCGATGATCCGCAGAGCTATGTGGAGGCCTCGGCCGCAGCCGGCTTCGGTTACGGGCTGATGAAGGCCGTGCGCAAACGATATCTGGGCCCGGAATTTCTGCCTGTGGCCGAGCGCGCGGTGAAGGGTGTGATAGGCCATATCGATGCAGCCGGCGAGTTGCAGAACACATCTTTCGGCACGGCCATGGGGGCTGATCTGGATTATTACCGTCAGATCAAGCTGACGGCGATGCCTTATGGACAGGCGATGGCGATCCTCTGCCTGTCGGAATATCTGCGTTCCTACATTTGACGGTATGCCCGGTTTTTCGGGCTTTTCATGACCTTCTTGATCGTCCGGTGCCGCCGCCGGACCGATGAGCGCTGACCTTTTCAGGAGGAGGAAAGCATGCATTCTCATTCTGTTTCCCGGGCCGTTTCTCAAGCCGTTTCTCAGGCCGTTGAGAGCGGCTGCCCGGTACGGTCGGACCTGAAGGGGCGACTGCCATGAGTGGCGACAGTCGTCTCCTCGGCTTCTGGTACGTTCTGCCCTACCTGATCGGCCTTCTGGTTTTTACGGCCATTCCGTTTCTCGGATCGCTCTACCTGTCCTTCACCGATTACCGGCTGATGCAGGGCGCCAGTTTCATCGGGCTGGAAAACTATACCGACATCCTCACCAGAGACCGCACCTTCACGCGCTCCTTCAACGTGACAATGCTCTATGTGCTGATCACCGTGCCGCTGAAACTGGCGTTTGCGTTGTTCATCGCCGGGGTCCTGAATTCGAAGCTCAAGGGCATCGGCTTTTTCCGCACCGCCTATTACGTGCCCTCCATTCTCGGCGGATCGATCGCGGTCGCGGTACTCTGGCGTTACATGTTCGCCGATACCGGTTTCATCAACATGATGCTCACCTCGATCGGTTTCGAGGCGATCAACTGGTTCGGCAATCCCGGTACGGCGCTGTTCACCATCACGCTTTTGCGCCTGTGGCAGTTCGGCTCGGCCATGGTGATCTTTCTGGCCGCGCTGCAATCCATCGACAAGTCGCTTTATGAAGCAGCCGCCATCGATGGCGCAAAACCGTGGCGGGCCTTTTTTGCCATCACGCTGCCGCTGCTGACGCCGGTGATCTTCTTCAACCTGATCATGCAGATGGTCCAGGCCTTTCAGGAGTTCAACGGACCTTACGTGATCACCAGCGGCGGGCCGCTGAAATCCACCTATCTGCTGCCGCTCTACATCTACGAAATGGCCTTCAAGAAATTCGACATGGGCTATGCCTCGGCCATCGCCTGGGTGCTGTTCGCGGTCATCATGGTGCTGACGCTGATCGCCTTCTGGTCGTCGAAACACTGGGTCTATTACGCCGGCGACAAGAGGAGCTGACCATGAGCGACAGTGTCACCCATTTCGATAAGGCAATCGACGAGGCGGAAAAATATCTTGCCGCGCAAAAACGCCGCCAGACCGTGTCGCTTGCCATCCGCTATACGATCCTGACGGTGGTCGGGCTGATCATGCTTTATCCGCTGATCTGGCTGGTCGGTGCGAGCTTCAAGAGCAATACGGAAATCTTTGCGGGCGCCGGTTTCATGCCGGTCAATCCGACCACGGACGGTTATGTCGAAGGCTGGCAGACCTCGACGCCCTATACGTTCGGCAGGTTCTTCTGGAACACGTTTCTGATCATCGCGCCCAAAACCATCTGCACGGTGATTTCCTGCACGGTGGTGGCCTATGGTTTTGCCCGTTTCGATTTTCCCGGCAAGAAGATCCTTTTTGCCACCGTGATCGGCACGCTGCTTCTGCCCAATGTCGTCACCCGCATTCCGCAATATCTGCTGTTTCGTGATCTCGGCTGGCTCGACAGCTACCTGCCGCTCTGGGTGCCGTCCGCCTTTGCCGGCGATGCCTTCTTCGTTTTCATGCTCTTACAGTTCCTGCGCTCGATCCCGCGTGACATGGAAGAGGCGGCGCGCGTCGATGGCGCCACCAGTTTCCAGGCGCTGATCTATGTGGTCGTGCCGATGCTGGTGCCGGCGATGATTTCCGTCGCCTTGTTCCAGTTCATGTGGACGATGAACGATTTTCTCGGGCCGCTGATTTACGTCTCCTCGGTCGACAAGTTCCCGGTTTCTCTGGCCTTGAAACTGTCGATCGACACGGCCGAATCCTTCGAATGGAACCGCATCCTTGCCATGTCGGTGCTGACGCTTCTGCCGTCGCTACTGGTGTTCTTCCTGTCGCAGAAATATTTTGTCGAAGGCATCTCGGCCGGCGGCGTGAAGGGATAATTGTATGGCTCAGCTTTCCATCCGCAACCTGGAAAAGGTCTATGGCGGCTCGCTCAAGGCACTTCACGGCATCAATCTCGATGTGAAGGACGGGGAATTCATGGTGCTGGTCGGCCCGTCGGGCTGCGCCAAATCGACGACACTGCGCATGATCGCCGGGCTGGAAACCGTGTCCGGCGGGCATATCACCATCGGCGACAAGATCGTCAACAATCTGGCTCCGGGTGAGCGCGGCATCGCCATGGTGTTCCAGAATTATGCGCTCTATCCGCATATGAAAGTGCGCAAGAACCTTTCCTTCGGCCTGAAGCTGGCCGGCGAAAAAAAGGAGGAGATTTCCCGCCGGGTGCAGGAAGTGGCCGAGGTTCTCGAAATCGAACCCTTGCTCGACCGCCTGCCAAAACAGCTTTCCGGTGGTCAGGCGCAGCGCGTGGCGCTTGGCCGTGCGCTGATCAAGAAACCGGAAGTATTTCTGTTTGACGAGCCTCTGTCCAATCTGGACGCGAAACTGCGCGCATCCATGCGGGTGCGCATCACCGATCTGCATCGCCGTCTGAAGGAGCAGGGGCAGTCATCGACTGTCGTCTACGTGACCCATGATCAGGTCGAGGCGATGACCATGGGCGATCGCATCTGCGTCATGAAGGACGGTCGCATCATGCAGGTGGACGATCCCGAAACGCTGTATGCGAAGCCCGCCAATGCTTTTGTCGCCGGTTTTATCGGCATGCCGGAAATGAACCTTGTCGATGCGACCTTGACCCGTGGCGAAAGCGGGCCGGTGGTGACATTCGGCGATCAGTCGATCCGGTTCGGCGCCAAACTGGCGGGGCGACTGGAGGCGGGTGTCGGTGGTGAGGTCACCTTTGGCGTGCGCCCGCAGCATTTCCGGTTGGCGGCAGCAGGTGAAGACGCATTGACGGCAAAGGTCATCAAGGCGGATTTCCTCGGCCATGAGGTCGATGTGCACATCATGATCGGCGGCCAACGTTTTACCGTCGTCCTGCCCGTCGAGGATTACCGAAAGGCCGCCGTGGACGGCACGATCCGCATTCGCCCGGAAGAGGACCGGGTGTTCATTTTCGATCGCGAAAGCGGTCAGAACGTCAGCCTCGCCTGAGGGCGCGGCCGGCGCTTTTGCCACCGATGCAATGTTTCAGGAGGGAAACGCATCATGAGGAAAAAATCGATACTTGCAGCATTGTCGCTTTCATTGGCGACATCAGTGGTCGCGACGAGTGTCGCTTCGGCGGCCGATCTGCGCATGTCCTGGTGGGGCGGCGATGGCCGCCATGTCGCCACCCAGAAGGCGCTGGACTATTGCACCACGAAAACCGGTCACAAGGTGAAAGCCGAGTTTGCCGGTTTCGAGGGTTATCTCGAAAAGCTGACGACGCAGATGGCCGGCAGCACCGAGGCGGATATCATCCAGGTCGACTGGCCGTGGCTTTTCCAGTTTTCCAAGGAAGGCGAGGGGTTTGCCGATCTGAAACAGTTTTCCGGCGATCTCGACCTGAGCCAGTGGAATGACAGCCAGCTTGCGCCCGCCATGATCGAGGGCAAGCTCAATGGCGTGCCTGTCTCAGTCACCGGCGCCACCTATTATTTCAGCGACGAGATCTACAGGAAGGCCGGTCTCGAACTGCCGAAAAGCTGGGAGGACCTTGCCGCCGCCGCCAAGAAGATGAACCCGGACGGCGTTTATCCCTTCGACAGCACCCGTGTCATCCTGATGCTGATGATCGAGGCCTTTGCGGCGCAGATTTCCGGCCAGGAATTCGTCAAACCCGGCACCAATGAACTGGCCTGGACGGCGGAAGACATTGCCGGTGCGCTAAAACATTATCAGTGGATGGTCGATAACGGCATCGTGCGTTCGGCCAAGGATGCGGCAGCCGTCGGCAATGTCGAGATTTTCGATGATCCGGCCTGGGTCTCGGGCCGTATCGGCGGCACCTATTTCTGGGACTCGACCTATTCGAAATACGATGACCCGCTGACGGTTGGAAAGCTCGTGCCGGCGGCACCGCTGAAGATCGAAGGGGCCAAATCCGACGGTGTCTACAAGAAGCCGTCCATGGTCTTTGCGATTTCAAGACATTCGAAAGACCAGAAGGCTGCGGCACAGGTGATCAATTGCCTGCTGAACGACAAGGATGCCATCCTGATCCTCGGTGACAGTCGCGGCTTGCCCGCCTCGGCCATCGCCAAGGCAACGCTGGAAGAAGCGGGAAAACTGACCCGTGAACGTCTGGACGGCGCAAAGATCGTTGCCGAGGCCACGGGCCCGGTCATGTCACCACTGATCGAACATCCATCCGTGCAGGAAGTGTTCAAGGACGTCATCGAGCAGTTCGCCTATGGCCAGATGACGGCCGAGGAAGCCGGCGAGGAAATGATCGACGGCCTGACCAGGGCATTGCGTCGCCTTTGATGGTGCGTATGGCCCGTGTCGCGAGGCATGGGCTTTGCTTCTTCATGATGAGGCACCATTTTCCGCAGTCAGGCGACAGGATGTTCGGCATCACCGGATCCAGGTTATGGATTCCGGTGATGTTTTTTGTTGTCATGTTGATGGAACCGGCGGCAAAGAGGGATGACGGTCGGTTCTCTCTGTCACATTTGCCGATGGACGTCGGAAATCTTAACCGACCACGCGTGGGCTCCGATCCTTTATCGAGCGGATTAAACTGGAATGACGACTGTGAAATTTCATCTTATCGCGTCAACATTCGCTGTTCTACTGGCCGCTTTGACGATGTCGGCGGCCTTCAGCACGCGCCTTGAAGCAGCCCCTGCACAACTTGAAAAGGTTCCGCTCTGCAGCCGAACTGGCTACGAGATCTATGAGCCGCCGGTCTTTATCCAGGGCGAACGGATCGCGATAAAGGCATTTGAACGAGAAGAATTCAAAGGTTGCCAGAAGGTTTTTGCCTTTGACGATGCCGGGGAAACCGATCCTTTTATCTTCGCAGTATTCCTGTCTTCCGAGCGGATCGAGGCCAGCCAGAGAGATGCGTTCGCCGTTTTCATCACCGAAACCTTTCGCAAAGGGCAGGATACAAACCTCACCATCATGCCGGAAAGGACCAAGGGTTCATTTCGCGAGTTCCGGTTTTCGGTGGCGGTAAAAGGGCAGTCCGCAATGGACGGGGATATATCCCGCATGTCCTTCCTGGATGTGGAAGCGGGTACGCTGGTTGTCTATTCGTCAGGCCCGCTGACTGTCCTGGAGGCATTGCTGAAGACAGAGAAGGGCGAGGAAAACGCGCCAAGCCTGCCGGTCAGGAAAGCCATGTATGTCAAGCTCTGGCACAACGCCAATCTCGAATTGCTGAATTCCCAATAAACGGCCTGCATCGATCTCGGTTGCTTGTTGCATCCTTGCTGGTGATATGGCGATCGAAGAAAGATCGCCTTCATGCATACTTTTGGAGAAACCGGATGTCCGGTCTTGTTAGACACGTTTTGCATCTGCCGCATGCCGATATTCCGTTGTATTTTAGGCACTTCCGTCTCGACATTGCCTACCGGGAGGGCATGGCGCCGGACGAAGAACGCCGGGAGGTGCTGGAAGAGGCATTTGCTGAACTCCAGCAGGGATTGCGCTACGGCTTTTTCTGCTGGGACGGGTTTTCGACGCGTGAAACAGCCGAAGTGGAGGTCCGCTGGAGCGATGCAGGTGATATGTCGGTGACTGTGTCGTCCGAAAGTATCCATTACAATGCGCTTGTCGCGGCTATTCGCATCACGGCACGGCTTCACCATACAAGTCAGGAAGGATATGAGGCAATGCGAGCTATCCTCGGTGATGACGCTGATGGATTGCCGGCGCCGGTAAGTTTCACACAAAATGTTTCGTCACTCGCCATTTCGGATATCGTGGCGGCCGGGCAGGATATCGTCGCAACGGCGGATGTCCTTAATTTTATCGCCGATGGCATACGTTTCCCTGACTTTGCGCCTTTTGCGAAGGGAATCGGTGAGGACTACACGGGCGGCAGGCTGATCGCCACTGTGAGCGATGGTGGAAGTTTTCCTGCGGGCGATCCGATCGATATCGAGGATTACTTTCTGCGTCTTTTCGCAGGTGGTGTTTTTACATCTGTCGATGACCTCGACCGTGAAGTGGCTGACAACGAAGCCGAAATTTTCACGCGCCGACGTGATGGCCGGACCGAACTGCTGATTGATGACTACACTGACCAGAAATACGGATTGATCGAGCTTTTCAATGTTGTCGCCGGCGGACATATGACGCGGCTGGATATCCGTAGCGAAGGCGATGACTGAGCGCGGAGGCGCAGATAACGGTTCGCCATAAAAAACGGAATAATCCGGGAGGCTCAAGGTGGCTAATCACACGCTAAGTGCCTTTTGAAATATAGGCAAATTGGTAGACCCGGAGGGACTCGAACCCCCAACCAAGCGGTTATGAGCCGCCGGCTCTAACCATTGAGCTACGGGTCCAGCCGTAAACACGGCTCGCGGTGGCGCAATGGTTCGCCTTCCGCGAAAAACGCTCTAACTTAATTCTGCAGTCGTCACAAGCCGTTGCCGCAATAGGTTCACAATCGATCGTCACTGAGTTGTGGCCGAAGACTTTTTCATTCAGACAAGGACCGTTTTCATGCGCCGTACCAATTATCGCTCCACCGGCCCTCTCTCCGCCCTGTTCGCCGCTACCCTCATTGCCATGCCGCTTGCCGCAACCTCCGTTTCGGCACAGGAGCGCCCGATGCGTGATCCCGTCATCCGGGTTACCGGCACCGGTGAAGCATCCGTTGCGCCTGATATGGCGATCATCAACCTCACCGTGGCGCGCAATGCAGAGACCGCTGAAAAGGCGCTGGCCGACAACAATACGGCCATGAACCAGGTGCTGGCGGCGCTGAAGACTGCCGGCATTGCAGAGAAGGATTTGCAGACCAGCAATTTCTCCATCTATCCGCAATACCAGCAGAACGAACCGAAAGACGGTCGTATCGACCCGCCAAAGATCATCGGTTACGAGGTTCAGAACGGCGTGACGGTCAAGATTCGCGATCTGAAGGCGCTGGGTGGCATCATCGATCAATCGGTGAAGCTTGGCGTCAATCAGGGCGGCCAGATCACCTTTACCAATGACGATCCGTCGGGTGCCCGCACCGAGGCGCGCAAAAAGGCCGTGGCGGAGGCCATGGAAAAGGCGCGTACGCTTGCGGAAGCGGCGGGCGTGAAAGTCGGCAAGGTTGTCGATATCAGCGAGGGCGAAGATCGCTTCATGCCGCCATCGCCGATGCCGCGCATGGCGGCGATGAAGGCCGAGTCCGACAGCTTTGCGGTTGCTGCCGGTGAAAATACCTATTCGATCTCCGTCACCATGACGCTGGCGATCGACCAGAACTGATTTTTGGCGGACGGGCTGTTCATGCAGTCCGTCCGGCTTATGCCTCTGGCAGGCGTGATGGCGGAAACCAGTCATGTCCTTGCGCCGGCAGAGTTTTTGGGTTTCCAATCCCCGTTTTGCGCGGGTGAGGTCCTCCCTCGTGGACTCACGTTAACGCTTTACTTTAAATTTAATTCTACCGAATGCAGCTTTTGATTGCATGTAGTCTCGCGCATGTGGGAAAACATCGGGGGCTTCTGACATGCATGATATCGAAAGCGTGGTGGCCGGTTTGAAGAAGATCCGGGACGAGATTTGTACTATCGACGAGCGCAGTGTCGTGGCCCATCTTGTGGGGCTCGCCCTGCATGAGGCCCTGCTGATGGCCTGGGAAAGCGTACGGCGCGATCCCGATGAAAAACGCAGGGCAGCACGGTTCTTCCGGCTTTATGCGATCATGCCGAAGGATTGAGTTTTTGGCGCTGTCGTAAAACTGTCGCGCAATCTTCATAAATGTCCCGCGCCGGGAGGCAACGGACGGAGCGGAAAAGCATGGCAACATTGGAAGAGGTCGCGAAACGCGCGGGCTGTTCGGTGGCAACCGCCAGCCGTGCCCTGACCGACAAGGGTGCCGTCAGCGACAGCGCGCGGCGGCGGGTCGCCAAGGCGGCGGCCGAGCTTGGCTATCGGGCCTCCGTGGTTGCGGCGGGCAGGGCGGCGCGGCGACCGGTCGTCGGCCTGCTCATCCCCAGCATCACCAATCCGGTTTTCGCCACATCGGTTTCCATCATCCAGAACCGTATGCTGGTGGCGGGACATGGCGTGCTGATCGCGCAATCGAACTACGATCCGGCGCAGGAGGCGAATGCCATTGCGGCACTTCTGAACGAACGGCCGACCGGGCTGATCCTGACGCTGTGTGATGCCGCAAGCTATCGGCTGCCGATAACCGACATGCCGCCGACGGTGCTGATGCACAATCGCCCGACGGCTGCGTTTACGGCGGCGGTCACGGTCGATAATTTTGCGGCGAGCCGGATGATCACGCGGCACATGATCGCGCATGGGCATAGCCGCATCCTGTTCGTATCCGGCAGTTTCGCGGCATCCGACCGGGCGCGTCATCGTTATGAGGGCCATGTTGAAGCGATGCGGCAGGCGGGGCTGGAGCCGATCCCGGCGCTGGAGATTGATTTTACCGAATATGACCGGCTCGATCTCGGCGAGGCGCTTCGGCTGACGCAGCCGACGGCGATCATTGCGTCCAACGACCTTTTGGCGCTCGGTGTCATTGGGGCCTTGAAGCGTGAAGGGCTTTCGGTGCCGGGCGATGTGTCGGTTGCGGGTTTCGATGGCATTTCCATCGGCCGGCTGATCGATCCGGTTCTGACGACGATCGAAATGCCGGATGTCAGCATGGGGGCGGCTGCCGCCTCGCTGCTGCTCGATATCGCGGAAAACCACGCGCCGGCGCGGCATCTCGACGTGCCGTTCACGATGCGGCCGGGCGGCACGGTCCGGGCGATCTGATTTTTCAAAAGAAAACCGCCGCACGATTGCTCGTGCGGCGGTTTTTTCGAGATGAAGAGTTTTAGCTGCGTGGCAGCAGGCGCTTCACTTCCTTGGCGGCATCTTCCAGCGCTTCTTCCGGCTTGGCCGACTGGTCAACGACGCGCGAGGAATTGTCGACGATCGTCTGGGTGACGCGGACACCGTTGGAGCCCGGGAAGGCGTACCACGGGATCATGCGCGGCATCTGCTTGAGACCGGCCTGGAACAGCGGGTTCCTGGCGTAGAAATCACCGAGATATTCCGGCGACTTGGCGGCCAGTTCGTTGTTCGGCACGTAACCGGTGCCGGGAACGACAACCGAGGCGCCGTAAGGGCCGGCTGCGAACTTGGCGAACTTCCAGGCGGCGTCCTGCTTGGCTTCGTCCTTGGTCAGGATGACGACGGCGTTGCCGCCGGTCGGCAGCTTGCCGTTGACCGGGTCGAGAAGCGGGATTTCGGCAGTGCGCAGGTCGAACTTGCCGCCAACGTTCTTGATGGTGTTGGCGAGAGCACCGGTGGTCTGGAAGGCAAAGCCGACCTTGCCGGCGACAAAAGCCTGCTCACCGGCAGCCTTGGTGAAGACCGGCATGCCGGCTTCCTTGACCAGACGGTCAAGGACGGCAAAAGCCTTCTGGCCTTCAGGACCGTTGAAGGCGACCTTGCTTTCGTCTTCCGACAGCATGGTGCCGCCGGCGCCGAACAGCAGCGCGGAGAACATCCAGTCGTCACCCTGCCAGCGGAAATCGACCGAGTCGACGCCGTTGCCGAGCGCCTTGATCTTGGCGCCGAGAGCGATCACTTCGTCCCATGTCTTCGGCGGTTGGTCGGGGTTGCCACCAGCGGCTTTCACCAGATCGGCGTTGTAGTACATGATTGGGTTCGACGTTGCGAAAGCGAGGCCGACCTGCTTGCCGTTGACCTGAGCGAGCTTCAGGATCGTGTCCGAAAAGCCCTGTTCGGCCATCGAGGCCTTGTCCTTGGCCATGAACGGCGCGAGATCGACCGGGATCGAACGCTCGTCGGCCATGCGCAGACGGTTGAGGCCGATGAAGGTCAGGTCCGGCATTTCGGACGTGCCGGCCTGGCGCATGATCGTCTGGATGCCTTCCTCATAGGTCGGCGACGGGTTGGCGAACTCGATCTTGATGTCCGGGTTTTCTTCCATGAACTTCTTGGACACCTTGTCCATGACGTCCTTGAAGAAGCCCGGCATCGGGTAATGAACGGTCAGCGTGGTTTCGGCGTGAGCCGGGAAAGCTGCTGCCATGGTGATGGCGGCTGCCGAGAGAAGTTTTGCAAAATGCTTCACTGCATTTCTCCTTGGGAGGATGGGCGGGAGGTTGGCGACCAGTTCTCGGAGTTATCCCTTGAGACCGGTCATGGTGATGCCCTCGACGAAGCGTTTTTGTGCGAGAAGGAATGCCGCAACGAGGGGAAGGGTGATGATCAGGGTGGCGGCCATCAGCGCGCCGTAGTCGTCGCCGGCTTCGGCTGCCCGGAAGAACAACAGGCCGAGCGGCGGGGTGGCATAGGCCTGGTTGGAGACGACGATCAGCGGCCAGTAGAGGTCGTTCCAGTGCGCCACTACAGAAAAGATCGCAAAGGCGGTGATTGCCGGCCAGGCATTGGGAACGATGACGCGCATGACGATGCCGAGTTCCGACATGCCGTCCAGACGGGCGGCGTGGATGAGGTCGTCCGGCATGGCGCGGAAAAACTGCAGGAACAGGAAGATCGCAAACACCGAGATCGAGAACGGAGCGACGAGAGCCGTATAGCTGTTGAGCAGGGCGGCGCTGTCGAAAGCGACGTAGAGCGGCAGCGAGGTGGCATGGATCGGCACCAGAAGGCCGAGCATGACCAGTGCCATCAGCAGGCGGGCAGCGCCGAATTTCAGCTTGGCCATGGCATAGGCGCAAGGAATGGCGATGATCACCTGAATGACAAAGATCAGGCCGCAGACGATGACGCCGTTCCAGAGCAGCTGGCCCATCGAGACGCGGCCAAAAGCCTTGGCGAAATTCTCGAGGTAGAAGAACTGCGTCGGGATCAGCGACAGCGACGAGGTGAAGATCTCGCTCTGGCCCTTGCCGGCGGTGGAGATCATGAAGATGTAGGGCGCGAGGAAGATCAGCGCGCCGAGCGACAGGAGCGTGAGGCGGAAGGCCCGACCGAAGGAAAGGGTGTTGGTCATCAGTAATGTACCTTCCGGTCGACGAGGCGGTATTGCGCGAACATCATCACCACCAGCACGGCGAGGAAGACGACGGTCATGGCCGAGGCGTAACCGACGCGCAGGTAGACAAAGCCTTCCTGGTAGATGGTGAAAAGCAGCACTTCGGATGCCTTGTTGGGGCCGCCTTCGGTGAGCGTTTTTACCGTTTCGAACACTTTGACCGCGTTGATGATGCTGATCGTGGTGACGAAGACCGTGGTCGGGCCGAGCATGGGCAGCGTGACGAGGAAGAACCGGTCGATCGGGGACTTTGCGCCATCGATTTCGGCGGCGGAATACAGGTCGCGCGGGATGGCGGTGAGGCCGGCCAAAAACAGGATCATGTTGAAGCCGACCGTCTGCCAGACGCCGATCATCGACAGGCTGTAGAGAACGGTGCCGGCGGAGCCGAGCCAGTTGGGGCCGGGCAGGCCGATCAGGTTGAGCAGGCTGTTGACCGGGCCGATGGTCGGGTGCAGCAGGTATTGCCAGACTGTGGCCATGGCGACGAGCAGCGAGGCGACCGGCAGAAAATAGGCCGTGCGAAAAAAGGAACGGCCGACGGTTTCGCTTTCGATCAGCAGCGCCACACCGAGGCCGAGCAGGATCGAGGCGGGCGCGACGATCGCGGTATACACGGCGGTGTTCCACAGCGACTGGCGGAAGGTGCGGTCGCCCATCAGTTCGGCGTAGTTTTCGAACCCGACAAACTTGAAGGTGCTGTAACCCAGTTCGAAATCGGTGAAACCGAGCGTGATGACGGCGACGACCGGGGCGAGGATGAACAGCACGATCAGGATCATCGCCGGTGCGGCGAGCATCCATGCAACGCGGGCTTCGTGACGTTCGCTGACGTTGACGATCGGGCGTGATTTCTCGACGGGCAGGGAGATGGCGGTCATGTCAGCCATGCGCCCGCTCCAGCTGGGTGGTGAAAGTCAGGTCCGCGGGCAGGCGAAGTCCGTCGGCGCCGAACACCATCAGGCGTTCGCCCTGCGGCACGATTGTCACCGGCTTGCCGGCGACAAGGCCCCTGGCGTCGGACGGAGCGAGCTTGACGACCATGCTTTCGCCGATGGCGTCGAGTTTGGTGTAAACGATCACTTCCGAGCCAAGGAACTCCAGACGCTCGATGTGTGCCGGCAGGCCCGGTGCGCCGAGATCGGCAATCGACAGGAATTCCGAGCGGATGGCGACGGTGATATCCGATCCCGGTGTTAGCCTGTCATGCGGCTGCAGCCGCCATGTGCCGAGCGTGACGGCGCCATCGGCATCCACGCGGCTGGCAATGGTGTTGATGCGCGGCTGGCCGACGAATTTGGCGACCTCGATATGGGCCGGATCGTCATAGATGACTTCGGGTGCCGCGAGCTGCAGCAGGTTGCCGGACATCATCACCGCGACACGGTCCGCCATCGACAGGGCTTCGGCCTGATCATGGGTGACGTAGAGCGTCGGCACACCGGCGCGGCGGTGGAGGTCGACGATTTCGCCACGGGCGTGGACGCGCAGGTTGGCGTCGAGGTTGGAAAGCGGCTCGTCCATCAGGAACAGGCCGGGCTGGCGTACCATGGCGCGGGCAAGTGCCACACGCTGGCGCTGGCCACCGGACATCTGGCCGGGTTTGCGGTCGAGCAGGTGGTCGATCTTCAGCGAGCGGGCCATGTCGGTGACCTGCCGCATGATATCCGTGCGGATCGCCTTCTGCCCCGGCAGCAGCGAGCCGATGACCGGTAGGCGCTGCATGGAGGTGAGATTGCGCATGGCGAGCGGCACGGCGATGTTCTGGCCGGCCGTCAGGTGCGGATAGAGCGCGTAGGACTGGAAGACCATGGCGACGTTGCGTTCGGCCGCGACCAGGCGCGTCAGGTCGCGGCCGCCGGCAACGATCTCACCGCTGTCGGCGCCTTCAAGACCGGCGACGATCCGCAGCAGCGTGCTCTTGCCGCAGCCCGAGGGACCCACCAGCGCGATGAACTCGCCGGCTTCCGCCTCCAGGCTGATGCCCTTCAAAATGTGGTTTTCACCAAACGACTTGGTGACATTGGTGATCGAAAGCGCGCTCATTCGGCGGCCTCCGCAGCTTCTTTGTTCTTGGCGCTTTGCGGATAGACTTCCTCGATGATGTCATCGATGACATGGGCGACCATGCCCGGAACGGCGACGATGGTGCTCTTGACCGTTTCGCCGAACTCGTGGACGACGGCGCCGACCAAGCGCTCGCCTGGCATTTCGCGCTCCAGCGTGTCGATGATAAAGGCGGCGGCGGGCCCCCAGATGAGCGAAGTGTTCTCGAACTTGCCTTCCCATGCCCAGTGCAGGTGGCCGCTGGCGAACAGTGCAACGTCATGGGCGGCGATCAGATCAAACATGCGGCCGCGCTGGGCCGGGCGCAGGCCCCAGTAACCGGTGTCGCCTTCCTGCGGTTCGTCGACAAACAGCGGCTTGTGGGAGAACATGGCGACGCGGCGGTCGCCGCGGTTTTCCAGCACTTCCTTCAGCCAGACGAACTGGGCTTCTTCTTCCGTGCCGTCCGCATCATCGCCCTGACCAAACAGGAGCGCGTTGAGGCCGACGAAACGCCAGTTGCCGTTGTCGGTATGGGCATCGTGGAACCAGTAATCGCGGCCGACCATGTCGCGCCAACGGTTGAGGCGTTCCTCGTTGACGGGCTGCGGCGAGCCGGGCAGGTGGCCGACATCGTGATTGCCGGGAAGGATCAGCATTGGAGCCGACACTTCGCGCATCAGGTCCATGGAGAAGGAAAGATCGTTGGCATGGTCCGCGCCATCCACCGAGAGGTCGCCGGTATGGATGATGAGATCCGGCTCTTCGGCTTCGATCCACTGCAGCAGTGGCGCCCAGTTGCCGTTGAAATGCGGCTTCATGGGGCTCAAGTGCGTGTCGGTGATCTGGATGATTTTCATGGGGCAGGCTCCAACATTTCGGCGGGCGGCCTTCATGGCGCCACGCATTCGTTGAGCGGCGTCTTAGCGAGCTTGCTTGTCAGTCAAATTACAGGGGTTTCCAGTTTCCTTCCATTTTCGTCATGGAACCGTCATCTGCGCACATTTCTGCGGATTTTGCGGGAAAAGCAGGCTTCCCATCAAAAACGGGGAAACTGAAATAAAGTTGTCGCATGACACGTGTATTGGGCGGCGCAAAGGAGCCCAACCGATGTCCCGAGACCTTACGCTTTGTCAGGCAGTCCATGATCCGCTGATCGCGCTGATGCGCAAGGCGGATGGCATCGAGACGCCGGAATTTGCGAAGTTCCTGATGTCGGCTGCCGACCATTATCGCGTAACGGAAATCGAAAGCCTGCAGCGCCGTCGGGTCGACCAGTTCTACAGGATGATCGGGGCTGGCGACATTCATGTGCCGCCGCCGCGCGAAGCCGTTCGCGACGTGCCGAAACATGTGGTCAAGGGACCGATCTGGGACCTTTGCTGAGCCGCGATCTGCGCTGAATACCCCATTGCCTGACCCGAGCGTGATGCTTACACCTTGAGCTTCAACAGCCAAGGGTGCAGTGCATGACATCTTCCAGCTATTTTTCCGCCTTGGGCGGCCTGCCGCCGCAGACGCAGACGCTGTCCAGCAAAGCAGTTTTCACCACGGCCTACGCCGTCATTCCGAAGACTGTCATGAGCGACATCGTGACCTCGGTTCTGCCGCACTGGGAAAAGACGCGGGCGTGGATTCTGGCGCGGCCGATGACCGGTTTTTCCGAGACGTTTTCGCAATATATCGTTGAGGTTCTGCCGGGTGGCGGCAGCGTGCGGCCGGAGCCGGATGCGCGGGCTCAAGCGGCGATCTTTGTCGTGGCCGGGGGCGTGACGATTACGCTCGATGGCGAAAAGCATGTGTTGAAGACGGGCTCGTTTGCCTATCTGCCGGCCGGATCAGAGTGGACGATCTCCAATGATGGCGCGGAGGCCGTGCGCTTCCACTGGGTGCGAAAGGTCTTCAAGGTGGTGGAGGGGCTGGAACTGCCGCCCGCAATCTTTACCCATGAAGACGATTGCGAAATGTCGGCCATGCCGGATACCGATGGCCGCTGGGCAACGACCCGTTTTATCGATCCCTCCGACGTGCGTTACGACATGCACCTCAACATCGTCACCTTCGAGCCGGGTGCCACCATTCCCTTCATGGAAACCCATATCATGGAGCACGGGCTTTATGTGCTGGAGGGCAAGGCGGTCTATCGGCTCAATTCCGATTGGGTCGAGGTGGAAGCCGGGGATTTCATGTGGCTGCGCGCCTATTGCCCGCAGGCCTGTTATGCCGGTGGTCCGGGCCGTTTCCGCTACCTGCTTTACAAGGATGTGAACCGCCACGCCGACCTCTGGTGAGGTCGGCTTCACCGTAGCCGCCTGACGGAACCGTCGCGCATGTCTCCACGTTGTTCCATCAAGTTCACGATGATGGAGGACACAATGGCCATGGCGCACGACAATTCCAACAAGGCTCCATCCGATGCGGTCAAATCGCTGAAGGAGGAGAAGAAGGTGCAGCGGCGCACCGATGCGGAAAGCGAACTGGACGAGGCTCTGGAGGACACGTTTCCGGCCAGCGACCCGGTTTCGGCGACGCGTCCGGGCAATGCGCCGGATGACGACAAGAGAAAGTCCTGATCCGGGCTGCATCGAAGACGAAAGCCCGGCTGCGAGCCGGCCGGGTGTTCAGCAATATTTCCGTCCGGTATCGGACGAAGAAAGAGATGCAGTCTTCTCAATCTTGTCGTAAATATACCCCACGCTATCTTTTCCAAAGGATTCCTTCCTGGAGGCGGAAGCGTTTCTCTATTCATATCCCCGGTATCTGCCGCGGGGCGGAATAACCAAAAAGAACAAATTGACGGCCCGGGGTAACTGATATGACCGACCTGCAGACGCAACGACGGATCCTGATGGTGGATGACGACGTGCTGATCGCCATGACATCCGTCGACATGCTGGAAGAGCTTGGCCACAAGGTGATCGAGGCGCATTCCGGCCGCGAGGCGCTGGAACTGCTCGGCAAATCGATCGATGGCGGCGACCGTATCGACCTGATGATTACCGATTTTTCCATGCCCGGCATGAACGGTGCCGAGCTTGCACAGCAGGCCCGCCAGCTCGTGCCCGGCCTGCCGATCCTGCTAGCTTCCGGTTATACGGACCTGCCGGATGGCATGGATGTCGATGTCGGGCGCTTGGGAAAACCGTATTCGCAGGAAGAACTGGCGAGCGAGATCGCCAAGGTCATTCCAGCGTAAGCTGTTTTCCCAGTTGAACGGACTGCCAGATATTCCTGTAGCTGTGGGGACGGGATGTTGCAGATCAGGAAAGCAGAGCCGGCTGACCGTCCCGACTGGGAGAGGCTTTGGCGCGAAAATTGTCTCCATTTCGGCGCCGAGGGCATGTCAGACGCGGTGATCGATGCGCTCTGGCAGCGGATTTTGGAGGGCAGCCACCCGATGTATGCTTGGCTTTTGTCCGATGGCGAGGAGACTGTCGGGCTGGCTCATGCCATCATTCATCCCCATACATTCACGTTGCGGTCGGTCTGCTATCTGGAAGATCTCTGGGTTACGCCGTCCGCGCGCGGCCGGGGAATGGCGACAGCTTTTATCAATCACCTGTCGAAAGTCGGGAAGTCTGAAGGCTGGCGGCGAATCTATTGGGAGACCGGTCTTGATAACGAGGCGGGGCAGCGCTTGTACGAGCGGATCGCAAAGCGGCGAGCCGTCGCGATATACGACCTTGATCCCGGTGCCTGATATCTTACAGATCGATCGCGTGCGCGAGATCGTCAAGGTCGTGGCAAAATGATCATTCTCCCGCTTCCCTGACCGATATCGTCGGCATCCGCGGGCGCAGATGCGCGGCACCGCGATAACGGGCCTCGTCCATCGTCTCCAGATCGAAGCCATCTCGTGTCGTTGCATAGCCATGGCCACCCATGCGGCCGACGGCATCGAGGATGGCCGGATCGATATGCAGGCGGTCGTTGACCATGTCGGCGCGCAGATGGGCGGCGAGGATCTCGCCGACGACGATTTCCCGGGAATTGCCGATATCGAGATAGGAATGCAGGCGGCATTCGAGTGCTGCCGGTGCTTCCGCGATGCTGGGGCAGGCGATTTTCGAGCCCGGCCGCAGTGTCAGCCCCGCCTCGGCCACTTCATCGACTGTTTCGTCGAAAGGCACGGCGGTGATGTTCATCGCATCCATCAGCGCGTGCGAAACGATGTTGACGGAAAATATGCCGGTGTCGCGGATGTTGCGGCCGGTATCCTTGGAGGCGCCGGTCTGGCGATATTCGACGCCGAGCGCGACGATCGGCGGATCGGAACTGAGGCAATTGAAGAAGCTGAACGGCGCGGCGTTGACGCGGCCGTCCGTGCCGATCGTCGTTACCCAGGCGATCGGCCGCGGCACGATGGTGCCGATCATGATCTTGTAGCGGTCGCGCGGGGAGAGGTCCGCAAAGTCGAGCGTGATGGTTTCGGTCATTGTTGTTGTGGTCATGGCTGGTTCCCGTCGGCCGTATTGTCGGCCTGTCCTTGTTTTCCGCTCTCTTCGGCGGTGCAGCATGAGGCTACACGTGTTGTGAAGCTTTGGGCAAGGTGGTTCGGGAGCGTCTCCAATGACGGCCGTCAGCCAAAGTGGAAAAGCCCGAAGCATTGCTGCTCCGGGCTTTTCTCATGCGGGTCTCTTGGGAGGACCTGAGGGGGCTTGATTATTCGGCGGGCTGCAGGGCGGCCGGTGCCGGTTCGCCGGTCAGCTGGCCGGACATCGCTTTGTCGAGCATCGACTTGTCCAGTTCGCCTTCCCAGCGGGCAACGACGATGGTGGCAACCGCATTGCCGACGAGGTTGGTCAGCGCGCGGCATTCCGACATGAAGCGGTCGATGCCGAGGATCAGCGCCATGCCGGCAACCGGAACGGCCGGGACGACAGAAAGCGTTGCGGCAAGCGTGATGAAGCCGGCGCCGGTGATGCCGGCAGCGCCCTTGGACGACAGCATGGCCACGAGCAGAAGCAGGATCTGGTCGCTCAGCGACAGGTCGATGCCGGTTGCCTGGGCGATGAACAAGGCCGCCAGCGTCATGTAGATGTTGGTGCCGTCGAGGTTGAACGAGTAACCGGTCGGGATGACCAGGCCTACAACCGAGCGCTTGCAGCCGGCGCGTTCCATCTTCTGCATCAGGTTCGGCAGGGCCGCTTCCGAAGAAGAGGTGCCGAGAACCAGCAGGAGTTCTTCCTTGATATAGCGGATCAGGGAGAAGATCGAGAAGCCGTTATACTTGGCGACTGCGCCGAGAACGACGACCACGAACAGGAATGCCGTGATGTAGAAGGTCAGGATGAGGAAGGCGAGGTTGGCGACCGAACCGATGCCATACTTGCCGATGGTGAAGGCCATGGCGCCGAAAGCGCCGATCGGGGCGGCCTTCATCAGGATGGCGACGAGGCGGAAGATCGGGGTGGTGAGCGCGGTCAGGAAGTCTAGAACCGGCTTGCCCTTTTCACCGACCATGCCGAGCGAAATACCGAACAGGACCGAGAAGAACAGGACCTGCAGGATATCGCCCTGCGCAAACGCGCCGACGATGGTTTCCGGGATGATGTTCATCAGGAAGCCGGTGATCGTCGTTTCATGCGCCTTGGTGGCGTAGGTGGCGACTGCCTTGCCGTCGAGCGAGGCCGGGTCGATGTTCATGCCGGCGCCGGGTTGCAGCACGTTGCCGACGATGAGGCCGACGATGAGGGCCAGGGTCGAGAAGGTGAGGAAGTAGAGCATCGCCTTGCCGGCAACGCGACCGACCTTCTTCAGGTCCGACATGCCGGCGATGCCGGTTGCGACGGTCAGGAAGATGACGGGGGCGATGATCATCTTCACCAGACGGATGAAGGCGTCACCCAGCGGCTTCAGGCTGGCGCCGAAATCCGGGTAAAAATGGCCGAGCAGCATGCCGGCGACGATCGCCACGATGACCTGGAAATACAGGTGGCGATAAAATGGCAGGGCCTCCGCCTTTGTGGCAGCGGGTGCGTGGATATCCATGATGTCCTCCAGTTGCCCCGCTCAAGGTTCCTACCCGGGGCAGCAGTTGATAGAATGCAGCTAAGACAGCAAGGCTCGTGCCAGTTTCCGTTTCAATCGATTAAGTCATTGAAATGACAGGTGCCAATTTGATCCGGATTAACTTTTCATTTGCAAATTGTGCGGATATCCGCACTTTTTGTTGATGGCAGTGTGAAATCATGCTCATTGGCGCCATGTCGAAATCAGCTCGTTTTCAGACCGAAGATATTTTGCGCCGGCAATTTCGCCGGACATGGGCCATCTTCGCGGTGGCGGCCTTGTGTCTGGCTCTGGCCCTGGGCTTTCTGGTGGAGCATTTCGGCCGGGTTTCAGCGCTGGCACTGCTGGAACGCCAGGGGCGCACCGAGGCCGATCTGAAGGTGGCTTTGCTGCGGGCCTCGTTGGAACGGCCGCGGGCATTGCCGCTGCTTCTGGCCGGCGACCGCGATGTACGCGATGCCCTGATCGACCCGGGGGCGCCAACGGCGGCACAGCGGCGCGAGGTTCTCGATGCCAAGCTGGAAGATCTCGTCGTGCAGACCAATGCCTCGGTCATCTATGTGATCGGGCTCGACGGTGTTGCGATCGCATCGAGCAACTGGCGCGAGCCGACCAGCTTTGTCGGCAATGATTATGCTTTTCGGGCTTATTTTTCCGGGGCGATGAAGGACGGCTCCGCCGAACATTTCGCGCTTGGCAGCGTTAGCAAGCGGCCGGGTCTTTATATCTCGCAGCGGGTGGGCCCGGTGGATGCGCCGCTTGGCGTCGTGGTCGCCAAGATGGAATTCGACCAGTTGGAAACGGACTGGCGCAATTCCGGCCGACCTTCCTATGTGGTGGACAACAATCATGTCGTGCTGGTGTCGAGCGTGCCGTCCTGGCGTTTCATGACGACGCAGCCGCTGCATCCCGAAGATCTCGGCGCTATCAGAGAAAGCCTGCAGTTCGGCGATGCGCCGCTTCTGCCGCTGCCGTTTTCGCGCGAGCGCATGGTGAATGATGGGGCGGCGATCCTGTGGGTGGTGATGCCGGGTGAGGCGGGACCGCAGGACTTCTTGCGCATCACGGCGCCGATCGCCTCGACGCCGTGGCGGTTCGAATACCTGATGCCGATCCGGCTGCCGCTTGCCGACGCCATGCGCGAGGTGCGGCTGACGACGCTTATGGGCTGGGCGGGTCTGGTGGCGCTGGCCGGCCTCCTGTTGCGGCGCCGGCAGGTGACGGTGATGACGATCGCCGGCGAGCAGCGGGCGCGCGAGGAACTGGAGGAGCGGGTGGCGGCGCGCACGATCGACCTCAGTCTGGCGCGTGACCGGCTGGAGGCTGAGATCGCCGACCACGAGATGACCGACCGCAAGCTGCATGCGGTGCAGCAGGATCTGGTTCAGGCCAACCGTCTGGCGATCCTCGGGCAGGTGGCGGCCGGCGTGGCGCATGAGATCAACCAGCCGGTGGCGACCATTCGCGCCTATGCCGACAATTCCAAGATCTTTTTGGCACGCGGAAAGCCTGAAAGCGCGGTCGAAAACCTTGACCAGATCGCCTCGCTGACCGAGCGGATCGGTGCGATTACCGAAGACCTGAAGGCGCTGGCGCGCAAGGGCCGGTCCGAGGCGGTGCCGGTTCTGTTGAAGGAGGTTTTCGACGGCGCGCTGATGCTGGTGCGCAGCCGCTTTGCCGGCAAGATGGACACGCTGACGATCTTTCCGCCGCCGCAAGGGTTGCAGGTGATGGGCAGCCGGCTGCGGCTGGAGCAGGTGTTCATCAACCTCATTCTCAATGCGCTGGAGGCAGTGGAAGGGCAGGGCGACGCGCATATCACGGTCACCACGGAAGTCGCAGGTGAGCGTGTCGCTATCCGTGTTTCCGACAATGGGCCGGGTGTGCCGGAAAAAATTCTGGCGGCGATGTTCGAGCCCTTCAACTCGTCCAAGGAAAGAGGATTGGGTCTCGGGCTGGTGATCTCCAAGGATATCGTTTCGGATTATGGCGGGCGCATCGAGGTGGAAAGCGAGCCGGGGCATACCTGCTTCACCGTATTTCTGGCGCTGGTGACTGCGGATATGAATGAGGAGGCGCCATGAGCGACGCAACAAAAATCTTTCTGATCGATGATGATGCCGATCTGTTGCGCGCGACCGGGCAGACGCTGGAACTGGCCGGTTTCGATGCGGCGCTGTTTACCTCCGCAACGGAAGCGCTGTCGCGGCTGCGTTCTGATTTCGAGGGCGTGATCGTGTCCGATATCCGCATGCCGGGTCTGGATGGGCTGGAGCTTTTCGAGCACGTGAAGGAGCTGGATGCGGAATTGCCGGTGATCCTGATGACCGGGCATGGCGATATTCCGATGGCGGTGAAAGCCATTCAGGATGGCGTTTATGACTTTATCGCCAAACCATTCGCCACCGAGCGTCTGTTGCAATGCATTCGCCGGGCGGCGGAAAAACGGCGGCTGACAATGGAAAACCGCCGGCTGCGGCTGGCCGCAGCGGAAGGCGGGGCCGGGCCGCAATTGCTGGGGCAGACACCTGTGATGGTGCGGCTGCGCCAGACGTTGAAACAGATTGCCGATACGGATGTCGATGTGTTGGTGACCGGCGAAACCGGCAGCGGCAAGGAAGTGGTGGCGAGCCTGCTGCATCAATGGGGAAGGCGCGCGCATGGTCATTTCGTGGCGCTGAACTGCGGCGCATTGCCGGAGCAGATCATCGAAAGCGAGCTGTTCGGTCACGAGCCGGGCGCGTTTACCGGGGCGCAGAAGAGGCGTGTCGGTCGCATCGAGCACGCGGATGGCGGCACGCTGTTTCTCGATGAGATCGAAAGCATGCCGATGGCGACGCAGGTGCGCATGTTGCGTGTGCTGGAAATGCGTGAGGTGGCCCCTCTGGGCACCAATGATATTCGTCCGGTCGATCTGCGTGTCGTGGCGGCGGCCAAGGTGGATCTGGGTGATCCCGGTCAGCGGGCGAGTTTTCGCGAGGACCTTTATTACCGGCTGAACGTGGTGTCGCTGTCGATCCCGCCTTTGCGCGAGCGGCGTGAGGATGTCGCTTTGCTGTTTCATTATTTTGCGGAAAAGGCGGCGCGGCGTTTTTCGCGTGATGTCCCGGCAATGTCGGATTCGGTGTCGCGTTATCTCGCCGATCATCACTGGCCGGGCAATGTGCGCGAGCTTTCGCATTTTGCCGAACGGGTGACGCTGGGTCTGGAGCCGGTGCCGGTTTCGGGTGCTGCGCAGCCGGGGAGGGGAGGGGAGCTTTCGCTGCCCGAGCGAGTCGATGCCCATGAGGCGGAGATCATCCGCGAGACGCTGACGTCGTTCGGCGGCAATGTGCAGCAGACCATCGCGGCTTTGAAAATTCCGCGAAAAACCTTTTACGACAAGCTGCAGCGCCATGGCATCGTGCGCTCAGACTATGCCGAGCGCTGAAGGCGTCGTTTACCGGATCGGTTCTCGGATGACGATTTTTCCGATTTATTTTAAGTGAATGAAATCAGATGCATGAGTGGGTGATAGGGTAATTTTCTCGTGGTTTCGGGGAGTCTCGACATGGCACGGCGAGGGGCGATTGAAAGGGGTTGTTAACCTTTATTTTCTATCTCTTTAGGTCTTCGTGCCACTCCTGTCCTTCGTTCGGTGCCCATGCAGTTTTCTCGTAAAAATCCATCCCAGAATAACGAAAAAAACATCGCCGAGGACGGCGGATCGCAGACCGTAGACACCGCGCAGACGCCATCGCTGGCGGAGCAGGAAGTGGCCTATGCGGCCGCCCAGGCCCGCAAGGACCTTCTGGCACGCATGCAGGCACCGGTTCAGCTTTCGGCGCAGGCCCGCAAGGCAGCTGCCGCTACGGCAGTAACGGAAACTGCTGAGGCGACGCGGGCGAAGGAAGACGAGGCGTGGCAGCAGGCATTTCGTCTGGCGCCCAACGTTCGGTTTACCCGCACGCCCGAGGCCGCCTTGTCATCGCGCCATGCGGATGCGCACGAGCCGGCGGCCGCCGTGATGCCCGATGCCTATGCGCAGTTTTCGATCGAAGGCGCGAGCGAGAATGCTGCCCGCAAGGTGACGGCAGGCCCGGTCGTGGATAACGAAGCCGAACGGGTGGCGGCCGAAGCGGCAGCCGCACGCGCTGCCGCTGCCGAAGCATTCCGCAATTCTCTTCCCAAGACGGGTTCGCCGCTGATCGTGCCGCGGCGTGTGCCGGCCGCTTCGGCGGCGCCAATCGCAGCGGCGGCCATGACCCCCGTGCCGATGACGCCGGTCAGCGGTCCCGTTTCGCAGATCCCTGCTGTAGAGCAGGTCCCGGCTCAGGTTCAGGCGCAGGCAGACGTTCAGCAGATGGTCGCCACCACTGCGACCGTCGCCGCGCCATCGATCCTGATGCCGGATGGTTTCGATGGATATGTCGCGGTGGCCCCTCAGGCACCTGCGTCGCATCCGAAGTTTTCGTCGAGCGGTTCGGTCGATACGATTGCCGGATTGCAGCAGCTGGCCGCCGCCATGCGTCGTGGTCTGGTGCAGACGATGCCGACGCCTGCCGGTTCGCTTGTGGCCAATGATGTGGCGCCCGTTGTCGCTCCGGCTGCTGCGCCGATCGCTGCCGTGGGCGACGTGCAGGCCGAAATTGCTGCGGCGCCCGTGGCCGTTTCCGATTTCGCCTTCTGGGAAGTGATGCCGTTCGACATTTCGGAAATTCCGCCGATGTCAGATGCGCTCAATGGCCACCAGATCGCTACGCCGGTGGAAAAGCCGGTTGCTGCGGCACCTCTGCCGGTGATCGTGCAGGCGCCGCGTCCGGTCAAGCCGGTGATGGCGCCGGAAATGCTGACGCTACTGAACTCGAAGCGCCGTTATGCGCCGGCTGGTTCCGTCGTCGCGCTTTATCGCGAAGTAGCAACCGCAAAACATGCGGAAGCTGCCGTTGAACTGCCCTCCCTGCCGCCGCTTCTGCAGGCCGCGATCGAAGGTCCGGTGAAGCATGCGACGCAGCCGACCGTGCAGGCAGCACCCGTGCCGGTGACGCCTGTGCCGGAACCGGCCAACCAGCAGGCCGCGCAGCCCATGCAGATGGTCGCCAACGCGCATCCGTTTATGCAGGCTCATGGCATCCAGTTTGGCGCCATGCAGGCAGCTGCCATGCTGCAACCGACCGTTTCCATCGCGGCAACGCCGATGGCGGCACCTGCCGGTCTGACCCAGACGACGGCATTCGTGCAGCCGACCCCGGTCGCCGCCGAACCGGTGGTCGCCAGCCCGTTCGTTTCTACGCCGATTTTTGGCAGCCCTGCCTTTGGTGGTTCCGCGTTCGGCGGCTCTTCGTTCGGTGCGTCTGCTCCGGTCGCACCCGTTGCCGAAATTGCGCCGGCCGAGCCGGTTGCAGAAACCGTTGCCGTCGAGGCTCCCCTCGAAGTGGTCGCGGCCCCGGTTCCGACGCCGAGCAACGTTACGATCACCGTTCCGGCCGCAACGCCGGCGCGTGCCCAGACCGTGCGCCCCAGCCTTGCCGAATACGAGTTTCCGCCGATCGGCCTGTTGCAGGAACCGCGCGGCGAGCGTGGGCAGGCCATGCAGCCCGACGCGCTTCAGCAGAGTGCCGGTCTTCTCGAAAGCATTCTGGAAGATTTTGGCGTCAAGGGCGAGATCATCGACGTGCGCCCGGGTCCGGTCGTTACGCTTTATGAATTCGAACCGGCGCCGGGTGTCAAATCCTCGCGCGTCATCGGTCTGGCCGACGATATCGCCCGTTCGATGTCGGCGCTGTCCGCCCGTGTCGCCGTGGTGCCCGGCCGCAATGTCATCGGTATCGAACTGCCGAATGCCGTGCGCGAAACCGTGTTCTTCCGCGAACTGATCGAATGCGAAGACTATTGGGAAACCAAGCATCGCCTCGCGCTTTGCCTCGGCAAGACGATCGGTGGCGAGCCGGTTATTGCCGAACTGGCAAAAATGCCGCATCTGCTCGTGGCCGGCACCACCGGTTCGGGCAAGTCGGTCGCCATCAACACGATGATCCTGTCGCTTCTCTACCGGCTGCGTCCGGAAGAATGCCGCCTGATCATGATCGATCCAAAAATGCTGGAACTGTCGGTTTATGACGGCATCCCGCACCTGCTGACCCCGGTCGTCACAGACCCGAAGAAGGCAGTGCTGGCGCTCAAATGGGCCGTGCGCGAGATGGAAGACCGTTATCGCAAGATGTCGCGTCTGGCCGTTCGCAATATCGACGGCTACAACCAGCGCGCTGCCGCCGCCCGCGAGGCCGGCGAGGTGATCACCGTCAACGTGCAGGTCGGTTTCGACCGCCACAATGGCGAGATCGTCTACGAGGAACAGGAGATGGACCTCGCGCCGATGCCTTACATCGTCGTCATCATCGACGAGATGGCCGACCTGATGATGGTGGCGGGCAAGGAAATCGAAGGTGCTGTCCAGCGTCTGGCGCAGATGGCGCGTGCCGCCGGTATCCATGTCATCATGGCGACCCAGCGTCCTTCGGTTGACGTCATCACCGGCACGATCAAGGCGAACTTCCCGACGCGCATTTCCTTCCAGGTGACGTCGAAGATCGACAGCCGCACCATTCTGGGTGAGCAGGGTGCCGAAAACCTGCTCGGCCAGGGCGACATGCTGCACATGGCCGGTGGTGGACGCATTTCTCGCGTGCACGGTCCATTCGTCTCGGATGCCGAGGTGGAGCATGTGGTCAAGCACCTGAAGCTGCAGGGCCGTCCGGAATATCTCGGCACCGTGACCGAGGATGAGGAAGAGGCGGGCGCTGAGGAAACGACTGACGAAGCCGTGTTCGACAAGAGCGCCATGGGTTCGGAAGACAGCGGCGACGACCTTTACGACAAGGCCGTCAAGGTTGTGCTGAAGGACAAGAAGTGCTCGACTTCCTACATCCAGCGCCGCCTGTCGGTGGGCTATAACCGCGCCGCCTCGCTGGTGGAGCGGATGGAGCAGGAAGGTCTGGTTGGCCCGGCCAACCATGTCGGCAAGCGAGAGATCATCGGCGATGGTCGCGGCCCGCAGGGTTCCGGCATGGATGATTGAGGTTTTGCCTCGGATGTGAATGATGAAGAGGGTCCGCTTGCGGGCCCTTTTTCGTATGTGGTGCCGACAGGAAAGAGAGCGAAAACTTGACGGCCATCCTCGCCTTTCACTAAAACAGTCCGACCGCGATCCTTGCGTCGCGCGATGTCCCGGAGGATGTTTTCTTGAAAAATTCCGTTGCTCTTCTCGCCGGTGCCAGCGCGCTGGTGGTTTCCGCTTTTGCCCTGCCGGTTCAGGCACAAGTGGCCGACAGCATCACCATCTACAATGCGCAGCACGAGGGGCTAACGAAGGAGTGGGCGGAGGCGTTCAAGGAGGATACCGGGATCGTCGTCACCATCCGCAACGGTTCCGACATGGAATTTGCCAACCAGATCGTGCAGGAGGGGGAAAATTCTCCCGCAGACGTGTTCTTGACTGAAAACTCGCCGGCCATGGCGCTGGTGGATGGCAAGGGCCTGTTCGAGCCGGTTGCCACTGACACGCTGGCGCAGGTGCCGGAACAGTTCCGTCCCGCCAACGGTCACTGGATCGGGGTGGCGGCGCGTTCCACCGTGTTTGCCTATGACAAGACGAAGCTGACCGAAGACAAGCTGCCGAAATCCATGCTCGATCTCGCCACGCCGGAATGGAAAGGTCGCTGGGCCGCGTCGCCTTCAGGCGCGGATTTTCAGGCGATCGTCGGCGCGCTCTTGCAGTTGAAGGGGGCGGATGTCACGGAAAACTGGCTGCAAGGCATGCAGGCCAATTACACTGCCTACAAGGGCAATTCGATCGCCATGAAGGCCGTCAACGCCGGTGAGATCGAGGGTGCGTTGATCTACCATTATTATTATTTCGGTGATCAGGCGAAGACCGGTGAAAACAGCAACAATGTCGGCCTGCATTATTTCAAGGGGCAGGATCCGGGTGCCTTCGTTTCGATTTCCGGCGGCGGCATTCTGAAATCGTCGAAACACAAGGAGCAGGCGCAAGCTTTTCTAGAATGGCTGACCGGCGAAAGCGGGCAGCGCATTTTGCGCGAGGGCACCTCGTTCGAATATGCGGTGGGCAAAGGGGCGGCGTCGAACAAGGCGCTGGTGCCGCTGGCCGAACTGGATGCGCCCAAGGTGGAGCCTTCGACGCTCAACAATTCCGAAGTGACCGATCTGATGACCGAGGCAGGGATTTTCTGATCAAGGTTGGTTGAGGAAGGCCGCTCGCGCTTTGCAGATACGGGCGGCCCCATTGCCTATTCGTGCGAGGCGGCGATGGCTTCCGAGCGGATTTCCTCCGTCAGTTTCAGGCGCAGCGCCGAAAATTCCGGGCTGGCCTTGACCGTGTAATGGCGCGGATGCGGCAGGTCGACCGGGGTGATCGACTTGATGCGGCCGGGACGCGCCGTCATCGTCACCACGCGATTGGCCATGAACACGGCCTCTTCGATATCGTGGGTGACGAAGATCACGGTCTTCTGTTCACGCTCCCAGATGCCGAGCAGCAATTCCTGCATCAGCCCACGTGTCTGGTTGTCGAGCGCGCCAAAAGGCTCGTCGAGCAGCAGGATTTTGGGATCGTTGGCGAGCGCACGGGCAATCGCCGTGCGCTGCTGCATGCCGCCGGAGAGCTGTTTTGGCCAGTGGTTTTCGAAACCGCGCAGGCCCACCTTGTCGATATAGCTGTCGACGATCTCCCACTTTTCCTTCGCCCCGATGCCACGCTCGCGCAGTCCGAAAGCGACGTTTTCGCGGATCGAGAGCCAGGGAAACAGCGTATAGGACTGGAACACCATGCCGCGATCGGCACCCGGACCGGTGATCTGTTTGCCTTCCAGCGTGACGGTGCCGGTGGTCGGTTTGTCCAACCCGGCAATGATGCGCAGCAGCGTGGATTTTCCGCAGCCGGATGGGCCAAGGATGGTGACAAAGTCGTTCTTGGCGATGTCGAGATCGGTCGGTTGCAGCGCCGTCACCGGCTTGCCGCCATGGACGCCCGGAAAGATGCGCGATACGCCCTTTACGACGAGTTCGCTCAGATCGGTGTCGCTCATGCCAGCCTCCACGCAAACAGTTTTTTGTTGAGGCTCTTGAAGGCGAAGTCGGAGATGAGGCCGATAATGCCGATGACGATAATGCCAAAGATGATCTGGCCGGTGGCGAGCAGTGCCTGGCTGTTGATGATCATGTAGCCGATGCCCGACGAGGCGCCGATCAGTTCGGCGACGATGACGTATGTCCAGGCCCAGCCGAGAACGAGACGCAGGGTTTCGGCGATATCCGGCGCGCTGGACGGGATGAGAACGCGGCGCACGACACCGCTGTCGCTGGCGCCGAGCGTGTAGGCTGCCTCCATCAGGTCGCGGCGGGTACCGGCGACCGAAACGGCGATCATCAGGATGATCTGGAACACGGCGCCGATGAAGATGACCAGCAGTTTCTGCATCTCGCCGATGCCGGCCCAGAGGATGAGGAGCGGCACGAAGGCGGAGGCCGGCAGGTAGCGCGCGAAGGACACGAAGGGTTCGAGCAGCGCCTCGATCGGCTTGTAGGCGCCCATCAGGATGCCGAGCGGCACGGCGATGATCGCCGAGAGCACAAAGCCGCCGACAACACGCCAGATGGTCATGCCGATATCATAGGCAAAACCCTGGTTGACGAGAAGGTCATAACCATCCCGCAGCATGGTGATCGGATCGGCGAGAAAGGTGCGGGACACGAAGCCGCCGAGCGTCGCATAGGCCCAACCGGCGAAAAACAGAACGAAAAACAGGATGCCGAGGAGCACGCGCGAACGTGCACTGATCGGTTGGAGAGGTTGCATGATGCGCCCCTTGCTGAACATGAAAGGGAGCGCCGTTTTTTCTCACCCGGCGCCCCGAACCATTTTGAACAGGTCGATTACTTGATGAAGGCCGGGTCGGCGAGTTTCGTCAGGTCAGGCTTGGCCTTGATGACGCCGGCCTGAAGCAGCAGTTCGGCTGCCTCGTCGTTGAATGTCTTGAAGCCGGTTTCGAAAAATTTCAGCGAGGCGTCGCGCTCCTGCCATGTCAGGAAGGCGGCCGATTCACCGAACTGCGTGCCGGACTGTTTGACGTCCTTGCCCATGATCTCGAAAGATTTTTCCTTGTCCGCCTTGATCATCTCGAGTGCTTCATACCAGCTCTTGGCGATCGCCTTGGCGGCATCCGGATTGTCCTTCAGAAAGGCATTGGTGCAGCCAAAAGTGTCGAGGACCGCCGGGTAATCATTGGTGGTGGCGATGATCTTGCCCTTGGTGGGTTCGGCGCGCACGGAGGACAGATAAGGCTCGTAGGTCATGGCCGCATCGTTCTGGCCGGCGAGCAGCGCCTGTGCGGCGGGGCCCGGCTCAAGGTTGACGACCTTGACGTCCTTCATGCTCATGCCGTTCTTGTTGAGGATCCAGGCGAGCAGGAAGTAGGGCGAGGTGCCGGGCGCGGATGCGGCAACCGTCTTGCCCTTCAGGTCGGCGATCTTTTCGATGCCCGGCTTTGCGGCAATGCCGTCACCGCCGTGGGAGACGGAAAGCTGGAACATCTGCGTGGTTTCGATGCCCACCGCATTCCAGACGATCCAGGTTTCCACCGTGGTGGCGGCGCATTGCACATCACCGGAGGCGAGCGCCAGATGGCGGCTGCCCTGCGGGATCTTCTTGATGGTGACGTCGAGGCCGTTCTTCTTGAAGATGCCGGCTTCCTTGGCCAGCGTCAGCGGTGCAAAACCGGTCCAGCCGGAAATGCCCAAAGCGACAGCGGTTTCGGCTTTCGCGGCTGTGGTGGCCATGAGAGCAGCCGCAAAGGCAGCGATGGTGGCAAGCTTTTTCATGTGGTCGTTCCCCTGTCTGCTTCATTATTCAGCAGGTCAGTTGCCTGCCTATAAAGTGATAGTAGGCATGGGAGCGCAGACTTGTCTATACATAAGGTGTCGGGTTTTGCGCTTCTCAGTGCGCTGCAAAAACTTTCAGGAAAATCAGTGCGAGGCCTGAGAGAAAGGCCAGAGACAGGGTGGCGGCGCCGATGACGCGTGTGCCGGATTGGCGGATGCTGCGGATATCCACCGACAGGCCGAGCGCCGCCATCGAAACGATGGTGAGGAGGCCTGAGGCGGCCGAGATGGGAGCGAGTGCCGCCTGCGGGATCATGTCTGCCGAGCGCAGCGCCATCAACGCCGCAAAACCGATGATGAACCACGGCACCATGCTTCTCCAGCACAGTTTGCCGCCATCCTTGCGGCCATGCAGGACGGAAAGCGTGGCGATGACCGGGCCGAGCATCAACACGCGGATCAGCTTGACCAGTGTGCCGGTTTGTACGCTGACGAGGCCGGCCGGCGCGGTGGCGGCCAGAACCTGCGGCACGGCATAAACGGTGAGGCCGGCAAACACGCCGTAATCGGCAGCACCGAGCGACATCGGTACCTGCAGGAGCGGTAGCGCCAGCACGAGTGCCACGCCCAGCACGGCGGTGAAGGCAATCGATGAGGCGATTTCGTCCGGCTTGGCCTTGATGACGGGAGCGGCGGCGGCAATCGCCGAATTGCCGCAGATGGAATTGCCACAGGCGACCAGCGTGGCGATGCGCGGGGGCAGGCCCGCCAACCGGCCGATGGCATAACTGCCGATCAGCGACAGCGCGACAATGACCATGATGGCAATGACGAGCGTCATGCCGGCATCCTCGATGGCCGAAAGGCTGATCGATGCGCCGAGCAACACCACCGCCACTTCCAGTACCGTCTTGGCGCAGAACTGGATGCCGGCTTCCAGCGATGCCGGCAGATCGAAACAGGAGCGGACCGCCATGCCGATGAGGATCGCAAGAACGAGGCTTTCGATCCAGCGGCCGTGCAGGAGATGCACTTCGAGCGTTTCCGCCAGCATGGCCGCCGCTGTCACCGCAAGCGCGACCAGCACGCCCGGCAAAAGGCGGGTGATGGTGTGCGATGTGTTGTGGTCTGTGTGGCTGGCAAGGGCCATGAGGCATCCAATCTGTTGCAGGCAGGATGCGCTTTCACCGTTTGTAATTCCATCGTATAATGCGGGATGTTTCATGCGGTAAAATCGAACGATGACCTTTGAGCAGCTTGCCATCTTTGTTGCCGTCGCCGAGCGCGAGCACCTCACGCGGGGTGCTGAGGCCGTGGGGCTGACGCCGTCCGCGGCCAGTTCCGCCATCCGCAATCTCGAGGGATTTTATGGTGTCGAGCTGTTTCACCGAGTGGGGCGGCGTATCGAGCTGACCGCCATCGGCCGCGAGTTTCTGGGCGAGGCGCGGGCAACGCTGGCGCGGGCGAAAAGCGCCGAGCTGATGCTCTCGGAAATGAGCGGGCTGGCGCGCGGCGAGATTTGCGTTTTTGCCAGCCAGACCATCGCCGGCTACTGGCTGCCGCCGATCCTTCTGAAATTCAAACGGCTTTATCCCGGTGTCGAACTGAAGCTGACGATCGGCAATACGCGCATGGTGGCGGACGCTATCCGCGACGGGCTGGGTGAGGTGGGGTTTATCGAGGGACTGATCGACGAACCGGCGCTGTCGGTGCTGCCGATTGTCGCCGACAGGCTGGTGGTGGTGGCAAGCCCGGTGCATCCCTTTGCCGATGGTCGCGCCATCGGGCGGAACGATATCACCTCTGTGACGTCATGGGTGCTACGCGAAAAAGGGTCAGGAACGCGCTCCGCCTTCGAGGAGGCGCTGTCGGGCATGGGGATCGGCGTCAACGACATTTCGGTGGTGCTGGAACTGCCGTCCAACGAGGCCGTGGTCTCGGCGGTGCGCTCCGGCGATTGCGCCACGGCCGTATCGGGCATGGTGGCGGCGCCGTTTCTGCGGCAGGGGCTGCTGGTACGCGCGGGGATAGAGCTTCCGGCCCGCAACTTTGCCATCCTGCGCCACAAGGAGCGCCATCGCGGCAGGGCGGCGGAAGAGCTGGAACGCATCAGCCGGGCGGCGGCAGATGAGCACAAGGTGGGGCTGATGGGGCTGTGAGGCAGGGGGATTGCGTGGGGAGTTGAGGTGGTGCGGCATAGACCCTTCTCCCGTCAGACGGGGAGAAGGTGCCGGCAGGCGGATGAGGGGCAAATATCTCAAGCTCCAGGGGTTCGTGGCTGCCCCTCATCCCCTCGCTAACGCTCCGGACCTTCTCGCCGCGCGCGGGGAGAAGCGGCAAGCCGCGCCGTCCGCATTCCATCATCTCCATGCCGCCCTTTGCATGTTCAGGCACTTGCATGGGCTGGTTCATTGTGACAAGCACTGGGTAACGCAGGGTGAGGCTTTCCACCCCGGTTCTTCAGGTTGGCTATGACGTCATCCATCTCGCACATTGCTGCCCCCATGATACGGCGAAAACGCGGTATCAGTGTGTCGTCTTGGACTTTTGGCATTGCTGTCGTCGTGGCGCTGCTGGCGCTTTTGCCGTTCGCTTTCGTGATCTGGGCGACGATCGCCACCGGGCCGGAAACCGCCTACAGGCTGATCGCGCGGCCGCGTGTCGGCTTGCTGCTGGCCAATACCGTGGCTCTGGTGCTGATCACCGTGCCGATCTGCGCCTTGCTGGCCGTGGCATTGGCCTATCTGACCGAGCGGACCGATATGCCGGGCAGGCGGCTCTGGGCGTGGCTGTGCATCACGCCGCTTGCCGTGCCGGCCTTCGTGCATTCCTATGCCTGGATCGGGCTGTGGCCGAGCCTTCACGGTCTTGGGGCCGGCGTGGCGATTTCCGTTGTCGCCTATTTCCCGTTTCTCTACCTGCCGGTTGCGGCCGCATTCCGGTTGCTCGATCCGGCGCTGGAGGATCAGGCGGCCTCGCTGGGGCTTTCTCCTGCTGCTGTTTTCCGCCGGGTGGTGCTACCGCAATTGCGGCTGTCGCTGTGCGGTGGTTCGCTGCTGGTGGGACTGCATCTGCTGGCCGAATACGGGCTTTTCGCGATGATCCGCTTCGACACGTTTACGACTGCCATCGTCGAGCAGTTCCAGTCCACCTATAACGGCGTGGCGGCGCATATGCTGGCGCTGGTGCTTGTGATCTGCTGTTTCGCGCTGATCGGTTTTGAGGCGGTTTTGCGCGGGCGCAACCGTTATGCGCGGCTGGGCTCCGGTGTGGCGCGGCTGGCGGGTATCACGCGGCTGGGGCGTTGGCGATATGCGGCGATGCTTCTGCCGGCGCTGGTGGCTGTCTTCGCGCTCGGCATTCCGGCCTATACGCTGACGCGCTGGCTGGTGGCGGGCGGCGCAAAAATCTGGCGGATGGACGAGATCGGGCTTGCACTCTCGCAGACGCTGCTGATCTGCGTGATTGGCGGACTGGTGACCGTTCTGGCGGCGCTGCCGGTGGCGTGGCTTTCAGTGCGCAAGGCAGGTCGCTCGAGCCGGCTGGTGGAGAGCTGTTATTATCTGGCAAGTTCGATGCCGGGCGTTGTCGTGGCGCTGGCTCTGGTGACGGTGACGGTGCGCGTGGCGCTGCCGCTTTATCAGACGGTGGCGACCATCACGCTTGCCTATGTCATCATGTTCCTGCCGCGCGCGCTGGTTAGTCTCAGAACCAGTATCGCCCAGGTGCCGGTGGAGCTGGAACAGGCGGCGGCAAGCCTAGGCCGTTCGCCGGGCCGCGCGCTGCTGGCCACCACGGTGCGGCTGGCGGCGCCGGGGGCGGCCGCCGGCATGGCACTCACCTCGCTCGGCATCCTGAACGAGTTGACGGCGACGCAGATGCTGGCGCCGAACGGTACGCGCACACTCGCCATGGCCTTCTGGGCGCTGTCTGGTGAAATCGATTATGCGGGTGCCGCGCCTTATGCGGTGCTGATGGTGGTGTTTTCGCTGCCGATGACATGGCTTCTCCATCACCAGTCGAGAAAGATAGCAGGTCGATGAGTTTTTTGAAGGTAAAGGGTCTGCACAGGCGGTTCGGCAGCGTTGCGGCGCTGGATGGTGTCGATCTGGTGGTTGCCAGTGGCAGTCGCACGGCGATCGTCGGGCCGTCCGGTTGCGGCAAGACCACGCTTCTCAGAATGATCGCCGGTTTCGATGTGCCGGACGGCGGTACGATCACGGTGGATGGCGTGGTGCTGGCCGATGCGCAAAATCAGCTGCCGGCGCATAAACGCGGCATCGGTCTGGTGGCGCAGGACGGTAGCCTGTTCCCGCATCTGACCGTCTCCGACAATATCGGTTTCGGGCTGGACAGAAATTTCGACGGGCGTGAAAAACTGGTCAGTGAGCTGATCGACATGGTCGGGCTGGAACGTTCTATGCTGGCGCGCAAGCCCGAGCAGCTTTCCGGGGGCCAGCAGCAGCGCGTGGCTTTGGCGCGCGCCCTTGCCAGAAAACCACGGCTGATGTTGCTGGACGAGCCGTTTTCGGCGCTCGATACCGGCTTGCGCGCCACCACACGACGGGCGGTGACAGAAGTGCTGGTCGCAGCCGGCATCACCACCATTCTCGTCACCCACGACCAGAACGAGGCGCTGGCCTTTGCCGATCAGGTGGCGGTGATGCGCGCCGGAAAATTTTCCCAGATCGGAAGCCCGCGCGAGATCTATGCAAGGCCGGTTGATGCGGCGACGGCGCGGTTTCTGGGCGAGGCCATCGTGCTGCCGGCGGATATCGCCGACGGGTTTGCAGATTGTGCGCTGGGGCGTGTGGCGGTGGTTGGTGGCGCTCGCACCGGCCGGGCTGACATCATGGTGCGGCCGGAGCAGATCGAAGTTTTGGCATATGGCGAAGATGGCAAAGATGTCACCGGCATGGCCTCGCAGATCGATTTCTCCGGCCCGAGTTATGACGTGACGATCACCACCGATGCGGCGGCACCGTTCGTGATGCGGCTGAGCCTGCCGAGCCGGAATGTTCTGGGCGAGGGTGATCGGGTGCGGCTAAGGGTGGCCGGCGCGGCGCATGTGCTGAGTGGACCGGGATCGCAATGACCGCCACGACGCTGACCATCGATTGCCGCGGTATCGACAGCACGGCTTCCTTCTGGGAGCGTTATGTGGAGGTGGTCGGCCCGGAGAATTGCGTAGATTTCGGACGCAATCTCGATGCCCTATGGGATGCGCTTTCCGGCGGCGGGCCGGGATGGCCGGATGTGGAGCATCTGGTTTATGAAAACTCGAAAGCCTTGCTGGACATGCCAGACGGTGAGGCCGCGTTTCTGCTTCAGCGGCTCAGCGATATGGCGGCGAGGCTGACGCATATGAAACTTGAACTGGCCTGAAGGCCTGCCGTGTTCGGCAATTGATGCGCCCTTCTATCGCCCGGCGGCTTTCTCTGTGCGTGCGGTTTTTTCCGGCAGCAGCCGTCTTGCCACCACATCGGCCGGTTCCGGGCGTCCGAAATAATAACCCTGAAAGACATCGCAGCCGAGGCGGCGCAGGGCTTCGGCATGCTGCTTGGTCTCGATGCCTTCGGCGATGACGCCGACTTTCAGCGCCTGGGCGATCTGAATGATCGATTTCAGCACGCGACGCTGTTCCACCGAAACCACCACGTCCTTGACGAGATTACGATCGATCTTCAGCCGGTCCGGGCGGATTTTTACAAGGCCCAGCAACGAGGCGTGGCCGGAGCCGAAATCGTCGATTTCTATATCAATGCCAAGAGCGCGCAGGGCCCGGATGCGATCGAGGATTTCATCGGAGGATTCGTCTAGAAAGATGGTCTCGACCAGTTCGAAGGCGATGCCGTGGAAATCCGCGTGACGCCGCTCCAGTTCGGTCAGGAGTTCGGCGTCATGAAGACGGGTCGCGGAGACGTTGACGGCGATACGGGGGACGCACAGGCCGTTTTCACGCCAGCGTTCGCGGTCTTCCAGAACCCGGTCGAGAACGGTCGCGTCTATCGTGTTGGCAAGGCCTGCTTCCTGGGCGATGGGCAGGAATTCGAAGGGAGAGAGCAGGCCGCGGACAGGATGGTTCCAGCGCACCAGCGCCTCCATGCCGATGATCGCGCCGGTGCTGGCATCGACCTGGATCTGGTAGTGCGGCACGACTTCATGGCGTTCGAGCGCGCCCGCCAATTCGGCCGAAAGCGTGCGTCGGGCCAGAAGCTCGTCCTTCAGGGCGGGATCGAAAAAGGCGATGCGGTTCCGGCCGAGCCGTTTGGCCTGGTAGAGCGCCACATCGGACTCCGTCAGCAGGTTGGCGCCGGGGCGAGCATCGAGCGTGTAACCGATGCCGATCGATACGCCCGAGCGCAGGATGTCGTTGCCGAAGGTGACGGGCTCGCTCAGTGCTTTCTGCATGCGCCGCGCGATCTGCTGCAGGTCTTCGGTAGACGCAAAGTCGGTCAGCACGATGACGAATTCATCGCCGCCGGTACGGGCGGCAATCGCATTGGCGGGAGCCGCACCGATGATGCGGGAGGAGGCGACCCGCAGGACATGGTCACCGGCCGCATGGCCGTGACTGTCGTTGATCTGCTTGAAGCGGTCGAGATCGAGATGCAGCACGGCCAGCGAGCGGTGACGGCCATCGGCCTGCAGAGCTCGTAGCCGGGCGTCGAAAAAGTTGCGGTTCGGCAGGCCGGTCAGGTAATCGTGCTGGGCGGCGTGCTCGATTTCGGCATAACTGTCGGCCAGTTCGCGCGCGCGTTCTTCCAGTTGCGTCTTTTGCGTCTGCAGCGCGTGATGCAGAACCACGTCGTCGGTCACGTCCCATTCGGCACCGATCACCGAAGGTTCGCCTGCATCGTTGAGATAATAATGGCCGCGAGAGCGCAGGTGGCGGATTTCTCCGCCCGGCAGCACAATGCGGAACTGCGAATCGTAGCGGCTGTGGCTGGATACTGCCCTTTCGAAATCCGCATTGGCCTTTTGCATGTCGTCGGGGTGAATGGCATTCTGCCAGGCATCCGCCCCGACCAGCCTGTCATTGCGACCGGTGTGGTAGATCCGGTGCATCTGGGCGTCCCACAACAGTTCGTCGCGTGCCAGATTATGTTCCCAGACGCCCAGTTGCGATGCGTCGAGTGCCAGTTCCAGTCTGCGGATGAGGTCGCGATAATCGCTGTTGGAAGATGGGGTGTTTGCCACTGCTGTCCTCGAAATTCGAGAATATAGTAGGGCCTGCTTATTAACGTAATGTTTGTATCGGGTAAATCTTTCCATCAATCAGTTTTTTGCTTTGTATCAGGAAGCCGGCATGTCGCTGGACATGTTCGTTCGTGGAACGTGATCTTGTGTCCGGTTTGAAACCGTGACAGCGGCTGCCTTCCCATGCGCGACGGAGACCAGGCTCGATGATTTTCGCCTGGCCGCTGGGGGCGGTGCAATTCAGGGTAAAAATCCCCAAGTCGCCTTAAAATACAAGGTGTCGGCAAGAGCGCCGATGCGGTGCCTTGGTGTGCCCGCGGTGAACAGCTGTGCAAATGACGGGGCAGTCTTAAGCGTAAAATCTGGTCATATTTACTTGCTGTTAACCATTTTTTCTCATTAGGTGGCGCTAAATGAGGCAATGTCGACTTTTGCGTGGCGATATCGATTTTTAGACTGGACTGCACGTTATGGCTGTGTTTACATCCGCGTTATAAGTTTGCGTCACGCTGAGTTTCACGCAGCGGATGTATCTACACGAAGCCCAGAACGAGAAACGGTAGTGCCTGATAAAGCCGGATTTCGACATTTATCCCTTCGTGTCCCTACGCACCTGAATACGGATCTTTCATCCGTTTTCGGGCAGAGGCCGCTTCGCCCCGATGCCGCTATGCGGCGGGGAGGCGTGTCCAGCGAGATCATCAAGGGTCTTCCACGGTTCGCGATGGCGTTTCAGCCGATCGCAGACACGATGACGGGTGCCGTCTTCGCGCAGGAAGCACTTGCGCGCGGCCGAGATGGCGAAGGTGCCGTATCGGTGTTCGACAAGGTGCCGCAATCGCGGCGGCATCTGTTCGAATCGCTCTGCCGCCAGCGGGCGCTGGAAGCGGTCAAGGAAATCGGCCTTGGCGAAACCCGCATTAGCCTTAATGTTTCGCCCGAAGCGGTGCTCGATCCCGAATTCGGCATTCTGGAAACGATCCGGGTGGCGCGCACTCTGGGCCTGCACGAGCGCCAGCTCATCCTCGAATTCACCGAGAAGCAGAAGACCGCTGATATCCGCGCCATTCGCGACCTGATCATCCCGTTCCGCAAGCGCGGCATGATGGTGGCGCTCGACGATTTCGGCGCAGGCTATAATGGTATCCAGACGCTTCTGGAGCTGAAGCCGGATGTGGTGAAGTTCGACATGGGGCTGATCAACCGCATCGACACCTGCGAGATGCAGCAGACACTGATCTCCAGCCTTGCAGAGGCCTGCAGCCGGCTCGACATCATTGTCGTGGCCGAGGGCGTCGAAACGCTGCCTCAGGCGCGCATGCTGCAATCCATGGGCATCGCCCTGATGCAGGGCTATCTTTTCGCCCGTCCGGCCGTAGGCCTGCTGCCGGCTCCGGCTGAAGCGGTCATGGCAAAACTGATGTGACGCTGGAGGCGGTTCCAGACGGGCAGGAAAGGAAACACTTTCCGGGATGCTCGCTCTGGTCCGCTCGCTGGTGTTTTCGCAATGCCTTCCATTGCAGCATCCGCTCGCGGAACCTTAACCGCATTTGTGCCTGCTTTTCTCCTTTGCCGATGGGCGACATCGCGCTCACCTGTTCGATGCCGTCGGTGATGGTCTCGACAGTATCTGGCGACGTGGAACTGCGAGCATTGTCGCGCATGCAGGGGTAGACGCGGTCGCGACTGGCATCCGCCATCATCAGGTTTTTCGCGTGCGCATCAATGATGTCGGGCACTCTCTGTCGAGGAGGTATGTCGCCGATCTGCGGCCTCCGGCGGGAACGACGGAGTTTCATGCACTGGTGGAGCGGCATGCAAGAGGTTTTGCGACGCCGGATGGCTGACCTGAGGACCGGCGACCAACGGCCGTTTACCGCTCGCGCAATGCTTCGCTCGCCTTGTTGAACGGCTTGACCAGATAATCGAACACCGTCTTGGCGCCGGTATGGATATCGACGGTCGCCACCATGCCCGGCACGATCGGAAACCGCTTGCCGGTGGCATTGATCAGCGCGTCGGCCTCGGTCTCGATGAAGACCCGGTAATAATAGATTTCCGGGTCGGCCTCGTCGCGCATCGTGTCGGGCGAAATGGTCGTGACCTTGCCTTTGAGATCGCCATAAACGGCGTAGTCGTAAGCGGTGATCTTGACGCTGGCATTCTGGTCCGGGTGGATGAAGGCGATGTCGCGTGGGGCGATACGGGCCTCGATCAGCAGCTTGTCGTCGAGCGGGACGATAGCCATCAGCTTTCCATTGGGCGGAACGACGCCGCCGATAGTCGAGACCTCGATATCCTTCACGATACCGCGCACCGGCGAACGCAGGGTGAGGCGGGTCAAAGCATCCTTCTGGCCGCGGATGATCGATGACAGCGCTTCCACCTCGGCGCTCGCCTTGGCCAGTTCCTCACGGGCCTGCACGATGTATTTCGCCCGCGTATCGACCTTCTTCAATTCCAGTTCCACGACTTCACGCTTCAGCCGCAGAACCTCGACATTGCTGGCCGCACCCATGCTGATCAGGCCGGTATTGATCGACAGTTCGTCATTGAGGAGAACGAGCGATTCCGCGATCCATTTTTCCGTCTGTTCGAGACTGTCACGGCGGGCGTTGTAAAGGTCGGTCTCAGCGCGGATCAGTTCCGGAAATTCGTCGAGTTCGGCCGGAAAAGTCAGTTCGGTCTGGTTGACCTCGGCGCGCAGGCGGGCGCTGCTGGCCAGTGCCGCGCGGTATTTGGCGGCACTTTCGCCGACTTCGGCTTCGGTCACCGTCGGATCAAGGCGGGCGAGGATCTGTCCGGGCCAGACGACCATGTCTTGCCTCACCTGAAGGTCGGCGAGAATGCCGCCCTGAAGCGACTGGATAACCTGTTCCCTTGTGGTCGGCACGACGCGACCGGTGCCGCTCGAAACCTCATCGAGCAGGGCAAACCAGGCCCACACACAGCCGGCCGCGACAAGAAGGAAAGCAAGCACGATGATACGCGTGGAGCGCACGATCTGTGCGTCGTCGGCTTCTCCGTAGATCCATGAGCGTTCTTCCTCACCGAAATTCCGGTGAATGGTGACGCCGTCGCGTTTCTCATGTTTCATTGGAGGACTTTCGGCTGCGCTTGGCTGTGGTCGCTTGCCGTTCCGGTGGCGCGGCAGGCTCTGCTGCCGGTGGTGCGGACGGTTCTTCCGTTGGTGCCGGGTTTGGTGTGCTGCTGGCCGGTGTTGTCGCTGCCTGTGTTGGGTCGTTCGGCTGGATTTTCGTCACGGCCGGCTTTTGTACCGATGCTCCGGCCATCCTGCGCATGGCGTTTTCCTTGTTGTCATCCAGCGTGATCGTGCCGTTTTCAACGACGATCATGCGTTCGGCGACATCGAGCACGCGCATGCGGTGGGTGGCGATGACAACGGTGCGCCCGGTGCTCCATTCGCGGAACTGGCGGATGAAATTGCGTTCCGTCGCCTCGTCCATCGATGCCGTCGGTTCATCAAGCAGGATGACATTAGGCTGGCGGATGATCAGGCGCGCAAGCAACAGCGCCTGACGCTGGCCGCCCGACAGGCCGATGCCGCCTTCGAGCAGGACATGTTCCAGCCCCTTGGGCAGTTTGCGGATGAACTCGTCGGCACCCACCATGGAGAGCGCGCCCATGATTTCCTGCGCCGAGGCATGTGGTGCACCGAGCGTGATGTTTTCGCGGATCGTGCCGAAAAACAGCCGTGCGTTCTGGGTGATGAGGCCGACATCGCGGCGCACATCGGCGGGGTCGATCTGCGGCAGCGAGACGTTTTCGAGAAGAACCTCGCCGGAGGAGGATTCCAGCAGGCCGGACAGGGCCTGCAGAAGCGTGGATTTGCCGGCGCCGTTCTTGCCGAGAATGGCGATATGTTCGCCCGCCTTGATGGAAAGGTCGCGCACGGTGAGGGCAGGGAGACCTTCCGGCCCGTAACGGAAAACGGCGGATTTCAGCCGGTAGTTTCCGGGGATCTGACCCAAATGAACACGCGATTCCGCATCCGGGTGATCGACGGGCAGGCCCATCAACTCGTTGAGGCTTTTCATCGCCACCTTGGCATGTTGCAGGCGTGTCAGCACCTGGGCGATCTGCGCCATCGGCGCGATCATGCGCGAACCGAGCATGGAGGCGCCGACCAGCGCGCCTGTCGTCATGTCACCGGCGATGACCATCGGCGCCCCGACGAAGATGACGACAGCATATACGGCGGTCTGCACGCTGCTGGTCCAGGTGTTGAGCGTATTGGCGAGATCACGCCCGCGCATCTGCGCCTCGCCGGTGACGAGGTTGTAATGGTTCCACTGCTGCTGAAAACGCTCTTCGGCCTGCAGGGTCTTGATATCCTCGATACCCTGCACGGCTTCGACCAGCATGGCATTGCGCAGCGAGGATTCACGCATCGCCTCGCTGGCGTGGATGCGGATCTTTCGCTGGGCGAGAATGCCCGGAATGAGCATGGCAAGGATGGCGGCGATCGGCACCAGCACGATGATGCCGCCGATATACCAGAACAACACCAGAAACAGCAGCACGAAGGGCAGGTCGGCAATCGCTGCAACCGTGGTGGAGGTCAGCAGTTCGCGCACCTGTTCGAGATCGCGCAGCTGGGCGATGAACGTGCCGGTGGAGGCGGGGCGGGCGCTGTTTTTCACACGCAGTGCGTGGCCGAACACGCGGTCCGACATGCGCAGGTCGGCGCGTTTGCCAAGCAGATCGACCACGCTGGTGCGCACCCGGCGCATCAAAAAATCGAAGAGGATCGCCAGCAGGACGCCACTGAACAGGACATAAAGCGTGGGATAGGATTGGGCCGGCACGACGCGATCATAAACCTGCATGGAAAACAGGATGCCGGCCATGCCGAGCACGTTGGCAACCAGAGATGCCAGCAGGACATGGCCATAAGGTTTCAGATCGCGCAGGACGATCTGACGCAGCCAGTTCTTTTCATAGGGCTTTATATAGGCATCGACACGCTGGTCGGGCACGGCCCTGGCGGGACGCGGGATCAGCAGCGTTTCCACCTTGCCCGCGAGTGCTTCCAGCGGAACGGGCGTTTCAAGCCCGCGATCACCACTGAAGGCAAGACTTGCCGTGTCCTTGCCGAGCGCCGTCAACACGCCGATGCGGCCGTCCGCCAGTTGCAGCACGATCGGCAGGTTCCAGCTGGAAAGCCGGGTTGCGCCGGCATTGCCGAACTTGACCTGCAGGCCCATCTGGCGGGCGATGTTGCGGATCATTTCCGGCTCGTCGCTCAGTACGTCCCATTCGGCGGCGTGGCGTACACGCTCGACGGAGACGGGCAGGCGATAATGCTGGGCGACATGCTGGAGGGCTTCGAGCCAGGGTTCGAAATGCAGGCTGCCGAGAGACTTCAGGGCATCGGCCTCGCGTCCATTGCCGGCATCTTCGCCGGAACCCTCGGAGTTGTTTGGCGATGCCCGCATGTTCATTACAGATTTACTCCACGAACCACTGTGCCATTCAAACGGAAGGCCTTGCGCGCCATGCCGGAGTTGAACAGGCAATCCGCATCCAGCCGTCGAAGATCATGTTCTGTGTTGACGGCGTCGAAGCGGGCGGTGTGCAATTCCTGTTCGGCATTGAGGAGATCGAGCAGGGTACGGGTGCCGAGCTGCACATATTGCTCGCGGTAGAGGTCGCGGGTCTCGATCATCATGCCATTGCGTGAGGCAAGCGATGCCAGCAGCTGTTTCAGCCCCGCCACCTGTCCGCGCGCCTCGTTGAGGCTGCGCCCGGCTTCGAACCGGGCGGCTTGAGCGGAGGCTTCCGCCGCCTTCAGCGCAAAACCGGCGGCATCGCGACGGGCGGCACTCGCACCGCCCTGATAAAGATTGCCGACGAGATTGATGCCGACGGTGAAATCGGGATTGTCGACGCGCGAGTTGGTGCTGGAGCCGGCAATGTCGTAACTGCCATCCGCCTGCAATTGCAGTGTCGGGAAGATTTCCGACTTGCTGAGCGCCAGCCTTGCGGCGGCCTCCCGTTTGCCGGCTTCCGCCTGCAGCAGGCCCGGCACCTGTTGCCAGTCCGGTTCCATCACTTCGCAGGCCTTCGACAAGGTGGCCGAGCGCCCGGCGTTGAGGCCGACGCGGCCGCTGACGCCGGAGAGTGCGGACAACGTGGTTTCCCAGCGGGTGAGGCCGGACGATACTTCCAGAACCCGAGACTGTGCAGCCTGCACGCGCGCTTGCGCCTGGATCTTGTCCGACCGGGTGCTGGCGCCGCTATCGGTGCGCTGGCTGACGAGCTTGGCGATCTCGCCGACGCCCGCCAACTGGTCCTTGGCGACCGCCATCATGGCGCGGTAGCGCTGGACTTCGATGACGGCATAAGTCGTTTCGCGCACGATCGTGTCGATCATTTCCAGCATTTCGGCATGGCTGAGTTCCTCGCCGGCCTTTTCCGCCGCCACCGAGTTCGAAACCTTGCCGAAATCATAGACCATCTGCGAAACCTGCAGGGTCGCGCGCGGGCGAAAACTGCCGTCACCGCCATTGCCATAACCGGTGTTGAGGCCGCCCTGGATTTTCGGGTAATAACCGGCGCGGGCGATTTCGATCTCCTGTCCGCTCTGGTAGACGCGGCCGGCCGATGCGGTGATGGCGGGGTGCCAGGAGACGGCGCGCAACACCGCTTCCTCCAGCGATCCCTTCTTGAAGGAAGGCGGCGGCGAAAAGGCTGTTGCCTGCGATCCAGGCTGCGAACGGTTCTGCTGCTGATCTGCGCGCAGTGCTGTCTCCCCGTGGCTCAACGGCGAAAGGGACCCGCGCTGAACGGAGCCCTGATTGAGTTTTTTACCCTCTGCCACGTCCTGCGACGCGTTCGGGGTCGTGCATGAAGTCAAAGTCCAACATCCAAGCAATACAAGAGCAGTCGGCCTTCCCCAGAGCCGTCCGAACATTCACCCTCCATCACGCGCCGTCGCGCGGATCATGGCGACCGGCGATAGGGATATGCCGGTCGGTCGCTGTCGTCTGCCGAAGGGCATCCCCCCGCGTTCAATCCGGCATCGCAGTTTTGAATGATGCCGTTGCGGTCCGTAATTGCCGTGAGGGATAAGGTCTGCCGTCTCGTAACCTGATTGTTCCGTTCGATCGGATCATTCGGGTTGCAGTCGGCCATATCCCTAACACGTGACAGATTCGCGCTTGCAGTATCCCTAATGTATCAAGCTTGTGCGAGGGTGTGTTTGCTACCTTTCATTGTAAATTCACTCATAACGTCATCTTTTATGGCCGGACACGCTACGGGAGAGAGGTGGCTGGCGGCGCCGCACCTAATGCCCGTCCCGCTGCTCACCAGCCTCGAGAAGCGCGCGACGCAGAAGATCCTCATCATGCAGGCCAGTCTGGAAAAGGTGGATCGCCAATGCGGCCAGACGGACGGCTTCAGGGTCGCGCGTAGACAGGTGGAGTATGTTGAGCGAGCGCATGAACGCGCGCTCGACAAGCGATATGTCGGGTGGAGAGAGCGGCGGTTTCGCGATGGCCTGGGCGCTGGTGTTTATCGTTTTCATCCCTCGGATCGCCGATCTCTTTTATATTAGAGAGCCATTATGTTGGCGGGCCGTGGGATGATCAAGTCTGGCACACATCTATGGTTTACCAGTGGTAAGTGTGGCGGTGTGAAACACTCGCGGCTATCGAGATTTTTGGTGTTTTTTCTTTGATCGGGCGGGGCGCCGATGGAACCGCGATGGTTGTTTATCCGTTGTCAGGCCATTGAACACTAAGGACGAAATCCATGCTGAAATGGGCTCTCATCTTCCTCGTCATCTCCCTTATCTCCGGCTTTCTCGGGTTTTCGGGGATTTCCGCGGCGACAGCCGGTATCGCCAAGCTGCTGTTCTACATCGCGCTGGTGATCTTCCTGATCTTCCTCGTGCTGGCGCTGATGGCCGGCAGCGCCATCTTCTGACGGCGACCAGGGATTTGCCAGGAATCTGAATGTGCAGGCAGACCGTCATCTTAACCGATGACGGTCTTTCCGTATGGGGATCAGAAACCCTTGTCCTTCACCGACTGCATGACGACAAAAGTGGAGGTGCTGGCGACATGGGGCAGGGCGGAAATCTTCTCACCCAGCACGATGCGGTATCGGCGGATATCGGCGGTGCGGACTTTCAAAAGATAATCGAAGGAGCCGGCGATCATGTGGCATTCCTCCACCTCGCGCAGCTTCTTCACCGCCGTGTTGAATTCATCAAGCGCCTTCTCGCGCGTATCCGACAACTTGACCTCGGTGAAGGCAATGTGATCGAGCCCGAACTTTTGTGGGTTCAGCGTGGCGCGGAAGCCTGTGATATAACCTTCGTCGACGAGACGCTTCAGGCGAATCTGGCAGGGGGTCTTGGAAAGGCCGACCTTTTCGGAGAGATCGGTGATCGACATGCGGCCGTCATCTGCCAGCGCATCGACGATCTTGCGGTCGAAAGCGTCGAGTTCACCAGCGATCGTGGCTTTTGCCATGTATTTTGACTTTCAAGTGGCCTGATAAAAGAGAAAAACACCAGAAACTGACCGTATTCAAGTCAGCATGATGATTTGAGAAGATGATATTCAGCAGGAAAGCGGCACGTGTGATGCCGCAGCCCAGATGAGGACATCGCAATGGCAGACAGAGTGGAACAGCCAGCAGAGGCCCAACCGGTTTCGACGACGCAGATGGATCTGCCGTTCCAGCCGGTTTTCGAGGATTTTGCGTCGCCGGTCAGCGAAAAGACGCCGCTGCGCGCTGCCATTACCGCCGCCTATCGACGGCCGGAAGCGGAATGCGTGGCGCCGCTTCTTGAAGCCGCAACCCTTTCGGACGAGCTGAGCGCCAAGGCAAAAAACACCGCGCGCAAACTGATCACTTCGCTTCGCGCAAAACATCGCGGTTCCGGCGTCGAGGGGCTGGTGCAGGAGTATTCGCTGTCCAGCCAGGAGGGCGTGGCGCTGATGTGTCTGGCGGAGGCGCTGCTGCGTATCCCGGATACGGCGACACGCGATGCGCTGATCCGCGACAAGATTTCCGATGGCGACTGGAAGTCGCATGTCGGCGGCGGGCGTTCGCTGTTCGTCAATGCCGCAACCTGGGGCCTCGTGGTCACCGGCAAGCTGACCGCCACCGTCAATGATCGCAGCCTGACGGCAGCGCTGACCCGTCTGATCGCCCGCTGCGGCGAACCGGTGATCCGCCGTGGCGTCGATATGGCAATGCGCATGATGGGCGAGCAGTTCGTGACCGGGGAGACGATCGCGGAAGCCTTGAAGCGCTCGAAGGTCATGGAAGAAAAGGGCTTTGCCTATTCCTACGACATGCTTGGGGAGGCTGCGACGACGGCTGCGGATGCCGAGCGTTATTACCGCGATTACGAGACCGCCATTCATGCGATCGGCAAGGCCTCTGCCGGGCGCGGCATCTATGAAGGTCCGGGTATTTCGATCAAACTGTCGGCGTTGCATCCGCGTTATGTTCGCGCGCAGGCCGCCCGTGTGATGGACGAGCTTCTGCCGAAGGTGAAGGCGCTGGCGGCGATCGCCAAATCCTACAATATCGGCCTCAATATCGATGCCGAGGAAGCCGACCGGCTGGAGCTTTCGCTGGACCTGTTGGAAGGGCTCTGCCTCGACCCGGATCTGGCCGGCTGGGATGGCATCGGTTTTGTGGTGCAGGCTTATGGCAAGCGCTGCCCCTTCGTGCTTGATTTCATCATCGATCTGGCGCGTCGCTCAAAGCACCGGATTATGGTGCGTCTGGTGAAGGGGGCCTATTGGGATGCCGAGATCAAGCGGGCGCAGCTGGATGGTCTCGACGGTTTCCCGGTGTTTACCCGCAAGGTGCATACGGACGTTTCCTATATCGCCTGCGCCAAAAAGCTGCTGGCGGCGACGGATTATGTTTTTCCGCAATTCGCCACCCACAATGCGCAGTCGCTGGCGACCATCTATCATCTCGCCGGTTCCGATTTTCAGATCGGCAAATACGAGTTCCAGTGCCTGCATGGCATGGGCGAACCGCTTTACGAAGAAGTGGTCGGCGCCAAAAATCTCGGCCGTCCGGCGCGCATCTATGCGCCCGTCGGTACGCATGAAACGCTGCTGGCCTATCTCGTTCGCCGCCTGCTGGAAAACGGCGCGAACTCCTCCTTCGTCAACCGCATCGGCGACCCGCTTGTCTCGGTCGATGAGCTGATTGCCGATCCGGTGGATGTGGTCAACGCCATGGTCGAGCCGGGTGCCGGCCATGATCGGATCGCGCTGCCGGAAGACCTCTTTGGTGCTGCCCGCAAGAATTCGGCGGGGATCGACTTGTCCAACGAGGATGTGCTGGCTTCCGTCTCGGCTTCGGTGAAGCAGGGTGCGGCGATGGAATGGCGTGCCGTTCCGCAACTGATCGGTTCGGAAGCGTCCGGCGCGCCGCAGCCGGTGCGCAATCCGGGTGATCATCGCGATACGGTCGGCACTGTGACGGAAGCGACCGAGGAAGAGGCACGCAACGCGGTCGCCCGCGCTGCCGCTGCCGCCGCAAGCTGGGCAGCCGTTTCCCCGGTCGAGCGTGCCGAATGCCTGGAACGCGCCGCCGACCTGATGCAGGCGGAAATGCCGGGCCTGCTCAGTCTGGTCATGCGCGAGGCCGGCAAATCCATGGCCAACGCCATTGCCGAAGTGCGCGAGGCCATCGATTTCCTGCGTTATTACGCGCAGCAGACCCGCCGCACATTGGGACCGGCGCATGCGCCGCTCGGGCCGATCGTCTGCATCAGCCCGTGGAATTTTCCGCTGGCGATCTTTACCGGTCAGGTGGCAGCAGCCCTCGTTGCCGGTAATCCGGTTCTGGCAAAACCTGCTGAAGAAACACCGCTGATCGCCGCAGAGGGCGTGCGTATTCTGCGCGAGGCCGGCATTCCGCTGGAGGCGCTGCAATTCCTGCCCGGTGACGGGCGGATCGGTGCGGCACTCGTCGGTGCGTCTGAAGTGGCCGGCGTGATGTTCACCGGCTCGACGGAAGTGGCGCGGCTGATCCAGAAACAGCTGGCCGATCGCGTATCTACCTCCGGCCGCCCGATCCCGCTGATCGCCGAAACCGGCGGCCAGAACGCCATGATCGTCGATTCCTCGGCGCTGGCAGAACAGGTGGTCGCCGACGTCATCGCCTCGGCCTTCGACAGTGCCGGTCAGCGTTGCTCGGCGCTGCGCGTGCTCTGCCTGCAGGAGGATGTCGCCGACCGTATTCTGGCCATGCTCAAGGGCGCGTTGCACGAGCTGAACATTGGCCGCACCGACACATTGTCTGCCGATATCGGTCCGGTCATCACGGCGGAAGCCAAGGGCAATATCGAGGCGCATATCGAAGCCATGCGCGCGCTTGGCCGCAAGGTGGAGCAGATCGCGCTCGGCGATGCCACCAAGGCCGGTACATTCGTGGCGCCGACGATCATCGAACTGCCGTCGCTCGCCGATCTCAAACGCGAAGTGTTCGGCCCCGTCCTACACGTCATCCGGTATCGCCGCGCCGATCTCGACAAGCTGATCGACCAGATCAACGGTACCGGTTACGGCCTGACCTTCGGTCTTCACACACGTCTCGACGAAACCATCGCGCACGTGACCAGCCGCGTGAAGGCCGGCAATCTTTACGTCAACCGCAACGTCATCGGTGCTGTTGTCGGCGTTCAGCCGTTTGGCGGACGCGGATTGTCCGGCACGGGCCCGAAGGCGGGCGGACCGCTTTATCTCGGCCGTCTGGTCAGCGTGCCGCCGGTGCCGCCGCAGCTGAGCTCGGTGCATCGCGACGAGGCGACCGCCGATTTCGCGCGCTTCCTCGATGAAAGCGGCGAGAGCGATGCGGCGGAAGTGGTGCGCACGCTGGCAAGCACGTCGGCTCTCGGGCTGGAACAGGAACTGCCGGGACCGGTGGGTGAGCGCAATCTCTACGGCTTGCATCCGCGTGGCCGCATCCTGCTTCTGCCGCAGACCAAGGGTGGTTTGTTCTGGCAGCTGGGTGCCGCACTTGCGACCGGCAATACGGTGGTCATCGACGAGGAAAGCGGTCTGCGTGATGCGCTTTCCAAGCTGCCGGCCTCGGTTGCGGCACGTGTGACCTGGGCAAAGGACTGGGCCGGGCAGGGGCCTTATGCCGGTGCGCTGGTGGAAGGCGATGCCGAGCGGCTGAAGAGGCTGAACAAGGCGATTGCCGCGATGCCGGGACCGCTGGTTCTGGTGCAGTCGGCAACGACGGAGGCGCTCATTGCCGATCCGGAAGCCTATTGCCTTAACTGGCTGCTGGAAGAAGTGTCGATCTCCACCAACACGGCAGCGGCCGGCGGCAATGCCAGCCTGATGTCGATCGGATAGTCTTCAGCGGGACTGTCCAAAAGAAAGGCCGCGCGGACAAACCGCTGCGGCCTTTTTGATATACGGAGTTTTCTTCAGCCTAGTTGTCGACGCCGGCCATCTGTTCCGGGGTTGCGACAATGTCGTTGCCCAGTGTGTTGTCGGCATATTTCAGGCCGAGAATGCCCAGCACCGATGCGACCATGATCACGAATACAATGCGCATGCAAAAACTCCTTGATAGGTAAGCGGAAAACGACGATCGCCTTGTCGCGGTTCCCGCTCCCCTGGTTTCTGACGGGTTATGTGGGGATGGTGTTGCCCTGCTGCATCAGTGCCGACGCCCGGCAAATCAATGATCACGTCCAATTGTCGGATGTCTCGCACCCATTGTGACGTCCACTCAGGCACGGTCACGGCTCTATACCGAGCGAGTGTCATACGCCTGTAAAGAACGCCCTCTAGAGAAGCTTCCATAGTGATTGCACGCCTGTGCAATGGGGGCATGGTATGAGTGGTGACGGGTTTCTTCAACTGCGTGGCGTGGCCAGCCGTTATGGCCAGACGCGGGTCCTGAAGGATATCGATCTTTCGATCGGCAAGGGTGAGTTCGTGGCGTTGCTGGGCTCTTCCGGCTGCGGCAAGACCACGCTTCTGCGTGTCATCGCCGGTTTCATCGAACCGTCCGACGGACAGGTGGCTGTCAATGGCCGCGACATCACCCGCCATCAGCCCGACAAACGCGGCATGGCGCTGGTTTTCCAATCCTACGCGCTGTGGCCGCATATGACCGTGGCGCAGAATATCGGTTACGGCCTGCGGCTTCGCGGTGTCGCCCGCGACGAGATTGCCCGCCGGGTTTCCGAAATGGCCGAGCTTCTGGGGCTTTCCGGTCTTGAGGAGCGCAAACCCGCCAATCTTTCCGGTGGTCAGCGGCAGCGTGTGGCGCTCGGTCGCGCACTTGCCATCGACCCGGAAATTTTGCTGCTCGACGAGCCGCTTTCCAACCTTGATGCGCGTATCCGCCTCAGCGTTCGCCATGAGCTGCGCGCCTTGCAGAAGCGGCTTGGTATCACTGCCGTGCACGTCACCCACGATCGCGAAGAGGCGATGGTGATGGCCGACCGGATCGTCATTCTTGATGGCGGCCGCATCGCCCAGCAGGGTTCGCCGGAAGAGGTTTATAACCGGCCGGCATCCTCCTTCGTCGCCGCCTTCATGGGGGCGGAAAATCTGCTTGAACTCGACGGTGTTCGCGACGGGGAAACTTTTGTCCTGCAGCCGGGCTCTGCGGGCGAGGGCGGTTCGGTGCCGGTTGCCGGACGCGCTCTGGAAAGCGGTGCCGTCGAGGCGCGGTTCCGGCCGGAAGCGGCACGGCTGACGGATATCGATACGCCCGCGACAGAGCCCGGCGCGCGCTTCTTCGGTGAGGTGATGGCGGTGTCCTATCCCGGTGGCCATTGGCGCCATGCGGTCAAGGTCGGCGATCGCGAGATCATGGCCGATGCCGACCGCGCTTTTCCGCCCGGCCAGCCGGTTACCGTGTTCGTGCCGGCGGAGACGCTGTTCCTGTTCAATACGCCTTCGGGCGACCCTGTTTCCCGTCCCGGCCTGCCGTCGGAGACGGTGAAAATTCCAGCCTGACTTTTCTCTGATCCGACTTCAATCTCTGGAGAGAACCATGAAGAGATTTTCCTACGCTGCCATCGCCATCACGCTCGCTGCCTTTCCGGTAAAGGCCGCAGAACTGACGGTTGCCACCGCCGGCGACCAGAACATGGTCGATTACATCAATCAGTATCTCGGACCGTTGTTCGAAAAGACCTATCCGGGCAACACGGTCCGCGCCGTCGGCACCGGCCCCGGCGACAGCGGTTCGCAGAAGCTGCTGGAGCGTTTTGACGCCCAGGCAGCCGCCAAGTCTGAAAAGTGGGATGTCGACGTTGCCGTCGTCCACGAAAAGTTCGTCGGCCCGATGGTCACCAAGAACTATCTGGCAAAATATCGTGGCGATATCGAAACCGGCTCGCTGGTCACCCGCGACAACGCCAAGATGGCGCTCGGCACCAATGTCGACGGTTACGTCATGCCGATGTTCAACAGTCAGACGGCGCTTGCCTACAACCCGGATCTCGTGTCCAAGCCGCCGCAGTCCTATGCGGAACTGGCCGACTGGGCCAAGGCGCACCCAAAACAGTTCGGTTATAATGGCATCAAGGGCGGCGCTTCGGGCGTATCCTTCGTGATGGGCTGGATCTACGCCTTCGGCGATAGCGACGCCAACACGCTGATGAACGGCCCGTTCAATGCCGATGATACCAAGAAGTGGGACGGCGCCTTCAAGAGCTTGGCCGATTTCACCACCAATGCGACGCTGACGCCGGGCAATGCCGGCACGCTCGACCTTCTGTCGCGCGGCGAAATCGCCATGGGTCCGGTCTGGGTCGACATGTTCTATTCGTGGCAGGCCAGCGGCCAGCTGCCGCCGACCATGAAGCTCATCCTGCCGGCGCCGGGCATGCCGGGCCAGCCGATGCATTATGTCATCCCTGAAAAGACCGCCCAGAAGGAACTGGCCGAAAAGTTCGTGGCGCTTGCCACCAGCCCGAAGGTTCAGGCCGAAGGCATCGTCAAGCGCTTCAACTGGTACCCGGGCATCGACGCCGACAAGGTCAAGGCCGAACTCGACGACGCCACCTGGAACAAGCTGTTCGTCGACATCTCGCCGGCTGATCTGGCCGAAAAGGGCAAGCCTTTCCCGATCGCTCCTTATAACTCGGCGATCCTCGAGGCTTACGAGAAGTCGGTGAAGTAAGACGCGATCGCTCTTTTTTCGGGAGAGCTTTGCCTGGGAGCGGTGACGGTGCGGCGGGTCGATCTCCCCCTTGAGGGGGAGATGGCCGGCAGGCCAGAGGGGGGTGACGTCGTGCACAACTCCGATGGTCGGTCATGCCGCGCCGTTGCCTGCCCCCCTCTGTCACCTTCGGTGACATCTCCCCCTCAAGGGGGAGATCAGAGGGAGCAAGCGGCGCCGCTCCGGCAATGCGTCACCCCTTGAAGAAGAAATCACGTGCAGTCGCCTCAGCGAGCAAACCCATGTCCAGACGTCTCCTCGGTCTCCTTCTCGTCCTGCCCGCACTCGCGGTGATCGCGCTGTTGTTCATTCTGCCGCTGATCATGTCGGCAGTCGGCGCGTTTCAGGTCGATGGTGCATTCGGCTGGGGCAACTTTGTCAAAACCTTCGATCTCTACACGAAGGACATCATCTTCACCGTCGTCATCGTGTCGCTGTCGACCGTACTGATCGGCCTCGCCTCGATCGCCATCGGCGGATACCTGACGCTCGGCAACAACCCGGTTGCCGTCTCCATTCTGCGCTTTCTTTATCGCTGGCCGATGTTCATTCCCTTCATCGTCGTCGGGCAGTTGATGCGCACCTTCCTTGCCAAGAACGGCATGATGAACAATGCCGCCGTCAGCCTTGGCCTGATGACGCCGATGGAGACGATGAGCTTTCTCGACTGGCGCGGCATCGTATTTGCCTTCGTGTGGAAACAGACGCCTTTCGTGGCGCTGCTGGTAGCCGGTGCCATGGCCTCGCTCAATCGCGACACGATCGAGGCGGCGCGCAATCTCGGCGCATCGAAACTGCGGGTTCTGTTTGAAATCATCGTGCCGCAGGTGGCGGTGACGCTGACGGTCGGGCTGATACTCTCTTTCGTCACCATGATGTCGGTGCTCTCGGTACCGCTGATGATCAACGCCCAGTCTCCCACCATGCTGACCGCCGATATCGCCTTCCGCGTCAATGCCTATGGCGATTACGGCGTCGCCAATGCGCTGGGCCTGATCTCGCTGGTGCTCGCCTCTTCCGTCGCCTGGATCTATCTCCGCATCAGTCTCAAGGAGCGGACATGACCGCCTTGCGCAACAATCTCTCCGCCCTGTGGTGGGTGCCGCGCGGCATCGTCTTCGGGCTGATGGCCTTTTTCATCTTCGGGCCGCTGTTCAACATGCTTTTGTGGACCGTGACGGAGAAATGGTATTTTCCGCACACGTTCCCGCTCGAATACGGTTTCAGCTCCTGGGAAAAGGTTTTTGCGCCGCGTGGCGGGGCGCTGGAATCGCTCGGCAATTCGCTGGTCGTGGCGCTTTTGACGGTGGTCGTGTCGCTGGCTCTGGCCATCCCGGCCGGTTATGCGCTGGCGCGGCTGAAACTGCCGCTTCGGGGCGTGATCCTGCTCGCCTTCCTCATTCCGCAGGCGTTTCCGAACCTGACGGTCTACGTCAATATCGCCCGCATCTTTTACGAGATCGGCCTCAACGGCACGATCCCCGGCGTGGTTCTGGTGCATGTGTCGCACGGTCTCGTTTATGCCGTCTGGATCGCCACTGCCGCATTTTCAGCCATCGACCCGGAACTGGAACAGGCAGCCCGCAATATCGGTGCCGGGGCGTTGCGCACCTTTCGCGACGTGACCCTGCCGCTGGCCGCGCCCGGCCTGATGGCCAGCGCCATCTTCGTCTTCCTCGAAAGTCTCGACGAATTCACCGGCAGCTATTTTGTCGGTGCGCCCGACGTCAACATGCTGCCGCTGCTTCTCTACACGACCGCCTCCGGCGGCAATTACCAGATCGCTTCCATCACCGCCCTTCTGCTTCTCGTGCCCTCACTGGTCTTCATGGCCGTGGTGGAGCGCTTTTTGAAAGCCGACGTGCTGTCGCGCGTCGGACAATGAGGTTGCCATGACCGAAGACGCCAAAAACAATGGACGCATGCGCTTCGTCAGCGCCCAGCAGGTGGCTGAACTGGCGGGGGTTTCCCGCTCGGCCGTATCGCGCACTTTTACCAAGGGGGCGAGCGTTGCCCCCGCCACCCGCGAAAAGGTGCTGGCGGCGGCAAAAGAGCTTGGATATCACGTCAACGATCTGGCGCGGGGTGTGCTGAACAATCAGAGCCGGCTGGTGGGCATTGTGGCGATGAAACCGGAACTCGGTTTTCGTGCGCATCTGACGGCGGCGCTTGCCAAGGCGCTGATCCGGCGCGGCAGTATTCCGATCCTCATCAATACCGGGCAGACGGAAGCCGAATTGTTGGCGGCGCAAAAAATGCTGATCGGTCACCGGGCCGAGGCCACCATCGTGCTTTCCGGCTCACCGCCTGCGGCGTTTTTCGAGGAGGCGCAGCGTAATGGCCAGCCGCTGGTGATGATCGGCCGATCGGAAGCGGATGCCGACCATGTCCGCGCCGGCAATTCGGAAGCCTCTGCCAAGGCGGCAGACGCTTTTGTGGGGGCAGGGCGCACATATCTGGCGGTCGCCACATCCTCTTCCGGCACGCCGGCCATTCGCGAGCGCGAAACGGCTTTCGTAAGCTCGGCTGAAAAGGCGGGCTGTCGCACCTTGGTTGTCGAAGGCGGGCAGGAATCGGACTATATGACGGGGCTGGCGGCCGCGCGAAAACTGTTTGCCGGTGATGATCATCCCGATGCGGTGTTCTGCACCAATGACCTGATCGCATTCGGAGTGATCGACCATCTGCGCAAGGAGCGTGGTCTGCGCGTGCCGGAAGATGTCGCCGTCATCGGTTTCGACGACGTACCGGAAGCGGCATGGCTGAGTTTCCGGCTGACGACCTTCCGGCAGGACCCGATCGTGATGGCCGACCGGGCGGTGGAGCTGCTGCAGCGGCGCATGGACAATCCTGACGAACCGCCGTTTCAGGAGCGTGTCATTCCCGAACTGGTGGTGCGCGACAGCTTCTGGCCAGTTCTGGGCGCGAAGGCATAAAACTTGGCCGCAAGCTTCGGTCAGGCAAGGTGAGGGTAACAAGGTGCCTGAATGCCGAATCTGCCCCGACGGAGCCCCATGGAAAGCGCCAACCAGAATTATCGTGTTACTGCGGCCAATGCGCTGGTTGCGGAACTGATGACCGCCGCCGGCTCGATCGGCGCGGTAAAGCCGCATCAGCGCAGGATTCTGGTGGCGCGGGCGGCTGCGGCCATCGAGACGCAGCGTGAGTTGCTCGATATGGGCGAGGGGGCGATTTCGTTGCCGACGGGAATCGTTTCCGATCTCGATATGCTGCGGCGCGAATCCTCGGATTTTCCCGATCTTCTGGCAGCGCAAATCCTGCGTCAGGTGGCCGACGAAATACGCCGTCTTGCAGGTCTCGTTAAGCAAACGATCTAACATTTTCGTCAGATGTCGTTTCTGACATGGTTCCGTTAAATTTAATGGTTAATTTATTAACCTTCACTGGGAGAGAGTGAGGAACCGAAACGCTGGAGGCGCGTTTCGGATAGCACACGGGAGAAGCCAACATGTTCTTTAGCAAGCCTGCCACCACTGAACCTGTAACGGACGACATTTCGGCCACCGGCACCTTTGCCGACGGTGTGCTGCAGCTGACCGAAAAGGAACTGGCGGAGTTTGCCCGCAAGGATTTTTCCGGCGCCTCCTTCAAGCGTGATTACGGGTCGGCCCGTCGCGTTTCCGAATGCCGGGTCGCACAGGTCTGATCCCATCGGTTCATCGAGGTTTTTAAAAGGCGTCTGCCGGTCGCGGCAGGCGTCTTTTTGTTTGTCGACTGGCGGTTCAGTCGTCGTTCTCATCGTCCTTGATGCCCAGCGCCACTTCGCTATGGCGCACCAGCCAAAGCACGATGATGCCAGCGAGGGTGGCGATGGCCGCGATCAGCCAGAGGCCAAGCCCGACGCTGAGCCCGATGGCGCCCGACAGCCACATGCTGGCGCCGGTGGTGAGCCCCTGAACCGAACCGCGCGTGAAGACCACGACACCTGCCGCCAGAAAGGCGATGCCGCCGGTGACGGCCTCGATCAGGCGGATCGGGTCCATGCGCATGGCATCGTTGGCGGGCGCGAGATTGTTGGTGATGTGAAGCGTCACCAGCGTGAAGATGGTGACGGAGAGGCCGATCAGCATGTTTGTGCGCAGGCCGGCCATGTTCTTGTTGATGCGCCGCTCCAAGCCGATCAGCCCGCAAAGAACCATGGCGCCGAACATGCGGGTGACGAGGATGAGCACCGGCACCGGGCTTTCATGCGAAAATTCCTCGGCAAGTGCCTGTAGCATAACGCCTTCTCCATTCTTGTTGATGGAGAACACGTGAGGGCGGTGGTGGTTCCCGCAACGTGAAGTGCGGGAGCCAGTCTCTTGAAATCAGCGCGTTCCGGCTTCGAGAATGCCCCGCGTCACGCTGCCCGTGGCCGGGTAAAGCGGGATCAGGCAGGCTTGCAGGGCGTGGTAGATGTCGCCCTTGCCCGGAAACAGGTCATGCGAGGGTACGAGATCCTCGGTCAGTTCCTCATGCCAGCCGCCATGTTTGTGGTCGATGAAACGGCGTTCGATGACGTTCCAGATTTTGCGATAACTGTCCTCGTGGAAATCCGAGGGCAGGTGTTCATTGAGGAAGTGTGCTGCACCGGCGCCTTCGCAGGCCGGCCACCACAGCTTGTTGCGTTTTTCCGGCTTGTCGTTCCAGTCAAGCGTGTAGAAGAAGCCGCCTTTGTCCGTATCCCAGCCGAGCGCCATCGACTGCGCAAAAAGCTCGCGGGCCGCTTCCGGCATCCATTCGTGTTTCTTATTCCCGAGCACCCAGAGTTGCAGGATCAGGCGCGCCCATTCCAGCCAGTGGCCGGGCGTGGTCCCGGCCGGGCGGAACATTTCGTTCGGATGGTAATAGGCCTTGTCGATGGTCCAGTTGGTGTCGAAATGTTCGGCGACGCGCCAGTCGACCGAACCGGCGGCGCGGCGGATGATCAGGTCGGAAATGCGCTCTGCCTTGCGCAGATATTCAGCGTCGCCGGTTGCTTCGAAAGCGGCCATCAGCGCTTCCGTGAGATGCATGTTGGAATTCTGGCCGCGATAATGGCCGCCATCGAGCGGCTGCCAGTCCGGTGTGAACTCTTCGCGGATCGCGCCGTGTTCCTCATCCCAGAATTTTGTGTCGATGATCTCGGTAATGTCAGCCAGCATCTTGTCCGCCAGCGGATGGCCGACGAGTTTGGCCGAGGAGGCGGCGAGCAGCACAAAGGCGTGGCCGTAGCCCTGCTTGTTGGCATCGACCGGGCCGTTATCGTCGAGCGACCAGAAATAGCCGCCATTCGTCTGGTCGCGGTGGTGATGCCAGAGATAGTTCATGCCGTGATCCACGACATCATAGGCGCCCGGTCGGCCGAGCAGGGTGCCGATGGCAAAGCAATGCACGGCGCGCGCGGCAATATGGATGCTGCGGATCTGGCCTTCGGCGTCGAGTGGTCGGCCAAGATCGTCGAGATCGAAAAAGCCGCCCTTTGGGTTGATGGAATTGTGCTGGAAGAAGCTGAAGAGCCCGTTGGCCTGTGTGGTCAGCCAGTCGCGATGGTATGTGCGGCTCGTCCAGTTGCCGAGGTCGCGATCTGCCAATGCCATGAAGTCCCTCCAATTTCGTGCATAACAATCTGCCGATTGCCTATATAGGGCAGCCATGAGTCTGTCATCGGCCCGCTTTGGGGAATTGATGGCGAAAGGCCCATATAACATCCGTCATATATTGACATAAAGATATCTTTATGTGATCTGGGATGCCTGAAATCGATGACGTCAAGGGAGTGCGCCGTGTTCGACAATGTTTTCGGTCCTGAAGGGACAGTCCGCGACGGCAACGAAGTGTTCGCAGCGCTGCGCAAGGCGGCCAGCGAACGCATTCTCGTGCTTGACGGCGCCATGGGCACGCAGATCCAGGGGCTTGGCTTCGATGAAGACCAGTTCCGTGGCCACCGCTTTATCGGCTGCGCCTGCCATCAGCAGGGCAATAACGATCTTCTGATCCTCACCCAGCCGCAGGCGATCGAGGACATCCATTATCGCTATGCGATGGCGGGTGCCGATATTCTCGAAACCAACACCTTCTCCTCGACCCGCATCGCGCAGGCCGATTACGAGATGGAAAACGCGGTCTACGACCTCAACAAGGAAGGTGCGGAAATCGTGCGCCGCGCCTGCCAGCGCGCCGAACGCGAGGATGGCAAGCGCCGTTTCGTGGCCGGTGCCATTGGCCCGACCAACCGGACCGCCTCGATTTCCCCGGATGTGAACAATCCCGGTTTCCGCGCCGTTTCCTTCGACGAGCTGCGCATCGCTTATGGCGAACAGATCGACGGTCTGATTGATGGCGGCGCCGATATCATTCTGATCGAAACCATTTTCGATACGCTCAACGCCAAGGCCGCGATCTTCGCCTGCAACGAGCGTTTCGAAGCCAAGGGCATCACCCTGCCGGTGATGATTTCCGGCACGATCACCGACCTTTCCGGCCGCACGCTTTCCGGCCAGACGCCGACCGCCTTCTGGGATTCGGTCAGCCATTCCAACCCGTTCACGATCGGCCTCAACTGTGCGCTCGGTGCCGACGCCATGCGTCCGCATCTGCAGGAACTGTCTGCCGTTGCCGACACGTTCATCTGCGCCTATCCGAATGCCGGCCTGCCGAACGAGTTTGGCCAGTATGACGAAACCCCGGAAATCATGGCCGCACAGGTCGAGGGTTTTGCCAAGGAAGGCCTCGTCAACATCGTCGGCGGTTGCTGCGGTTCGACGCCGGACCATATCCGTGCGATTGCTGAAGCTGTTGCCAAACACAAGCCGCGCCCGATCCCGGAACATAAGCCTTTTATGTCGCTGTCGGGTCTCGAACCCTTCACGCTCACCAGGGACATTCCGTTCGTCAATGTCGGCGAGCGCACCAACGTCACCGGTTCGGCCAAATTCCGCAAGCTGATCACCGCCGGCGATTATACCGCCGCGCTCGCCGTCGCCCGCGATCAGGTCGAAAACGGCGCGCAGGTCATCGACATCAACATGGACGAAGGCCTGATCGATTCCGAGAAGGCGATGGTCGAGTTCCTGAACCTGATCGCTGCCGAGCCGGATATCGCCCGCGTGCCGATCATGATCGATAGCTCGAAATTCGAGATCATCGAAGCCGGCCTGAAATGCGTGCAGGGCAAGTCGATCGTCAATTCGATCTCGCTAAAGGAAGGCGAGGAGAACTTTGTCCGTCAGGCAAAGCTGGTGCGTTCCTATGGCGCGGCCGTCGTCGTCATGGCCTTCGATGAAACGGGGCAGGCGGATACGTATGAGCGCAAGGTCGAGATCTGCAGCAGAGCCTACAAGATCCTGACCGAACAGGCGGGTTTCCCGCCGGAAGACATCATCTTCGACCCGAACGTGTTTGCGGTTGCCACCGGCATCGAGGAACACAACAATTACGGCGTCGACTTCATCGAGGCGACCCGCACGATCCGTGAAAAGATGCCGCTCGTGCATATTTCCGGCGGCGTTTCCAACCTGTCCTTTTCGTTCCGCGGCAATGAGCCGGTGCGCGAGGCCATGCATGCCGTGTTCCTCTACCACGCTATCCAGGCGGGCATGGATATGGGCATCGTCAATGCCGGCCAACTGGCCGTTTATGATCAGATCGATCCGGAATTGCGCGAGGCCTGCGAAGACGTGGTGCTGAACCGCCGCGCCGATGGCACCGAGCGCCTGCTGGAAGTGGCAGAGCGTTTCCGTGGCGGTCCCGGCCGCGAGGCCAAGGTGCAGGATCTGTCCTGGCGCGAACGCTCCGTGGAAGAGCGTATCTCGCATGCGCTGGTTAACGGCATTACCGAATATATCGAGGCCGATACGGAAGAGGCGCGCCTTCAGGCCGAGCGTCCGTTGCATGTCATCGAAGGCCCGCTGATGGCCGGCATGAACGTGGTTGGCGACCTCTTCGGATCGGGCAAAATGTTCCTGCCGCAGGTGGTGAAATCCGCCCGCGTGATGAAACAGGCCGTGGCCGTTCTTCTGCCTTACATGGAAGAGGAGAAGCGCCTCAACGGCGGCGAGGACAAGAAGGCTGCCGGCAAGATCTTGATGGCGACCGTGAAGGGCGATGTCCACGATATCGGCAAGAACATTGTCGGCGTCGTTTTGGCCTGCAACAATTACGAGATCATCGATCTCGGCGTCATGGTGCCGGCGACAAAGATCCTCGAAACGGCGATTGCCGAAAAGGTCGATGTCATCGGCCTGTCCGGCCTGATCACGCCGTCGCTGGACGAGATGGTGCATGTGGCTGCCGAAATGGAACGTCAGGGGTTTGAGATCCCGCTGCTGATTGGTGGCGCGACGACCAGCCGTGTCCATACGGCGGTAAAAATCCATCCGGGCTATAACAAGGGCCAGACGGTTTACGTCACCGATGCATCGCGTGCGGTGGGCGTGGTGTCGAACCTGTTGTCGCAGGACGGCCGCGAAAAATATGTCGCCGATATTCGCGAGGAATATGCCAAGGTGGCGGCGGCGCATGCCCGCTCAGAGGCGGAGAAGGTGCGCCTGCCGCTCAGCAGAGCCCGTGAAAATGCCCAGAAGGTGGATTGGGATGCCTACACCCCGGTCAAGCCGCAGTTTTTCGGCACGAAGATTTTCGAAACCTACGATCTCGAAGAGCTGTCGAAATATATCGACTGGACGCCGTTCTTCCAGACATGGGAGTTGAAGGGACGTTACCCCGCCATTCTCGAAGACGAGAAGCAGGGCGAAGCGGCCCGCCAGCTGTGGACAGATGCACAGGCGATGCTGAAAAAGGTCATCGCCGAAAACTGGTTCCGTCCGCGCGCCGTTATCGGTTTCTGGCCGGCCAATACGGTGGGTGACGATATCCGCGTTTACACCGACGAAAGCCGGACCGAAGAGGCCGCGACCTTCTTCACGCTGCGCCAGCAGCTTTCGAAGCGCGATGGTCGTCCGAACGTGGCACTGTCCGACTTCGTGGCGCCGGTCGATAGTGGCAAGAAAGATTACGTCGGTGGTTTCGTCGTCACTGCCGGTATCGAGGAAGTGGCGATCGCCGAACGTTTCGAACGCGCCAATGACGATTATTCGTCGATCCTCGTCAAAGCTCTGGCCGACCGTTTTGCCGAGGCTTTTGCCGAGCGCATGCACCAGCGTGTGCGTAAGGAATTCTGGGGTTACGCGCCGGACGAGGCCTATGCCAACGAAGACCTGATCCACGAGGAATATGCCGGCATTCGCCCGGCGCCCGGTTATCCAGCCCAGCCCGACCATACGGAAAAGGACACGCTGTTCCGTCTGCTCGATGCGACGGCGGCAACCGGAGTCGAGCTGACCGAAAGCTACGCCATGTGGCCGGGCTCGTCGGTTTCCGGCCTCTATATCGGCCACCCGGACAGCTACTATTTTGGCGTCGCCAAGGTGGAGCGCGACCAGGTGCAGGACTATGCGGCCCGCAAGGGCATGGCGATCGAGGAGGTCGAGCGCTGGCTGGGGCCGGTGCTGAACTATGTGCCGCAAAGTGCTGCCAAGGATGAGGCGGCCTGAGCCGCGTCGTCACCACGTCGTCATGCTCGGGCTTGTCCCGAGCATCCGCTACGTCGCGATTTTGGTGACGTGCTTAGACCCTCGGGACATGCCCGAGGGTGACGCCAAGGGGGCGGCGGCGTTCAGGCGAGAAGCAAGCCGAGCCGATCCAACGTCACCCGGCATTGTCGGCACAAGGCCTCGTTGCGGCCGCCTCGGTAATAGCTCAATGCGATAACGGCGCCGTAGAGCGCCCAGCCTTCTGCGCGCAGCCAGTCCTCATCCGACAAGTCGAGCGCCTTGCGAAAATGGTCACGGGCTGTGGGATCGATAAAGACCCATGCGGTGGCATAATCGGCGGCCGGATCGCCGACGGCGGCGAGCCCCCAGTCGAGGACAGCGTGAAGTCGGCCATTGCGGGCAAGCAGATTGTCGGCCTTCAGGTCTCCATGAAGCCACACGGCCTGTTCAGGCAAGGGCAGGGTGCAGGCGCGTTTCCAGAGTGCGTGTGCCGCTTCGCTGTCGATCTCGTCGGCGAGAATGTCGATGGCCGGCAGGGTGACGGCGGAGAGATCGTCAAGCGCGACGCCACGGCGGTTGTTGAGCGGGCCAGATCGAGGCGCGTCCTTGGTATGTTTCAGATGTAACGCACGAAGGAAGGCGGCGAGATCGTCTGCCGCCTGGAACGGATCGGAGATCTTGTCGGGGGTGGCGATATCGCCCATGAGCCAGTCGAAGATGCCGAAATCAAGAGGTTGATCGAGGTCGGCCGTGCCGCGATATCGCAGGTTCGGCACGGCGAGCGGCAGGCCCTGCATATATGGCAGCCAGTCCAGTTCCTTGCGAGCCAGATCAACGGCGTGGCCTCGGCGCGGCAGCCGCAGCAGAAGCACGTCACCAAGCCGGTAAAGCGCATTGTCCGTGCCGGAAGAGGCGAGGCGCTCGCAGGGCAGCTCTGCCCATTGCGGGGTGTGATCCGCAATCAGTTGTCGAACACGGTTTTCGGGCAGAGAGATATCGTCATCGTGCATGGCATGACGTTAGGTGAGGCATGTGACACCCGCATGGCGGGAATTTGCGAAAAATTCAATTTTCCTGGCTCAGCGCATCACGCATGGCGCGAATGACGAGGATGGAAGAGAGTTCTCCAGCCCCGGGTTTTGGAAAACCGGCCGGCTGTTCTTCGGCCGCCTCGGTGGCGGCCTGCAGACAGGCGGACAGCTTGCCACCGGCGGCGGATTCCATCGCATAGGCTTTTGCCGCACGTTGCCACACGACGGCGATTTCCGCGCCGCCGGGTTCCCGCTCGGCGTGATCGCGAAAGCTGGTGGCCATTGCGGCAAAGGCGCTGCCGAAATCCTCGGCGAGAATGGAGCGTTTGCGCATCAGGGCGCTGCCGGCGCGGCGGAATGCGCTGGCATAAAGGCGGGGCGCGACGCCCGGAATGGTGAGAAGTGTTTCGGCGGCAAGGTCGAAATAGCGGCCAGGGGTCCATTCCGACGGTTCAAGGCCGGCAAGTTCGGCTTCGATCGCGTCGAACATGTCCGGCGTCACGGCACCGTGGTCGCCGCGACCTTCCTTGTCCGTCAACAGCACCAGACGGTGGCTGTTTTCGTTGATCGCCACCGCGATCTCGGAAAACATTTCGAAGATTGAAACGCTGTCGGTGTTCCGCATGAAACCCTGCCTTTCTTTCCTGTGCCTTTATCCGGTCTCTCAAAAAGTTTTTGGCTTTGCAAGGGTAGAAACGCCCCGAAAACGAGCAGGTTAGCGTAGCTGGCCGGTGTGGCGGGGCTCTCCAACCACCACAATTATTGTGCGCTGCCGCATCTTTCGCACTAGCGAAAAGCCCGGAAAACCGGGCTTTGTGAGCGATCCTCACGAACGGCTGCAAGTGCCGTTTTTGGGCGGCTTTTTCCGCCGTTCACGGCCCTTTACGTTTTTTCGCAATCGGTGATCACAAAATGCGGCGTGACCATCGTTTTCCACAAGGGGTCGCTAAAATTAATCGCGGATGACCAGAAGGTCACCGGCGGAAAAACGCAGCGTGACCACTTCGTCCGGCGTCGGCATGACGAGATCCGGCGAATTGAACATATCGAAGGAAATGACGTTGCCGCCGACATCGATGCGGGTGCGCACTACCGAGCCGAGGAAGTTCGCGGACACGACCTTGCCGGTGACCGCGGTATCGCCCTTCGCACCCTCGGCGATCGAACCCGCTTCGGGGCGCAGCGCCAGCGAAATCTTTTCGCCACCGGTCTTGTCGGCGATCGATTCACGCAGGGTAAGCGTCTGGCCGCCAACCGTTACGGTCGACGCTGACGGATCGACGACGGTCGCCTTGATGATGTTGAGCGTGCCGACGAAAGAGGCGACGAAGCGGGTGGCCGGGCGATTATAGATATCCGAAGGGGTGCCGATCTGGTCGGCGCGGCCGGCATTCATGACGACGATACGGTCGGAGATCGACAGCGCCTCTTCCTGGTCATGCGTGACGAACACGGTGGTGATACCCAACTGCCGCTGGATCATGCGGATTTCCTCACGCAGCGACACGCGGATCTTTGCGTCCAGCGCGGAGAGCGGCTCGTCGAGCAGCAGGACCTGCGGTTTCGGGGCAAGCGCACGCGCCAGTGCCACGCGTTGCTGCTGGCCGCCGGACATCTGGTAGGGGTAGCGGTCGGCGAGGTGCTCGAGATGGATGAGTTTCAGCATCTCGTTCACGCGCTTTTCGATTTCGGCCTTGGGCTGGCCTGCCACTTTCAGGCCAAACGCAACGTTGTCGAACACGGTCATGTTGGGGAAGAGCGCATAGGCCTGGAACACCATGCCGATATTGCGCTGGTTGGGTTTCAGGCGTGTCTGGTCCTTGTCGGCGATATGAATCGTGCCGCCGCTCGGCTGCTCGAAACCGGCGATCATGCGCAGGATCGTCGTCTTGCCGCAGCCAGAGGGCCCGAGGAAGGAGATGAACTCGCCCTTTTCGATCGACATGTTGAAATCATGCACGACCTGGGTCTGGCCAAAGCTCTTCTTGATGTTTGAAAGTGCGAGAAAGGGCATGGGTTAAACCTTTAAGGACGGGACTGTGTCAGCTTGCCGAAGCGCGACACGAGCTGGATGAGGCCCATGGAAAGCCAGGTGATGGCAAAGGCGATGATGGCGAGCGCGGAGGGCTCATAGGCCTTGTTGGCGCCGACGAGCTGCAGATAGGGGCCGAAAGCCGGACGGTTGAGAAGCGCGGCCATGGTGAATTCGCCAATCACGATGGCAAAGGTGATGAACGCACCCGACAGCACGCCGGACATCACGTTCGGAAAGATGCAGCGGAACATGATGGTCGGCCATTTGGCGCCAAGGATTTCGGCCGCTTCCGTCAGCGTGCGCACATCGATGGTGCGCATGGCGGTATCGACCGAGCGGTACATGTAGGGCAGCGACAGGGTGATGTAGGACATCACCAAGAGGATGTTGGTGCCGAGCAGCGAGCCGGTGAAGGGAATGTAGGAGGCCGAATTGTAGAGCCGGAGATAACCGAACACGATGACGATGGCCGGAATGACCAGCGGCATCAGCGTGACGAATTCCACGAAGGGGCGCATCTGCGGCAGGCGCAGGCGCACCCAATAGGCGGTCGGCACGACAAGCAGCATGCCGAAGACGATTGTAAAGAGCGCCATCAGCATGGAAAAGCCAAAGGTCTGCTGGAACTGCACGTCGGAAAACACCGAACCATAGGCATCCAGCGAATATTCGCCACGGCGCATGCGCAGCGAAAATTCGAACGTGCCGGCCAGCGGCACGAAGAAATAGGTGACGCCAACGGCGATGGCGAACCAGGCGAAGAATTTGGTCATCTTCATGCGCGCGCCCTCACTTCTGCCAGCGTTCGGCGCGCATGCGCAGCCAGATATAGAGGATGTTGGACAGGCCGGTGATCACGATCATGCCGAGCGCCAGCGCATAGCCGAGGTTCGGGTTGTGCAGCACGTCGCCGCGGATCTGTGCGTAAAGCAGGATCGGCACGATGTTGAGCGAGGCGCCGGTCAGCGCATAGGCCGTGGCGATGGCGCCGAAGGCGTTTGCGAACAGGAGAAGCGAGGTGCCGAGCAGGCTCGGCCACAGGATCGGCAGGCCGATCATGCGCCAGTATTGCCAGTTGGAGGCGCCGAGGATTTCGGAAGCCTCGCGCCATTCCTTCTTCAATCCATCCAGCGCCGGCGTCAGGATCAGCACCATGAGCGGAATCTGGAAGAACATGTAGGTGATGGTCAGGCCGAAGAACGACAGGAGGTTGAAGCCCGTCGAATAAAGGTTGAAGCCGAACCAGTCACGCAGCAGCACCGTCACAAGCCCGGTGCGGCCAAGCGTGGCGATGAAGGCAAAGGCCAGCGGCACGCCGGCGAAATTGGAGGCGACGCCGGAAAAGGTCAGGAGGCCGGAGCGGATCCACGAGGGAAGGCCACCGAGCACGATTGCCCAGGCCAGGAAAAATCCGATCAGCGCGCCACCCAGCGAGGAGGCAAGCGAAACCTTGATCGAAATCCAGTAGGCGGACATGATGGTCGGCGTGAAAAGACCGGCAATGTTCTCGAAGGTGAAATGGCCCTCGGCGTTGAAAAACGCGCCGCTAACCAGATAGAGCGTCGGGGCAATCAGGAACATCAGCGCGAAGATCATGAACGGCGCAATGCCGAGCCAGTCGATGATCGTGCGGCGATCGATGAGGGGAGAGGATGCGGTGGACATCAATGCCGCCGTTTCTGCCGGAGGAATGAAAGCCTCCCCGCGTTTTCGCGGAGAGGCCAATGCGATACCAGAGTGATTACTGGATGTTGGCGCCGACGACCTTGTCCCACTGGGTGGTGATGGCGGTCTTGCCCTTGTCCTGATCGTCGAGTGTCGGGAAGACAGCCTTTTCATAGGCTGCAGCCGGCGGCAGGGCGTCGAGCAGTTCCTTCGGGATCTTGTTGTTCTTGGCAAGATCGTTGAAGCGGATCGGGTGGCAATAACCCTTCAGGTAACCGAGCTGGCCTTCGTCGGAATAGATGTGTTCCATCCACAGCTTGGCAGCGTTCGGGTGCGGCGCGTAGGCGGAGATCGCCTGAACGTAAACGCCGGCGACAACGCCCGATTCCGGAACGACGACTTCGAGCGGCGGGTTGCCCTTCAGCGTGTCGCGCCAGGAGAGACCGTTATAGTCCCAGGCGATGACGATCGGGGTGGAGCCCTGCGCGAGCGATGCGGACTTGCCGATGACGGGCACGAAGTTACCGGCCTTGTTGATTTCGGCAAACAGGTTCAGGCCGGCTTCGCCAGCCTTGGTGGCATCGGTTTCGCCAGCGGCGATACCGGCGGCGTAAACGCCCTGAACGGCCTGGTTGGACGAACGCGGGTCACCGGCGAGAGCGACCGAGTTGGCGTAATCCGACTTGGTCAGATCTTTCCAGTCCTTCGGCAGTTCCTTGACGATGTCGGTGTTCACGATGAACGACAGAACGCCGTAATAATCGCCGTACCAGTAACCTTCGGCATCCTTGGCATCGTCCGGGATCGAATCCCAGGTCGAGACCTTGTAAGGCTGAATGAGGCCTTCCTTCTTGGCGGACGGACCGAAGGAGAGACCGACGTCAATGACGTCAGGTGCCTGCGGGCCCTTGTTGTCCTTGTTGGCCTTGATGGCTTCGATTTCGTCGCCCGAGCTGGCATCCGGGTTCAATTCGTTGACCTGGATTTCCGGGTATTTCTTCTTGAAGCTGGCGATGACTTCGCCATAACCGCACCAGCTGTGGGGCAGGGCGATAGTGGTGAGCATGCCTTCCTTCTTTGCGGCTGCAACCAGCTCTGCGCTCGGCTCGGCGAAGGCAAAACTGGTCGAGGCGACGAGCATGGCGGTGGTGACGGATAGAAGACGTCTGGTCCTGGTGATCACGGTATCCTCCTTAAGTTTCAGATTGTGTCGGCGACACTCGTAGAGCCGGTTCATGTATCGAATGTGACAGTATGCACAGCTGCGCAAGCATCAATGCAAACACTTGGATTTCCACTGATTTTCAGTGAACTATCCGTGATTTGAGCGATCGTTTTTCGCTAAGCGGCGGAAAAGACGGCTTCGCTCGAAAAGATTTTCCAAGGAATGCATGCGTTTGCGGGTGGTTTCCCAGCCGGCGCTCTGCACGGCTTCGATCAAGGCTTCCACAACAAACAGGGTAACGACCGAGGAATCCCACGCCGAGGGCGCCTCTATTCGGACCTTGAACGTGTGGCGGGCATGATGGGTAACAGGCGAAGCCCACAGGTCGGTGAACAAGACGATGACGACACCGGCCGCTTTGGCGGCTTCCGCCAGCGTCGCCATCTCCTGCTCGTAACGACGGATGTCGAAAATCACCAGCACGTCGCCGGCATTCATGTTGAGCACATGTTGCGGCCAGGAGCTGGAATTGTTGGAAATCAGCGTCGTGCGCGGCCGGATGACCTGCATGTGGGTGAAGAAATATTCGGCGAGCGAACCGGTGATGCGGCCACCGACGAAATAGACGTGCCGATCGAGATCCCGCAGCAGGGCGGTTGCGCCATCAAAGGCGGCAATATCGATTTCGGCCAGCGTTTCGCGCAGGTTGTCGGTGACGGCTTCGGCGAAGCGGTTGAGGATATGGGTGTCCGGGGCGCGGGCGGCCCAGCGATCCTGCCAGTGATCGTGTTTGGCGATCGGGTTGGAGATCGTCGCTTCCAGTTCCTGGTGCAGGTGTGACTGGAATTCCGGATAACCTTTGAAGCCGAGTTTCTGCACGGCGCGCGCCACCGTCGCCGTCGAGACGCCGGCATTTTCCGCAGTCACCGTTATGCTTCCAAGCCCGGACACCGGATAATTCTCCAGCAGGCTATCCGCCAGTTTCCGCTCGGTCGGCGTCAGGCTGTCGTAGCCGCGGCGTATGACATCTGAGACGGTGCGTGAGGTGGCTGGCACGGATGCTGTTTTCCCCTCCGGTCTTTGCCGGTTTGGCTGAAATTAACAATTGTCGGGCGGTTTCTGTCAATGGGGCCTCTGAAAAGATTCTTTCAGGAATACGATTGACCTTCGGCAAAAAGTGAAGAATTCTTTTCTTCAATGTTCGTTAACGAATGCGGCGGGGCCTGCATGCTCGTTCAGTCAGCGGTTTTGACAGAAGCGGATGGCGATCCGGTTGCCGTGGAAAACAGCGGCGGTCTGAGCGACGTGCTGCTGGTTTGCGAACATGCCTCCAACCGGCTGCCGGAAGCCTATGGCGATCTCGGCCTGTCTGCGGGTGCGCTTTCCTCGCACATCGCATGGGACCCCGGCGCGCTGGCCGTTTCGCAGCTCATGGCGCAAAGCCTCGATGCTGTGCTGATCCACCAGCGGTTTTCACGGCTGATCTATGACTGCAACCGTCCGCCGGAATCACCCGCCGCGATGCGTGATGTCAGCGAGGTCTTTCGTATTCCCGGCAACGAGAACCTGTCAGAAGCAGAAAAGGCGCGTCGCACCGCAGCGCTCTATCTGCCATTTCAGAAGCGGATTGCTGAAGAGATCGCTGCCCGGACAGAAACGGGCAGGGCGACTGTGCTGGTGACGGTACACAGCTTTACGCCGGTCTATTACGGCCGCAAGCGCGAGGTGGAGATCGGCATTCTGCATGATGCCGACAGCCGTCTGGCCGACCGTATGCTGGCGACGGCAGCAGATACAAAACTCTACCGCATCAAGCGCAATGAACCTTACGGGGCCGCCGATGGTGTGACCCATACGCTGGAAGTTCACGCTCTGCCGGGCGGGCTTTTGAATGTCATGATCGAGATAAGGAACGATTTGATCGAAGAGGAGGTCGACCAGAGGGTCGTGGCCGATTTCCTGACCGGCCTTTTGCGGGAAAGCCTCGCAACGGCCGACACCTGAGACCCTAGGGAAACAGCACTGCATGTCACCGACACCGAAATATCGGGCGGTGGGCACGAACGGAACTGGGGGCGCTGCCCGGCCATTCACGGCCGGTCGCCTGTTTTTTCTTTGATCAGGAGAGAAGGCATGGAAAGTTCATCATCAGGGGTCAGCTACAAGAAGGCTGACGCATCCTATTTCGAAAAACGGCATCTATCCCGTTACGCGGGCGTTTGGTCTCTTTGGGCGCTCGGTGTCGGCGCTGTTGTTTCCGGCCATTTCTCCGGCTGGAACTTTGGTTTCGCCACCGGCGGTTGGGGCGGCATGCTGGTGGCCGGCATCATCATCGCCATCATGTATCTCGGCCTCACCTTTTCCATTGCGGAAATGAGCCCGGCTTTGCCGCATACGGGCGCGGCCTATTCCTTCGCCCGTACCGCCATGGGGCCGTGGGGCGGGTTCATTACGGGCTTGTGTGAAAACGTCGAATACGTGCTGACGCCGGCCGTCATCGTCACCTTCATCACCGCTTACGTGAACACCATTCTGGGACTGGACCCGGCCTATTCGCCGCTTTTGTGGGTGTTCTTCTACGCGGTGTTTCTCAGCCTCAACATTTTTGGTCTGGAACTGTCGTTCAAGGTGACGCTGGTAATCACGCTGGTGTCACTGGCGGTGCTGGTGTTCTTCTGGGTGAGCGCCATTCCCAACATGGATTTTTCCCGCTGGGCGCTGAATATCGGCGTCGGACCGGATGGTGCGGCGGTGGAACTGCCGGAAGGCAATGGCGACTGGTTCCCCTTCGGTTTCTCCGGTGTGCTGGCAACACTGCCCTTCGCCGTCTGGCTCTTTCTTGCCATCGAGCAGCTGCCGCTGGCGGCGGAAGAATCCGTCGATCCGAAACGCGACATGCCCAAGGGCATCATTCTCGGGATCATCACTCTGATGATTTCCGCCTTCATGATCGTGCTTCTCAACCCGTCTCTGCCGGGCGTCGGTGCCTTCCATCTCGGTTCCGCACTGGAACCGCTGCTCGACGGTTTCAAGGCCGTTTATGGCGATAGTGGCGTCGTGGTTCTCGGTCTCGTCGCGCTGACGGGCCTGATCGCCAGTTTCCACACCATCCTTTATGCGCAGGGCCGGCAGATCTATTCGCTGTCGCGCGCCGGTTACTTCCCGACCGCGCTGTCGATCACCCATTCGCGCTTCAAGACGCCGCATATCGCCATGCTCACCGGTGCCGGCACCGGTCTGGCGGTCATGCTGGTGATCTGGTTTGCGCTGGGTGCGGAAGCTGGCGGCAGCGTTATCGGCGCGGTGTTGCTCAACATGGCGGTGTTCGGGGCGATGTTCTCCTACATCATGCAGGCGATCTCCTTCATCCTGCTTCGGAAAAATCTGCCGAATATCGAGCGGCCGTTCCGCTCGCCGCTCGGTGTGCCGGGCGCGGCGCTGACGGTGATCATCGCCTGCGTGACGCTGGTCTATCAGGTTCAGGACCCCAATTTCACCAAGGGCGTTCTTTGGGTCGCGGTGTGGTTCGCCGTTGCCATCGCCTATTTCGCGCTGATCGGTCGCCACAAGCTGATCCTGTCGCCGGAAGAGGAATTTGCGCTGGAGCACAAGGAGAAGGCGGTGGCTGCCGCTGCCGCCCGTGCCTGAAAAAAGCAAACGTGAGGACCGGCGGCACACATGCCGCCGGTCGACATGTCAAACAATCCGAGCATATCGGGGAGCTGCATGACCGCCGCATACACATTCGAAGACTTGAAGGCCGACGTTTCTGAAGGCGTTATCGATACTGTTCTGGCATGTCAGGTGGACATGCAGGGAAGGCTTATGGGCAAACGCTTCCAGGCGGAATTTTTCGTCGAAAGCGCCTGGAAGGAGACCCATAGCTGCAACTACCTGCTTGCCACCGATATCGAGATGGAGACGGTCGGTGGCTACAAGGCGACGAGTTGGGAAAGCGGCTACGGCGACTATACGATGAAGCCGGATCTTTCGACGCTACGCCGCATCCCTTGGCTGGAGGGTACGGCGCTGGTTTTGTGCGACGTGCTCGACCATCACACCCATGAGGAAGTGCCGCATTCGCCGCGTGCCATCCTGAAAAAGCAGGTGGCGCGGCTTGAAGCCATGGGCATGAAGGCCTTCATGGCGACGGAGCTCGAATTTTTCCTGTTCGACCAGACCTACGAACAGGCGCAGGCCTCCGGTTATCGCAGCCTGAAACTGGCGAGCGCCTATAACGAGGATTACCACATCTTTCAGACCACCAAGGAAGAGGATGTGATGCGGGCAATCCGCAAAGGCCTGCAAGGGGCTGGCATTCCGGTGGAAAATTCCAAGGGCGAGGCCTCGGCGGGCCAGGAGGAAATCAACGTCCGTTACACCGATGCGCTGACCATGGCCGACCGGCATGTGATCGTCAAAAACGGCTGCAAGGAAATCGCCTTTTTGAAGGGCAAGGCCATCACCTTCCTCGCAAAATGGCATTACAATGCCGCAGGCTCCTCTTCGCATATCCATCAGTCGCTATGGAGCGCTGACGGCAAGACGTCGCTGTTTTTCGACAAGGACGGTGAGTGCGGCATGTCGGAAACCATGCGGCATTACATGGCGGGGCTGCTCGCCCATGCCGGCGAGATCACCTATTTTCTGGCGCCCTATATCAATTCCTACAAGCGTTTCGTGGCCGGCACGTTCGCGCCGACCAAGGCGGTCTGGTCGAAGGACAACCGCACGGCTGGCTACCGCCTCTGTGGCGAGGATAGCAAGGCGGTGCGTGTCGAGTGCCGCGTCGGCGGCGCCGACCTCAACCCCTATCTCGCCATGGCGGCACTGATTGCCGCCGGGATCGAGGGCATCGAAAAGAAGATGGCGCTCGAGCCGGCTTTCGTCGGCGATGCCTACAGCATCAAGAACGTGCGCGAAATTCCGGTGACCTTGCGGGCGGCGACCGAGGTGATGACCGCATCGACCATGCTGAGGGCCGCTTTCGGTGATGACGTGATCGATCATTACACGCGGGCGGCGCGCTGGGAGCAGGAGGAATACGACCGGCGGGTAACCGACTGGGAAGTGGCGCGTGGTTTCGAAAGGGCATGAGGAAACCGCAATCGACCCAGCGGGATTGTTGAGTTTTTATCGATGATCGCCTAGGTTGAATGCGGGCTTTCGAGGATGACGCCATGACCAAGATCGACAGCGACTGGTTTTATGCGAGGCTGAAGGAAATCGGCGCCTCCAGCAGCGAGCTTGCCAAATTTCTCAAACTCGATCCGAGTTCCGTTTCGCGCATGCTGAAGGGCGATCGCAAGATGAGCGCCGAGGAGCAGGATGGGGTCTCGGCGTTTCTGCGCGTGCCGCTGAATGTTGTCGCTCTGCATCGCCGCGGTGAGGAAGCGGTGTTCGGTTTCTCGGAAAAGAAGCAGGAATCCTATGCAGCGACGAGCGGTCCGCCCGCGCTTGATCCCGCGATCAAATGGTTCACCGAGGATGATATCATCTACAAGGACGGCAAGCGCTGGATGGAGACGCAGGACGGACGCATTGTGGAATTACATCCGGCCTTCGGCTGCATGAAGGGGACGATAACAGTCATGCCGGGTGTCGATCTGACGGCGCCGATGGACTGGGATTATGAGTGGGGTGAGAAGCTCTACAATGAGTAAGCCCTATCTGCTCGATACCTGCGCGGTGATCTGGATCAGCCAGAATGAACGCTTGGCCGCTTCTGCTGCGGATGCCATTGCATCATGCCGCGTAAGTGGCGTTCCAATCTACATATCTGCCGCGACGGCTTGGGAGATGGCCATGCTCGTGGCGAGGGGACGGGTATACGAAAAAGACGATGCGAAGCTCTGGTACGATGATTTCAGGCGTGACGGAAAGGTGTCAGAGCAGGCCGTGACTGCCGATATTTTCATTGCGTCCTGTCGTCTTCCGCAGCCCATTCACAAAGACCCGATCGACCGCATCCTTATCGCCACCGCGCGCGAACACGACCTCACCATTGTCACGCGTGACCGTGCAATCCTCGACTACGGTGCTGCGGGCCATGTCCGCACGCTCTCCTGCTGATATGCCTGCTGAATTTTGGGAGTTTTTCTGGAAATGACGATGATCCAATGCATTTCGCCGATCGATGGTTCGGTTTATGCCGAGCGGCCGGTGCTCTCTTTCGATGCGGCAAAGACTGCGGTGGAGCGTGCCCGGAAAGCGCAGAAAAGCTGGGCGAAAATGCCGCTGGAAGACCGTGTGCAGCTGGTTCTGAAAGGTGTCGCCCGCCTCAACGAGATGGTGGACGAGGTGGTGCCGGAACTGGCCTGGATGATGGGCCGACCGGTGCGTTATGGCGGCGAGTTCAAAGGTTTCAACGAGCGCTCCAATTACGTCGCCTCCATCGCCGCCGATGCCTTGAAGCCGATCGAGGTGGAGGACAGCGCAAGCTTTGCCCGCCGCATCGAACGCGAGCCGCATGGCGTGGTTTTCGTCATCGCGCCGTGGAATTACCCTTACATGACCGCCATCAACACGGTGGCACCGGCGCTGATGGCCGGCAATACGGTGATCATCAAACATGCGGCGCAGACACTGCTGATGGGCGAGCGCATGGTGCGCGCCTTTGTCGAAGCCGGCGTGCCGGAGGACGTGTTTCAGAATGTCTTTCTCGACCACGAGACGAGTGCTGCGCTGATCGCGGCCGGTTCGTTCAATTTCGTCAACTTTACCGGTTCGGTGGAGGGCGGGCGTGCCATCGAGCGGGCGGCGGCCGGCACGTTTACAGGTCTCGGGCTGGAGCTTGGCGGCAAGGACCCCGGATATGTGATGGAGGATGCCGATCTCGAGGCCGCTGTCGACACGCTGATGGATGGTGCGACCTTCAATTCCGGCCAGTGCTGCTGCGGCATCGAGCGCGTCTATGTGCACGAAAATCTCTATGACGCCTTTGTCGAGAAATCGGTCGCCTGGGTTTCCAATTACAAGCTCGGCAATCCGCTGGATGCGGATACCACGCTCGGGCCGATGGCCAACAAGCGGTTTGCCAAACTGGTGCGCGAACAGGTGGCCGATGCCGTTGCCAAGGGTGCAAAGGCGCTGGTCGATCCAAAGCTGTTCCCGGCCGATGATGGCGGTGCCTATCTGGCGCCGCAGGTGCTGACCGATGTCGATCATTCCATGGCCTTCATGCGCGAAGAGACGTTTGGGCCGGCCGTCGGCATCATGAAGGTGAAAAGCGATGACGAAGCGCTCGCGCTGATGAATGACAGCCAATACGGGCTGACGGCATCGCTCTGGACCAAGGACGTCGAGCGGGCGTCGCGTATTGGTGCCGAGATCGAAACCGGCACCGTCTTCATGAACCGTGCCGATTATCTCGATCCCGCGCTGGTCTGGACCGGCGTCAAGCAGACCGGTCGTGGCGGCTCGCTCTCGGTCCTCGGTTTCCACAATCTCACGCGTCCGAAATCATACCACCTGAAGAAGGTTACAGCATGAACATCGTTGCCAACTGGAGTTATCCCACCGCCGTCAAGATGGGCCGTGGCCGGATCAGGGAACTGGCTGAGGCCGCCAAGTCGCTGGGCATGAAAAAGCCGCTACTGATCACCGATCGTGGCCTGTCCACCATGGTCATCACCCAGACGGCGCTTGATGTGCTGGAAGAGGCGGGGCTTGGCCGGGCCATGTTCGCCGAGGTCGATCCGAACCCGAACGAGATCAATCTCGAAGCTGGTATCAAGGCGTTTCGCGATGGTGGCCATGACGGCGTCGTCGCCTTCGGCGGCGGCTCGGGGCTGGATCTCGGCAAGTGCGTGGCCTTCATGGTCGGCCAGACCCGACCGGTCTGGGACTTTGAGGATATCGGCGACTGGTGGACGCGGGCCTCGGTGGAGGGCATTGCGCCGATCGTGGCGGTGCCGACCACGGCGGGCACCGGTTCGGAAGTCGGTCGCGCCTCGGTCATCACCAATTCGCAGACGCATGTCAAAAAGATCATTTTTCACCCGAAGTTTCTGCCGGGCGTGGTGATCTGCGATCCGGAACTGACGGTCGGCATGCCGAAGGTGATCACCGCCGGCACCGGCATGGATGCGTTCGCGCATTGCCTGGAAGCTTATTCCTCCCCCTTCTTCCACCCGATGTCGGCGGGCATCGCGCTGGAGGGCATGCGGCTGGTGAAGGAGTTTTTGCCGCGCGCCTATCATGAAGGCACCGATATCGAGGCGCGCAGCAACATGATGGCGGCCGCTGCCATGGGCGCTGTCGCTTTCCAGAAGGGGCTCGGCGCCATCCACGCACTGTCACACCCGATCGGCGCCGTCTACAACACTCATCACGGCATGACCAATGCGGTGGTGATGCCGGCCGTGTTGCGCTTCAATCGCGCGGCCATTGAGGAGAAGATCGCCCGCGCCGCCGCCTATCTCGGCATTTCCGGCGGCTTCGACGGGTTCTACGATTACGTCCTGTCGTTACGGTCGGAACTCGGCGTGCCCGATACGCTGACAGCGATGGGAATAGCTCCTGATCGGATCGACGAGCTTTCGGCCATGGCGATCGAGGACCCGAGTGCCGGCGGAAATCCGGTTCCATTAACGCTGGAGAATACCAAAACCCTGTTTCGCGACTGCTTTTAACGTTTTCGCAGGCAAGAGGCTCTCGCGTGCTGCCTTGGAAGTTCCAGTGAAACCCGCTGCTTGTCGGCGGGTTTTCACGTTTTGCGTGCAATACACGAAAACTCAATCATTATATTAACGATATCTGAATTAACGTCTTGTTAACCATGTTTGGAAAGGATGTGAACATCGGCGCATGTTCCATAGCGCCCCACAGGAGCGATGCGGCTCGCACCTTTTCGAGGATTTTTCGCATGCCAGTAATCTCTTTCGCAAATGCCAAGGGCGGCGCCGGTAAGACGACGGCAGCCCTTCTGCTGGCAACAGAACTTGCCCATTCCGGCCACCGTGTCACGCTGATCGACGCCGATCCGCAACGCTGGATCAGCCAGTGGGCGCAGATGTCCGGCCCGATCCGCAATATCGAGGTGATCTCCGAGGTGAGCCTTGCCTCGCTGCAGTGTCATCTGCGCGAGATGGCCGCGCAGACCGACTATTTCATCATCGACCTTGCCGGTGCTCGCGATGCGCTGGTGACGACGGCGATCGGCCTTTCCGATCATGTGATGATCCCGGTCCAGGGTTCCGCCATGGACGCCAAGGGCGCGGCGCAGATCCTCGATCTTCTGGCGATGATGAAGGAAAAGGCCAATCTCGACATCGCCCATTCCGTGGTGCTGACGCGTGTCGCCTCGATGGTGACGACCAAGGCGCTGGTTGCCATCAAGGGTCTGCTGGCGGCGCGTGGCGTCAACGTGCTGAACACGCCGATCAACGAGCGCAATGCCTTCAAGGAACTGTTCGAAGTGGGCGGCACGCTGCACACGCTCGATCCGGCAAAGGTCAGCAATGTCGACAAGGCCCGCGAAAATGCAGCGGCCTTCGCGACGGAAGTGATGCGGCTGATGCCGGTGCGGGTGGTGCGCTCGGGCATGCCACACATGTTCTCTTTCCGTCGTCAGGCGGCCTGACGCCTACATTTTTCAGGAAGTGGTCGGTTCGGATGAAACGACCACTTCCGCATATGTTTCAGCCGCTTGTCTGGCTGCTGCGGCGATGGTGATCAGTTCCGGCTCCGGCGCATTGGCCGACATTTGACGGGCCGACACGAACCGATCCCGCATCTCTTTCCAGTTTGCGATCGCCATTGCCTCGATTTCCTGATGCGGGATTGTGGAGGTCGTAACGAGCGAGATGGTCAGCATGTCAAAGCGGTCTTGCGCATGCGAGAAACTCCAGCCGACCAGCCGTGTTTCGGGAAGCGTTGCCACAAGTCTCTGCAGCATCGGGTCGAGCGCGATCCGCTCCGGTTCACCAAGCAGGGCTTCTTCATGATGAAGCGCAAGACCGAATGTGTGTTCATGCGGTTTATCGGCATGGCAACGAAATTGCTGTATGTCGCTGTTTTCCAAAAGTATCTGATTGCAGAGCATGACACAGCGGTTGCAGATCGATATCGCCGCCGGCCCGGCGATGATCGTTTCGACCGCATGGCGGTTAGAGGCGCAGAACGAACAGACAGTGCCATTGTCGCCGCGTCCGAAGATAAGGGAAAACGCACCCTTTAATCTCGTTGAGAAATCCATGTGATGCTCCGCCTTACCGTTTTTTCTTCTTTATCGAACCGTTTTCGATCCGGTATTCGGCATTCGCATCCCTTGCCCCGCCCGCATCGTCCGTCACCTCGAAAGTCTTGGTATCGATTGCCTTCTGGATCGCACCGGTGATGAACGAGAACACCACCTTGCCGTCGCTGCCCCAGAAATCGTTCATTTTCTCAAAGCTCGCGCCATCGATACCGGCAACGTTCATCGTGCCATTGGCTCGGTAAAGCCCGTTTTTGTCCTGCGCCCAGCTGTTGGTGGATGTTTCGCAGAGGAATCGAAAACTGGCGGCGTCCAGCTTCTTTTTGTGTTCGCCTGCAAGATAGACGCTTTTGGCATCCGCGGCCCATGAGCCGCGGCTGCCGAACGCCTGAAAACTCTCCGTTTGTGCGCCTTCCAGTGGTGCCAGCACATGGTCCGGATGGCCAAAGGGCTGGCTCGTCCTGTCGAAAGTCTCGGCGTAGACGCTGGTCTTGTCCTTGCCATAGGCGCGTGTCGTGTCGAATCGGACAAAGCTTGCCGGATCGGCGCCTTCCACACGGTAACCATTGTAATAGACCGCCTTGACATCGGCCCCGAACAGGGCGCCGAGGGCCTTGAAGCTGGATGGATCGGCATCTCTGATCCGGCGCTGACGGCAAAAGACGTTTTTCTCGTCCCGCCCGTGGTCGGAATCGAGCGCTTCAAAACTTTTTGGATCGGCGCCTCTCAGCAGGTTGAAGGCTTCGCCCTTGCCGCGCATGTGTTCGTGGGTTTCGTGGAAAAACACGGCGTTATCCGTGGCGTACCAATCGTCCGAAATCTGCTCGGCACCATCCGCCGAATATGGGTAATCGCGATGCCACCATCCGATGATGTCGGGGTGGTGTTTGGCAAGCCATGCGCCGATCAGCTGGTCATGCTCGTCCTCGAGCGAAAAATGTACCTGTTCGCGATGCCGGTAATGATTGATCGAGCTGAGCGACGAGCTGTGGTGAAAGAGGTTGTTGGCATCGCCGATCAGCGGGCCGTTGGCAATTACTGTTTCGATGTCGATCTCTTCGAACTGGAAAAAATGCGAACCGTCCTTCACATAGATGCGGTGACGGTCTTTTGCGAAATACGTGCCGTTCTCGACCAGTGCAAAGGTCTCGGGATCGGCTCCGGGGATGTTTCGATCCTCGAGATAGACATGGCTTGAATCGAGGCCGTAATCATCATCAATCACGCGAAAGCCATCGGCATCTGACGTGACGAACTGTGCCTTCCTGTTGCGGGCATGGAACCACCAGACACCCTTGGCATCGCGTAGGTAACCCGCCCACAGCCAGCCATCCTCGAAGGCGCTGATGATGGCAAAACCATCCGGCGAAATGCCGCCGCCGATCTCGACCGGTTCCCGATCATCATTGCCGACGCAGAAAACCTTGTTGTCGATGACGGCAAAGGGTTTTGTCATTCTAAAAATCCCGTGATGAAAATCGGCGCGGTTATCCCGACGATATCAAGGGCAGCAAGCGCCCATGGCAAGGGTAGATTTCCGGAATGCGTGCAGGAAAAAGAAACCCCCGGAAGCAGACTTCCGGGGGGTTGCGATGAGAAGGACGGCAGCCGTTATTCCACGAATTCCACGGTCGTGCCGGGCTTGACCATCTTGGCCAGTTCCGTCGCGTCCCAGTTGGTGAGACGGATACAGCCATGGCTGTTGGTCTTGCCGATCTTCGATGGTTCCGGCGTGCCGTGAATGCCGTAGGTGGGCTTGGACAGCGCGATCCAGACCGTGCCGACCGGGCCGTTCGGACCCGGCGGGATCTGCAGGATTTCGCGGTTTTCGCCCTGCTGGAAATTGATCTTGGGATTGTAGGTGTAGCCCGGGTTCAATGCGATGCGGGCGACGGTGTGGTTGCCGACCGGCGAGGGCGTATCGGACGAGCCGATCGTGGCCGGATAGGCGGCAATCAGCTTGCCATCCTCGCCATAGGCAAACACCTGCTTGCGGCCCTTGTCGGCGATGATGCGGGTGACATTGCCGGTTTTCGGCGTGCCCGGATTGATCACCTTGATGATCGTGCCGGGAATGGTGAAGTCGGCATTCGGGTTCAGTGCCTTAAGGTAGCCTTCGTCCATGTGGAACTGCTCGGCCAGCTTTTCGCTGGTCGAGGTAAACGACATGGCCGGCAGCTGCGCCTTGTGAGCGTAGTCGTCGGGGATCGAGGCGACGTAGGGGCCGGCGGCATCGGCGGCGGTGATCGTGTAGTCGACGATCGGCATGCCACCCGAATAGGAGAGGCGGCGCACGATGTCCTCGGCATTGTTCGGATCGAGCGTTTCGCCGGTCATTTCCTGCCAGGCGGCAATTGCCTTGTTGACGTTATCGCCCAGACGTCCGTCGATCACGCCCGGCGAAATGCCTTCGCGGTCGAGAAACACCTGAAGCGCCGCAATTTCGGCCTGCGGCTTGTTGGTGACGGTAATCGTCTGACCGGAATGTTGCGGCTCGGGGCCGAGCGGCTGCGTCTGGTTCGGCTCGATCGAGGCATAGTCCGGGTCGTATTGCGACGGATCGTTGGACGGTTCTTCGAGCGGCAGGCGGGTGACGGAGCCGTTGTTCGGCACGGAACCGGTGACTTCGCCGTCGTATCGGCCATTACCGCGATAATCGCGGTAGTCGCGATAACCGGGGGCGACGCCGGGCATGGGTTCACTGCGCGCATAACCGCCACGATCGCGACGGCTCTGCTGCTGCATCTCGGTGGCCACCACATTGCCGTTGCGATCCATGTAAACGCGGCGGCCGTTACGGTCGCGCGTGACCACGAATTCGCCGGGCTCCGGCGTGTAATCGAGGATATAGCCTTCAGGCGTGACGAGGGTTGGTTGTTCTCTGCCGTACTGGCGCTCGTAACGATAATCGGGTGCACCACCGTAATCGCGGTACATGACCTGCGCCTGAACCGGGGCGGCAACCGCCGTCAGGGCAAGGAGGCTGAGACTTGTAACGAGACTGCGCTTCACGATATCACCGATCCTTAACTTCATCTTCAACCCGAAAGGGTGGCGTCTCGTTCCAACGGTCGAGCTCATTGTTCCAGACTAATAAATTGCGACCCTAATGTGGAAAAAATGAATTCGTGGTGAAGGCGTTGTTAAATTTCCCGTGTTTACCCGTTTACCAATCACAATAGTCTCGGGGGGAGGCAGACATGAAGGCGTTTTCCACTGGTAAGGGACCAAAACTGTTCCTTGATCCGACATCGGTTCTCGATATCGGCTCCTGCATCGTCAACGGAGTGGATGTCGCACCGGGCCGCGCCATTCCCGATGATGGCGATCCGCGAATCGATCATTCGCTCGAAGGGTTTCTGTTCACCTGCGGGCCCGACCACATCCGTCATCCCGACCTGATCGATGGCCGGACGGATGGCAGGAAATATCCGCTGCATGGATCCTTTTCCGCGCATCCGGCCGAAATCCTGTTCTGGGATGCGCAGGGTGACGATGCCGAATGCCATGCCAAGGTTTCCGTGACGCTGGCGGATGGCGGTTCGGCCACTCTGGAGCGGCATTGGCGCATAGACGGGCAGACGGGCGAGGTCTCGCTCAAGGATCGCGTGACGAACACGGGTGCGACGCCGTTTGCGCGCGTGCACATGTATCACATGAACCTCGGCGCATGGCTGTTTGACGATGGCGTGCGGCTTGGCGGCAAAATGTTCGAAGGCGGCGGCTTTCCCTGGAATTTTGGCGAGGAGCCGGGCAGCGTTTTTTGCGTGCCGGCAGCGGAAGAGGGCGAGGAGTGGGCCGAGGTGTCGCTTGGTCCGATCGCAGCGCTCGATGGCCGCACACTGCATGTGAAGTTCAGGACCGACACGCTGCCGCACTTGCAGATGTGGCGAAACCAGAAGGCGCCGGCGCATGTGCTCGGCATCGAGCCGGTTTCGCACCGGCTGGCGGAACGTTCCGAACTGGCCGCAAGCGGTGAACTCGACATGGTGCAGCCAGGTGAAAGCACCGACTATGCGCTGCGCTTTGCATTTGTCTAAAACATTGGCGCGGCTTGCATTGACGCTCCGCGCCGCATCACGCTAAGTGATGCGCAATTCACAGAACTGGAGGGTCACGCATGGATATCCGCCCGATCAACGACGAGTATTCGGTCAGCGGCCAGATCACCGTCGAAGAGGTCGATCAGGTCAAGGCACTCGGTTTCCAGTCGATCGTCTGTAACCGCCCCGATGAGGAGGAGCCGGGCCAGCCGAGCTTTGCCGATGTTGCCGTACGCGCTGAGGAGCTGGGCATCCAGATCCGCCATATTCCGGTCGGCCGCATGGGCCTGACGCCGGAAGGTGTCACCGAAATGGTTGACGCACTGGAAGACCTGCCGAAGCCGATGCTCGGTTATTGCCGCTCGGGCGCCCGCTCGACCGCCATCTACGAACAGAGCCAGCGCCTGCGCGGCTGACGAACTCTCGCCGCCGGTGATCATTTGACGCCGGCTTCTCCACGCTCGCATTTTTTTCGAGGAGCATTCCCATGACCATCAAGCGTATCGAGCCCGGCGCCCGCATGAGCGGCGCGGTTGTCCACGGCAACACCGTTTACCTGGCCGGCCAGGTTGGCGAAGGCGAAACCGTTACCGAACAGTGCAAGGACGCGCTGGGCGAAGTCGATCGCCTGCTGGCCGCTGCCGGTTCGGACAAGTCGAAAATCCTGCAGACGCTCATCTACCTCGCCGACATCAACGATTTCTCCGAGATGAACGCTGCCTGGGAAGCATGGGTCGATCCGGCCAACACGCCGGCTCGCGCCACCAGCGAAGCAGCGCTTGCCGCTCCGAAATATCGCGTCGAATTCATCGTCACCGCGGCGATCTGATTTTTTGACAGTTCAATAAAAAAGCCGGGGCGTCGTCTGATGCCCCGGCTTTTTTCGTTCAAGCTTTGTCGCGGATCTGCGTCAGCGTTTTTGCCGGAGTGATGGCTTCCGGATCAAGACGCACTTCGATGATCGCCGGTTTGCCGCTGGCGCGTGCCCGCTCATAGGCCGGGCCAAAATCCTCGGTCTTTTCCACCAGTTCGCCGTGCCCGCCAAATGCCTGCGCATAGGCGACGAAATCCGGGTTCATGAGATCGGTGCCGCTGACGCGGCCGGGATATTCGCGTTCCTGATGCATGCGGATCGTGCCGTAGATGCCGTTATTGACGAGCACGGTAATGATCGGCAGTTCGTAACGCACGGCGGTGATGAATTCCTGCCCGTGCATCAGAAAACAGCCGTCGCCGGCAAAACACACGACCTCACGCTGCGGAAACAACTGCTTGGCGGCAACGGCTGCGGGAAGGCCGTAACCCATCGAGCCGGATGTCGGCGCCGCCTGCGTGTTGAACCGCTGGAAACGGTGGAAACGGTGCAGCCATGTGGCGTAGTTGCCGGCGCCATTGGTGAAGATGGCATTCTTCGGCGTATTGACTTCGATCCAGTCCATGATCGGACCCATCTGCACATCACCCGGGCCGGTTTTGGGTGGTGTCGACCATTTTGCGTAAGCCGCGTGCATGTCTGCCGTCCGTTCGGCCCAGACCGGTTTTTTCGGTGCCGGCAGATCCTTCAACGCTGCAACGAATTCGGCGGGTGCCGCGCAGATGGCAAGGTCGGGGCGATAGACGCGGCCCAACTCTTCCGGGTCGGGATAGACATGCACAAAAGCCTGCGCCGGGTAGGGGATATCGACCAGCGTGTAACCGGAGGACGGCATTTCCGAGAGGCGGCCGCCAAGCAGGACGAGAAGATCGGATTCCTTGATTTCCTTCGACAGCGCCGGATTGATGCCGATGCCGACATCGCCGGCATAATTCGGATGGGTATGGTCGAACAGCATCTGGCGGCGGAAGGAGCAGCCGACCGGCACCTTGAATTTTTCCGCAAACGTCTGGAAGTCCGCCACAGCCTGTTCGCTCCAGCGGGTGCCGCCGAGAATGAACATCGGCCGTTTGGCCTTGGATAGAACCGAGGCGAAGGTGGCGATCTGCGACGCGCCGGGATGGCTTTCGACCGGCGTATAGGGTTTGGCGGCAACGGCCTCGACCTCTTCCACCAGCATGTCTTCCGGCAGCGTCAGAACGACCGGGCCGGGACGACCGGATGTGGCGACGGCAAAGGCGCGGGTGACAAATTCCGGGATGCGGCGGGCATCGTCGATCTCGCCCACCCATTTGGCGAATTCGGTAAAGGCGCGGCGATATTCGACCTCCTGAAACGCCTCGCGTTCCTTCATGTCGCGGCCGATCTGGCCGACGAACAGGATCATCGGGACCGAATCCTGCTTGGCGACATGCAGGCCGGCGGAGGCATTGGTGGCGCCGGGGCCGCGCGTCACCATGCAGATGCCCGGCTCGCCGGTGAGGCGTCCCCAGCAATCCGCCATCATCGCCGCCCCACCTTCCTGGCGGCATACGAGGACGTCGATATCGCTGTCATGCAGCGCGTCGAGCACGGCGAGATAACTTTCGCCGGGCACGCAGGAGACGCGCTTGACGCCGTTCGCCTTCAAAGCCTCGACAATGAGCTGGCCGCCGGTCTTCATCCCGCATGTCCTTTCGTTTGAGGTGCGGATCCACGAAGTTCCGCCAGAATTTCATCCGTGTGTTCGCCAAGCGCCGGGCTCGGGCGGTGGTAGTGAAGCGGCGTTTGCGACAGCACGATCGGGCTACGCACGCCGGGGATCACCGTACCGTCCTCGGCCTCCAGATCAATGCGCAGTTTGCGCGCGATCACCTGAGGGTCTTCGAACATTTCGGCGATGGAATTGATCGGGCCGGCCGGAACGGCGGCCTTGCCGCATGCTTCCAGCAGATCGGCCTTCTGCCATTTTGCCGTTTCCGCTGTCACCATGCCGCGCACGCCGGCGCGGCTGGCGACACGCGCCTTGTTGGTGGCAAACAGGGGGTCGTCGGCCATGGCCTCGATGCCGAGAATTCTTGTCAGGCGCCGAAACTGGCCGTCATTGCCGATGGCAAGGATGATATGGCCGTCGGCGACCGGCACGACCTCGTAAGGGCTGATATTGGGATGGGCATTGCCGAGCCGGGAAGGGGCTGTGCCGGAGACGAGATAGTTCATGTTCTGGTTGGCAAGAATGCCGGCCTGTACATCGAGCAGCGCCATGTCGACCAGCTGACCCTCGCCGGACTTCATCACATGGATCAGCGCGGCCTGAATGGCGGTGACGGCATAGATGCCGGTGAAAATGTCGGCGATGGCGACACCCGCCTTCATCGGTTCACCATCGGGGGCTCCCGTCACCGACATGAAGCCGGACATGCCCTGCACGATGTAGTCATAACCGGCGAGGTCGGCATAAGGGCCATCCTGCCCGAAGCCGGTGATCGAGCAATAGACCAGTTTGGGATTGATCTTTTTCAGGCTGTCGTAATCCAGCCCGTATTTTTCGAGGCCACCACGCTTGAAATTTTCGATCAGCACATCGGCGCGGGCGGCGAGTTCGCGAACGGTAGCCTGGCCTTCCTCGGTCTTCAGGTCCACCGCGATCGAGCGTTTGCCGCGATTGGTGGAATGGTAATAGGCAGCCGACAGGTTTTCTCCATCCGCGCTTTCCACGAAGGGAGGTCCCCAGGCGCGGGTGTCGTCGCCGCCCTCAGGGTTTTCCACCTTGATCACATCGGCGCCCATATCGGCCAGCATCTGGCCCGCCCATGGGCCGGCAAGGACGCGGGCAAGTTCAAGGACACGGATGCCGTAAAGCGGAGGCTTTTTCGTGTGTGTGTCCGTCATGCCCAATCCTCCGTCATGCCATTCGGCCTGCCGCTGTAAGCGCGACAGAAATCTCCTCGGTATTTGATAACGGCAAGTGTTTTGGCGGGCACGTGAATTTAAATCATGAGGTCATTCCCAATCGGGGCCGGGTACGGCGGAGGGTTCCGGCAGAACACGCGTTGCCCATTCGGAAAAATCGGCGATAGCGGTGGCCGCGCCGATCTCGTTCAGTGTTTCGTGACGCATGTCGCGGTCGATGTTGCAGGTCACGCGGGTCATGCCCAGCGACTGCATCTGCCGGCTCAGCCACTTGACCGCCTGACCGTTATCGGTCGCCGGATCGCAGCCGCCGCCGACGAGGTGGACCGGCAGCGATTGTGGCAGTTTCAGCAGATTATCGTTTTGCGTCCCGCGAAAGGTCAGGTCGAAAATGTCGAGCCATAGGGAAACGCTGGCATCAAAACCGCAGAGCGGATCGGCGACATAGGCATCGACAGCTGCGTGGTCGCGGCTCAGCCAGTCGAAATCGGTCCGGCCTTCGCCGATGGATTTATTCCATGCGCCAAAAGTGAGTTTTGGCAGCAGAGTGCTCGGCACGTCCGAGCCTTTCAGCGCCCGTTCCGTTTTCAGTACCAGTTGTGCGGCGCGGCCCGCGATGCCCGGATTGAAGTTGGAGTTCCATATTGCCAGTGCATTAAAACTGGCGGGAAAGGCCTCTGCGGTGTTGAGGGCGATCAGGCCTCCCATCGAATGGCCGAAAAGGATGACCGGCAGATCGGGATGCGCTGTTGTTGCCATGTTGCGCATCGCCTGAACGTCGCGGGTCGCCGTGATGCCACCGCTGCGCAGGCCAAAACGGCCGATCGGCGCGTCATCCGCGGTCGTTTCGCCATGGCCGCGATGGTCATGCGCATAGACGTGGAAACCGGCTGCCGCCATGGCTTCGGCGAAGGGGCGATACCGTCTGGAATGCTCCGCAAGCCCGTGGCAGATGATGAGGATGCCGATGGCGGCGGTGCGGGCCGGCTCGTGGTGATAGGCGAGGTTGGCACCGGTCGGGCTCGGCAGTCGCTCTGTCGTGTCGAACATGTTGTTCCGCTGTACTTCAAATAATCTGTGTTTGCCTTGTTTCGCAGAGGCTAAGCTTTAGTGCAATCTTAAATGGCCATGGACTAGTTTTGAGGTCGGAATTGGCGGGGTTATCTATACGTGACACATGTGGCGGAAACTGGCGTGAGCGATCTGGCGCGACCTGCGGAGTTGCGTCTGCTGCCGCTCTTCGCCACCGTTTTGGTGATAGCCTTCTGTGTCTGCCTGTTCGATCTCGCCGACGCTCGAAGGTTTCTCGGCGACATTGACGACCAGATACGTGAAGTCCAGATTCACCACCTGATGTTCGGCGGCGGTTCATGGTGGGATCTCGGTTTGCCGGCGGTAGCACTGCCGGAACCTTATGTGTCTCCGTGGTCGCGTCTGATCGATGCGCCCTATGTGCTGATCGCCTCCCTGTTGACGCCAGTTTTCGGTCCCGAAACAGCGCTGGGCCTTGCGTTCGATATCTGGCCTCCGGTCATGCTTGCTGTGTTTTCGCTGCAATGCGCTGTCATCTACCGGCGCATGAGTGTCGCGGCATCGCTTTTGGGCTATGTCGTCGTCGCTTCGGCAACCATTCTCATGGCCTTTGCCCTTTGGGAATTCGTGCCGGGCCGGATCGACCACCACAATGCCCAGATTGTCGCCCTGATGGCGATCCTGTGCGGTCTCGTGCGCTGGGACCGTGCCGGTGGCTGGCTTGTCGGTATCGGCACGCTGGCCGCGGTTGCGATCTCTCTCGAAGGGCTGCCCTTTGTCGTCCTCGCTTACGCCTGCCTCGTGGTGGCAATGTTTCTGCGCGTGGATGGCGCGGCAGTGATGCTGAGGCGTGCTTGCGCCATAATGTTCTGGCTGTCCGTTCCGCTCGCCTACGGATTGCTGGGGCCGGTCGGTCTGCTGTCCACGCAATGCGATGCTTTCTCTGCGCCCTATATCGTGCTGCTGACGGGTTTCAGCGCCATTTTATGGTGCGTCGCGCGGTTTGTGCCGAATGCAGGCTGGGCTGCGCAAGCCGCGGCCCTTGCTGTGCCGGGTGTGGCGCTGCTCGTCGTGTTCGCGGTTCTGTTTCCGCAATGCCTCGCCGGCCCTTACTGGATGATCGATCCGCTTTCCAAAAGTCATTGGCTCGATCGTGTGGCGCAGGAACATAGCGCCCTCTATTTCATCCAGCAGGGGCAGGCCTCCATCATCTTGCTGGCCGTCATACTCGCTTCTGTCCTGACCTTGGCATCGAGCAAAACTGCCTCCCGGCGGGGGGACGGTTGGGTTGGCCTGCTGATCGTGCTGATCATCGCCTGGGCCGCCCTGATGCTGACGCTGATCCTCAACCGCTATATCCGCTTTGCCTTTGCCTTCGCTCCTCTTTTCGTGCCGGTCGCGGCACAGTTCTTGCTGGATGGTTCGACGGGCAGGACTGCGCGTCGCGTGGCGCTTGGCTGTGTTGCGATCTATGTGGCAGTGGCCGGATTGATCGTGGTGGCCACACCCGTTCCACCTCCCATGTTCGATGCGGCCGATTACATGGGTTACGATACCTGTGAGCAGGGTGATTTCAGCGCTCTGGCTGCAAATGCCCCCGGGCGTATCGCCGCGCCGCAGGGCATGGGAGCAACACTCATCAGCGCGCTGCCGCCGGGCTTTTCCGTGGCCGCCATTCCGTTTCACCGTGCGGCACCCGGCATGAAGCGCATGTTCGAGGCTTTCCTCAGTTCGGATAGGGACGTGCGCCGCAATGCGCTTGCGCCATTCGATTACGTCGCCATCTGCCGGTTTCCATTGAAGACCGATTACGGTACGGCGCCGCTTTACGACGCCTTGTCCATCGGCAAGGACTGGCCGGGCCTGATCCGCCTGCCAACCGGTGCAAACAACCCGTTCCAGCTGTTCCGGATCGACCATTCGGCCCTGCAATAACGTAAATTAGGCGTCGAAACCTGCGGCTTTCGGCGCACCACGCGTTGCCCCGGAGCGCTTCTTCGCCTACATAGCGGGCAAATCCCTTTTCCCCGGAGCAGAGTTACCGATGGCACGTCAGTTCATCTACCACATGTCGGGACTGAACAAGTCCTACGGCGCCAAGAAGATCCTCGAAAACGTCAACCTGTCCTTCTACCCGGATGCCAAGATCGGTATTCTCGGCCCGAACGGCGCCGGTAAGTCGACCGTGCTGCGCATCATTGCCGGCCAGGACAAGGAATATACCGGCGAAGCCTGGCTCGCCGAAGGTGCGACCGTCGGTTACCTCGAGCAGGAACCGCATCTGGACCCGGCCAAGACCGCCTTTGAAAACGTCATGGTCGGTGTTGCCGACAAGACCGCCATCATCGATCGTTATAACGAACTGATGATGAACTATTCCGACGAGACAGCCGACGAAGGCGCGAAACTCCAGGACATCATCGACAGCCAGAACCTGTGGGATCTGGAACAGCAGGTCGAGATGGCGATGGAAGCGCTCCGCTGCCCGCCGAAGGATGCCGACGTGACCCTGCTTTCGGGTGGTGAGCGTCGCCGTATCGCGCTCTGCCGTCTGCTGCTGTCGCAGCCGGACCTGCTGCTGCTCGACGAACCGACCAACCATCTTGACGCCGAAACCATCGCCTGGCTGGAAAAGCACCTGCGCGATTATCCGGGCGCCGTGATGATGATTACCCACGATCGCTACTTCCTCGACAACGTCACCGGCTGGATTCTCGAACTCGACCGCGGCCGCGGCATTCCGTACGAAGGCAACTATTCCGCTTACCTGCAGGCGAAAGCCAAGCGCATGCAGCAGGAAAGCCGCGAAGAAGCCGGCCGCCAGAAGGCCCTGTCGCGCGAACAGGAGTGGATCGCATCCAGCCCGAAGGCCCGTCAGGCCAAGTCGAAGGCCCGTATCAAGGCCTATGAACAGCTGGTGGATGCAGCCGAGGGCATTCGTCCCGGCGATGCGCAGATCATCATCCCGGTCTCCGAGCGCCTCGGTAACGTCGTTGTCGAGATGGAAGGCATCACCAAGGGTTTTGAGGGTCGCACGCTCATCAACGACCTGTCGATCAAGCTGCCGCCGGGTGGCATCGTCGGCATCATCGGCCCGAACGGTGCCGGTAAGACGACACTGTTCAAGATGATCACCGGGCAGGAAAAGCCGGATAGCGGTTCGATCCGCGTCGGTGAAACGGTTCAGCTCGGTTATGTCGACCAGAGCCGCGATGCGCTGGCCGCCGACAAGACCGTATGGGAAGAAATTTCCGGTGGCGCCGAAGTCATCAAGCTCGGCAAGTTCGACATGAACTCCAGAGCCTATTGCGGCGCGTTCAACTTCAAGGGCGGCGACCAGCAGCAGAAGGTCGGCAATCTTTCGGGTGGTCAGCGTAACCGCGTTCACTTGGCCAAGATGCTGAAGGCCGGCGGCAACGTTCTCCTCCTCGACGAACCGACCAACGACCTTGATACGGAAACGCTGGGTGCGCTCGAAAGCGCGCTCGAAGCCTTTGCCGGCTGCGCCATCATCATCAGCCACGATCGCATGTTCCTCGACCGTCTGGCGACGCATATCCTCGCCTTCGAAGGCGATGGCCATGTGGAGTGGTTCGAAGGCAACTTCGAAGACTACGAGCAGGACAAGATCCGCCGCCTCGGCCCGGATGCGCTCAACGCCGGCAGCCAGGCCTACAAGCGCCTGACGCGCTAAGATCTGCGACAAGACAATACAGGGAAGGGGCCGGTCACGGCCCCTTCGCATTTTTGCCAATCATCCGTGCTACCCACAGCTTTCCACTTGCATGATTGCGACTCTTCACATAAAGATATCTTTATATCTTGATTGAAAGTTGGTGAGAAACATGGCCCTTGGGCTGGATGCATTGGTGGATGTTCTGAAGGCAGCGGGCGAGCAGACCCGTTTTCGCCTGCTGGCGCTTCTGGCCTCCGGAGACCTGACGGTCAGCGATATGACCGAAATCCTCGGGCAGTCCCAGCCGCGCATTTCCCGCCATCTGAAGCTGCTTGCCGAAGAAGACCTGATCGAACGCTATCAGGAAGGCGCCTGGGCCTATTTTCGCCTGCGCCACGAAGGTGATGGCGCAACGCTGGTGCGCACGCTTCTGGCCGTATCCGATCGCAACGATCCGGTTCTTCTGCGCGATGGTGAGCGTCTGGCCGCCGTCAAGCGTACGCGCTCAGATCGGGCGCAGGCCTATTTCAGCCGCAACGCTTCCGAATGGGACGAGCTTCGTCGCCTTCTGGTGAGCGATGCCGCAGTCGAGGACGCGGTGCTGCGGCTGGTGGGCCCCAATCCGGTGGATGCGCTTCTCGACCTCGGCACCGGCACAGGCCTGATGTTGCAGGTGTTGCAGAATAGCTATCGCCATGCGGTCGGCATCGATGCCAGCCGCGACATGCTGTCGGTGGCGCGCGCCAATCTCGACAAGGCCGGCATCGTCAAGGCGTCCGTGCGCCATGGCGATATTTTGAACCTGCCGCTGGAAGGCCAGGATTTCGATCTGGTGATCATTCACCAGGTCCTGCATTTTCTCGATCAGCCGGAACTGGCGATCGGTGAGGCGGCGCGTGTTTTGCGTCCCGGTGGCCGGTTGCTGATCGTCGATCTGGCGCCGCATGAACTGGAATACCTGCGCAATGACCATGCGCATGTCCGTCTCGGCTTTTCGCATCAGTCGGTGGCCGAATGGCTGAACAAGGCCGGCCTCGATGTCGAAGAGGTTCTGGATCTGGCGGCGGACAGAAAGAACGAGGCCGCATTGACGGCGACCGTGTGGCTTGCCCGCGATCGCCGCCTGTTGATTGCTGACGACAAGGTTCCGGCCGCGAGCCCGGAACATATCGCATAAGATCGGAGACTTCACGCCATGCAGACGAAAGCCCCCGAACAGAAGGGTCGACACGCCTTCCGGCTTTCCTTCGAATTCTTTCCGCCGAAATCGCCGGAGATGGAGGCCCATCTGTGGGAATCCGTCAGCGACTTCACGGAATGGGACCCGGAATTCGTGTCGGTGACCTACGGCGCCGGCGGTTCCACCAAGGCGCCGACCTTCAGCACCATCGAGCGTCTTATGTCAGACACGCCGATGGCGACCGCTTCGCACCTGACCTGCGTCGACGCGGCGCGCGAGGAAACGCTTGCCGTCATCGACGAACTGCGAACTGCCGGCGTGCGCCATATCGTGGCCCTGCGCGGCGATCCGTCCGCCGGCATCGGCACGGCCTATCAGCCGCATCCGCAAGGTTATGCCAACGCTGCCGAACTGGTGGCGGCGCTGAAGGATGTTGGTGGTTTCGAAATTTCCGTCTCTGCCTATCCGGAAAAGCACCCGGAGAGCACTGACACCAATGCCGATATCGAGATGCTGAAGCGCAAGGCGGATAATGGTGCCGACCGCGCACTGACGCAGTTCTTCTTCGATAACGACGTGTTCGAACGCTACATGGACAAGGTGCGGGCGGCAGGCATCACGCTTCCGGTCGTGCCGGGCATCATGCCGATCCAGAACCTCAGCATGCTGAAGCGGTTCGCCGGCCGCTGCGGCTCCACCGTGCCGGAATTCCTCGATCGCCGTTTTGCCGGCACCGAGGATGATGCCGCGGCGCGTGCCGAAGTGGCTGCCGATGTCGCCGCCGAACAGATCCAGGATCTGATCCGTCGCGGGCTTGGCGAGTTCCACATCTACACGATGAACCGTTCGGCCCTCACCAATGCCGTTCTGGAGCGTCTCGGTCGCCAGCGCGTGGCCGCAAAGGAAGGGGCGGCGGCCTGATCGGTCGCAGCCTTCATCACGAAAAAAGAGGCCCATGTTCCTGACGGATCATGGGCCTTTTCAATTTGAAGTGCATTGAAGATCAAACGGTCAATGGATGCTGTAATGACCGGTTGAAGGGCGCGGCTGGCCTCAGATGAAAAGCATCGAGGCTACGAAAACGAACGCTGCACCAACCACCAGGACATTGAGAGAATGAGTGCGTCCCATATCTGCCTCCTTGCGTTGACAGATCAATTGTGGCGCGTTTGGCCGCAATTGCAAACGGTAATTTACGCTGCGATGTGCGGCCTGGTGCCCCAAGGCGCTGCTATTTCTATGTTAATTAGCTGATTTAAATGAATAAATCGCATTAACGAACAGGCTTAACCACCCCTTAAATTAATCGCTCGGCCTGTTAACAAGCGTTACGTTACGTGATGCTTTGCCACATTTCGCCTGTGGATAGTCGAATCGAGCACCGTGTCAGCGGCGGATTCCAAGCATGCCGTTGAGCACCAGAAGCCCCAATCCGATCAGCGCCATGCCGGCCACTTCGGCGACATCGAGCCGCTCATGCAGGAAGATTGCACCGAGCAGGATGGCGCTTGGCGGCACCAGCAGCGTCACCAGTGACGTGTAGGTGGCGCCGGCGAGTGCTAGGATGCGGAAGTAGATCAGGTAACCGAGCGCCGTCGAGAGCAGTGCCAGCGCGAGGATGGCACCGACCACGGCTGCGGATGGGAAGGCGAGCGTCCAGGGCTGGTCGGCGACCAGCATGACCGGCAGCATGATGATCGACGAGGCCGTCATCTGGCCGGCTGCCGTCACCGGTGCGGGCAGGCCGCGAAAGCGTTTGCCGTAGGTTCCGGCACATCCGTAGGAGAGGGCGGCGAGAACGGGCAGGATCAGCGCCCAGAGCGGGGCGGCCGTGGAGGTGAAGACGCCGGGACCGATCAGCACGATCGTGCCGGCAAGGCCGAGCAGGCAGCCGATGATCTTTGCGGTCGAGAGTTTTTCATCCTCGGTGAAGCGGTTGGCGATCAGCACGGTGAAGATCGGCGTGGTGGCGTTGAGGATGGCGGCAAGGCCGGCGCCGATTTCCGTCTGGCCGAAAAAGATCAGCGTGTGCGGAATGGCATTGTTGATGAGGCCAAGGATGGCGAAGGAGCGCCAGTGCTCTCTCAAGAGCGTATAGGTGCCGAAACGGCCGCGCAGATAGATATGCAGCGCCAGTGCGGCGAGAAACAGCCGGAAGAAGACCAAAGTGAAGGGCGGTACTTCCGCCACCGCGATGCGCGCGAAAAAGAACGAACCGCCCCCGAGCAGACCGAGAACGAAAAGAAGTGCCCAGGCGCCGGCACCGGGTTTGGTCATGGTCGAGGCGGTCATGTGGCGAGAATCTCCCTGTCTTGATCAGGGATAGACCCGCAATAAAAACGCCGCCACCCGATTTTTAACGGATGGCGGCGCAGACGCAAAAATTCGTTTCGTCAGTTCTGGCTCAGAGCCCCTGAACCAGCTGCTGGGTCGGCCAGCCGTCGGCGGGCAGGCCAAGGCGCTGCTGTTCCTTCTGGATGGCGTTGCGCGTGCCGGAGCCCAAAATGCCGTCGATCTTGCCGACATCGTGGCCACGTGCCTGCAACCTGGTCTGCAGGTCCTTCATGGCCGCATCATCGAGGGCAGGATGGGGGTTGCCTTTGGTGTAGGTCGGCGCGCCGGACAGGCGGGTGGCGAAATAGGCCGCGGACGTCGTGTAGATAAACGACTGGTTCCATTCCAGATAGATGTTGAAGTTCGGATAGGTCAGGAAGACCGGACCCTTGCGGCCCTGCGGCATGATCAGCGCCGTCGGCAGGTTGCCGAATTTTGTATCGCCGTCACGCGGGGTGACGCCGAGCTTGAACCATTCCGACGCCGGCATCTCGTTGCCGAGGCCTGTCTTTTCCCAAGGCAGGTTTTCCGGAACCTGGACTTCCTGGATCCATGGTTCGCCCTTGCGGTAGCCGAGCGACTTGATGAAGGCGGCGGCGGTCAGAACGGCGTCTGCCGAAGACTTCTTCACGTCGATATGGCCGGAATTGTCGCCATCGACGCCGTGGGCGATGATGTCCTTCGGCAGCATCTGCACCTGGCCGATTTCGCCGGCCCATGCGCCGGTGTTGGTGGCCGGGTCGAGATCGCCATGCTGGACCATCTCGATGAGGGCGATCAGCTGCGGGCGAAACAGCTGCGGGCGGCGGCAATCATGCGCCAGTGTGACGAGAGCATTGCGGGTGTTGAAATCGCCCTGTACGGCGCCGAAATCGGTTTCCATCGCCCAGAAGGCGGTGATGACACCGGCTGGCACGCCATATTCGCTTTCCGCGCGGCCAAAGATGTCCTTCATCTGGCTCATCTTCTGGCGGCCGATATCGAGGCGCGACTGGCTGACGGTGCGCTGCGAGAATTCAAGAAAAGTCTGGCGGAAGACGCCCTGTGCGCGGTCTCGCGACAGCACCTTCTGATCGATCTGCGCGCCGGCAAGGGCGGTATCGACGGCACTGGCCGGAATGCCCTTGGCAATGGCTTCCTGCTTGACGCCGGCGAGGAAGGCCGGCAGCTCGCCACCGCAGGCAACCGGCTGGGTGTTGTTGCCGGCCGAAAGCTCCAGCGACGCGGCCTGCGTCAGCGTGGTGGTGGCAAGAAGGGCGGGCAGGGTGAGGGCGAGCGCAAGGCGGCGTGCGACGGACATGCAAAGGTTTCCTGTTATGGGCAAATGCGGAGTTGGCGTTTGTTGTGACGCAAACAATGTGACATAAACAAGGAAACGGCCCCGATATGGCCCGTCTTACATCAGTTCCTCGTCATTTCTGCAAGTACCGCCGCCAAAGCGCAGCACTTCTACCTGTTGGCGGAAGCAACCCATTGCCGCCAGCTCTTTTCCGAACCGGAGAACACGTTGATGTCGGTCGGTCCCTTGATGCCGGGAATGACACCGGTCGCCGTATATTGCCAGAAGGTCCATTTGCGGTTGGCGTAGATCTGGCTTGGATGGGCGGCCACGGAGCGCACCCAGAAATGATGGTTGCTGAAGGCGCCGACCAGCCGGTCGCGATGAAAATCCACCGACGTATAGATGATCGGCTTCACCCCGTAATGGGCTTCGATCCGGTCCATGAAACGCTGCATCACGTCGCGCACCGTTTCCGTGTCGGGCTTCAGCTTGCAGCTGGGCGAGGCGTGGTTCCACTCCATGTCCAGCACCGGCGGCAGCATGTTGGCTTCCTTCGGCACGTTGCGGATGAACCAGTCGGCCTGATCTTCCGGGGTCGAGCAGAAATAATAGAAATGATAGGCCGAATGCGGAATGCCGGCGCTGGCTGCCCCGCGCCAATGGGTGGTGAAGGCGGAATCGATGCGGTCCTTGCCCTCGGTGCCCTTGATGAACACGAAAGCGACGCCGGATTTTTTCACTTCCTGCCAGTCGATATCCGTGCCGTTCCACTTCGACAGGTCGATGCCATGCACGGCGTGCGTGCCGGGATGGTTGCGGCCAAAGTCCTGCGGGTCATTGTCCTTGAAACGCGTGCCCTTGATCGACGGCGCGTCGAGCAGGTCTGCGGTCGAGGTGCAGCCGGTGGCCAGCATTGCGGTCACGGCAAGGGCGATAAGGGCTCGATGCATGAAAGGTCCGGTCTTGAGGCTCAGATTTCTTGACCGTCCATGCGTGCTGGTCGGGCCGAATCGGGTTTAGCACAAAGACCGGAAAATTGGAGCCGGGCGAGCCCGGCCGCTGATGACAATCGTGTCAGGTCGGCAATGTCAGGCGCGCTTGCGGATGATCGCATGCCAGGCGTAACCGCCACCGATTTCCTCAAAGATCATGTCGGCATTGGCATCCGCCAGTCGTTTTTCCAAGGCTTCGTGGAGGTTCGCCCGTGGTGTCACATGGAAGCGGATGAGCCAGGCCTGCAGCATCGCGCGGAACCATGCGGGCAGGCGCTCTTGCTGGCCGAAATCGACGATATGCAACGAACCGCCGGGCTTGACGGCTTTCAGCGCCGCATCAATCGCGCCTTCCCAGTCGGGGATCATCGACAGGGCATAGGAGATCAGGATGCGATCAAAGCCGTCCGTGCCGAAATCCTGAGCCTTGAACGTGGTTGCGTCGGCCACTTTCAGCACCGGCTGCTCGGCCTTGTTTCGAAAATTGCGGCGGGCGCTTTCCAGCATTTCGGCGGAAATATCGAGACCGAACAGTTTTGCGCCGCGGTGGTGTTTGTGGGCAAGCAGCAGGTTGCGGCCAGTCCCGCAGCCGACTTCCAGCAGCGTTTCGCCTTCCGCCATGCCAAGGCTGGCGATCGCCTTGTCGCGGCCGAACAGGTAATATTTGCGGGTGAGGTCGTAGATGTGCCGCTGGTAACGGTACATGCCGTCCATGCGGGCGGCATGGTCGTGGTCTCCGCCGTTCAGGTGATTGTGTTCGTTTGCCGCCGCCATCCGTCCGGCCCCACTCAGGCGTTTTTGGTGTAGATGTGAAAACCGCCATAGATGGCTGAGCGGTCCTGAACGTTGAGCGCCTCCGAGCGGTCCTTGCTGTAGGTCCACTGGTCGGCAATGGCCTGCGACAGGCGGCCTTCGATGACGCTCTTTTCGGCGGCGGTGCGGAAGATGACGCGGGCGCCGGGAGCGGCAGTGCGGGTGACTTCGGTCCAAAGGTCGTTGAGCTGCTCGTCGTTCATCCAGTCCTGCGCATCGAGCAGGATGTAACGGTCGACGGAAGCGGCCGGCTTCTGGTTCAGAAGTTCGGTGAAGCTAGCGTGGTGGACGCTGACACGCTCGGCATTGTCGCGGATCGCGGCGTAATGTTCCTCGCGCAGATAGGTCGGCAGCGAACCCTCATGCGGCTGCGGATACCGGCGTGCAAAGGCCTGCCAGGCAAAATAGTTGTCGCGCAGCGGGAAATGGCAGGCGAGTTTTTCAAGCCTCTGACGCAGGACCGGTGCGATCGAGCCGTCATCGGCAAGGCTCGCCAGCTCGTCATATTGCTGCGGCGGGATGCCGAGGCCGAACAGCGAGCTCTTGCGGCTGGTGAGGAACTTGATGAACGGCTTGTCGAACAGGGGGGCGATGCGGTCTTCGAAGAACTGGCGCTGTTCGCGCAACGATTTTGCCTCCGCCATTTTCGTCAGATCGACGCCGTGCAGGCGCGCCAGAAGATGGCCGACGCCGATGAAACGACCGAGAAGGCCGGTGCGATAGATATTGCGCTTGAACACATCGATGCGACGGCGGCCGTTGACGCCGCGTTTCTGCCAATAGGCGCGGGTGGTGTCGTCGAGATGCGGGGCGATGAACGTATCGAAGGCGGAAATATTGGCGTCGTTATTGTGCTGGCCGAGCAGGCGTACGACGTCGGAATGGCCGGGCAGGTGACGGAAGGCCGTCAGCTTGAGACGGTTCAGCGCCACGTGGTGCGGATTGAGATCGACGACATCGATCTTTTCCGGGCGGCGGCTGAGATAGGCAATCATGTTGCAGCCGCCGGATGCGATGGTAACTACACGGTGACCTTCAGCCAGTTCCATCGCTGCCATGTCGACATCCGGGTCTTCCCAGATCTGCGGATAAACGAGGCCTGAAAACAGGAGGCCGAACATGCGCTCGGAAAGACCCTTGGCCGAGAGCGCCTTGTGCTGGAGGAGGGCACTCTTGAGTTTCTCGTTCTTGAGATAACCGGCTTCCGAAGCAAAATCAGTCATGATCGTTCCTGCTCTTCATGAGTTGAAACGGCTCTAGACCCGGCCTGCTACAGTTTGATGACGCGGATATGTGACCATGGTGACAGTCGCGGCTCTTCCCTTGATGAAACTTTCCTGATTGCATGCGCCCGCAACCGGAGCCCGCCATGCGCATCATCAAGATCATCCTCATCACCGTCGTCACGCTGCTGGCCGCCTGCCTTGTCTGGCTCGTCACCATGCCGCCGGAGCTTTTGCGGGTGGGCAGCGGTTATGCCGCCAAGATCGTGTGTTCCAACGTTTTTTTGGCGGATCGCGATGCGCAGGAGGTGCTGGCCGTCGATGTGCAGGCGCCGGGCCATCCGCTGCTGCGGCTGATGCGGGTGAGTGTCGATGAACAGGCGGCGAAGGTGGATGCGGCGATCTTCGGGTTCATCGCGCCTTCGGTCGCCATCTATCGTGACGATGTCGGTTGCGCGGTGACGCAGGATCTGGCCGCCAAGGGCGAGCGGAACCAGAGCTCGCCGATCATCGGGCCCGAATCAGCTCCGGCCGACGTTCTTTTCCCAGACGGTGCGAAGATCGAGGCGGATCAGCGGATCACCTCGCTTCTGGCAAACGAGGCTTTGACCGGACCCGGCATGCGCGCCGTCATCGTTGCGCAGAACGGGCGTATTCTCGGTGAGCGCTACGGCGCGGGATTTTCGGAGAAAACGCCGCTGATTGGCTGGTCTATGGCGAAAACGGTCAATGCGGCGCTGATCGCCAAGCTGGTGGGTGAGGGTAAGCTGGCCTATTCGGATCGCAACCTCTTTCCGCAATGGGCCAATGACGAGCGTGGCGAGATCACGCTGGCGCAGCTTCTCGCCATGGAGAGCGGCCTCGGTTTCAACGAAAATTACGGCACGGTGGCGGATGTCACGCGTATGCTGTTCCTTGAGCAGGACATGGCCGAATTCGCCATCGACACGCCGCTGGAAGCTTCGCCCGGCACAAAGTTTTCCTATTCCTCCGGCACCTCGGTGATCCTGTCGAAACTCTGGATGGACCGCATCGGCGACAAGGCGACGGCTCTTGCCTATCCGCGGAAGGCGCTGTTTGCGCCGCTCGGCATGCAAAGCGCGGTGTTTGAGACCGATGCGAGCGGTACTCTTGCCGGCAGTTCCTACATTTATGCGACGGCACGCGACTGGACGCGTTTCGGCATGCTGCTGGCGGCGGATGGCATGTGGAAGGGCGAACGCCTGCTGCCTGAGGGCACTGTTGCGATGATGGGCAAGGCTTCGCCGAAATCTGATGGCCGTTATTCGCAGATGCAGACCTGGCTAAAACTTTATGGCCGCGATGCCGAAGGCCTGCCGGCGGACATGTTCATGCTGAGTGGTCATGACGGGCAGACGGTGGCGATAGTGCCATCGATGGGGCTGGTGGTGCTGCGCATGGGGCTGACGCCCTCTGGCGGCGGCTACAACGTGCTGGAATTGATTGCGGCGGCCGCGAAGGCGGTGAGGTGAGGGGGCGCAAAGGGTCCCAATAAATACGACGTCATCCTCGGCCTTGTGCCGAGGATCTGCTGAGCGTCAATATGGGGCGTGGTTAGATCCTTGGGACAGGCCCAATGATGACGTCCGGGAGAGGTCGTCCCATCCTCACTGCAAGACGTGCAGCATGTTCTTGCGCTTGGCGTCGTAATAATAACCGCGGGCGTAAAGCTTGATGGCTTCGTCATTCTTGTTGCCGGCCACCAGCCAGGCGCCGCGCAGGTATTTGATCGCGTATTTCAGATTGGTTTCGGCATCGAGCAGGCCGTTGGCCGGACCGTCGTAACCCATCGATTTGGCGGTCGAATATTTGATCTGCATGAGACCCCAATAGCCGTTCTTGTGATAGGCCTTCGGGTCATATTTGCTTTCGCGATGCACGACGCGGTGCACCAGCGATTCCGGCACGCCATAGAGACCGGCATAACGGGTGATCAGCTTGTTGAGCTGCGGATTACTGGCATCGGCGGTTTCCGGGATCGGTGCGCCGGGTGCGGGCGGAAAGAAGCCCGCATTCATCATGCCGGAAACGGCGTCGTGCGGGCCGGCATAGGCCAGCATCATGTTCGGTGCAGTCGGTTTCGGCATCGGCACGACAGACTGAACGGCGACCATTTCGGCCGTGATGGGCAGTTCCGCGGTCGCGACCATTTCATTGGCCACTGGGCCGGCCGACATCTGCGGCTGCACGATACGTCCGGATTTGGTGGAAAGAGTATGCTGTGAGGGGGCAGCAGAAGCGAGAACTGTGCTGGTTGCCGGAGCGGAACCCGCGACCGGAGCGGCACTGGCGATGGCCTGCGCTGCACTGGTGGCGTCGGTGATCGGTGCAATGGCGAGCGGAACAGGCTGCGGTGCCGGGTCCGACGACGCAAGGGCTGCGGTCTGGATCTCGGTGACGCTGAGACTGGTCGGAAGCGAGGCGATATGGATGCGGCCGGACTTTTCGAGAACCGGCGCGGTCTCGCCAGCCATATCGGCCACCTGAGCTGCGTTCGGATCAACGGCGGTATCGGCTTGTGCGGTCGCCGTCGGCTGGCCTGCCGTCATATTCGGACCTGAGGCCTGATCCATGGCCGAACAACCCGCGAGTGCGGAAGAAACAGCAAAAGCCAGAGCCGTCTTGCAGCCGCCAAATCGCGTGATCACCATTGGGTCGCTCTCATGAAATCGGTTGTCCCAGCCCGCTCAAGAATCCTAACGGATCATTACGTCCATTAACCGATTGGTAGCATTCGGGCAAGTGGACTGCACAGGTGTTCGTTAAGCCCCTGTTTTCAAGGCCAAACGCCTATTCGTGTCAAAGTCTGCGCACAGCTTTTTTTGGTCGCTTCGCTTTTTTTCAGGCGGCAATCCGCCGGTATCCGGCCGTGACCGCACGACGGGATATAAATCGCGTACGAGGCTTGCGCGAGGCTGGCTTCTTAAGCCCGAGTTTTTCGGCCCGCTTCAGACGGCGCCCCGCAAGGACGACGTTCATCACGCAGCCGACCATTGCCGCACCCAGCAAAACACCATCCATTTCAACCAGTTGCAGAGAAAGCGAGCCATGTGGATCGAAAGCCTGCGGCAGAAGCGCGATAAAGGCGAGGATGGAGCGCGGTTTCAGCGCCGCAAGGCGGAAGATGTGCAGAAAAATGCGGACCGGCTGGCGTTCCGGCAGGTTGTCGTTGTGGGCGAGATAACCGCGGGCCGGATGCTGCAGCGTCCACAGCACATGCAGCAGAAGATAGGTGAGGCCGATCCACGAGACGAGTTCGAAAAGGTGCGGCAAGTAACGGGCGACGGCGACAACCGGCATGCTCGCCACCGTCATGGCGGCAACGAGGCCGAGCGCGATCGCCGGAACGGTGAGAAGGCCGGTGAGGCGGCCGCGCGACAAAGTGTAGCGCGCGGTCAGATCGGCAAGCGGACCGGGCAGAATGACGAGGAACAACGCCGCCGCTGCGAAAAGAAGCATTGCATCGCTGGACATTCCCATTCTCCTCCGGCCCTTCCTCTTTCGGGCCGCTGCCGCTGAAAATCAGGCCTTTTCGAAACCTTGGCCGACTGCCGTCATGACCTCACCGAACCATGGGGTCGACAAATCAAAATGCTTGCCTCCCTTGATACGCGGGAATTCGATCGTGCGCAATTTCCCATTCTGATCTTCGTCGTGTCCGGTGACGCCGGAAACGCCATTCAACGCACTTTCCACAGCCAGATCGACCATGCCCTGGATCAGTCGCAGGTCATCGCCATTGGCAGGAGCCGAGCGGGCAAAGTAGCCGGACTTTTGGACCAGCGAGCGTTCGGCACCCAGCAGCGAGGCGAACTGTTTCTGGAACCAGCCGCCGACATTGATCGTATCGAGCTTCACATGGCCAAAGGCATCACGCTTGATGTTTTCGCCGGACGCTTCCAGTTCCCTGACGATGACATCCATGCAGGCGCCCTCGGAAATGAACAGGGTGACGAAACCATAGCGGTCCATCACGTCCTTGAGGCGGGTGGCTTCCGCATCGCGATCAAAACGCATCTCCGGCAGATAGATGCCGTCGATCTTCTTCAACTGCTCGTCCATCATGAAGCCCTCGACGTAATCGTGGGTCCTGGTTTTCTGCATGTAGGCGCGGGCGGTAGCGGCTGTTAGCCAGCCGCAATGGCGGCCCATCACCTCATGGATGATCAGCGTGCGCGGTGCGGCGCTCTGTTCGTTCGACACATTATCGAAGAAGTTCGCGCCGACTTCCGCCGCCGTCCACGCGCCAAGCGACTGGCGGATCGGCACGACATCGTTGTCGACGGTTTTCGGCAGGCCGACCACGGTGAGGTCATAACCGTTCTGGCCGAGATAGGCGGCAAGATCGGCGGCCGTCGTATTGGTGTCGTCGCCACCGATCGTGTGGAGAATGGTGACGCCATCGGCTGCCAGCCGTTCGGCCGCCACTTTCAGCGGGTTTTCGCCTTCCTTGACGAGGCCGCGTTTGACGCAGTCCGCCGCATTGGTCAGCTTGACGCGGCTGTTGCCGATCGGCGAGCCGCCGAAACGATGCAGGAGGTGCGCCTTTTCGCGCATCTGCGGGGTGATTTCGATGGAATCGCCAAGCAGCACGCCCTGATAACCGGAGCGATAGGCGATGAGATCCAGTTCCGGCGCGACATCGCTGTAACGCTCGATCAAGCCGCCGACGGCTGAGGAAAGGCAGGGGGCAAGGCCGCCCGCCGTCAGCATCGCTACTTTTTGTCTGGCCATGAAATCTCCTCCGGGATAGTGCGCTCCTCTCAGCGCTTGTGCTGGATGGATGCGACAGAGCGGGGCGGCTGTAAAGCCGGTTTTGCTGGGAATTCCGTTATTTCTGAGCGCGCTAAAGGCGTTTCCAGTATTCAATCGGTTCAAATTCGTGGACGGCTTTCCGTAACGTTACCCGCCACATAGGGTCGCACGGCCAAGGGCTAATCTCTGCTCTGATTTCTGGTTCATTGTCGGCAATTTACGTCCATCTCTCTCAGAGATGTGATTGCTGCACCTGAACTGCCGGCTTCTCCGTCATCTTGCAAAAACTGGCAAAAACTGGTCATGTAGAATGATGATCATGGATTTTGCCTGCCTCCACATTTCCTCGCTCTGGGAAAAGCTGCTCGGCGCCATTGGCGACGCGGCCGGCAGTGCGCTTGGCCGTGTGGTGGAAGCGATCCGCACCGTATTCGAAGGTGACCCGGAAACCCGGCGTCAGGTGTCGTTTTCGGTTGCCATCATCGCGCTCTCGGCCAAGATGGCCAAGGCCGATGGCAATGTGAACGAAAAGGAAGTCGCCGCCTTCCGCCAGATTTTCGATTTCCCGCCGGAAGAAGCCCAGAACGTCGCGCGTCTCTATAATCTCGCACGTCAGGACGTCGCCGGTTACGAGGCCTATGCCTCCAAGCTTGCGAACCTTTGCGGCACCGGCGCCCACAATTGCCCGATGCTGGAAAATGTCGTGGACGGCCTGTTCCACATCGCCAAGGCGGATGGTCTTCTGCACGAGAAGGAACTGTCCTTCCTCGCCCGCATCGCAGAAATCTTTCGCATCGACGAAGCGCATTTCCGCCGAATCATGGCACGCCATGTCGAGTTGGAAGGTCGCGATCCCTATCTCGTCCTCGGCGTTTCGCCCGAAGATGATTTTGCCACGATCCGCAAGCGCTACCGCAGTCTGGTGATCGAACATCACCCGGACAAGCTGCACGCCCGCGGCGTGCCTGCTGCCCTGCATGCGGCGGCGACAGAACGCATGGCAGCTCTCAACGCCGCCTATTCGGAAATCGAGAAAGAACGCCGCGCCGCATGAGTGCCGTGAAATCCGAACATCTCGGCGCATCGCTGATGCCGTCGCCGAATCACGGCGAGCGTGCCGATGGCCGCGAGCCGGACATGATCCTCCTGCATTACACAGGCATGGGCGGTGAGGATGAGGCACTGTCCTGGCTCTGCAATCCCGAAAGCCAGGTTTCGAGCCATTATTTCGTCCGTGAAAACGGTGCCGTCTTCCAGCTCGTGCCGGAAGGGCTTCGCGCCTGGCATGCGGGCAAGAGCGTGTGGGAAGGTGAGGCCGATACCAATTCGCGCTCGATCGGCATCGAGATCGCCAATGTCGGCCATCCCGGCGGTCTGCCGCCGTTTCCCGGCGCGCAGATCGAGGCTGTGATCGGCCTGTGTCGTGACATTGCCGCCCGCCGGTCTATCGCGCCGCAGCGCATTCTCGGTCATTCCGATGTGGCGCCGATCCGCAAGGTCGATCCCGGCGAAAACTTTCCGTGGGGCCGGCTGCATCAGGCCGGAATCGGCCACTGGGTCGAGCCGACGCCGATTTCCGGCGGGCGGTTTTTCCAGCGCGGCGATAGTGGCCAGCCGGTCGAGGCGTTGCAGTCGATGTTGGCGCTTTATGGTTACGGCATCGAAATCACCGGTGAATTCTGCGAACACACGCAGGGCGTGGTCGAGGCGTTCCAGCGGCATTTCCGCACCGAACGCGTCGATGGCATTGCCGACATGTCGACCATCGATACGCTGCACCGGCTTTTGACCTCGCTGCCGCATTACGCCTGACCGATCCGGCTGTTTCTTGCTCTGGCATTGATTCCGCAAACGGCTACAACTGTCTGCGCACTATCGATAATCAGGGGAACGCAGGCATCTCATGGATGGGCATTTCAAATATATCATCATCGGTTGCGGCATGATGGGCGCGGCGGCTGCGCGGCATCTTTCGAGTTGGACGGACGGCGTTGCGGTGATCGGCCCGGCGGAGCCGGTCGAGACCGCCAGCCATGAGGGCGTGTTCGCCAGTCATTACGATGAAGCCCGCATCACCCGTACCATCGATCAGAACGAAGTCTGGGCGCGTCTCGCCAATCGGTCGATTGCCCGTTACGGCGAGATTGCCAGCGACAGCGGCGTCGACTTTTATTCTGAAGTCGGCTGCCTCGCCGTCGGGCCGAAACGCAATGGCCGCGACAGCTATATCGGCCGTATCGCTTCTGCGGCCTGCGTGCTTGGCGTCGAAACGGAAAACCTCGAGGGAGCCCGTATTGCCGAGGCTTTCCCGTATTTCTCATTCCCGCAGGGCAGTGACGGCATTTTCGAACGGACCAATGCCGGCCATATCAATCCGCGCCGGCTGGTGAGGGCGCAGACGGTTCTGGCCGAGCGACAGGGTGCCACCGTGATCCGCGAGACTGTTGTTTCGACACATGAGGAGGCGGGTCTTGTCGTCGTCACGACCGCCGAGGGCAAGACGTATACGGCGGAGAAGGTGCTGGTGGCGGCTGGAGGGTTTTCCATCGCGGAAAAGCTGGTAGGTGCCCGGCTCGACCTCAGCGTCTATGCCCGCACCGTGTCCTTCTTCGAAATCGACGAGACGCAGATGGACGCATTGGGCGAAATGCCGTCGCTGATCTGGAAATGGAGTGAGGGCGAAGACGGCATCTATCTGTTGCCGCCGGTGCGGTACCCGGACGGAAAACTGTATCTCAAGATCGGTGGCGATCCCGACGATGTGGAGCTGAAAGCCGAACCGGACATCCGCGCATGGTTCCGTTCCGGTGGTCGCGAAGGCACCCATCGGTACCTGACTTCGGTCGTGGAAAAGTTGGTGCCGGATGTCGATCTGTCGCGCAATTCCATGGCGGCCTGCGTCACCTCATTCACGCCAACCGGTTATCCGGCCATCGCCATGACGTCTGCACGCATGGGCGTTTTGACCGGTGGCTGTGGTGCTGCCGCCAAAAGCTCCGACGAGATCGGCAGGCTTGGAGCGGAATTGCTGTTCCGTGGCCGCATCGCGGATGATGCTTACGCTCAGGCGAATGGTTTCCCCGCCCATTTCCTCTGATCCGTCGCCGTTGGTGTTTTCCCGGTGGCAATTGTGTTTCGTCTCGTCTAAGGAGCGCGGACCAGTTGGCCGGGCAGCCGCGCTTTACCAATGTCGAAAGACGGTAGGGTGAGGAAAGTCCGGGCTCCACGGAAACACGGTGCCGGATAACGTCCGGCGGGGGCGACCCCAGGGAAAGTGCCACAGAAAGGATACCGCCCGGCTCCGGCCGGGTAAGGGTGAAAGGGTGGGGTAAGAGCCCACCGCGCTTCTGGTAACAGCGGCGGCATGGTAAACCCCACCGGGAGCAAGACCGAATAGGGATGACGCGGGTTCCGTCGCAAGGCGGAGCTACAGCCGGTTTTCGGGCCAGTCATCCGGGTGGGTTGCGTGAGGCGACGTGCAAACGGCGTCCCAGATGAATGGCTGCCACGTTCCGGTGTTCGCATCGGGGCCATACAGAACCCGGCTTACAGGCCAACTGGTATTTTCATCCTGTTTTGAGGCGAGTTCCGCGACGGTGATCCAATGGGGTGGCGTGGGGCGGTTAAAGTGATTCACGTCCTGACGTAGAGCGATCAATTTGTGGATGCTCGCCAAGATTGCGACTGCGAAGCGCTTTCTTATCCGTCGTTTTTCTAATCTGTCCGATTGCCCAACGGCTTAGCCTCCGATGTCATGCGACTTCGGGGCATTTGCGCATGCAATCTGCGGGCATTGCTCGCTAACTCTTTGTTAAACTTAACGGGTTATAAATAAACGATGTGGCATTCCGGTTTGCCGGGTGCTTCCCATTGACGCCCATATGGTCCCATGTTATCCCAAAACTGCACTGCACAAGGGTCGCGGCAGACCCCTCAATCAGACAGTTTCGACCAGTTCCGGAAACGGAAAGGCGGATGGGCTTATGGTCATCCGAAGGCTGGTTCGTGCGTCCGGTTCGAGGTCGTGCAGCGCGTTATTGCCGACATGTTTTTCGTTCGGCGGCTTTCGGGAGTGGGTGTTTGGTGTCATGAACCGCTTCCTGTCCAATGCGACGAATCGGATCGATGCGAAGGGGCGAGTTTCCGTCCCTGCGCTGTTCCGTTCCGTGTTGGCGCAGCGGGGCGTTCAGGAGCTTTATTGTCTCCAGGACCTCGTCTTTCCGGCGATCAGCGTCGGCGGTCCGGATCTGCTCGAGCGCTACGAGCGGCAGATTGCGGCAGCCGATCCGTTTTCACCGGAGGCAAACAGGATGTCGCTGCTGGTTCACGGTGGCGGCGTTTTCATGAGGCTCGATGCGGAAGGCCGTCTGATGGTCACGGATTTCATCCGGGACTTTACGGGCATCAGCACGGACGTGACCTTTGTCGGGCGCTCGGATCACTTTCAGCTTTGGCAGCCACAGGCGTTTCACGAGGCGCAGGCGGCAGCACGAGAAGGGCGCTTGAGTATGTCGCGCCCTCAATAGGACGAGGAAACGGGATGGCGGCGAATCTTGGCGACGGGACATCTGAAGCCGATGGCGGATCGGTTCGCCACATCCCGGTTCTTCTCCGTGAAGTCTTAGGCTCGCTGCAGCCCAAGGTCGGCGACATCATTCTTGACGGCACTTTTGGCGCAGGCGGTTATACCTCGGCCATTCTCGATGCTGGTGCCAACGTGATCGCGCTCGACCGCGATCCGACGGCGATTGCCGGTGGTCAGGCGCTGGTTGCGGCAAGCGGCGGTCGCCTCTCGCTCATTCATTCGCAGTTTTCCGATCTCGACCAGCATGCGCCGGAAGGCGGTCTCGATGGCGTCGTGCTCGATATCGGCGTCTCCTCCATGCAGATCGATGAGGCCGAGCGCGGTTTTTCCTTCCAGCGCAACGGCCCGCTCGACATGCGCATGTCGGCGTCGGGCGTGTCCGCTGCCGATGTCGTCAACCGTGCCAAGGTCGGTGATCTGACGCGTATTTTTGGTTTCCTCGGTGAGGAAAATCATGCCGGCCGTATCGCCCGCGCCATTGAAAAGCGCCGCGCGCAGGAGCCGTTCACCACCACGCGCGATCTCGCCAACCTGATCGAGACGGTCAATCCGCGCCGCGCCAAGGACAAGATCCATCCCGCCACCCGCGTTTTCCAGGCGCTGCGCATTTTTGTGAATGACGAGCTGGGCGAACTGGCGCAGGCGCTGTTCGCTGCCGAGCGCTCGCTGAAGCCCGGTGGCCGCCTGGTCATCGTCAGCTTCCATTCGCTGGAAGATCGTATCGTCAAAAAATTCTTCGCGGATCGTTCCGGCAAGGCCACCGGCTCGCGCCACATGCCGCTGGTCGAGGAGCGTCCGGTGGTCTTTGAGGCCATCGGCAAACCGATGATCGGCGCGACCGAAGAGGAGGCGGAGATCAACCCGCGTGCCCGTTCGGCCAAGCTGCGTGCCGGCCTGCGCACGACGGCACCTGCCGGTTCGGCAAACATGTCGATCTTCGATCTTCCCGATCTCGCAAGCCTTGTCACGATGGGAGCGTAACATGCTCAGAAGTTTTGATATCGTTCTCATCGGTGTCATGACGGCCACCGCCGTCGTCACCTATACGATCAAGCATCGGGCCGAGCTGAAGCTGGACGAAGTTCGTCGTCTGGAAACCGAAATCCGGCTGGAGCGCGAAACCATCGACCTGTTGAAGGCCGACTGGGCGCTTCAGACGCAGCCGAATCGCCTGCAACATCTGATCGGCGCCTATAATCAGGAATTGCAGCTGGCAGCCACTGATCCGACCCAGCTCGCACAGCCGAACGAGCTGCCGATGCTGAAATCGCAGCTGCCGCAACCCGAGACCTCGATCGAGCAGTTGATCGCCGGTGCGGATGATGAAGTTGCCAAGGCGATCCGTGGCGTTGCTGCCGCAAAAGCGTCGGCTCCAGCTTCGCGCATCCCCGTTCCGATAGCACGCGGTTCTGTACGCGTAGACTCAATCTCAACCGGATCGGTAAATCGCTGATGTCTTTTCTTTCCCGGATCATGGTGCTGAAGAGCAGGGGGCATTTCTCCACGGGTGCCCGTGGTGCTTCGCCGCGCAAGGCCGGTGCCAATTTCGAAGGGATCCGCAAGAGGAAGGCGCAGCAGGCCCGCAACCGTGTCGGTCTCGTCATTTTCGGTTTTGCCGCGCTTTACTGCGTCATCGGCGGCCGCATGGTCTATTACGGCATGACCGAACCGCAGACGACCTCCAGCATTCCGCCGGCCGACCGGCTGCTGGCATCGCGTCCCGATATCGTCGACCGCAACGGTGCGCTTCTCGCCACCGACATTCGTACGGTTTCGCTGTTTGCCGAGCCGCACAAGATCGTCGATGCCGATGAGGTCATCGAAAAGCTGTCGACCGTCCTGCACGACCTCGATGTCAGGGGAACCTACACAAAGCTCTCGTCGAAAAGCCGCTTCCAGTGGCTGAAGCGCCAGTTGACCCCGAAACAGCAGAGCCAGATCCTCGCGCTCGGTATTCCGGGCATCGGTTTCCGTCCGGAAAAGCGTCGCTTTTATCCCGGTGGACCGACCGCTGCCCATATCGTCGGTTACGTCAATATCGATAACCGCGGCGTTTCCGGCATGGAGCGTTACATCGACAGCCAGGGTCTCGCCGATCTTGCTGCCGTCGGCATGACCTCCAGCCAGCCGCTCGAACCGGTAAAACTGTCCATCGATCTGCGTGTGCAGTCGATCGTGCGCGACGTGGTTGCCAGTTCTCTGACGAAGTATCATTCGATTGCGGGTGGCGCTGTTGTCATCGACGTTCATACCGGCGAAATTCTCGGCATGGCATCCGCTCCGGATTTCGATCCGAACGACCCGAACGCCAACGGCCCGGAAGGCTGGATGAACCGCATGACGAACAGCACGTTCGAAATGGGATCCACCTTCAAGTCCTTCACGCTGGCCATGGGCCTCGATCACGCAAAAATTTCGCTGAACGACACGATTGATGCGCGTTTCCCGATCCGTATCGGCGGCTTCACCATCAAGGATTTCCACGGCAAGGGCCGTGTTCTGACCATTCCGGAAGTGTTTCAGTATTCGTCCAACATCGGCACCGGCAAGATCGCCGATGCGGTCGGCATTCCTGATCACAAGGAATTCCTGACCAAGCTTGGCCTGCTCAGCCGCATGAAGACGGAACTGCCGGAAGTGGCGATGCCGAGTCAGCCGCGTGAATGGAAGAAGATCAACTCGATCACCATTTCCTTCGGCCACGGCGTGTCCACCACGCCGTTGCAGACGGCGGTGGCCGGTGCGGCACTGGTCAATGGTGGCGTTCTGCACCCGCCGACTTTCCTGCCGCGCACGGAAGAACAGGCGGCGGAAGTCGCTACCCAGGTTCTGAAGCCGTCCACCAGCCGGGATATGCGTTATCTCTTCGAATGGAACGGATCGAGAGGGTCCGGCCGTAACGCCCGTGTCGAAGGTTTCGATGTCGGCGGCAAGACCGGCACGGCCGACAAGGTCGTCAATGGCCGTTATGCGCACGACAAGAATTTTAACGGCTTCCTCGCAGCCTTCCCGATGAGCAATCCGCGTTACGTGGTGCTGAGCTTCTCCGACGAGCCGAAAACCGACAAGGGCAATGGTGCAGCTCTGGCTGCGACCTCTGCCGCACCGATGGTCAAGGAGATCATCGCCCGGTCTGCGCCTATTCTCGGTGTACAACCTTCGTTTGGTGAAAATGGCTCCGCCTTGCTCGTGTCCTATTAGGTCATAATGAATGGGCACGACGATTCGCGGGCCGGCATGATCCGGCCCCCGGAAGGAGAGGGCAGAGATGATATTGAGAGAGCTTTTAGGCGCCGATTTTCCTGAGCTTGCCGAGGCTATGAAGGGTCCTGCGGGGGACCTGAAAATTACCGCGATCGCGTCGGACAGCCGCAAGGCTGTACCCGGCGCCTTGTTCGTTGCTATGGCCGGCACAAAGGCCGATGGCGCAGGGTTTATCGGGGATGCCGCCGCGCGCGGTGCCGTTGCCGCGATTGCAGCGCATAGCGCCGATGTCGGCATTCCGGTCCTGACCGTTTCCAATCCGCGCCGCCTTCTGGCGCTGGCTTCGGCGCGGTTCTCCGGAGCGCAGCCGCAAACCATGGTCGCCGTCACCGGTACGGCCGGCAAGACGTCTGTCGCTTCCTTCACACGCCAGATCTGGGCATATGCGGGCCATCCGGCAGCGATGATCGGCACGACCGGCGTGGTTTCACCTACCCGCAACGACTACGGTTCGCTGACCACGCCCGATCCGATCGCGCTGCACGCGCTGCTTGCCGAACTGGCTTCGGAAGGCGTCACCCATGCCGCCATGGAAGCCTCCAGCCACGGCCTCGACCAGAGCCGTCTTGATGGCGTGAAGCTGGTGGCCGCCGGTTTCACCAATCTCGGCCGCGATCACATGGATTATCATCCGACGGTCGAATCCTACATGGCGGCAAAAATGCGCCTGTTCGATACGCTGATGCCGAAAGGTTCTCCGGCAGTGATTTTTTCCGACGATCCGTGGTCGGAAGAAGCCATCCGCGTTGCCACCGAATCCGGACTGGATGTCCGCACCGTCGGCCGCAAGGGGTCTTATCTGACGCTCAAGCGCGTCGAACATTTCCGCCACAAACAGACCGCCGAAATCACCGCAGAAGGTCGTATCTTCGAAGTGGATATTCCGTTGGCCGGTGATTTCCAGATCGCCAATGCGCTGGTCGCTGCCGGTCTTGCCATGTCCACAGGCGTCTCCGCCGAAAAGGCAATGGCGGCGCTCGAAAAGCTGGTCGGTGCTTCCGGCCGTCTCGAACTGGTTGGTCAGACGCCGGATGGCGCGCCGGCCTATGTCGATTATGCCCACAAGCCGGACGCGCTGCAGAACGTGCTGTCCTCCGTGCGTCCCTTCACCACTGGCCGTGTTGTCGTGGTGTTCGGCTGCGGCGGTGATCGTGACAAGGGGAAACGCCCGATCATGGGTGAGATCGCCACGCGCCTCGCCGATGTGGTGATCGTCACCGATGACAATCCACGCTCGGAACAGCCTGAGGTGATCCGCTCGGAAATCATGGCAGCTGCTCCCGGGGCCACCGAGATCGGCGACCGCGCCGAAGCGATCCGTCATGCGGTCTCGCTGCTGCATTCGGGTGACACGCTGATCGTCGCCGGCAAAGGCCATGAAGAAGGCCAGACCGTCGGTTCGACCACGCTGCAATTCTCCGATCATGTCGAAGTTCGCAAGGCGTTGGAGGGGCTGACACAGTGACTTTGCTTTGGACCTCCGAAGAAATGACCGCCGTGATGGAAGGTCGTCCGTTTGGCGCGCTTCCTGCCGGGATTACCGGCATTTCCATCGACAGCCGTTCGATTGGCGAAGGTGAAGCCTTTTTCGCCATCAAGGGTGACCGCGTCGATGGTCACGATTATGTCGGCGTCGCCGTTGCCAATGGTGCGGCGCTGATCGTCGTTGCCGAAGGCAAACTGCCGGCCATGGGGCGCATCAGCGTGCCGATGATCGTCGTCGAGGATGTGCTTGAAGCGCTGGGAAAGCTGGCTGTTGCCGCCCGCAAGCGCAGTCGTGCCCAGATCGTCGCCGTCACCGGCTCGGTCGGCAAGACGACCACCAAGGAAATGCTGCGCCACGCACTCGCCCCTTCCGGCAAGGTGCATGCCGCCGTAGCCTCCTTCAACAATCACTGGGGCGTGCCGCTGACGCTCGCCCGCATGCCGATCGATACCTATTTCGGCGTTTTTGAAATCGGCATGAACCATTCCGGCGAAATCCGCCCGCTGGTCGCCATGGTGCGCCCGCATGTGGCTGTCGTCACCACCATTGCCGCAGCCCATCTCGGCCATTTCCGCGATCTCGACGAGATTGCCGAAGCCAAGGCCGAGATTTTCGAAGGCGTGCTGCCGAATGGCGCGGCGCTGATCAACCGCGATATTCCGCAATACGATCTGCTGGACAAGGCGGCGCAGGCGGCAGGCGTCGAGAACGTCCTGACCTTCGGCCAGCATGCCAAGGCGGATTTCCGTCTCGCTGATTTCGAAGGCAATGCCGACGGATCGGTGATCTGGGCAACGCTGCAGGGCGATACGACCGAAGTGCGCATCGGCGCGCCGGGTCGGCACATTGCTGAAAACGCCATGGCGGCACTTGCCGTCGTGTCGCTGTTCGGTGCCGATATGGATGCCGCCAAACAGGCACTGGCCGAGCTGAAGCCCGTCAAGGGCCGCGGCGAACGCCACACACTCGGTATCGGCGAAGGTCGCCTGACCCTGATCGATGAAAGCTACAACGCCAATCCGGCCTCGATGCGGGCAGCGATTGCGCTTCTCGCCACGCATCAGCCGGAACTGTCCGGTCGGCGTATCGCGGTGCTTGGCGACATGCTGGAAATGGGCGAACATTCGACAAAGGTTCATCAAAACCTTGCGGGTGCGCTTTTGGCTGCGGGTATCGAGCATGTCTGGCTCGCCGGCCCCGAAATGGCCGCATTGCGCGACTCACTGCCCGACAGCGTTGAGGTTTCCTACTTCGAGACGACTCAGGAACTCGCGGATCACAGTGTGCGCTCGGTCGTTCCGGGGGATGTTCTGATGGTCAAATCCTCGCTGGGCCTTGGTTTCCGCAAGATCATCGACGCTCTTATTGACAACTATCCGGCCTTCGCAGACACGGAGCCGCAATCTTGATCCCGGCTTCCGAGAAAGGGCCATCATGCTGATCTGGCTAGTCGAACTGGCGAACCACGTGCAATTCTTCAATCTGTTCCGGTACATCACGTTCCGCACAGGCGCCGCCGCGTTCACCGCCGCGTTCATCGTTTTCATGTTCGGCCCGCGTATCATCGATTCGCTGCGTGTCCGTCAGGGCAGGGGGCAGCCGATCCGTGCCGATGGCCCGCAGACCCATTTCAAGAAAGCCGGCACGCCCACCATGGGCGGCCTGATGATCCTTGCCGGTATTTTGGGCGGATCGCTGCTCTGGGCCGACCTCTCCAACATCTATGTCGTTTCGACGCTGCTGGTGACCCTCGGTTTCGGCGCCATCGGCTTCTATGATGACTATCTCAAGGTCACGAAACAGTCGGACAAGGGGTTCTCGGGCAAGGCGCGTCTCGGCATCGAATTCGTCATCGCCGGTATCGCCACCTACTTCATGATGCGCATGGCGCTCGCCACCGGCCAGAGCGGTTCCGCGCTCGGTTCGTCGATCGCCTTTCCGTTCGTGAAAGATTTCGTCATCAACCTCGGCATCTTCTTCGTGCTGTTCGGTGGTTTCGTTATCGTTGCGGCCGGCAATGCCGTTAACCTGACGGATGGTCTCGATGGTCTCGCCATCGTGCCGGTGATGATTGCCGCCGCTTCCTTCGGCATCATCTCTTATGTCGCCGGTAACGCCGTTTTCGCAAACTACCTGCAGATCAATTTCGTGCCCGGCACAGGTGAACTCGCCGTCATTCTCGGCGCCGTCATCGGGGCAGGGCTTGGTTTCCTGTGGTTCAACGCACCGCCTGCCGCCATCTTCATGGGCGATACCGGTTCGCTGGCGCTCGGTGGTCTGATCGGTTCGGTTGCCGTCGCCACCAAGCACGAGATCGTCATGGCCATTATCGGTGGCCTTTTCGTCATGGAAACGCTGTCGGTCATCATCCAGGTCGGTTTCTTCAAGCTCACCGGAAAGCGCGTGTTCCTGATGGCGCCGATCCACCACCATTTCGAAAAGCTCGGCTGGACCGAAAGCCAGGTGGTGATCCGCTTCTGGATCATCGCCGTCGGTCTTGCCCTTCTCGGCCTATCCACCCTCAAGCTGCGCTGATTGTATCATGATCCCGGTCACCACGTTTTCTGGCAAAAAAGTCGCTCTCTTCGGCCTCGGTGGCTCGGGGCTTGCGACGGCAAAGGCTCTGGTGGCCGGTGGCGCTCTCGTCACCGCATGGGATGACAATCCCGACAGCGTTGCCAAGGCGACCGCCGAGGGTATTACGACTGCGGATCTGCGGGGGCTGGACTGGCCCTCGCTTTCCGCGTTTGTGCTATCGCCCGGCGTGCCGCTCACCCACCCGAAACCGCATTGGACGGTCGATCTCGCCCGTGCGGCCGGCGTCGAGGTGATCGGCGATGTGGAACTCTTCGTGCGCGAACGCCGCGCCCATGCGCCGGATTGTCCGCTGATCGCCATTACCGGCACCAACGGCAAGTCGACCACGACGGCGCTGATCGCCCACATCCTCAAATCCAGCGGTCGTGACACCCAGCTCGGCGGCAATATCGGCACCGCCATCCTGACGCTCGATCCGCCCAAGGCTGAGCGTTATTATGTGGTCGAATGCTCCTCCTACCAGATCGATCTGGCCCCGACGCTCAACCCGTCTGCCGGTATTCTCCTCAACCTGACGCCCGATCATCTCGATCGTCACGGCACGATGCAGCATTACGCCGACATCAAGGAACGTCTGGTTGCCGGTTCGAAGACGGCCGTTATCGGTGTTGATGATAGCTTTTGCACCATGATCGCGGACCGTGTCGAACGTGCCGGTGTGAAGGTCGAGCGCATCTCCAAGCGCAATCCGGTCGCCGATGGTCTTTATGCCGAGGGCAGCCGAGTTGTCGGTGCTCACAGCGGCAAGATTTCGGACGTGGCTGATCTCGCCGGCATCGATACGCTGAAGGGTGCCCATAACGCCCAGAACGCCGCTGCGGCGATTGCCGCCTGCCTTGCCGTTGGCGTCTCGATCGAAGAGATCCGTGCGGGTCTCAAAAGCTTTCCGGGTCTGAAGCACCGCATGCAGCCGGTCGGTCGTCGCGGGCAGGCCGTGTTCGTCAATGATAGCAAGGCGACCAATGCCGAGGCTGCGGCGCCTGCGCTGTCGAGCTATGAGCGCATTTACTGGATCGCCGGTGGCCTTGCCAAGGACGGTGGCATCACAAGCCTCGCACCACTCTTCGGGCGTATCGTCAAAGCCTATCTGATCGGGGAGGCGGCACCGCAATTTGCCGCAACGCTGGGTGATGGCGTGAAATTCGAGATTTCCGGCACACTTGCCCAGGCAGTTGCCCATGCGGCAGTGGATGCGGCGCAAGATGGCGAAGCGTCGGCCGTGATGCTGTCGCCGGCCTGCGCCAGCTTCGATCAGTTCAAGAATTTCGAGGTCCGCGGTGACGCCTTTGTTGCCGCGGTCGCAGGGCTCGACGGCGTGACGATGCTGGTCGAGGTCGGTTAAGGAGAAAGATTATGGTAAGCCGCGTAGACCGTGGTCCGCTTGCGGACTGGTTCTGGACGATCGACCGCTTTTTCCTGGCGGCCTTCATCCTGTTGATGGGTATCGGTTTCATGCTGTCCTTTGCGGCATCCCCCGCAGTGGCCGAACGTCTCGGCCTCGACAGCTTTCACTTCGTCGAACGTCACGCGTTTTTCCTGATCCCCTCGATCGCCGTCATGGTCGGCCTGTCCTTGTGCAGCCCGCGCCAGATCCGCCGCACCGCGATCATCCTGCTTATCGTGGCGCTGGCGATGATGGTGCTGGCACTGTTTTTCGGCATCGAGGTCAAGGGCGCCCGTCGCTGGGTCAATTTCGGCAGCCTGTCGATTCAGCCTTCCGAATTCATGAAGCCGGCCTTCGTTGTGGTCTGTGCCTGGTTGTTTGCCGAGCACGCGCGCCAGCCGGAAATTCCCGGCAATCTGTTCGCCATCATCCTGTTCGGCATTGTCGGCGCGTTGCTTGTGGCCCAACCGGATATCGGTCAGACGATCCTCACCAGCGCGGTGTGGGGCGGCATGTTCTTCATGGCCGGCATGCCGTGGCTGTGGATCGTGCTGCTGGGTGGTCTGGGTGTCGGCGGCGTTGCGACAGCCTATTACATGCTGCCGCACGTGGCCGGCCGTATCGACCGGTTCTGGACCGGCGAGGGCGACACGTTTCAGGTCGACACCGCCCGTGACGCCATCATCAACGGCAACTGGTTTGGCCTCGGGCCGGGCGAGGGCATCTACAAGCGCATCATCCCCGACAGCCATACCGACTTCATCTTCTCCGTTGCGGCGGAAGAATTCGGCATCCTGTTCTGCATGGTGCTCGTGTCGATCTTTGCCTTCATCGTTCTGCGCGGCTTGAGCCACGCATTTCGCGAGCGCAACGATTTCAACCGTTTTGCCGTCGCCGGCCTCGTTCTGCAGCTCGGCGTGCAGTCGATGATCAACATCAGCGTCAATCTCGAACTCATCCCGGCCAAGGGCATGACGCTGCCGCTGATTTCCTATGGTGGTTCGTCGATGATCGCGGTCGCCGTCACCGCCGGTTTCATTCTGGCGCTCACCCGCCACCGCCCGGAAAAGCGTGCACAGGAACGCAGCCTGTTCCGCGTGACATCTGCTGTGCCGGCAGAGTAGAAGGGTTTTCATGACCAAAGGCATTATCCTGCTTGCCGCCGGGGGAACCGGCGGCCATCTGTTTCCGGCCGAAGCACTGGCGCATGAGTTGAAGGCGCGCGGTTATTCCGTGCATCTGGTGACCGACAGCCGTGCCGAACGTTTTGCCGGCAAGTTCCCGGCCGACGAAATCCATGTCGTGCCATCGGCGACGATCGGCTCGAAGAACCCTATTGCGGTGGCGAAATCGCTGTTCAAGCTGTGGACCGGCCTGCGCGCCGCCCGCAAACTGATCACGCGGATCAAGCCGCTGGCCGTTGTCGGTTTCGGCGGTTATCCGACCGTACCGCCGCTTCTGGCCTCGACCGGTCTCGGCGTGCCGTCGATGATCCACGAACAGAATGCCGTGATGGGCCGCGCCAACAAGGCGCTCGCTAAACGCGTCAAGGCGATCGCCGGCGGGTTTCTGCCCGAGGGCGTTGGTGCCTATGCCGACAAGACGGTGACGACCGGCAACCCGGTGCGTCCTGCCGTGCTTGCCGCAGCGACCACGCCCTACCAGCCGAGTCTCGAAGGCCAGCCGTTTAACCTCGTCGTGTTCGGCGGCAGCCAGGGCGCGCAGTTCTTTTCCCGCGCCATTCCGACGGCCTTGAGCCTGCTGGAAGAGAATGAGCGCAGCCGCATCGTGCTGACCCAGCAGGCGCGCCCGGAAGATCAGGATCAGGTCGGCTCCTGTTTTGCCAAGCTGAAAATGTCGCCGGATGTTTCCGCCTTCTTCCCGGATATGGCCGAACGCCTCGCATCCGCGCATCTGGTCGTCTGCCGTTCCGGCGCGTCCACCGTTTCGGAAGTGTCGGTCATCGGCCGTCCATCCATTCTTGTCCCTTATCCTTACGCGCTCGATCACGATCAGGCCGCCAACGCTGCAGCACTCGTTGCCACCGGTGGCGCCGAGGTCGTGCCGCAGGCGGAGCTTTCGCCGGAACGTCTGGCGCAAAAACTGTCAGCGGCTCTGAAGGAACCCGAGCGTCTGGCGAAGATGGCGGAAGCCGCCAAGCAGGCCGGCCGTCCACATGCGGCGACCTTGCTTGCCGACATGGTTGTCGCTATTGCCGGTGCACAAGGGATCGCGCAGTTCAAAGGAGTTCGGGCATGAAGATGCCGCAGGCCATCGGCCTCGTCCATTTCATCGGTATCGGCGGCATCGGCATGAGCGGCATTGCCGAAGTGCTGCACAACCTTGGCCACAAGGTGCAGGGCTCCGACCAGTCCGACAGCGCCAATGTGCAGCGTCTGCGTGACAAGGGCATTCCGGTTTTCGTCGGCCATCAGGCGGAAAACCTCGGCGATGCCGAAGTGGTCGTTGTTTCGACCGCCATCAAGAAAACCAACCCGGAACTGATCGCCGCGCGTGAAAAATCGCTGCCGATCGTGCGTCGCGCCGAAATGCTGGCCGAGTTGATGCGTTTCCGTAACGCCATCGCCATCGGTGGCACACACGGCAAGACCACGACCACCTCGATGGTCGCCACCTTGCTCGAAGCGGGCAATCTCGATCCGACGGTCATCAATGGCGGTATCATCAATGCCTACGGCACCAACGCCCGCATGGGCGAGGGTGAGTGGATGGTGGTGGAAGCCGACGAATCCGACGGCACTTTCCTGAAACTGCCGGCAGACGTCGCTGTTGTCACCAATATCGATCCGGAACATCTCGACCACTACGGCAATTTCGACGCCGTGCGCGCCGCTTTCCGCCAGTTCGTGGAAAACGTGCCGTTCTACGGTTTTGGCGTGATGTGTATCGATCATCCGGAAGTGCAGGCGCTGGTCGGCAAGATCGAGGATCGTAAAGTCGTCACTTACGGTGAAAACCCGCAGGCCGATGCGCGTTTTTCAAACGTTCGTATGGAAGGCACAAAGGCCATCTTCGACGTGGAAATCCGCCGCCGCCGTACTGGCCGTGTATTCTCCTTCAAGGACCTGACACTGCCCATGCCGGGCCGCCACAATATTTCCAACGCCACGGCTGCGATCGCCGTCGCCAACCGTCTCGGTATTTCCGAGGAAGACATTCGCAAGGGCCTGGCTGCCTTCGGTGGCGTCAAGCGCCGTTTCACGCTGACCGGTATCTGGAACGACGTATCGATCTTCGACGATTACGGCCACCATCCGGTCGAGATCAAGGCTGTCCTCAAAGCTGCGCGCGAAAGCTGCTCGGGCCGCGTCATCGCCGTCCACCAGCCGCACCGTTATTCGCGCCTGAACAGCCTGTTCGAAGACTTTGTCACCTGCTTCAATGATGCCGACAGCATCATCCTCGCGCCTGTCTATGCGGCTGGGGAGGATCCGATCGAAGGTGCCGATTCCGAGACGCTGGCTGCGCGCATCCGCGCCGGTGGCCATCGTGACGCCCGCTTCATGGTCTCGCCGGAAGCGCTTGCCGGTATCGTTGCCACCATTGCCAAACCGGGCGATTTTGTGGTTCTTTTGGGAGCGGGTAACATCACGCACTGGGCAGCAGCACTGCCCAAGGAATTGCAGGGCATTTCGGGGCATACGCAATGAAGCAGGTGAATGGGGAACGGTTGCTGGCTTCGCTCGGTGAGGGCGTCAAGGACATTCGCGGACGGCTGACGCCGGATGCGCCGATGGACAAGGTTACGTGGTTTCAGGCCGGTGGTCTGGCCGAGCTGATGTTCCAGCCGCATGACGTCGATGATCTCGTCACCTTCCTGAAACTTCTGCCGGAAGATGTGCCGCTGACCGTCGTCGGTGTCGGATCGAACCTGCTTGTGCGCGACGGCGGCATTGCCGGAGTTGTGCTGCGCCTGTCGGCCAAGGGGTTTGGCCAGGTCGAACTGGTCGGTGAAAACCGCATCAAGGCGGGTGCGATCTGCCCGGACAAGCATGTCGCCGCGATGGCGATGGACAACGGTATCGGCGGTTTCGCCTTCTATTACGGTATTCCGGGCTCGATCGGCGGCGCGCTGCGCATGAATGCCGGCGCCAACGGTACCGAAACCAAGGACCGTGTTGTCGAAGTCCATGCCGTTGACCGCAAGGGCAATGTGCATGTCCTGTCGAATGCCGATATGGGCTACAGCTACCGCCATTCCTCGGCACCGTCGGACCTGATCTTCACCCACGCCGTGTTCGAAGGTTACCCCGACGATCGCGCAAAGATCCGCGCAGAAATGGATGCCGTGCGCCAGCACCGTGAAACCGTGCAGCCGGTCAAGGAAAAGACCGGAGGCTCGACCTTCAAGAACCCGGAAGGCCATTCGGCCTGGAAGGTGATCGACGAAGCCGGTTGCCGTGGCCTGATGAATGGTGGTGCGCAGATGTCGGCGCTGCATTGCAATTTCATGATCAATATCGGGCACGCGTCCGGCTACGATCTGGAATATCTCGGCGAGATGGTGCGCCAGCGTGTGTTTGAAGACCACGGCATCAAGCTGGAATGGGAAATTAAGCGCCTCGGCGTCTTCATGCCCGGTCGTGAAGTGCGTCCCTTCCAGGGCGTCACGACGGAGTAATCGGCTCGGCTGGTCCGTTCGGGAGGCGTTGATGACGCTGGTGCATAATGAACGGACCAAGCTGACGGCGAATTCCCTTGATCGCCTGTCTACCGCCTGTGCGTCTGCGGGGTTTATTGCTCCTGCCGCATCTTCGCGAATTCCACTGGAGCATTTCAGATCACCTGGGGCACGGTGATTTTCACCTCCGCTTGGCTTTCCGGCGCTTTGATATTACGTTTGGGTGCCAGACACGTATTGAAGAAACTGAAGTCATGAATGCCCCGACTTTCTTCTTTCTCTATATTCTCCCCTTCGTCATCGCCGGCACGGCGTGGGCAGGCATTCTGCTGAGCGAATGGTTCGAGCGCCGCAAGGTGCGGATCCGCGCCGGCAAGTAACGCTGTTGGTCGGCGGGGTGATATATGTCTGATGCCGGTTTTGACGAGAGGCAAGAGCGGCGGCGCGTTCTTGTACGGAATGAGCGATTGAAGCTGGCTTCTGCCAATCTGGATAGATTGTCGACAGCTTATGTCGTAGCGGGCTTCATTGCCCCAATAACCTCGCTGTCATCGACCGGCTCTTTCGCGATCCTTACGCCAAAGTCGGCATCTCGACGACGGCTTGGATTTTCGCGGCATTGATATTACATTGGATAGCGAGGCAAGTCTTAGGAAAGCTGGAAATATGACATTCATGGCTGCTTTCTATCTGTACATCATCCCCGCGGCGACCGTGGTGATCGGTCTGGCTTGGATTATGTTCGACAAACGACAGGAGCGCCGTAACAAGCGGCTGCACCCCGGCGAATGACAGTGCGCGTCACGAAATAAAAAAAGCCCGCGAAACCATCGGTCTCGCGGGCTTTTTCGTCAGTTCAGTCCGTTAAGGCTCAGACTTCGTCCTTGCCCGACAGGAAGATGCAGGCGAGTGTCACCACGGCGGCGAAGCCGAGGTAGAAACCGACATAGGTCATGCCGTAATTGGCCTGCAGGTAGGTGGCGATGTAGGGCGCAAGCGACGCGCCAAAAATGCCGGCGAAGTTGAAGGTGATCGACGAGCCCGTGTAACGGACCGCGGTCGGGAACGGAGCTGCCAGCGCCGTGCCGATCAGGCCGTAGGTCATGCCCATCAAAACCATGGCGATGGTGACGAACAGGAAGATCATGTTCGGGCCGCTGGTCATCAGAACCGGCAGGATGAACGAGAACAGGCCGATCAGAACGGTGGTGAGGATCAGCATTTCGCGGCGGCCGTAACGATCGCCGAGCTTGCCGATGACCGGGATGGCGAGGCCGAAGACGACCGAACCGAGCAGCTGCACTTCCAGAGCTTCAAGGAACGGCATGCCGATGACCTTGACGTTGTAGGAGAGCAGGTAGGCCGAGCCGATATAGAACAGCACGAAGGTGGCGAGTGCCACGAACGTGCCGAGCACGAGGCTGCGCTTGTGCTTGCGGAACAGTTCGGCGACCGGAACCTCGACGCGCTCGTGGCTGTCGATGGCCTTCTGGAAGGCCGGTGTTTCGGTGATAGACAGACGCACCCAAAGGCCTATGCCGATCAGAAGGATCGAGGCGATGAACGGAACGCGCCAGCCCCAGGAAAGAAGCGATTCCTGCGACATGAAGTGCAGAAGAACCCAGAACACGCCGGAGGACAGGAACAGACCAAGCGGTGCGCCCAGCTGCGGGAACATGCCGTACCAGGTCTTCTTGCCCGGAGGTGCGTTTTCGGTGGCCAGCAGAACCGCGCCACCCCATTCGCCGCCGAGGCCAAAACCCTGGCCGAAGCGGCAAATCGCCAGCAGCAGCGGTGCGAGAACGCCGATCTGCTCATAGGTCGGCAAAAGGCCGATGACGACGGTGGAAATGCCCATGGTCAGAAGTGCTGCCACAAGTGTGGTCTTGCGGCCGACGCGGTCGCCGTAATGGCCGAACACGATGGCGCCGAGAGGGCGTGCGAAGAAGGCGATCGAGAAGGTCGCGAACGAGGCGAGAAGCGCGCTCGTCGGGTCCGAGCCCGGGAAGAACAGCGCCGGGAAAACCAGAACGGCAGCCGTTGCGTAAACGTAGAAATCGAAAAATTCGATCGTCGTGCCGACCACGCTGGCCGTCAGGACTTGTGCAGGAGAGTTCTTTGCAACAGGTTCCAGCGGCTCAGCGGCCGACGACACGGGGGAATCCATCTGTGTCATCTTATATCCGTGAGAGTTGTCTCGCCTCCTTGTTAAGGAGGGTTGTTGCGGCCATAGCGTAATTTTAAATCGAATAAAATGGCTGTCCGGCAATAAAGCGCAAAAATTCAGGGCTTGAGCGAAAGCTATGACGCATTTCCGCCACGCGACCGGGCGACGGAGGGTGATGTCGTTAACGCCTGCGGGCGGGCGCGGTTAACGAAAGTAAACGTTTTATTAACCTTAATGGCGCTTAACTGGCACCTATCGGAAACGGTTGGAATCAGGCCGCGAAAGTTTCGCACAAGCGTCGAGCTTCAACCTTTATTGATTTCCTGAGGAGTGGTTTATGAGTGGCAAGCATGTGGCTGTTTTGATGGGAGGTTTTTCTTCCGAGCGGCCTGTCAGCCTGTCTTCCGGCAATGCCTGTGCCGATGCCCTCGAAGGTGAGGGCTACAAGGTCACGCGGCTTGATGTCGATCGCAACGTCGCGGCCGTGTTGGCCGAACTGCGCCCGGATGTCTGCTTTAATGCGCTCCATGGTCCTTATGGCGAAGACGGTACCATTCAGGGCATTCTCGAATATCTTGAAATTCCCTACACCCATTCCGGTGTACTGGCGTCTTCGCTGTCCATGGACAAGCAGCAGGCGAAGCATGTCGCCAAGGCGGCCGGCATTCCGGTTGCCGAGGCCAAGGTGCTGAGCCGTTTCGATTTCGGCAATGCGCATCCGATCAAGCCGCCTTATGTCGTCAAGCCGGTGCGCGAAGGCTCGTCCTTCGGCGTCGTCATCGTCAAGGAAAACCAGACGCATCCGCCGCAGGTCATCGGCTCCTCCGAATGGCGTTACGGCGAGGAGGTCATGGTCGAGCGGTATGTCTATGGTCGCGAACTGACCTGTGGTGTCATGGGCAATGTCGCGCTCGGTGTGACCGAAGTGGTGCCGAATGGCGACACGTTCTACGACTATGATGCGAAGTACGCCGCAGGTGGCTCCACTCATGTCATTCCGGCACGAATTTCACCGAATATTTACCAAAAGATTCAATCATTGGCACTGAAGGCGCACCAGGCGATGGGTTGCCGTGGCGTGAGTCGGTCGGACTTTCGTTACGACGATCGTTTCTCCGAAAACGGTGAGGTCATCTGGCTGGAAATCAACACGCAGCCGGGCATGACCCCAACCTCTCTGGTGCCCGAGATGGCCGTACATGCCGGTCATTTGTTTGGTGATCTCGTCCGTTGGATGGTGGAGGACGCTTCTTGTTCGCGATGAACAGCAAAAGGGCAGGTGGGGCGCGTAATCCTTACGAGGATGGTCCTGTTGCGGACGATCGCCGGGTGCTGCCGCGCCCGCTGCGTCGTGTCGTGCGCTTTTGCGTCAGTCTTGCGACCGGTCGTATCGATATTCCTCGCCATACCGGCACGGTTGCCACGTTCGGCCTTTTTGCGGTCGTTGGTCTTTACGGCATGTCGATGGGCGGTCACACGCAGACGGTTGCTCAGGCGACTACCGCTGCTGCCGGTTTTGCCATCGAGGACGTGCGCGTCTCCGGCAACAGTCAGACGTCTGAAATCGATATTCTCCAGTTGCTCGGTCTCGATGGCACGACGTCGCTGGTCGCGCTCGATATCGAATCGGCCCGCCGCCAGCTCTCCGAGCTTCCCTGGGTTGCCTATGCCGAGGTCCGCAAGGTCTATCCGCGCACGATCGAGGTCATGCTCAGGGAGCGTGAGGCTTTCGGTATCTGGCAGCATGGCAATGAACTCTCGCTGATCGAAAAGAGCGGCGCGATCATTGCTCCTCTGCGCGACAACAAGTTTGCCTCGCTGCCGTTGTTTGTCGGTCGCGATGCAGAAAAAGCCGCCTCCGGCTTTGAAGAGGAAATGGCCGAATGGCCGGAGCTGAAGCAGCGCGTGCGTGCCTTCGTGCGTGTCGCCAGCCGTCGCTGGGACCTGCATCTCGACAACGGCATCGTCATCAAGCTGCCTGAAGACAATGTCGGCGATGCGCTCAAGCGTCTCGCCAAGTTCGAAACCAACCAGCAGATGCTGGAGCGCGATATCGCCGCCGTCGATCTTCGCCTTCAGGATCGCACCACAGTCCAGTTGACGGCCGACGCTGCCGAACGCCGCGAGCAGGCGGTTGCGGAGCGCGCCAAGGCACTCAAGAAAGCAGGGGCAACGTGAGCCTGTTCGGATCATCCAATCTCGGTCTGCCGCGCCTGAAGCCTCTGTCTTCGAAGCGCAGCCATGTCGTTTCGGTTCTCGATATCGGATCGAGCAAGGTCGTGTGCATGATCGGCCGCCTGACCCCGCGTCAGGAAAGCGAAATCCTGCCGGGTCGTACCCACAATGTCGAAATCATCGGCATCGGTCATCAGCGTTCGCGTGGCGTCAAATCCGGCGTGATCGCCGATCTCGATGCCGCCGAAAGCGTCGTGCGTCTCGCAGTCGATGCGGCCGAGCGTATGGCTGGCCTCACCATCGACAGCCTGATCGTCAACGTTTCCGCCGGTCGTCTGGCCAGTGACGTCTATACCGCCACCATCGATCTCGGTGGCCAGGAAGTCGCGTCGGGTGATCTGCGCAAGGTCATGATCAATGCCAGCCAGCTGTCGCAGCGTCAGGATCGGGTTATCCTGCACTCGTTGCCGACCGGTTACTCGCTGGATGGCGAACGCGGTATTCGTGATCCGCTCTCCATGTACGGCGATACGCTGGGCGTCGACATGCATGTCGTGACCGCCGAACGCGCCTCGATCCGCAATCTCGAACTCTGCGTCAATCGCGCGCATCTGTCGGTCGAAGGCATCGTTGCGACGCCTTACGCCAGCGGTCTTGCGGCTCTGGTCGACGATGAGGTCGAACTCGGTTGCGCCGCCATCGATATGGGCGGCGGCACCACCACCATTTCTGTCTTCTGTGAAGGCAAGCTGGTTCACACCGATGCCATCGGCCTCGGTGGACATCACATCACCACCGACCTTGCGCGCGGTCTTTCCACCCGGATCGAAGACGCCGAGCGTATGAAAGTCGTTCATGGCTCTGCCATTTCCACGGGCGCCGATGAGCGCGACCTGATTTCGGTCGCACCGATCGGCGAGGACGACCGTGATCAACCCACCCAGATCCCCAAGGCTCTGGTCACCCGTATCGTTCGCGCGCGACTCGAAGAGACGCTGGAACTGATCCGCGACCGCATCCAGAAATCGGGTTTCAGCCCGATCGTCGGGAAGCGGGTCGTTCTGACCGGTGGCGCCAGCCAGCTCACCGGCCTGTCAGAAACTGCGCGCCGAATCCTTGCCCGAAACGTCCGAATCGGGCGTCCTATGGGCTTGTCGGGTCTTCCGACCGCAGCAAAGGGACCGGCCTTCTCCACGGCGGCCGGGCTGATGATCTATCCGCAGGTCGCCGGTCTGGAGACGCATGCGGCAAATGGCGGTTTCGCGTCGGGACTGGTCAGCGGCAACGGCCGGCTGGCGCGAATGGGGCAGTGGTTGAAGGAAAGTTTCTGACACACCGGTTTCGCACCAGCGTGTCGAGGTAACAGGAATAAACGGCGGCGTGGCGACGCTGCCCAAGGATTAAGAAGGAACGGTTAGATGACCATCAATCTGAACAAGCCGGACATTACCGAGCTGAAGCCACGGATCACCGTGTTCGGCGTCGGCGGCGGCGGCGGCAATGCTGTCAACAACATGATCACCGCGGGCCTCGAAGGTGTCGACTTCGTCGTTGCCAATACCGATGCCCAGGCACTGACCATGACCAAGGCTGACCGCATCATCCAGATGGGTGTGCAGGTAACCGAAGGTCTGGGCGCCGGTTCGCAGCCGGAAGTCGGCCGCGCTGCCGCAGAAGAGTGCCTCGACGAAATTCTTGACCATCTCCAGAACACCCACATGTGCTTCGTCACCGCCGGCATGGGCGGCGGCACCGGCACGGGTGCAGCTCCGGTCGTGGCACAGGCCGCCCGCAACAAGGGCATCCTGACCGTTGGCGTCGTCACCAAGCCGTTCCACTTCGAAGGCGCACGTCGCATGCGTCTGGCCGAACAGGGCATCGAGGAACTGCAGAAGTCGGTCGATACGCTGATCGTCATCCCGAACCAGAACCTGTTCCGCATTGCAAACGACAAGACGACCTTCGCCGACGCATTCGCGATGGCCGACCAGGTTCTCTATTCGGGTGTTGCCTGCATCACCGACCTGATGGTCAAGGAAGGCCTCATCAACCTCGACTTCGCCGACGTTCGCTCGGTGATGCGTGAGATGGGCCGCGCCATGATGGGTACGGGCGAAGCTTCCGGTTCGGGCCGCGCCATGCAGGCCGCCGAAGCCGCGATCGCCAACCCGCTGCTCGACGAAACCTCGATGAAGGGCGCACAGGGCCTGCTGATCTCCATCACCGGTGGTCGCGACCTTACCCTGTTCGAAGTCGACGAAGCCGCAACCCGCATCCGCGAAGAAGTCGATCCGGACGCCAACATCATCCTCGGCGCCACCTTCGACGAAGCTCTCGAAGGCATCATCCGCGTCTCCGTCGTTGCCACCGGCATCGATCGCGGCATGGGCGAAGTCGATCTGCGTGCCGCTGAAATGCGCGCAGCCCAGAAGCCGATTATCCGTCCTTCGGCGGCCGTTGCTCCGGCTCCGGCCGCAGTGCAGCCTGTCATCCAGCAGGCACCCCGCGCGATCGCCCCGGCACCGGTAGACCCGATTGCCGAGACCATCCGTCACGCCGAAGCCGAAATGGAACGCGAACTGGCCATCCCGGCTGCTCCCGCTCCGGTCGCTCCGGCACCGGTCGCCCAGGCTCCGGTTGCTCAGGCTGAAGAGTTCCGCCCGCAGAGCCGCATCTTCGCATCGGCTCCGGCTGAAGCACCGCGCGCTGCCGCTCCGGCACCGTCCTACGCCGCAGCACCGCAGCCGTCCTACGCTGCTCCGCAGCAGCAGGCTCCGGTCGCTCCGCAGCCGGCCCCGGCACCGCGCATGATGCAGCCGGAAGCTCCGGTCATGAGCCAGCCGATGATTCGCGAAACCGTCGAACAGGTTCGCATGCCCCGCGTGGAAGACTTTCCGCCGGTCGTGAAGGCTGAAATGGATCACCGCGCTCACCCGGCACAGCCGGCCCACGAAGAGCGTGGCCCGATGGGTCTCCTCAAGCGTATCACCAACTCGCTTGGCCGTCGCGAAGAAGACGATCACGCCGGTGAAATGATGCAGGCGCCGTCTGCCTCCTCGCAGCAGCGTCGCCCGCTGTCGCCGGAAGCAAGCCTCTACGCTCCGCGTCGCGGCAACCTCGATGATCACGGCCGCAGCACCCCGCGTGCGGGCTCGCAGCACGAGGATGATCAGCTGGAAATCCCGGCCTTCCTGCGCCGCCAGTCCACCTGATCGGCACTTGAATACAGACTGTGGAAAAGGCCCGGATCGCGCGATCCGGGCCTTTTCACATTTCGTTTTAATGATGGAAAATTGTTGAGCATCTCCCGACACTTGGCTTCGTAACAATACGAAACGAACAGTGATTTGAGATGTACGCCCGAGACACGTATCTAGATGATCAAGAGACCGTGAATCGCAGTTTGTTAATTCAAACGGATTTATGGACAAAGTATCCCGGATCGCCCGAAGAGACGCTGGTTCGGTTCAATAAAGGCATAAAAGAATGAGCATCGAACTTCTCGGTTTCCAGACCACCATCGCCGCACCCGTAACGCTCTCGGGTATCGGCGTTCATTCCGGAAGCCAGGTATCGATCACCTTCCAGCCGGCCGATGCCGGCACCGGCATCGTTTTCTCCCGCACCCTCAGCGATGGCAGCACTGCCGAATACCGCGCAGTGTCCTCGCAGGTCGGCAATACCGATCTCTGCACCGTGCTCGGCACCAACATGGCCCGTTCGGTTGCAACCATCGAACACGTCATGGCGGCGATCTACGCTCTCGGCCTCGACAACCTCGTCGTCGAAGTCGAAGGTGCCGAAATGCCGATCATGGACGGCAGTTCTTTCCCCTTCATCGAAGCGATCGAGCAGGTCGGCACGGTCAATCTCGGCGTCAAGCGTCGTTACATCCGCGTGATCAAGCCGGTCCGTATCGATGCCGGTGCTTCCTGGTCGGAATTCCGCCCCTATGACGGTACGCGCTTCGAAGTCGAGATCGATTTCGATTCGCCGCTGATCGGCCGCCAGTCGTGGAAGGGTGACCTGACCGCCTCCGTATTTCGTGACGAGCTGTCGCGCGCTCGTACCTTCGGTTTCATGCGTGATGTCGAGCGGCTGTGGGCTGCCGGTTATGCGCTGGGTTCCTCGCTCGAAAACTCGGTCGTCATCGGCGACGACGACACGGTCGTCAATGTCGAAGGCCTGCGTTACGCCAAGGATGAATTCGTTCGTCACAAGACGCTCGATGCCGTTGGCGATCTGGCGCTGGCCGGCGCCCAGTTCATCGGCTGCTACCGTTCCTATCGCGGTGGCCACAAGATGAACGCCAATGCCTTGAAGGCGCTGCTCAGCGATCCGACGGCTTACGAGATCGTCGAGGCTCCGGCCCGCAGCCAGCGTGTTCGCGCCCGCGAGTTCGTTCCGGTCAATGTTCCGGAATTCGCTCCCTGGGTCGGCTGAACCCCGGGATAGATTTGGGACTCCAGTCGTTTTGGCCGTGTCTGTGGACACGGCCTTTTCTTTTTTGTTGTTTTTACCGTAATTTAAGTAAGTCCGCCGCCACAAAATTGCACGAATGGGCCATCATTGCGTTGCCCTCATGCTGCTTTTATGGCTAGAACGCCTGTCAGGGCGGTGGCTCTTTTTATCGCGTGGCAATCGGGAACTATTGCATGGCTAATGTCAGGTCTTCTGTAATCGGGAAAACGGCGCGCGTGGCGGTCGTCTCCCTCGTGCTGGCCGGCGTCGGCATGACGACGACCGCGTGCGGCACTGACCCGGATATCGACATTACCAAGCTCGGACTTGCCACCGATCCGCCGGAGCAGCTTTACAATCAGGGCCTGGCCAATATGAAGGCCGGCAATACAGGCGAGGCGATCCGCAAGTTCGATGCGATCGACAAGCAGAACCCGTTCACCGAATGGGGCCGCAAGGCGCTTGTCATGCTGACATTTGCCAATACCCGCCAGAACCGTAACGACGAGGCGATCGCCGCCGGTAACCGTTACCTCAAGCAATATCCGCGTTCTGCCGACAGCGCCTATGTCCAGTATCTGGTCGGCCTGTCCTATTCCAAGCAGATCAGCGACGTCACGCAGGATCAGCGCGCGGCATCGCGTACGATCGAGGCGATGAACAAGGTCGTCAAGGACTATCCCGATTCGGAATATGTCGACGACGCGCAGGCCAAGATCCGTTTTGCCCGCGACCAGCTCGCCGGCAAGGAAATGCAGATCGGCCGTTATTATCTCGAGCGCAAGGAATACCTTGCCGCTATCCAGCGTTTCCGTCTGGTGGTCGAGCAATACGGCAATACCAACCAGATCGAAGAAGCGCTCGCGCGTTTGGTCGAATCCTATTACGCCATGGGCATTGCCGAGGAAGCACAGACCGCTGCCGCCGTTCTCGGTCGCAACTATCCGGACAGCCAGTGGTATGCCGACAGCTACAAGCTCCTGAAGGGCGGCGGACTTGAGCCGCGCGAAAACCGTGGTTCGTGGATTTCCCGCGCAGCCATCAAGCTTGTCGCCGGCGAGTGATTTCAAGGCAGGGCAGGGCCGGATCGAGGTAACATGCTGATCCAGTTGTCGATCCGCGATATCGTCTTGATCGAACGGCTGGACCTCGATTTCGAGGCCGGCCTTTCTGTGCTGACCGGTGAGACGGGTGCCGGCAAATCGATTCTTCTCGACAGTCTTTCGCTGGCGCTCGGTGGCCGTGGCGACGGTGGCCTCGTGCGCCATGGCAGTGACAAGGGGCAGGTCACGGCCGTCTTCGATGTCGGCATGGATCATCCTGCCCGTCTTCTCCTGCGCGAAAACGGCCTCGATGACGATGGCGACCTGATCTTTCGCCGCGTGCAGTCCGCTGACGGCCGCACCAAGGCTTCCGTCAACGATCAGCCTGTGAGCGTGCAGTTGATGCGCCAGCTTGGCCAGCTGCTGGTGGAAATCCACGGGCAGCACGATGACCGTGCGCTTGTCGATACCAATGCTCACCGCACGCTACTGGATGCCTTTGCGGGCCTTGGCGACGAGGCCATGCAGGTCTCCGGTCTCTACCGCACATGGAAAGACGCCGAGCGCGGCCTGAAGAGCCACCGCGCCCGCGTCGAGGCTGCTGCGCGTGAGGCTGATTATCTGCGTTCATCGGTCGAGGAGTTACAAATCCTGTCGCCGCGCGATGGTGAGGAAGACGAACTCGCCGATCACCGCGCCCGTATGCAGAAATCCGAACGCATCGCCGGCGACATTTCGGAGGCGTCCGAGTTCCTGAACGGCCATGCATCGCCCGTTCCGCTGATCGCTTCCATGGTTCGGCGTCTGGAACGCAAGAGCCATGAAGCGCCGGGACTTCTCGAAGAAACCGTCGAGCTGCTGGATCAGGCGCTCAACCACCTTTCCAATGCCCAGATGGAAGTCGAGGCGGCGCTGCGCCGCACCGAGTTCGATCCGCGTGAACTGGAGCGTGTCGAAGAGCGTCTGTTTGCACTGCGGGCTGCGGGCCGCAAATATTCCGTGCCGGTGACAGAACTGCCGGCGCTCGCCGAAAAGATGGTTGCCGATCTCGCCGACCTCGATGCCGGCGAGGAAAAGCTCGCTCAGTTGGAAAAGATCTCCGAGGCTGCGAAGGTCGAATTTGATCACGCCGCTGCGGCACTCTCGCAAAAGCGACAGAAGGGTGCATCGGCGCTGTCCGAAGCCGTGATGGCCGAACTGCCGGCACTGAAGCTGGAACGCGCACGCTTCATGGTTGAAGTCACTGCCAATGCCGAATCGGCGAGCGCAGACGGCATTGATCAGGTCGAATTCCACGTCCAGACCAATCCGGGCACACGTCCGGGACCGATCATGAAGGTTGCCTCGGGTGGCGAGCTTTCGCGTTTCCTGCTGGCGCTGAAAGTGGCGCTTGCCGATCGCGGGTCGGCCCCGACGCTGGTCTTCGATGAAATCGACAGCGGCGTCGGTGGAGCGGTCGCGGATGCGATCGGACAGCGTCTGAAGCGTCTGTCGGCCAATGTGCAGGTTCTGTCGGTCACGCATGCGCCGCAGGTCGCCGCACGCGCTGCCACGCATATGCTGATCTCCAAGGGGCCGGCTGGCGACGGATCGGAAAAGATTGCCACCCGTGTTGCCAGAATGACGCCGGAACATCGCGCCGAAGAGATTGCCCGCATGCTTTCGGGTGCATCCGTGACCGCGGAGGCGAGGGCGGCGGCTGCGGCGCTGCTGGCCGCTGAGGGTTGAGATCATCGATGATCGCGTCACGCCAGCAAGATTGAGGGTGTCATGGCCACAGTTCTTCAAACTATCGCTTGCCTGCGTTTCTTTGGCGACGATCTCGATCCGGACCAGATTTCGAAAGCGCTGGGTGCGGCGCCTACGAGCGCCTATCGCAAGGGCGATGTGACGCTATCCGAAGCGGGCAACAAGGCCGTCGCTGAAACGGGCACATGGCAGCTGGAAGCGGATGAAGAGTTTTCGGGCGAACTCGCGGAGCAGATTGCTTCGCTTTTTGCTGCGCTGACCAACGACCTCACGGTCTGGAAAGACCTGTCCGCCCGCTTTGAAGGGGACGTGTTCGCGGGGTTTTTCATGGTCGAAGCCAATGAGGGGTTTAGCCTCGATCCCACTCTTCTGGGCGCTATCGCAGCGCGTGGCCTCGTCCTCGAGTTCGATCTCTTCAGCGCCGAAGACGACGACGCCTATTACGAAGAAGCCGCCGTCACTTCCTGATCTATTCCGCCGGTGCCATCTGGCGTGCCGGCCCGGCCATGCGCGACAGCACTTCGTCCTTCCAGATGAAACGGTGGATCAGCACCATGGCGATATGGCCGCCGATCATGGCCAGCATGACCCATGCGAGCGTGCCATGCAGCAGCCGGGCAGGCGCAATCATCCAGGCGATATTTTCGCCGCCGCGTGCGACGATCTGCAGGCCGTAAAGCGTAAGCCCCCATTCCGAACCGAAGGCGCGCAGCAATGCCAGTGCGGGCACTGCCAGCATCAGCAGATACAGCACGACATGGCCGGCGCGGGCAGCGAGGCCCAGCGGGCCGCGTTCATGCGCCGGCCGATCCTTCAGGTTATAAAAACCCCATAGTGCTCTGAGCGCCGCCATGATCATGATTGTGGCACCGAGCGAGCCGTGCGTGCTGTTCAAAAAGTCCGTCACGCCCGAGCGGCCGAACAACCGCCCCAGCACGAGGCCGGAAAACTGCCAACAGATGAGAAAGGCCATCGACCAGTGAAGCAGCCGCGTCACGAGGCCATATCGTAATCCCGTATCCCGCCAGCGATTGGCCATGTGTCTTCCCCGAAAATGCTGTGTGCGAACATGAGTATTTGAGTGGGGTATTACGACGGTGCGACGCAGCACGTCCAGTCGGCCGGGAGCACAAGCCGTGCCGTTTTTCAAAACATGTTCGTGATTTTGGTGCGACGTCGGGGCGGCTTCTTCCAATCTGCGGCAATTGCACTAGAAAAAGCCTCAAGACATGGAGATTCCCGAATGGCCGCCGATCAGACCGCAATCGATACCCTGACCGAACAGACCGCCGCCGCCGAGCTGGAACGGCTGGCAAGGGAACTCGCCCATCACGACGAACTTTATCACGGCAATGATGCACCGGAGATTTCGGATGCCGATTACGACGCGCTGAAGCGCCGCAATCAGGAGATCGAAGAAAAGTTTCCGCAGCTGATCCGGGCCGACAGTCCGTCGATCAAGGTCGGTGCGGCACCGCTTGCCACCTTTGCGCCGATCACCCATTCGCGGCCGATGCTCTCGCTCGACAACACGTTTTCCGACGAGGACGTGCGCGATTTCGTCAATTCCGTCTATCGTTTCCTCGGCCAGCTGCCGGACAATTCCATCGCCTTCACGGCCGAGCCGAAGATCGACGGGTTGTCGATGTCGATCCGCTACGAAAACGGCATTCTGGTCAATGCCGCGACACGCGGTGACGGTACGACCGGTGAAAACGTCACGGCCAATATCAAGACCATCAGGGAAATTCCGCAACGCCTGCCCAAGAGCGTGCCGGCCGTCGTGGAAGTGCGCGGCGAGGTCTATATGGCCAAGAGCGATTTTCTGGCGCTGAACGCCGAGATGGAAAAGCAGGGCAAGCAGCTTTACGTCAACCCGCGCAACACAGCGGCCGGATCGCTGCGCCAGCTCGATGCCAAGGTGACGGAAAGCCGCAAGCTGAAATTTTTCGCCTACGCCTGGGGTGAAATTTCGGAGCCGAACGAATTGCCGAAGACGCAGTATGAGATGGTGCAGACGTTCAAAGACTGGGGTTTTCCGGTCAATCCGCTGATGAAGCGGCTGACCTCGCTCGAAGAGATTCTGGCGCATTATAACGAGATCGGCCTCGCTCGCCCGGATCTCGACTATGATATCGATGGTGTCGTCTACAAAGTCGACCGGCTCGACCTGCAGGCCCGCCTCGGTTTCCGCTCGCGCTCACCGCGCTGGGCGACAGCGCATAAATTCCCGGCCGAACAGGCGTTCACGACGGTCGAAAACATCGACATCCAGGTCGGTCGTACCGGCGCCTTGACGCCGGTGGCCCGTCTCACGCCGATCACCGTCGGCGGCGTGGTCGTCACCAACGCGACGCTCCACAATGCCGACTATATCGAAGGCATCGGCAATTCCGGCGAGCATATCCGCGAGGAAGGACACGATATCCGCATCGGTGACACCGTCATCGTGCAGCGGGCAGGGGATGTCATTCCGCAGGTGCTGGACGTGGTGATGGAAAAGCGCCCGGCGGATGCGAAAAAATATGAATTCCCGGCCAAATGCCCGGTCTGCGGCAGCCATGCTGTGCGCGAGAAGAACGAAAAGACCGGCAAGCTCGATTCGGTCACGCGCTGCACCGGCGGTTTCGTTTGCCGTGCGCAGGCGACGGAACACTTGAAACATTTCGTCTCCCGCAATGCCTATGACATCGAAGGTTTTGGCACCAAGCAGGTAGATTTCTTCTTCGAGGCGGAAGATCCATCGCTACAGATTCGCACCGCGCCCGATATCTTTACGCTGAAAAAGCGTCAGGAAGCCTCGCCGTTCATGAAGCTCGAAAATATTGACGGTTTCGGCAAGGTCAGCGTCAAAAAGCTGTTCGATGCCATAGACGAGCGCCGCTCGATCGCGCTCAACCGCTTCATCTATGCACTCGGCATCCGCCATGTCGGCGAGACCACGGCAAAGCTTCTGGCCCGCCATTACGGCAGCTACGTTGCCTTGGAAAAGGCGATGAAGGATGCCGCCGATCTCTCCGGTGACGCCTGGAACGATCTCAACAATATCGAAGGCATCGGCGAGATCGTCGCCCGCGCTATCGTCGAGTTCTTCAAGGAACCGCGCAATCTCGACGTCGTCACACGCCTGCTGGAGGAAGTGACGCCGCAGGACGCAGAGCAGGTCGCGGTTTCGGACAGCCCTGTCGCCGGCAAGACGGTGGTGTTCACCGGCTCGCTCGAGCGCTTCACCCGTGACGAGGCGAAAGCGCGCGCGGAAGGGCTTGGCGCCAAGGTGGCCGGATCCGTCTCGAAAAAGACCGATTACGTGGTTGCAGGCCCCGGCGCCGGTTCCAAGCTCGACAAGGCAAGGGAACTCGGCGTCGAGGTGATGACGGAAGACGAATGGCTGGCCTTCATCGGCGGCTGACGATCAGATCTTCAGCCGCGCCATCGTATAGGCATCGACATAACGGCCATCTCGGAATGCGAATTCCTTGAGGCAACCTTCCGTGACGAAGCCCTGCTTTTCGTAGAGGCTTATGGCAGCGTCGTTGTCGGTGAAGACTGTCAGTTCAACGCGGCGAAGATTGAGCCAGTTGTCGGCGATGTCGAGGGCTGCCGTCATCAGTGCCGAGCCGACACCGCGCCCGGCAAAGGCGTCATGCACGCCCATGCCGATCGTTGCGGTATGGCGACGTCGCGGATTGCCGGCGAGTGTGAGCCCGATATCGCCGATCACCTGACCGCCCAGATCGGCGACAAGGCGCCTGCCATCACCCGGCGAACTCTCCAGATAGGTGCGGATGTCCGCCGAGGAATGAAACGGGGTGCGCAGCGTCCCGTAACGGTAGCCGGGAAGGTTATGCAGAGCGGTGATCGCCTCCGCATCCTGTGGGCTGGCCGCGCGGATCACGACGCCATCCAGCCTCTCGGGGCGAGGTGACTTTTCTTTCTGTTCTTCCTGCAAATTCATCTCTGCTCTCCTGGGTTTTGCCGAGGCAGAGCGGATCTCCCATCCCTGCCATGATGCGGCAGGGTGGTGACGGATGGCAACTTAACGCGCCAGACCCGCCACGCGCCCTGCAGGGCGAATGGTCACATGGGTATGGGTAAGGGTGGCGCGATTGGTCATGGGAGTTATAACGCCAGAGACATCCGGCAAGGTCAACAGGAAAGCTGGCCTCAGGCGGCGACGTCGGTCGGCGAGACCACGTCAATTCCGAACATGTGGAAATGTCTGAGGTTTTTCGTGACCAGTTTCAAGTCATGCAATTTGGCTGTCGCGGCAATCATCGCATCTGCCATGCCTGGCTCGAACCCAGCCGAAATCGCCACGGCTTCCAGTTCTCCAGCCAAGCTCGCTGTCGTTTCATCGAAACAGACAAGTCTGTCGCTGAAATCTGATTTCACGATGTCAAGCCAAGTGACAAGCCGCTCGGCCTTCGCCGTTGCGCCCCTGTGCCTGAGCAGCGCGATGCCTCTTGAGATCTCGTGAATGGTGACGACGGACAGGAAAAGCGTATCGAGCTTCACCTGTTCACGCAGCCATCGCCCAAACGCTTCATTCGTTTCGTGGTGGATTGGCGAGGAGGCCGAAATGACGTTGGTATCGAGCAGGAAGCCGCTCAAAGCTCGACATCCCGTGCCGGTGAGCAATTGCGTTTGAAAACATCCTCGTCGATATCGGGAAAGGCAAGGATGTGATCGGCGAAACTCCCGTCTCCCTTGCGGTAGGCTCTTTTGGCTGCTTCCGCGGCATCGACGCTCACCAGAACGGCTGCCGGTTTGCCGTGGCGGGTAATGGTGACGAACTCGCCAGCGCTCGCCTTGTCAACCAAGGCCGAAAAGCCGGCTTTTGCATCTTTCAGGGTAATCGTCGCCAAGGCACTCTCCTGAAGTGGTCACATGTGACCATTTTAGTGCGAAATGGCTGATCAGGCAAGTTTGCCTGCATTCGCGCATGCACCTTCCCCGAATCACCTCATCCATCCTAAAAGCGGTGACACGTCACTGTCCGGAATACCGCTTTGAAAACCATCGCCATCGATTTCGAAACCGCCAACGAACAACGCGGCAGCGCCTGTTCGGTCGGTTTGGCGTGGATCGAGAACGGCAAGGTCGTGCGCGTGGAGGAGCGGTTGATCCGTCCGAAGGACATGCGGTTTTCCTCGTTCAACATCGCCATTCACGGCATTCGCCCGGAACAGGTGGAGGATGCCGGCGAGTTTCCCGAGGTGATGGACGAGTTCGCCGACGATTTTGCCGGCGCCACCATGATCGCCCACAACGCATCATTCGATTTTTCAGTCTGGCGCGCCTGTCTCGATCAATATCGGCAAAGCTATCCGCAACTCTCCTATCTGTGCAGCGTGAAAATGGCGCAAAAGGTCTGGCCGCATCTCGGTTCGCACAAGCTGAACATTCTTGCCCAGCATCTTGGCCTGTCCTTCCTGCACCACAATGCTGCGGAAGATGCCGCCATTTGCGCCGAAGCTTCGCTGGCGATTGCCAAGGCGCTCAGGGTGGCCGAAATCCGCGATATCGCACCCGCCATCGGCATGCGAACCGGGCGGCTTTATGTCGGCGGTTATGATGCCTGCACTTTGCGCAAGCAGTAGGTCGTCACGCGATCTTGCAAGTGCTGCGCCGCACCTTATCTCTCGTCACACATGATTGACCGGAGATTTTTTGCCATGCGCCGCCGTCTTGTTTCATTTGCCTGTGCCTCCGCCGTTCTTGCCGGCGTCTTGTCCGTGCCTGCCGTCGCTGAAGTGGTCGGCGAGGTCGGGGTGGACTGGATCGGCAACGACATCATTGTCGAGGCGGTAGCCGATCCGGCGGTCAAGGGCGTCACCTGCCATGTGACCTATTTCGATCGCAGCATGATCGACCGCTTGAAGAACGGCAACTGGTTCGAGGACCCATCCAACAGCGCGATTTCGTGCAACCAGACGGGCCCGATCGAGATCGGCGATATTGAGCTCGACAAGGGTGGCGAGGAAGTTTTTCGGCAGGGTCGCTCGCTGATCTTCAAGGATCTGCTGGTCAAGCGCATCTATGACAAGGCCAATGACACGCTGATCTATCTGGCGCATTCCCGCCGGGTGGTGGAAGGGTCGGCGAAGATGGCGGTGTCCGCCGTGCCGCTATACGGTCAGCAGGTGACATGGACCAAGGGAAAACCCTGACGGAAAATCGGGCATGAAAAAGCCGGGCATGGAGACCCGGCTTTTTCGAGGATATGGCGTGCTTAGCGCACGTAGACGATCTTGCCGCCATTGGCGGCCGTCTGGATATGCACGACATTGGCCAACTGAACATTCTTCATGGCGAGCGCATCGACCAGGGCCGGGTCGGATTCCAGCTGCGCCCGCGCATCCTCGATCAGCTCAGGACCGGGATTGGTGAGCGTGATCGGCAAGCGGCTGCCGCTGCCGGCGCTCGGGTCGTTGGTGACGTTGACAACGCTTACGTCTACCGGGGACGTGGCCGGCATGTCGGAATTGTAGGTCTGGGCCGATACGGCGCCTGCAAAAGCCGAAGCGGAAATCAGTGCTGCGAGTGCAATAACCTTTTTCATGACAATTCTCCTTTTTGTGTCTGTCGGTCACGCTACAAGGCGGTTCCTGAAAACGGACCGTTTTGTAGCGCCGTGCTGAATTCACGTGGAGTTAACCGTCGAGATTCTAGAAGGTTTCAAGAAAAATCATTATTTTGCAATGACTTGATGTTCCATCACATATGCGTGCCTCACGGCTCTGTGAGGCGTTGATGGAGTTCAAAATGCAAAACACCCGCCGTGTCGCCACAGCGGGTGCGTCAAAACGATACTGACGAGATCGATCAGGCGGCTTCGCGTGTCAATTCGTCGGCAATCACGGTATCGAGGTTGAGGAAGCAGACCATGGTCTTTTCCAGCGCCACGATGCCGCGGCAGAAGGCGCGCTGGCCTTCCGGAATGATTTCCGGTGCCGGCTGCAGGTCTTCGCTCTTGATTGTCATCATGTCGGAAACCTGCTCGACAAGCAGGCCGACCAGCTTTCCGGCGATGTCGGTGACGATGATGGCAGCGCGCTCGGAAGGCTCCGTCATCTTCATGCCGAGACGGCAGGCCATGTCGATGACCGGAATAACCGCGCCGCGCAGGTTGATGAGACCCAGAACATAAGGCGGGGTATGCGGCATCGGCGTCACCGGGGCCCAGCCGCGAATTTCGCGGATGGCCATGATGTCGATGCAGAATTCCTGGTCGCCCAGATGGAAGGAGACGATTTCGAGATATGCTCCCGACTGCTTGATGGCATTGCTCATGGCGATCATCCTGATTTCGTTGGGCACACGCTCTCAAACGCGGGTTAAACTTCCCCTAATCTCTGTGGCGGAGCTGCCTTTTTCTGCTGTTTTAGAGACTAAAAAGCCTGTTATACTGGCGTCCATGCATCAGAACGCCTCATCCTTGCGCCTTCCACTCATGCTCGCCGGCTTTCTGCTGGCATCGGGCCTGCTGATTCTGTGCGTGGCGGGCTGGCTGCACTACGGTTCGGAAATTTTCATCACCATGGCGGAGACCGGCATGGCCTGGTGCCTGTAGGCCAGATCGCCTGCGGCGAAACGCCCACGTTCTGACAAAAACAGCCAGTTGATTTGCGCCTTCCAATCGCTTTGTCTATCAGCAAGATATCATTCGTTGCAGAAGCGTGCGGACCCGTTGCCATGAAGACTTTTCGGATCGTTCTTTGGATCGCCGTCGTGGCGCTGGCCGGTGTGCTGGGCTGGCTGACATTCGAGGTGACCGGCAAAACACGACAGGTGGCCGATGCGCCGTTCGGCGTGCCGTTCGAACTGGTGGCGCAGGATGGCAAGCCGATCACCGAAAAGGCGTTTCAGGACAAGCCGACGGCGCTGTTCTTCGGCTTTACCCATTGCCCGGAAGTCTGCCCCACGACACTTTTCGAGCTGAATGGCTGGCTGGAAAAGGTCGATCCTGACGGCACGCGCCTCAATGCCTATTTCGTTTCCGTCGATCCCGAGCGCGATACGCCGGAATTGCTGCAGCAATACATTTCCAATGTCAGCAAGCGCATCAAGGGCATTTCCGGCGATCCGCAAAAGGTTGCCGACATGGTCAAGGGCTACAAGGTGTTTGCCCGCAAAGTGCCGGTCGATGAAAAGGATCCGAACGGCGAATATACGATGGACCATACGGCTTCGGTTTTCCTGCTCGACAATGGCGGGCGTTTTTCCAAAACTATCGCTTATGGCGAGGATCCCGACAGTGCGGTCAAGAAGCTTCAGAGCCTGATTGGCGGTTAGAGCACGTCGCAGCTAATCTGCGCCATTCTGCCGGAGCAGGTTTTCGTCAGGGCAAAGGCGATCGGCGAAGGGCATACCCGAAGGTACGTTCGAGCCGATCGCCTCTGATCCTGGCGGAAAGATGCCCGGCCCCTTCGGGGTTGGCTGATACGGGCCGCCTATTCGCTCGGCCGGCTTGGCCGTATGCTTTGGCTACGACGCGCGCCGGCCGAGCGAATATCCGACTCCGTCTAAGCCAACAGAATGGTGCAGATTGGCTGCGACGTGCTCTAAGCTTTTCTCGCGCGGGCTTGAAGCGGTACGGCCTTGTGTGGCATTGCACACGCCTACAGCAAATCTAAGGACCCGGCCGTGAGCGAAATCCGCCTCTATGTCTCCACCACTGAAAAGAAGGCGGAGCACATCCTCGACATTCTCTCCTTCTGTTTCGGCGAAGAGGATTTTGCCGTCGGCACGACGGAGATCGACGAAAAGAAGGATATCTGGGAAGCCTCGGTCTACATGATGGCCGAGGATGAGGCCGATGTGCATGCACGCATTGCCGAAGCGCTTTCCGAAGAATTCCCGGATGCCGTCATCGAGCGCGAAATCATCCCGGATATCGACTGGATCGCTAAATCGCTGGAAGGTCTCAAGCCCGTCAGGGCAGGGCGTTTTCTCGTGCATGGCAGCCATGATCGCGACAAGGTGCGCTCGGGCGACATCGCCATCGAGATCGATGCCGGTCAGGCTTTTGGCACCGGCCACCACGGCACCACCGCCGGCTGCCTCGAAACCATCGAGCGTGTACTGAATGCCGAAAACCCGCGCAATGCGCTCGATCTCGGCACCGGTTCAGGCGTGCTGGCGATTGCGGTTCGCAAATTGCGGCCGATGATCCCGGTTCTGGCCACCGATATCGATCCGGTTGCCGTTCGCGTGGCGCGTGAAAATGTTCGTCGCAACGGTATCGCCAATGGCATCGCGCTCGAAACCGCACCGGGTTTCCATTCGCCGGCCTTCGATCGTTACGGGCCGTTCGATCTGATCATCGCCAATATTCTGGCCCGTCCGCTGATCAAGATGGCGCCGCAGTTGGTGACGCATCTGTCGCCGGGCGGTTCGGTCATTCTGTCGGGCATTCTTGCTGAACAGCGCTGGAAAGTGATTTCCGCCTATTCCGGCGCGGGGCTTGGTCATGTACGCACCATCTGGCGTAATGGCTGGGTGACGATCCACCTGACCAAAAGCTGATCCGATCCCATAGGCACACAGTGCCTGAAAAGATGACGGAAATGAAAAAGGCGGCCTGAAAAGCCGCCTTTTGCTGGTTTCTCACCAGCGTTCCGCGAGCCTGGGAGGAGGGCTCAAGCGGCGATCATTGTATTGCGTGATTAGAACTTCGAGCGCTCGCGCAGCAGTTCTTCACGGCTCGTGCCGAAAGTCTTCAGCGTGCGATCATCGAATTTCATCAGCGTTTCGTTGACGAAGACGTCAGCCTGATGCTTGCGGGCTGCAGCTGCCCGGTTGAAGGCGTTGCGGAAAAAGGAAATGGCCATCGATCTCATCCTGTGGGGCGAATGTTTCGCCGCTCTGTTTGAAAAGGAATATAAGACGATACTCAATGCCCAGTAAGAAGGCTCTTTTCATTCGTGTTATGCATCTGGTGCATGTCTCTGCGTTTTCCTCGATTTCGAGATTTTTTCGATCTCCTGATGATGGAGGGATATAGCTGGCGGTGACCTGCCGAATTCGATTAAGTGTCGCCCATCCGTTTTTTCAAATCAGATCACCTGGAATATTGCCATGTTTCAATCCTTCGACAGCACGTCCACGCCGCAGTTCGGTCGCGATCGCGTCAACGCCATCCGCGCCCGTTTCGATGAACTTGGTATCGATGGTTTTCTCGTGCCGCGCGCCGATGAATATCAGGGCGAATATGTGCCGAAATCCGCCGAGCGCTTGTCCTGGCTGACCGGTTTTACCGGTTCCGCCGGTATTGCACTGGTGACCCGCTCGACGGCTGTCGTGTTCGTCGATGGCCGTTACGTTACGCAACTGGCCGAACAGGTTGATGGCACGGTCTTCACCGGCGGCGATCTCGTCAACGAACCACCGCATCTCTGGCTTCCCGCGCATGCGCCAAAAGGTTTTCGCCTCGGGGTCGATCCGTGGCTGCATGGCGGCGCGGAGGTGAAGAAACTTGCCAAGGCGGTTTCCGAAATCGGCGGCACAATCGTGCTCTTGAATGAAAACCCGCTGGATACGGCATGGTCGGATCGCCCGGTCGAGCCGATGGGCGCCGTCGCGGTTCAGCAGGAAGCCCATGCCGGCAAGCCGGCGGCGGAGAAAATTGCCGAAATCGCGGCCAGCCTGAAGGCGAAGGGCCTTGCCGCGGCCCTGATTGCCGATCCGTCTTCTGTCGCCTGGATTTTCAATATCCGTGGCGCCGACGTGCCGCACACGCCGCATCCGCTGTCGCGTGCGCTGATTTCCGCCGATGGCAAGACGGAACTGTTCATCGATGACCGCAAGCTCGGCACGGAAGCGCGCGCCCATCTGCAGCCGCTGGCCGCCATTCATGCGCCTGCGTCCCTGAGCGAACGCATCGGTGCTTATGCCAAGGATGGTGGCCGCGTTCTCGTCGATCCCGAGCTGACGGCGCTGGCGTTGATCATCGCCATCGAGGTTGCCGGCGGCACCGTGGTGGACGGCACCGATCCGGCCCGCCTGCCGCGTGCGATCAAGAACGAGGTCGAACTGAAGGGCTCGGCCGATGCGCATTTGCAGGATGGCGTCGCCATGGTCGAGTTCCTGTATTGGCTCGATCAGTCGAAACCCGGCTCGCTTACCGAAATTCAGGCGGTGAAGGCGCTGGAAGCAGCGCGTGCCCGTGTCGGTCAGTCGATGCAGAACCCGCTGCGCGATGTCTCCTTCGACAGCATTGCCGGTGCCGGAGAGCATGCGGCCATCATGCATTACCGCGTCACCAGCGAAAGCGACCGCGCGATCAAGGCCGGTGAACTGTTCCTGATCGATTCAGGCGCGCAGTATATCAACGGCACGACGGACATCACCCGCACGGTGGCGATCGGCGAAGTGCCGGAGGATCGCAAGCGTTTCTTCACGCTGGTGCTGAAGGGCATGATCGCCATCAGCACGGCGCGGTTCCCGAAAGGCACGCGCGGCTGCGATCTCGATCCTCTGGCCCGTATCGCCTTGTGGAAGGCCGGCGGCGATTTCGCCCATGGCACGGGACATGGCGTCGGTTCGTACCTGTCGGTGCATGAGGGCCCGCAGCGCATCTCGCGACTTGCCACGCAGGAGCTGCTGCCCGGCATGATCCTGTCCAACGAGCCGGGTTATTACCGCCCCGGCCATTACGGCATCCGTATCGAGAACCTGATCTTTGTGCGCGACGCGGAAGAGGTGGCCGGTGGCGACATGGCGATGCGCTCCTTCGAAACGCTGACATGGTGCCCGATCGACCTGCGTCTGGTCGTCGCCTCGCTGTTGACGGCGGAGGAGCTTGAATGGCTGAACGCCTACCACGCCACCGTGCGTGAAAAGCTGTCGCCTCTGATCACCGATCCGGCCATCAAGGCATGGCTGGATACCGCAACGGCACCGGTCGGCGCCTGATCAGGGGCCGATGCCGAAACCGTAACGGGCGGCCATAACGGCCGCCCAGCCGACGGCGAGAATGGTGAGGCCTGGAAAACGCAAGCCCACGACCAGCGCCACCACCATGGCGATCTTGATATCCCATCCACCATAGATGAAGGGCGGCGCCACCAGTGTCGTCAGGACGGCGGCCGGCACGGCATTGAGCGCCGATTCCACCCGAGGCGGAATGCGCTTCATGCTGCTCATCAGCACATAACCGCCGATGCGGGTGAAATAGGTGGCAATCGCTGCCACCACGATCAGCAGCGCGGTATTGGCATCGATGGAAAGGGCGCTCATCTGGTTTTCCATGTCACATGGCCTCCTTTTCCATCTCTGAAACGTCAGGTTCCTCATGCGCCTTTGGCGGCGGCAAGATCGTCGCGACAAGAATGCCGAGAACAGCACCGACGCTGATATGCCAGGGCGAACCGATGAAGTGGAAAGCGATGACCGAGCCGATGCCACCGGCCAGCATGACGGGGAAAAAGTTGTGGCGGCTGCGGAAGCCCATGGTCAGGCCGAGGAAATAGACCGGCAGCAACACGTCGATGCCATAGGCTTTCGGATCGCCGATCATGCGGCCGAAATAGGCGCCGACAATGGTGGTGAGCACCCATGAGACCCAGACGACCGCGCCCATCGCAAAATACCAGCGAAACGTCGCCGTCTTGCCGGCCTCTTCGCGTTTCACCGTTTCGGCAAATTGCGGGTCGACCAGCAGGAAAAAGGCGAGCCAGCGTTCGACATGCGGATAACGGCCGATGACGGTCGCCAAGGCTGCCGAATACAGAACATGGCGGAAGTTGACGGCGAGAATGGAGAGCACGATGATCCATGCCGCGACGTGATGGCCGAACAGCTCGATGCCCACCAGCTGGCTGGCGCCGCCGTAGACGAGCCCGCTCATCAATGCGGCTTCGGTGATGCTGAAACCGTTATCGACGGCGATGGCGCCGAACAGCACGCCGAAAGGTGCGGATGAAAGCGCCACCACGGCCCCTTTTTTGAGGCCGTTCGTCAATTGCTCATGTCTGTTCATGGATCATTCCCCGCGCCACGTGTCGGGCGTGTTTCTTGAAGGATAGCGTGTAGAAGCAGGTGCGCGCGCTGGCAATCGAATTGCGCTTATTCAAACGATCGATTTCAGTGATCTGTGGTCCGGTCGGGCAGGGCGGTTCCCCTTGCGTCATGCCGCCGGGGGAGGCTTGCTCAGTCTGCCAGAATCTCGTCGCTGGTGACGATGCCGACGCCGCGTGCCTTCATTTCCGAAATCGCATCCTTGACGCCCTGCGGATCGATGCCACGGCTGGCATCGGAAACGAACCGTACCTTGATATCCGGCAGCATGTCGCGCGCGTCGAGTGCGGAAAATTTCACGCAATAATCCGTCGCCAGTCCGCACACATCCAGTTCGTTGACCAATTGCGCCTTCAGGTAACCGGCAAGGCCGGTCAGTGCCGCATGGTCGTTGTCACGGAAAGCCGAATAGCTGTCGACACCTGCATTCTCGCCCTTCTGCTGGATGTAATCGACCTCATCCATCTCCAGATCGGGATGAAACTCCGCATCGGAAGTGCCCTGCACGCAGTGATCCGGCCAGAGAACCTGAGGCTGACCGGAAAGCTCGCCCATGTCGAAGGCTTTCGCGCCCAGATGCTGCGAGGCAAAGCTGCCATGATCGGCCGGATGCCAGTCCTGCGAGGCGACGATGACATCATAACCGCCTTCGCGGATCAGACGATTGGCCACCGGCACGACCGCATCCCCGTCCGGAACCGCCAGATTGCCGCCGGGGCAAAAACCGTTCTGGATATCGATCAGCAGCAGCGCCTTCATGGCATATCTCCCCATGCGAATCGGCCAGCTTGGATAAATGCTTGTGGTGTTCGAAGCGGCCTTCGGGCGAAGTCTAGCACAATCGGTATCAAGGGAAACCATATCGGATCAGCCGCTGGATTTGATCATTGGCAAGCCTATCCATTCTCTGCCGGGCGGCTGGAGTGAAATTTCTCTATCGTGAAAATGTGGAAGCGCGGCAGATGAATCTGCTCTTTGGCGTGTCAGGCGAAAAGCGTACCTCGCACGCACCTGCGGGCGCCCTTATAACCGGGGCAACTTCAGGAGTTTTAAATGTCCCTATCCGTTTCTTCCGCCGAACAGCGCACCGGCCTGCCGCCGCTGGGTGCGCCTGGCATCGGCGCTCTCCTCGTTCTCGTCGCCGGGACGCTGGCACTCGGGGCGTTTTACAGCCCGACCCAGGGCGCGCTTTTCCTCGTCGGCGGTGCGCTCGGTATTTCGCTTTATCACGCCGCCTTCGGTTTCACTTCCGCCTGGCGTGTCTTCATCGCCGAGGGCAGGGGGCGCGGCCTGCGCGTGCAGATGATCCTGCTGGCGCTTGCCGTCATCCTGTTTTTCCCGTTTCTCGCCAGCGGCACGCTGTTCGGCAATGAAGTGCGCGGCAACATTTCCCCGGCCGGCATCGGCGTCATCGCCGGCGCCTTCATGTTCGGCATCGGCATGCAGCTCGGCGGCGGCTGCGCGTCCGGCACACTGTTCACCGCCGGCGGCGGCAATGCCCGTATGCTGGTCACTCTGTTCTTCTTTATTGTCGGTTCGCTGATCGGCACCATGCATACCGGCTGGTGGGCATCGCTGCCGTCGCTGCCGCCGACGGCCCTGTTCCAGACCTTTGGTGCTGCGGGCGGTATCGCTTTGTCGCTTGCCATTTTTGGTGCCATTGCCGCAATCACGGTGATCGTCGAAAAGAAGCGCAATGGTGCACTGGAACAGGCGCCACCGTCGCCGCGTCATGGTTTTGCCCGTTATCTGCGTGGTCCCTGGCCGCTCGTGTTCGGTGCGATTGCACTCGTCATCCTTAATTTTGCGACGCTGGCGCTGGCCGGTCGTCCGTGGGGTGTCACCTCGGCCTTCGCGCTTTGGGGCGCCAAGGGTGCGCAACTGATCGGTGTCGACGTCGCTTCCTGGCCGCACTGGCAGCAGCCCGGCAATGCCAAGGCGCTGGCTGAGAGCGTGTTTGCCGATATCACCTCGGTCATGGATTTCGGCATTATCGCCGGCGCCATGCTGGCGGCTGCTCTGGCCGGAAAATTCGCGCCGAGCCTGGATATTCCGCTGCGCTCGATTTTTGCTGCCGTCGTCGGTGGTCTGCTGCTCGGTTACGGTGCGCGCATCGCATATGGCTGCAATATCGGCGCCTATTTTTCGGGCATTGCGTCCGGCAGCCTTCACGGTTACCTTTGGGCCGTGGCAGCCTTTGCGGGTAATGTCATCGGCGTACGTCTGCGCCCATGGTTCTTCATGGAGCGTATGAGCGTTCGGCGGATGGACGGTTGATGAGCCTGGGGAGCGGCTCGTTAATCATAATCTGCCGCTCCATCGCCGCATTTTGGCTAAATTTCCGTCTGGAATGGTGTGTATTAGCGGCGCCAAATACTGGTCGGGGATCGAAATCAGGGGCGGCATAAACATTTTGGTTACCATAATTCGGCATTCTCTTCGTCAACCGGTGATCGACGGTGCGGGGCATATAAGCCTTGCATCTGGTCCATCGCCTGATTTCGGTGGCGCGGCGTTCGGTAGCGCCCCCGGTTTGCGTAGAATGTTCGGGTAACCAGTATGGCGCTGACGATAGACAATTTCGAAAATCCTCATGAGCGCAATGCCGGCAAGGGAGCGCGCGCCAGGGCCAAAGCCGCCGGACGCAAGTCCAGGGCTGCTTTTTTGGGTACCGTCATTCTCGGCGCAACGCTGCTCGGTGGCGTCTGGTTCGGGGCGGCCGTCCTGTCCGTCGGCAAGATGGCCGGGGCGACCAGCATGACGCCGCAGCCGAAATTCCAGACCGTCCTGTCGATGCGTGTTGCACCGCCGGTTCCTGTCGAACAGAACCATCTGCTGACGGCGGAAGCCGATCCGCAGCACCTGATCAATGTTTCGAAGTTTTCCCGTATTCCGACCTCGGTTGATCCGAAGGCAGGCCGCCTCGAAGGTGCGGAAGCGTCTGTAATGGCGGCTCTGCGTCCCGCCGATGATGCCGTGCGCAGCGGTCTCGATCTTGCCTTGGGCAAGGCGGCCGCAAAGGCAAAGGCCGTCGAAGAGGAACGTCAGTTCGCCGCCCTGATGGCTGCCCGTCCGAATGCGGATGCGATCCGCAACGCGCTGATGCCGGCGATGGAAAATGTCGTGGCCGTCGCGCCGCGCGGCGAAATGCCGGATATTCTGCAGGATGTTGCACCGGCCACTGCGGTTGCCCAGTTGAAGGAAATCGAACCGGTCGAGGTCGACGGTTCCGTTGACATTGCTTCGGCTGAAGATGGCGCGCCGGCGCAGCAGACAGAAGTCGCTCTTGCAGACGTCTTGCCGAAGAATGGCCCAATGCCGTTCGGTCGCCCGCAAGCCGAAAAGGTTGTGGCGTCCGCCAAACCTGCCAAGCCGCAGGCCGAAGAAGACACGCCGCGCAGCGGTCTCGATGCCATCGCTCGCGTTTCGCCGCAAAAGCCGGCTCGAGGCGAAAAGCCGGATACGGCGCTCGCCTTCGCCAAGCCCGACAATCCGATGCGCCAGACGGCACCATCCGCGCCATCGCGTTCGGCCCCCAACTGGCCGGGTATCGGCACCAAGGTGGCGATCTACGATATCACCAATGCCACCGTGCACATGCCTGACGGCACCAAGCTGGAAGCCCATTCCGGCATCGGCAAGATGCGCGACAACCCGAAATACACCCATGTGAAGATGAAGGGCCCGACGCCGGCAGGCACCTACAAGCTGTCCATGCGTGAATCGCTCTTCCATGGCGTTGCGGCGATCCGCCTGACCTCGACCGATGGTAAACACCCGCTCAACCGCACCGGCCTTCTGGCGCACAGCTACCTGCTGCGTGTGCGTGGCGATAGCCACGGTTGCGTTGCCTTTGCCCAATACGACAAGTTTCTGGCGGCCTTCCGTCGTGGTGAAGTTACCCACATGGTCATCGTAGACGAATGGGACGGCAAGCGCCCCGGACGCGGCTCGTCCTCCGGCAAAACGCTGGTGGACCTGTTCAAACGCGGCAACGACGCCTGAACCCTGGTTTACATGATCCGTTGAAGACGACGCCGCCTCGCAAGGGCGGCGTTTTTGCGCGTTGCGGCAATCCGCCGGTTGGCAAAGGAAAAGCTCACACCTCCACCACAAAAGCCGGATCGAAATTCTCGAACGTGTCCTGCCCGGGATAACCGCGCGGATTGGCCAGCACCCGCGTCTTGTCGATCATGTAGTCGCTGTGGTGGTGAATATGGCCGTGAATCCACAGATCCGGTTTGCCGGCCTCTATCAAGCCGGTGAGGTTTGATGCATAGGCGGCGGCGATGAGCGTGCCGCGTTCTGCTGTCGGCAGCGAGCGCTCGCTTGGCGCATGATGTGTGACGATGACAAATGGGCCGATCCGTTCTTCCGCCAATGCGGCCTCGATGGCGTTACGGTCGTGGCGGTGTTTGTGAACGCTCTGGAAAGGCAGGAATTTTCGGAACGGCTTTTTTGAAAACTTGATTTTTTTATAGTCGTTCATGCGGCTTTGGGCTTCGATCATGGCGCTTTCCTGCCAGCCATTCAGATCAAAATCCGTCCAGAGACTGCCGCCGGCAAACCGCACGCCGTCGATCTCCACCACCTCGCCATCGAGATAATGCAGATTGTCGATACCGGCCGCCAATGCCTTGCCGGCCAGAATGCTGTCACCGAAGGCGGCGTCGTAAAATTCGTGATTTCCGGCCACGAACACGACCGGCATATGCGGAGCGATGTTTGCCGCGAGCCACTCAAGGCTCGGCACCACGCCCTTTGTCAGCACGTCGCCGGCCACCACGCAGATATCCGCATCCGGTATCGTCAACGGCAAGGGCAGGGGCTGAAATTCGAGATGCAGGTCGGACATTACCCAGAGACGCATGCCCGACCTCGCTGTTCACGTCAGGTTTTAACCCGCTCGACAAACCCGTCGAGCACGCGTTTCTCACCGGCACGGTCGAATTCGATGGTCAGCTTGTTGCCTTCCACGGCGGTGACATTGCCATTGCCGAACTTGATATGGAAAACCCGGTCGCCGACGAAATATTTCGAGGGCGTCGCGGAGACCGATTTCGCCACCAGTTCGCCATCGATCGTGCGGCCGCGCGGGCCCGATTCGCCGTAACCGATACGTTCCACCGCGTGGCCGGAGCGCGAACCCCAGTTGTCGCGGGTGGCGTCCGTCTTGTTGGCCTGCGCGCGTTTCCAGCCGGGTGTGGAATAGGAATTGGCAAAGGGTTCGGCCTTGTCGAAACGCGACTGGCCGTAACCGCCGCGTCCGCCATAACCGCCATAGCTCGAATCAGACGGTTCGGCGACATCCACATGCGCCGGCGGCAATTCGTCGAGGAAACGCGACGGCATTGTCGATTGCCACAGGCCATGGATACGCCGGTTGGAGACGAACCAAAGATGGCAGCGATGTTTGGCGCGCGTCAGGCCGACATAGGCGAGGCGGCGCTCTTCCTCCAGACCCGAGCGACCACCTTCGTCCAGCGCGCGCTGGTGCGGAAACAGGCCTTCTTCCCAGCCGGGCAAGAAGACGGTGTCGAATTCCAGTCCCTTGGCAGAGTGGAGCGTCATGATCGACACGGCATCGAGGTTTTCGTTGGTCTCGGCATCCATGACCAGCGAGACATGCTCGAGGAAACCGCGCATGCTTTCGAACTGCTCCATCGAACGGATCAGTTCCTTGAGGTTTTCCAGACGCCCCGGCGCTTCCGCCGATTTGTCGTTCTTCCACATATCGGTATAGCCGGATTCTTCGAGAATCTGCTCGGCGAGTTCCGTATGCGGGATGTTCTCCAGCCGCTCCTGCCAGTTCTTGAACATCTGGACGACGTCGAACAGCGCCTTGCGCGCCTTCGGCTTCAACTCGTCCGTCTCGATCATGTCGGAAGCCGCCGCCAGCATCGGGATGTCGCGGGCGCGGGCGTAATCGTGCAGGGCGCGCACTGTCGTGTCGCCGAGACCGCGTTTCGGCGTGTTGACGATCCGCTCGAAGGCCAGATCGTCGGCCGGCTGGCAGACGAGGCGGAAATAGGCCATCGCATCGCGCACTTCGAGACGTTCGTAGAAGCGAGGGCCGCCGATGACGCGGTAATTCAGGCCGAGCGTAACAAAACGGTCTTCGAACTCGCGCATCTGGAAGGAGGCGCGCACGAGGATTGCCATGTCGTTCAGCGCATGTTTTTTGCCATCGGTGCTGTCGCCGCGCTGCAAACGCTCGATTTCCTCGCCGACGGCACGGGCCTCTTCTTCCGAATCCCATGCCGCGTGCACCTGCACCTTCTGGTCATCGGGATCGCTGCGGTCGGTGAACAGTGTTTTGCCCAGCCGCCCCTCGTTATGGGCGATCAGATGACCAGCAGCGCCGAGAATGTGCTCGGTGGAGCGATAATTGCGCTCCAGCTTGATCACCTTGGCGCCGAGAAAATCCTTTTCGAAGCGGAGGATGTTGTCCACCTCGGCACCACGCCAGCCATAGATCGACTGGTCATCATCACCGACGCAGCAGACATTCTGCGGCACGCCCTTGGGGCGCTGTGCCAGCAGCCGCAGCCACATATATTGGGCGGTGTTGGTGTCCTGATACTCGTCCACGAGGATATAGCGGAACCGCTCGTGATATTCCTTGAGCAGGTCTGGCGCCTTGCGGAACAGCGCGATCGGATGCAGCAGAAGATCACCAAAATCGCAGGCGTTGAGCGTGCGCAGGCGCGCCTGATAGGCGGCATAAAGCTCGCGGCCCTTGCCGTTGGCGAAAGCGCGGGCGTCGCCTTCCGGGATGTCCGGCGGAAGCAGGCCCTTGTTCTTCCAGCCATCGATCATGCCGGCAAACTGTTTTGCCGGCCAGCGTTTGTCGTCCAGACCTTCCGCCTGGATCAGCTGCTTGATCAGCCGCACCACGTCGTCGGTGTCCAGAATGGTGAAATCGGAGCGCAGGCCCACCAGTTCGGCATGACGGCGCAGCAGTTTCACGCCGATCGAGTGGAATGTGCCGAGCCACGGCATGCCTTCGACAGCGCCGCCGACCAGAACGCCGATGCGTTCCTTCATCTCCCGTGCCGCCTTGTTGGTGAAGGTGACGGCGAGGATCTGGCTCGGCCATGCCTTGCCGGTCGCGAGAATATGAGCGATGCGGGTGGTCAGCACGCGGGTCTTGCCGGTGCCGGCACCGGCAAGAACGAGAACCGGACCATCCGTCGTTTCCACCGCCTCGCGTTGTTCCGGGTTGAGGCCGGACAGGTAGTCGATGGACGTGCGGTTCTGGTCACGCGCCGCCATGGCGCGGGCGGCAATACCGAGGCCGCCGGTCGCGGGGGCGCCCGCCTGTGCCGGCGCGGCAGCACCGCGGCTCTGGGGGCGGCGGGGTTCCGGCTCTTCGTCGAAGAACGGGATATCGTCGAAACTGTTACTCATGGGGCCAATGTAGTGATTCGGAACCGAAAGGCCAGAAAAGATGTTCTGGTTTCATTCCATTTGCACATGTCGCCTGTGGACTTTTTCGTCTGTCGTCACAGTAAAGGTGGAAACAGGCGGCGTGATGGCAGGCAATATGCACAGCAAATGATCGCGACTGACCAACGCTTCAGCATCTGACATATGCGTGAAATTCCCATTGGTTACAAATCGGTAAGGTACTCCGCCAAGCATTGCGCAAAAAGGCTGAAACGGAGATACTTCACCCAATCAAGTTGAATGCCGGAGAAATGCATGCGGATCGGAAACCAGCTCCTGACCTCGGTGGCAGTGTTGCTTGCGGGCCTCTGTTTATGGGTCTGGCTGTCGGCTGATGCCGGCCGCACGCTGGTTTCCATGGGTGTGCCCGAATCTGTCGTTGCGGCCATCAATTCGGATGTGACCAATCCGGTCGCCGCCAAGCCTGCTTCCGGTGGTGGTGCGGGTGCCGCGACACCGCAGGCCGGTGGTGGCCAGCAGGCCGTTCTCGTCGCCACCCGCCCGGTCGGTCACGGCATCGTCAACGACCAGCTGTCGGCCATCGGCAGCGGTGAGGCCATCCAGTCGGTCATCGTCATGCCGCAGGCATCGGGCACGATCAACGAGATCAACGTCAAATCCGGCGACATGGTCACGAAGGGGCAGGTGCTTGCCCAGCTCGATGACGATGAGCAGATCATCCTGCGCGATCAGGCAAAGGTCCTGCTGCGCAGCGCCACCGAAAAGGCCGAGAGCTATTCGGCCGTGAAAAGCTTCTCACGTCTCGATGTTCTCGATGCGCAGATTGCCAAGGAAACCGCCCAGCTGGCGCTGACCAATGCCGAACTGGCGCTGAAGCGCCGTTCGGTCGTTGCGCCGATCGATGGCATTGTCGGTATCGTCGCCGTCAATATCGGCGATAACGTCACCACATCCAGCAATGTCGTGCAGGTGGACAATCGCAACCAGCTGCTGGTGGATTTCTGGGCGCCGGAACGGTTTGCCGTGCAGGTCAAGGTCGGCATGCCTGTCGAGGCGACATCGGCCTCGCGCCCGGGCCGCGTCTTCGAAGGATCGGTCGAGGCCGTCGATAACCGCGTCGATCCGGCCAGCCGCACCATCCGTATTCGTGCCAAGGTCGAAAATGCGGAAGACCTTTTGCGCGCCGGCATGTCCTTTGGCGTCACCATGCGTTTCCCGGGTGAAACCTATGCCACGGTCGATCCGCTCGCCGTTCAGTGGGACAGCAAGGGTTCGTTCGTCTGGCAGATCGTCGACAAGAAATCGGTGAAAGCCCGCGTGCGTATCATCCAGCGTAATCCCGATGCCATTCTCGTCGCGGGTGACATCAAGGAAGGCGATGTCGTCGCCACCGAAGGCCTGCAGCGCGTGCGTGAAAATGGCACCGTCCGCATTGCCGGTGAAAAGCCGCCGGAGGTCGCCAGCCGATGAGCGTGAGTGACGAAACGGAAAACAGGTCCGGCCAGGACAAAAGCGCCGATGCCCAAAAAACCTTTACCGCATTGTTCGTGCGTCGCCCGGTTCTGGCCGCCGTCCTGAACACGCTGCTGGTCGTTGCCGGTCTTGCGGCACTCGTTGGTATCGAAGTGCGCGAACTGCCGGATGTGGACCAGCCGGTGATCAGCGTGCGCACCACCTATGACGGCGCTTCCGCCCAGACGATGGATCAGGAAGTCACCGACGTCATCGAAGGCGCGGTTGCCCGTGTCAGCGGCCTCAAATCCATTTCGTCGGTTTCCGATTTCGGCCAGAGCCGTGTCACGCTGGAATTCAGCGATACGGCCGACCTTGCCGTTGCCGCCAATGACGTGCGCGATGCACTCGGCCGCGTCACCAACCAGCTGCCGGAGGATGCCGACGAACCGCGCATCATCAAGGCCGACAGTGATAGCCAGCCGATCATGCGTCTTGCCGTCACCTCCACGACGCTGTCGATGGAAGACCTGACGCTCTTGGTCGAAAACGAGATTTCCGACCGGCTGGCCGCCGTCGATGGCGTTGCCGATGTCGAGCTTTACGGCGATCAGGAAAAAGTTTTTCGCGTTGATGTGGATCAGGAGGCGCTTGCCGGCCGTGGTCTGACGATTGCCGATCTTTCCAACGCGCTTTCCACCGCCGCCATGGACGTGCCGGCCGGTTCGCTCGAATCGTCTACGCAGGACATCATCGTCCGCGCCACCGCCAACCTCACCAAACCGGAGGATTTCGAAAACATCCTGATCGGCGAAAATGTGCGCCTGCGGGATGTCGCGACTGTCATGCTCGGCCCGGATGACGGCACCACGGCGCTGCGCTCCAACAGCGTGCCCGGTGTCGGTCTCGGCGTGCTGCGTCAGGCGCAGTCGAACACGCTCAGCATTTCCGAAGGCGTAAAGGCCGCCGTAGCTGCGCTGCAGCCCAACCTGCCGGAAGGCACGCGCATCGCCATTACCAGCGATGATGCCGTCTTCATTCAGGGCGCTCTGCACGAAGTGGAGATCGCGCTCGGCCTCTCCAGCCTTATCGTCGTCGTGGTCATCTACCTCTTCCTGCGTGACTGGAAGGCCACACTCATTCCTGCCCTGACCATTCCCGTGGCGCTGATCGGCACGCTGGTGGCGATCTGGATGGTTGGTTTCTCCATCAACATCCTGACGCTACTGGCCATCGTTCTGGCCACTGGTCTGGTGGTGGATGACGCGATCGTGGTTCTTGAAAACATCGTGCGACGACGTGCAGAAGGCATGGGGCCGCGCGCCGCTGCGGTGATTGGTACGCAGGAAGTCTTCTTCGCGGTTCTGGCGACGACGGCAACCCTCGCCGCCGTGTTCATTCCGCTCTCCTTCCTGCCGGGCCAGATGGGCGGCCTGTTCCGCGAGTTCGGTTTCGTGCTGGCCTTCGCGGTCGGTCTGTCATCAATCACCGCGCTGACCCTCTGCCCGATGATGGCTTCGCGCATGCTCACCAAGCCGATGCGCGAGGATCACGGCATGCTCGGCCGTTTCGGCGGTTTCCTCGGTGGGCTTTATAAGCGCAGCCTCAGCGCCTGCCTCAATGCGCCGCTTGCGGTGATCATTGTCGGCCTGCTGATTGCCGGTGTCGCCTACACGATGTTCGGACGGGTTCACAGCGAACTGACGCCGCAGGAAGATCGGGCCATGGTCATGCTGCGCGCGACCGCGCCCGAAGGCGTCAGCCTCGAATACACGCGCGACAAGCTGCAACTGATCGAGGAAAAGCTCCAGCCGCTTCGGGATTCCGGCGAGATCCAGAACATCTTTTCCATCTCGGGGCAGGGCGGCGCATCCAATAGCGGCTTCATGGTGCTGACGCTGGCGCCGTGGAGCGAACGTGACCGGACACAGGCGCAGATCGTCAAGGATATCAACGCCGCTGTTGCCACCGTGCCGGCGCTGCGCGGCAATGCCCTCCAGCAGAACAGTCTCAGAATTCGCGGGGCCGGCAACGGCCTGCAGATGGCGATGGTCGGCACCAATCACGAGCAGTTGACGGAAGCGTCGATCAAGCTCGTTGAGGCGCTGCGCCAGACCAATCTGTTCGATACGCCGCGTCTCAACGACGAGCCGAACCAGGCGCAAATCTTTGTCACCGTCAATCGCGAGCGTGCTTCCGATCTCGGCATCGATATCAAGGCGCTCGGCACGTCCATCCAGTCACTGCTCGAAGGTCGCTCCGTCGTCGATGTTTTCGTCGATGGCGAGGCGATCCCGGTGAAACTGAAATCGACCACACGGCCGATCGACGATCCGACCGATCTCGAAAACATCTTTCTGAAAACCAAGGACGGCCGCATGGTGCCGATGTCCACGGTTGCCACGCTGGAAGAACGCGCCGTGTCGCCATCGCTGCGCCGTGAACAGCAGCTGGCCGCCGTGTCCTTCTCCGCCGGTCTCAAGGATGGCGTGTCGCTCGGTCAGGCGGTGCAGGTGGCAACCCGGCTTGCCGAGCCGCTGCTGCCGGCGGGTTCGCGCATGATTCCGCTGGCGGAAGCCGCGACGCTTCAGGAAAATTCCTCCGGCATGGCGCTCACCTTCGGTTTTGCCATCGCCATCATTTTTCTGGTTCTGGCCGCGCAGTTCGAAAGCGTGCTGTCGTCGATCATCATCATGTCGACCGTGCCGCTGGGGCTGGCCTGCGCCGTTTTCGCGCTGGTGCTGACCGGATCGAGCCTCAACGTCTACAGCCAGATCGGCCTCGTGCTGCTGATCGGCGTGATGGCCAAGAATGGCATTCTCATCGTCGAATTCGCCAACCATCTGCGTGATGCCGGTGCATCCTGCCGCGAGGCGATCGAACAGGCTTGCAGCATTCGTCTGCGCCCGGTGATGATGACGATGATCGCGGCCGTTCTCGGTGGCGTGCCGCTGGTTCTGGCGCAAGGTGCCGGCGCCGAAGCCCGCATCGCGCTCGGCTGGGTCATCGTCGGCGGTCTCGGCATGGCAACGCTGGTGACGCTCTACATCACCCCGGTCGCCTATCTGCTGCTGGCCCGCTTCGGCAAGCCGCATGCGCAGGAAGCCCAGCGTCTGCATGACGAACTGGCGCTCGCCCATGGTCGCGCTGCCAATGCACCGAAGGAACGTCCGCTGCAGGCTGCCGAGTAAAGTGGTGGGCGACCAAGGCCGTCTGTACGGTCATGTTGATATTGCTTTTTTAGCAATTTAGGCCATCTTGGCGGTGCGGGGCGTGCGTAGAGGGTTAGAGAGTACGGTGACATCTGAGCGGGACGACGATACCAGACGGCTGGAAGCGCTTGCCCTCTACGAGATCATGGATACGCCGCCGGAGCCGGAATTCGACGATATCGTCCTTCTTGCCTCCGAGCTTTGCCAGACGCCGGTGGCGATGGTCAGCCTCCTGGAAACCGAGCGGCAATGGTTCAAGGCGCGTATCGGCTTTGATCTTCCCGAGACGCCAATCAGCCAGTCGGTCTGCGCCCATGCGCTGAAAAGCACCGGCCTGCTGATCATCCCGGATCTGACCGCAGACCCGCGCACATCAGAAAACCGGCTGGTTACCGAACCGCCGCATATCCGCTTTTATGCTGGTGCGCCGCTGATTGCGCCCGATGGCGTGACGATCGGCACGCTCTGCGTCATCGATAGCCAGGTCCGGCCGGAAGGGCTCAGCCTCACCCAGAAGAAGTCGCTGCTGGCGCTTGCCCGGCAGGTGGTCGTGCTTCTGGAAATGCGGCGCAATTCCAGCCGCAAGGATGATCTTTTCCGTCGTCAGAAACGCATCAGCTCGGAAGTGCGTGCGATTGCGGCCAGCAGCATCGCCGCGCAGGAAGCCGGTGGCATCGGCACGTTCGACATCGATGTCGCGACCGGTCGCATGAAGATTTCCGCCGAGGGCTGCCGCATCTTTCGGCTGCCGGTGCAGGACGAATATCCGGCCAACATCATCTACGATTTCATCTTGGCCGAAGATCGCCATCTGCCATCCGCCGACAAGACCCGCGCTGAAGGCACCGCACTGCTGGAGGCCGAATACCGTATCAGCACGCCAAGCGAAGGTGTGCGCTGGATTGCCCGTCGCGCCTCCTTCCATCATGACAGCGACGGTCGGCCGGTGCGCATGGTCGGCACCTTGCAGGACATAACCGAACAGCGGGCTGCACAGGCCCGCATGCAGGCGATGATCGAGCTAGGCGACGTGTTGCGCGACATGGAGGATGTTCAGCAGGCCGCTTTCGATGCCGCCGAGCTGATGGCGCGCGCGCTCGGTGCCAGCCGCGCAGGCTTCGGCATGGTCGATCCGGTGGCGGAAACCGTGCTGATGCACCGCGACTGGCGTGCGCCCGGTGTCGACACGCTGGAAGGCCTGCACCATTTTCGTGATTACGGTTCCTTCATCGAGGATTTACGGCGTGGCGAGACCGTGCTGATCGGCGATGTCACCACCGATCCACGCACCCGCGATCATTGCCAGACGCTGCTCGATATCGGCATCCGCGTGCTCGTCAATGTGCCGATCTTCGACAAGGGCCAGTTCAACCTCGTCGTTTTTGTGCATTACGACGAACCGCATGACTGGAAACAGCGCGAGATCGATTTTGTCCGCAGTGTCGGGGATCGGCTGCAGGCCGGCATCGGGCGACTGCTGGCCGAACAGGATCAGGACATTCTCAACCGCGAGCTCAGCCACCGGCTGAAAAACACGCTGTCGATCGTTCAGGCCATCGCCACCCAGACATTGCGGGCGGTGCCGGATCGCGGCCCGATCGAAAGTTTCGAGAAAAGATTGCAGGCGCTCAGTTCTGCTCATGACGTGCTGATCCACCGCAACTGGACCGGTGCCGCGATCAGCGATCTCGTCACCGATACGCTCGATCGCATCGGCATGCTGGAACGCGCGCAGATTTCCGGCCCGGCAATCTTCATCGGCCCCAAGGCAACGCAGTCGGTCATGCTGCTTCTGCACGAACTTGCCACCAATGCCGTCAAATATGGCGGCCTTTCGAATGGAAGCGGCAAGGTGCGTGTGAGTTGGGATGTCGCAGGATCGGTGGATCAGGTGCAACTGACCTTCACCTGGAAGGAAAGCGGCGGACCGCCCGTCACGGAACCGACGCAGCGCGGTTTCGGTTCAAGGCTCATTCGCATGGGGCTGCTTGGAACCGGAAACGTCGACATCCGTTATGAGGCGACCGGTATCGAGGTTGTCATGCGCGCGTCATTGTCGCATTTGCAGGAAGCAGGCTGAAAAATGGGGCAGTCACAGATGTTTGCCAGGCCTGCGGTCCTCGTTGTGGAGGACGAACCACTCCTGCGCATGATGGCGGTCGATCTGGTTGAAGACGCCGGTTTCGAGGCGATCGAGGCGGCCAATGCCGACGAGGCGATAAAAATCCTCGAATGTCGCAGTGATATTCGTGTCGTGTTCACGGATATCGACATGCCGGGCAGCATGGATGGTCTGCTTCTGGCCGCTGCCGTGCGGGACCGCTGGCCGCCGATCGAGATCATCCTCACATCCGGCCATGTGCATATCTCCGAGGTCGAAGTGCCGCTCGGCGGTGTGTTCTTTTCAAAACCCTACGACCATTCGGCCCTGACCCAAACGCTGCAATCCATGGCCACGATCGAGGGGCATTGAGGAGAAACAACCGGCCGCAATAGTCCGCGACCGGCCACCTCGATCATCCTGACTTACGGAATGCGGGCGATCACCTTGATCTCGAAATCGAAACCGGACAGCCAGTTGATGCCCACGGCCGTCCATGCCGGGTAGGGTGCTTCGCTGAACATCTCGGCCTTCACTTTAAGAACGGTGTCAAACTGTCCCTTCGGATCCGTGTGGAAGGTCGTCACATCGATGACGTCATCCAGTGTGGCACCTGCCGCTTTCAAGACCGCGATCAGGTTGTTGAAGGCGAGCCGTACCTGAGCTTCGAAATCCGGTTCCGGCGAGCCGTCCGTGCGGCTGCCCACCTGACCGGATACGAACAGAAGTTCACCGGAGCGCACCGCTGCCGAATAACCGTGTTCTTCATAAAGGGCATGCCGGCCCTCGGGAAAAATTGCCTGTCGTTTTGTCATTGAATTGACCTTTCGATCTTGTTTCAGAAAACGCCGAACTTAACCACCGCCGTGCTGCCGGCACTTCACGGGAGGTTGCTGTTTTGATATACGGCGCGTATCTATAACTAGTAAGATACGTCGCGTATGTCAAATTCAAATACGTATCGTATATGAAACTCGAGGTCGATGATGGCAAGAACGCGTGCCGAAACCATGGAAGAAAACAGGGCGAAACTGATCGCTGCGGGGCGGAAGGCGTTTGCCGAAAAGGGGTTTTCCGCCGCCTCGATGGATGACCTGACGGCCGATGCCGGGCTGACGCGCGGTGCGCTCTATTCCAATTTCGGTGACAAGCGCGGGCTGCTGGCGGCCGTCGTCAATCAGATCGACGGCGAAATGGCGGCGCGTGCGGAGGCGATCGGCGCGCAGTGCGAAGACCTGTGGGAGGGGCTGCAAAAACAGGCGGCCGCCTATATCGAGATGGCGCTCGATCCCGAAGTGCAGCGCATCGTGCTGCTTGATGGTCCGGCCGTGCTCGGCGATCCGTCGCTCTGGCCAAGCCAGAACAGCTGCCTTCAGGAAACCATGCAGGCCGTGCGAAAACTGAACGACATGGGCAGGCTCAAACCCTGCGATACCGAAGCCGCCGGCCGGCTGTTGTGTGGCGCGGCCCTTAATGCGGCGCTGTGGGTGGCGGCAAGCGACGATCCGAAATCGGTGCTGCCTAAAGCGGTCGAGGCATTTCGGCTGATGGCGGAAGGTTTGCTGGCAGAGCGCAAATAGCAGCGGGAAAGCGTCACCTTCACAACAGTACGACTGCCGATTTTTATGGAAAATCATCGATTTCTGGGCTATGTCTACGGCATGGCGTGTGCTGCGTGCGCTGCGGGTTCCCCCCGAAATCGACGGAGACTGATGAAACCTTCCAGCGAGGGAGCGAACACTCGTGTCTTCGACCATTTCCAAGGGCCGCATCCGGTCCACATTGCGCAACTTTCTCGACAATGAGGCCGCCGGCGGTCTTGTGCTCATGGCCATGGCGGCACTCGCCATCATCGTCGCCAATTCGCCTTTGTCGGAACCCTATTTTCACGCCCTGCATGTCTATATCGGGCCGCTGAGCCTTCAGCACTGGATCAATGACGCGCTGATGGCGGTGTTTTTTCTGGTGGTCGGTCTCGAAATCAAGCGCGAGATGCTGGATGGCCAGTTGTCGACATGGAGCAGGCGGATTCTGCCCGGTGCCGCCGCGGCCGGCGGCATGCTGTTTCCGGCGCTGTTTTACGTTGGTTTCAACTGGAATGATCCGGCAGCCCTGCGCGGCTGGGCGGTACCTACGGCCACCGATATCGCCTTTGCGCTCGGTGTCATCTCGCTTCTGGGCCGCCGCGTGCCAGCTTCGCTGAAGATCTTTCTGGCGGCGCTTGCCATTATCGATGATCTCGGCGCGGTCATCGTCATCGCGATATTCTATACGGCTAATCTCAATCTCCCGGCGCTGGCCGGTGCGGTATTGGTGCTGGCCGTTCTGTTTGCCTGCAACCGCATGAAGGTAAGGGCGCTCTGGCCCTATCTCGCACTCGGTGTCGTGCTCTGGGTGCTGGTCTTTGCATCCGGCGTGCATGCGACGCTGGCCGGCGTACTGCTGGCGCTGACCATTCCGCTGAAACTGACGCCCGGCACGCCGGAGGCCTCGCATGACGAATCGCCGCTGCACCGACTGGAACATCTGCTGCACAAGCCCGTCGCCTTCATCGTCGTTCCGGTTTTCGGCTTTGCCAATGCCGGCGTGTCGCTTTCCGGCGTCTCGATGGAACTGTTTTCCGAACCGTTGACCATGGGTGTTGCGGCTGGCCTTCTGGCCGGCAAGCTTGTCGGCGTGCTGGGCACGGTTGCCGTTCTGGTCAAGCTCGGTGTCGCGCATCTGCCGGCCAAGGCGACCTGGGGCCAGATGGCCGGCACTGCGTTTCTGTGCGGTATCGGTTTCACCATGTCGCTGTTCATCGGCCTTTTGGCATTCGATGATCCGACCGTTCAGGACCATGTGAAGATCGGTATCCTGATGGGGTCTGTCGTTGCCGGAGCACTGGGGGCGTTGCTGCTGGTGATTTTTGGCCGACGCTTGCCGGCGAACTGACAGTCTCAGCGCTTTTAACCATCAGTAAGGTTTTCCTTCGTGATCCCGGCCTTGTGCCGGGATCTTTCGTCGCTGCGTCTGCCGCGTCGCGCTCCCTCTCGCCCATCGTCGCCTCATAGGAGGCGCAGGACGGGTTCGGCCGCATGACCCGCAGCGATAGCGGGAAACATAAATCCGGGATCGCCAAGGCCGAACTTTGCCTGCTTCAAACTGGACAAAGCCGAACCGCTCCCATACCACAATGGGGAGGGCGATGTGGCTCGCATGAAACGGGATTTTGGATCATGGCAATCAAGGACGTTCGGCAGGGCAAGCGCAACGAGGAAGGCATCGCCGCCGTTCTCGACATCCTCAGACAAGCCTTTGCCGAACGTTTCCAGACCGGCCAGTCCTTTCGTGAACAGCATGCCCACACCACCACCTATCTGCCGGCGCAATTGCCGGATGGTGTTGTTTTTGCCGAAACCAGCGAGGACGTGAAACTGGTGGTGAAGACCTGCGCCGCCCACAAGGTTCCGGTCATCGCCTTCGGCACCGGTTCGTCGCTGGAAGGCCAGGTGAATGCCACGCATGGCGGCATTTCGCTCGATTTTACCCGCATGAACAAGGTTCTGCGCGTTTCACCCGAGGATCTCGATGTTACCGTTGAACCCGGCATTACCCGTGAAGAACTGAACGTTCACCTGCGCGATACCGGCCTGTTTTTCCCGATCGATCCCGGCGCAAACGCCTCGATCGGCGGCATGACGGCAACACGCGCTTCGGGCACCAATGCGGTGCGTTACGGCACGATGAAGGACAATGTTCTGGCGCTGACCGTCGTCACCGCAGATGGCGAAGAAATCCATGTCGGCACCCGCGCCAGAAAGTCGTCGGCCGGTTATGACCTGACCCGGCTTTACGTCGGCTCGGAAGGCACGCTCGGCATCATCACCTCGGTGACCTTGCGCCTGCAGGGCATTCCGGAAAAGATCGGTGGCGGCGTCTGCGCTTTCGAGACGGTCGAAGCCGCCTGCAATGCCGTCATCATGACCATCCAGATGGGTATTCCGGTTGCCCGCATCGAACTGCTCGATGCCATGCAGATCCGCGCCTGCAATGCCTATTCGGACCTGTCTTACCCGGAAAAGCCGACGCTGTTTCTCGAATTCCACGGCACGGAAGAAACCGTGGCGCTGCAATCGGCGCAATTCGCCGAAATCGCGACTGAATTCGGCGGCGATGAATTCGTCTGGACAGCGAATGCTGAAGAGCGCGCCAAGCTCTGGAAGGCCCGCCACAATGCCTATTGGGCCGGCCGCGCGCTCGACCCGACGCTTTCCGGTTTCTCCACCGATGTCTGCGTGCCGATCTCGCGTCTGGCGGAATGTGTGGCGGAAACCCAGGCCGATATTGCGGAGGCCGGACTGCTGGCGCCGATCGTCGGCCATGCCGGTGACGGCAATTTCCACGTTCTGGTGATGTTCGACGACAAGGACCCGGCATCGGTTGCCAAGGTGGAAGCCTTCACCCATCGTCTGGGCCAGCGTGCACTCGCCATGGATGGCACCTGCACCGGCGAACATGGTGTCGGCCAGGGCAAGGTCAGCCTGCTTGCCGAAGAAATCGGCCCGGCCCTCGGTTTGATGCAGACAGTCAAAAAGAGCCTCGACCCGGATAATATCTTCAATCCCGGAAAAATCTGGCATCCGGCGGACTGACGCAAAAGGCAGCAGATAGGGGAGACGACAGGCAGTGCTCGGACGGTTGATGCTCTTCCTCGGTGGGCTTGTGGTCGTGGCTTTGTTCACGGCTCTGTTCGCGCCGTTTTTCCTCGATTGGTCGAGCTTTCGCACCGAGTTCGAAAATCAGGCGAGCCGCATTCTCGGCAAGAAGGTCACCGTCCACGGCAATGTCGATGCCCGCATTCTGCCGTTTCCGTCTGTCACCATGCATGACGTGCGCATTGGCCGCGATACCGATGGTACGCCGCAGGTTCAGGCGGCCGAATTTTCCATGGACATGGAGCTTGCGCCTTTCATGTCCGGTGAGGCGCGCATTTTCGATATGCGCATCGTGCGCCCCAAGGCACGCATTCGCGTGCTGCCGGATGGTACGCTGGACTGGACGCGTGGCAGTAGCCCCGTCATTCCGGCCCGCAATGTCGTCCTGGAAGACGTGCACATCACCGATGCCGAGATCGAATTCATAGACGAACAGACCGGTCGCACCCGCCGCCTGACGGCTTTTAACGCCGATATGGCCGCGGCCTCGCTGGCCGGCCCGTGGCGCGCCGATGGCACTGCCAATCTCGACGGTTACGATGCGCGTTTCAATTTTTCGAGCGGCGAGCCGGATGCAGCAGCCGGCACGGTGCCGCTGCGCCTGCGTCTCTGGCCCGATCTCCAGCCGATCGAACTGCAGCTTGATGGCGCGCTGGCGGTCAAGGAAGGCCGCGCGGGTTATGACGGCGCCTTCAATCTCGTGACATTGGCCGAAGAGACCGAGGAGGAGCCGGTCAGTCTGCCACCGCCCGGTCCGCGCGTGCGTGGCCGTTTCGAACTCACCAATGACCGTATCCGCATTCCGGAATACCGGCTGGAACTGGGCGCTGCCGATAATCCCTATGTGACCACCGGCGAAGCGACGCTCGATACCGGTGAAAACCCGGAATTCCTGCTCACCGGCGACGGCCAGCAGATCGATGTCAACCGTTTGACGCAGGATGAGGCCGGCGGCAAGACTGCCCGCAATCCCGCCGTCTCGGCGCAACGGCGCCTGAATGCGCTGATCCGCATGGCGGCTGCCATTCCGATCCCGCAGGTGCCGGGCAAGGTGTCATTGAGCCTACCCGCTATCGTTCTCAACGACACGACCATGCGCGATATCCATCTCGACCTGCGACCGGCAGGCCAGGGCTGGGCGGTCGACAATGTTGTGGCCACACTTCCCGGTCGCACCCGTGTAGAGGCCAGGGGCAGCCTGCAGCTTGTCGGCAAGGCCGCCTTTTCCGGGGATATGCTGCTGGCTTCCAACCAGCCTTCGGGTCTCGCCGACTGGCTGTCCGGTAAGGTCGATCCCGCCATTCGTCGGCTGAGTTCGGCCGGTTTTTCCGCAAAGGTCGATCTCACCACCGAACGCCAGCGTTTCGAAGGTCTGGAACTGGCCATCGGCAACGCGACGCTCACCGGCAATCTCGAACGCCAGTCCATTCCCGACCAGACACCGAGCCTGACAGTCGATCTTGCCGGCAATGAGATCGATATCGACGCGATGCGGGCGCTCGGCTCGCTGTTGACGGGCGACGATGCCGGCCGCGACGTGCTCGATCACAAGCTGTCCGGCACTTTACGAGCCGATCGTTTCAACGCCTTTGGCGTGGCTGCCGAAAAAGTCGATACCAGTTTTGCTTTTGCCGATGGTGCGCTGTCGCTGGAAAAGCTGGCGGTCGGCAATATTGCCGGTGCCGAAATTGCCGCCAGCGGCCGGTTCGAAGGTTCGCTTCTCGCCTATACCGGCAACGGCACTGTTTCGCTGAAATCCTCCGATCCGGAACCGTTTCTTGCAATGTTGCGCGATCGTCTGCCACGCAATCCGGCGCTGACCCGTCTGGCGGCCAGCGCCGGCTGGTATGCGCAAACCGATCTCAAGGCCGATGTTACGGTCGGCGGCAATATCAACGGTATTGCCGCCAATCTCTCCGGCAGCAGCAATGGCAGCCGCGTCACCGGCGATATCCGCCTGCCCAATCTGCTCGACCTGACGGGCAGCGATACATTCGATGTGAAAGCTACGCTGGAAAATCCGAATGCCGCGACCCTCTTCGGTCAGGCCGGCCTTGATCCGTTGCCCTTCGATGTCGAGGGCGACGGTCGCCTGACCCTGAGCGTCGCCGGCAGCGGTGACAAGCCTGCCAATATCGATCTGGCCTACGCCGCCGGTGGTACGCATATGTCCGCAAAGGGTGCGGTCAATCTTGTCGATCCCGGTTTCGGCAACGGCCAACTGAAGTTTTCTTTCGAGAGCCCGGATCTGGAACAGTATCTGCTGATGACCGGTATCGGTCTGCCGCAATTCGGCGCCGGCCTGCCGGCAAAACTGTCGGCCGATCTGGCGCTTAACGCCGAGGCCATCACGGTTTCCGGTCTGGAAGGCACGCTCGCCGGCAATACATTGAATGGCGAAATCCGGCTTGATCGCAGCACGCCGTCGCTTGCCGCAAGCGGCAGGCTTGCCATCGACACGCTCGATCTCGCCTGGCTCGGGGAGGCCATCTATGGCCCGCTCACCGATGCCGAAACCGGCGCGCTGACGACCAAGGATTTTTCACTTCTCGTCTTCGGCGGCACCGATGCAGTGCTGGATGTGGCGGCCAAAACCCTGCGCACCGATTTTACCGCACCGGTCACTGAATTTTCGGGTCGCATCACCCATCGCGGCGGCAATCTCACCGTCGAAAATCTCGCCGGCACATGGAATGGCGGCAAGCTCGGTGGACGGTTGATGATGTCGAACGGGCAGGGCGTCGGCATTTTCCAGACCCGCCTGACGTTGGAAGGTGGCAATCTCGCGCCGCTTCTCTGGCAGGCAGAAAACGGTGCACCGGTCGCGACCGGCGGCATCGGCTTCGATCTGGTTGCCGAGGCCACGGCCAAGAGCGTTGCCGATCTTATGGGCTCGGCCAGCGGTTCCGGTCAGGTCCGTCTTTCGAATGTCACGGTCAATGGCCTCAACCCCGGCCTGCTGCCGCCGCTTCTTGCACAGGCGGATGGCATCAAGGGCGAGGTGACTGCTGCCAAGGTCCGGCCTCTCGTGGCGGGCCTTGTCCATGCCGGTCAGGCCCGCATCGGTGATGTCGCCATACCCTTCACCATGAGTGATGGCGAAGCCCGCGCCCAGAATATCGCCGCTGTCGATGGCGCGACAAAACTCAACGGCGCGCTGCGGCTGAATTTCGCCGAAAGCGCGTTGGCGGGCGAAATCGCTATCGGTTTCGATGCCGGTGAGGAGTCGCTGGCGGGTGGTGATGCTGCCTTGAAGCTCGTCTATTCCGGCGATCTTTCCGCGCCGCACGAAACCATCGACGTTGCCGACATGAGCAACTTCCTCTCCATGCGCGCCTTTGAGAAGGAACGCCGCCGCGTCGAAACCCTGCAGGCAAGCGTGCTTGAAAAACAGCGCCTGCGCCGCGAGGCGGCACTTTATTCCTTCCGCGAAAACGAACGCCGAATCGCCCGCGAAAAAGCCGAGGCTGAGGAAAAGGTACGACTGGAAGAGGAAGCCCGTCTTGCGGCCGAACAGGAGCAGCGGCGTCTGGACGAGGAAAAGGCTGCCGAGGAACGCCGCCGTCGTGAGGCGGCGGAGCCTCGCCTGATACTTCCGCCAGCCGATGGTGGCAGCGGCACACCGACGCTGGATTTCAACACTCAGGATTTCCAGAGCCTGCCGGGCGTACAGCAGTAATTTCGCGCCTTAAGGTCAGGCGGATATCAGGCCGTATCGCCCTTGAGGTGCCGCAGCACATGCACACGCAGTGCCGAAGACAGATTGCTCTCGGCGTCGCGGCCATCATCGATTTCGGCGATCAACCCGGCAACGCTTTTCTGGCGCGCGACCGCGATCGTCTTGAGTTCGCTCCAGAACTCGTCTTCCAGCGTAAAACTGGTGCGGTGCCCGTGCAGGGTCGCGGAATGTTTGCGGATCATGGCATCGTACTCGCACACGAGACTGATCGTATCGGCATGTTAGAGCGGTTCATTGTTAAATGGAACCAGTTCTGCCGGAGCAGGTTTTCGTCGGGGCAGTGGCGATTGGCGAAGTGCATACCCGAAGGTACGTGCGAGCCGATCGCCGCTGATCCCGGCGGAAAGATGCCCGGCCCAAGTGGTTCGCAAGCGAACCACCGGGGTTGGCTGAAACGGGCCGTCTGATCGCATGGCCGGCTTGGCCGTATGCTTTGGCTACGACGCGCGCCGGCCATGCGACCATCCAATCCCGTTTGAGCCAACAGAACTGATTCCATTTAGCAATGAACCGCTCTAAGCAGGTGAGGTAACGTAACGTCAGTGACGCCGAAATCAGGCGCCGTCTTCGGGCTTATCCAGTTTTTTCTGGTCGAGCGTGCGCTCGGCCTTGTCGTTCAGCGCCTTGGTCAGCGTCTTTTCGTTTTTCGTCCGGCCAAAAGTCAGGCGGTTCTGCTCCGCCTGACTTTCCTTTTCCGACCGGGCCTTGGTCTTGCGGAACTGACGCAGATTGACGATGTCGGCCATATGCGTGCTCCCCGGATCGGCCTGGTGGCCGATCAACTCAGTGCTTCTTGCGGAACGAGTCCAGCGAGACGACGGAACCTTCTTTTTTCGGCTCGTCGGATTTTTCTTCCGTATCGGCTTCCACAGCCGGCTTGGAAGCGGCGTCGACCGGATAGGCGGTGATTTCCGCGCCGGTTTCGTTTTCGTCCTCGTCGGCCATCGGAACCTCGAACTCGAGCTCGAAATTCACCGACGGGTCGTAGAAACCACGGATGGCGTTGAACGGGATGACGAGACGTTCAGGCGTGTCGGAGAAGGAAAGGCCGATCTCGAACTGGGTGTCGTTGACCTTGAGGTCCCAGAACTGGTGCTGGACGACGATGGTCATCTGCTCGGCATATTTCTGCTTGAGGTGCTGCGAAATGCGCACGCCCGGCGCGCCGGTCAGGAAGGTGATGAAGAAGTGGTGCTCACCGGGAAGCCGGCCGGTCGTGGCGACTTCGGACAGAACCTTGCGGATGACGCCACGCAGTGCGTCCTGCGCCAGAATATCGTAGCGGATATGATCCTGCCCCATCGGCCTGTCTTCCATTCGTTGTCGTCTTTTCTCAATCGGTTGCGTTCGCCCGTTATAGGGCAGGGCAGGGTTGGGGAAAAGCCCCCGCCCGTTTTCGATTCCGGGCATTCTACAAAATTTCAGGGGTCAGGAGAAGCAGGTCTTCGACGGGAAAGGTTTAGGTGGAGGTTTCTGTTGCCAGGTACCTCCGAACCCCGCCTTACGGGGCTAACCGTAAGGACTTAGAGCGGAATTCCCGCACCGCCATTAGGCAGCGAGAGCGTATTCCTTAGCGTTGTTGTCGTTTGCAACTACACTTGTGACCCGATAACGGCGGTATCATGCCGAGCAAAAGTACGATCTTTACGCCCTTGTCGATCCTATTTCGCCCCCATCAAAAGCCGGTCAAATCGACCGACCGGTTTTTGGTGGAGGCGCCGGGTACCGCCCCCGGGTCCAATAGGTTTATTACACCGACCATTTATCGCCATATCCGGACCGAAGTCCGGCACGGCTGATATAGGGGTTCGCGAGCCCGTTGAAAAGAGGTCTTGTCGTCTTGCCGTGATGATCGTGGAAAAGCTGCCGTGCATCCCTTAGAATGATTGGTATGGGGCAAGCGTGCTATTATGTAGGTGAAAACTTCAGGAATCGGCGGCTATACCCATGAAACAATATCTCGACCTTCTCCGGCATGTCATGGAAACCGGCAGCGACCGTGGTGATCGCACCGGCACAGGCACGCGTTCGGTGTTCGGGTATCAGATGCGTTTCGATCTGGCGGATGGCTTTCCGGTTTTGACAACTAAGAAACTGCACCTGAAGTCGATCATCCACGAACTGCTGTGGTTCCTGCAGGGCGATACCAATATCGCCTACCTGAAGGAAAACGGGGTGCGCATCTGGGACGAGTGGGCCGATGAGAACGGCAATCTCGGCCCGGTCTACGGTTATCAGTGGCGGTCCTGGCCAAAGCCGGATGGCGGCCATGTCGACCAGATCAGGAACCTGATCGAAGGCCTGAAGACAAACCCGAATTCCCGCCGCCACATCGTGTCCGCCTGGAACCCGGCGCTGGTGGACGAGATGGCGCTGCCGCCATGCCACTGCCTGTTCCAATTCTATGTGTCGGACGGAAAACTGTCCTGCCAGCTCTATCAGCGCTCCGGCGATATTTTTTTGGGGATCCCATTCAACATCGCTTCCTACGCGCTTTTGACGCTGATGGTGGCGCAGGTCGTCGGCCTGAAGCCGGGCGAGTTCATCCACACGCTGGGTGATGCCCATATCTATTCGAACCATTTCGAGCAGGCCGAATTGCAGATGACACGCAGTCCGAAGGCGCTGCCGACCATGCGCATCAATCCCGATGTGAAGGACATTTTTGGCTTCACATTCGAGGATTTTACGCTCGAGAATTACGAGGCCGACGCGCATATCAAGGCGCAGGTGGCGGTGTGACGAAACATCCGATTTCCATCGTCGTCGCTTTTGCCAAAAACGGCGTGATCGGCCGGGACGGCGACATGCCGTGGAAATTGTCGACCGACCTCAAGCGCTTCAAGGCACTGACCCTGGGCAATCCCGTTGTCGTTGGTCGCAAGACGCTCGAATCCTTTGGTGGAAAGCCGCTGCCCGGCAGGCCGCATGTCGTGGTCACCCGCAATGCCGATTTTATCGTCGAGGGTGCCGAGACGGCGACCTCTCTCACGGATGCATTGAAACGGGCAGACGAAATCGCGTCCGCGACCAGTGCCACGGAGGTCGCCGTCATCGGTGGTGGCGAGATCTACCGGCAGGCGATCGAGCTCGCCGACATTCTCCATGTCACCCATGTCGAGGCTGAAATCGCCGATGGCGACACGTTCTTTCCGGCTATCGATCCTGATGTGTTCGAAAAGGGCGAGGAGCTTTTTGTGCCCGCCGGCGAGAAGGACAATTACCCCACCCGTTTTGTGACCTATCGCCGCAGATAGGTTGTGCTTTGTAGGGTTTCGTTTTCGAAATCGTCTCAAAGCGTTGCGAAACCTGCCCTGAACACCGGGAAGTTATTGGACGCGCGTTGAAACCGCGTGTTGCGAACCCTATAACGGGCTAGATCGGGAAATGTGCGGGGGAATTCGCGCGCCACCGGCATTGGAAGATACCAACAAAGAGGTTTTGATGCCCTGGAGCAATCAGAATGGCGGCGGCCCCTGGGGGGGCGGCGGCGGAAATAACAACGGAAATAACCAAGGCGGTCCTTGGGGGCAGGGACCGAACAAACCGCGCGGTGGCGGCGGTGGAAACGGTGGCGGCAATGGCGGCCCGCCTGATCTCGAAGACCTGATCCGGCGCAGCCAGGACCGGCTGCGTGGCGTCATGCCCGGCGGTTTCAATGGTGGCGTATTTGCCATCCTGGCGCTGGTGATCGTCGCCTTCGTGGTGTTCCAGTCCTTCTACACGGTTCAGCCGAACGAACGTGCTGTCGAATTGCGCTTTGGCGTGCCGAAGCAGGAAGTATCCGGACAGGGTCTGCACTTCCATTTCTGGCCGATCGAGACGGTTGAAATCGTTCAGATCACCGAACAGCAGCAGACGATCGGCGCGCGCTCGACGACCAATTCGAATGCCGGCTGGATGCTGACCGGCGATACGAACATCGTCAACGTGCAGTTCTCCGTTCTCTACACCGTCACCGATCCGGTGGCCTATCTCTTCAAGCTGGAAACGCCGGGTGAGACGCTTTCGCAGGTCGCTGACAGCGCCATGCGTGAAGTCGTTGGCCGTCGTCCCGCGCAGGATATTTTCCGTGACGACCGTGCCGGTATTTCCGTGCAGGTCCTCAACATCATCCAGGATACGCTGAACCGCTACGGCGCGGGCATTACGATCAATGCCGTTCCGATCGAGGATGCATCACCGCCGCGTGAAGTCGCCGATGCCTTCGAAGAAGTGCAGCGTGCCGAGCAGGACGAGGACCGCCTGGTCGAGGAAGCCAACCGTTACGCCAACCAGAAGCTTGGTGGCGCACGCGGTCAGGCCGCGCAGGTTCGCGAAGAGGCCGCTGCCTATCGTGACCGTGTCGTCAACGAGGCGACGGGTGAAGCGCAGCGCTTCGTATCGATCTATGACCAGTACAAGAACGCGCCTGATGTAACCCGTCAGCGTATCTTCCTGGAAACCATGGAGGGTGTTCTGAAGAACTCCAACAAGGTGATCATCGAGAATGGCCAGGGCGTTGTGCCTTATCTGCCGCTCAATGAACTCACGAGACAGCCGGCTGGTGCCGCGGCTGCCGCGCAGCAGGGGGCAAACTGATGGTTTCGAACAAGTTGCCCGCTTTCCTGATCGCTTTCGGCGTTCTGCTTTTCATCCTCTATTCGTCGGTTTTCGTCGTCAACGAACGCGAACAGGCGATCGTGATCCGCTTCGGTGAGATCCAGTCCGTGAAGTCGGAGCCGGGTCTTTACTTCAAGCTGCCGTTCGCCATGGCGAATGCCGACCGTGTCGTTTACGTCGAAGACCGCGCCCTGCGTTTCGACCTCGACAATATCCGCGTTCAGGTTCGCGGCGGTGCCTTCTATGATGTCGACGCTTTTGTCGTCTATCGCATCGAGGACCCGCGCCTCTTCATGCAGATGGCATCCGGTGAACGCGCCAATGCAGAGCGCCTGCTGCGCACCCGTCTCGATGCCGGCCTGCGCCGCGTCTACGGTCTGCGCAGCTTCAATGCCGCGCTTTCCGACGAACGCGTTGCGATGATGACCGACGTGCATGACGATCTGAACACCGCAGCGACCACGCTCGGCATCAAAATCCAGGACGTTCGTATTCGCCGCACCGACCTGACGCAGGACGTCTCGCGTCAGACCTTCGAGCGCATGAAGGCGGAACGTCTGGCGGAAGCCGAACTGATCCGTGCCCGAGGTAACGAAGAAGGCCAGCGCCGTCGCGCCGTCGCCGACCGTCAGGTGATCGAGCTTGTCTCGGAAGCCGGTCGCGATTCGGAAATCATCCGAGGCGAGGGCGATGCCGAGCGTAACCGTATCTTCGGCGAGGCTTTCTCGCGCGATCAGGACTTCTTCGAGTTCTATCGTTCGATGCGCGCTTATGAGGCCTCGATGAGCGGCACCGGCACGACCATGGTCCTGTCGCCCGATTCGCAGTTCTTCCGGTTCTTCTCGAACCCGAACGGCAATGCCAATCAGGGCCAGGGACCGGTTCGCACGGCGCCTGCGGCACCAGCCGCCGGTGGCCAGACGACGGCTCCCGCCAACAACTGATGGCACGGAACTGACAATTGAAGGGGCGGCTTTCGGGCCGCCCCTTTCGTTTGGGTACACTGTTCATGGGGATGGAGCGCGCTATGTCACGAAAAGGTAATTTCCCCGGTCTTCATTCCGCCTTATGCTTCTGTTCCAGATAAGTCGGGTTCCTTAGCGAGGATATAGATGGCTCGTTCCTTTCGATCGTCGTTGAAACGATCCGCAGCGGCCGGCGCCGCATTCGTCATGCTTTCGGGCGCCGTTGCCACGCCGTCGGTTGCGTGGGCGCAGGCACAGGCCGCACAGGCAAATTCTCCGCTCGCTCCGCCACCAGGTGCCGGGCCGGCTTCCGTTGCCGATCTGGCGGAAGGCCTGCTGGATGCCGTCGTGAACATTTCGACCTCGCAGAGCGTCAAGAACGAAGGCGAGGGACCGCAGAAGCCGGTTGCGCCCGATGGTTCGCCCTTCCAGGAGTTTTTCAACGACTTCTTTGACGGCGAAGGCAAGGATCAGGGCAACCGCAAGGTCAATTCGCTCGGCTCCGGTTTTGTCATCGACCCGACCGGTTTCGTGGTCACGAATAACCACGTCATCGAAGGTGCCGACGATATCGAAGTGGTCTTTCCGAACGGCGATAAGCTGAAGGCAAAGCTGATCGGCACCGATACCAAGACCGATCTTTCGGTCCTGAAAGTCGAACCGAAGAAGCCGCTGAAAGCCGTGCGTTTCGGCGATTCGCGCAAAATGCGGATCGGCGACTGGGTGATGGCCATCGGCAACCCGTTCGGCCTTGGCGGCTCGGTGACGCTCGGCATCATTTCGGCGCGGGGCCGTAACATCAACGCCGGCCCTTACGACAACTTCATCCAGACGGATGCGTCCATCAACAAGGGCAATTCCGGTGGTCCGCTGTTCAACACCAAGGGTGAGGTCATCGGTATCAACACGGCGATCATCTCGCCGAGCGGCGGCTCGATCGGTATCGGTTTTGCCGTGCCGACGGAGCTTGCGGAAAACATCGTCAAGCAGCTGATCGAGTTCGGCGAAACCCGCCGCGGCTGGCTCGGCGTGCGCATCCAGCCGGTGACGGATGATGTTTCATCCAGCCTTGGGCTAACGAGCGCACAGGGTGCTCTGGTGTCCGGCGTCATCAAGGGCGGGCCGGTCGACAATGGCACGATCAAGGCCGGCGACGTCATCCTCACGTTCGATGGCAAACCGGTCAAGGAAATGCGCGATCTGCCGCTGGCGGTGGCGGAAAGCCCGGTCGGCAAGGCGGTTGATGTCGTCATCATGCGCGATGGCAAGGAACAGACGGTCAAGGTGACGCTCGGTCAGCTGGAAGACAGCGCAGAGCCAGAGGAAAACGCCGGCCAGCCGGTCCTGCCGGAAGGCGAGGGCGAGGATATGGAGCCGGACAGTGACACGGCCGAAAATCAGGCGCCGGATGTGAAGCCGCCTGAAGACACTGACGCCGTGGCTCCCAGCAGTCTTGGTCTGGCGCTTTCGTCTCTGGGCGAAGATCAGCGCAAGAGCTTTGGTATCGGTGCCGCCGTCAACGGTGTGGTGATCACAGCCGTGGAGCCCAACACCGCCGCAGCCGAAAAAGGCCTGAAGGCTGGTGAAGTGATCGTCGAAGTCGGTCAGGATCAGGTGAAGAGCCCGGAGGACGTGACCAAGCGCGTGCAGTCGCTCAAAAGCGAGGGACGCCGTTTTGCCCATATGATGGTGTCGGGCGCCAATGGCGAGCTGCGCATTGTCGCGGTGCCGCTGGATTAGTGATCGGGCGTTCGTTCGTTTGTTCGACGCGTTAGGCAAAATCAGATTTGCACAGAAACAAAGGCTTCTGGTCTTGGCTTCCGCCTTGATCTTGATGGCTGTACCAGACTCGGCCTTGTCTCAAAAACAAGATGGGGCTGAGTTTACTGTTCGGTTTGGTGTTCTGTTTGAAAATGAAGAGCCTCTGGCAGGCAGTGTAACCTGCCGCGCGGACGAGACCTGTCTGCTGTTTCAGCACGGCATGTTGCGGGTTGAAATTCTTGCTGGTGAAAAACCGCATCGCCGCACCGTTTTCAAGGAGTTGACCGTCAGTTGCTCCGGCGGTTGCTCGTTTGCGGGCGGGCGCTCAAAACGTTCGTTTTCATCGGAACGGCAATTTGAGTTTTTTAAGGGATCTGATTCCCTGCAGATTCCTCTGGTGATGAAGCAAAGGCAGAAACTCGGCGAGATATTGCTGACCTTCCCGTGAGTGCGCCGGCCCGTCCTGTCGCCATTCAGATGGCTTGCTTCGAGCGCCACAACTCGGCCGCGGCCGCATACACCACATGATCTTGCAGATGCGGATGTGTATCCGGCACGCGCGGATGCTTGAAATCCAGCCATGGCTGGCGTTGCATGCCGATGCGTTCCATGACCGCCGTCGAGCGGCGGTTTTCGGCAACCGCGAAGGAAACCACCGCCTTCATGCCGCGCTTTACCAGCGCTTCTTCCAGCAAGGCCAGCGATGCTTCCGTCACATAGCCGTTGCCCCAGTAGCGGGTGGCGAGCCGCCAGCCGATCTCCACCATGCCGTCGGGGAAGATTTCGGGGAGATTGGTGGGCGATAGGCCGCAAAATCCCATCGGTTCACCGGTTTCCTTCAACGCCATCGCATAAAAACCGATTCCGGTGTCGGTGATCATGCCGTTGAGCTTTTCGAGGACCGCATCGGCTTCCTCATAGGTGCGGCGGAACGGAAAAAACTCCATCACTTTCGGATCGGCATTGATCTCGCGAAACAGATCGCGATCGGAGGGCCGCCAGTTGCGGAGGATGAGGCGTTCGGTCTCCAGAATGATCACGTTCGCCTCCCAGGCTCCGGTTTCCTGCTCAGCCGACCGGCGCGAAATCGGTTTTGCGATAACCCTGGATATAAAGAAGGGCCGTCAGATCGCCGTGGTCGATGCGCATTTTTGCCTGCGCTGCCACCGTGGGCTTGGCATGGAGAGCGACACCGGAGCCGGCAACGCCAAGCATGCCGAGATCGTTGGCGCCATCGCCGACGGCCATTGCCTCGTCCGGCGAGATTTTCAGTTTTTCGGCAAGGTCGAGCAATGCGTCGATCTTGGCCTGTTTGCCAAGGATCGGTTCGGCCACTTCGCCGGTTAGTACGCCGTCCTTTTCGATCAGGATGTTGGCGCGGTTTTCATCAAACCCGAGCGTGGCGGCAATGCGGCTGGTGAAGACGGTGAAACCACCGGAAACGAGGGCGCTGTAAAACCCCTTGGCCTTCATCGTGGCGATCAGCTGCGGGCCGCCGGAGGTGAGTGTGATGCGCTTGGCGATGACGTCGTCAACGACGGTGATCGGCAGGCCTTTCAAAAGCGCCACGCGTTCACGAAGAGCCGGTTCGAATTCGATTTCGCCGTTCATGGCGCGGGCTGTGATGGTCGCCACCTTGTCCTTCAGGCCCACTTCAGCTGCCAGCTCGTCGATGCATTCCTGGCCGATCATCGTCGAATCCATATCGGCGAGCAGGAGTTTCTTGCGACGCGTTTCGGCCTGCTGGACGACGAGATCGATCGGCTTGTCGGCAATCACGGCCCTGATGGCGGCTTCTGTGGCCGTGAGGTCGGCACCGTCCCTAAGGGCGAGATCACAGGCAATTCCGTCCGCCAGCCAGTAAAGGCCGGCGGCATTCGCGGCTTCTGCGGCCTGTTCGCCCAGCCCTGCGGTCAGAACGGGATTTGACGGATGGGCAATGAGCGTGGCAACGAAAGCCATGATGAACGACCTTGTGGACGATTTCGATGCGATCCTGATAACCGGGCCGACTGCCAGCGGCAAGTCGGCACTGGCGATCGCGCTTGCCAAACGACATGGCGGCGTGGTGATTAATGCCGACAGCATGCAGGTCTATGACACGCTGCGGGTGCTGACGGCGCGTCCCTCGGAAGAGGACATGGAAGGCGTGCCGCACCTGCTTTACGGGCATGTGCCGGCAATCAAGGCCTATTCGACCGGTGAATGGCTACGCGACGTCGAGCGCCTGCTGGGCGATCTGAAGTGCCAAGGAAAACTGCCGGTTCTGATCGGCGGCACCGGGCTTTATTTCAAGGCGCTGACCGGTGGTCTCTCGGACATGCCGTCGATTCCGGATGATTTGCGCGAATCGCTGCGCCAGCGTTTGGGCATCGAAGGCCCGGAAGCGCTGCATGCGGAATTGTCGAGACTTGACCCTGAAATGGCTCTCCGGCTGCAGGTGAAGGATGGGCAGCGCATCTTGCGCGCGCTGGAAACGCATCTTCATACCGGTCGTTCGATATCGTCTTTTCAGGAAACACGCGGGCCAATGATCGTCGATCCGGCGCGGGCGAAAAAGATTGTCGTTCTGCCGGAGCGACCCATCCTGCATGACCGGATCAACCGGCGTTTCGAAATCATGCTGGCGACGGGCGCCATCGAAGAGGTCCAGGCGCTGATGGCAATGCAGCCGGCGTCGGATCTGCCGGTGATGAAGGCGATCGGCGTCAACGAAATTGCCGAGATGAATGCCGGGCGCATGAGCCGCGACACGGTCATCGAGTGCGGCTCTGCGCTGACCCGTCAATATGCCAAACGCCAGATGACGTGGTTCAGAAACCAGATGGATGAGAGTTGGGAGCGTTGGCCGGGCCCGCACGGTCCAGCCGATATGACGTAAGGCCCTGACTCTGCGTCAGTCCTTGTCGTAAAGGCTGCTGAGCGGCTTTTTCAGCAGGCTTTCCCGGAACGATCCGGTGCCTTCCGGGCGCCCGAAGGCGGGGCGGGCGGGTTCGTTGCGGTTGCTCGTCCCATAATCGGGTGCGGCGTCGCGACGGAATTCGGTGAAGCGGGGCTGTCTTGCCGGTTCTGCATCACGCGGTGCGCGCGGCAGCATGTCCGGTCGATAGGGTTCGAGACCTTCGGCGGAGTGCTGGTGACCGGACTGGTGAGGCGCCAGTGGAGGCACATCGTCGGTGCGCATTTCACTATTCCAGCGCGCCAGCTCGACGTCACTGGCGCCATCATCGGCGTCATCGATGTAGCTATCCGCCTGTGACGGGGAAAAGCCCTGGCTGCTGACGTTGCGCTGGAAATTGCTGATGTCGGGGCCGGCGACCGAGCGCATGCGCGACACGACGGAACGCAGGTCGACGGTGTCGGGCGTCTCGTCATCGGAATGCTGGGCGGTGCTGACGCCGTTGGCTTTCGGCAGGTGGCTCTGGTCGACGCGGGTGAAGCGCATGCGCATCGGCACGGTGATGGCCTCGCCGAATGCGATGGCTTCGCCATTGCCGATCGACGACAGAAAACTGGTGGTCGAAACCGAAGAGTTCGGAATGGCCGAACGGATGATTTCCTGGTCCTTGTCGTTGGCAAGGCGCATGGCAAAAACCGTCGAGCACTGTGAAAGAATGGTCTGGTCGAGTTCGCCCGGACGCTGGGTGATGACGCCGAGCGAAACACCGTATTTACGGCCTTCCTTGGCGATACGGGCGATGGCCTGACGGGTCGGCACGAAGCCGAGTTCACGATCGGCCGGCACGTAACGGTGCGCCTCTTCGCAGACGACCAGCATGTGGATGGCGCCGTTGCTCCACAGCGCCAGTTCGAACGACATGCGGCAGAGGATCGAGGCGACGGAATTGACCACTTCCGACGGAATGCCGGCGAGCTGGAAGGTCGAGATCGGCCTATCTTCGCCGGGAATGCGGAAGATATGCGCGATCGTCTCCATGATCGTGTCTTGGATCGTGTTGTTGGAGAACATGAAGTGGTAGCGCGGGTCGTTGATGGCCGACGTCACGCGCATTTTCAGCGAACGCAGAACGGGCTTTTCGCTGCGGCCTTCAAGGCGGCCGATGCGTTCATCGATCAGCGCCAGCAGGTCGGCCATGCGGTATGGTACCGGCGTGTCGGCGGTGACGGAACTCTTTTCCGTCGTGCGGCGCATCAGCGAGTTTTCGCTGCCTCGAAATGCGCGTTTCGCCTCAGGGATGAGGTCGCGCAGGATATCGAGTTCCTCGGCGACGGGCGTGCGCCCACGGAAGACGACTTCGGCAAATTCTTCGAGCCGCATCAACCAGAAGGGCAGGTCGAGCGTATCTGTGTCGATGACGACCGCCTTTTCAGGGAAGGCGGCGGCGAATTCGTTGTGCGGATCGAGGATCAGGACGCGCAGTTTCGGATCGGCTTCGATGGCCTTGTTGAGCAGCAGCGAAACGGCGGTCGATTTACCGACGCCGGTGGAGCCGACGACGGCAAAGTGCTTGGACAGCATCGACGGAATATGGATGGTCGCGTCAATCGACTCGTCCTGTGTCAGCTTGCCGATGACGCAGCTTTCGCTCTGGCCGGTATCGTAGATGCGCACGAGGTCGGCCGAACGAATGCGGTGCGCGATCGCGCCGAGATAGGGGTAACGCGAAATGCCGCGCGAAAACTCTTCTCGACCGTCAGGGCTGACGCGGACTTCGCCCAGCAACTCGACCTCGATACGGAATTCGTTGTCTGCGCCGTCGATCCACTCGTTCTTGTCGGTGGACATCGAATAGGAGATGGCGACGACTCGATTGGTGCCGACGCTGATCGAAATCAGGCGGCCGATCGACCAGAGTTCGGTCAGGCCGGTTTCGCCGTTTTCAGCAACTGCCGCGATGGTGGCATGGGCGCCATTGCAGGCCACGATGCGTCCAAGCAGTCGATTGCCTGGTCTGTCGCCGTCGCGCCTTTCCTGCTCGCCGGCTGTCATCGCTTTCTGGAAGTCACTGTTACGCACTACTTGGCCCCTATTCTCTGGGTCGGGCTGAAACGAACGAGCTAATACTTGTGGGGTTAGCCCCCTTAATCTTGGGGGAGATTATCGCAAGCGGCTTAATAAGGTGTTTCAATAAGTTGTCGCATGCGAGCCGTCTGTTTCATCTTGCCGGCCCGGCTTGCCGCCGTTTTTTCGGCGGTTGCGCGTTGACGGGTGATATATTTGCCGTTAACACTCGCCACATGAAAAATTCGATCGCTCTTATTGTGGTGGGAACGCGCATGGGCAGGATGGTGTAACCATCCGGCGTTAGCCACCCATGCGCGGAAAGACAGGCTCCTGAGGGGCCTTTTTTTATGCCTTGTTTCCGGCTCCACAATTCTCAATCTCACCGGACCGGAAGCAAAAAACTCCAGCAGCAATCCCGGCCATTGCAGATATAAAAGGCCAGACACCAGGAGGACAGGACATGACGGACACGGCGGATAACGGCAACCGAATGACAGGCGCCGAAATCGTGCTTCGCGCTTTGAAGGACAACGGCGTCGAGCATATTTTCGGTTATCCCGGCGGCGCCGTGCTTCCGATCTATGACGAGATCTTTCAGCAGGAAGACATCCAGCACATTCTCGTCCGTCATGAACAGGGCGCCGGCCATGCGGCCGAAGGTTATGCCCGCTCCACCGGCAAGGTCGGTGTCATGCTGGTCACGTCGGGTCCCGGCGCCACCAATGCGGTAACGCCGCTGCAGGACGCGCTGATGGACAGCATTCCGCTCGTCTGCCTGACTGGGCAGGTTCCAACCACACTGATCGGTTCGGATGCGTTTCAGGAAGCCGATACGGTCGGCATCACGCGTCCCTGCACCAAGCATAACTGGCTGGTGAAGAATGTAGACGAGCTGGCCGGCATCATTCACGAAGCCTTCCGCATCGCCCAGAGCGGCCGTCCGGGCCCGGTTGTCGTCGACATCCCGAAGGACATCCAGTTCGCCACCGGCACCTACGTGCCGCCGTCGGAAGCAACTGCTTCCAAGAGCTACAAGCCCAAGGTCAATGGCGATCTCAAAGCCATTCAGGCGGCCGTCGAACTGATGGCGACGGCCCGTCGGCCGGTTCTTTACACCGGTGGCGGCGTCATCAATGCCGGCCCGGAAGCCTCCAAGCTGTTGCGCGAACTGGTCGAGCTGACCGATTTCCCGATCACCTCGACGCTGATGGGCCTCGGGGCCTATCCGGCCTCGGGCAAGAACTGGCTCGGCATGCTGGGCATGCATGGTTCCTACGAAGCCAATCTCGCCATGCATGATTGTGACGTCATGGTCTGCATCGGCGCGCGTTTCGATGACCGTATTACCGGCCGCCTGAATGCGTTTTCGCCGAACTCGCGCAAGATTCATATCGATATCGATCCGTCGTCGATCAACAAGAACGTGCGCGTCGATATTCCGATCATCGGTGATGTCGGCCATGTTCTGGAAGACATGGTTCGTTTGTGGCGCGCCCTGCCGAAGAAGCCTGAAAAGGCTCAGTCCGCAGACTGGTGGGCTTCGATCGAAACATGGCGGGCCAAGAAGTCGTTCTCCTACAAGAATTCGAACGACGTCATCATGCCGCAATATGCTTTGGAACGCTTGGCCGAAGCCACCAAGGGACGCGACACATACATCACCACCGAGGTCGGTCAGCACCAGATGTGGGCAGCCCAGTTTTTCGGTTTCGAAGAGCCGAACCACTGGATGACATCGGGCGGTCTCGGCACGATGGGCTACGGCCTGCCGGCAGCACTCGGCGTGCAGGTGGCGCATCCTGAGGCTCTGGTCATCGATATTGCCGGCGATGCCTCGATCCAGATGTGCATTCAGGAAATGTCCTGCGCCATCCAGCATAACCTGCCGGTCAAGATCTTCATCCTGAACAACCAGTATATGGGCATGGTGCGCCAGTGGCAGCAGCTGCTGCATGGCAACCGCCTGTCGAATTCCTACACGGAAGCGATGCCTGACTTCGTCAAGCTGGCGGAAGCTTACGGCGCGGTCGGCATGTATTGCGACGATCCGAAGGAACTGGATGGCAAGATTGCCGAGATGATCGCGGTGAATGCGCCTGTCATCTTCGATTGCCGCGTGGCCAATCTCGCCAACTGCTTCCCGATGATCCCGTCGGGCAAGGCGCATAACGAGATGCTGTTGCCGGAAGATGCAACGGATGATGCGGTTGCGACTGCCATCGATGCCAAGGGCCGCCAGCTCGTTTGATGCGGGCTGGTATTCCAGAACAACATCCTAGGAAACGGACCCAGATCATGAACGCACATCAGCAACCGACCGGCTCGGCCTATTTCATCAGCCCCGAGACCGCCAAGGTCGAGAGCCACACGCTATCGGTTCTCGTCACCAACGAACCGGGCGTGCTTGCCCGCGTCATCGGCCTTTTTTCCGGCCGTGGCTACAATATCGAAAGTCTCACCGTTTCGGAGACGGAACACGAATCGCATCTGTCGCGCATTACCATCGTCACCAACGGCACGCCGGTGGTGCTGGAGCAGATCAAGGCACAGCTGGAACGCATCGTGCCGGTTCACCGGGTCGTTGATCTGACGGTGCGCGCCGGCCAGCTTGGCCAGGAACGTCCAATCGAGCGCGAAGTGGCGCTGATCAAGGTGGCTGGCGCCGGTGAAAGCCGTGCCGAAGCGCTGCGCCTTGCCGACGCCTTTCAGGCAAAGGTGGTGGATGCGACCGTCGGTCACTTCATCTTCGAGATCACCGGAAAATCGTCGAAGATCGACCAGTTCGTGGCGGTGGTCAAACCGCTCGGCCTGATCGAGGTTTGCCGCACCGGCATTGCGGCGATGAACCGCGGTGCGCAGGGCATGTAATCCTATTGGGGCGGTCCTTGGATCGCCCCGATTTCTTTTTGGCTACAGCATTTCCAGTGGTCGTGCCTTGGTCGGCGCTGGGAAGACGGCATTCAGCTTTTGCCATTCATCATCCAGCAGCCTCAATGCCAAGGCCCTGACATTTTCCTCGACATGCGCCTTGTTCGACGCTTTCGGGATGGCGATCACGCCAAAATGCTGGAGCACGAAGGCAAGCGCCACCTGCGCCGGCGTCGCCTGATGCGCTTTGGCGATCTCGATCAGGTCGGGATGATGGGCGAGGCGGCCCTGCTCGATCGGTGAATAGGCCATGATCGGAATGCCATTACCGACGCACCATGGCATGAGATCATATTCGATGCCGCGACGGCCGATATTGTAGAGAACCTGATTGACGGCGCAGCGATCGCCATGCGGCACGGAAAACAGTTCCTTCATGTCTTCCGTATCGAAATTGGAAACACCCCAATTGCCGATCTTGCCCTGTTTGACCAGCGTCTTGAAACCTTCCACCGTTTCCGCCAGCGGATGGCTGCCGCGCCAGTGCAGAAGGTATAGATCGATGCGGTCTGTCCGCATGCGCCTCAAACTGCGCTCGCAGGCGGCGATGATGCCGTCGCGGCTGGCATTCTGCGGATAGACTTTCGAGACGAGAAAAACCTCGTGCCGACGCCCCTTGATGGCCTCGCCGACCACCTCTTCCGCACCGCCTTCGCCATACATTTCGGCCGTGTCGATCAGCGTCATGCCGAGGTCCATGGCGTGGCGCAAGGCTTCGATTTCGGTTGCCCGGTGGCGGGCGTTTTCCCCCATATTCCATGTGCCGGCGCCAAGCGTCGGAACGGCAGTGCCATCGGGAAGGGAAACGGAGGGATTGAGGATATTTTGGGCGTCGGACATTGGGGCTTCCGCTGCTGTTTCGAGAGGTAGGCAATGGCTTTTCGGCGCGTTTCCCGGTCGGGAAAGGTCAGGCCGGTGCGTGCGTGACAGTTTTGCGCCTTCAGCATAACGCCGGGACGATACAGATCAAACCGCCTGAATTTCCTTTTCGCAATTTGCTTTCGGCTGGCAAAGGGCCAGATAGCCGATAAGGTCACGCCAATCGAATCGAGGAGCGCAAGTGATGAGCCAGCCGATACGGATCGGAAACGAATATCTGACGGTCGAGGTTTCGCCGCTTGGCGCCGAGATGCAAAGTCTGAAGACGAAGGATGGCCGCGATTGGCTCTGGAACGGTGATTCAGACTATTGGACCGGCCGCTCGCCTATCCTGTTTCCGATTGTCGGCAAGGCGCCGGATGATCATGTCGAGATCGATGGGCATGTCTACCCGATGGCGCAGCACGGCTTTGCCCGCCGCACCACGTTCGATCTGACCGCTTCGACGCCGCACATGTGCCGCTTCGAGCTTAAGGCATCGGATGTGACGCATGCGGTCTATCCTTTCGATTTCCTGCTGGCGCTTGAGCATTCGGTCGAGGGCGCCAAGCTGACCGTCGCCGCCGAGGTGGAAAATCGCGGTCAGGCCGACATGCCGTTCGGGCTCGGTTTTCATCCGGCTTTCCTCTGGCCGCTGCCGGGGGCTGAGGGCAAACCGCATCAGGTCGTGCTCGACAATGGCGGCGAACCGGCTCTGTTGCGGCTGGAAGGTGGCCTCATTCCAACGACATTAAAGGATTCTCCTTTCAAGGCTGGTCGACTGACGGTGCAGCATTCGATGTTCGAGGCGGATGCGATGATCTTTCCGCAAGGTGCGGGCAGTGGCCTGACCTATGGCGTCGAGGGTGGGCCGCTGCTGCATTTCACCTTCGAGAACCTGCCGAATCTCGCGCTGTGGCAGAAGGTCGGCGCGCCTTTCCTCTGCATCGAGCCATGGCATGGCATGGCCGCCAAGGCCGGCGCGGGACTGGAATTGTCGGCGCGTCCGTCCACCACCATTCTGGCGCCGGGCGGCAAGGCTCGGTTCGCATTCACCGTCGAATTGCCGGCCTGAGCCGGGCCAAGGATCAACGCCAAAGATCAACGGGCGAGGGACCACTGTCCCCGCCCATTTGATCCTCTTTCGTTCTTTTCTGTTGCTTTGCCCGTCCGAATCCTGCCAAGTCGCGGCCATGCAGTTTGCTCCGCAACAGGACGAGGCCCTCAAGGCCGTTTCCGACTGGCTGAAGGCCGGTCGCACGCCGGTTTTCCGGCTGTTCGGTTATGCCGGTACCGGCAAAACGACGCTTGCCAAACATTTTGCCGAGCATGTCGATGGCGATGTTCTGTTCGCGGCCTTTACCGGCAAAGCGGCGCAGGTTTTGCGTTCGCGCGGCGCCAGCAATGCCAAAACCATCCATTCGCTGATCTATCGCCCGCGCGGCGAAGAGGCGGTCGAGGACGAAGATACCGGCAAGACCTCGATCGCGCCGATGTTTTCGATCAACCGCCAGAGCCCGGTCGCAAAAGCGGCACTGATCGTCATCGACGAATGCTCGATGGTGGACGAGGCGCTTGGCCGCGACCTGATGAGTTTTGGCACGCCCATTCTCGTGCTCGGCGATCCCGGACAGTTGCCGCCGGTATCCGGTGGCGGTTTTTTCACCGAACAGGAACCGGATTACCTTCTGACCGATATCCATCGTCAGGCCCGCGACAACCCGATCATCCAGCTTGCCATGCAGATTCGCGAGGGCAAGGAAATCATGCATGGCGACTACGGGACCGCCAGGGTGATTTCCCGCAACGAGGTCAATCAGGAACTGGTGCTGGAAGCCGATCAGGTTCTGGTCGGCACCAACAAGACCCGAAAACGCTACAATCAGCGTCTGCGCCAGCTCAAAGGGTTTACCGCCGATTACCCGCAATCCGGTGATAAACTGGTCTGCCTGCGCAATGATCAGGTCAAGGGCCTGCTCAATGGCTCGCTGTGGCAGGTGATGAGTTCGTCCCGCGAAACGGTGAAGCCGGGTATCAACCTGATGATCCGCCCGGAAGACGACGACATGGATCGTGGCGCGGCCAAGATTAAGCTGCTCAAGCAGTCTTTCGAGACCGAGGAAGAAATTCCGTGGGCGACGCGCAAGCGTTATGACGAGTTCGATTACGGTTATGCGCTCACCGTGCACAAGGCGCAGGGTTCGCAATGGAACAATGTCGTTCTGTTCGACGAAAGCTGGGCTTTTCGCGATACCCGTGAGCGCTGGCTTTATACGGCCGTCACCCGCGCCGCCGAAACGCTGACCATCGTTCGATAAGAGATCAGTTCGGCAGCATGCCGGACAGGATCGCCTTTGCCGCCGCCTGATAACGATTGGCGGCATCGAGCTTGGTCATGATCGCATCCTCAAGTTTCTGCAGTTCTCCGCTGCAGATGCCGAGCGCCAGCGCCAGGCTGCCGCCCTTGTACCCTTCCGTCATCAGGCCGAGGCAGCGCTTTTCGATTTCCGAAAGGCGGGCCGGAGGTTCCGTTGTCGATGTGGTCGGCATGTTTTCCTCCTCACTCGTCATGATGGTTCTGATCTGGGTAATCTTGCGGGTGATCAGCGACAGTTCGGCGACCAGTTGGCGCCGGTGCGCGGCAAGGCAGTCCCGAAACAGTTCGTCGGCTTCAGTTTGCGACCGGCTTTGGGCAAGCCTGTCCATCAGGTCCTGAATGGCGGCGAGCGGCATGCCGATCTCGCGGCAGGTGTTGATGACCATCATGCGCATGACGCAGGCGGTGTCATAGACCCGCATCGTGCCGGTGCGTTCGGGCACGAGCAGGTTCTTTTCCTCGTAGAAATGCAGCGTGCGATGCGTGACGCCGAACAGATCGGCCATCTCGGCGATCGGCAGCGGGTGAGGCGGCAGCGAATCGATGCCCGTCAGGCGTGGCAGAAAACCGGCCGTATAGGCTGGCAGATGGCTCGGCGCCGATACGGTGCCGAAAAGATCGAAATTCTCCCGCATGATACTCCTTCGTCGTGCGAGACCAGCACCGGCATATGCAACGGTGCCATTCAATCCTCCCTGCTTCCCTCCGAATCACCGGGGGCGCAGCTTTTATGTGCAGATGGTGACATTTTCACCATCCATGGTGAATTCTCACTCTGCATCCATGATAAGTTGTATTTTACACAGGCTACGCTCCGGCTTCGATCTCGCCGGATGCTGGTTTTTTGCGAAAAACATTGAGTGTGACAGCGGATGGCTTAAAGCTCGCACCCATCAAATGCCTTCAAGACCACGCTTCGAGGACGCCTGCCGATGCCGACCACGCTTTCCGTCAACGTCAATGCCATCGCCATGCTGCGCAATCGCCGCGATCTGCCATGGCCAAGCCTCGAAAACCTTGGCCGTATCGCCTTGCAGGCGGGTGCAAGCGGATTGACGGTGCATCCGCGCCCGGACCAGCGGCATATCCGCTTTTCCGACCTGCCGGTGCTGCGGGCCTTGATCGATGACGAATTTCCGCAGGCCGAGTTCAATATCGAAGGGTATCCGAGCGAGGATTTTCTGGCCTTGTGCGAACGTACCGAGCCGGAACAGGTGACGCTGGTTCCCGATGATCCATCGCAGGCCACCTCCGACCACGGTTTCGATTTTCGCGCCGATCAGGAGATGTTGAAGCGGGTTGTTGGTCGGCTAAAGAGCAAGGGCATGCGCGTGTCGCTGTTCGCCGATGGTGATGGTGATGTTGAAGCGGTGCGGCTGGCGAAATCGACCGGTGCAGACCGGATCGAGCTTTACACCGGGCCCTACGGTGGCTGTTACGACGATCCGGCGCTTGGTGCCACCATTCTGGAGAAGCTCGGCCAGACGGCAGATGCGGCCTTTGCCGAAGGATTGGACGTCAATGCCGGTCATGACCTGACGGTCGCCAACCTTCCGGCACTGGTGAAGCGCATCCCGAAACTGGCTGAAGTGTCCATCGGTCATGGCCTGACGGCCGATGCGCTGGAATATGGAATGGCGGAAACCGTGCGTCGATTCCGCCGCGCCTGCGGGCAGACAATCTGACGCAGTTTTAAAATTGACGATTATCAGTAAATAGCCATATTGCGTCGCAGCATCCCTGTGTCGATGCGTTTCTCCGGAAGGAATGGTTGTGACTGAACATCGTGTAGTCGTCGTTGGCGGTGGCTTTGCAGGCCTGCAGCTCGTGCATTCCCTCAAGGGCGCCCCGGTCAAGATCACCCTTGTCGATCGACGTAACCATCACCTGTTCCAGCCGCTGCTTTATCAGGTCGCGACAACGGTACTGGCGACCTCCGAAATCGCCTGGCCGATCCGCCGGCTGTATCGCAATCGCCCGGACGTAACGACGTTGCTGGACGAGGTTCTCGGCGTCGATCGCGCGGCAAGAACGGTACAGTTGAAATCCGGCGAAGTGCTGGAATACGACACGCTGGTCCTCGCCACTGGTGCCCGCCATGCCTATTTCGGCCGTGACGACTGGGAAAGCATGGCGCCGGGCCTGAAGACGCTGGAAGATGCCACGACCCTGCGCCGTCGCATTCTTCTGGCCTTCGAGCGAGCCGAACTGACCAACCACTCCACCGAACTCGATGCGCAGCTGACCTTTGCCATTATCGGTGCCGGCCCGACCGGTGTTGAGATGGCCGGCATGATCGCCGAACTGGCGCATCAGGTCCTGCCGCCGGAATTCCGCAAGATCGATACCAAGCGTACCCGCGTGCTTCTGGTCGAAGCCGGTCCGCGCGTGCTGCCGGCCTTTTCGGAAGATCTTTCGGCCTATGCCAAGTCCGCACTGGAAAAACTCGGCGTTGAGGTTCTGACCGGCAAACCGGTGACCGCGATCACCGAGGATGGCGTGACGATCGGCGACACGTTTGTGCCGGCCCGCACCGTCATGTGGGCGGCAGGCGTGCAGGCCTCACCGGCCGCCAAATGGCTTGAGGTCGAAGCCGACCGGGCAGGGCGCGCCGTTGTCGGCCCTGATCTGGCGATCGCCGATGATCCCAACATCTTTGTGCTCGGCGATACCGCTCTCGTCATGCAGGACGGCAAGCCGGTTCCGGGCATTGCGCCGGCTGCCAAGCAGCAGGGTGCCTATGTGGCCAAGCTCCTGCATGCGCGGCTGACCGGCAAGCCTGTGCCGGGACCATTTCATTACAAACATCAGGGCAGCCTCGCCACGATCGGCCGCCGTGCTGCGGTCATCGATTTCGGCAGGTTCAAGCTCAAGGGCGGGCTTGCCTGGTGGATCTGGGGTCTCGCGCACATCTACTTCCTGATCGGCACACGCTCGCGTCTCGCCGTCGCCTGGAGCTGGATGTGGACGCACATGTCCGGCCTGCACAGCGCCCGGCTGATCACCCAGAAGGAAACGCTGAAGGACGAATCCTGAAGCTTTTCACGCCATCACGTGAGCGAAAAATCCACGGCCGCCTGCGCATGCACGGCGGCCGAATCTATTCCGGGGAGCGGCAGTTTTTCGGGATCGAGCAGAAGGCAGATTTCCGTGCAGCCGAGTATCACGCTGTCGGCACCGGCGGCCTTTGCCTTGTCGATCATCGCAAGCGCTGTTTCGCGCGAGCTGTCCTTGATGGTTCCGGCGCAAAGCTCGTTGAAGATGATGTCGTGGATCGCGGTGCGGTCGTCCGGTTCCGGCACCATGACGTCGATGCCGAGTGACGTCATGCGCTCCGCATAAAAGCCGTGCTCCATCGTGTAGCGGGTGGCGAGCAGAAGCGGCCGGCGCAGCCCGCCTTCGGCAAGCGCTTTGGCGGTTTCATCGATGATGTGAATGAGCGGAATATCGACGGCTGCGGCCACCTGCGGGGCGACGAGATGCATGGTATTGGTGCAGATCAGCACACATTCGGCGCCGCCTGCCTGAAGCCGCTTGGCGCTTGCGGCAAGGGCATCGGCCGCCAGGTCCCAGCGGCCGCTTTTCTGCATTTCGACGATGTCTGCAAAATTCACCGAATGCATCATCAGGTCGGCGGAGGCAAAACCGCCGATGCGGTCGCGGACCTTCTCATTGATCAGCCGGTAATAGACTTCCGTGCTTTCAAAGCTCATGCCGCCGATCAGGCCGATGGTGCGCATTCATGTCTCCGCGAAAAGTGAGGTCAGACCGAAACGGGTCTAATCCCACTTCCGCATTCTGACAATTTTGGCTTAACCGGCAAGTGCCGCGCGGTTTTCCTCAAAGAAGGCCTTTAGCGATTGCGGCTCGCGGCCTGTCAGCGTCTTGAAGTCGCCGGTGACGAGATCGAAATTGCCGGCCGCGACATTGGCATCGGCGGAAGCCAGCATGCGGACGACGAAATCCGGCAGGCCAGCGGCTGCCATGCCGGCAGCGAGCTGCTCGCCATTCACCTGCACGACCTCCAGCGGCTTGCCGGCGGCCTTGGAAACGGTTTCCGCGATCTGGTCGGCATTGAGCGAGACCGTGCCGGTGAGCGTAAAAGTCTGGTTGCCGGCCGGCGGGTTGGCCAAGGCTGCTGCGGCGGCGCGGGCGCAGTCGTCACGCGAGATATTGGCAACCTTGCCTTCGCCGGTCGCGGTGAACCATTTTCCACCTTCAAGATTGTGCGGCATGCTCATCAGATAGTTGTCGTTATACCAGGCATTGCGCAGGATCGTGTAGGGTAGGCCGCTTGCCTTGATGGCGTCCTCGGTGCCGAGATGATCCGGCGCGAAGCTGACCAGCGATTTGTCCGGGTTCGGCATGGAGGTGTAAAGCACATGGCCGACGCCCGCCTTCTGGGCGGCGTTGACGGCATTGGTGTGCTGCTGCAGACGGGCGCCGGGAACGGCCAGTTCATCCGTCGAAATGATCAGCAGGCGGTCGATGCCGGCAAAGGCGGTTTCAAGTCCTGCCGGCTCGGCAAAATCGGCCTTGCGCGTCTCGATGCCGAGATCGGCCAGATCGGCAAGCTTAGATATGTCGCGGCTGGCGGCGACGATATCGGATGCCGAAACCTTCGAGGTTTCCAGAAGATGCCGGATCACGGCGCGGCCGAGTTTGCCGTTGGCGCCGGTGACGAGAAGTTTTGCCATGGGGTATTTCCTTGTCCCTGATGTCTTCCTGTATGGAAGATATGTCGCTCTCAAAAAGAGACTAGGGATAGAATAGGAATTGACGGAAAACTGTAAAGAAGGCAGTTTTCCGGGAGATCGTTACCAAAAGGGAACCACCTCATGAACACCAATGTCCGCGTTCCGCAATTTGCCGGCAAGGAATGCGACATGTCCAACTGGGATGCCGGCAATTGCCCGGTGCGTGACGTCATCAACCAGATTTCCGGCAAATGGTCGACGCTGCTTTTGCAGGCGCTGGCAGAGCGGCCTTATCGTTTTGGCGAGCTTCGGCGTCTGGTGCCCGACATTTCCCAGCGCATGTTGACCCAGACTTTGCGGGAGTTGCAACGCGACGGTTATATCGATCGGGAGGTCTTTCCAACCAAGCCGCCAAGCGTGGAGTATCGGATGACGGAACTCGGTATGTCGCTGTTCCTGCCGCTTTCGCAGGTGCTGGACTGGGCAAACGCCAACCATGCAGCGGTCAAGGCCGCCCGGGTCCGGTTTGACGCCGAGGCATAAGCCTTCAGCGCAATACTGGTCTCGACGCTCTTTGCAATCTCGTTTGCTAAATTTCTTGCGTGCATCCTCTTGACGGCGCAATAAGTCGCAAGTACGAAGAACCGTACCGTACGGTACCTATTCCGTACGTCGTCTTTGTGAGGAGCAGATCGTGCCCGCTGACACCGCCGCATCGGCAAAGTTTACGCCGCGCCAGAGCGCCGTTCTGGCCGAGGCGCTGCGTCTTCTCGTCGAAGGTGGAGACAAAGCGCTGACCACTTCCGGTCTGGCGCGGGCTGCCAACTGTTCCAAGGAAAGCCTCTATAAATGGTTCGGCGATCGCGATGGCCTGCTGGCCGCGATGATCTCGTTCCAGCAGAGCAAGGTGCGCACCGCCGACCGTAGCGGCGAGCGCCTGAGCGTTGAGGCGCTGCGTGACCATCTCGAAATTTTTGCTCGCGATCTTTTGGAAGTTCTGGCCGGCGACGTGTCGTTGGCGCTGAACCGGCTGGCGATCGGCCAGTCGAGCCGCGATGGTTCCAAGCTCGGCAAGCTGCTTCTGGAGCATGGTCGCCGTGAGATCGACCGACGGGCGAGGGGGCTGATCGAGGCCGGCAAGCGCTCGGGTTTGCTGCGTTTCAACGATGCGGACGATGCCTATCACACTTTATACGGCCTGGTTGTTTCCGACCTGCATGTTCGCATGCTGCTGGGAGAGCTGGGGCTGAAGGACAATACCGCGCAGGCGCACAAGGCAGTTGATGCCTTCCTGATCCTGCACGGAACGAACAAGGATTCCGGGGAGGCGCCGCGCGCCTCTGCGGCTCGGTAATACCCGAAACAATGCCGGATCCACAACGGGCCGGTCATATCAATCGCATAGGGAAGGAATTTTAGGATGCGCGTTTATTACGATCGTGATGCCGACATCAACCTCATCAAGTCCAAGAAGGTCGCCATCATCGGCTACGGTTCGCAGGGCCGCGCACACGCGCTGAACCTGAAGGATTCCGGCGCCCAGAACATGGCGATCGCCCTCAAGGCCGGTTCCGCCACCGCCAAGAAGGCCGAAGCCGATGGCTTCAAGGTCATGACGGTTGCCGAAGCTGCCGCCTGGGCCGACCTGATGATGATGGCAACGCCTGACGAACTGCAGGCCGACATCTACCGCGACGAAATTGCCGCCAACATCCGTGACGGCGCCACCATCGCATTCGCCCACGGCCTCAACGTTCATTTCGGCCTGATCGAGCCGAAGGCATCGATCGACGTTGTCATGATCGCGCCGAAGGGCCCGGGCCACACGGTTCGCGGCGAATACCAGAAGGGCGGCGGCGTCCCCTGCCTCGTTGCTATCCACCAGAACGCTTCGGGCAATGCTCTTGAACTCGCTCTCTCCTACGCCTGCGGCGTTGGCGGCGGCCGTTCGGGCATCATCGAAACCACGTTCAAGGAAGAGTGCGAAACCGACCTTTTCGGTGAACAGGTCGTTCTTTGCGGCGGTCTGGTCGAGCTCATCCGCGCCGGCTTCGAAACGCTGGTCGAGGGCGGTTACGCTCCGGAAATGGCCTATTTCGAGTGCCTGCACGAAGTGAAGCTGATCGTTGACCTGATCTATGAAGGCGGCATCGCCAACATGAACTACTCGATCTCGAACACGGCCGAGTGGGGCGAATACGTCACCGGCCCGCGCATCATCACTGCCGAAACGAAGGCTGAAATGAAGCGCGTTCTGACCGACATCCAGACCGGCAAGTTCACCTCGGACTGGATGCAGGAATACCGCGCCGGCGGCGCTCGCTTCAAGGGTATCCGTCGCAACAACGACAGCCACCAGATCGAAGAAGTCGGCACCAAGCTGCGCGCCATGATGCCTTGGATCGGCAAGAACAAGCTGGTCGACAAGACTGTCAACTAAGCTTTCGCCGATTACGGTTGAATGAAAATGGGCCGCGCCGGAAAATTTCCTGCGCGGCCCATTCCGTTTTAGCCCTTCGGCGGAACAACGCCCTTGGTCAGCAGGAAGCAGCCGTAAAAGCGGGTTTCACCGGTGGCGATGACGCAATAGGCCTGTTTGGCCTTTTCGTAGAAGGCAAAGCGTTCGATGCCGTACATCGGTGCCGATTGACCTTCGGCCGCATCGATTTGCGCCTGCACCTCCTGCTGGATCTCTGGGATCGTCTCGGGATCGCCCATGATTTCCATGCGGCCGACGGATGGCTGTAGCGGGGTGTCGAGCGGGAGGACCGACAGGATGGCCTGCATGGCGCGCGCCGCCGAAACATTGTCGATCCTTAGCGCCTTGCCGAGCACGGTCTGGCGGGCAATCGAATCGGATGGAAAATTGGTGTCGGCGAGAACCAGAGTGTCGCCATGCCCCATCGACCTGAGGGCGTGCAGGACGTCGGCGTTGAGCGCAGGGTCCAGGTTTTTCAGCATGATCTTCCTCCTTGATCATAAGGAGGACCGTGGTGGCATACTTGGTGCCGATAGAGAAGAGAGTGGTCAGTCGCGCGGCGCGATAAAAAGCAGAAAAATCGCGAAACTTCGATAGGTCAGCATTGCTGACCTGTTGGAATTTCTATAAAGCTAACGGCAACAAAATTGAAATAAGAGGAAACATCCCATGCTAGATTGGGAACATATCTTCGCCACGCGCTCCAGCCGCATGAAGGCGTCGGAAATTCGCGAGCTTCTGAAACTGCTGGAGCAGCCCGACATCATCTCCTTTGCCGGCGGCATTCCCGACCCGGCGCTGTTTCCGGCTGACGAATTCAAGGCCGCTTATGGCGACATCTTTTCCGGCGCGCAGGTCAACTCGGCGCTGCAATACTCGGTCAGCGAAGGCTACAAGCCGCTGCGCGACTGGATCGTCGCCGACATGGCCAAGATCGGCATCGACTGTACCGCCGATAACGTCTTCATCACCTCCGGTTCGCAGCAGGCGCTCGATTATTTCGGCAAGCTGTTCCTGTCGCCGAACGATACGGCACTGGTGACATGGCCGACCTATCTCGGCGCGCTTTCGGCCTTCAATGCCTATGAACCGCATTACGACCAGCTGTCGCTGAACGGCAATCGCACGCCGGCCGCCTATCGCGAGACCGCTTCGAAAGCCGGCGGCGCGGTAAAATTCGCCTATCTCTCGGCCGACTTCTCCAACCCGACCGGTGAAACGATCGATCTTGCCGGCCGTGAAAAGCTGCTGGCGCTGGCCGATGAGCTGGATATCGCCATCCTCGAAGATGCCGCCTATCAGAACCTGCGTTTCGACGGCGAGGCGATCCCGCCGATCCTGGCGCTGGATATCGCCCGCAACGGCAGCATCGAAAATACCCGCACGATCTACAGCGGCAGCTTTTCCAAGACTTTGGCGCCGGGCCTGCGCGTCGGTTTCGTGGTGGCCGCCATGCCGGTCATCCGCAAGCTGGTTCTGATGAAACAGGCGGCCGACCTGCATTCCTCGACGATCAACCAGATCGCCGTCGAGCGCGTTGCCTCGCGCGGTTTTGCCGATCAGGTCGCCAAGATCAAGCGTGTCTATAGCGGTCGTCGTGATGCCATGCTGGCGGCGCTCGAAAAATACATGCCGAAAAACACCTCGTGGACAAAACCGGAAGGCGGCATGTTCGTGTGGGTGACGCTGCCGGAAGGCATGGACGGCGCCGAGCTCCTGGCGAAATCGCTGGCGACGGAAAAGGTCGCCTTCGTACCGGGCAAGGCGTTTTTTGCCGATGGCAGCAATGCCAACACGTTGCGCGTGTCGTTCTCCTGCGCCAACGACCAGATGATCGACGAGGGCATCAAGCGCCTCGGCCGTCTGGTTGCCAATGCCGCGGTCACCGATCACGAAAGTCTGCCGATCATCTGATCATCCATCACGATGAAGACCTCGAAAGGGCGGATCCACAGCGGTTTCGCCCTTTTTTATTGTCTGTTTGAATACCTGTGCATTCCTGTCATATGAGTGTCGCTGAATGTGTGTTTAAGCGCGTCAGCTCAAACAGGAACTCTCCCATGAAAAAGCTCCTTTCCTCTTTCACCGCGTTTGTTGCGCTCGGTCTTGCCGGCGTTGTCGATGCTGCCGATCTGGTCGTTTACACCAGCCAGCCGAATGCCGATGCGCAGGCCACCATCGATGGCTTCAAGGCCGCCAATCCGGGTGTGGACGTCGAGTGGGTTCGTGATGGAACGCCGCAGATCATGGCGAAGCTCAACGCCGAAATCGCTGCCGGCAATCCGGTTGCCGACGTACTGCTGATCGCCGACACGGTGACCTTCGAACGCATGAAGGCCGCCGGCCAGCTGCTCGCCTACAAGTCGCCGGAAGCCAAGAACTTTGACGCCTCGCTCTATGACGCTGATGGCTACTACTACTCCACCAAGCTGATCACCACCGGCATCATGTACAACACCCAGGCCGCCATGAAGCCGACAAGCTGGGCCGATCTTGCCAAGCCGGAAGCCAAGGGCCTCGTCACCATGCCGAGCCCGGTTGCCTCGGGTGCCGCTCTCATTCACGCGCAGACACTGGCTGGCGTCGACGGTCTCGGCTGGGATTATTACAAGGACCTCAAGGCCAATGGCGCGGTTGCCGCCGGCGGTAACGGGGGCGTTCTGAAGGCTGTTGCCTCGGGCGAAAAGGCTTACGGCGTCGTCGTCGATTACATGCCGATCCGCGAAAAGGCCAAGGGCGCTCCGGTCGAGTTCGTTTTCCCGAAGGAAGGCGTTTCTGCCGTCACCGAACCGGCTGCCATCCTGTCCTCGACCAAACATCAGGACAATGCCAAGAAGTTCATCGATTATCTCCTTTCCGAAAACGGCCAGAAGATTGCAGCCGGCCTCGGTTACATCCCGGCCCGCAACGGCATCGCGCTGCCCGCCGGTTATCCGGCTCGCGAAGAGATCAAGCTTCTGCCGCTGAACGCTGCCGATGCGCTCAAAAATTCGGAAAAGGACGTCAAAACCTTCTCCGATATCTTTGGCACCAAGGGCTGATATAAAGCCTGATGTTCCGATCTCAAAATCGAGGAAACAGCCAGCCCCGCTGGCTGTTTTCCTTTGTTATCGTGGTGATCTTTTTCCTGAGCGTATTGCCGCTCGGACGGCTCGCCATGACCGGCTTTTCATCGCTTTTCGATGGCGGTGCGCGCGCGCTTCTAACCGATCCTGCCGTCTGGCAGGCGGTCTATGACACGCTGACCACATCCTTCCTCGGCATGATCGCGGCCGTCATTCTCGGCGGCGGTTTCGCGCTGTTGCTGACACTGTTTAACGTGCGGGGCAAGACGGCACTCGGTTTCCTTTTCATGCTGCCGACGATGATCCCGCCACAGGTGACGGCGCTGTCGTGGATCGGCATGACCGGCCCGTCGAGCGCGCTTCTGAAGGCAATCGGTCTGGCGCCGCCTTTGGGGTCACCGCAACCGCTTTATTCCATCGGTGGCATTGCGCTTCTGTATGGCGTGCAGAATGCACCGCTAGTCTTTTTGTCACTGCGCGCCGGTCTTCTGGCCTTGCCACGTGATGGGGTCGAGGCCGCACGGCTGTCCGGCGCCTCGTCCTGGCAGGTGTTGAAGGATATCATTCTGCCGCTGTCATTGCCCGGTTTCGTGGCCGGTGCGGCGATTGCCTTCGTCTCCTGCGTCGGCAACTTTGGCATTCCCGCCATCCTCGGAATCCCTGCATCCATCTACACGTTGCCAACCCTCATCTATTCCAAATTCGCTGCCTTTGGACCAAACACCTTTGCTGATGTCTCGCTGCTTTCCGGCCTGATCGCCATCCTCTCGGTCATCGGTCTGACGGTCGAGGATCGGGTTTTGCGCGGTCGCGACTACCGCGTCATTGGCCTGTCGGGGCAGGTGGCAATGTTCCGTCTCGGCAACTGGCGTCTGCTCGGCGAACTGGTTCTGTGGCTGGCGATTTTCATCACGCTGGTCATGCCACTGACGGCACTGATCGCAAGCTCGCTCGCACCCGCCTATGGCGTGCCGCTGACACCGGCAACGGCAACGCTGGATGCCTATCGCGAGGTCCTGTTCAAACAGACGATTACGCGCACGGCCTTTTTCAACTCCGTGACGCTGTCGTTGACGACGGCAATCGGTCTCCTCGTGGTGACGGTGCTGACCGGCTATTATCTCGTGCGCTCGAAAAGCCGAGTTGCACCGGTTGTCTCGGCCTTGGCTGAAATTCCTTATGCGCTTCCCGGCATTGTTCTCGCCGTGGCGCTGATCCTCGTTTTTGCCGCGCCGATCCCGATCATCGGCATTTCCATCTACGGCACGATCTGGATCATTCTGGTCGCCTATTTCTCCAGCTTCTTCGCGGTCAGCCTGAAGCCGGTGGTGAGCGCGTTCCGCCAGCTCGATCCGTCACTGGAGGAGGCCGCCCGGCTTTCCGGCGCAGGCTTCGGGCGCCGCCTGATCGATATCGTCGTGCCACTGGTGGCGCCGGCAGCGGGTGCGTCGGTCATTCTCGTTTTCCTCATTGCCTGCAACGAGCTCACCGTTTCGGCCATCCTGTGGTCGGCCGGCACGCAGACGCTTGGCGTGGCGATCTACAATCTCGATGATAGCGGCAGTTTCAACCTCGCGGCAGCACTCTCCGTCCTCGTGGTCATCATGGTGATCGCGATGATGCTGGTGCTGGAACTGATGGCGAAGAGACTGCCGAAAGGTGTTGTACCGTGGCGAAGCTGATCCTCAACCGCCTGTCCAAGGCATTCGAAGCCGGTGGTCGTCCGGCCGTCAACGACGTGTCGCTGGAAGTGCGCGACGGCGGCTTTCTGGCGCTGCTGGGCCCATCCGGCTGCGGCAAGACCACGGTTCTGCGCATGATCGCCGGCTTCGAACAGCCGACCGATGGTTCCATCCTGCTGGGCGACCGCGTCCTTGCCGACGCTTCGGACATGGTGGCGCCGGAACATCGCAACATGGCGATGGTGTTTCAATCCTATGCGCTCTGGCCGCATATGAGCGTCGCCGATAATGTCGGTTATCCGCTGAAAGTGCGTGGCATTTCCGGCCAGAAGCGCGAACAGAAGATCAGGGAAGCGCTCAACGCCGTGCGCCTTGAGGCTTATGCCGACCGTCGCCCGGCCGATCTTTCCGGTGGTCAGCGGCAGCGCGTGGCGCTTGCCCGTTGCCTCGTCACCGAGCCGGATGTGGTGCTGCTCGACGAACCGCTCGCCAATCTCGACCGTCATCTGCGTCAGGAGATGGAAGAGACTTTTCGCGAGTTTCACGCGCGGTCAGGTGCGACGATGATCTATGTCACCCACGATCAGGCGGAAGCCATGGCGCTGGCGACGGATGTCGCGGTCATGTCGGAAGGCAGGCTTTTGCAGGTGGCGAGCCCGCAGGAAATCTATGCACGGCCGGAAGGCCGGCTGGTTGGCGGACTAGTGGGGCAGGGCGCCATTCTCAAATGGCCGGCGGCGTTGCTTGAGAACAGGCTGCTTGACTGGGACATGCTGCAGCAATCGCTTTCACATACGGACGGTCAGGATTGCGCCGATATTCTCGTGCGGCCACAGGATGTCGAGATCGCCGGTGAAGGCATGGCGGCGACGGTCACCTCGGTTCTGTTCGAAGGCGAGCGTTACGCCCTTAAACTGGCGTTGGGGGATGAGCAGAACCTGCGCGCCTTCAGTCGCCAGCCGGTGCAGGTGGGTGACCGGGTTTCGATCGTCATCCGCTCGGCCTGGAGGCTTTGAGAGGTAGCCAGCCACAATTCGGGTGGCTAAGGTGCCGGTCGCAATAGGGAAATGATGCATGTCTCTTCGCCTCGGCACCTTCAATATCGAAAACCTCATGACCCGTTTCGATTTTACAGGCTGGCGCAATCAGTTGCGTCAGGACCGTGTCCTGCGGCTGTTCGAAGTCGGCAGCAAACAGGAATATGAGCAGCTAGAACAGGCGCGCCTGATCGCCGAAACGGATGACACGCGGCAGATGTCGGCGCTCGCCATCGCCGATGCGGATGCCGACATTCTGTGCCTGCAGGAAGTCGACAACATGCCGGCGCTGGAAGCCTTCGAATACGGCTATCTCTACCGCATGGTCGGCAACGGTTATCGCCAAAAGTTTCTGGTCGAGGGCAATGACGGGCGCGGTATCGATGTCGCGGTCCTGATGCGGGAGGAAACCCGTTCCGGAGAGAAAATCGAGGTCGTCGATGTGCGCAGCCACGCCATGCTGACCTATCAGGATCTCGGTCTGTTCAACGACGAACTGGCTCTGACCAACAAGCCCACCGACAAGATTTTCAAACGCGATTGTCTTGAGTTGGAGCTGAAGATCGGCGGCAAACCGTTCTCGCTTTATGTCGTGCATTTCAAATCCATGGGCAATGCGCGCGACAACCGGGATGGCCGGCTTGGCACGATGGCCGTGCGCGCTGCCGAGGCAAAGGCCGTTCGGCACATCATCGAAAAGCAGTTCGGTGCCGATGGCGCGCATGCCGCAAACTTCGCGATCTGTGGCGACATGAACGATTATCAGGAGCGTGTGAAAGTGATCGGCACACGCCGCAGCGGTTACACATTCGAGCCGGTGCGCGAGGAGGTGAGCGCTCTCGACGTGTTCAGCCATGACGGATTTGCACAAAACGTCGTGACCCGTCGTGACGTGATGGACCGCTGGACGCTTTATCATGCCCGCGGACCGCAGGAGCAGCATCTCTGCCAGCTGGATTATATCTGGCTGTCACGGGCACTCGCTGAGGCCAATCCGTCCGCCGTTCCGGATATCATCCGCAATGGACAACCTTTCCGCACCGTGTTTCCGCCGGGGCAGGAGGTCGCGCGTTATCCGCGCATCGGCTGGGATCGGCCAAAGGCATCCGATCATTGCCCCGTCGTCGTGGAGTTTGAATTGTAATGACGGAAAATCTCCCCGGCATCTGGCCACCGCCTGCAAACCCGGTGCGCATCACCGGCGTCGATCTGCTCATGCAGGATGGTGCGCATCCGCTTTTTCAGGAAAACGCAGTGGCCATAGAGGAAAATTGGCAGGCAGAAGCGCATGCCAATCCGCACCTTTTCAATGGCCAGATGGTTTTGCAGCGGCAACTGGCCTTCGATAACGGCATCATTCGTGGTATGGCGCATGCCATCCCGTATTCGACGCTGCTCTGGTGGCGCAAACAGCCGACCCCTGAAGGTGCATTGCATCTGTTCGGGTTTGCCGTGCTGGTATCGTCCGACAATGCCATCGTTGCCATTCGCATGAGTGCGCATACCGCCAATCCGGGAATGGTCTATTGTGCCGCCGGTTCGCTTGATCTCAACGATATCGTTGACGGCCGTCTCGACCTCAGCGGCAATATGCGGCGCGAGGTGCGCGAGGAAACCGGACTGGATCTCGATGAGGCAGACGCCGATCCGCATTTTTATGCCAGCCATGCCGATAATCGCGTCGTGGTTTTCCGGTTTCACCGCTTTTCGATGACGGCGGCGGAGATGGTTGCGCGTATCGAAATCCATATGCCGCACGATGCCGAGCAGGAGATTGACGGCGCTGTCGTCATCCGCTCCGCCGACCGCGAGGCGCATCATTACAACCCGATGATGTTTCCCATCCTGGACATGTTTTTTACACGATCGGACAATTGAATAATCGGGGTTGCGCCGCGAATGACCGTGGGGCAGTTTGGCCGCATCGACATCGACAGAGAGGTTCGCTGTGGCTCGCCGCTATGCCATCTACGACGTATTCACCGACACGAAACTTGCGGGAAATCCGCTGGCTGTGATTTTTGATGGTGATAGTCTGTCCGATGAGGCGATGCAGGCGATTGCGAGTGAGATGAACCTCTCAGAAACCGTCTTCGTGCAGCTTGCCGACAATCCCGCACATGCGGCGCGCCTGCGCATTTTTACGCCGGGCAAGGAACTGCCTTTTGCAGGCCACCCGACAGTCGGCAGCGCCGTTGCGCTGACCGAGCTTGAGCGTGGACCGGATGCCGGTGACATCGATCTTGTCTGCATGATCGAGGAGAAGATCGGCCCGGTGCGCTGTGCCGTGCGGCTGCGCAAGGGTGCCGTGGGTTTCGCTGAGTTCGACCTGCCGCGCAAGCCGAGCCGGATCGAACTGCCACTGGATATCGAAGGTCTTGCCGATGCGTTGAGCGTCAAGGTCAGCGATCTCGCCTTCGAAAATCACGTTCCTTCCATATGGAGCGCGGGCGTGCCGTTTCTGATGCTGCCGCTGCGCAATATCGCCGCCGTTCAGGCCATGGAATTCGATGTGACGTTGTGGGAAAAGGCGGCCCCCTTCGTCGAGGGTGCATTGGCCTCCGCTTATGTCTATTGTCGCGGTGGCGTGCATCATCAGGCAAAGTTTCACGCCCGCATGTTTTCGCCCGATATGGGTATTGCCGAGGATCCGGCGACAGGCGGCGCCGTCGCGGCATTGGCGGGCGCCATCCGTCATTTCGATGCGCTGCCGGATGGGCATCACCCGGTTCTGGTCGAGCAGGGGGTAGAGATCGGACGGCCTTCCTACATCAATCTGCATATTGACGTGAAGGATGGAGAGATCGGTCGTGCCCGCATCGGCGGGCAGGCCGTGAAGGTGGCCGAGGGCAGTTTGTTGATCTGATTGACCTCTTTGGTGTCCGCGATTTTGCAATAAAACACAGCCTCACTTTTTCGTGTAAGTATTTGCTAAAACGTTAGAAAAATATCCGCGTGAGGCCGGAACAAAGCTGCGCGTCCACCGTTATGAGCCGTTCGATGGAGACGTGGGACGATGATGAAGGCAATCGCAGAAACGACAGAATTCAAACGTATTGAGGTGGCGGTTCAAGACACGGCCGGCACCGTTGATGTGCCTGCATCCTGTTGTCGCCTGATGTGCGACTGATACACGTTCCTTATCGGACAGAAGTTCCCCAGCAAGGAAATCGCCGACAGGCTTGTCGGCCCGAACCAGAGCCCGAAGCGAAAGCCGCCGGGCCGGTTCATTGCCTCGAATATGCGTATGCATGACTTTAGGAGTTGAAATGATCAGGAGCGAAAAGAGGCGAAGCGAGGAGCCTCTTGATTCGAGCGACCTGTTGCGATGCCAGCAGGTGTTCGAGGAGTTGAAGCGGGATCTGGGCGATGTCGATGATGCCGAAGAGGTCAATCGGCTGGCGGCGATCACCATGGAGCTCTATCGACAGGGTGTCCGCCAAAAGGACCAGTTGCGTACCATGGTGGCAGCCGCCCGAGGGCGCTGAGCGTTAGCGACACTGCTCTCTTTCTATCGATATTTCGGGCAGCCGGCGGAGTGATCCGCCGGCTGCTTGCGGTTAAGGCACAGCGCCCTATAACGGTTGGCGGGAAAAGAATGGTCCATGCGACCGGGAGGAGAATACATGCCGCTGCCAAGAATCTTTGAAGGACTGCGCCTGCCGGCGATTGCCGCGCCGATGTTTCTGGCTTCCGGCCCGGATCTCGTCGTTGAGGTTTGCCGCTCCGGTCTGGTCGGCACTTTCCCGGCATTGAACCAGCGCACGACGGATGGATTTGTCGAGTGGCTTGGTGAAATCAACGCGCGGCTTGCGGATGTTCCGGATGCGGCACCCTACGGCGTCAATCTGATCGTTCACCGGTCCAATCCGCGACTTGAAGCGGATCTCTACAAGATCGTCGAGCATAAGGTGCCGCTGATCATCACCTCGCTTGGCGCGGTTCCGGATGTGGTGAATGCGGTGCATTCCTATGGTGGCCTCGTATTCCACGACGTCATCAACCGCCGCCATGCCGAAAAGGCGGCGGAAGCGGGTGTCGATGGCATCATTGCCGTGACGGCCGGGGCCGGTGGTCATGCCGGCATGCTCAGCCCGTTTGCGCTGATCCCCGAAATCCGCTCGTTCTTCGATGGCACGATCATCCTCTCCGGCGCCATGAGCACCGGCGAGCAGATCGCGGCTGCACGGGTGATGGGTGCCGACATGGCCTATCTCGGCACGCGTTTTCTGGCGACGAAAGAGGCGACGATCAGCGAAGAGCAGAAGCGCATGACGGTGGATGCCAAGGCCGCCGACATTTTCTACACGCCGGCAATCTCGGGCGTCGCCGCCAATTTCCTGCGGCCAAGCCTTGTTGCTGCCGGGCTCGATCCCGACAATCTCGTCAGCCATGGCGCCATGGATCTCGGCAACGAGGCCAAAGCCTGGAAAACCGTCTGGTCGGCCGGCCAAGGCGTTGCCTCGCTGAAGGACGTGCCCGGTGCTGCGGAACTCTGCGAACGGCTGATTGCCGAATATGCGCAGGCGATGGCGCGGGCAGGATCCGATCCGTTTGCCGTCAGAGCGAAATCCGCCTGAGACCCATCAGCGGATCAGGATTGCTCTGAAATCGTTGACATTGGTGCCCGTCGGGCCGGTCACGAAGAGATCGTCGATGGCAGAAAATGCGCTGTGGCTGTCATTGCCATTGAGCATTTTCAACGCATCCAGATCCGCCGCCTTGAGGCGCTGGATGGTCGTGCCGTCACAAAAGGCGCCGGCATTGTCTTCCGAGCCATCGACACCATCGGTATCGGCGGCCAGCACGTCGATGTCGTAACCATCGATGCCGAGCGCCATGGAGAGCGCGAATTCGCCATTGCGCCCGCCGCGACCTTGCCTGTTGCGAAGCGTCACCGTCGTTTCTCCGCCCGAAAGCAGAACGACCGGTTTTGCAAAGGGACGGTTGCGGTCGGCGATTTCGCGAGCGATGGCGGCGTGGGCGAGGGCGACCTCGCGCGCTTCACCCTCCATGGAATCCGAGAGGATCGCCGCCTGAATGCCCTGTGCGTGTGCCACCGAAGCGGCGGCTTCAAGCGAGACGCCCGCTGAGGCGACGATGTGGTGGCTATGATTGGCAAAGACCGGATCGTCGGCGACCGGTGCATCCGCCCGGCGGGAATTCAGATGGTCGAGCGCTGCCTGCGGAAGATGCAGCCGATATTGGCGAATGACCTCAAGTGCGTCGTAGCGCGTCGATTCATCCGGGACGGTGGGGCCGGATGCAACATGGGCGGGGTTGTCGCCCGGAATGTCGGAAACGATCAGGCTGACGACACGGGCACGCGTCGCCGCAGCAAGCCGTCCGCCCTTGATGGTGGAGAGATGTTTGCGCACGACGTTCATGGCGGCGATTGGTGCGCCCGAGGCGAGCAGCACCTCGTTGACGGCGATTTCATCCTCCAGCGTCAGGCCCGGCGGCGGAGAGGGCAGGAGAGCAGACCCGCCACCACAGATGAGCGCGATCACGAGATCATCTGCGGTAAGATCGGCAATCGTTTCGAAAAGGCGTTTCGATGCGGCAAGGCCAGCGGCATCCGGCACCGGATGCGCGGCCTCGATCACCTCGATGTTTTCCGTGTCGCAGCCATAACCGTAGCGGGTCACTACGACGCCGGTCAGTGGTTCATGCCACAGCGTTTCCAGTGCCTGTGCCATCTGCGCCGCGCCCTTGCCGGCGCCGATCACCACGGTGCGACCTTTCGGCTTCTGCGGGAGATGTGTGCGAATGCCCTCGATCGGATCGGCAGCCCGAACCGCGGCATCAAAAAGCGAGGCAAGAAAGGCGCGTGGTTCCAGCATGGAGGTCTCCGTTAAGTCGTCTTGCAGAATCTCTGTCACGAGATCCGGCACAACGACAGGGGAGATATGCCCCTTTTCGTCAAATTTATCGTGTGATTGCAACATAGTGTTCAATGACCGATGTGCAGGCGGCGGCGATATCGACCGCATGACCCGATTGTTTCAAGGCATCGCCAAAGGCGGATATCGATGCCATCACGGTCTCGAACCTTGCCTGCTGGCCGGTATGCGTGAACCGGATGAGACGCTCGGCGCCCGGGCCGACGCCTGCGGCAAGCGGCTGACCGAACTGGGCGGTGGCTGCAAGCAGACTGTCGATAGATATACCGTCCGGCACTTCGGCGGTGGTCACGAGGTTGGAACCCGTTCCGGCATTCGCCCAGCATGTTGCGCCAAGGGCGACAAGACCGGCGCGGGTGGCCGATGCCGCACGTTGGTGGCGGGCAATCACCTCTTTAAGCCCTTCGGATTCGATCCGGTCGAGTGCCGCATCCAGTGCGTGCCATTCGAGGGGGACGGCAGTGCCGGCAGGCGCACCATAACCGCCGTCGATCCATGGCTTGAGATCGGCCAGGGACAGTGTGGAGTTTGTGAGCGCCCCGGGCTTGAGAATGAGGTCCCAGGCTGAGGGGCTGATGGAAAGCGCGGAAAGACCTGCCGGACCTGCCAGCGCCTTTTGCGGGCCGATAACCGCGATATCGATGCCAAGAGCATCGACGTCGAGTTCATGTCCGCCGACCGACGCGACGGCATCAATAACCGTCAACAGGTTACTGCTGCGGGCAAGCGCCACGATATCGGACAGGGGATTGCAGATGCCGCTGGCGGACTCGGCATGCACCAGCGAGAGCACTCGCGCATCCGGATGCGCCTTGATGGCGGCGGACACCGCTTCGACCTCTATCGCGCGCGCTGCTGTTGCGGTCACGTCGATAACCTCGCCACCGGCGCGGCGCATCCAGTCTCCGAACCAGCGGCCATAAGGGCTGGTGACGATATTGATGGCCTTCATGCCGGGCCGAATGATGGAGGTCGCGGCGGCTTCGAGCGCAACGATGGCCTCGGCCTGAACCATCGCGATATCGTTTCGCGTCTGCAGGATCGCCCCAAGGCGGTTCGCGATGGATGCATATCTCTCCGCCGGAAAGGCAGGGATGTCGAGAAGCGCTGTCCAACGGTCAGATGTCATGGCGGGGTTCACTTTTCTATACGGTATTTTTGGGGCGGCCGGCGAGCGTCAATCGTGGCACGGCCGAAACCAGGGCGTGGCCGGCCGCTGATTGCGGGCTGTCGATCATATCGGTCGTGCGACCATATTCGACGATGCGGCCCGTATCCATGATAGCGAGCCGATGCGAGACGGCGCGCAACACCGCCAGATCATGGGAGATGAACAGGTAGGATATGCCCTGTTCACGCTGCAGTTCGACCAGCAGTTTGAGGATTCGGTTGCGGACCTGCACATCCAGCGCCGATACGGCCTCGTCTAGCACGATCAGCGATGGGCGGGTGGAAATGGCCCGGGCGATTGCGACGCGCTGCCGCTGGCCGCCCGAAAGCTGGTGCACCGGGCGATGCGCGTCAGCGGCGGCAAGGCCGACCCGGTCGAGGAGCCGGGCAATTTCGCCGGGGCGGTCTTTCTTGGTTGCTATGCGATGAATGCGCAGCGGATCGTCCAGCACGCTGCCGACGGTCGCCGTCGGGTGGAAGGCGCCGTGAATGTCCTGAAACACCATCTGCATGCGCGCCCGGTTGCCGCGAAGTTTTGCGCCTTGCAGCGCCAGCCAGTTCTGGCCTTCGAAGTGGATCGTGCCCGCCTCCGGTTCGGCAAGGCGCAGGATCAGTCGTGCAAGGGTCGATTTTCCGCTGCCGGACGCACCGGCGATCCCGAGCGTTTCTCCGGCCGAAAGTGAAAACGAGACGCCATCGACCGCGGCCACATCGCGGTCACCGGAGGAATAATGTTTTCTCAGGTTTTCGACGGACAGAAGCGTCATGATGTGGCGACCTCGGCAATCAGGGGCGGCGAGGTCAGATCAAAATGGCCGGCGATCAGGTCTTGCGTGTCGCTGCTCCGGGGTTTGCTAAGGACGTCGGCCACGGGTCCGATCTCGACGAGATGGCCATGCTTGAAGACGGCGATGCGATCGGCAAGGTTGGAGGCGAGCGCGATGTCATGCGTGACGAAAAGCAGCGTCATGGCGTTTTTGCTGACGAGTTCGTCGAGCAATTTCACGATATCTGCCTGCACGACAGTGTCGAGAGCACTGGTCGCTTCGTCGGCAATCAGGATGGACGGACGGCTGGCAATGGCGGCGGCAATCGCAACCCTCTGCCGTTGGCCTCCCGAAAGCTGATGCGGATAGGCGCGCATGACGGCCGGGGCGTTGGCAATGCGCACCTGCTCAAGCAGGGCCTGCGCATGATCATAGGCGGCCTGCCAGGTGAGCCCGAGATGACGCTTCGCACCTTCCGCCACCTGTTCGCCGATGCGCAGCAGCGGGTTCAGGCTGGCCGAGGCATCCTGAAACACGAAGCCGATATCGCGGCCGAGCCGTGGCGCCTGATCGCTTGCCCAGTGCACCTGACCGTCACAGATCGCACCGCGTGGAAGAAGGCCAGCTAAGGCGCGCACAAAGGTGCTTTTGCCGGAACCGCTTTCTCCGACGATCGCCAGACGTTCGCCGGCCATGAGGTTCAGGCTTACATCGGAAAGGGCGGTTCGTCCGCCATAACGGACGGTCATGTTGGAGAGGTTACAGAGAGCGGCAGTCATGACCTCTCTCCCTCTCGCGGAGTGAGCGCCGCATGCGTGCCGGAAAGCGCCTTCGCCAGCCCTTCGCTGAGCAGGTAGACGCCGATGACGGTGGTGACCAGCGCGATGCCGGGAATGATGGAGAGCCAGGGCGAGGAGCGCAGCACATTGCGCCCTTCGGCGATCATGGAGCCCCATGTGACGGTGTTGGGATCGCCAAGGCCGAGAAAGGACAAGGCCGCTTCGGTGAGAATGGCGGCGGCGACGATGGTGGCTGAGACGGCGAGAACAGGTGGCACGGCCTGTGGCAGGATTTGCCGCACCGCGATTTCGGCCGGATGCATGCCGATCACTCTTGCCGCCGCGATGTAATCGCGTTCGCGAATGGAGCGGACCTGAGCGCGGGTGAGGCGCGCCGGATCGGCCCATGCGCCAAGCGCAATCGCAATCACCACGACCGGCAATGAGGCGCCCATGACGCTGACAAAAGCGAGCGCCAGCAGAAAACCGGGCACGATCTGAAACGCATCGACGACACGCATCAAAATCTCATCGACAAGGCCGCCAGCCAGACCGGCAATGAGGCCTACACAGAGGCCGAGCGTAATGGCAGCAAGTGCCGCTGCCGTGCCGACGAAAAGCGATGTGCGAGCGCCGTGCACGATGCCAGCCAGCACATCCCGGCCGAGCCTGTCGGTTCCAAGCGGCAGGTTCATGTCGCTGAAAGGGGCCAGCAATGCCTGTCCGGCGATGCGGAGAGGATCGCCCGGAGCGATCAAGGAAGCCGATGCCGAGATGATGATAAGGATTGCTAAAATAACAAATCCGGCAATGCCTTCCGGTGTTCTGATCAGTTTGTGAATCAACTTCAACTGGAGGCCTCCGAGGCGCCGATACGCGGATCGAGAGCCGCCTGTGCGAGGTCGACCAGAAGATTGACGATGATGACGAGTACTGCGCTGACCAGGATGATGCCCATCAGCAGCGGTGCATCACGCCCGGCGACGGCTTCATGCGCCAGGCGACCGAAACCCGGTATGGCAAAGATGCTCTCGATGACCACGCTGCCGCCCAGCATCGTGGCTGCCTGCAGGCCGAGCATGGTTATGAGAGGCAAAGCGGCGTGACGGGCGACATGGCGAAGCACGATGCGACTGCGGGCCAGACCCTTGGCGCGGGCAAAGAGCACGAAGTCCAGCGTCCACGCTTCCTCCATGCCGGCGCGCATCACGCGGAGAAACAATGCGGTGTAGATCAGCGCAAGCGAGCTGACCGGTAGGACCAGATGGCGGGCGATGTCGATAAAACGGTCCAGCCCGGTTTTGCCCGAGGCGATCGTTTCTATTCCCGAGGTCGGCAGCCAGCGCAATTGAACGGCCAAAACGAGGCTGAGCACAAGCCCCAGCCAGAAACCGGGGATGGAGTAAAGGATGAGAGAAATGCTCGAAAGCGCTCTATCCTTTACGCTTTCCGGTTTTGATCCGGCAACGATGCCAAGTGCCGATCCGATCGCGAAGGACAGTGCCGTGGCGCTGCCCATCAATGCCAGCGTGTTGGGAAGCCGCTCTGCGATAAGGGCGAGGACCGGGCGTTCGAAGGCGACCGACCACCCGAGATCGAGCCGCGCCAGTGCGGTGAGATATAACCACAGGCGGGCGGTCAGCGATTGATCGAGGCCGTAGGCCCGTCGCAGGCCATCCGCCACGGCGGCGTCTCCACCGCCGATAGACAGGAGGTAAGCATCCACCGCATCGCCCGGTGCCGTTTCGAGCAGCACGAATGTCAGGGTGATAACGATGAGCAGGACAGGGATGCTGGCAAGAAGGCGTCGGCGAACAAGGCGAAGGGATCTTTTCACGGAAACGCTGGCCTCCGTCTCCTGTCCGCCGCCATGACGCTCACGGCTGCAGCGCCGTGCTTGCCCAATTGGAAACCGCCCAGCGGGGATTGTCGGCGATATCGAGCACGCGTTCGCTGGCGACGGAGATAAAGCCCCATTCCGCGACATTGATCAGCGGCAGATCCGTCGCCACGATCTTCTGGAACTCGTTATAGAGTTTTGTCCGCTCGCTACTGTCGATGGTTTCCGATGCCTTGGAGATGATCGCGTCGAGCGCCGGATTGGAATAACCGCCCTGATTGGAAAACGGCACGCCTGCAGGAATGCCGGACTGCACCAGAATGGTGGTGGAGATTGCCGGATCGCCACGGAAGACGGGTGGCGCGACGGCCAGATCGAAATCGTGATCCGTATAGACGGCCTTCTGATGCGCGGCGGAATCCGCATTCACGATCTGCGCATCGATGCCGATGGCGGCCAGCGCCTGGCGCAGGTAATCGCCGAACTGGCGGGTCTCGTTGAAATAGGGGGCGGGGCGCAGTTTCAGTTCGAACCGAGTGCCGTCGCCGCTACGCTTGTAGCCCGCCTCATCAAGCAGGGCGTTGGCCCTTTCGACATCGAATGCGTAGCTCGGCACATCCGCATCATAAAATTCCGACGCGTTTTTCGGCACCGGTCCTGTGGAGGCGGAGGCATAACCGAGGAAGATCGTGTCGATGACAAATTGTTTGTCGATCGCGTGAGCGATGGCCTGTCGAACCTTCTGATCAGCCAGTTCCTTGCGCCGGTGATTTATGTCCACGACGAGCTGATAGGTGAGCGCTTCGTAACCGCGCGAAATCACCTTGAGGCCCGGCACTTTCGAAATGCGGTCGAGATCGGCAAGCGGCACGGCCGAGAAGGCGGCAAGCTGGATCTCTTCGGCCTCCAGTGCCGCGGCGGCGGCGGCACGATCCGGCAGCACGCGGAAAATGATCTCGTCGAGATGCGGCTGGTCCTTGCCCCAGTAGTTTTCGTTGCGGGCCAGACGGTAATATTCGCCCGGCTTGTGTTCGGCAAAGGTGAAGGGCCCCGTGCCGACCAGCTTCACATTGGCGGAGTTGGTGGCGATGTCCGTGCCTTCGTAGAGATGTTTTGGAAGGACGCTGCTGACGACGGGCAGGGCATTGCGGATCAACTGGATCGGCGTCGGTTTGGAAAAGCGGAAGATCGCGGTGAGATCGTCAGGCGTATCGACGGCCGTCAGGTTGGCGAACACGATGCGGCCGAGGTTTTGCAGCGGCTTCCACACATTCAACGCGCAATAGGCGACGTCCGCCGAGGTGAATGGCTTGCCGTCATGCCAAGTGACGCCTTCGCGCAGCTTGAACGTGATGCTCAAGCCGTCACTTGCAGATTCCCAACTCGTGGCAAGCCGAGGTTCCAGCCCGTCCTTGCCGTCGAACGAGGCCTCGGCCAGCGGCTCGATGACCTTGCTGGCGATGAAGAACACGCCATTGGACGCCACGATCGCCGGATTGAGGTTTTTCGGCTCGGAATCAGCCGCAACGACAAGCCGGCCGCCCTTTGGCAGGTTTTGGGCGGCAGCGAGTGTCGGCAAGGCGGTCGAGGCGAGCAACAGGCTCGAAATCTGCAACATCTGGCGACGGGAGACATGCAAGGCGGACATGGTGTTTTCCTGAACAGCGCGTGCGGTGACGATAGCGCAATATTCCATGACCGGTATCGTTTTTCGAAGCCAAGAAAATCTTTTGATGGGTCCGTTCAGGAGAATTTATTGTTCGCCATCCGCAGGCCGCCGCGTCCGGCGTAATGGTTTACCGGAATTTGGCTTTATGGACGATATTGGTACATGCGTAATTTCTAATTGAATATGAAGATGAACGCATCTGTTGGACGATCCTGAAACAGCCTTGCTCATGGCTGTGCTGAAATGATTGGCGGGGCTCACCAGCTCTCTCGAGTAGGGGGTCCGCGAGCCCCTGACCGGCATCATGCCGGCTGCAGTGAGATAGAGAGCATGGTTGCCGATTTCTCAATATCCGTCGGCGTTATCTCCCTGTTAACCTGCTGAGCGGATTAATAATTCGTTAACGCCTGTGCCGGACTGGCGCATGCTGTCCTCAATTGACCATCCAAACATCCAGGCATCACATTTCATCTGCCAGACCTCCACCGTTTCACCGGTGGCGTCGGGCTGTCGATCGGGCTTGAGGAGGGGATGGTCAGAGGAGGGCAGGCCGAGTATGCGCGCATTCATTCCGCGTTCCTGCCAATCCAGGAGCGTTTCAATAGTCATTCATGATTCCTTTTCGGAAACCGTGACTAGTCGATTTTTGCGGTATCGCAACCCTTGAGCCGGATCATATTTGAAAGTTACCGCGCCCAATCGGGGTCAGCGCGGTTCGGCGTTCAGCGACAGGTAGGTCGGATCGAAGCCGGCGACCGATTGCAGGCGTTGCCAGTCGAGAATGGTGATCGTGTCCTTGGTCCATGTGATGAGGTTTTCGCGCCGCAGCGCCTGAATGACACGGTTCATATGGACAAGCGAGATGCCAAGCACATCTGCCATTTCCGCCTGTGAGAGCGGGAAGTGAAATGCCCAGCCCTGCGTGTGCCCAACCACTTTCAGGCGCAGATAAAGCTCGCAAATCACATGAGCGAGGTGAGACGTGCGCGAACGCCGCCCCATCGATACGATCCACTCGCGGTGAATGCCGCCGTGGATGAGCGTATCCAGCCACAGGAGGCGTGTCAGGTGTGGCCAGTCCTCGGTGATCTTCTTGAGGTCCGGGTAATCGACAAAGGCGACGGTGCAGTTCGACAGGGCGACGATGCCATGGTCCATTGTCTTCAGCAAAAACGCGTGCAGATCGACGAATTCACCGGCGATGTGAATGGCGGTAATCTGGCGAGCACCCTCCGGGGTCACCTTGTAACGTGCCGCAAAGCCATCCAGCAGCATGGTGCTGGTGTTTGGGCGCGTGCCCTCGGTGACGATGTCTTCATTCGCTGAAAACCGCTTCTCCCTCCCGGCGATCGAACGCAGCACCTCCTTCTCGGCTTCCGAGAGGTTGTCCCGCTGTTCGAGGTTGAGAAGAAGTGGTTCGATCACGGCATTCTCCCTTGCAATTGACGGGGCTTAGAACGCGTTTGCCCGGCGAATAGTTGCAAAGATTTGTCGGGAACAAATAGCGGTGCCGATGATTGAGTGGCACGACACAGAGGTTTGCATACATGCCGCGATATTTCTTCGATATTCACAATGGCGATGGGCCGAGCCGTGACGAGCACGGAATGGAACTCGCATCGGATCGAAAGATCATGCAGGAAATGAGTCGAATCGCATTGGATATCGCACGCGATGAATTGCCGGGGCAGGAGCGTGGCGAGATTTCGATTTTCGTGCGCGACGATGGGGGCAGGGAAGTGTGCTCGACGCATCTCAGTTTTCGCACGGAATGGAAGCGACACGCGGAAGTCTGAGGGAAAAGACAAACGTTTTTTTCGTTCAGTTGACCAAGTCAACTTTGAAAACGTTTTCAATGTCTTGAGAAAGTTTGGTGGGTGATGTAGGGCTCGAACCTACGACCCGCTGATTAAGAGTCAGCTGCTCTACCAACTGAGCTAATCACCCGTCCAATCCGTCCCGGCGTTTGGTGTCACCGGCGGTGTGAGGGGGCTTCTAAAGGGCTTCATTCGGCTTGTCTAGCGGCAGAATGAATTTTCTTGAATCTTTTTTGACAGCCGCAGACCGCCACTGTGGAAAAGCCCGGATTTACGGGCTTGTGCGCTGTGGATTTCCAAAACGCTGCATCAGGAATGCGGTTTCCGTCTCCGGGCCGGACAGTCTGCTCGACTTGCCGTGCGTGGTTGTGGCCGGTTGCCAGGCGATTGAAGCAAAGAGGATGACGGTCGCGGCATAGGTGGCTGCGATGAGAAATTTGCGGCTGGAAAGCGATGATGTCGACATGGCCTTTCTCCTTTGTCGCCATAACTCGGCAGCGCGAGCGAATGTTCCGATAGGTCAGCCGCGTTGTTGCCTTTACATCGCCGGCTCGAGCCTCCATCAATCGCGGACGAATGAAGGAGGCTCCATCCATGGCAATCGAAAACGACCTGTCCCTCATCCTCGAACAGGAAAGGGTCCTGCAATTCGACCGGTTTGATCTCGGCAGCGCCTGGGAACTGGGCAGCAGGTTGCGCACGATGGCTGTCTCAGCCGGACATCCGGTGGCGATCGATATCCAGATGAACGGAATGCCGGCGTTTTACGCGGCGCTTCCGGGTTCCGTGCCGGATAATGCCCAGTGGATTCGGCGCAAGCGCAATGTCGCGATGCGGTTCGGACATCCGAGTTATGCCATTGGTCTCGGTCTCTCGCTTGAAAATCGCACGCTTGCCGACAAATACGGCGTCGATCCGGCAGATTACGCGGCCCATGGCGGCAGCTTTCCGATCGTCGTGCGGGGCGTGGGCGCCATCGGCACGGTGACCGTATCCGGCCTTCCGCAGCGAGAGGATCACAGAATAGTGGTCGAGGCGATTGCCGACATGTTGAATCTGGACAAGCAGGCGCTCGATCTCGACGCCGCTCCGGTTATTGTTTGAGGAGATCGTTATGACACTTGGAAAAGACGCCGCCGAAACCGTTCTGGCATTCTGGTTCGAGGAGCTTGGCGAACAGGGCTGGTTCCAGCCGCCGGAAGGTCTCGACGACGTTATCCGCGATCGTTTTCTAGCGCTGCATCTGGAAATGGCGCGGGGCGATCTCTCCGCATTTCATTCCACGCCGAGGCACCGGCTGGCGGCGATCATCGTTCTCGACCAGTTTCCCCGCAACATGTACCGTGCGACCCCGCTGGCATTTGCCACCGACTGGCTTGCCGTACGCGAGGCACGGCGTCTGGTCGAGGCTGGCCTCGATCGCGAGCTGGATGTGCATTCGCGCTGTTTTTCCTATCTCCCTTTCGAGCATTCGGAGAGCCTGGCCGATCAGGACCATTCGGTTCAGCTGTTTTCAGATCTTGGTGATGCCAATTATCTCGATTATGCGCAGAAACATCGCGACGTGATCGCCCGGTTTGGGCGCTTCCCGCATCGCAATGCCTTTGTCGGTCGAGAATCGACGGAAGCCGAGCTGGAATATCTGTCGCAGCCCGGCTCCGGTTTCTGATATCTGGCGCGAGAGCGGCAATCTCTTCTGCGTCATCCGCCCTCGAAACAACCCGAGGGCAGATGACGCAGGCAAGAGAGTGTGTCACCGCTCATAACCCACCTGCAAAACCGGCATAATCTGTCGCAAACAAAACATTAGGTGCGGACGATATACGAATCGGATTCAACGAAATCAGTATCTTGACTCCGAGTTCATCCCCGCATTTCGAGCCTGTGCGATACTTCGCGTGTTCCATCGTGGATACACCGGGAGGCGTCCCGGCGAGTTGGAGCCGGCGCTGGTGGTGGAGAAAAGACGTAAGTCTCCATCCTCAGGGTTCGCGGAAACTGGTTCTCCTCCGGCGACACGGGGGAGGTGTTGCGGGCGTTAAAACCTCGCAATGCCTCTGAAGCCCGAAAGAAGCGCGCCGGGCGTGCCTGTGCGGCACACATGATCGCCAGTCGGTGGCAACACCGGGATGGCTTTCGCAGAGGAACCGAAGTCGCGGGCATAAACCGTCGAACGGGGCACTGAGAGGTGTCAATTACTAACTAAATTACGAGGCAGCTTTCAGTGCCCCGACCACATGACCCGCAAAAAGGCGGGCGTTTTTTGAAAATCGAAGATCACCAAGGGAAGACTCTGCCCTCATGCGAGAGCAGAGCCATATTCGGCAATGGGCGTTTCACCGTCTTATCGCCCGTCCGACGGCGATGAGGATGCAGGCGCCGATGAAGCCGGCGATGAGATAGCCGATCCAGCCGCCCAGAACGATGCCGAAGACACCGAGGATGGCATTGGCGATAATCGCGCCGACAATGCCGAGGAGGATGTTCATGAGCACGCCCATATTGCTGCGCATGAACTTTTCTGCGAGCCAGCCGGCAATGCCGCCGATGATGATGGCTGCAATCCAGCCGATACCTGCCTGTTCCATGAACTTACCCCTGTTGAAATTCTTGCACAGCTAAACGCGATGACGGAAATGTTGTTCCGGCCGGTGATGATCAAGCCACCGAACAGGCCGGATATTGCAGTCGGTATATTTCGCCTTTCCTTTCCTTCGCCGTGATCTGTGCCTATCTTCCCGGCGATTCTCCGCGAATGGCGCGGGACCAACACTGAAGAGACGAGTATTCGCGTGTCCGAGATGAAGACAAAACGCGGCATGAACAGCCGCATTCTTGCCGCCACCCTGATCGCTCTCCAGCTTGCCGTTCTGCCCCTGTTGCCAGCCATGTCGTCGCCCGCCCTCGCGCAGGAGACGCCGGCCGCGGTCCAGCAGCCGGAAGAGCCATCCGCCGGGCAGCCTGCTTCTCCGGCTCCGCGACAATCCCAGTCTTCGGCTCCGCCTTCCAGCTCGACCAGTGCCCCTGATCCGAATGAAGGGCAGGTCACGGCCGATTCGATCAACGCGAAAATGCGCGCCAACCTGGCGACCATTCGCTCGCAGCTCGACATGTTTCGTCAGCGTGTGCAGCAGGATATCGACGATGATGGCAGTCTTGCCGAGTTGCGCGTTCGCGCCGAAGAGATCGCCGGCGAAATGCAGGCGACCTCGGGCAGGCTGCAGGAGCGTGAAAAGCAGATCGGTGACCGCCTGACGGCTTTGGGCGAGGCACCGAAGGAAGGCCAGCCGGCCGAGCCGCCGCTGGTGTCGCAGGAACGTAACCGCCTGCTGAACGAACGCGCCGAACTCAATGTTGTCGTCGAAAACGCCAGCAATCTTTCTGAAAGCGCCAACCAGCTCGGCAATACGATCACCACGCTGCGCCGCAATCTGTTTGCGCAGACGTTGTTTCGCCATACCGATATGTCGGCCGATCTTTTTATGGAGGCCGGGCAGGCGACTGTCACCGAAGTCTCGAATTTTGTTCGCACCATTTCCGGCTGGTCCGGTTTTGTCTGGAGCTACAAGAAATATCAGCTGATCGGGGCGCTCGTCCTGTCACTGGGGGCCGGTCTGCTGTTCCTTCTCGGAGGCTACCGTCTGTTCGGGCGCCTGATCCACCGCAAGGTGGTCGGCGATGAAGCGCCGACCTATCTGCGCCGCCTGTCGGTGGCTTTCTGGTCTACCGTCATCGAGACCATGTCGCTCGCGGCTTTTCTGCTCTCGTCCTATTTCTTCCTCGATGGTTTCAACGTGCTGCGGCCCGATGTGTCGTCGATGATTGCTTCCTTCTTCGGCTTCGTCTGGTTCGTCTATTTCGTCTGGCATCTCAGCACATCGGTGCTGGCGCCTGCCGATCCCAACTGGCGGCTGGTGCGGGTCACAGATCGCGGCGCACGTCTGCTGACGGCAGCGGTCATCGCCATGGCCGTCGTCAATGGCCTCGATTACATGCTGGGTGCCGTCAGTGAGGCGTTGAACTCGCCACTGGTGGTGACGATCGCCAAAAGCATTATCGCAGCTTTCGTCATCGGCCTGATCCTCATCGGCGTATCCTTCGTGAAGCCGATCATCGCCAAGGACGAAACCTCGGACAGCGCTGGTCAGGCCTGGCCGCGCGCTATCCGCATCCTGTTGCGTCTCGCCGGGCTGATGCTGATCCTTGCGGTGATCGCCGGTTATGTCGGGCTTGCCCGTTTCGGAGCAACGCAGATCGTGCTCACCGGCGCCGTCGTCGTGCTGATCTATATCGGTCTTCTCTCCGGCAAGGCGGTGTCAAAGCAGGGTGCATTCAAGAACACGGCGGCGGGTGGGAAACTCGCCGAACGTTTCCGGTTCGGGGATGTCGGGCTCGATCAGACGGGTCTGCTGGCCGGCCTGAGCATCTACGCCTTCGCGCTGGTCTTCGGCATTCCGTTGATCCTCATCACCTGGGGATTCCAGCTCACCGATATCGAATCCTGGATCTACCAGTTCTTTACCCGCATCACGATCGGCAATATCTCCATCTCGCTGGTCAGCATCTTTGGCGGCATTCTGTTGTTTGCGGCGGGTTATGTGGTGACAGGCTGGATCCAGAAATGGATCGACGGCAATGTCATGGCGCGCAGTCAGGTGGATACCGGCGTGCGCAACTCGGTACGGACCGGTATCGGTTATCTCGGTGTCGGCATGGCGGCGCTGGTGGGCGTTTCTGCGGCGGGCATCGACCTGTCGAGCTTCGCGCTGGTTGCCTCCGCTCTCTCCGTCGGTATCGGTTTCGGTCTGCAGAACATCGTGTCGAACTTCGTGTCGGGCCTGATCCTGCTGGTCGAGCGTCCGTTCAAGGTTGGCGATCACGTCATCACCGGTACGACGGAAGGTATCGTCAAGCGCATTTCTGTTCGCGCGACCGAGATCGAGACGTTCAGAAAACAATCGATCATCGTGCCGAATTCCGAGCTGATCAATGCGCCGGTCGGCAACTGGACCCACCGCAACCGCATTCAGCGCAACGAAATTCCGGTCTCGGCGAGCTATGATGCCGATCCGGACAAGGTGATCGAGATCCTGCTCGGCCTGATCAAGGAAGTTCCCGAAGTGCTGCGTAATCCCGAGCCGCATGTGGAGTTCCTCCGCTTCGGCGCGTCCTCGCTCGATTTCGAACTGCGCTACCATCTGGCCGACATGGATGCTGGCCTGCGTATCCGCAACAAGCTGCGTGCCGATATCCTGAAGGCTTTCCGGGAAGCAAACATCCACATACCTTTCCCGCAGCAGGAAATCGTTCTTCATCGCGGAAAACCGAGCTGGATCGCGGACAAGGACGAGGATCCACGCGGCGGGGCATGATGTCCGACCTGCGATCTTTCGCAGTATCGAAAGCAAGAATAGGGGCGAGATCCTTGTTCTTGCTTTCGTCATCAAGATGTCGTTCTCGATTAACGCTTCCGAAAAACGTCTTTGCTAATGTGTTTCATCAGGGGACAGTATCTCACTGATAGGGGCATTATGACTTTTCTCGGCATTTCCGGAATGCATTATTCCGGGCAGGATCTGGCTGGCGCGCGTATTCTTCTGGCTGAAGACTCGAATGTCTTCACGTCCATGATCAGCAAACGGCTGAAGGAACTTTTCGGAATCGAGGTGGAAATCTGCCGCAATTTCGAGGATCTGCAGCTTGCGTACGATCGTTCGACCGATCCGATCACGCTGGCTATTTCCAACATCAACCTGCCGGGTGCCGAAAACGGCGAGGCGCTGGATTACCTGATCGACCTTAGTGTTCCGGTCATCGTCTTCACCGGCACGTTCCACGAGGATACCCGCGAAAAGCTGCTGAAGCAGGATGTCGTCGACTATATCCTCAAGGACAATGTCTTTGCCGTGGAAATGCTGGCCGAATCGGTTTGCCGTTTCCTCACCAATCATCAGCATCACGTGCTGATCGTCGATGACAGCCCGACCGCACGCGCGCTTCTGTCCAGCCGCCTCAAGCGCTACAATTTCCGCGTCAGCACGGCCGAAAACGGCGCCAAGGCGCTCGATCTTCTGAAGAAGAATGCCGATATTGGCCTGATGGTCACTGACTATAACATGCCGGACATTGACGGTTTCGAGTTGACGCGCCGCATCCGTTCGGTTCGCGGCAGCCACGAATTGCGCATTATCGGCGTGTCGTCCTCGGATAACCGCCTGCTGTCGGCGCGTTTCCTGAAGGCCGGTGGCAATGATTTCATGCTTCGCCCGTTCATCGACGAAGAGTTTTATTGCCGCGTCAACCAGAACCTCGACACGTTGATCCAGATTCGCTCGATGCATGGTCGGGTCAAACAAAATGCCGGCGCCTGAAGGCAAGCCGCCATCTTTGGAATCAGAACGCCGCCCTCACAGGCGGCGTTTTGTGTTTCTGGTTGCGTGATCCTGTCAGGCTGCAATGCCCGACCGCACGGAGGTCATTGTCAGCTTGCGTTCGGCGCGCTCCTGCTGCGGTGAGCGGTTGTAGATCTCGCGATAACATTTCGAAAAATGTGAGGCGGAGACGAAGCCGCAGGCGACCGCCACTTCCACGACCGGCATGGATGACTGGACGAGCAGGTGACGGGCGCGATCGAGTCGGATTTCAAGATAATAGCGGGCAGGGGATCGGCCCATTTCCTGGCGAAAGAGTCGTTCGATCTGCCGCCGCGACAGGCCTGCACTGTCGGCGATTTCCACCAGTGACAGCGGTTCGGCCAGATTGGCCTCCATCACCTCGATGATCGACAGGACCTTTGAGTTCTGGATGCCGAGACGGGCGCGCAGGGGCAGACGCTGGCGGTCGTGTGGATTGCGGACGCGGTCGGTCAGTTGCTGCTCGCAGATCCGATTGACGAGATTTTCGCCGAAATCCTGACCAATCAGGTTCAACATCATGTCGAGCGACGCGGTGCCGCCGGCGCAGGTGTAGATATTGCCATCAACCTCATAGAGATCGGCATAAACTTCGGCCTGCGGAAAGGCTTCGGAAAAGCCCGGCAGGTTTTCCCAATGGATGGCGCAGCGCTTGCCATTGAGGAGCCCGGCCTGCGCCAGCAGGTGGGCGCCGGTGCAGAGACTGCCGACGGCGATGCCGCGATTGTAGGTTTCTCGCAGGAAGGCGCTGACCGTCTTGTTCTGGAATTCCTCGACGTAAACGCCCGAACAGACCAGCACCATATCCGGGCGGTGTTCGCCACCCAGTGCCTTGCGTTCGTCGGCGATGGACGAGTTTACTTCAATGGCGATACCGCAGGAGGAATAGACCTTTCCCCCGTCGGTGGAACAGAGCCGCCATGTATAGGCCGTGTAGCCCAGCATGCGGTTGGCGATGCGCAGCGTCTCAACCGCGGCCGCAAACGGCAGCATGGTGAAATTGGGTACGAGGAAGAAGGCAATCGATCGCTTTTTAGTCTGCAACTTGTTCATGCCGAGGACTCCGTGACGAATGTCAATTCCTCGCGTGAAACTATGCGGCCTTAATGTTCAAAAAGCGACATAAATTCCCGTATCCGCGGCGGTTCCGGCAAAGTCCGGAATTCTATGCGTTCTTTTTGCGACACCTTCGAGGGCGGGCCAGGAAAAATGCCGGGTACTCGCCTTCAGAGAGGGTATCCGGCATATGATGTTGATCCGCAGACATTTCCTGATCCGGATTATGATCGACCATCCGTGATCAATGATGGATATCGCGCTCTTTCTCAAACAGGATGTCGCTGGTGGGCCAGCCGATATCCTTGCGCAGTTCAGGCGAAAGGCCTTCGATCATTTCCGCGGTCTTGCGGCGGCGCCACGATGCCCTGACTTCCGCTATGCCGTCGGTGACGATGCCCCAGGCGGCAGAAAGCGATGAATGCGACTTGGGCGCGTGGTGCCCAGTGTGATGTGACGTGAACATGGCCATGATGGCCTCCTCCGTTCCTGTTTGGTCAGGATGTTCGCAAGCGTGATGCGAACGCTCCTTCGTGCTCTTGTCATCAATCAGTCGAATGGCGTTGCTGCCATTCATTTGATTATGTGAAGCAGATTTCGCGCTGGCGCTTTGTTCTGCCTCAAATTCGACCATTAAGATCAAACGATAGGCACATTATGCGCAGTCTTGACGTTCAATCAAACGAAATGATATGGTTGTTAAAATCAGAAAAATTGAAGGTGTTTCCATGTCGACGCCGTTCCGTTCCCCTCTGCCGCTTCTCGATAACGATGTTTTGAGAACCTTTGTGGCCATTGCCGAGACGGGCAATTTTTCGACGGCCGCCGAGGCCGTGCTGCGGACACCATCTGCGGTGTCCATGCAGATCAAGAAGCTGGAAGAGCAACTGAAGGCGACCCTGTTCCTGCGTGATGCCCGCTCGGTGACATTGACCCAGCATGGCGAAATGCTTCTTTCCTATGCGCGGCGCATGCTGGCATTGTCGAACGAGGCGGTGTCACGCTTCGTCATGCCGGAATTGTCGGGTGTGGTGCGGCTGGGTGCTCCCGACGATATCGCCGAACGCCTGTTGCCAAAACTTCTCAAGGATTTCGGCGAGAGCTTTCCGGGTATTATGGTTGATGTTACCGTCGATCAGAGCCTGCTCTTGCGCAAGCGGATGGACGAGCAGCGTCTCGACCTCGCCTTGATCAACTGTGCCACCAAGCCGTTTCCCACGGCTGGCGAAATCATTCACACGGAAAAGCTGGTCTGGGCCGGCGCCAAATGCGGAACGGCCTATCTGCGCGATCCGCTGCCGGTCTCCGTATGGGAAGATGGCTGCGTGTGGCGGCAGGATGCGCTGGCGCAATTGGACAAACACAAGCGGCCGTATCGTATTGCCTATGCCAGTGCCCACACGATGGCGCAGCGCGCTGCGGTGGTCTCCGATTTGGCGATCGCACCGTTCCCGCGCTCCTATATCACCGGCGATATGCAGATACTGGGGCCGAAAGAGGGGCTGCCGGAACTGATCAGCTTCGATATCCGTCTCTTGACCAATCCGCAGCTTTCGGTGCCCGCCAAGGCTGTTGCCGAGGGTATTCGTGAAGCTTTCGCAACCATCGACGCGGCCGCTGCCTGAGACGGCAGTCGCGATTACCAGATGCCTTTGGTGAGGCCGTTCCAGAGCCATGTCCAGATTGGCGGCGGAAAGCGCAGGACGGAGCGACCGGACTGTTTTCGGACAGCAATGCTTCCGGCCAGTACGTCCCTGACCGCGTTTATGGCCATATCGGTCGAGGCCGCGGTCATGAGCATCGGGTATGTGGCAATGAAATCGCCTTTGCCCGGCGTGATCCGCTTTTCGTAGAGCGTGCCGCCTGTATCCGTGCCGGCGTCCACCAGATGGATCGTTGCACCAAAATTTTCCGCGTCATTTTCGACCAGAGCCCAATATCCGCCCATCTGGCCGCGATAGGTCGGGTTGATTCCGGCATGGAAGTTGATGATCTGGCAGGGGCATGCAGCAAGCGTATCCTTCGACAGAAGGCGGCATGAGATCGTAAAAAACACCTTTGGCCGCAATTTTGCGATCAGCGCGTGGCATTCGCTGCCATTCAGGCTTTCGACGTGATGGATGGGGATCGACGGATCCACAGCCGCCGATTGCCCGTATGTTGCCAGAATATTTTTCGTGCGACGTGCGGCGACATTTTTGCCGAACCGCGAGGCGATCATCGTTGCGAGTTGACCCACTGCCGTCAACCATCCCAGGCGTTTTGCCCGGCGTTGCAGGACAGCCTTTTTGCTCTCCGGCTGTTCCTCGATGATGTGGAGATCCGGCCAGTGTGTCTTGAGCGCATTGATCATCACCTGCGGATTGGCGCCGCCCGCGGTCATGACTATCACGCTTGGGAAAGGAAGGGCCTGGCTCATGCACGAATACCTCGCTGGCAAGGCTTGCAGTGTGAGCTTTGGGCCGTGAAAAAAGCGTTAGATCGATGGCATGTGAAATAAATTGTACTGGCGCCTGAACCTTTCGTGAAGTGGGGCGTTACCCGGGCGCGATATGCAACCAATTGATATCTTTCGGAGCTTCCCACCATGAAAATCGGAACCGTGACCGTACTCGGCGCTACCCTTGTTGCCATGCTCGCCCTGAGCTCCTGCGGCAACACCATTCGCGGCATGGGCCGGGACACCGCCAATGCCGTGGACGCCACGCAGTCTGCCGGCCGCGATGTGGACCGCGCCGCTAGCCGCTGATTTTTCGCCCATAAAAATGGCGGCTCGGAGGGAATGCTCCGGGCCGCCTGTTCTTTTTAAAACCGATATCTTGCCGGTGCAATCAGACCGGTGATTTCGGGTAGGCGCGCTCAAGGCCACCCGATCTGGAAAGGCCGTTGCGGAATGCGCCATAGGCCGGATGCTGGCTCGAACGCGCTGCCTCGCTGAGGCGGATCTGCAGGCGTGCGGGTGCATGTCTGCCCACCCATTCTCCGCATTGCTCGAGCTTCATCGAGTTCAGGAAGCGTGCTTCGCTCGCCCGGTCGAGGTGAAGATGCAAGCCGTCCAGAATGATGTCGTCATTGGCGGGGCTTTCCATCAGCAGCACCAGCCAGGCCTGGTTTTCGGCGGAAAAAGATTGCAGTCCGTCTGCCACCGTCTCGCGGTTTCCGATCGGAGAAATATTGCCCATGTCATGCCCCTTAGCCGCCAAGCGGATGGCATTCGCCGCCATCCGGTGATTCCCTGCGGCTTTTTTGGCGGAGGCGCTTGACCATTTCAAGTCCGTCGGGGCTTGCGGACATGGTTTGGCGGCGGTTCTCCAGTACTCGTTTCGTCGGGTGCCTATTCTGCTGCCATGCGGGCGGACTTGTGGCTGGTCGGCGTCACCATGGCGGCGATGATGCCCTGGAGATCGACAGAGCCGACAGGCTTTCCGGCCTGATCGATGACGTGAGCCGTCGTTTGATTGGCGGATGTCATTTCCTTGGCCGCGTTCTCCAGTGTCATCGTGCCTGGAAGCGGCAGGCCTTCCGGTCCCAGTCCCGGCCCAAGTGCCCGCATGATCGTTTCGAGCCGAATGACGCGACCGCGATTGACCTCCTTGACGAAGGCGCTGATGTAATCGTCAGCAGGGTTGAGGACTATGTCCTGGCCGGTGCCCTGCTGGATCATCTGGCCATCGCGCAGGATGGCGATCTTGTCGCCGAGCCTCAGAGCTTCATCGAGATCGTGCGTGATGAAGACGACCGTCTTTTTCAGTTCCGCCTGTATTTCCAGAAGCACGCTCTGCATGTCGACGCGGATGAGCGGGTCGAGTGCCGAATAGGCCTCGTCCATCAGGAGAATGTCGGCATCATTGGTGAGCGCCCGGGCAAGGCCGACGCGCTGCTGCATGCCGCCGGACAGCTGGTTCGGATACCGGTCCTCGAAGCCGGAAAGCCCGACGCGATCGATCCAGCGCTGGGCTTTTTGTGTGCTTTCGGCGCGCGCAACACCCTGAATGTCGAGGCCGTACACGGTGTTTTCGAGAACGGTTCGGTGCGGTAGAAGCGCGAATTTCTGAAACACCATCGCCGTCTTGTGGCGCCGGAAATCGCGCAGCGCCGTCTCGTTCATCTGGCAGATGTCGGCGCCATCATAAATCAGTTCGCCGGATGTCGGTTCGATCAGCCGGTTGATATGGCGGATCAGGGTGGACTTGCCCGAGCCGGACAGGCCCATGACGACGGTAATGCTGCCGGCCGGCATGGAGATGTTGATGTCTTTCAGACCAAGCACATGGCCGTGTTTTTCGATCAGTTCGCTTTTCGACATGCCCTGATGGACGGCGTCGATATAGTCTCGGCCGTTTTGGCCAAAGATCTTGTAGAGGTTTTTGATTTCAATGCCGTGGCTAGCCATGGACGACCTCCGAATGTTTCTGCAGCCGTTTGCCAAAAGCCTGGCTGGCACGGTCGAAGATGATGGCGATCACCACCAGCGCAAAACCGTTCATGAAGCCGAACGTGAAGAATTGGTTGTTGATGGCCTGCAGGGTGTTTCGCCCCAGCCCGCCGACGCCCACCATGGAGGCGACGACCACCATGGCAAGCGACATCATGATCGTCTGGTTGATGCCGGCCATGATGGTCGGCAGGGCCAGCGGCATCTGCACGTTCCAAAGCTTTTGCCGGGACGAAGAACCGAAAGCATCAGCCGCCTCCAGCACTTCCTTGTCGACGAGGCGGATGCCGAGATTGGTGAGGCGGATCATCGGCGGTACGGCATAGATGACGACTGCGATCAAGCCCGGCACCTTGCCGATGCCGAATATGACCACAACCGGGATCAGGTAAACGAAGCTCGGCAGGGTCTGCATCACGTCGAGCACGGGATTGATCATGCCCTGTATCCGCTCGGAACGCGCCATCAGGATGCCGATCGGCAGGCCGATGACGATGGCGATCAGCGTGGAGACGGTGACGATGGCAAGCGTGACCATCGTATCCTCCCACAAGCCGACGACCCCGATCAGCAACATGCCGATAGCTGTCCCGACCGTGATGCCGATCCTGCGGCTGGCAAGATAGACGATCGCCAGCATGATGATCAGCACGATGAACCAGGGGGAACTGGAAAACAGCCGCTCGAGATAGTTCAGGAACCATTGCAGCGGCTGCACGACGGCGTCGATGACATAACCGTATTCACGCACGAGGCCCTTGAAGCCGTCATCGATGACTTTTCGCGCCATGCGGATCGAGCTGTCGCCGATGGACGGAAAGCGACAGAGGACATCGGGCATGAAGCTGCAATTCGCCATGTCTTCCCCCTTGTTTTTATAGGCAGGCCGGCCACGAGCATCTGTTGCCATTGGCCCGGCATCGGGGCGGCTGCCACCCCGATGACTATTTCTTGCGGATCGCGAGAGACGACCGGCTTAGAGTGCGGCCTTGACCTTTTCAGCGACATCAGGCGCGACCCACTTGGTCCAGATGTCCTCGTTTTCCTCGAGGAAATGTTTGGCGGCGTCCTCGTTTGTGCCCTGGTTTTCGTCCTGCCAGGCGAGGATGCTGTTGACCGTGGCATTGCCCCATTTGCGGGCTTTCACATAATCCATGGCGACTCCGGCCTTGTCGGCAAAGCTTTTGGTGGCGATGGTAAATGCCTGTGAGGTTGGATAGGAATTGACCTTTGGCGCCGGGCAATCCGGCACGGAGGTGCAGGCATCCCAGTCCGCCTTGTTGTGCGGCACGCCGAAGGACAGTTTGACCATTTCGTATTTGCCCATGATCGGCGTCGGTGCCCAATAATAACCGAGCCAGCCGGTCTTCTTTTCAAAGGCGTTGGCAATCGAGCCATCGAGACCGGCGGCCGAGCCGGTATCGACGAGATCGAACCCCTTGTCCTTGGCGCCGATGGCCCGGTAGAGGTTCGACGTTGAAACCTGACAATTCCAGCCCGACGGGCAATTGTAGACAGCGCCCTTGGAAGGATCTTCGGGGGCAGGGAAGAGTTCCGGATGTTTCAGCGCATCCTCAACCGTCTTTATGTCGGGGTGTGCGTCGGCCAGGAATTTGGGGATCCACCAGCCTTCGACGGCGCCGTCCGCCAGAATTTCGGCAGCTTCGATCAGGCGGCCTTCTTTCACGGCTGCATCCAGCGGTGTGCGCACGGCATTGATCCAGAATTCCGGCGCCATGTCCGGCTGTGCTTTTTCATTCATCGAGGTGAAGGTCGGCATCGTGTCGCCGGTGACGATTTCCACCGAACAGCCATAACCCTCTTCAAGAATGATCTTGTCGACCTGAGCGGCAACGCCGGCCGAGGCCCAGTTCATCTCCGCAATCGATATGCTGCCGCAATCGGCAGCCTGCGCGGAGCCTGACATGGCATATAGGCCGATACCGACGGCGGCGGATGCGAGAAGGGTTTTCATTGTCCAAGACCTCCCAGTCTCAATCGCAGTGTTCGCGTCTGGAGGTCGCCGGTCTACTGCCTTGGCCGGGCTCCGATCAGTTCTGGCGCGATGCCGACTTGAGAGCGTAAGCCGGTTTGCTGTTTTCGCATGCGCCCTTTTGGCGGTGTCTGACCGCAGATATTCGGCAATTCATGTATCAGCGCCATGACGCTACGTCTTTTATGACGAAAATCAACTGTTTCTGCTCAAAACGGTGCCAGGGCATGTACGAGCCAGTTGTCATGTTTGTGCATGGCTTGCGTCGGTTTTGGCAAAGAATTGTGCAATTTGCAGATCCGCTGGGCGCATTCATGAGGGACGGTGCTTTGAAAGCAGACTTGTACCAAATGTCATCATCCAGCTTTGACGCCGGCTGTTCTTTCCGCGCCATCGGTCGGCCGGTGTAACGCGAAATGGAGATTGGAAAGGCCAGGAATTTTTTATCGAAAAAGTTTGATTGGAAGCAGGCGAGAAGGTCTGGAGATAACGATCCGGTAAGAATGTGACTGTATCTATGCATTCGCGACATCGTCGCCAACAGGTCCGGATTGGGTTGTGCGTACCGGACCTTTTTCTCGATCGTTTTGCCGCGTCGCGTAAAACGATCGATCTGCCGCTGTTTTGGCATTCGTTCCCAATCAGGAAAAGTTGTTTTCGGCCAATGGTGATTGACAGCCGAACCCGGCAATAAGACCATGCAGGCCATTACAAGAATCAAACACTCGGCTGATGCCGAGCATGTAAGACCACCATCCTGCCGATCCTGTTGACGGCGCTGCATTCCGCAGCCGGGCAGGGGATGTCGGGAATGGTCGGACTGCCGGAGCAGAACCATGATCAACCCGGGTGGACGCCTCTTTAATCTACGAATCGTCCGCTCTTTCATGTGTTCATGCTCCGGCAGCGCAATTTTCTTACCTTCAGCGCCGGACTTCCCTCGATGACTGCGAAAAACGGTTCTGTTTTCGTGCTGGGTGGCGCGCGTTCGGGCAAATCCGGCTTTGCTGAAAGACTTGCTTTCGAGAGTGGGCTGGAGCGGCACTACGTTGCCACCGGCCGCGCTTATGATGACGAGATGCGTGAGCGTATCCGCGCACATCAGGTACAGCGCGGCGAGGGGTGGCAAACACATGAAGCGCCGCTCGAACTGGTCGGAACGCTTCGTGCGCTCGACGCTGCGGACCGCGTGATCCTTGTCGATTGCCTGACGCTCTGGGTCACCAATCTGATGATGGAAGCGGAAGAGACGATCGACGCCCAGTCGGCGTCGCTTGCCGCCCATATTGCCGGTGCCAAGGCTCGGGTGATCATCGTTTCCAACGAGGTCGGGTTGGGGATCGTGCCGGATAACAGGATGGCGCGGGCGTTTCGCGATCATGCGGGGCGGCTGCATCAACAGGTGGCAGCCGTGGCAGACGAGGTTCACTTCGTGGCTGCCGGCCTGTCGCTCAGGATGAAGGGCTGATTACCAGCCCAGCCAGATGCGCAGCGGATGTGTGGGATCCGCCAGCAGCTTGGTCGCCATGGCAAAGCAGGAGATGACCAGCAGCGGCTTGATGATCTTCGCGCCGATGCGCATGGCAAGGCTGGAGCCGATCTGCGCGCCGATGAACTGGCCGATACCCATGACGATGCCGACTTTCCACAGGATCGAGCCGGTTGCCAGAAACATCAGGAAACCGCCGACATTGGAGCCGAGATTGATCAGCTTGGTATGGGCGGTGGCCTTCAGCATGCCGAAACCGGCCAGCAGCACGAAACCCAGCATGTAGAACGAGCCGGCGCCCGGACCGAACACGCCGTCATAAAGCCCGATCAGCGGCACGAAAGTCGCGCCGAACAGGAAGGGCGTGATGCGACGGTGGCTGTCGACATCCGAAAGGTTGGGTTTGAGCGCGAAAAACAGGCCGATGGCGATCAGCAGGAACGGAATGGCCGTGCCGAGGATTTTGGTTGGCACGATGGAGGCGACCAATGCGCCAACCCCGCCGCCGATCAGTGCCATCAACGCCATCGGCAACTGCGTCTTTAATTGCACATGGCCACGCCGTGCATAGGAAATCGTCGCGGATGTCGCGCCGAACATGCCCTGCAGCTTGTTGGTTCCGAGCGCATCGAGCGGAGGAATGCCGGCGATCAGCATGGATGGGATGGTGATCAGTCCACCGCCACCCGCGATCGAATCGACAAAACCGGCGACGACCGCCACGAAAAACAGGACGATGAGGAGGTGCGCGGCGATTTCCAAGGTTTTGTCTTTGCGAAAATGAGGAGGGCGGGAGTATGTCGGACGGCGTTCTGGCACTGAAGTGGAGGCTGCGCAACGGTGCCGAGCAGCCGCACAGTACGGTGGATGATTTCGTCCGGTCACTGTGACGGGATTGCACATCCTTTTTCCGGCGTTATGGTGCCGCACCTTTCAAAACCGGAACTGTTTTCATGCACAAGGTCATTTTTGATACCGATCCCGGCGTCGACGACGCGATGGCGCTGCTGTTTCTGCATCGTCATCCCGAGATCGATCTGGTCGGCGTCACGACCACGATTGGCAATGCGCCGATCGATATCACCACCCGCAATGCGCTTTTCCTAGCCGAAGCGTGGGGCATCGAGGCGCCGATCGCGCAGGGTTCAGGTGAAAAATTCGATCCTAAGCGCAAGAACGGTCATTGGCCGACCTTCATCCACGGTGACAATGGCCTCGGCAATATCGAGATCCCGCAGACGATCAGCCGTAAGGCCGATCCGCGGTCCGCTCACCAGTTCATCATCGATACGGTTCGCGCCAATCCGGGCGAGATCACTTTGGTGGCTGTTGGTCGCATGACCAATCTGGCGCTGGTTCTTCAGGCCGATTCCGAAGTCGCCGCGCTGGTGAAGGAAGTGGTCGTCATGGGGGGCGCTTTCGATGTGCCCGGCAATGTGACGCCTGCGGCGGAGGCCAATATTTTTGGTGATCCGGAAGCCGCCGATCTTGTCTTCACCGCTCCCTGGCGCGTCACCGTCGTTGGTCTCGATGTGACCATGCAGACGGTGATGATGCGGACCTATCTTGCCGAAATGGCGAAGGCGGGCGGCAAGGATGTCCAGCTTCTGAACGACCTTTCGCAGTTCTATATCGACTTTTATAACCACCGCGTCGGCGACGGCATGGTCATCCATGACAGCTGCGCCTGTGTTTACGTGGTGCGGCCTGACCTGTTTGAGACCCGCAGCGGCGCCATTCGTGTTGTCTGCGGTGGCATTGCCGATGGCATGACGATCCAGAAGCCGGATGCCAAAACCTTCCCGCCGGGAGACTGGGATGGCCATCCGAGCCAGTTCGCCTGCACGGGCATCAATGCCGATGCGGTGCTTGGTCTCATCCGCGCGGTGCTTGTCGAAGGCAAGGCCGCCTGATAGACGACGCCTGATCTGAACGCTGCGATTGCTGTTTCGGCAACAGTCGCGGCGCAAATGTCTATTGTGGCACCGCTTGCCATTGGCATTCCAAAATGATTTCCCTATGTGGGGACCTGATTACAATATTCTCTAGAGGACTATGGGCGTGACCGCTACATTCGACAAAGTTGCCGACATCATTGCTGAAACCAGCGAAATCGATCGCGCGACGATTACGCCGGAAAGCCACACGATCGACGACCTTGGAATCGACAGCCTCGATTTCCTCGACATCGTTTTCGCGATCGACAAGGAATTCGGCATCAAGATCCCGCTGGAACAGTGGACCCAGGAAGTCAACGAAGGCAAGGTTTCGACCGAAGAGTACTTCGTCCTGAAGAACCTCTGCGCCAAGATCGACGAGCTGAGGGCAGCCAAGGGCTGATTTGCCCGGCTGTTAAGCCTTGATGCTGCTTGAATATTTCCAGATGATCGACCGTATCGAAACGGTCGATCTGAAAGCCAATACGCTGACGGCACGCGCGATCGTGCCGTCGAAGAGCCCTGTTTTTGAAGGGCATTTTCCGGGCATGCCGCTCGTGCCGGGCGTGCTTCTGATCGAAACCATGGCGCAGGCATCCGGCATGCTGGTTCTGGCAGCGACGGATTTTGCCGCCATGCCGTTCCTGATGTCCGTCGATGGCGCCAAGCTGCGCACGTTCGTCGAGCCGGACGCCGTGCTGGATATCGAGGCGTTTCTGGAGCACGAGGGATCGGGTTATGCCGTGACCAAGGCGAAGATCACCAGCAACGGCAAAAAAGTCTGCGATGCGCAACTGAAACTGCGCACCATGCCGTTCAGCGAAATTCCGCTCGCGCCGATCGTCCGCAAACGGGCCGAGGAAGTCGGCCTGATGGATGCGATTGCCGCGAACGCTTGAAACTTGCCGGTCAGCCGGTGAGGAAGAGGACATGATGAAGTCTGACAATGATGTCGTGATCACCGGTATCGGTATCGTAAGCTGCCTGGGCGTCGGCAAGGAGCCGCATGTCTCGGTGCTCTCGGGTACTGAGGCCATTGCGCCGCGCGTCGAAACCGAACGTTTTGCGCCTTACCCGGTGCATCCGCTGCCGGAAATCGATTGGTCGACCCAGATCAGCAAACGCGACCAGCGCCAGATGGAAAACTGGCAGCGGCTCGGCGTGTTTTCGGCTGGCCTCGCACTCGATGACGCGGGCCTCAAGGAAAACGCCGAACTCTGTGCCTCCATGGATATGATCGTGGCCGCCGGTGGCGGCGAACGCGACATCAAGGTCGACACACTCATCGTTGACGAAGGTTTGAAGCGCAACGACCGCGAAGCGCTGCTCAACGAAAAGCTGACCACCGAACTGCGCCCGACGCTGTTCCTGGCGCAGCTTTCCAACCTTCTCGCCGGCAATATTTCCATCGTTCACAAGGTCACAGGTTCCTCACGCACCTTCATGGGTGAAGAGGCAGCCGGCATTTCGGCGATCGAGACGGCGTTCCATCGCATCAAGTCGGGCCAGTCCACCCATACGCTGGCGGGCGGTGCCTTCGTTGCCGAACGCGCCGATATCCTGCTTCTCGTTGAAGGCATTCGTGCCCATGCGACGGGTGAATGGGCACCGCTGTGGTCGCGGTCGCCGGACAATGGCGGCGGCATGATGATGGGGTCGGTCGGTGCCTTTCTGGTGCTGGAATCCCGCGCGCATGCCACCGCTCGTGGCGCGCATATCTATGCTGTGATCGATGCAATCGAAGGCGATCGCGGCAACCGTGATGAAGGCAGGCTTGAAAAGCGGCTGACACGGATGGCCGGTCTTGCGGGCTCTGTCGAAGATACTGTCGTGTTCTCCGGCGCCAGCGGCGTCGTCGAACTTTCGGTACGCGAAAAAACTGTTCTGGAACAGACACTGCCGGGCGCCGCGATCCGCGGTTACGGCGGTCTTGCCGGTCACGGCATGGAGGCGCAGTTCCCGCTCGGTCTCGCACTCGCAGCGCTTTCGCTGGACGGTGCGACCAATGTTCCAGCGTTTGATGCAAAGAACGAACGGCCGATGGCCAAGCCCGCCAAGCGCGCGGTGGTCACTACGGTTGGTTATACGCGCGGCGAGGGTCTTGCTGCCCTGTCTGCGGACGCGTGAGGAGACAAGTGATGAGCGACAATCGCTTCAAGGATCATCTTGGCCGTCCGATCGTGGCGGTCACCGGCATGGGTGTCATCACGTCGCTTGGCCAAGGCCTTCAGGATAACTGGGCGGCGTTGACGGCCGGCACTTCGGGCATCCACAAGATCACCCGTTTCCCAACCGACGGCCTTTCGACCCGGATCTGCGGCACGGTCGATTTTATCGATATTCCGGCCCCGAATTCGGTCGAGCGTTCCTATGCATTCGCCCGCGAAACCACCATCGAGGCGCTGGCACAGGCCGGCCTTTCCGGTGATTTCGACGGTCCGTTGTTTCTCGCCGCACCGCCGATCGAACCGGAATGGGTCGATCGTTTCGCTCTTGCCGATCGCGCTCCGCCGGCACAGCGCGAAGCTGATGCCTATGATCGGTTCCTGACAGCAATGCGCGAACGTCCTGATCCTGCCTTTCTTGAGGCCGTGCAGTTCGGTTCGATCTCCGAGCGCCTCGCTGACCGTTTTGGCACGCGTGGCCTGCCGGTGACGCTCTCGACTGCCTGTGCATCGGGCGCGACCGCGATCCAGCTCGGCGTCGAAGCGATCCGTCAGGGCCGCACCGACAGGGCGCTGGTCGCTGCCACCGATGGTTCTGTCAGCGCAGAAGCGCTGATCCGCTTCTCGCTGCTCTCGGCGCTTTCGACCCAGAACGATCCGCCGGAAAAGGCTTCCAAGCCGTTCAGCAAGGATCGTGATGGCTTTGTCATTGCCGAAGGTGCTGCAACGCTGGTTCTGGAATCGCTGGAATCTGCCATCGCTCGCGGCGCCAAGGTGCTTGGCGTGGTGAAGGGCCTCGGCGAAAAGGCCGACAGCTTTCACCGCACCCGGTCTTCGCCGGATGGCGGCCCGGCGATTGCCACCATTCGCGCAGCCCTCGAGGATGCCGGCATGACCGGCACCGATATCGGCTACGTCAATGCGCACGGCACCTCGACGCCGGAAAACGACAAGATGGAATATGGTTCGATGCTTGCCGTGTTCGGCGATCGTTTGAAGGAAATTCCGCTGTCGTCGAACAAGTCGATGATCGGCCATACGCTGACGGCTGCCGGTGCGGTTGAAGCGGTGTTCTCGCTGCAGACCATGCTGACCGGCACGCTGCCTCCGACGATCAACTACAACAACCACGATCCGACGATCGAGCTGGATGTGGTGCCGAACGTCAAGCGCGACGCGCAGGTTTCCGCCGTCATCTCCAATTCCTTTGGTTTCGGCGGTCAGAACGCCAGCCTTGTCTTGACGGCTGAACCGGCTTAGAGACCTTCACCAACCCTTATGGAGCGCCGTTCCGCCTGATGGGCGAGCGGCGCTTCATGCTATTTCCGAGATGCATCGCGTTTTGTGAGCCAGAATTGGTTCCGGACACTTTGCCAAGACGAACGTTTACGCCTCCGGGCGAAGGATTTTTGTTATGCGCGCCCTGCAACTGATCGATGACCGCAAGCTTGAAGCCGTGGATATTCCGGAGCCGGAAGCGCCGGGTCCGGGTGAGGTGACGCTGCGCGTCAAGGCGGTTGCCCTCAACCATATCGATGTCTGGGGCTGGCGCGGCATGGCGTTTGCCAAGCGCAAGATGCCGCTGACGATCGGTGCTGAAGCATCGGGCGTGGTCGAGGCCATTGGTCCGGGTGTGTCGAATGTTCTGCCCGGCGATCTGGTTGCCATCTACGGTGCGCGCATTTGCGGACGCTGCAAAAACTGCGTCGAGGGTCGCGACAATCTCTGCGAACATGTCGGCGGCGTGCACGGTTTCCATCTCGACGGCTTTGCCCAGGAAAAGATGAACATTCCGGCCCGCCAGCTCGTCCCGGCGCCTCCGGGCATCGATGCCGTTGCTGCGGCCCTTGCTCCGGTGACCTTCGGCACCGTCGAGCACATGCTGTTCGACAATGCGAAACTTCAGTCGGGTGAAACCATTCTCATCCATGCCGGCGGCTCCGGCATCGGCTCGGCGGCGATCCAGCTTGCCAAGAAGATCGGCTGCACGGTCATCACCACCGTTGGTTCGGACGACAAGATCGAAGGCGCCAAGGCACTGGGGGCCGATCACGTCATCAACTACCGCAAGGACCGTTTCGAAGGCGTCGTGCGCAAGCTGACCAAAAAGAAGGGCGTCGATGTCGTGTTCGAACATGTCGGCAAGGACACGTTTGCCGCCTCGATGTTCTGCCTGAAGCGCGGTGGCCGTCTCGTCACCTGCGGCTCGACCTCCGGTGTTTCGACCGAAGTCAACCTGATGATGCTGTTCCAGCAGCAGCTGAAACTGCTCGGTTCGTTCGGTTGCCGCATGGAAAACATGGCGGACGCCATGCAGAAGATGGCACGCGGCATCGTGCATCCGGTCATCGACACGGAAGTGACCTTCGACACGATCGACAAGGCGCTTGAACGGATGGAAAGCCGTCAGGTGTTCGGCAAGATCATCCTGCGGATGGATTGATCCCGTGAAGATGGTGATTACCCGGATCGTGCTGGCGGTCATGCATTTTCGGCAATGGCTGGTGGCGCAGATAGCCTTCGGCTTTCTCAACCTGCTGAAGATATTTCCGGCCGATCCGGCCATCAACTTTGCCGACTGGCTGGTGCGCAAGATCGGCCCGCGCACCTTTCGTCACAAGCTGATGATGACCAACCTGCGCAATGCATACCCTGAAAAAGGCGATGCCGAACTGCAGGATATCGCGGTGAAAAGCTGGGGCCATATGGGCCGGCTCGCCGCCGAATACGTGTTTCTCGACCGGCTGTTCGATTTCGATCCCGATCGGGCGGAACCGGGTCGTATCGAAGTGTCGGGCATCCCGATCTTCGTGGACCTGCGTGATAATCCGCGTCCCTTTATCGTCTTCACGGCCCATACCGGCAACTTCGAGCTTCTGCCGGTGGCTGGCGCCGCCTATGGCCAGAAGGTGACGGTGCTGTTTCGGCCGCCGAACAACCCTTATATCGCCGACAAGGTGTTTTCCTTCCGTTCGGCGCGCATGGGTAAGCTGGTGCCCTCTCATGCCGGCTCTTCCTTTGCGCTTGCCCGACAGCTGGAAGCGGGCGGTGGTGTCGGCGTTCTGGTCGATCAGAAATTCGGCAAAGGCCTGCCGACATCGTTTTTCGGTCAACAGGTTCGAACAAATCCGCTCTTGGCAAAGCTGGTTCGCCAGTTCGATGCGGAAGTCTATCCGGCTCGTTGCATACGTCTGCCAGGCAACCGTTACCGGCTGGAGATCGAGCCGCCCATCGATGTGCCGCGTGACGAAAAAGGCAATGTCGATGTGCAGGCGACAGCGCAGATGCTCAACGACAAGGTCGAGAGCTGGGTCCGCGAATATCCGGAACAGTGGCTGTGGTACCATGACCGCTGGAACATCAAGAAAAAGATCGACAGATAAGTCTCCATCGGAGGCGGGATTTTCTCCTGCTCCGGTCATTTCATGAAGTCGTTTTGTCGTCCGAGGCCAAGGCAAACAAGCTGTCGCGCAGACGACATGCAGGTGTGATTGAAATTTAATCGTTTAATGCCTTGCCGACCTTGCCGCGCGTCGGTTTGAGTGCCAAAACACCTTGCGATTTGTAAATGGAGGCTTCGTCTTGGAACAGGCAGAAATCGGTCTAATCGGTCTTGGAGTCATGGGCTCCAACCTCGCGCTCAATATTGCTGAAAAAGGCAACCGCATCGCGGTCTTCAACCGATCACCAGAAGCAACCCGAAAATTTTTCGCCGAAGCCGGCGACCTGCAGAAAAACATCATTCCTTGCGAAACGCTTGAGGAATTTGTGGCTGCCATCCGTCCGCCGCGCCCGATTATCATCATGATCAAGGCCGGTGATCCGGTCGATCAGCAGATGGAGCTGCTCAAGCCTTATCTGGCTGACAACGACATCATGATCGATGCCGGCAACGCGAATTTCCGCGATACGATGCGTCGTTTCGAGAACCTCAAGGACAGCGGCCTGACCTTTATCGGCATGGGCGTTTCCGGCGGTGAAGAAGGCGCGCGCCACGGTCCGTCGATCATGGTCGGCGGCACGGAAGAGAGCTGGAAGCGCGTCGAAAAGGTGTTGACTTCGATTTCGGCAAAATTCCACAATGAGCCTTGCGTGGCGTGGCTCGGCGAAAATGGTGCCGGCCATTTCGTCAAGACGATCCATAACGGCATCGAATATGCCGACATGCAGATGATCGCCGAAATCTACGGTATCCTGCGCGATGGCCTCAAACTCTCGGCGCCGGAAATCGGTCAGGTCTTCGGCAAGTGGAACAGCGGCCGACTGAACTCCTACCTGATCGAGATTTCCGAAAAGGTACTGACGGCCACCGATCCGATTTCCGGCAAGCCTATGGTGGACGTGATCGTCGACCAGGCCGGCCAGAAGGGCACTGGTAAATGGTCGGTGATCGAAGCCCAGAACATGGGTGTCGCCGCTACCGCGATCGAAGCTGCCGTTGCCGGCCGTATCCTGTCGTCGCAGAAGGCAGAGCGCGAAGCTGCCGAAAAAATCCTCGGCCTGCCGCAGACCACCGCCATGCCAGCGACCGATGGTCTGAGCTTCCTTGAAGATCTCGAAAATGCGCTGCTCGCCGCCAAGGTTGCTGCATACGCACAGGGATTTGCCGTCATGGCCGCTGCGTCGAAGGAATACGGCTGGAGCCTGCCGATGCCGACCATCGCCAAGATCTGGCGCGAAGGTTGCATTATCCGCTCGCAGTTCCTCGACGAGATCACCTCGGCCTTCACCAAGGATCCTGACGTCGCCAACCTGATCGTGACGCCGGCCTTCGCCAAGCTCGTTAACGACACCGACGCCTCGCTGCGTCGCGTCGTCTCGACGGCAGTGATGTCCGGCCTGTCGGTTCCGGCTCTGTCGTCCGCTCTGGCCTATTTCGACGCCTATCGTCGTGGTCGTGGCACCGCCAACCTCATCCAGGCCCAGCGCGATTTCTTCGGCGCCCACGGTTTCGATCGTGTGGATGGCGTCGACAAGCACCACGGGCCTTGGGGCAGCGGTCTGGCAGACTTCGCCTGATAACGAGAATTCGGAGAGGCCCGTCTTTTGGCGGGCCTTTCTGCGTCTGCAGGTCGCGGGGACATGGGCGCGGCTGGCAGATACGGTTTTGACCATCCAGAATGATTTTAGGAGGATTTTATCATGGCCTGGAAACCGGCTGACAATCGCTACGACACAATGAAATATAACCGCTGCGGACAGTCCGGCCTGAAACTGCCGGCGATTTCGCTCGGCCTCTGGCACAATTTCGGCGATGACACGCCGCGCGAGCGCAAGGTAGCGATCTGCCGTCAGGCGTTTGATCTGGGCATCACGCATTTCGATCTTGCCAACAATTACGGCCCGCTGCCGGGCAGTGCCGAAACCGCCTTCGGCCAGATCCTGCGCGAGGACTTTGCCGGCTATCGCGATGAGCTGATCATCTCGTCCAAGGCCGGTTACAACATGTGGCCGGGCCCTTACGGCGAATGGGGCAGCCGCAAATACCTGATCTCTTCCTGCGACCAGAGCCTGAAGCGCATGGGGCTGGATTACGTCGATATCTTCTATTCGCACCGTTTCGACCCGGATACGCCGCTGGAAGAGACCTGTGGCGCGCTCGATCACATCGTCCGTTCGGGTAGGGCGCTTTACGTCGGCATCTCGTCCTACAATTCCAAGCGCACCCGTGAGGCAGCCGAGATCCTCAAGAGCCTCGGTACGCCGTTGCTCATCCATCAGCCAAGCTATTCGATGATCAATCGCTGGGTCGAGGAAGACAATCTTCTCGATACGCTCGATGATGTCGGTACCGGTTCGATCGTGTTCTCGCCGTTGGCACAGGGCATGCTGACGTCGAAATATCTCGGCGGCATTCCGGATGATAGCCGCGCCGCGCAGGGCAAATCTCTGCGTCCGGCCTTCCTCAACGAGAAGAACGTCGCCAACCTGCGGTCGCTCAATGCCATTGCCGAACGCCGTGGCCAGACGCTGGCGCAGATGGCGCTGGCATGGGTGCTGCGCGGCGGTCGGGTGACGACGGCACTGATCGGCGCCAGCCGGCCGGAGCAGGTGGTGGATTGCGTGAAGGCGCTCGAAAAGCCGGACTTTACCACTGAGGAACTGGCGGAAATCGACACCTATGCCCGCGAGGCCGATATCAATCTATGGGCAAAATCTGCGGAACTGAAAGCCTAATAAAACATGGCCGGCGCGTTCCAATGCGCCGGCCGATTTTCAATGTTTTGCATCAGCTTGTTGCGGCAAGCCATTATCGATGCTTACGAAAATGTAATCTTGAATTCATTTTCGGTTCATCAGTCGGCGCCTAGGGTCTCCTCATCAACAACGAGGAAACACCGTCATGAAAAAGCTTGCAGCCGTCCTGCTTTCCGCAACTTTCATTTTCAGCCCGGTCGCATTTTCGTCGGCCGCCAATGCCGCTCCGCCGAGCCATCATGATCGTTGGGACCATCGTGACGATCGCCGTGTCGTCACGAAGAAGACGATCATCAAGGAGCGTAAGGTCGTCAAGAAGCGCTGGAACCGTGGTCATCGTCTGAGCCGGGCAGAGCGTCGCCATATGGCGGAAGTGCGCGATTACCGCCGTTACCGCCTGAGCGCTCCGCCGCGTGGTTATCGCTGGGTTCGTGCCGACAATAACGAATTCCTGCTGATCGGCATCACCACGGGCCTGATCTCCTCGATCATCGCCGGCCGTTAATCAGCCTCCCAAAAGACGACCGGCAGGGATTGCCTTCTTTCCCTGCCGGTCTAACCGTCTCCACCATGCGCGAGGAGGCGGTATTTTTATGCGCTATCAGGCCTTGCCGGAGAGGCAGGCCTTCATCGATTGAGCGATGCCGCGCATCAGCTGGAAATACAGGTCCGGGCCTTCCTTCAATGTCGCGGCTTCCGGATCGAGCGTGCCGGCCTTGGCCGGTGTGCCTTCCAGAACGACGTTGACCAGTTTTGGCGTGAATTGCGGTTCGGCGAAGACGCAGGTCGCACCGAGTTCCGTCACCTTTTTGTGGATCTGGCTGATGCGATCGGCGCCCGGCATGGTTTCCGGGCTGACGGTGATCGAACCGGCGACAGTGACGTCATAACGCTTTTCGAAATACTGGTAGGCATCGTGGAAAACGATGAACGGCTTGTCCTTTACCGGCTCGACCGTTGCCTTGATCTCGGCGTCGAGTTCATCCAGCTGGCGCATCAGGCCGGCGGCATTGTCCTCGTATTGCTTGGCATGGTCCGGATCTGCTTCGGCGAGGCGCTTTGCGATCTCGCGGCCGAGGACCTTGGCATTGACGGGATCGAGCCAGACATGGGCGTCGAAACCGCCATGTTCGTGGTCGTGGCCATGCTCGGCATGGGATTCGCCCTTTTCATGATCGCCATGGGCATGATCCTTGTCGTCATGACCTTCGCCTTCATGGGCGTGATCATGCCCGTGATCGTGTCCATGACCGTCGCCATGGTCATGGGCTTCAAACGGACCACCTTCGCGGAAGGGCAGTTTCTGCAGGTCTGGAGAATCCGACAGCGCCACGACGGTCTTCGATCCCGCCAGCGCATCAAGGGGCTTGTCGAGGAAGGCTTCGAGGTTCGGTCCCATCCAGAAGATCAGGTCGGCATTCTGGATGGAGCGGGCGTTCGACGGTTTCATCGAATAGGTGTGGGGTGAGGCGGCGCCCTCGACGATCAGTTTTGGTTCGCCGACGCCCTTCATGATGGAGGCGACCAGCGAGTGGATCGGCTTGATCGAAACGACGACGTCAGGCGTCTTGGCGGAGGCAGTCCCGGCCATCAGCAGCGCGATGGAGGCTGCGAAGGTGGCGACGATGGGAGTGGCGACTGCTTTCATGCGGTTCTCCTTGCCCTTGTTACGGGCGGATTGGGCTGTCCATACGGGCGCGCGGCCATTGAAATAGCCACTCTACGTAATAACGTAATGTTATTACGTTCGTTGTGTTATGCTATAACGTGTGGCATATCTAGTGGCAACACAGGACAGGAATAATTTTATGCTGATGCAGACCGCGGTCTCTGAGCGCCAGAAAGGTGACGAACTGGTCACGCTGGTCGGGGCCGGAATACGCAGGAACAGTCGTTGGCTGGTGCGTGGTGTCGATCTTTCCATCCATCGCGGCGAGATCGTCACGCTGATCGGGCCGAACGGCGCCGGCAAGTCCACGACTGCCAAGATGGCGATCGGCGTGTTGCGTGCCGATGAAGGCAAGGTAAACCGCAAGCCTGGTCTGAAGATCGGATACGTGCCGCAAAAGCTTGCCATCGACTGGACGATGCCGCTCTCCGTGCGTCGGCTGATGCGGTTGACGGGCAAGCTGGATGATGGTGCCCTGATGGCGGCGCTGACCGACGTCGGCATTCCGCATCTGGTCGATGCCGAAGTGCGCCATCTTTCCGGCGGTGAATTTCAGCGCGCACTTTTGGCCCGCGCCATTGCCCGCAATCCCGACCTTCTGGTTCTCGACGAGCCTGTGCAGGGCGTCGATTTTGCCGGCGAGAGCGCGCTTTATGAGTTGATCCGCACCATTCGCAACAAGACCGGCTGCGGTATCCTGCTGATTTCCCATGACCTGCATATGGTGATGGCCGATACCGATACGGTGATCTGCCTCAACGGCCATGTCTGCTGCCGTGGCACGCCGGAAGCGGTGAGCCGCAGCGACGATTACCGCCGGCTGTTCGGCAATGTCGGTGCGGGCCTTGCGGTCTACAGCCATCATCACGACCATACGCACCTGCCGGATGGCCGCGTACAGCACAAGGATGGCTCGGTCACGGATCATTGCCACCCGGATGATGGTCACCATCACGATGGGCATGATCACAAACATGATCATTATGGACATCACGACCACTCGCATGCTCATGTAGAAGAGACCTCCAACAATCCCGTTCATGCCCATGACGGCAATCATACCAGTCATCAGGGCCACGTGGACGGTGAGATAGGAAAAAATTCCCATGCGCATGACGACCATGCTCATGCGGTCGGGGAGGGACATCGCCATGCTTGACGATTTCTTTTTCCGTGCGCTGCTGGCCGGTATCGGACTGGCGCTGACGACCGGACCGCTCGGCTGTTTTGTCGTCTGGCGGCGGATGGCTTATTTCGGCGATACGATTGCGCATTCCGCACTGCTCGGTGTGGCGCTGTCGCTGATGCTGGAGATCAATCTGCTTGTCAGCGTGTTTGCCGTGGCGGTGGCCGTTTCGCTGCTGCTTCTCCTCTTGCAAAAACGTCAGGCGCTTTCCGCCGATGCGCTGCTTGGTATTCTTTCGCACTCCACGCTAGCGATCGGTCTTGTGCTCGTCGCCTTCATGTCCTGGGTGCGCATCGATCTGATCGCTTTCCTGTTCGGCGATATTCTGGCGGTTACGCCGGCCGATATCGCGCTGATCTGGGGTGGAGGCCTTTTTGTTCTGGCCGCACTTGTCGTGCTGTGGCGGCCGCTGATCGCCTCGACCGTCAGTGCGGATATTGCCGAGGCCGAAGGTTTGAAGCCCGAGCGGGCACGATTGCTGTTCATGCTGCTGATGGCGCTCGTCATTGCCATTGCCATGAAGATCGTCGGCATCATGCTGATCACCGCACTGCTGATCATACCGGCCGCGACCGCGCGGCGGTTCTCGTCGGCGCCGGAAGGCATGGCGGTATTGTCATCCCTGATCGGTGTGATTGCCGTGGTGGGCGGCTTGTTCGGTTCGCTGACCTATGACACACCCTCCGGGCCGTCGATCGTGGTGGCAGCCCTTGTTCTTTTCATTCTCAGCCTTCTGCCTGGCAGGGCCAAAAACCTTGCTAGAGACGGCACGTCATCCGGAGGTCGCTCATGAACACGCCGACTTTGACCAAGAACCAGACGCTGGTGCTGGATGTCCTGAACCGTTCCGATGCGCCGCTCAGCGCCTATACCATTCTCGACAAGCTGCGGGATCACGGTTTTCGCGCGCCGCTGCAGGTTTACCGGGCGCTCGACAAGCTGATCGAGATGGGCATTGCGCACCGACTGGAAAGCCTCAATTCATTCGTGGCCTGTGCGCATGCCAATGAGAGTTGCTGCGGGCATGGCCATGGCCATGGCCATCACGGCACGGTGGCGTTTGCCATCTGCGAAAGCTGCGGGCAGGTGAACGAGTTCCATGACCATGCGATCGATGACCGGCTGGCGAGTTGGAGCAAGGATCGCAAGTTCAAGCCGTCGAAAACGACGATCGAAATCCGCGGGCTTTGCGAAGCCTGCATGCATTGATTGTCAGGCGGCGCGATCGGCCAGAATGGTGCGGTTGCGGCCGCGCCGTTTGGCCTGATAGAGCGCTTTGTCGGCTGCTTCCACCAGTTCACCGGCCGCACTGCCATCATGGCGCGGTGTGGCCGAAGCAAGGCCGATGCTGACCGTGACATAACCGTTTCCATCCGGGCGACCGTGTGAGAGGCCCAGCTGGCTCATGGCGCGATGGATGCGGCTGGCGGCGGTTTCCGCCTGTATGGTTTCCGTGTGGCGCAGCAGGACGGCAAACTCTTCTCCTCCAAGACGTGCCGGCAGATCATTGTCGCCACGCGTCTGCCCTTCGATGGCGCGCGCCACCTGCTGAAGGCAGGCATCGCCTGCGGGATGGCCGAATGTGTCGTTGTAGCGCTTGAAGAAATCCACATCGATGACGAGCAGCGACATGGTTTCGCCTGAGACCAGAGCTTCCGTCCATGCCGCCTGCAAAAACTGTTCGAAGCGGCGGCGATTGGCGATACCGGTCAGTGCGTCGGTGTAGGAATAGGCGTTGAGCTGTTCGTTGATGCGGCGGACTTCCTGCGCGTTCAGGCGCTCCCGCAACATCAGTAGATAGGCGTGGCGCAGATTGCCTTCCAGCCGGTAATTGGCCACCAGCGTGATGACACCCATGGCGGCCATGTAATAGACCGGCAGGTTGCGTTCGCTCCAGTTGAGATCCGGTGTTGCGTGAAGGAAAATTGCCGTGACGACGCAACAGCCGATTGTTGTCGCAAGGGCTGCGTTGAAGCCTATATGGAGCACGATATTGGCGCCGATGACGATCAAGCCAAAGCTGAAGGCGCTGTAATGCGCTTCGGTTGAGGTGGCGATATGCAGAAGGTAATTCGAGCCGACGGCAATCAGGATGGCGCAGCAGGCGAGAACGGAATCTCGGATCCATTGCGGCGGGGTGCGACGCAGCCAGAACAGCGCGGCAAGGCAGATCGGCGTGACGACGCCGAGCCTGACCAGCACGGACATGCCGAGGATTTCCGGCCGGGTGATGGCGTCGATGATCATGAAGCCGTTGAAGAACACGAGCGCGAACAGGCCGGCAACGATTGTCTGGCGGTTGCGATCGGCGGCGGTGTCCGTCTGGAACACGACCTCCACCACCGGATCGAAGCTGAGCGGCCGGTTCTTGCGGACGAGATGCCGGCCGACCAGATCAAGCAGGGCGTTGGTGTTCTGTTGCGGCTGTTCAGCTATATCGTTCATCGGTGTCCATGGCGGCCGCGCGAAGGCGCGGCGGGCGTCATTACATGCGTCGATGGTAATATACGATATGTGTGAAGCAAAGGCTTCATCTCAGCGTGAACAAGTCGTTAAACCGGCACTAAAGCGGGCGGAGTTCCGCCGCAAAACGCTGCCAGTTTTTCACATAATTGTCGGCGGAGACCGTCAGTTTTGCGATCGCCTCCGCATCGAGCGTGCGGATGGCGCGGGCAGGCGAGCCGACGATCAGCGAGCCGTCTGGAAATTCCTTACCTTCCGTCACCAGCGCATTGGCGCCGACCAGGCAGTTATTGCCGATTTTTGCGCCGTTGAGGATGGTGGCGCCCATGCCGATCAGGGAATTGTCGCCGATCGTGCAGCCGTGGATGATGGCGTGGTGGCCGATCGTGCAGCCGGTGCCGATTGTTGCCGGATAGCCCATGTCGGTATGGACCATGGCGCCTTCCTGAATGTTGGTGCGCGCGCCGACCGAAATCAGCTCGTTATCGCCGCGCAGCACCGCGCCGAACCAGATGCCGACCTCTTCGCCCAGTGAAACCTTGCCGATGACATGTGCATCCGGCGCCAGCCAATAACGGTCGGCGGCGGGCGTGTTCGGCTGAAAATCTCCCAGGGCGTAAAGCGGCATTCCGGTTCTCCACAAAAGGCGTGTCAGACGACAGTCAGTTCCAGGCGGCCAACGCCCTGCGCTTCGCAGACGACCTTGTCGCCCTTGACGACGGCTCCGACGCCGGCGGGCGTGCCGGTCATGATGACATCGCCTGCGGCCAGTTCGAACTGTTTCGACAGTTCGGCGATGATTTCCGGCAGTTTCCAGATCATCTGGTTCATGTCGCCGTTCTGCTTGCGGTCACCGTTGACCTCCAGCCAGATCGGACCTTCCTGCGGGTGGCCCACCTTGGCGACCGGAACCAGAGCCGAAACGGGTGCGGACTTTTCAAAAGCCTTGGCGACTTCCCAGGAACGGCCGGCCTTTTTCATCTGATCCTGCAGGTCGCGGCGGGTGAAATCCACGCCGACGCCGTAACCGTAGACGCATTCGAGCGCATCCTGTGCGTCGATATCGCTGCCGCCGGCTTTCAGGGCCATGACGAGCTCGACTTCGAAATGCACGTTGGAGGAGAGCGGCGGGTAGGGAAAAGTTTCGCCATTATAGGCGTTGTCGGCGTTTTTCTGGAAAAAGAACGGCGCTTCGCGCGATGGGTCATGACCCATTTCGATGGCGTGGTCGGCATAGTTGCGACCGACGCAATAGACCCGGCGAACCGGGAATTTTTCAGACGTGCCTTCGACTTCGAGGAGGACGGGGGCAGGCATGGGGATGACGGTTGCGGTCATTATGAAAAGTCCTCCTTGATAAAACAAATCAGCCCTGAAGAGGGCCAAGTCTTTGTTCCGCATATTCTCGGCCAAGCATAGCCCCTTTTGACGGTGGGTGGACGGAACTGGCCAAAGTTTTTTGTTTGCTGTATGAGCAGCGGCATATCCTCAAAGGACTTGCCATGTATGCTGACGCGCTGAAGCGCGGCGAAAAGATATTTGCCGTTGCACCGATGATCGACTGGACAGATACGCGCTGTCGCTTCCTGCACCGGCAGTTGTCGAAGCGTGCGCTGCTTTATACCGAGATGGTAGTGGCCGATGCGATCATCCATGGCAATCGCGATCGTTTGCTGGGCTATTCGCCCCAGGAACATCCCGTGGCGTTGCAGCTTGGCGGTTCCGATCCGGTCAAACTGGCGGAGGCGATCCGCATCGCTGCCGATTACGGTTATGACGAGATCAATCTCAATGTCGGCTGTCCGTCCGATCGCGTGCAGTCCGGCACGTTTGGCGCTTGCCTGATGCGCGATGCCGGGCAGGTGGCAAGGCTGGTCGAGGCTATGAAGGCGGTGGCCACAGTACCGGTGACGGTGAAATGCCGGATCGGCGTGGACGATCAGGAGCCGGAAACCGTGCTGCCGGATTTCCTCGCCCGCATGATCGGGGCAGGTGCGGATGCCATCTGGATCCATGCGCGAAAAGCCTGGCTGCAGGGGCTGTCGCCAAAGGAAAACCGCGATATCCCGCCGCTCGATTACGATCTCGTCTACCGCATGAAGCGCGAAAACCCGGATGTGTTTCTCGGCATCAATGGCGGGATTATTGACCTTGAGCAAGCGGCGGAACATCTGGCCGTTATGGATGGCGTCATGCTGGGGCGGGCCGCCTATCACAATACCGGCCTGCTGGCTGGCGTGGATTCACTTGTTGGGGGTTCGAGTCCCTCCGGGACCAACATCCCGGATGTCGACTGGCTGGCCCTGCGTGACACGATGATGGCCTATGCCGATGAGGTGATGGCTTCGGGTGCCCGGCTGAACCATGTGACGCGGCATATGGTCGGGCTGTTCCAGGGTTATGCCGGGGCGCGGCATTTCCGCCAGATCCTGTCGTCGGATGCGACCAAGCCGGGGGCGACGACGGATGTGATTGCGCAGGCCTTTGCCGCCGTCGATCTTGCGGCCGGACCGAAACGACAGGCTGTCGCCGCCGAATAACGGCTCAGCGTACCGGTTTAGCGAGCTGGTTTGACGCCGGGCAGGGACGTGATGCCGGGAAGCGGTGTCGGTTTTGGCGCCATTTCGACTGGCGGCGCACCGGGCGGATTGACCAGCGCCAGAATGAGCTGATGCACGGCACCGCCGGGTGACAGTTCCACTGCATCGAAATCCCGGCCGCGCTGGCGTTGCTCGTCGGACAGCACCTTCAACCTTGCCTGCAGCACCTCGCGCACTTTCACGCATTTCGGATCGTTTTCCGCCGTCAGGCCGAGGCTGAAGGCTTCAATCTTTTCGACCATCTCGACAATATGCTGGCCGTGCACACGTTCGTGTTTTTCAACGCCCTCGATAAAATTCGTCCAGCGGTTTTTTGTGTCTCCGCTCAGCGCGGCGGGGCCTTTCGGCATGGTGTAGATGATGGTGAGGCTGGGGCGCGCAACCGCCAGCGTGCAGGCACCATTTGGCTGCGGGCGATAATCTCGGGTCCAGAGCAGCTTGAAGGTCGTATGCGCAATCGCCTGTCCGACGCCTGCGGCCGGGCCGCGTTCGCCGATCGACTGGTAAAGCTCGATACCGCTCTTGCCGGCGATGGCATAGGTTTTCAGCTGCTCGGCCGGTTTCCAGTTTCGCGTGCCCTGAGCCGCGGCGAGGGCGGGAATGGCCATGAGGGCGGCAAGTGCAATGGCTGCGTGGCGGATCTTTGTCGTCATGTGACCTGTGTCGCTTGGCCCGGGCGTGGTGTCAACGGGCAGGGCGGTGTTGGTGATCCATAGGCAGAGTCGTTCCTTGGCGACCTTGAGGTTTTCAAAAAGCACCCGCGGCCATTTTGTGTTCTGGGCGGGTCATGTGGTCGGGGCACTGAAAGCTGCCTCGTAATTTAGTTTTTATGTGACACCTCTCAGTGCCCCGTTCGGCGGTTTTTGTCCGCGACTTCGGTTCCTCTGCGAAAGCCATCCCGGTGTTGCCACCGACTGGCGATCATGTGTGCCGCACAGGCACGCCCGGCGCGCTTCTTTCGGGCTTCAGAGGCATTGCGAGGTTTGACGCTCCCAACACCTCCCCCGTGTCGCCGGAGGAGAACCAGTTTCCGCGAACCCTGCTGATGGAGACTTACGTCTTTTCTCCAACACCAGCGCCGGCTCCAACTCGCCGGGACGCCTCCCGGTGTATCCACGATGGAACGGGAAAAGTATCGCATGGCCTGAAAAAGCGTGGATGAAATTTAAGACAAGATATTGATTTTGTTGGATCGAATAGGGTTGGCTCGGGGAGAAAGTGTTCTGTTTACGACATTTTTTGTCGTTTCTTGCAAGACACTGGGATGCCGCTGCTTTCTCTCCTCCGTCATTCTCGCCCCTGTGGCGAGAATCCGGCCACCGCGCGTCTGCGCGGTGAGAGAACTCTTCCTTCAAGGTGACCGTCGTGGAGTCTATCGCGCCGCAGACGCGATGCTGCTGGATTCCGGCACAAGGCCGGAATGACGGAGAAAAAGTAGGCCGAACCTAACAAGATAGCCGAAGGCAATCACCAATCCGCCCGCTGGCGACTGTTCAGTCTCTCACCACTGTCATCAACATGTCCCACATATCGGCGCCGGTTTCGAACACCGAGGCATTGGCGGCAAAGCCGGTTTCGGCCTGCATCACGTCCAGCATGTCTTGCGTGAGGTTGTTTTCGTAACCCGGTGTCGAGGCGTTGGCGATGTTGTGGGCCGCTGTCGAGAGACGGTTGGTCTCTGTCTGCATGCCGAAGACGGATGTGTTGAGAGCTGCCGTGATCGTCATTGCCATGGGTCTCGATTAAATGGACACGCCCCTTATGCCCCGCAGGGTTTCAAGGAAGAGTGAAGCTGCAGGGTTAAGAAGGAGCCGTGAGAGATTGGCTTCTGTGCCTTTTCGGGATGGTTTGGCATGGTCCGAAACGGGCAAGGCCCGCGCGGAGGCGGGCCCTGGTATTCGAAGGGAATTTCAGCCGGATCGATCAGGCCTTGGCGCTGCCGCGGCGATGGATGGCGCGGGCGGCGAAGAACCCGGCAACGAGGGCCAGCACGATCGACATGGTGGCGTTCTTGACGCCGTTATCCTTGGTGATGGCGCGCACCTGAACCGAACCCGGCTGCGGGGCCGACGGCGCGCTGCCGCCGCCGACCAGAAGGCTGCTGGCAAAAAACACGACGACGGCGACGGCCGCGCCACCGAGAAGGGCGCGCGGGTTCTTGAACAGGCTGGTGCTCACTTTGGAATTCCTCTTTGCATGCTTCCGATTGTCTTGACGCCGCACGACGTTCACACGCTGCGATGAGCGGGACACGGCGCTGGCCGCAGCGGCAAATAGTTTTTGTTCGGCGGAAGGCAATGAAAAGAGAGGAATGGCACGCCAAATAGGGGAAATTTCCCCTGATGGGTCAGGGGGGAGCGCCGTTGCGACGGGTTATTTCGAGCGGCCGGCTTTTTTGGGTTTGGCGGCGACCTGTTCGGCAGCATCCGTCTCGCTCTGTGCGAGGCGAAGGGCGCGCAGCTTTTCGGTTTTCTTCTCGCGGGCGGTCACTTCCGCATCGAGAATTTGGCGAACGACCGAATTGGTCTGCTCGGCTTTTTGCTGGGTGGAAAGTTTGGCCGGTTTCGAAACCGGGTCTTTTGTCGCGGTCATGATGACCTCCGCCTTTTAGCGTTTATCGGTCATTTGCGGCCGCAACTTTGCTGGCGCGCGGCAAAAAAGTGCCGCGCGTCCAACATCAATCAATCAGCGAGCGCCGCCGCGTGCAGCGGGAGCTTTTTTCTTCGGAGCCGGCAGCAGACCTTCGCGCTGGGCCTGCTTGCGGGCCAGCTTGCGGGAACGACGAATGGCTTCCGCCTTTTCGCGGGCGCGCTTTTCCGACGGCTTTTCGAAGGACTGACGAGCCTTCATTTCGCGGAAGACGCCTTCGCGCTGCAGCTTCTTCTTCAGCACGCGCAGTGCCTGTTCGACGTTGTTGTCCCTGACGAGTACTTGCAACAAATTCTCCTTCGTGTGGCGGGCTCAATGCCGCCGTTTCTGTGCGTCACCTTTAAAGAAATGCGACTGGATGGCAGGAGTGCCAATGGGCAAAGCCCGGAACGAAACCGTCCGAAACACGAAAGGCCGGGACGGGTCCCGACCTTTGTAGCGTCAAAACGCGCCGCTTGCCAGTTCCTCCGTGGTCAGGCGACGTCTTTGACGAATTCTTTTTTACGCAGCCTGCAGGTTGTCAGCCGAGCTCTTGCCCGAACGCTTGTCCTGAACGATCTCGTAGGAGACCTTCTGGCCATCGTTGAGACCACGCAGACCAGCGCGCTCGACAGCGGAAATGTGAACGAAAACGTCCTGGCCGCCGTTATCCGGCTGGATAAAGCCGTAACCCTTGGTGCTGTTGAACCATTTTACAGTGCCGGTATTCATAACGATCTTCCTCTCAATCGTTGTGGGTTACCGGTCGATTACGACCGGCGTTTAAATCGACGATGAAGGAGATCGGTAGAGCCGCGATAGGCTACGGACGAGTCACAAGCAAAGTTCGATGCGACTCAAGATAGAGATTTGGCGCGAACCGGCAAGCCCGTAAGGTAAATAAAATATACGTCCGGTTGAAATTACAGTTTTGCCGCAGTTTCGGGCTTTTTCGGGGCGGTTTGGCGACAACTGGTTCAATGTGATCACATTGGGTAGATTTTCCTGTGATTTGGCAGAAATGCAAAAGGCCCGCCGGGGAGCGGGCCTTTCCGTTGTCGTTTGCCTTGCCGCTTATTCGGCGGCTTCCGCGTAGTCTTCCAGTGGCGGGCAGGAGCAGATCAGGTTGCGGTCGCCATAAACATTGTCGACGCGGTTGACCGGCGACCAGTATTTGTCCACCCGGAATGCGCCCGGCGGGTAGCAGGCCTGTTCGCGGGAATAGGGACGATCCCATTCGCCGACGAGGTCTTCCACCGTGTGGGGCGCGTTCTTCAGCGGGTTGTTCACCTTGTCCATCCGGCCTTCCTCGATGGCGCGGGCTTCCTCGCGGATCGCCAGCATCGCATCGCAGAAACGGTCGAGTTCGGCCTTGGTTTCCGATTCGGTCGGCTCGACCATCAGCGTGCCGGCAACCGGAAAACTCATGGTCGGCGCGTGGAAACCGCAATCGATCAGGCGCTTGGCGATGTCATCCACCGAAACACCTGCCGAGACGTTGAGCGGGCGGGTGTCGAGGATGCATTCATGCGCCACGCGGCCGGCTTCCGACTTGTAGAGCACGTCGTAAGCACCCTTCAGACGTGCCGCGATATAGTTCGCGTTGAGGATCGCCACCTTGGTTGCCTGCGTCAGGCCTTCGCCGCCCATCATCAGGGTGTAAGACCAGGAGATCGGCAGGATCGACGGCGAACCGAACGGGGCTGCCGACACCGCACCTTCGCGGCCATCCCACTGCAGGTGACCGGGAAGATGGGCCGCCAGATGCGCCTTGACGCCGATCGGCCCCATGCCTGGACCGCCGCCGCCATGCGGGATGCAGAAGGTTTTATGCAGGTTGAGGTGGCTGACGTCGGAGCCGATGTCGCCGGGGCGGGCAAGGCCGACCATGGCGTTCATGTTGGCGCCGTCGAGATAGACCTGACCGCCGTGTTTGTGGGTGATCTCGCAGATTTCCTTGACCGTTTCCTCGAACACGCCGTGGGTGGACGGATAGGTGATCATGCAGCAGGACAAGTTTGCCGAATGCTGTTCCGCCTTGGCGCGAAAATCTTCGAGGTCTATATCGCCGTTGTCACGAACCTTCACGACCACGACCTTCATGCCGACCATCTGTGCGGAGGCCGGGTTGGTGCCGTGCGCGGAGGTTGGGATGAGGCAGACGTCGCGATGTGTGTCGCCATTGGCGATGTGGTAGTTGCGGATGGTCAGAAGGCCCGCATATTCGCCCTGCGCGCCGGAATTCGGCTGCATGGAGAAGGCGTCGTAACCGGTGATCTGGCAGAGTTTTGCCGACAGATCGTCGATCATTTCCTTGTAGCCCAGCGCCTGATCTTTTGGCACAAACGGATGGATATCCGAAAATTCCGGCCAGGTGATCGGCAGCATTTCAGCTGTTGCGTTGAGCTTCATCGTGCATGAACCGAGCGGGATCATCGACCGGTCGAGCGCGAGATCGCGGTCCGACAGGCGACGGATGTAGCGGGTCATCTCGCTTTCGGCGCGGTTCATGTGGAAAATCGGATGGGTCATGTAATCCGATTTGCGCAGAAGCTCCTTCGGCAGGCGGTAATCGACCTCGAAATCCGAGACCTTGAAATCGCCACCGAATGCGCGCCAGACGGCTTCGAGCGTGGCAGGACGGGTACGCTCGTCGAGCGACATGCCGATCTTCGTGTTCCCGATCTTGCGCAGGTTGACGCCTTCGGCGACGGCTGCGCGCAGGATGAGGGCCTGCATGTGACCGACATCGACGGTGATCGTGTCGAAGAATGCGGTCGGTTCGATCGTATAGCCGAGCTTTTCGAGGCCCTTGGCCATCAGCACGGCCTTCTTGTGGACCTGTTGGGCGATTGCCTTCAGACCGTCAGGACCATGGAAGACACCGTACATGGAGGCCATGACGGCGAGCAGGACCTGCGCGGTGCAGATGTTCGACGTCGCCTTTTCACGGCGGATATGCTGTTCGCGGGTCTGCAAGCTGAGGCGATAGGCGCGGTTGCCGCGGGCATCGACCGACACGCCGACGAGACGGCCGGGCATGGCGCGCTTGTGGGCATCCTTGACCGACATGTAGGCGGCGTGCGGGCCACCGTAACCGACCGGAACGCCAAAACGCTGGGTGGTACCGATGGCGATATCGGCGCCCATTTCGCCGGGCGACTTCAGAAGCGTCAGCGCCAGAAGATCGGCGGCAACCGCTGCGACCGCGCCGGTCTGGTGCAGACGGGCGATCAGGCCGGAGAAATCACGGACATGGCCCTCAGTGCCCGGATACTGGAAGATCGCGCCAAAAACGTCGACCGGGTCGAGATCGGTCATCGGATCGCCGATCACCACCGACCAGCCGAGCGGCTTTGCGCGGGTTTCGATGAGCGCGATGGTCTGCGGATGGCAGGCGGCATCGACGAAGAAGGCGGTTGCCTTTGACTTCGCCTGACGCTGGCAGAGCGCCATGGCTTCGGCGGCGGCAGTCGCTTCATCGAGCAGCGAGGCGTTGGCGACGTCGAGGCCGGTCAGGTCGCAGATCATCGTCTGGAAGTTCAGCAGCGCTTCGAGGCGACCTTGCGAAATTTCCGGCTGATAAGGCGTATAGGCCGTGTACCAGGCGGGGTTTTCCAGAATGTTGCGCTGGATGACGGGAGGCGTGACGGTGCCGTAATAACCCTGTCCGATCAGCGAGGTGAGGACCTGGTTCTTGTTGGCGGTCTCGCGCAGCTTGTCGAGTGCTTCGCGCTCGGTCAGGGCTGCACCCCAGGCGAGCGGCGTCTGCTGGCGGATGGAGGCCGGAACCGTTGCTTCGATCAGGCCGTCGAGCGACTTGTAGCCGATGACCTTGAGCATCGCAGCCATTTCGGACGGCGAGGGGCCGATATGGCGGCGATTGGCGAAATCGTACGGATCGTAATCCGTGAAGTGGAAATCGGTGCTGTCGTTCATCCGATCAGGTCCTTGTAGGCGGCTTCGTCCATCAGGCTGTCGATATCGGAGACGTTCTTGAGCTTGAGCTTGAAGAACCAGGCGGCGGCCTGCGGGTCGGAATTGACCAGCGACGGGTCATCGACGATCGCCTGATTGACTTCGACGACTTCGCCATCGAGCGGGGAATAGACGTCAGAGGCTGCCTTGACGCTTTCGACGGTGGCGGCATTGCCGTCCTTGGTCAGTTCGGCACCGACTTCAGGCAGTTCAACGAAAACGAGATCGCCGAGCTGGTCGGCAGCGTGCTGGGTGATGCCGACGGTGGCGACATCGCCCTCGAGTTTCAGCCATTCGTGTTCGGCGGTAAATTTCAGCATGGGGAGGTCCTCTCTGGAAGGGAATAAGTGGTTGTTGTTTTATTCGTGGAGCTACCCCCCTCTGCCGTGCCGGGCATCTCCCCCTCAAGGGGGGAGATCGGAAGGAGGCGAACACTCGCTTCACGTCCGAGATAGAGATAGGCGAAGGACGGCGCGGCACACCAATCTCCCCCCTTGAGGGGGAGATGTCGCGAAGCGACAGAGGTGGGTGTCGCGACGACCATCATGGCTTACCGTTTGTATGTCGGCGTGATGAACGGCAGGCTCGCCACCGTCATGGCCAAAAATTTGCCGCGCACTTCGGCATAAACCGTGGTGCCGGCAGCGGTGTGCGACACGGGCAGATAACCCATGGCGACCGGGCCTTCGACGGTCGGGCCAAAGGTGCCCGAGGTGACTTCGCCGAGTTCGGTCTTGCCTTCGGCATCGGCATAAAGCTTCGCGTGGCTGCGCACCGGTGCCTTGCCTTCTGGCTTCAGGCCCACACGGCGGCGGGTGGTGCCGTTGGCGAGTTCACCAAGAATGCGGTCTGCGCCCGGAAAACCGCCTTCGCGGTCGCCGCCGGCCTTGCGGGCCTTTTGCAGCGCCCATTCGAGCGAGGCTTCGATCGGCGAGGTGGTGGTGTCGATATCGTTTCCGTAGAGACACAGGCCGGCTTCGAGGCGCAGGCTGTCACGGGCGCCGAGGCCGATGGCTTCGCAATCCGGGTGTTCGAGGAGCGCATTGGCGACGTCGACGGCATGCGCTTCGGGCACGGAAATTTCAAAACCGTCCTCGCCGGAATAACCGGAGCGGGAGATGATGCAGGGAACGTCGTGCAGCGGCACTTCGACCACGTCCATGAACTTCATGGCGGAGACGCCGGCCCAAAGTTCGGCGAGAACCGCTTCGGCGCGGGGGCCTTGCAGGGCGATCAACGCACGATCTTCGAGAAGGGTGACGTCGCAGTCGGTCAGGTTCGCCTGCATGTGGGCAAGGTCCTGTTCCTTGCAGGCGGCGTTGACGACGACCAGCAGATGATCGCCGCGATTGGTGATCATCAGGTCATCGAGAATGCCGCCGTTTGCATCGGTGAAAAAGCCGTAACGCTGACGGCCTTCCTTGAGGCCGAGAATATCGACAGGCACCAGCTTTTCGAGCGCGAGTGCTGCATCGGCGTAAGTGCCGGACTTGGCCTTCACGATGACCTGCCCCATGTGGGAGACATCGAACAGGCCGGCAGCAGCGCGGGTGTGAAGGTGTTCCTTCATGACGCCGAGCGGATATTGCACCGGCATGTCGTAACCGGCGAACGGCACCATTTTCGCACCGAGCGAAATGTGCAGGGCGTGCAGCGGTGTGGTTTTCAGAACGGATTGATCGTCCAAAAAGACGCCTCCAGGTTTGGCTGCGCCTGAAAACAGGTCGCACGCCGGCTCAGATTAGGACGTGAAATTGCTCACGTCGGTTTCGAGCCCCCTCTGTCCTTTTCGCCTGAGATTGTTATCCCTTCGGCGAGCCCCCGGTTGAACGGTTGCTTCTCTCCAGAGTTCCTGCAGTCTTCCCGTGGTCCTTTTGCCTGAGAGTTTCCGGGGCGGTTGCTCCTTCGGCTCCGCACTGAAGCGGTTTCTCCCTACGGGTCGATCGGCATTATCGATGAAGCCATAGGCTTGGCAAGTGGCAAAGGTCGCAACTGGCGAATTATTTGTCGTTTCGCACGGTGGTCTTTCCGCGTCTTCGAGACTGCTGCGGGAACATTTGGCCGGTGGCGCGCATTGAGCCGGCATTGCCGCCCGACCGATTTCAGAAGGGAAATTCGCCATGCCACGTCCATTGACCGTTTCGGCCATCCTGACCGCAGCCATCGTCCTGCAGGCCCTTTTGCCGGTAACGGCGCAGGCCGCCGACATTGTGCGTTGGCAGGAACCGCCGCGTGAGCGGGTCGTCCGGCAGAAACCGGCACGGCATGTTGTGCGCACGACTTACGGTTATGAGTGTGAATATCTGCGGATCGATTACAGGGAAGGGCGCAGCGAGATCGTGCGCAATTGCCACCGGCAGGTGTTTTGAGGGGAAATCTAAGGTCTTTCGTCATCCTCGGGCTTGTCCCGAGGATCTGCTGAGCATGATGGTTGACGTGGTTAGATCCTCGGGACGAGCCCGAGGATGACGGCGAGGTAAAATGTCCTCCTACTCATCCAGCTCGCGATACGCTGCAGCGACATGTTGAAACGTGGTCTGCTGCTGTGGCGGTCGATCCGAGATCATGACGTCCACGGAAATATTAGCGGGGGGGATCAGGCCTGGCTCCTCGACTTCGCCGACATTCTGGGCGCGACGAAGATTGCGGTCGGCATCCTTCTGGATACGTTTCACCTGCTCCTTGGAACCGACGTGATGGATCACGCGCACATTTTCCAGCGCATAGGCGGCAAAATTGGCATTCACTGGTATGACAGTGGACATGACGCTTGAACTCCCTGTGGGTGAAAACGTATGCTCGACCTCTTGGTTCCAAATTAAGCCGTATCTTTGCATTTTAGCGAAACGCGGCTTTTCCAGTGTTTTATCAGGATTTTGGCGTGAATTCCATGGCTATCGTGGCTGTCGGCGGTGCCGTCGGTTCAGTCTTTCGTTACCTCGTCGGCATCTGGGCGGTGCGGCTGTTCGGGCCGGCATTTCCCTGGGGCACGCTGGCGATAAATGTTGTCGGCTCCTTCGCGATCGGTCTTTTTCTGGAAATGATCCTGCGCCGCTTTGGCGGATCGACGGAGTTGCGGTTGCTGCTGATGACCGGGCTGTGCGGTGGCTTTACCACCTTCTCGTCGTTCTCGCTGGATTTCGTCGGTCTCGTCGAACGCGGTGCCATGCCTCTCGGCATCGCTTATCTGATCGCCAGCGTGGTCTTGTCGATCGGAGCGACATTTCTCGGCCTGTTCATCGGCCGGATGGCGTTTTGAACGGAACTGCGGTCGATTTGCACTTCCGTTAGACCCGCCTGATGCTCTAAAGGCTGGCTCAAAGGCCGCTTTGGGCCACAATAATAATAGAAAGAGTTCCGATGGCAGGCATCGAGCATATCTCCGTCGAGGCGGACGAAGCGGGCATGCGCCTCGACCGCTGGTTCAAGATCCATTATCCGGGCCTCGGTTTCGGGCCGCTGCAAAAGCTGCTGCGCTCCGGTCAGGTGCGTGTCGATGGCGGTCGCGTGAAGACCGATACGCGCGTGCAGCCGGGGCAGGTGGTGCGTGTGCCGCCGATGGAGACGGATGCCAAGAAAGGCCCGATCGCCGGCAAGGATCTGAAACACGGCAGCGATTACGAACTTCTGCAGCGCATGGTGCTGCATGAGGATGACAAGGTGATCGTGCTGAACAAGCCCGCCGGCCTTGCCGTGCAGGGCGGTTCGGGCGTGACGCGCCATATCGACCAGATGCTTGAGGCCTGGACCAACCAGAAGGGCGAAAAGCCGCGTCTGGTACACCGCCTCGACCGCGATACATCCGGCGTGCTGGTGATTGCCCGCACGCGTGGTGCGGCCCAGAAGCTGACCGCGGCGTTTCGCGAGCGCGACACCAAGAAGACCTATTGGTCGCTGGTGAAGGGCGTGCCGCGCAAGCGCTCCGACAAGCTTTCGACGTGGCTGGTGAAAGAACAGACGCCGGATGGCGACCGCATGCGCATCGCCAAGCATGGCGAGGCGGACGCCGATCACGCCGTTTCCTATTACCGTGTGCTGGAAACTGCGGCGCAGTCGCTCTCGTGGCTGGAAATGGAGCCGTATACGGGCCGTACCCACCAGTTGCGTGTGCATGCGCTTTATATCGGTCACCCGATCATCGGCGATCCAAAATATCAGGACGACGATATCAACTGGCCATTCCCGGGCGGTATCCAGAAGAAGCTGCACCTGCATGCCCGCCATATCGACATTCCGCATCCCAATGGCGGTCGCCTGCGGGTGACGGCGCCTCTGCCGCCACATATGGTGCAGAGCTGGAATCTGCTCGGCTTCGATATGGAAAACGGCGCGCGGGACGACGAGGAATAACGGATGGTTGAGTTCATCGCTGGCATCGGCATCCCGTTGTTCTTTGTCGGCATGATCGGCTTCATCGTCATTATGGCCATGCGCAGCCAGAAGAAGGCGGTTCGGCTGACCGAGGATTTCGTCGCGGTCACGCGCGAAAATACGGCTGCTGTGAAAGAAAATACGGAGCTTTTGCGAAAGCTTCTCAGCGACAAGACCGAAGGCAGATGATGAAACTCGTTCTTTTCGATTGCGACGGCACGCTGGTCGACAGCGCCGGCCTGATCCACGAAACCATGCGCCGTACCTTTGTTGCCTTCGACAAGCCCGAACCGACTTTCGAAGCGACCAAGGCGATCATCGGCCTGACGCTCGACATCGCCATTGCCCGCATGCAAGGCAAACAGCATGCCGACGACGAAGCCGTGGCGATGATGGCGCATTACAAATCGCTGTTTACGGTGGTGCGCGCCGACCTGGACTATAAGGAGCCGTTATTCGACGGCATCCGCGAACTGATCGACACCATTGGCCCGCGCGATGATCTTTTGCTCGGCGCGGTGACCGGGAAGTCGCGTCGCGGGCTGGACATGGTGATGTCGACTCACGGCTTTGACCAATATTTCGTCGTTGGCCGCACTGCCGACGATTGCCCGTCGAAACCGCATCCGGCCATGGTGACCGAATGCTGTGACGTGATGGGCGTGAAACCTGCCGATACTCTTGTCATCGGCGATGCCATTTACGATATGCAGATGGCCAAGGCAGCGGGTGCCACCGCCATCGGCGTTGCCTGGGGTTATGCCTCCGTTGCCGAGCTGAACGAGGCCGGCGCCGACCATATCGTTCACCATCCAAGCGAATTGCTGCCGTTGATCGGCTGAGGTTTTTATGCGCGACATTCTTTCCGACACGAATATCAGCCTGACCCATGAGGATCCGACGCGCCGCGCGCAGATCCAGATGCTGAAACCGTTGCCAAAGCGCTTTTACAAGGACGTGACGGTGGCCGTGTCTGAAGACGGCCATGCCATCCATCTCGACGGTCGCGCGGTGAAAACGCCGGCGAAAAACCAGTTGGTGGCACCGACGGCAGCGCTTGCGGCGCTACTGCGTGACGAATGGGATGCGCAGACGGAGGTCGTCAACCCGGCGACCATGCCGATCACGCGCCTCGTCAATACCGCAATCGACGGCATTGCCTCCGATCCGCAGGCTGTCGTGGAAGACATGCTGCGCTTTTCGGCAAGTGATGCTTTGTGTTACCGCGCCGACGAGCCGGAAGGTCTTGTCGAGCGCCAGCGTGCGCAGTGGGACCCTGTGCTGGATTGGGCAGCCGATGATCTTGGTGCGCGTTTCATCCTGATCGAGGGCATCATGCCGCAGGAGCAGCCACGCGAGGCGATTGCCGCGTTCGGAGCACGGCTGCGAAACCACGAAAACCCGGTGGCGCTGGCGGCGCTGCACACGATCACCTCGCTCACCGGTTCCGCCATTCTGGCGCTGGCCTTTGCCGAAGGTCGCATTTCCATGGACGAGGCCTGGGCGCTTGCCCATCTCGACGAGGACTGGACGATCGAACACTGGGGCACGGACGAGGAAGCCGAAGCGCGCCGCGCCAACCGATTTGTGGACATGATGGCGGCGTCTCAGAGTTTTCTGGCGTTGAAATCCTGAACAGGATCGTTTGCAGTTTAACCGAATTCTAACCGTGAAAGCGGATCATCCCGGACACGTCGTCATCCGGGCTTTGTATCCATGTTCCGCTCCGCCTGCCGCCTTCTGATTGTTGCTTCCGCCGCGCTTGCGCTGATGTCCTTCAGCATGAAGACGGCCGATACGACGCGTGCCGGTGGGCCGGTTTACGACGTGCGCGGCTCGTTCGTGGCCGCCAAGCCGGATATTCCCGCAGCATTGGTCGCCGGCACAGACCGCCGCATCGACGCGGCCATTCGCGCGACGGTCCGCAGCATGTCCCTGCCGCGCGCCATTCTAACCGTGCGTATTACCCGCGCCGGTGGCCTGCCGATCCTGTTCGGGCGACGCCATGAAGCCAAGGTGACGGTGGACGCGACCTCGGTCACGACGGGCGAGAGGATTGCCAGCGCGACATTCACCGTATCAACGACCGTGTTCGGCAAGGACAGGGGTGGTGACGAGGCGCTGGCGGCGAAGATTGCCGACCGGGTGGCGGCCGAGTTCAAGCTCGATGGCGGACGGCAGTCGACGATCGCCTCGGCACTGGCCGGGCGGTGATGGCCGACAGCGAACGGTGGATTCGGAAAAACGATTGATTTCCTGACATATTGAGTGAAGTTTGATCCATGCCAATATTGGCATGGCGCCTGAGCGGCGCGATTCTTTCAGGGAGAAGGATCAGATGCAGTTTTTCGACAGATTGGGTGCATATCGCCCGCAGGCGTTGGCAGTGCTGCGCATCATGGCGGCGCTGCTTTTCATCGAACACGGTACGATGAAGCTGTTCGGTTTTCCGGCGGCGATGGGGGATGGCGCGCTGCCGCCGCTGATGCTGATTGCGGCACTTCTCGAAATCATTGGCGGTGCGTTGCTGGTGATTGGTCTGTTGACCCGGCCTGTAGCCTTCATCCTCGCAGGCCAGATGGCAGTCGCCTATTTCATGGCGCATGCATCCAAAGGCTTCTGGCCGGCGCTGAACGGTGGCGAACCGGCCATCCTGTTCTGCTTCATCTTCCTGTATCTGGTCTGCGCGGGCCCGGGCGCCTGGGCCGTGGACAAACGCTGAACGGCATCGTGGCCGTGGCGGCCGGCTTTTCCGTTGCCGGCCGCTTCTGCTACAGCTGAAACGCGATCATGCTTTTCCGGCATTGTCGCCCGGCTATAATCGCCGGGCGGGTGTTGGATATTTCGTCAGCGCCGCAATTTTCGAGGCGGTGACCATGACGCAGAGCAGGCGTGACAACGAGGAGAGGCAGCCGGTCAAACGGCTTGGTGCAACGCCGCTCGACGCGCCCGGTCGTGATCATCTGCGGCGCCTGCCCACCGAGATGCATGCGGAGATTGCCTCCCATATGGTGACCGACAATGCCCGGGAAACCGCGCGCAACATCAGCGCCTTCAGGAGGGTTTCCCGCCAGCTGGACGGAAGTGCCGACAAGTCGGTCACGGTCCGCGATGCGGAAGATCGGATAAAACAGCTCAGGTCCTTTGCAAACGACCTGCACGCCGCGGTCGTGAAGCAGCATTTGCCGGACACCGAATGGCTGACCTACGGAGTACCGCGCGACGAAGCGCCGGTTCCCGCAATGAATTATATCAAGGCCATCGGCCCGATCCTGAAACTGAGGTCAGCCGATGAGAACGCCCGGCTTGCCGACAAGATACTGGCAATTCCCGACAGTGAGGTGCGCGGCGAGGCCATCGGTGCGATGGTGCCGCATTTCCGCGACATCACCAAGCGTGATCGTTCGCGCCTGATCGATGACGTTATCAAGACCCTTGGTGATCGGGGGGATCCAGTTCAACACAGTGATTCCGATATCTTTGCTGCGCGCAGCAATCCGCCGAATACGGCGGCGCACTATCAAGCCGCAGATGTTTTCGTCGAAGCCAAGCTTGACGGTCATCTGACCCAAAAGCATCTCGCCGATCAGCACAAACTGACGATGAGCCGGCCGGGCATCGGCGAGCTTCTCGCTGACCGTGAAAAAGTGTTGCTGTCCTCCATTGCAGGAAAGCTGCAACGCTTCGGCCCCGATGTGACGGCTGCCGCCGCGTTGCAAAGCGGATATCCCACCCGTATTGCCGTCACAGGCGCGATGCTGACCAGGCATTTTCACGACATGGACCCGGCCATCCGGGCGGGGCTGATCACCAGCGCTATCAGGACGGTCAGGAAGGCTGCGGCACCGTTTCAAGGCGATGGCGCTGTCGCTGCCGTAGCCGTCATCACCGCGGCGCGTGCGCAAGGCTATCTGTCCGATTCCCAGGTGCGGCGGCTGGAACGTTTTGGCGCGTTGCGGCCCGAGCTCGCCGAGGTTCTGAGGGTGGCGGCTGACGATCACGAAAGGCATTCCGTGAAACAGGCGTCGCGGGCGGAAATCGCAAAACTTCGTGCGACACTCGATGGCGTTAGGGCCGATGTGGCCCTGCCAGAGCCGGACAGGCATCCCGCCGAACACCAGCGGATGGCCTCGTTGGGCAAAATCGCCGAATCCGTTGGCAAGTCAGCGACCGGTTTGCGACAGGACGTCGCCGATATGCAGCGGGACAGGTCAGGTCGCACACGTGATGGACGGTGAAGCCGGCACGATATGCCGGCTTCGGAGATTGGTGATCAGCCGAGGCGTTCTGCATGCCAGCGCAGGTGATCGTCCATGAAGGTCGAGATGAAATAGTAGGAATGGTCGTAACGCTCGTGCATGCGCAGTGTCAGACCAATATCGGTGCCCTTGATGGCTTCCTCGAACAGTTTTGGGCGCAGGCCGGTTTCGAGGAAACTGTCGGCAGTGCCCTGGTCTATGAGGAATTCGGGGAAACGGGCGCCGTCCTTGACGAGTGCGCAGGCATCATACTGACGCCATGTGGCTTGATCGGGCCCGAGATATTTTTCGAGCGCCGGGGCTGACCAGTCTGCCGTCGAGGGTTCGACGATCGGCGCGAAAGCGGAGCAGCTCTTGAAACGGTCGGGGTTTTTCAGGGCGATCGTCATGGCGCCGTGGCCGCCCATGGAGTGGCCGAAAATGCCCTGGCGGGTCATGTCCATGCGAAAATGCTGGCTGGCGAAATTGGGCAGTTCCTCGGTGATGTAGGTATACATCTGGTAGTGTTCGGCCCAGGGCTTTTCGGTGGCGTCGAGATAAAAGCCGGCACCCTTGCCCATCTGCCAGTTGGTGACCTCGTCGGCCACATCACTGCCGCGCGGGCTAGTATCCGGGCAAACGATGATCAGGCCGAGTTCGGCGGCGAGACGGCGATATTCGCCCTTTTCCATGACGTTTGCGTGGGTGCAGGTGAGGCCGGAGAGATACCAGAGAACCGGGCGCGGCTCGGTGATTGCCTGCGGCGGCACGAAGACGGCGAAGGTCATTTCGCATTTCAGTGCTTCCGAATCGTGGGCGAACACGCCCTGCATGCCACCAAAGGCAGTGTTCTGGGAGAGGACCTTCATCGTCGGGTTCCTTAATCTTGAGGTGTCAGCTTGCCAGAGAAACGACGGCGTTGACTGCAGCGGCTACCAGTAAGGTGTTGAAAAAGAAAGACACGACCGAGTGCAGGAGGTTGATTTTGCGCATATCGGTGGCGGTGATTTCGACATCCGATGTCTGCGCGGTCATGCCGATGATGTAGGAGAAATACAGGAAATCATAAGCCGAGGGACGGTCAGTGCCGGGAAAATCCAGCCCTCCGACCGGCTTTTCGTCGCGCATGTCGCCGGGCCGCCAGTAAAGATGTGCATAGTGCATGGCGAACATGGTGTGGATCGAAAGCCAGCCGAGAATGACGGCGGCGAAACCGATGGTGACATCGAGGATGCCCGATGGTAGTTTGTCGTTCAGCGCCTCGAACAGGGTGACGAGGGCGACGATCGCGGCAATCAGCGTGACGGCGAGGATGATCGGCGCAGGTTCGTCGGTATTCTGGCCGCTGGCCTCGAAACGATCGGCATCGAGATGCGGAATGCGTTCAGCCATCAGGCCGAGATAGATGACGAAAAACGTGATGGCAGACAGCGCTGCCGCCAGATCGGGAACGAGCCAGATCAGCGCGGGCAGGGAGAAGATCGCGGCGATGGCGGCGAGGAAGAATGGGCCATGGCGCTGGCGTCGCCATTGCCACCATGGGGCTTTGTCCGCAGTATTCGACATTCACCCCGTCTCCGATGAATTTCCTCAAGCGCCAGATTTGGCGCGGCGGCAGAACCTGTCCAGCGTTTCCAGAAATTTCGAGCGATCACGCGGAGAGAAGGCGGCGTTGTAACCCTTGCTCTCGCCGGTCTCGCGCAGATGTTGGCCGAGATCGCGCATGGCGCTGGCCATGCCGATATTGCCTTCGTCGAACACGCGGCCGGTGGGGCCGGTGACGAGAGAACCGTTGGCGACGCAGCGAACGGCGAGCGGCACATCGGCGGTGATGACGATGTCGTTTTTGCCCGCATGCTCGGCGATCCAATCGTCGGCAGCATCGAAACTGGCCGAGACGATGACGTTTTTCACCATGGGATCGCGCGAGGGGCGCAGGCCCGAATTGGCGACAAAGGTGACTTCGAGATTATGGCGTTCGGCCACTTTCAGGATTTCCGGTTTTACCGGGCAGGCATCGGCGTCGACATAGATTTGCGGCATGGGCTCATTCGTTGAAATAGCGATGGTAGTCTCTGGCGGCATGCAGCAGGCGAACCAATTCGATGCCCGTGCCGTCCGCCAACGGCTCATAGATGATCAGATAACGACGAAACGGAAACATTCGTATTGCCGGGTATTTGGGGAAACGCCGAATACCTATCGCGGGGTTTTCGGACAATGTTCGATAGCGCTTTTCCAGCTCCAGAACAAAACGATCCGCTTCTGTTTCGCTGTCTCGCGCGATAAAGGTCCAGATGTCGAAAATGTCCTGACGAAACTGCGGGCGACGGATAATGACGCCCATGACTGGCTATCTCCGGCTGCGAAAATCGAGCAACAGGTCCGTTGCCGATTCCATCGGCGCCGGATCGCCGCTGGCTAGCCCGCGTTCTATTTCTGATTCCAGTTCCGCAATCAAACTATCAGCCTGAACCTCCCGTTTTTCGAGCAGCTTCAGGCCAGCCGAAACAACGTCTTCGACGCCGTCGAATCGCCCTGTTTTCACGAGACGTTCGACAATGTCCTGCTGGTGCTGCGTCAGTATGATTGCGGCGGATTGAGCCATGGTCGTTTCCGATGCTGATGGCGCCAGTTTATCAGGCCGGAGGCGACGAAGCCAGAAGGCTTCGTCAGGTCGGCGCGGTTGCCTGCCGCACCATGTCCACATGCGGAATGCCATCCTCGACATATTCTTCCGAAGTTCGCTCGAAGCCGAGCGAGCCGTAGAATTTCTGCAGATGTGCCTGCGCCGAAATTTCGATCGCTTCCCCGGGATAGGCCTTTTCGCATTCGATGACCGCTTCGCGCATCAGGGCTTCGCCCAAACGCTTGCCACGATGATCGGGCGAGACCGCAACGCGGCCGATCCGCGGCAGGACATCCGGCGACGGGCGCCAGAGGCGGGCACATGCCAGCAGGTCCGTGCCCTCGAAAAGGCGCAGGTGCAGACAGTCGAGGTCGTTGCCGTCGAGTTCGGGATAGGCGCATTCCTGCTCGACGACAAACACGTCCACGCGCATTTTCAGCATGGCGTAAAGATCGACGGCGGAGAAATCTTCCAGTCTCCGCACGTCTGTCGTGTAGGTTGGGGGCGTGTAGGTTGGTGAGGTGGTCAATAGACCACCACGCCGCGGATGCTCTCGCCTGAATGCATCAGCTCGAAACCCTTGTTGATGTCCTCGAGCGGCATCGTGTGGGTGATCATCGGATCGATCTGGATCTTGCCTTCCATGTACCAGTCGACGATCTTCGGCACATCGGTGCGGCCGCGTGCGCCGCCGAAGGCCGTGCCCATCCAGTTGCGGCCCGTCACCAGCTGGAACGGACGGGTGGAGATTTCCTGGCCCGCGCCGGCAACGCCGATGATCACGGACTTGCCCCAGCCGCGATGCGAACTTTCCAGCGCCTGGCGCATGACCTTGGTATTGCCGGTGCAATCGAACGTATAGTCGGCGCCGCCGATCAGGTCGCCGTTGCGCTTCGTCATGTTGACGAGGTAGGGCACGATATCGTCGCCGACTTCCTTCGGATTGACAAAATGCGTCATGCCGAACTTTTCGCCCCAGGCCTTGCGGTCGTTGTTGATGTCGACGCCGATGATCATGTCAGCGCCGGCAAGGCGCAGGCCCTGCAGCACGTTGAGACCGATACCGCCGAGGCCGAAGACGATCGCCGTCGAGCCGATCTCGACCTTGGCCGTGTTGATGACCGCACCGATGCCGGTGGTGACGCCGCAGCCGATGTAACAAACCTTGTCGAAGGGCGCGTCAGGATTGATCTTTGCGAGCGCGATTTCCGGCAGAACGGTGAAATTTGCGAAGGTCGAGCAACCCATGTAATGGTGGATCTTGTCCTTGCCGATGGAAAAGCGCGACGTCCCGTCCGGCATCACGCCCTGTCCCTGCGTCGAGCGGATGGAGGTGCAGAGGTTCGTCTTTCGTGAGGTGCAGGAATAACACTCGCGGCATTCCGGCGTGTAGAGCGGGATGACGTGATCCCCCTTTTTCAAGGACGTGACGCCGGGGCCGACATCGACGACGACGCCCGCACCCTCATGGCCGAGAATGGCCGGAAACAGGCCTTCCGGATCGGCGCCGGACAGCGTGAAATCGTCGGTGTGGCAGATACCGGTCGCCTTGACCTCGATCAGCACTTCGCCGGCCTTGGGGCCTTCCAGCTGAACCGTCATCACTTCCAGCGGCTTGCCGGCCTGAACGGCGACTGCGGCGCGTACGTCCATTCTGTTTCTCCTAGCTATCTGTCAGAATCTGTTCGGACATTCGCACAGGAACACCATCCGGCTCAAGCCGGATAGAGGCATGACAAGTCGCAATTCAGTGATTGTATCAAAGGCCGATCAACGGCACCTGCGGCGCTGCGGTGTTGGGAACGACGCCGCTGCGACGCGGATCGTCGAGCACTTCGACCATGATCTTGTACGGCGTGAAGCCCATGCGCTTGTAGAAGGGCAGAGCGGCCGGGGAGTCCAGATGACAGGTATGGACCCAGAATCGGTCGATCGGGCGTGCCCATGCCTTTTCGATCGCATGGGTCATCAGGAAACGGCCGGCACCCTTGCCGACGGAATCCTCGACCAGACCGAAATAGGCGAGTTCGCACTCGTTATCGTGACGGAAGTCCAGTTCCAGCAGGCCGATCCGCCGACCGGCATCCTTGAGGATATAGATGGCAACGCGCGGGTCATTGAGGATGGATGCGAGTTTTTCGTCGCTCATCGTCAAACGGGCCGACCACAGCCACTGTGCCCCGATATTGCGGAACAGTTCGCGGTACTCGTTGAGATCCGGCTGGTGCCAATGGCGCAGTGTCAGCGCATCGTCGGTCGAGTTCAACGGCAACTGGGGGCGCTCGCGCATTTCCAGGCAGGTGACAACGGTGGCGATCGTGCCGGGCGGCATGTCGGAATAACCGAGTGGAAGTACGGGATTATCTGTTTTCATGGTACCCAGTTAAAAGGCTCAGAATTGAAGTGCGTCAATTCCAGACATTAATGGAATAGAATTTGGCAAGCGTTAATGACAGCATAGGAATGAATAGTAACGGCAGCGTAAAGACCCGAGCCGGCCATCAGTCTTTCTCCGGGCTGCATCTGTTCCAGTTCGTCACGCATCACATTTTTTCGAAAACCGATCAGGCTTATCAGCGTGATGATCGCCAAGCCGGAGACAAGGGCCGTAGGCGGAACGCCGATTTCATAACAGACAAGAAGGATGACCAGCGTCAAGCCAAAACTGGCAAGCACCTGCATGCGCCTGTCCGGAAATACTTGCCGAACCACCTGGCCACCGTCGAAACGTGACATCGGCAGAAGGTTGAGCAGGTTGAAGGCACCGAGAATCAGCAGCAGGACCGCCGATGGCAGATGCACGGCGGCCGGCAGGATGCGCGTGTCGAGAGCGGACAGGTTGTGAACGAGAACGAGGATAGGCACGATAAAGGCCGACATGCCGGCGCCCATCAAGGCGCAGGTGGCGATTTCAAACCGGCTGCGATAAGGGCGTCCGCCAATGGCAATGCCGCCGAGCATCGGCACAAAGATCAGCATCACCCGTTCGTGCCCGAAGGCCCGATAGGCAGCAATATGCCCGAGTTCATGCAGGATGATGACCAGAGTGAGCATGATCGATATCGCCAGCCCCTTTTCGGTGAGGCCGAAGAAGGGCCACAGCATCAGCGTGGACAGGGCTGCGAGGCCGATCTGCGTCAGCGGATGCGTGAACAGGCTGCGGTCATGCCGTTTGCCGGTGTCCAGCCAGCCTTCCAGCGCCGCCATTTCGCGCCGCATGGCGAAAAAACGAAACAGATAAAAGGCGAGGCCGCGGTAATGGTCTGTCTGACTGATGGTGATTACGGCGCCGCCATCTGCGGGTTCGATCCGTCTTTCATCGCGAAAACTGTGCCAGAACGAGTTGGCGAGCGTGCTGTCGGCGATGATTTTCGAACTGCTGGCATAGACCGCGCCGTCGGTTGCCATTTCCGTTACGTCATAGAGACGGCGAACCGGCTGGCCGCGGCGATCCGGATAACGCATGCTCATTTCGACCTGGCCGTCTTCGAGACCGGATGACCGGCCGTAACGCACGGCGGTGATGTCCGGGCTCCAGTCGGTGAGATCGCCTTGAGGGCGGATCGCCTGTCGTAGCCTTTCGGGATCGTGCGCCAAGATGCGGCGAAGCGTGATGGTGCGATGACCGAGCGGGGCCGCCATCATCAGCCACAAGAGGCCGATATTGATCGACACAAGCAGGATGATGGAAACGGTCGTCGTCAAGGCAGGCCTTTCCAGCCGCGCGCCGCGGGTTCAATTCGGGTTTGATGCACTATGGCACAGGTTTGTTCCGCTCCGGTTGAGGCGAAAGATTGCATTTGATGGATCGCAAATTTAGCAATCCGTTCATGCGGCCTGATGTGATTTTTCGGGCAATGTCTCATCCTGAACCTGCAGCCATGCCGAACGGTCATTCTTCGGATTCGTCGGGCGTAGGTGCAGCGAAGCGATGAGCGTATTCCAGCCAGTGTGATGAAGGCGTGGTTCGGCGATCGCATCGATTGCCTGCAGAACGTCGCGTTCGATGGTTGAAAGGACAAGGCGTCCGCTTTCGCAAGCGCTGCGCAGCACGCGCCAGAGGTAATGCAGATCATTGAGATCAATGCCCGGATTGCGGCTCGGCCGGCTGAGCGCGTAGGCATTGCTACTGTTGGGGGCAAGGCCGTAGCGCATCTGATCCAGTGCGAATGCAGAAAGGTGCTCCGGTGCCGATGTGGCCATGTCGAGCGCGTGAAGAATGATTTCCAGTTCCAGCGGGCTCAGCACCACGTTATCGACGGAAAGCGTTTCGATCAGCCAGTCGGCATTGGTGGCGTCCAGCCAACCACGCGGATGCTGTCGGTTGACGGCATAGGCGGCGATGCTTTCGATCACGTAGCAATCCCATTGCGGGCAGGACGAGGCGCAGGCGCGGTGAATGGCCAGCAGCAGGTGCGCGTCGTCCTCTGTGCGAATACCGTCGGAAAACGCATGTTTGCGCAGCATCAAGAGGTCGTCGACATCAAGCCGGCGTTTCCCGGCGATGACACATGCCGGGAAAGAAAAGCGATCATCGCCCATCATTGTCTCCGTTTCATCATGAAACTGAAATGGAGCATAATCGCCAGAGGTTGAGGTCGCGACAACGAGACCGGTTAACGAAAGATCATCGTCATGTTTCAGGCCGTTGTCGACTGTGCCACCCTGACACGTTCACGCCAGATGATGAACAAGCCGGAAGCAACGATGATGGCGATGCCGAGCCATTTCGAGGCGGTCGGGAAATCACCGAAAAGCGCATAACCCAGCACCGTGGCGGAGATGATCTCGAAATACTGGAAGGGCGCCAGGAGAGACAGCGACGCAAGCCGGAACGCCTGCACGACGACGAGATGGATATAGCCCGAAATGGCACCCAGCATGACGAGAAGAAAAAGGCCAAGCGTCGAACCTGGCAGGCTGATCTCGAAATCCGGGATGGCGAGGCCGCTGCCGATACCCAGCGTTGCCGCGCAAAACAGGGTGCCGCCGAGCCCGGCCATGGTCTGCATGACGAGCGGGCTGTCGCCATCGCCAAGCGCGCGGTTCATGAACAGGTAAAGCGTATAAAGGAAGGCGCAGACGACTGGCAAAAGCGCGGTCCAGCCAAATATCGCATAGCTGGGCTGGATGACGATCATGGCGCCGCCGAAGCCGACGATGATGGCTGCCCATCGACGCCAGCCGACGCGTTCGCCGAGAAAGATTGCCGACATCATCGTCAGCATGAACGGTTCGACGAAATAGATGGCGAAAACATCGGCGAGCGGCATGTATTTGACCGCGGTGAAGAACATCAGGCTGGCCGCACCGTGGATGGCGCCACGCAGGAGGTTCATCCAGGGGCGTTTGGCAACGATCAGTCCGCGCGTGACGATTAGCATCAGCGGCAGCAGCGCCACAAGCTGGAAAAAGAAGCGATAGAAAGTGACCTGACCGGGCGACATCGTTTCGAAGGTCGCCATGTATTTGGCGATTGCGTCCATGATGGGCAGCACAAGCATGCAGCTCGCCATCAGGGCCATGCCCTTCATGGGGTTTTCGGCGGTGAGGGCTGTCATGTGTTTACCTTCGCGTGGCCTGCGCCTCTGTGGAGCACGGGCGATCGCGGCATGCAAGCCACGAAAGGCGTGATCAGGCGGAGGTGATGCCGGCTTTTTCGCAGGCGAACCGTATGGCGGCGGAGATGGCTGCGAATTTTTCGGCCTGCCAGTCGTGATAATCCTGAACGAGGACAGGCGAAATCCAGCACTCACCGCGATTGGTTGCGCCCTGCCAGCCGATCAGTCCCTGTGCCTTCGCGCGGGAAAACAGCCTTACGGCATGGGTAGTGGAGACTACGTAATGTCGTGCGATTTCAGTCGCGGAGACATTGCCGATCCAGATCGGCTCCGAGCCGAGATCGCCCCGCGGTACGCGCGCGATCAGATCATGGATGACGCTGCTGCCGGAGTCGGACTTGGTGAAGCCGGCAATGGTTTCCGGCGGATTGCGCCATTTGGAATTGTGCAGAAGCGTGCGCGCAAAATGCGGCTGGGCAAGATGCAGCAGGCGCGGATGGGCAGCAAGCAACGCCGCTCGCTTGCCGCCATCCATGCAATCGAGACCGCGCGAATGGGTGTCGAAATAGAAGCGGATCAGTTGCTCCGTATCCGTCGTGGCGCGGAAGGCGCGGCTGCGACGGTCGCCCTCATCGAGCGGTTCGACAAAATTGTAGTGCCGCATCTCAACCAGGAAAGCGAGAACGGTGTTCTTGCTGGCGGCGGGCGTGTTTTCGAAGAAGCGCAGCAGATTGGTGGCGGTAACGCCGGGGTTGGCGGGATCGAGCGTATGTTCAAGATGCAGTGCCATGGCTGCGTGGCTGAGCATGAAACGCTGGATATCGGCGACATAACGAACCCGCTTCGGCAGAAGGCGGTGTGCCTCGAGCAATTCCGTCGCGGTCAGATGTTGGCCGTCGCGAAAATGCGCAAGCGCAACAAGCTGATCGGCTTCATAGGCACGAGGCGCCTGATTTGAGTACTCATTCTGGGCAGGCACTGCGCAAATGGCTTGCATGACAATCCCGGGCAATCGTTGGCCTTCGCCGTTTCGAAATTGCTGCCGGCAAAGTTGCAGTTCTTTGGACATTACCAACAGCATTCGCCGAAAGCATCACGGCAATATCGTGAATGGTCCAAGCCAAGGATAACGCATTAAAAAGGCCCGTCAAACCAAATGGCGCGCGCGGTTGTCAATTCGCCATGATCCAATGGATCTGAAAGGGGAGGCAAACGCTGGCGCTGCCGCGCGCCGTGTCCCACGAGCCATCGAAGCGTGGGACAGTGTGATTTTCTAAGCTGTTGCCGGAAAAGAAAAAACCCGGCCGAAGCCGGGTTTATTTGGTGCGGTCGAGAAGACTCGAACTTCCACGGGTTGCCCCACAGCGACCTCAACGCTGCGCGTCTACCAATTCCGCCACGACCGCATCGTGGTAGGTGCCGACTTGCGCCGGCGAGGGAGCATTTAGCAAAAGGATTTTGCAGACACAAGGGGACCGTGACAGATTTTTGAAGATAAAATCCGCCTGTGAATTCCTATATAGAGATGATAGGCAAAAACTCCCGGCTTTGCAGGGGTTCTGGCCGCCAAGGCCTCGAAAAATATGGATAAAAAATATGTCGCTGCGCACAGATCTCGATGTTTCGATGTTTCCACAGGCAGGTTTTCCACCGATCCGCTGGCGAATCTCGGACTGTCCCATCGGCTACGAGGACGCTGTCGCCGAAATGGAACGCGAAGTGGCGGCGATTGCGGAGGGTAAAGCGGACGAACTCGTCTGGCTTCTGGAGCACCCGCCGCTTTATACGGCCGGCACCAGCGCCAATGCGGCCGACCTGATCGAGCCCAATCGCTTTCCGGTGTTTTCCACAGGCCGGGGCGGTGAATACACCTATCACGGACCAGGGCAGCGGGTGGCCTATGTGATGCTCGATCTCAAACGCCGCCGGCCGGATGTGCGCGCCTATGTGGCGGCGCTGGAAGAAGTGATTATTCGCACGCTGGACAGCATGAATGTGCGTGGCGAGCGCCGTGAGGACCGAGTCGGGGTGTGGGTGAAGAGGCCGGAGAAGCCGCTGCTGTTCGATGGCAGCATGGCGGAGGACAAAATCGCCGCCTTCGGTATCCGCCTGCGCCGCTGGGTGAGTTTTCACGGGCTGGCGCTGAATGTGGAGCCGGATCTTTCCCATTTCGAAGGGATCGTGCCCTGCGGTATCAGCGGTTATGGCGTCACCAGTCTGGTCGATCTCGGCCTGCCGGTGATGATGGCGGATGTGGATATTCGACTGCGCGAGGCTTTCGAGAGTGTTTTCGGCGCGACGATGTCGGAAACGCTGCTGCAGGCGGAGGCGTCGTGAGCGGGCAAGAGTTTCTGGTTCGCCTGAGAGGTGCGCGCCCGGAGCGGATGACAACCGATGTAGTGGCTGCTCATGTGGCGTGGCTGAAGGCGCTGCATTCGGACGGAACGCTTTTGCTCTGCGGCCCTTGCGAAGACGGTACGGCCGTTATCGTGTTGCGATGTCGGGACCGTGAACATGCAGAGGCGATTGCCGGGGCCGATCCCTTTGCGGCGGCACGTGCCTATGGCGACCGGGAGATTGTCACCATTAGCGTTGCGACGCCCGACAACAATTTTCTCCTCGGGTGATTGTCCGGCCCAGGTCATGGGCCGGAGTATTGGCATGCACCGATCAGAGCGTCTGTGCCGCGTTGATTGACGACACGAAGCGTTTCGTGCGCTCGTGGGTGGGGTTACGAAAAACCTGTTCGGCATTGCCGGTTTCCACCACCTGACCGGCTTCCAGAAACACGACGAGATTGGCGACCTGTGATGCGAGGCGCAGATCATGCGTTGCCATCACCATGGTCGTGCCTTCCTTCGCCAGAGTGCCCAGCACATCCACCACTTCGGCCGACAGTTCCGGGTCGAGCGCGGACGTAGGTTCATCGCAGAGCAGTATTTTTGGTGAGGGGGCAAGCGCACGGGCGATGGCGACGCGCTGTTGCTGGCCGCCGGAAAGGTTGGCGGGCCATGCATCGGCCTTGTGCGCCATACCGACCTTGGTCAACAGTTCCATGGCGCGCGCCTTTGCCTTTTCACGCGACCATTTCTGCACGACGAGCAGACCTTCCATGACGTTTTCGATCGCCGTGCGGTGCGGAAAAAGCTGAAAGTTCTGGAACACCATACCGGTCTGGCTGCGCAGCTTTTGCACCGACGACCATGCGGCCTTCTTGCCGGGCGCGAAGGTTGCGGCTTCATCGCCGATGCGCACCGTGCCGGCCGTCGGCTGTTCCAAGAGGTTGATGCAGCGGAGCAGGGTGCTCTTGCCGCCGCCGGACGGGCCCACGAGGGCGGTGACGCTGCCTTCCGGGAAGGTCAGCGAGATATCCTTGAGGATGACGGTGTCGCCGAATTTCTTCTCGATATGGGAAAGCTCGATCATCGGTTGGCCTCCAGCATGCCGCCGTAACGGGCGAATCGCACTTCCAGCCGCGATTGCAGGTGAGAAAGCACGGAACTCAGTGCCAGATAGATAAGGGCGGCCTGGATATAGAGAATCAGCGGCTCATAGGTGGTGGCGACGATTCTTTGGGCCGACTGGAACAGTTCCGGCACGGTGATGGCGGCGGCAAGCGATGTGTCCTTCACCAGCGAAATAAACGTGTTCGACAGCGGCGGCACAGAGACGCGACCGGCCTGCGGCAGGATGGTGCGGCGCATCGCCTGTGACCAGTTCATGCCTGTCGAGTATGCTGCTTCCCACTGACCTTTCGGCACCGACGAGATTGCGGCGCGGATGATTTCCGACGTGTAGGCACCGACGTTCAGCGTGAAGCCGATCAGGGCGGCCGGAAAGGCATCGAGCAGGATGCCGATACTGGGCAGGCCGTAAAAGATCACGAACAGCTGTACGAGCAGCGGCGTTCCGCGAATGATCCAGACATAGAAACGCGCGATGGCAGCTATCGGCATGGGGCCGAAAAGGCGAGCGACAGCGGTCAGCAGGCCCAATGCGAGCCCGAAAGTAAATGACAGGAGTGTCAGCGGGATAGTGAATTTGATGCCGGCCCAGAGCAGGGTGGGTAGCGAATCCATCATCAATTGAAGCCAGTGCGGCACGGCGGAACCTCAAAAAATACGACGCCCGACGAAAATCGCCGGGCGTGTTTGAAAACCGATAATGACGTAATTTCCGTCAGCGGAACAGATCGCTTATTTGGAAACGTCCGCGCCGAAATATTTGTCGGAAATGGTCTTGTAGGTGCCGTCGGCCTTGATGTCGGCGATCGCCTTGTTGATGGCGGCAACCAGATCATCATCGCCCTTGCGCACGATGATGCCGGAATAATCCGCATCGGCCTTTTCCGCGACGATTTTTACCGGTGCGTCAGGCTGCTTCTTCTTGAAATCGAGGAAAGACAGGCTGTCGTTGACGGTGGCATCGGCGCGGCGGGTCAGAACCAGCTGGATCGACTGGTCGAAGCCATCCGTGCCGACCAGTTCGGCACCGGCGGCTTCGGCGAGCTTGCCAAAGTTGCTGGTCAGCGATTGGGCCGACTTCTTGCCTTTCAGATCTTCGAACGACTTGATGTCGTCGTTGTTGTCACGAACGATCAGGACCGCCTTGGAAGCGATATAAGGCTCGGAGAAAGCATATTTCTGCTTGCGGGCCTCGGTGATGCCGACCTGGTTGATGACGGCGTCGTAACGCTTGACGTCGAGACCTGCGATCAGGCCGTCCCATTTGCCTTCGACGAACTCGGCCTTGACGCCGAGTTTTTGGGCGACGGCTTCACCGATTTCGACATCGAAACCGACCAGCTTGTTGGCGGCATCGTGGAAGGTGAAGGGGGCATAGGTGCCTTCGGTGCCGATCTTGATCACGCCGGCGGCCTTGATCTGATCGAGGTTTTCACCGGCGAGCGAGGGCGTGATGGCGACAGCCTGCAGCACGGCGGCAGCGGCGATGGTTTTCAGCCAGTTCATTTTGCATTTCCTTATCATCAGCCGGTCGGTCTGGCCGGTATTCGTTGGATGATGTGTTATCTAGGAAAGCCTTGGGTTTTGCAGGAGAGGAAAAAGCCAAAAAATCGGGCAGTTGAGAATATTTTGCTCATTTACTCGGCTTGTGAAGATTCGCTCATCGAGGGATACATTTGCGTCCTCGATGAGCGAAGGTAATCGGCTCAGACCGAACGCGTCAGGCCGCCATCGACCTTCAGATTCTGGCCGGTGATATAGCCCGCATCTTCCGAGGCGAGGAAGGCGACGGTGGCGGCGATCTCGTCACTGGTGCCATACCGTTTCATCGGAACGCTGTCGCGACGCTCTTCCGTCGCCGGCAGGCTGTCGATCCAGCCGGGCAGCACGTTGTTCATGCGGATATTGTCGGCCGCATAGGTATCGGCATAAATTTTCGTGTAGGAGGCGAGCCCGGCGCGGAAAACCGCCGAGGTCGGGAACATCGCCGCCGGTTCAAAAGCCCAGGCGGTGGAGATGTTGACGATGGCGCCGGATTTCTGGGCCTGCATGATCGGGGTCACAAGGCGGACAGGACGGATGACGTTCATCAGGTAGACGTCGAGGCCGGTATGCCATTGTTCGTCGGTGATTTCGGTGATCTGTGCGCGCGGACCGTGGCCTGCGCTGTTGACCAGGACGTCGATCCGTCCCCACTTGTCCGTCACCGTGTCCACGAGACGTTTCAGGACATCATTCGACTGGTTGGAGCCGGTGATGCCGATGCCGCCGAGTTCGGCTGCCAGTGCCTCGCCCTTGCCGGAGGAGGAGAGGATGGCGACCTTGAAACCATCGGCGGCCAGACGTTTCGCGCTTGCCGCCCCCATGCCGCTGCCGCCGGCGGTGATGATCGCGACCTTTTCCGTTGCCATGCTTTTCTCCTCGTCATGGGATTTCATTTCAGGAGGAACGTAGCACCGGCTTTGGAGACAGGCGAGCGAGTTGGGCTGTCAGCAGTTGCAGAAAAATTGATGGTTGGAACGAAAAAAGGCCGCCCTTGCGGACGGCCTTTGGTTCGTGGCGTCTGCCTGCCGACTTACGGCTTGGCAGCGACGACGGTCTTGCCGGCTTCGGTTTCTTCCGTCTCGTCAGCGATCATGCCCTTGCCGTGGGCCTTGCGCCAATCGCCGAGGAACAGCAGGATCGGTGCAGCGATGAAGACCGAGGACAGAGCCGCAACCGCGATGCCGAACACCATCGGGATGGCGAAGCTGGAGACGGCGCTGCCGCCCCAGATGGCCATCGGCAACAGCGAAAGGAAGGCTGTTGCGGACGTGTAGAGGCTTCGGGCCAGCGTTTCGTTGATCGACTTGTCGATCAGTTCACGCAACGGCATCTTCTTGTAGAGGCGCATGTTTTCACGCATGCGGTCATAAACCACGACCTTGTCGTTGACCGAATAACCGACCAGCGTCAGCACGGCGGCGATGGCCGTCAGGTTGAAGTCCAGCCCGGTGATCGCGAAGAAGCCGACCGTCTTGGTGACGTCGAGGATCAGCGTGATCATGGCGCCGACCGCGAACGGCCATTCGAAACGCGCCCAGATATAGATCGTCATGGCGATGGCGGCGAGCGCCAGCGACAGGAAGCCGGCGATTGCAAGTTCGCCCGATACTTTCGGACCGACAACCTCGGTACGCTCGACCTTTGCAGTCGGGTCGATCTTCACGACTTCGGCCTTCAGCGCCTCAACGGCGTTGGTCTGTGCCTGTTCGCCACCTTCCTGACGCTCGACGCGCACGAGGATGTGGTTGTTGCTGCCGAATTCCTGCAGCGCGACCTCGCCGAAACCAAGACTGTTCAGGCCGGAACGGAAAGCTGCAAGGTCGGTTTCGTTCTGTGTGACGACTTCCATCTGGATACCGCCCTGGAAGTCGACGCCGTAATTGAGGCCCGGCTTGAAGAACAGAGCGATGGAGGCGATCGACAGGATGACCGAGATGCCGATGCCGATGAAACGTCCCTTCATGAAGGCGATATTGGTGCCATCCGGAACGAGATTGATCGGCAGAAGCGGCTTGATGTTGATTACCTTCAGCTTCTTGCGGGCGGTGATGGCGATCATCAGCACGCGCACGACGGAAACTGCGGTGAACATCGAGATCATGATGCCGAGGCCCATGGTGACGGCAAAACCGCGAACCGGGCCGGAGCCGAACCAGAAGAGCAGAACGGTGGCGATCAGCGCCGTGACGTTACTGTCGACAATGGTGGAATAGGCGCGGGCAAAACCGGCGTCGATGGCAGCAAAGGCGCTCTTGCCCTTGCGGGTTTCTTCCTTGATGCGTTCGTTGATGAGAACGTTGGCGTCAACCGCGAGGCCGATGCCCAGCACGATACCGGCGATGCCCGGCAGCGTCAGCGTAGAACCGATCAGCGTCAGGCCCGCGAAGGTGAGGATGACGTTGATGGCGAGCGCGAAGTTGGCAAGAATGCCCCAGCTTCCGTAAAGGAAGAAGATGAAGGCGACGACGGCCGCGAAGCCGATGAGACCCGTGAAGATACCCATTTCAATGGCGTCCGAACCGAGGTCGGCACCGACGGTACGTTCTTCAATGACGGTCAGCTTGGCCGGCAGCGAACCGGCGCGCAAAAGGGCGCCGAGCGTATTGGCTTCCTGTACGGAAAAATTGCCGGAAATCTGGCCCGAACCGCCGGTGATCGGCGTCTGGATGACCGGTGCGCTCAGGACCTTGTTATCGAGAACGATGGCGAACGGACGGCCGACATTCTGCTGGGTAATCTGGGCAAACCGGGTCGCACCCGAGCTATCGAAACGGAAGGTGACGATGGGACGCTGCGACTGCTGTTCGAAGGCGGCGCGGGCGTCGGTCAGGTGGTCACCCGACAGTTCGACACGGTCGAGAACCGGGTATTGCTGGCCCTGTTCGTCGGCAATCATGGTGACGCCGGGTTCACCCTGGTTGCCGAGAAGGTGAAAACTCATCTTGGCGGTGGAGCCGAGCAACTGGCGCAGGCGCGACGGATCCTGTTCGCCCGGAAGCTGGACGAGAACACGATCGGAACCGACGCGCTGGATCGTCGGTTCGGCAACACCGACCTGGTCGACACGCTGGCGGATGATTTCCAGGCTCTGCTCGACGGCGTTGGTGATGTACTGGTTGATTCCGGCATCGGTGTAGTTGAGCGTGATCGTGTTGTCGCGCGGGGTGGCGACGTTGAGATCGCTCTGGCCGATGGCAGTTGCCAGGCTGACCGGGTTGGAGAGCGTGCGCAGCTCGGTAACGGCGGCGTCGCGTGTTGCCGGGTCGCGCAGCGTGACGGTGATATTGTCGCCGTTGCGGCGGATTGCCGAAGTTTCGATGCGCTTGTCGCGCAGGACGCGGCGGCTATCCTGCATGAGGCTTTGCAGGCGCTCGTTGATCAGGTCGGCGCGATCGACTTCAAGCACGAGGTGCGAGCCACCGCGCAGGTCGAGGCCGAGGGAAACCTGCGTGTGCGGCAGCCAAGAAGGCAGGCGCGACAGCATGGAAGGTGACAGGATGTTCGGCAGCGCTACCAGCGTGCCGACCAGAATGATGGCGATATAGGTCGCCACCAGCCAGCGGGAATTTCTCATATATTTGGTCCTGTTACGCGCAGGGCACCGCTTGTGCCGTCAGGAAGCGCTTGTTTTCAGTTCGTGAGCGATAAGGGCGTCACGAAAGACGAGGCGGGCCGCGCGCGGAGGCGAGGGCCGTGAACTGCGAAAGCTGCTGTTGGCGAGGGGCAATGGCGCCGAGCCACGCATCGAGCGGATGGTTGAGAGCGACAGATGACGGTAGAATACCGTCAGCCATGCCCTGCCATGTGGATTGCTGTTTTTCCGAAACCGCCGTCACGACCGCGAGGCGCGGCTGTTCGCGATTGGCGATCTGCAATGTGTTATCGCCGCCTTCGCTGTCGAACAGCTGGCGATATTGCTGCAGCATGGAATTGGCGGAATGGAAACCGGCGCCGGAAAACGCGGCGATCAGCAGAAAGGCGACAAGCGTGGGCCAGCGCGTCAGGATGGCAAGACCATCCGCGCGAAAGGACCGTGCAGCCTTTCTCGTCTTGTGCATTCAAGCTCCGCTAGCGCTTTGAGGCATCCAGTTGCGGCGACTGTTTAACTTTTGGGTAGGAAAGGGTCAATCGCCAATCAATCCCGCACTGCAACGGTTGCGGCATAATCCCGTGATCTTATGCGGTTCTGACATTCTTCAGGGCGGCGAATGCCTGCTCGGAAAACATCGAAAGCGGTTGCGGCAGGTCGGAAAGATCGAACCATCCCTTTTCGGACAGTTTGTCCGGCTCGGTCAGTTGCGGCTCACCGGAAAATTCGCGGGCAACATAGATCATCGAGATCCAGTGCTGTCGATCTGCCTCGACAAGGGCTTCGATCGTGCAGAGAAAATCGACGGCCCCTATTTTCAGGCCCGTCTCTTCTTCAGCCTCGCGGCGGGCGGCTTCAGAGGAATGCTCCATCTGATCGACTTTGCCGCCGACGATATTCCAGTGGCCAGCTTCCGGCGCCTTGACGCGCCGGTAGAGCAGGACCTTGCCGTCGGCGCGCTGAATGATCAGGCCGCAGCCGACTCCTGGAAAATCGATGCCGGGGAATGCCATTGCGTGAAGACCGATCAGGCCTTGGCGGCAATCAGCATGAAGGCCGGGATGTCGTCGCCGAAACCGACCGGGGTCGGGCCGTCATCGTGGTCACGGTGATGACGCTGGCGACGCTGCTGCTCGCGACCGTTATCGTCATTTGCCGGGTACGGACGCGCATTGCGAGACCCGTTCTGCTGTCTGCGGGTATCCTGCTTTGGCTCGGCGTTCACGACTTCGGTCCTTGTGGTTTCGGCAACGGATTCTTGCGGCTGGCGCGTATTCTCGACGGTCTTGGTGTCATCCGAATGACTGGAAGACGTATTGCCCGAAGACCGGCGGCCGCCACGTTCACGGCCCTTGTCCTTGTCGCGACCACGATCGCGGTCACGGCCTTTGCGACCCTTGTCGCCGCTCTCGTAACTCTCCATCGGTGCGCCGAGTTCCGAAAGGTCACCGGAAAGCCATTCGATCTTTTCGTTGATCAGCTTTTCGATGGCATCGAGATATTTTGCATCCGACTTGGTTACGACCGTGAATGCCTTGCCCGAACGACCGGCGCGGCCGGTGCGACCGATGCGGTGAACATAGTCTTCCGCGTGGATCGGCACGTCGAAATTGAAGACGTGGCTGACGTCGGGAATATCCAGGCCGCGCGCTGCAACGTCGGAGGCGACGAGCAGGGTCAGCTTGTTGTCCTTGAAGTTGGCGAGCATCGTGGTGCGCGAACGCTGGTCCATGTCGCCATGCAGGGCGCCCACGGAAAAACCGTGGCGGTCGAGCGAACGGAACAGGTCGGCGACATCCTTCTTGCGGTTGCAGAAGATGATGGCGTTCTTCAGGTCGTCCTGCGCCTTGATGAGATCGCGCAGCACCGCGCGCTTCTCGTAATCCTTGTTGTGCGAGGCGACGATGCGCTGCGTCACGGTTTTTGCGGTCGAGGAGGGCTTTGCCACTTCGACGCGTTCCGGGTTCTGCAGGAAGCGATCGGCCAGCTTCTGGATTTCCGGCGGCATGGTGGCCGAGAAGAACAGCGTCTGGCGGGTGAACGGGATCATCTTGGCGATGCGTTCGATATCCGGGATGAAACCCATGTCGAGCATGCGGTCGGCTTCGTCGATAACGAAAACCTCGACGCCGGTCATCAGCAGCTTGCCGCGCTCGCAGTGGTCGAGCAGGCGGCCGGGCGTGCAGATCAGAACGTCGGCGCCACGCTCCAGCTTGCGGTCCTGTTCCTCGAAAGAAACGCCGCCGATCAGCAGAGCCACGTTGAGCTTGTGATTCTTGCCGTATTTCTCGAAATTCTCGGCGACCTGTGCCGCGAGTTCGCGGGTAGGCTCGAGGATCAGGGTGCGCGGCATGCGCGCGCGGGCGCGGCCCTTTTCGAGCAGCGTCAGCATAGGCAATACGAAGGATGCAGTCTTACCGGTACCTGTCTGCGCGATGCCAAGGATATCGCGGCGCTGCAGGGCAGGCGGAATGGCACCCGCCTGAATAGGCGTGGGCGTGGTGTAGCCCGCGTCGGTGACTGCGGAAAGGACTTTCTGGCTCAGGCCAAGATCAGCAAATGTCGTCAAAGGGAGGTTGTTTCCCGTTCCGGTTCGGTGCGAACACGTGTGAGTCGGGTCTTAGTCCTGCCCGACGATGCGGGCCACATAAAATCAAAAAGACGTCAAGTCAAGAAATGCGACCATCTGACGGCAATGTTAGTGAATAAAACGGTGACTTGTTTCCTCAAGGACGCAGCAAAGCCTTTGCTCGGTTGGCAATCGTCAAGGTCGCAATCAGTTCATATATGTGGTGAGCTTCAGTCCGGCATTGAGAAAATGGATGGGATTGACCGCCTCGCCATTGCGGCGGACTTCGTAATGCACGTGCGGGCCTGTGGCACGGCCGGTCGCACCGGCGCGGCCGATCGTATCGCCGACGGAAATGGTCTGGCCCTCGCGCACGAGGATACGGGACATGTGACCGTAACGGGTGGTGATGCCCTGGCCGTGATCGATTTCGACGAGATTGCCGTAACCGGAGGCCCAGCCGGCGGTGATGACCTTGCCGGCGCCGGTGGCTTTTACCGCGAGGCCGGTTTCCGCCTGGAAGTCGATGCCGCCATGGAAGGCGAGACGGCCGAGAAACGGGTCGGGGCGGTTTCCGAATCGGCTGGTGATGCCCTGACCGGGCGCCGGATTGCCATAGGGCAGGGCAAGTGCTGTTTCTCTGACGCTTTCAAGGCGGGTAAGCGCCGTGTCCAGTTCATCGAGAGACGCGTTGAACCTGTCGAATTTCATGGGTTCGATAAAAGGGCCGCCGACGCCGCCCTTCACCTCGCCGGTCCGCAATGGTGGCGTTTCCAGCGGCTGTGCCTCCGAGCGTTTGTCCGATACTTCCACACCGGTGCGGCGCATGATCTGTGCCATCGAATCGGCCTTTCTGGCCGCATCGGTGGTCAGGCCTTCGATCGTCTTGAGCTGTTCGCTTTCGATACCTTTGAGCGACAGGGTTACCTTGGAAAAGATGCGGTCAGCGCGATCGGCCATGTTCTCACCGCTTGGCGCATAGGCAAGCGCCGTGCGGGCAGGGGGGATCGAAGAGGTTGTCAGGCCTGCCTGACGGTCGATGGCCTCTGCCGCTGTTTCCTTGCCTTGCGATGATACGGGTTCTGCCGAAATGCCGGCGCCCTCGGCGCGTTCGAGAAGAGATCCGAGCTTGCCGTTGCGGGAAAAAAGCGCTGTCTGCTGGCGCAGCAGTTTTTCCACCTTCTGTTCCACGAGCTGCTGATCGAGCAACTGCCGCGAGGTGACGCGGTCGAGCTGGGCGCGCAGGGAGGAGATGCGATCTTCGTAATCGTGCTGGATACGGGCCTGCCGCGCCATGGTCGCGCCGATGAGATCATCGCGTAGCACGAGATAGGCGGTGGCACCGAGGTAACCGAGAGCGAAGAGGCCGATCGTGCCCGCGACAAGGCCGGTCATCCAGGGCCGGATGGTCATGTGGCGGACCCTGTCACCGGAGGCGAGAATCAGCACGTGCTGGGTCGCACGCTTGCCAAATACTCTGTTTTCACCTGCTTCAGCCAAGGTTCGCCTCCCGGATTGCGACTCGTTTATCTGGTCGCTCGGCATGGCGGGATTACACGATGTTAGGGTTAATGAATGCTTTACGGCGTGTGCGGCGTATTCATCCGAAACTATTGGCAGGTAAAGCGAAGTGTTTGTCGGGATTTTTCTATTAGGATTGGCTTGTGGAGGTGAGCGATCGATAGAAAGACGGCGTCAAACCCGCCTCGGCGCGCGCCACATCGTTGAAGGGCGGCTTCAATGAGCCACGGAAATTGGCGCGTACCAGATCCTTGAAGGTTGCGGCAGGGTCCTTGCGTTCGCGGGCACAAAGGAAACGGAACCATTTAGCGCCGATCGCCACATGACCCTTTTCGTCGTTGTAGATGACATCGAGCACGGCGGCGGTTTCATGGTCGCCGGTTTCGCGCATCTTTGCCTGCAGGGAAGGCGTCACATCGAGGCCGCGAGCCTCGAGAATGAGCGGCACGACGGCAAGGCGGGCGGTGAGATCGTTGCGGGTGGAATGGGCCGCCTGCCAGAGCCCGTCATGGGCAGGCATGTCGCCGTAATCCGCGCCGAGGTCGTTCAGCCGTGCCCGCACCATGCGAAAATGCTTGGCTTCCTCGAAGGCCACCTGCATCCAGCCATCGAAGAAGGAATGCGGTACCGGTTCGCTGGCAAAGCGCGCGACGATATCGAGCGCCAGATCGACGGCGTTGAGTTCGATATGGGCGATGGAATGCAGGAGCGCGATGCGGCCGTTGAGTGTGTGCAGCGATCGCTTTTCGACGGCGCGCGGCGGCACAAGCTCCGGCTTTTCGGGGCGGCCCGGGCGTAATGGCAGGGGCGGATCGAGCGGCGAGCGCAGGGAGAGGCGGCGCTCGAACCAGCGCGTGGCGGTTTCCTGCGCAAGAAGCGTCTTGAGATCGAGATCGGCAGAGAGGATTGCCCGTGTTGCCCCGCCGCGCAGCGATCCGGGATCGAGGGACACCTGCTCGGCTTCTTTCCCGCTGGTCATTCTCTGTCTCTCCCCTGAAACCTGAGTTACGCAGCGGCAAGCGCGCGGGCGGCGGCGAGAACTTCCGCTGCGTGACCCTTGACCTTCACCTTTGGCCAGACCTGACGGATCACGCCATCCGGACCGATCAGGAAGGTCGAACGTTCGATGCCCATATAGGTGCGGCCATACATGCTTTTCTCCTTCCACACGCCATAAGCGTTGGCGACAGTCTGGTCGGTGTCCGCCGCGAGGATGAGGGAGAGCGAATGTTTTGCGATAAACTTTTCGTGCTTGGCAACCGTATCCGGCGACACACCGACGACGACGGCTCCGGCTTTTTCGAATTCACCGGCAAGGCCTGTGAAATCAACGGCTTCCGTCGTGCAGCCGGAGGTGTCGTCTTTCGGATAGAAATACAGCACGACGATTTTGCCGTTCAGATCTGCGAGAGAAACCGTAGCGCCGCCATCGCGGGGAAGGGCAAAAGCGGGGGCAGGCTGACCGATTGTAAGTTCAGACATGATTTTCCTTTCTTTCGCCCCATCATGGGGTGATTGTTGCCGCATTCGATATATATTGGCCGCGGCCGCGTCCAGCAGGGGTATGGGCGCATTTTCGATTCGTTCCGGAGCATTATGGCGGAGATACGCGGAGAAAAGGTGCGGTTCACGCGCAAGGACATGGTTGCCTTGCATGAATTGCCCTCGGCCCAGGTGGATGATCCCATCATCGTGCATTGCCCGCGGCCCGAGCGCCGGCGAGCGCGCCGTGTCACGCGTTATTGCGCGGCCTTTTTTCTCTTCCTGACGGTTGCCTTCGGACTTGTGCTGGCGGCCATCGAGACGGGCACGATCGACGGCGCGCTGGAAGCGCAGGCGCAGTCGGCGCTGAACGGAGCCATCGGACCGCGTTATCAGGCGACCGTCGGCTCGACCGCCATCCGGATAGACCACACATGGCGAATCGCTCTCGAAGCGCGAGATGTCGATCTGGTAGAGGTCGCGACGGGAAAACACCTGACCAGGCTCGGCGCGATGCGCATGGCGGTCGATCCGCTGGCGCTGCTGTCCGGCACGCTGACTGTTCGCCATATGGAGGCGGAAAACATTAGCTTGGACACCGCCGTACTGCCGGCAGGCGATCCGCTCGATCCTGCCAACATGCGTGTCGATGACCTGCCGCCGGCTTTGGAGCAGGTGTTTCAGCGTCTCGATGAGGCGCGCGGCCTGATTGAGCGCACCGGCACGGGCTCCATGACGATTTCCGGTTTCGAAGTCCGCTTTCCGCCGGCGCGGGATGGCAAGATTTCCGTGCTCAAGGTGGAGACACTGCAACTGACGCGTACGCCCGACGGGCTGGTGCGGGTGGAAGGCGCGCTTGAGCTCGACGGGCGCGTGGCGCAGCTGGATATCAAGGCGACCGCCGTCAACAATGTCACGACCAATCTGCAGGGACGTGTGAACGGTGTGGAAGTGACGCCCTTCCTGCTGCAGCATGCGCCGGATGGCAGCCCGCGCGAAGGGCTGGAAGGTTCGCTCGATCTCGATATTTCCGCGACCCGCCAGACGGAGACGACGACACAGGAGATCAGGGCAAAACTGCTCGGCCGTCCCGGCATGTTCTATTTTGACGGCGTCGGGCAGGCGCTTTCGGGTGCCGAGATCAATATCGCCTATAATTTTGCACGCCAATCGATCGAGATCCTGCCATCCGAGGCCCGGCTTGGACCGACCGTGCTGCCAATCAGCGGTGCCGTGGTCGACCTCGACCGTCTCAACGCCGATGACAAGCGGCCGGGCGTGGGGCTGGATCTTCTGGTGAGCGGTGCACGCACCCAATCGGAAAATTCCGGTGAGGATCGGGTCGTCTTCGATCTCAAGGCAGGCGGCCGTTATCTGTCCGGCGAGCGCAAGTTGCAGATCGACAGCCTGCTTGTCAGCAGCCCGATGGGCCAGATGGCCGGATCGCTGGAACTGACATTGCATGGTCAGGTATCGCCGGAAATCAGTTTTGGCGCACAGCTGCCTGAGATGAAGGTGGCGGCGGTCAAGCAGCTGTGGCCGTTCTGGATGGCGCGCAAACCGCGTGACTGGGTGATGGCCAACATGTTCGGCGGTGACATCACCAACGGTTCCATTGCCGTCTTCATCCCCGCCGGTCGCATGAAGGGGCCGGGCATACCGCTCAATCTCGATGAGCGTGAGCTACAGATCAGCTTCGACATTGCCGGAAATCGCCTTGTGCTTCCAGGCGACATTCCGCCTCTGATGGATCTGAGCGGCCATTTCGACCTCAAGGGCGAAAAGCTCGGCGTCAAGGTTGCAAAGGCCAGCGCGACATTTCCCTCGGGGCGGGTCGTCAATGTCGAGGGCGGCACGTTCGGCATCGGCGACACCTATATGAAGCCGCTGATGGCCGATCTCGATATCAAGGTTGCGGGCAAGGCCGACGCGATTGCCGAGCTGGCAAGTGCAAAACCGGTCAACGGCTTGCGAGGGACGGGGCTCGAGGCCGATGATTTTTCCGGCAAGGCGACGGCCAATGTGCAGGCACGCTTCGGGCTGATTTCCGACCAGAACCCGCCGAAGCCGGATTTCAAGGCGCGGGTGGCGCTGAGCGATGTCGATCTGGCCAAGCCGATGGAAGGCCACAAGATCACCGGCGTCGATGGCAAGCTCGATATCGATCCGCAGGCAGCGAGGCTGGAGGCCAAGGGCAGGATCGATACCGTTCCGGCCGAGATCATGCTGGTCGAGCCGATCGACAAGGGCTCCTCCGTCAAGCGCGAACGCGTGATCACCGCATCGCTGAACAATGACCAACGCGACAGACTGGTGCCGGGCCTGTCCGACATTATCGATGGCACCGTTGCCGTCGAATTGTCGCTGGTCGATGACAAGCATCAGGCCGTCAAACTGGATCTCGGCAAGGCGGCATTGTCCATTCCCTATGTGGGGTGGACGAAAGGCAGCGGCATTCCGGCCAAGGCAAGTTTCGAGCTGTCCAAAACGGACAGCCGGACCAGTATCGAAAAATTCACGCTGGATGGCGATGGGTTTGGCGCGCGCGGTGAGATCAGTCTTGTCGGAAGCCAGCTTTCCGCTGCCAGTTTTTCCAGCATGAACCTGTCGCCCGCCGACAGTTTTGCCGTGGCCCTGAAACAGAGCAAGGGCGTCTATGACATCAGTGTCACCGGCGCTACGGCCGATCTGCGCCCTGTCATCAGCCGCATGCGCAGCTCAACCGATGGCGGGGGGGCGGGCAAGCCTTCGGAGGGTGGTGCGACCGTGCGGTTGAAACTCGATCGGCTTATCGGGTTCAATGACGAGGCGATCCGCAATGCGTCGCTGCTTTTGACGATCCGCGAAGGTGATGTGAAGCGGCTGGACCTTTCCGGCGTGACCAATAACGGTCAGGCGGTCGTGGGCGAGACCCGCAGCGGCAACGGCCGTGACATCATCTCGCTGACCAGTGGCGATGCCGGTTCGCTGGCGCGGTTTGCCGACCTTTACACGCATATGCGCGGCGGGCTTTTGAACCTGCAATTCGAAACGGAGACCGGCAGCGACTGGAACGGGTCTGTCGATATCCGCAATTTCAATGTGGTCAACGAACAGCGTCTGCAGTCGATGGTCAATTCGCCCTCGGGCGATGGTGGTCGCAGCCTGAACTCGGCCGTGAGAGGCAATGTCGATATCAGTTCGTCGAAATTCCAGCGCGGTTTTGCCCGCATGGCCTATCGCAACGGCACGATGGCTCTGGATAACGGCTTGGTGCGTGGCGAGCAGATCGGTGCGACTTTCCAGGGCGTCGTCAAGGATCGTCGCGGCAATATGGACATGACCGGCACCTTCATGCCGGCCTATGGCCTCAACCGCCTCTTTGGCGAGTTGCCGTTGTTCGGTGTCATTCTGGGCAATGGCCGCGACCGCGGCCTGCTCGGCATCACCTTCAAGCTGAGCGGCAAGTTTTCGAAGCCGGACCTTACGGTAAACCCGCTGTCGATCATCGCGCCCGGTGTGTTCAGGCAGATTTTCGAATTCCAGTAAGCGGATATGGAAAAGGCCGCACGCGGCGGCCTTCTCGTCGTCGGTTTTCGTTGCGCGGCTTACGCCGGGCGAACGAGAATGTGTTTCTTCTTGCCGAGCGAAAGCTTGATCACGCCATCACCGGTCACTTCACCCGAGCCGATGACCGTGCGTTCGTCTGAAATCGCCACGTCGTTGATGCGCACGGCACCGCCCTGAATATGGCGGCGAGCCTCGCCGTTCGATGCGGCAAGGCCGGCCTTGACGATGAGAGCAAGCAGACCGATGCCGGCTTCGAGTTCGCTCTTGGCGACATCAATCGACGGCAGGTTGTCGGCCAGCGCGCCTTCCTCAAAGGTCTTGCGGGCGGTTTCGGCAGCTTGCTCGGCGTTCTCGCGGCCATGCAGCATGGCCGTGATTTCCGTCGCGAGGATTTTCTTGACCTCGTTGATCTCCGAACCGGCCAAGGCGGACAGGCGGGCGATCTCGTCCATCGGCAGCGTCGTGTAGAGCTTGAGGAAGCGCGAAACGTCGGCATCCTCGGTATTGCGCCAGTACTGCCAGAAGTCATAGGCCGACAGCATGTCCGGGTTGAGCCAGACAGCGCCGTTGAGCGACTTGCCCATCTTGGCGCCCGATGCGGTGGTCAGCAGCGGCGAGGTCAGCGCGTAGAGCTGCGGCGTCCCCATGCGGTGGCCGAGATCAATGCCGTTGATGATATTGCCCCATTGGTCGGAGCCGCCCATCTGCAGGCGGCAGCCGTAACGCTTGTTCAGTTCCACGAAATCGTAGGCCTGCAGGATCATGTAGTTGAATTCGAGGAAGGACAGCGACTGCTCGCGATCCAAGCGCGTCTTGACGCTGTCGAAGGACAGCATGCGGTTGACCGAGAAATGGCGGCCGACATCGCGCAGGAATTCGAGGTAGTTGATCTCGCGCAGCCAGTCGCCGTTGTTGATCATCAGCGCGTCTTTTTTACCTTCCCCGTAGGTCAGGTAGTTCGAGAAGACGCGCTTGATGGAGGCGATATTGCTTTCGATCGTGTCGATCGTCATCAGCTGGCGGGCATCGTCCTTGAAGGACGGATCACCGACCATGCCGGTGCCCCCACCCATCAGCGAGATCGGCTGATGGCCGGTCTGCTGCATCCAGTGCAGCATCATGATCTGGATGAGACCGCCGGCATGCAGGGAAGGTGCCGTCGGATCGAAGCCGATATAGGCGGTCACGGTTTCCTTGGCGAACAGTTCGTCGAGACCTGCCTCGTCGGAGATCTGGTGAATGAAGCCGCGCTCATCGAGCGTGCGGAGGAAATCGGACTTGAACCTGGACATCTCTCTACTCTGTATGGATGTGATTTTATGTGCGAGACGGCACCTAGCACCGTTTTCTGGGATAATCACTTCAAAAGTGATTCTGGATGGCATCAATGACTGAGATGAAAACGGCAATCGGGCTGATGAGCGGCACGTCCATGGACGGGATCGATGTGGCATTGCTGCGCACCGACGGTGAAAGCCGGGTTGAGCGCGGCCCAAGTTATTACGTGCCTTTCGATCCGCAATTGCGTGACCGCTGGAAGCGTGCGCTGGCGGTGGCCAAGGCGATCACTGAACGGACGCAGCGACCGGATGATCTCGGCGCGAGCGAAAAGATTCTGACGCTCTGCCATGCGGCGGCGGTCAAATCGTTTCTGGCGCGAAACGATCTTTCGCCGGCGGATATTGATCTGGTCGGCTTTCACGGCCAGACGGTGCTGCACCGGCCGGACGAGGCGCTGACGGTGCAGATAGGTGACGGACCACTGCTGGCACAGGAAATCGGCATCGATGTCGTTTACGACATGCGCGCGAATGACATGACTTTTGGCGGGCAGGGGGCGCCGCTTATTCCCGTCTATCATGCCGCGCTTTCCGCCAATCTGCCCAGGGACTGCAAGGCGCCAGTGGTGTTCGTGAACATCGGCGGTATTTCCAACCTGACCTTTGTCGGCACCGATGGCACGCTTTCGGCCTTCGACAGCGGGCCCGGCAACATGCTGATCGACCAATGGGTGGAGGCGCATGGCGGCGGGGCTTACGACAAGGGCGGACGAATCGCTGCCTCCGGCGCGGTGGTTCCCGCTCTGGCCGAGCGGTATCTGCAAAGCCCATTCTTTTCCGGAAATCTTCGTCGGTCCCTCGATCGCGGCGATTTTCTTCCGCCCAAGGCTGGTGAGGCGTCGCTTGCCGATGGCGCGCGCACGCTGGCGCATGTGACGGCGGCGGCGATTCTCAAATCCGCGACACATCTGCCCGAGCCGCCGAAAAGCTATGTGGTTTGTGGCGGAGGTCGCCTGAATGACGTGATCATGCGCGAGTTGACGGAACTCGCCGCAAGGCAAGGGGCGACGGTGATCGCAGCAGAGGTGGCTGGTTTCGATGGAGGCGCGATGGAGGCGGAAGCCTGGGCCTATCTGGCAGTGCGTTCGCTATATGGCCTGCCCTTGACCTTCCCGGGCACGACGGGTGTTGAAAGACCGGTCAGCGGTGGTGTTCTGGCTCCCGCCAAATTGTGATCGGCTTTAATATTTTGTTCTCAATCGGGCTCTAGGTTGCCGGCCAGCACGATCCGTGCAGTCCCATCCTTTCCGCCTGATTGATACTCCATGTCAGCTGCCGCAATATTTCTGGTGGTCAATTTTTTCATCGGCCTGTGTTTCAGCGCCGTGTTCGCTGTCGTGTCGATTTATAGCCGCTGGCGTTCGGTTGCCCTGCTGTTTTCCGCCGGCCTGTTCATCGCTTCACTGACAATGTTGTCGGAACTTGGCGTTGCCTATGCCGAAAATCCGACACCTTGGGCCATGGCGGCCTACGGCACCGTTTTGGCGGGGCTGGTTCTGCTGCATTGGGGCGTTTCGGTTCTGTATGACAGGCCGTTTCCCAAATGGTTTGCCATAGGGGTATTTTTGGCCGGCATGGCTGCCTATCTTGTCGTGCTCGACCTGCCGCGTTCGTGGTGGGGGTATGGCTTTGTCTACCAGGGACCTTACGCGCTGGTGACGCTGTCAGCGGCGGGCAACGTATTCATGTCAAAGCGCCGGACGGCGATGGACAGAGCACTTGCCACCGTGCTGGTGGTCAGCGGCGGGCATTTTCTCGTAAAGGCGACGCTGGCGGCAGTCATGGGACCGGGTTCGACGGCCAGCGCCTATGTATCCACCAATTATGCGGTCGTTTCGCAGAGCATTACCGCCGTGCTGATCGTGGCGGTCGGCCTGATGCTGCTGGCTGTCCTGACGCTCGATATCATGGCCGTGGAACGTGGCCGTGCGGAGCATGACAGCCTGTCGGGCCTTGCCAATCGCCGCGGTTTCGAGGTGGCGGTGAAGCGGGAGATCAATCGACCGGGTGAGCGCCACCATGCGGTCATTCTGTGCGATCTCGATCATTTCAAATCGATCAATGACACCTATGGGCATCATGTCGGCGACATGGTGATCAGCGCTTTCGGGACCATGATCGCGGCACAGGTTGCCGATGACGCTATCATCGGGCGCATTGGTGGCGAGGAGTTTGCAGTTTTCTTGCCGGAGACCTCGCCAGCCATGGCGGTCGTTGTCGCGGAAACGTTGAGGATCGGGGCCCGGACGATGATCGTATCCGGCCTACCCGGTGGTTCTGTCGTCACGGCCAGTTTTGGCGTGGCAGCCCTGCCGACGAAAGGCAATCTGGAAACCGCGCTACGTGCAGCCGATGTGGCATTGTATTCCGCCAAGCGTGGCGGTCGAGACTGTGTCCACCGGGCGCGTGAACTGGCGGCCTGACCCCAGGTTGTGCAGATTTCCTGCATCCCGGCGGAGCAGATATTCCAAACGAAAACGGCCGCCCGAAAGGCGGCCGTGTGATTCTCGTTTGTCTGTTCGTCTCAGCGGATGCGCTTGGCAGCCGGTTCCGGCACCAGTTCGCCGTTGAGGCGACGGTCGAGGTAATCCTCGCATTCGCCCATCAGCGTTTCCACCTGGCCGTTGAAGAAGTGGTTGGCGCCTTCGACGGTCTTGTGGGTGATGAGGATGCCCTTCTGGGTCTTCAGCTTTTCGACGAGGCCGTTGACGTCCTTTTCAGGCGCAACCTTGTCCGCATCGCCATTGATGATCAGGCCGGACGACGGGCAGGGCGCCAGGAAGGAGAAGTCATAGGTGTTCGGCTGCGGCGCGATCGACATGAAACCTTCGATCTCTGGACGGCGCATCAGCAGCTGCATGCCGATCCAGGCGCCGAAGGAATAACCGGCGACCCAACAGCTTTTCGAATCGGGATGCAGGCTCTGCACCCAGTCGAGCGCCGAGGCGGCATCCGACAGTTCGCCTGCACCATGGTCGAATTCGCCCTGGCTGCGGCCGATCGAGCGGAAATTGAACCGGAGTGTCGTGAAACCGCGCTTCTGGAACATGTAGAAGAGCTGGTAGACGATCTGGTTGTTCATCGTGCCGCCGAACTGCGGGTGCGGGTGCAGGATGATGGCGATCGGCGCGCTCTTTTCCTTGGATGGTTGGTAGCGGCCTTCCAGGCGGCCGGCAGGGCCGTTGAAAATGACTTCGGGCATCTGTACTCCGGTCAGTGTCGCAGGTTCCTGACTGTTAGGCTGTGCTTTGACTTGACGAAGCCGCTCAGCTTTTCTAGAAACAGTTTAGAACCATTCGAAATTGGGGCGACCAGCAAGGTTTGCCCCGGTTGGGTGTCTCATACGGCAAGGCCGGCGAAAATTTCAAGGAAAATGCGCCGTACACTGCCTATCTAGAAACTGAACCGCATCGGACAATGGCCGGCCATGGCGCTTGAACGCACATATCTCGACTGGAACGCGACCGCACCTTTGTGTGACGAGGCGCGTCTTGCCATGCTGGATGCGCTGTCGCTGCCGGGAAATGCATCTTCCGTGCATGGTGAGGGCCGGGCGGCGCGGGCGGCCTTGGAAAAGGCGCGACGTTCGGTTGCCGCTCTGGTCGGTACTGAGCCGGCGCATGTCATCTTTACCAGTGGCGCGACCGAGGCTTCCAACCATGTTCTGGTGCCGGAATTTCGCATGGGGCGTTCGCCGCTGAAAATCGGCGCGCTTTATGTGTCGGCGATCGAACATCCGGCGATCCGTGAAGGCGGTCGTTTCGCATCCGAAAATGTGCATGAAATTCCGGTGACGGGTGAGGGCGTGGTCGATCTGGCAGCGCTTGCGGCGATGCTTTCCGCGCATGACCGTGAAAACGGTCTGCCGATGGTGGCCGTCATGCTGGTGAACAACGAGACGGGTATCGTGCAGCCTGTGGCCGAGGCGGCCAGACTTGCGCATGCGGCTGGTGGCCTGATGGTGGTTGATGCCGTGCAGGCAGCCGGGCGTCTGCCGCTCGATATCAACGCGCTGGATGCCGATTTCCTGATCATTTCGTCGCACAAGATCGGTGGCCCGAAAGGTGTTGGCGCACTCGTTACGCGTGGCGAAGTGCTGATGCCGAAGCCGCTGATCCGTGGCGGAGGCCAGGAAAAAGGGCATCGTTCCGGTACCGAAAACTTTTTTGCGATCGTCGGTTTCGGCGCTGCCGCCGACGTGGCGCTTCGTGAGCTGGATGCACGGTGTGCCCATATCGCGGCCCTGCGCAGCCGACTGGAAGAGGGTATGCGGGCAGCAGCGTCTGACGTGATCATCCATGGTGCAGATGTTAAGCGCGTGGCCAATACGAGCTTCTTCACCCTGCCGGAGTTGAAATCCGAAACCGGTCAGATCGGCTTTGATCTCGAAGGTATCGCGCTGTCGGCGGGGTCGGCCTGCTCGTCCGGCCGTGTCGGCGAAAGTCATGTGCTGACCGCCATGGGACATGATCCGAAACTGGGCGGCCTGCGTATATCGCTTGGGGCCTCAACGACGGAGGCCGATATCGACCGAGCGATTGCCGCTTTTGCCAAAGTGGCTGGCCGCCGCCTTTCGGGGCAGGCTGCATAAACGCCAGTTTAGAATGATTTGCGGAAACGCAAATTTTGACCTTGCCAAAAGGTGGGAAATTCCCCTTCTGGCGCTTACATGATGGCGGAACCCCGCCAAGAGGATGACAAGCTGCCGGACCCTTTATTCCGGCCAGATTTGGAGAATGTGATGCCTGCCGTTCAGGAAACAATCGATCAGGTCCGTGGGATCGATATCGACCAGTACAAATACGGTTTTGAGACGATCATCGAAGTCGACAAGGCGCCCAAGGGCCTGTCCGAAGACATCATCCGTTTCATCTCTGCCAAGAAGCAGGAGCCGGACTGGATGCTGGAATGGCGTCTCGACGCCTATCGCCGCTGGCTGACTATGGAAGAGCCGAGCTGGGCGCGCGTCGATTACCCGAAGATCGACTTCAACGACTATTATTATTATGCCGCTCCGAAAAACGTTACGGGACCGGTTTCTCTGGACGAAGTCGATCCGGAACTGCTGCGGACCTACGAAAAGCTTGGCATTCCGCTGCGTGAGCAAGAAATTCTGGCCGGCGTCCAAAAATCGAAGGTTGCCGTCGATGCCGTGTTCGACTCGGTGTCTGTCGTCACAACCTTCAAGAAGGAACTGCAGAAGGCCGGCGTGATCTTCATGTCGATCTCGGAAGCAATCCGCGAACATCCCGAGCTGATCAAGAAATATCTCGGTTCGGTCGTTCCGACCTCCGACAATTTTTATGCGACGCTGAATGCCGCCGTCTTCACCGATGGTTCCTTCGTGTTCGTGCCGAAGGGCGTTCGTTGCCCGATGGAACTGTCCACCTATTTCCGTATCAACGAGAAGAACACCGGCCAGTTCGAACGCACGCTGATCATCTGCGAAGAAGGCGCCTACGTTTCCTATCTCGAAGGCTGCACCGCACCGCAGCGCGACGAAAACCAGCTGCATGCGGCGGTCGTCGAGCTCGTCGCTCTGGACGATGCCGAAATCAAGTATTCGACCGTTCAGAACTGGTTCCCGGGCGACAAGGAAGGCAAGGGCGGCATCTACAATTTTGTCACCAAGCGTGGCGATTGCCGTGGCGACCGTTCCAAGATCTCCTGGACGCAGGTCGAAACCGGTTCGGCGATCACCTGGAAATACCCGTCCTGCATCCTGCGCGGTGATGAAAGCCGTGGCGAATTCTATTCGATCGCCGTTTCCAACGGTCACCAGCAGATCGATAGCGGCACCAAGATGATCCATCTCGGCAAGAACACGTCGAGCCGCATCGTGTCCAAGGGTATCGCCGCCGGCGTTTCGCAGAACACCTATCGCGGCCAGGTTTCGGCTCACCGCAAGGCGAGCAATGCCCGCAACTTCACGCAGTGCGACAGCCTGCTGATCGGCGATCGTTGCGGCGCGCATACCGTGCCCTACATCGAGGCGAAGAACTCTTCGGCTCAGTTCGAGCACGAAGCGACCACCTCGAAGATTTCCGAAGACCAGCTGTTCTACTGCCTGCAGCGCGGCATCCCGACCGAAGAGGCGATCGCGTTGATCGTCAACGGCTTCGTCAAGGAAGTCATTCAGGAACTGCCGATGGAATTTGCCGTCGAAGCGCAGAAGCTGATCGGCATCTCGCTTGAGGGTTCGGTTGGATAAGGACATTTAACGCCGTCATCCTCGGGCTTGTCCCGAGGATCTGCTGCCGCAGGATATAGGATGAGTGGCTTCGTCTACATGATGTCCGATAAGCCGCGCGGTGTGATCTACACCGGTGTGACGAGTGATCTTCATGGACGGATCTGGGAACATCGTAATGTGGTGCAGAAGGGCTACACAGAAAAATACAGGGCCAAGAACCTCGTCTGGTTCGAAACCCATCCCAATATCGTTCTGGCGATACAGCGGGAGAAATCGTTGAAGCGTTATCTGCGTGAGTGGAAGATCAACCTCATAGAGGAAATCAATCCAACCTGGATGGACCTGTTTGAGCGCATCGACGAGATCGAAAATACCTATCGGCCACGTGAGAATACGCGGCAATGGAACGACTACAATTGACGGCTTAGATCCTCGGGACAAGCCCGAGGATGACGAACGCAAAACTTGAGATAGGCCCTTGCGGGCACACAGGCGGCCCTTGAACCGCCCTATGAACAGGACAAAGAGAATGCTTGAGATCAAGAACCTGCACGCCCGTATCGCCGAAGACGGCACCGAAATCATCCGTGGCCTGAACCTCACCGTGAAGGCCGGCGAAGTGGCCGCTATCATGGGCCCGAACGGTTCCGGCAAGTCGACGCTGTCCTACATCCTGTCGGGCCGCGAGGACTATGAAGTCACCGAGGGCGACATCCTTTACAACGGCGAGAGCATTCTGGAACTCGACCCGGCTGAGCGCGCCTCCAAGGGCATTTTCCTTGCCTTCCAGTACCCGGTCGAAATTCCGGGCGTTGCCACCATGCAGTTCCTGAAGGTGGCGATGAACGAGCAGCGCAAGGCGCGCGGCGAAGAAGAACTGACGACCCCGGAATTCATCCGTCGCGTCAAGGAATCGGCCGGCGAGCTGAAGATCAACATGGACATGCTGAAGCGTCCGCTGAACGTCGGTTTCTCCGGCGGTGAAAAGAAGCGCGCCGAAATCCTGCAGATGGCGCTCTTGGAGCCAAAACTGTGCGTGCTCGACGAGACCGATTCCGGCCTCGATATCGATGCGCTGAAGATCGTTGCCGATGGCGTCAACGCGCTGAAGTCGCCGGATCGCGCCACCATCGTCATCACCCACTACCAGCGCCTGCTCGACTATATCGTGCCGGACAGCGTTCACGTTCTCTACAAGGGCCAGATCATCCGTTCGGGCGACAAGGAACTGGCGCTGGAACTGGAAGCCAACGGTTACGCCGACATCATCGGCGCGGCAGCCTGATCGGCGGGAGGTGAAAAGACTATGGATACCCAGACCCAACCCCGCCTGAGTGCTGCGGAAAGCGCGCTGATCGACGCCTATAACGCGTCCTTCGGCGACCTGCCGGGCAATGGCGCCGTTGCCAGCGCCCGCGATCGCCTGCTCGACGACCTGAAGACCAAGGGCCTGCCGACGCGTCGCATCGAGGCATGGCACTATACCGACCTGAAGACGCTTTTGCGCGCTGTGCCGAGCGAGGCCAGCACGGCTGTCATCGATGCGAAGACGCCGTTCGTGGACGGTTCGCCGGTTCTGGCTGCCCTTCAGGGCAAGGTCGATGCCAAGGCTGCTGTCGAAGGCGTTCTTGTCAGCGCTTTCGCCGATATGCTGCGAGAAGGAACGGCTGCTCCGGGCCTTTCCGTCATCGACGGTGACGATGCCATCGGCCGTATCAACGGCAGTTTTGTTGCCGACGGTTATGTGCTGGAAGTGCCGGCCGACACCGAACTGGAAACGCCGATCGAAATCCAGGCCATCCATGGCGGTGGTCAAGTGCATACGCGCTTTCCGGTCAGCTTTGGCGCAAACAGCACGGCAACCGTGATCGAGCGCCACGCCGCGACCGGTGATGGCTCGGCCTTCGTTTCCACTGTCAGCGACATTTCTGTCGGTGATGGTGCGGACGTCACTTGGGTGATCGTGCAGCAGCAGGGCGCTGAGGACACGCATCTCGGCCAGATCCGCATTCGTGTGGGTGCCGATGCCAAGCTGAAACTGTTCGTCATCAATGCCGGCGGCAAGCTGGTGCGTCAGGAACTGCGTATCGATGTGTCGGGCGAAAATGCCGAACTGACGCTGCGCGGCGTAAACCTGCTGGGCGGTGACACGCATACCGACGTGACGCTGGTTCTGGCGCACAACGTGCCGAACACGAGCTCGACGGAAGTCTTCCGTAACGTGGTGTTCGATCGTGCGCGTGGCGTGTTCCAGGGCATGATCAAGGTGGCGCTCGACGCTCAGAAGACCGATGCCAAAATGTCGTGCAACACGCTGCTGCTGTCGGACGATGCCGATTTTTCGGCCAAGCCGGAACTCGAAATCTTTGCCGATGACGTGGTCTGCGGCCATGGTGCGACGGTTGCCGATATCGACGACAACCACCTCTATTACCTGAAGGCACGCGGCATTCCGGAAAACAAGGCGCGGGCCATGCTGGTCAACGCTTTCGTCGCCGAGATCGTCGAGGAACTGGAAAACGAGCAACTGGTGGAAGCACTGGAAGACATCATTTCCGTCTGGCTGGAAAAGCACGCCTGATATTGAAGGGCGGAGGGGCAGAACTCCTCCGCTCGTTATGCTCGTCCTCGGGTTTGACCCGAGGGATGTCCCGAGCATCTGCGACCGTTGAGCCGGTTGCAACCTGATTGGATCCTCGGGTCAAGCCCGAGGATGACGGAGGGAAACGATCAAGTTTGCCTTCAAGCAAAGAGCTTCTGCCGGCATTTCGCTTAAAGCGGGATCAGAAAGGCTTATCGATGGACCACACCACACACGCCGCTTACGACGTCGAAGCCATCAGGCGGGATTTTCCGATCCTGTCGACCATGGTGCATGGCAAGCCGCTCGTTTACCTCGATAACGGCGCTTCGGCGCAAAAGCCGCAATCGGTGATCGATGCGATCAGCCACGCCTATTCGAACGAATATGCCAATGTGCATCGCGGCCTGCATTATCTTTCGAATGCCGCCACCGATGCCTATGAGGCGGCGCGTGAAAAGGTGCGGAAATTCCTGAATGCCGGCTCGGTGGATGAGATCATCTTCACCAAAAATTCGACCGAGGCGATCAACACCGTCGCTTACGGTTATGGCATGCCAAAGATCGGCGAGGGCGACGAGATCGTTATCTCGATCATGGAGCATCACTCCAACATCGTGCCGTGGCATTTCATCCGCGAACGGCAGGGCGCAAAACTGGTCTGGGTGCCGGTGGATGACGAAGGCGCTTTTCACATCGAAGCGTTCGAAAAGTCGCTGACAGAGAAGACCAAACTGATCGCCATCACCCACATGTCGAATGCGCTCGGCACCGTGGTTCCGGTCAAGGAAATTTGCCGCATCGCCCGCGAGCGTGGCATTCCGGTTCTGGTCGATGGTTCGCAAAGCGCGGTGCATATGCCGATCGACGTACGCGATATCGATTGCGACTGGTTCGTGATGACCGGCCATAAGCTTTACGGGCCTTCGGGCATCGGCGTGCTGTACGGCAAGACCGAGCGACTGAAGGAGATGCGGCCGTTCATGGGCGGTGGCGAAATGATCGTCGATGTCGATCAGGATTTTGTCACCTACAATGATCCGCCGCATCGTTTCGAAGCCGGAACGCCGCCGATTGTGCAGGCGATCGGGCTTGGCCATGCGCTGGATTACATGGAGAAGATCGGCCGCGAGGCGATTTCCCGCCACGAGGCGGATCTGACCGCCTATGCGACCGAACGGTTGCAGGCGATCAATTCGCTTCGCATTATCGGCAATGCGCCGGGCAAGGGGGCTATCTTCTCGTTCGAACTGGCCGGCATTCATGCCCATGACGTGTCGATGGTGATCGATCGCCGTGGCGTGGCGGTGCGGGCCGGTACACATTGTGCGATGCCGCTGTTGAAACGCTTTGGCGTCACCTCCACATGTCGCGCATCTTTCGGCATGTATAATACCCGTGCCGAAGTGGATGCGCTGGCCGATGCGCTCGACTATGCGCGCAATTTCTTTGCCTGAGGATTTTAGGGGTCATGGACCAAGACATACCAAAATGGGATGCCCGTGAAGGCATCATCGATTCCGCCATTCCGGCCGACGAATTGGAGCGCCTGTCCGATGACATCATCGCGGCGCTGAAAACCGTTTACGACCCGGAAATCCCGGCCGACATTTTCGAACTCGGTTTGATCTACAAGATCGATATCGAGGACGACCGCATGGTGAAGATCGCCATGACGCTGACGGCCCCCGGTTGCCCGGTTGCTGGCGAAATGCCGGGCTGGGTGGAAAATGCCGTGGGGGCCGTCGAAGGCGTGTCGGGCGTTGAGGTCGAGATGACCTTTGATCCGCCATGGACGCCGGAGCGCATGTCGGAAGAGGCGCAGGTGGCGGTCGGCTGGTATTGATCGGCTTGATCGGTTATCATTTTTCCGCGTCCCCCGGAGGCTCAGCATCATGCCGCAGCTTGAGAAGGTAAGCATCGATATTCCTCGCGAAGTGAGCGAGGCGATCAACGAGGCGGTCGCTTCCGGGGAGTTTGCAACGGCTGGTGATGTCGTCACGAAAGCCATGGCGACGTTGCGGTCATCACGTCTGATCCATGGTTATACCGTAGACGAACTGGACGCTCTGATTGCCGAGGCCGAGGAGAGTGGCGATCTCATCGATGCCGGCGAAGCGATGCGGCAGATAGACGAGGAATTCGAGAAAGAGTTTGGACGCAAGCTCTGATGCGGTTTCGTCTCAGACCTCGGGCGCGCAGGGATATATCAGAGATACTCGCGTATCTGGCGGCACGTAATCCAACTGCCGCTCGAGCATGGCGAGAGGCGATATTTCGCATTTTCGATCTCCTCGACACGAACCCACAAATGGGAACTGCGCATGATGATGTGCGTCGAGGGCTTCGAATGTTTCCAACGGGAAGATATATCGTGCTTTATCGGCTGGATGACGAAAGCATTGTCGTTCTGAGAGTGATTCATGCCGCTCGCGATTGGCGCATCGTGCCGAAGTAACCGAATCTATTGATTGGGCATTTATCAAGAACTACATATGACGCCAGAACCACCGGGCCTTGAACCCGGATGCGCAAGGAGAATGAGCCGATGGGCTTTGCAGTGATGACCATGACAGAGGCGGCAGCGGCACGTGTGAACGCGATCGTTGGGAATTCCGGGCCGGATGCCAAGGGTATTCGCGTCGGGATCAAGAAGGGCGGCTGTGCCGGTATGGAATATACCGTCGATCTCGTGACCGAGCCGCACGCCAAGGACGATCTGGTCGAGTTCTCCGGCGCAAAAGTGTGGATCGAACCGTCCGCGGTTCTCTATCTGCTCGGCACCCAGATGGATTTCGAGCAGACGCAGATGCGCTCCGGATTCACCTTCGTCAATCCGAACCAGACGTCTGCCTGCGGCTGCGGCGAATCGGTTGAATTGAAGCCGGCTGATCTGGCTGCGTTGGCCAAGAGCCGAGAAGGTCAGACGTCTGCGGTCTGAAAAGACGCAACCGAAACGATTTCAAAAGGGCCTTCGCGGCCCTTTTTCTATTCGTGGCGAAGGGCCTCGATCGGGTTCAGCTGAGCAGCGCGTCGCGCCGGGAAATAACCAAACACCATGCCGATGGCGGCGGAAAAGGCGAAGGCGAGCGCGATGATCGTCGGGCTCGGCACGAAGGGCACGCTCATATAGGTCACCACGCCATAGGCCAGCGCCACGCCCGTCAGGATGCCGGTAGCGCCGCCGAAGACCGAGAGCATGACCGCCTCCACCAGAAACTGGGTCAGAACCTGTCGCTCGACAGCACCGATGGCGAGCCGAATGCCGATTTCCCGGGTTCGTTCCGTCACCGAAACAAGCATGATGTTCATGATCCCAATCCCGCCGACCAGAAGGCTGACGGCGGCGACCGCGCCGAGGAGGCCAGTCAGGATCACGGTCGTGCCGGTCATGGCCGAGGCGATCTGTGTCATGTCGTTGACCGAGAAATCGTCGTCGCGGCCGATGGCTATGCGGCGTCGTTCGCGCAGCAGGTTCTGCACGTCGGTCTGCACTTTTGAGGTCGAGACACCATCCTGTGCGGACAGGGTGATGGAACTGATCGTGGTAGTGCCGCCGATGCGCCGTTGATGCAGTTTGAGCGGCATGATGACGGTGTCGTCCTGATCATCGCCCATGCCCGACTGGCCCTTGGTGGCTAGCACGCCGACGACGGGGCAGGCGACATTGCTGACGCGGATGGTCTGGCCCACCGGGTTGGCGGACCCGAACAGTTCCTTGCGCAGGGTTTCACCGATGATGCAGGCGGCCTGGCTGCTGCGATCTTCTGTCGGCTCGAAATTGCGGCCGAGCGCCATGTCTCAATCCTGGGCGATCAGGTAATCGTTGGTGGTGCCGATGACGCTGGTCGAATGGTTCGCACCGCCGGCGATCACGGTCGCCGTGCCACGGTTGACGGGTGCGACGGCCCGCAGGCCGCTGATCTGGCTGCGCATGGCCTCCACATCCGCGTCGACAAATCGTTTCGCTTCCGAACTGGCGCGTCCCGGACCCCATTGGCCGGGGCGTACGAACAGCGTGTTGGTGCCAAGCCGTGACAGTTCCTGCTGCACCTGGGCCGTCGTGCCGTTGCCGATCGTGACCATGGCAATGACGGCGGCAACGCCGATGACGACTCCGAGCACGGTGAGGAAGGAGCGCAAGAGATTGCGGCTGATGGCGCGCCAGGCGAGCTTTGTCGTTTCAAAGAACATGGGCCGCTTCCTTTTCCTGCATCTCGTCAGAGACGAGGTGGCCATCGGTGAAGCGCAGCAGGCGTTTTGCGTGAGCGGCGATATCTTCCTCGTGGGTGACCATGATGACGGTGATGCCGTGGTCCCGATTGAGGCCGGTGATCAAATCCATGATCTCGATGCTGGTGCGGGTGTCGAGATTGCCTGTCGGTTCGTCGGCGAGCAGCACGGCGGGGCTGGTGACGATGGCGCGGGCAATCGCCACGCGCTGCTGCTGGCCGCCGGAGAGCTCCTGCGTCGTGTGGCCCTCGCGACCTTTCAGGCCAACCTGCTCCAGCGCGTGCATGGCAAGCTCGCGGCGTCGTCTGGTATCCATGCCGCGATAGACGAGGGGCAGTTCGACGTTTTCCACGGCCGAGGTTCGCGCAAGCAGATTGAAACCTTGAAAGACGAAGCCCAGCATATGGCGGCGCAGCAGCGTCAGTTGCTCGCGGCCGAAACCGGATGTGGATACGCCTTGAAAAACATAGTCACCGGAGGAGGGCGTATCGAGGCAGCCGAGAATGTTCATCGCCGTCGATTTGCCCGAGCCGGACGGGCCCATGATGGCCACGAATTCGCCGGTTCTGATCGACAGGTCGATATGGTCGAGCGCACGGATTGTCGCTTCGCCGCGTCCGTAGAATTTCGAGACCTTTCTGAATTCGATGAGCGGAGCCTCTGTCATGCGCGGTCAGCCATTGCGGGCGTTGGCGTCGGTGATGACGCGATCGCCTTCCTTCAGTTCACCGGACTTGATCGCCGTAAAACGGCCATCGGTTGCGCCGGTCATGACACGGGCCCGCACCGGTGCGCCGTCTCGCAACACCCAGACGACACGTGAGCCATCCGCTTGAGCGGACGCATTGGCCTGAGCGCCACCCCGTGGTCGGCGAGGAGGCGAGAACAGGCGGGTCAGAGGATTGCCGCCGCGCGCACTCTGTTGCATCGGCGGCGAATAACGCAGGGCGGCGTTCGGAACGAGCAGCGTGTCCTTGAGCGATTCGACGGTGATGTCGGATGTCGCCGTCATGCCCGGACGCAGCAGCAGATCTGCATTGTCGACCGTCAGGATCGCCTTGTAGGTCACGACATTGTTCACGGTTTCGGAGGCGAAACGAACGCTTTCGATCCTGGCCGGAAATTTCTGGTTGGGATAGGCATCGACGGAGAAGCTGGCATCCAGCCCTTCGCGAACCTGACCGACATCCGCCTCATCAACGGACACCTGCAGCTCCATGCGCTTCAGATCGCCGGCAATGGTGAATAGGACGGGTGCATTCAGCGAAGAGGCGACGGTGGCGCCCGGATCGACATCGCGGGTGAGCACGACCCCATCGATGGGCGAGACGACCTTCAGTTTCGACAGATTGACCTCGGCGAGACGCAGGCTCGCTTCCGCCGACAGAACCGAGGCCTCATTGACCGATTTCGTGGCTTCCGCCGATTCGTAGGCATAACGCGCCGAATCAAGATCCTGCTGGCTGGAGATGCGGCTGTTGACGAGGTTGGTGAGACGATCGAGCGATACTTTTGCCGAAGAGAGTTCGGCATCGGCCTTCAGCACATTGGCTTTTGCCGAAGCAAGCTGGGCACGCGCACTCTGCACGTCGGCTTCCTGCTTGTTGGTATCCAGCTCCAGCAGCACGTCGCCGGCCTTCACCGCGCTGTTATAGGTGACGTTGACCTTGCGCACAGTGCCGGACAGTTCACTCGAGACATCGACCTGATCCGTCGGCTGGACCGAGCCGGTCGCCGTGACGATGACGTTGAGGTCGCCGTTTTTCAGCGTTTCGGTCGTATAGTCGTAACGCGGGCCGCTGCCGGAAAAATAGCTGTATGCACCATATCCGCCGCCCAGCACCAGCAACAGCGCCAATGGCCAGACCAGTCGGCGCGAACGCTTTTTCGTGCCGCCAGCCTGTGCGAGGATCGCGGCAAGGTCAGGTGTGGTGCTGGTCTTTGCGGCCGGGTCCGGCTTGTTGGATATGTTCAACGCTGGTCTCCTTCAGGGCGCTCATCCGCGGCGGCTTGATTCGGTTGACGCGCGGCTAAGCCCTCATCGGCTTTGGCATTACATAGGTATGAGGCGAAACCTAGTGAATTATAGGTAAGATTCGGGAGCTGTATCGGCCTCGTGCCATGCCCATGGACATGCCATGCATCCTTCCGGCGGTTTCTGCGTTGTCACCGCGCAAACGCAAAGGAGATCGTCATGATCAATGCACGCGACATCAAGGAACATGCCGAAGTGATCGGCGCAGACGGTGCTCATGTGGGCACGGTCGACCGGGTCGAAGGCAGCCGAATCAAATTGACGAAAAAAGACAGCGGTGAGGGCGGTCATGAAGGGCACCATCATTTCATCTCGCTGGGCCTCGTCGCCGAAATCGAGGGCGGAATCGTGCGCCTTTCGGCCAATGGTGATGCTGCCGTGATGTTCGAAGAAGAAGAAAACGGCAAATCCGTTCATTAAAGTACGGGAAAGATGAAATTTTTGCAGAAAACCCGGGTTGACCACGCGGGTTCGTCTGCATATGTTCCGCCCACTTTCGGGGCACGGAACGACATGCCCTTGGGAGAGCGTAGCTCAGCCGGTAGAGCAACTGACTTTTAATCAGTAGGTCCAGGGTTCGAACCCCTGCGCTCTCACCACCTTACCGGTAAAACTTTGTGCGCTGGAAATCGGCGGACCCGCTGTTTTCCTATTAGTTTGCATATTTCTCGATGTCGATTTGTGGCCCTCACTTAGCTTGTGAAGGTTTTACATACGGTTGCTTTTTCATTTGATTTTCCGCTATCTATGGTTGATGTTTGGCTACTTGGTCGTAACGGTCGAGTAACAGGATACAGCGGAGAAAGATGAAATGAGTGAACGTGTTGATAGGGGACTTGGTCCACGGCAACCGATGACACAAGGGCCAAAACCAAATAGCGGGCCTGTGGGTCCACGCCAGCCTTCTTCGCCAAAGCCGCCGCCGACGCAAAAAAAATGACCGGCGTGATGGCTGGAAATAGTGAGCAGCGGAACCTAGTCAGGCTCAACGTCTTAAGAAACGCGCTCTATCACACATCTCGTCGGTTAACATTTGACCGCTGGAATAGATGGATGAGTTTTCTTGTCATCGCATTCGGTGCAAGTGCAGCTGCCGATATCGCCGCGGTGTTGGAGTGGTCGAACTGGGCCAAATATGCCGGCATGACTGCAGCGTTAATAGGGGCGTTGCAGCTGGTGTTTGATTTTTCGGGGAAAGCGCGTGATCATCAGTCATTGCAGCGGGACTACTATTACCTGCTTGCCGAAATCGAGGAATATCCAAATGCCGATGATGAACGACTAGCTGTTTGGCAAGCGAAGATGACTCGAATAGCGGGTGATGAACCTCCTACTTTACGTGCACTTGACGCAAAGGCCTACAACGACGCTCTGTCCGGTTTGGGGACCTTTGAGCTGGAAAAGCGTATTGTTATTCCGTGGCATCATCGATTGTTGGGGCAAGTCTGGGCTTTCGAAGGATATGATTACAAGTTAGTCTGCGAAGTGCAGCCCAAGCGGCGTCCATTCTCATCGAGTTCCAGCTGACATTCGTCAACACGCGCCATCCTGCCGCATTCACGCTTCATCTCCAGTCGCCTAAGCCTTCGTCCGTCCGGGGCCGTAGCTCAGCTGGGAGAGCGCCGCAATCGCACTGCGGAGGTCGGCGGTTCGATCCCGCTCGGCTCCACCAAACACCCTCGGCATCTCCATTCGCGATAACTGCGCCGCAAAAGGTGATTGGCAAGCGGATGCCGTCGGGGCTAGGAGAACGCTGTCTTCCGTTCTGGAGCCGTTTGCGTGTCGATTGCCGAAATTTCCCTGCTGAGCGCCTTGTTTGCCGGCGCCCTGTCTTTCCTCTCTCCCTGCGTGCTGCCGCTGGTGCCGCCCTATCTCTGTTATATGGCTGGCGTTTCCGTGGAGCAGTTCCGTGGCGGCAAGGCGGATGGGCCGGTGGTCGTCAGCGCGGAGACCAAGCGGGCTATTCTCTTGTCGGCCTTCTTTTTCACGCTGGGTTTTGCCACCGTTTTCGTGGCGCTGGGTGCCGGTGCATCGTCGATCGGCGTGATGTTGCGCCAACATCTGGATATCCTGTCCAAGATCGGCGGCGTGATCATCATCATCATGGGCCTGAATTTCTTGGGCCTGTTCCGGATCGGCATGCTGGCGCGCGAGGCGCGTTTTCAGGGCGGCGGCAAGCCGGCAACGCTGTCGGGCGCCTATGTGATGGGCCTTGCCTTCGCATTCGGCTGGACGCCGTGTATTGGGCCGATCCTCGGCACCATTCTCGGTGTCGCCGCCTCGCGTGACACGGTGGGCGAGGGCGTTGCGCTGCTGTCCGTCTATTCGCTCGGCCTTGCCGTTCCGTTCTGGATCGCGGCCGGCTTTTCAGGCGCCTTCATGCGGTTCCTCAGCCGTTTCCGGCGTCATCTGGGCCGTGTGGAAAAGGTGATGGGCGGCCTGCTGGTGGTAACGGGCATCGCCTTCCTGTTCGGTTTCATTTCCGACATGGCGATCTGGTTCCAGCAGACCTTTCCGATCCTCAGCCAGATCGGCTGAGGTTGCTCTGAGGTTTTTGGCCCTCAGGCGCTTTTGCGCATCCACGAGGGCTTGAACGTGTTCAACAGGTCGCGAACGCCGCGGCCCGGCTCCACGCCTTCGCGCATCAGCAGGTTTCTGAGCGGGCTGATGCCGGTCAGGAGATGCAGGCCACCGGCACGCGCCAGCTGCATCGGCAAAAAGTCCGAGAGAAGCGAGCGGTTGAGCAGATCCACGCCAAAGGTGCGGGTCATGATATCCGGGCGGCGGCGGCGTTCGAAACGGTCGCCGGTATCGGCGGCGATGTCGCGGCCATCGGCATTGCCGACAAGATCGACCAGCGCCATCACATCCCGCAGCGAAAGATTGAGGCCCTGGGCGCCGATCGGCGGGAAAGCGTGGGCGGCTTCGCCGACCAGCGCGATGCGGCCCTTGCCGAACCGTTTTGCCATCAGGCTGGAAAGCGGCCAGCTCTGCGCACCGGCTTCCACCGTCACCTTGCCGAGAATGGACTGCATGCGGCGCTCGACTTCCAGCGACAACTGATCGAGCGGCAGGGAGAGCAGGCGTTCGGCTGTATCCGGCGTCACCACCCAGACGAGGCTGGAACGGCGGCCGGGAAGCGGCACCTGAGTGAACGGGCCGGTTTCGGTGTGGAATTCGGTCGAGACATTGCCGTGCGGCAGGTCGTGCGAAAAATTCAGGACGACGGCCGACTGCGGATAGGCCCATTTTTTGACGTCGATGCCAGCGCCATTGCGCAGGATGGAATTGCGGCCATCGGCGCCGACGGCCAGCGCTGCTACCAGTGTTTCGCCACTGCCGAGCGTCAGCGTCACGTGTTCTGCGGACGGTTCGGCCTTTTCGACCGTGCTGTCGAAGCGCTGGATATTGGTTTCGGCGGCGACTGCTTTTTCCAGAACCTCGGACAAAGCCTTGTTGGGGATGTTATAACCGAAAGCGGCAAGGCCGAGTTCGGCGGCGCGGAACTGTGCCGGCGGCGCCCGCAGCAGCCGGTCGGTGCCATCGATGATCTGCATGACCTGAAGGCCGGCGGAGGAGGGGTCGATCAACTGCCAGAGGCCAAGCCGGTCCATGAAACGGATCGACTGGTCCATCAGTGCCGTGGTGCGCTCGTCATTGCCGGCTTTCACCGGGCCGATCAGCGCCACCTTGCGGCCGCTGCGGGCGAGCGCCAGTGCTGCCACACTTCCGGCCAGTCCGTGTCCGACGACGGCTATCTCGACATCATGCATGGCAGAACTCCTTGATTGCTTAAGGTCATTTATGCCTTTCGGGCGTACTTATCCATAAGCGATTTTACCGGTTTTAACCGTTGCGACAGGCGGAAGGTTGCATTGGCGGGCGATTGGCCGCATACCGCCATGCTTGAATTAGACATGGGGAATACGTTTTGATCCGGCGCGTCTTCAACTATCGCAAGGTTCCCTATGCGGAAATCCGCGCTTTTTCCGTTCATATGCTGACCGCCTCCGGTTCGTTTTTTGCGTTTCTCGGTGTCGTTGCAGCCTCGGAGTCGCGCTTCGTCGACATGTGGTGGTGGCTGGGTCTTGCCCTTTTCATCGATGGCATCGATGGGCCGATCGCTCGGAAAGTGCGGGTGCGCGAAGTGCTTCCGAACTGGTCGGGCGACATGCTCGACAACATTATCGATTATGTCACCTATGTGCTGCTGCCGGCATTCGCGCTCTACAAGAGCGGCATGATCGGCGAGCCGTGGTCCTTTGTGGCGGCCGGAATGATTGTCGTGTCGAGTGCCATCTATTATGCCGACATGGGCATGAAGACCGACGAATATTTCTTCTCCGGTTTTCCGGTCGTCTGGAACATGCTGATCTTCACGCTGTTCGTCATCCAGCCGAGTGCTGTGACAGCAATGATCATCGTCGCGGTGTCGGTGTTCCTGACATTCCTGCCGATCAATTTCCTGCATCCGGTGCGCGTCAAGCGGCTTAGGCCGCTCAATCTCGCCGTCTTTTTCGTCTGGTGCGGCTTGAGCGGTTATGCGCTGCTGCTGCATTTCGACAGCCCCGCATGGCTGGTCTGGGGCGTGGTGATCACCGGACTTTACCTCTATGTGATCGGCGGCGTGCTGCAAATGTTCCCCAAACTCGGTGCACCCAAATAAGATCTGTGACCCTATCCTGTTTGCAGTTGTGCATGGCTTAAAAAAGAGCTTGAATGTTTTTTAGGCGTTGATACGGAGACGTCTTTGCAGATGTCATCATCCGGGCATAAGGCTTCTTCAGAAAGCCGCCCGTGATGGACGAGGGGATTTGAGTGGTTTCATCGCAGGATCAGGGAGAGCCTTCGCTTCTTTCGGTTCGAGGGCTGACCAAGCTTTTCGGCACGTTCGCCGCATGTGACGGGATCGATCTCGACATCGCTCCCGGTGAAATCCACGCGCTGCTGGGCGAAAACGGCGCCGGCAAATCCACGCTCGTCAAGATGCTTTTCGGCGTGTTGCAGCCGAGTTCGGGGCAAATCCTATGGCAGGGAAAACCGGTTTCCATCTCTTCACCCGGCCAGGCAAGAGATCTCGGCATCGGCATGGTTTTCCAGCATTTTTCGCTGTTCGAAGCCCTGACTGTCGGGGAAAATATCGCGCTGTCACTCGATCCGAAAATTTCGCTTTCGAAGATATCCGAAGAGGCCGCTTCGCTGTCGAAGGCCTACGGCCTGCCGCTCGATCCCAAAATGCATGTGGCCGATCTTTCGGTTGGCGAGCGCCAGCGTATAGAGATCGTGCGCGCACTTCTGCAGAATCCCAAGCTTATCATTCTGGACGAGCCGACCTCGGTGCTGACGCCGCAGGAAGCCGATCGTCTGTTCGAGACCCTGTTCAAGCTCAAGGCCGAGGGCCGTTCGGTTCTTTATATCAGCCATCGGCTGGATGAAGTGCAGCGCATCTGCGACCGCGCCACCGTCCTGCGCCACGGCAAGGTGACCGGCGTCTGCGATCCGCGCCAGGAAACGCCGGCTTCTTTGGCCCGCATGATGGTGGGCAGCGACGTGGCGGCGGTGCATCGCGAAGATCTCGGCACGCCGGGTGAGGTGCTGCTTGACGTCAAATCGATGTCGTTTGCGCCGCGCACACCGTTTGCGGTGTCGCTGAAGAATGTGTCGATGAGCGTGCGGGCCGGCGAAGTGCTGGCAATCGCAGGCGTGGCCGGCAACGGTCAGGGCGAGCTTTTCGACGTGCTGTCGGGTGAATATCCGGTGGCCGATCACGATGCGATCAAGATCCGTGGCACATCGGTTGGGCGCACGCGCATCAATGGCCGCCGATTGCTGGGCGCAGGTTTCGTGCCGGAGGAACGGCATGGGCATGCAGCGGTGTCGCAGATGTCTTTGTCCGACAATCTGCTGTTGGCGCGCGCGCATTCCGATCGCAAGGCGTTTTTGGCCGGCGGGCTTGGCAAGGTGATCCGCCATGGCGCGGTGAAGGCTGCGACCGCGCGCATCTGTCAGGTGATGGATGTGCGAAAGAGCGGGGAGGATCCGACGGCCGGTTCGCTTTCGGGCGGCAACCTGCAAAAGTTCATCGTCGGTCGCGAACTGGATCGGCAGCCGTCGGTGCTGGTCGTCAACCAGCCGACCTGGGGTGTCGATGCCGGTGCTGCCAGCCGGATTCGTCAGGCGCTGATCGATCTCGCCAAATCCGGCTCGGCCGTGGTGGTGATCAGCCAGGATCTCGATGAAATATTTGAAGTGGCGACCTCCATCGCGGTCATTTCCGAAGGCAGGTTGTCGGATGCCTATCCGGCCGGCACGCTCTCGCTGGAACGCATCGGCCTTCTGATGGGTGGCATTCACGATTCGACCCAACATGCTTCTCATGCCGGGGAGGCTGCCGATGCGCATTGAACTGGAACGGCGCGCGCGTGCCTCCACTGCCTTTGCCGCCATCTCGCCGCTGCTGGCGCTGGTGCTGACGCTGTTTTTCGGCGGGCTGATGTTCTGGCTGATGGGCAAGGACCCGGTCGCCACGCTCTACACCTTCTTTATAGAACCACTGTTCGATGTCTGGTCGCTGCATGAACTGGTGATCAAGGCGGCGCCGCTGATCCTGATCGCTGTCGGGCTTGCCATCTGTTTTCGCTCCAATAACTGGAATATCGGCGCCGAGGGCCAGTTCACCATGGGCGCGATCACCGGATCGATCCTGCCGGTTCTGATGCCGGAATGGCATTCGGCGGCGCTTCTGCCGGCCATGCTGATCATGGGCATGCTGGGCGGGGCGCTTTATGCGGGCATTCCGGCACTGTTGAAGACACGGTTCAACACCAACGAAATCCTCACCAGCTTGATGCTGGTTTATATCGCCCAGCTGTTTCTCGACTGGCTGGTGCGCGGTCCGTGGCGCGATCCGCAGGGCTATAATTTTCCAAAGACCATCAGCTTTGCGCCGGAAGCGATCCTGCCGGAACTGCTGGACTCCGGTCGTGCCCATTGGGCCGCGGTGTTTGCCATCGTGGCCGCCATCGCGCTTTGGTTCATGATGCGCTTCATGCTCAAGGGTTTTGAGGTTTCGGTTCTGGGTCAAGCCGAACGGGCAGGGCGGTTTGCCGGCTTTTCCTCGAAAAAGATGGTGTGGTTTGCGCTGATGCTTTCGGGCGCGCTGGCCGGGCTTGCCGGCATTTCCGAAGTATCGGGGTCTATCGGCCACCTGCAGCCGTCGATTTCGCCAGGTTACGGTTTTACCGCCATCATCGTCGCCTTCCTTGGTCGTCTCAACCCGATTGGCATTATCGCCTCCGGTCTGGTTCTGGCGCTGACCTATCTCGGCGGCGAGGCAGCGCAGCTCTCCATCGGTATTTCCGACAAGATTTCGCGCGTGTTTCAGGGGCTGTTGCTGTTCTTTGTGCTGTCATGCGACACGCTGATCCTCTACCGCATCCGGCTGGTGTTTTCCGGCAGCAAGACTGAGGCGGGAGCTTAAAAATGTTCGAAGCGATCCTGCTGACCGTCATGACTGCCGCAACGCCGCTGGTGATCGCCGCCATGGGCGAACTGGTTGCGGAGCGATCCGGTGTGCTGAACCTTGGCGTCGAGGGCATGATGATCATGGGCGCCGTCTGCGCCTTTGCCACTGCCCACATGACCGGATCCCCCTATCTCGGCATTCTCGCCGGCATTGGTGGTGGCGCGCTGTTTTCACTGCTGTTCGGTTTCCTGACCCTCACACTCGTCACCAATCAGGTGGCGACCGGTCTGGCACTGACTATTTTGGGCCTTGGTGTCTCGGGTCAGCTGGGTGAAAGCTTTGTCGGCCTTGCCGGCACAAAGCTCCAGCCGATCGTGGTTCCGGTGCTTTCGGATATACCGTTCATCGGGCGTGTTCTGTTCGCGCAGGATCTGATCTTCTACCTCTCGATCGCGCTGATCATCGGCGTCAACTGGTTCCTGTTCAGAAGCCGTACGGGCCTCAAGATGCGCGCCGTCGGCGACAATCACGGCTCCGCCCACGCGCTCGGCATCAATGTGGTGCGCACGCGCTATCTGGCCGTGCTGTTCGGCGGTGCCTGTGCGGGCTTGGCCGGAGCGCAGCTGTCGCTGGTCTATACGCCGCAATGGGTGGAGAACATGTCGGCTGGCCGCGGCTGGATCGCCTTGGCGCTGGTAGTTTTCGCCTCGTGGCGTCCGTGGCGCATCCTTGCGGGCGGCTATCTTTTCGGCGCCGTAACAATCGGCCAGCTGCATGCCCAGGCTTTCGGCGTGGGCATTCCGTCGCAATTCCTTTCGGCACTTCCTTATGCCGCCACTATTGTCGTTCTCGTGATCATTTCGCATAATCGCCGCACGACACTCATCAACACGCCGGCCTCGCTCGGAAAACCTTTTGTTCCGGACCGATGACAGCGCGCAAAAACAAACAACAAACACTTCAAGCCAACAGGGGTTGAAAATGAAGAAGCTGATCATCGCACTCGCTGCGTCCGCTGCCGTTCTCGGTGGCATGTCCGGCGCCGCACAGGCGCAGGAAAAGACCAAAGTATGTTTCATCTATGTCGGTCCGAAGACCGATGGCGGCTGGACGCAGGCGCACGACATCGGTCGCATGGCGCTGGAAAAGGCGCTTGGTGACAAGATCGAGACCGCTTTCCTCGAAAACGTGCCGGAAGGCCCGGACGCCGAGCGCGCCATCGAGCGCATGGCCCGTTCCAACTGCGCGATGATCTATACGACCTCGTTCGGCTTCATGGACGCGACGATGAAGGTTGCCGCCAAGTTTCCGAAGGTGAAGTTCGAACACGCAACCGGCTTCAAGGCGTCTGAAAACGTCGCGACCTACAATGCGCGCTTCTATGAAGGCCGTTACATTCAGGGCCAGATCGCCGCAAGAATGTCGAAGAAGGGCCTTGCCGGTTACATCGCATCCTTCCCGATCCCGGAAGTGGTGATGGGCATCAACGCCTTCGAACTCGGCGCAAAGTCGGTCAACCCGGATTTCAAGATCAAGGTCGTCTGGGCCAATACCTGGGCTGATCCGGGCAAGGAAGCCGATGCCGCCAAGGCGCTGGTCGATCAGGGCGTCGACATCCTGACCCAGCACACCGACACGACAGCACCGATCCAGGTTGCTGCCGAGCGTGGCATCATGGCCTTCGGTCAGGCCTCGGACATGATCGCGGCCGGCCCGAAGACGCAGCTGACGGCCATCGTCGACACCTGGGGCCCTTACTACATCAAGCGCACCAAGGCGGCGCTCGAGGGCACGTGGAAGTCGGAACAGATCTGGGACGGCCTCAAGGACGGCATTCTCACCATGGCGCCCTACACCAACATGCCGGACGACGTGAAGGCGATGGCCGAAGAGACCGAAGCGAAGATCAAGTCGGGCGAACTGCATCCGTTCACCGGCCCGATCAACCGCCAAGACGGTTCGGAATGGCTGAAGGCCGGTGAAAAGGCTGATGACAAGACGCTGCTCGGCATGAACTTCTATGTCGAAGGCGTGGACGACCAACTGCCGAAGTGAGGCGGGTTGTCGGTTTGTGCCGATGACGTCGTGACGTTTGCATAGGGCATCCGGAAACGGGTGCCCTTTTTGTATCAGCAGGTTACAAGCCGTTCATAGCGTTTCAATCATCCTGCCGCTAAATGTCTGGCGATCGATTCCAAGGAGTTTGAAGATGAGCCGCACATGTCTGGCCGTGATCCTCGCCGCAGGCGACAGCACCCGCATGAAATCGTCGATGTCGAAAGTGCTGCATCCGGTCGCCGGCAGGCCGATGATCGCGCATGTGATGCAGGCCGTCGTCGGCGCCGGCATGGGCGATGCCGCGCTGGTGCTTGGCCGTGATGCGGAAAAGGTGGAAAAGGCGGCTCAGATCGGCGGCATCAACACATCAAGCTTTTTGCAGACTGAACGGCTTGGCACAGGTCATGCAGTGCTGGCGGCGCGCGAAGCGATCGCAAAGGGTTATGATGATGTCGTCGTGGCTTATGGCGATGTACCGCTGATCACGCCGGCACCGTTTGCTGCCGCTCGCGAAAAGCTGGCAGAAGGCGCCGATATCGTCGTCATCGGTTTCCATACCGACAAACCGACCGGTTACGGCCGCCTTCTGGTGGAAAATGGCGAATTGATCGCCATCCGGGAGGAAAAGGATGCGACCGAGCAAGAGCGCAAGGTCACGTGGTGCAATAGCGGCCTGATGGCGATCAATGGTGCCAAGGCGCTAGAATTGCTCGGCAAGATCGAAAACAAAAACGCCAAGGGCGAATATTACCTCACCGACCTTGTCGAGATCGCCCGTGCGACCGGTGGCAAGGTGGTGGCCGTCGATGCGCCGGAAAGTGAGCTGACGGGCTGCAACAATCGCGCCGAACTCGCCTATATCGAAAAGCTCTGGCAGGAGCGCCGCCGCCACGAGATCATGGTGTCGGGTGTGACGATGATTGCGCCGGAAACAGTCTTCCTGTCCTTTGATACGCAGATCGGTCAGGATGCGCTGATCGAGCCGAATGTCGTCTTCGGACCCGGCGTCACCGTCGAGGGTGGTGCCGTCATCCATGCATTCTCGCATCTGGAAGGCGCTCATGTTTCTGCCGGTGCGACTGTTGGGCCTTACGCGCGCCTGCGTCCGGGTGCCAATCTCGGAGCCGGTTCCAAGGTGGGCAATTTCTGCGAGGTGAAAAAGGCGGAGATCGGCGAGGGCGCCAAGGTCAATCACCTGACCTATATCGGCGACGCATTTATCGGTGCCCATACCAATATCGGGGCCGGCACGATCACCTGCAATTATGATGGCGTGAACAAGCACGAAACCCGGATTGGCGCAGACGCGTTTATCGGTTCGAACTCGTCGCTGGTGGCACCAGTGACCATCGGCGACGGCGCTTATGTCGCCTCCGGCAGCGTCATCACCGACGATGTACCTGCCGAAGCGCTGGCGTTTGGTCGCGCCCGTCAGGAAGTGAAACCTGATCGGGCAAAGCTGATCCGCGAGCGGGCACTGGCACTCAAGAAGGCGCGCAGCGGCAAATAAACAGAACCGTCACGATGCGACGTTAAAAGGGAGCCCGGCATGCCGGGCTCCCTGTGTTTTCAGGGTGTTTAAACTCGCTCTTTACGTGTTTCTAAATGTTAACAGTGGAGCGTTACGGTCCGACATTGAAAGTGACCATCTGCCCAATTGCGTAAGTCACTGGATCAGTTAGGTATTCGCTCGGATCTAACCAAATCAGGAAAAGCGTACATGTGTGGAATTGTCGGGATCGTCGGAAAAGGCCCGGTGGCAGAGCGTCTGGTCGATGCGCTGCGCAGGCTCGAATACCGCGGCTACGATTCGGCCGGTGTCGCCACCATCTATGACGGCGTGATGGATCGACGCCGCGCCGAGGGAAAACTGTTCAACCTCGAAAAGGCGCTCGACGGCGAACCACTGCCGGGCAATATCGGCATCGCACACACACGCTGGGCCACCCACGGTGTGCCGAACGTGCCGAATGCGCATCCGCATTTCGTGGACGGCGTTGCCGTCGTTCATAACGGCATCATCGAAAATTTTTCCGAACTGAAAGACGAACTGGTTGCCGAAGGCGCCGTGTTCGAAAGCCAGACGGATACCGAGGTCGTCGCCCATCTTCTCGCCAAATACACGCGCGAAGGTCTCAACCACCGCGACGCCATGCTGAAAATGCTGAACCGCGTGCATGGCGCGTATGCGCTGGTCGTGATGTTCAAGGATGCACCGGATACCATTCTCTCGGCCCGTTTTGGACCGCCGCTCGCCATCGGTCATGGTCGCGGCGAGATGTTTTTGGGTTCCGACGCGATCGCGCTGTCGCCGTTCACCAACGAGATTACTTACCTGGTCGATGGCGATTTTGCCGTCATCACCCATGACAAGCTCGAGGTGACCGATTACGCGGGCAAGCCCGTAAAACGTCAGAGCCAGATTTCTCAGGCGGCCGCTTACGTGGTCGACAAGGGCAACCACCGACACTTCATGGAAAAGGAAATCTACGAGCAGCCGGAAATCATTTCGCATGCGCTCGGCCATTATGTCGATTTTGCCGCCAACACACTGAAACCGCAGGCCGGCGCGATCGATTTTTCCAAACTGTCCGGTCTTGCCATTTCCGCCTGCGGCACGGCCTATCTCGCGGGTCTCGTCGGCAAATACTGGTTCGAGCGTTATGCCCGCCTGCCGGTCGAGATCGATGTGGCATCCGAATTCCGCTACCGCGAACTGCCGCTCTCGCCGACGCAAGCCGCTCTGTTCATCTCGCAGTCCGGCGAGACGGCCGATACGCTGGCTTCGCTGCGTTACGCCAAGGATCAGGGTCTGAAGATTGGCGCCATCGTCAACGTGCAGGAATCGACCATCGCGCGCGAATCCGATGCGGTCTTCCCGATCCTTGCCGGCCCGGAAATCGGCGTTGCCTCCACCAAGGCATTCACCTGCCAGCTGGCGGTTCTGGCCTCGCTTGCCATCGGTGCGGCGCGTGCGCGTGGCACGATCGATGCTGCGGCTGAGAAGGAAATGATCGGTCACCTGATCGAGATGCCGCGCATCATGAGCCGCGTGCTGAATGCCGTGCAGCCGCAGATCGAGGCGCTGTCGCGTGAACTGTCGCGCTTCAAGGACGTGCTGTATCTCGGCCGCGGCACCAGCTATCCGCTGGCGCTGGAAGGCGCGCTGAAGCTGAAGGAAATTTCCTATATCCATGCCGAAGGTTATGCCGCCGGCGAGCTGAAGCATGGCCCGATCGCGTTGATCGACGAGCATATGCCGGTCATCGTGATTGCCCCTTACGACCGCTTCTTCGACAAGACCGTGTCGAACATGCAGGAAGTGGCGGCGCGCGGCGGCAAGATCATCTTCATCACCGACGAAAAGGGTGCTGCCGCCACCAAGCTGCCGACCATGGCTACCATCGTCCTGCCGGAAGTCGATGAAGTGATTTCGCCGATGATCTACGCCCTGCCGATCCAGCTGCTGGCCTATCACACCGCCGTCTTCATGGGCACGGATGTGGACCAGCCGCGCAACCTGGCGAAATCGGTCACCGTCGAGTGATTTTTCGCGCCGAGCAACCGGGTGACGTCGCGGCCATTGCTGCCGTCACCGCGGCGGCTTTTGCCGACATGCCGTATAGTGATGGCAGCGAGCCTGCCATCATCGATAGTTTGCGAAACGCCAAAGCGCTGTCGGTCTCGTTGGTTGCGGATAATGATGGCGTGGTCGCCGGCCATATCGCCTTTTCACCTGTGACGTTTTCAAGCGGCGAGGCTGACTGGTATGCGCTCGGACCTGTTTCGGTCCTGCCGGAGCATCAGGGGCAGGGTGTTGGCGCGCAGCTGATTCGCGATGGCCTCGAAGCGATCAAAACTCTCGATGCTGCCGGCTGCGTCCTGCTTGGTGAGCCGGCTTATTATCGCCGTTTTGGTTTCCTTGATCACACAGGTCTGACAAGTCCGGGCTTGCCTCCGGAATATTTGATGGCCTTGCCCTTGCGGGGGCAGGTGCCATCCGGCATTCTCGCATTTCATTCCGCTTTTGGCATCGACTCAGCATAAATTCAGGCTTTTATGACCGATCCCCTCGAAAAACTCTCGCTGGCCGGTCGGCTCCGGAATAATTTTCTTACCGGCCTGATCATCTGTGCGCCTCTTGCCATCACCATCTGGCTGACCTTCACCTTCATCGACTGGGCAGACAGCTGGGTGACGCCCTACATCCCGCAGCGCTACAATCCGCAATATTATTTCGACGTCACCATTCCCGGCACCGGCCTGCTGATCGCGGTGATCCTGATCACCATGATCGGTTTTCTCGGCAAGAACCTGATCGGCCGCTCGATCGTCAATTTCGGCGAGTCGGTTCTGCATCGCATGCCACTGGTGCGCACGCTCTACAAAAGCCTCAAGCAGATTTTCGAGACCGTGCTGAAGGAACAGTCGACCTCGTTCAAGAAATGCGGGCTGATCGAGTTTCCGAGCCCCGGCACATGGGCGCTGGTGTTTATCTCCGGCGATGTGCAGGGCGAGATTGCTGCAAGGCTGAACAGCGATGGAGAGGAAATGGTCGGCGTATTCCTGCCGCCGACACCGGTTCCGACCGCCGGCTTCCTGATGTTCGTTCCGAAGAGCAAGATCGTCATGCTTGATATGACGCCGGAAGAGGGCGCGCGCCTGCTGATATCAGGCGGCCTGATCGCACCCGACTGGGCGCCGAAAACGCCCGAAATGCCGGTTCTTTCCGCCCCTATCCCGCCCGCAAAAACCTGATCGCCTCGTCGCGACGGTGCAGATACAGCAGCACGCGGATCGCTTCACCGCGTTCGCTGGTGAGGTCCGGATCTTTTTCCAGAAGATAGCTCGCGTCCTTGCGGGCGATTTCCAGAAGATCAGCATGGGCTTCTAGGCTGGCGAGCTTGAAACCCGGCGTGCCGGACTGACGTGTGCCCAAAAGCTCACCTTCGCCGCGCAGTTTCAGATCTTCCTCGGCAATCAGAAAACCGTCCTCGCTGTCGCGCAGGATCGATAGCCTTGCGTGACCGGTCTCACTGAGCGGACCCTTGTAGAGAAGGATGCAGGTGGAGGCATCGGCGCCACGGCCGACGCGGCCGCGCAGCTGGTGCAACTGGGCAAGGCCAAAGCGTTCGGCATGTTCGATGACCATGATCGTCGCATCCGGGACGTCGACGCCGACCTCGACCACGGTGGTGGCGACCAGAAGACGGATTTCGCCACTCTTGAATGCCGCCATCACGGCATCCTTCTCGGCGCCCGACATGCGACCATGCACGAGGCCGACATTTTTGGCGCCGAGTTCGCGGGCGAGCACGGCATGGCGCTCTTCCGCCGACATCAGTTCCACCACGTCGGACTCTTCGACGAGCGGGCAGATCCAATATGCTTTCTTGCCGTCCACAACAGCACTTCTCAGCCGCCCGACAATATCGCCGATGCGTTCGGTCGGCACCGTCACGGTCTGGATCGGTTTGCGGCCGGCCGGTTTTTCCGTGAGTTTCGATACGTCCATGTCACCGAAGGCAGCCAGAACCAGCGTGCGCGGGATCGGCGTTGCGGTCATCACCAGCATATGCGGCGAGATGCCCTTCGACGTCAGCCGCAGGCGCTGGTGAACGCCGAAACGATGCTGCTCATCGACCACGGCCAGGGCCAGATTGTGGTAGCTGATCGTATCCTGGAACAGCGCATGCGTGCCTATGATGATCTGCGCCTCGCCGGATGCGATACGCTCGCTGATCGCCTCACGCTCCTTGCCCTTGGTGCGGCCGGTCAGGATATCGACGGTGATGCCTGCGGCATTCGCCAGCTTCGCGATCGTCGCATAATGCTGTCGTGCCAGAATTTCGGTCGGCGCCATCAGCACCGCCTGTCCGCCGCTTTCGACGGCCGCCGCCATGGAGAGAAGCGCCACAAGCGTCTTGCCGGCTCCGACATCGCCCTGAAGGAGCCGCAGCATGCGGTCTTCACCGGCCATGTCCTTCAATATGTCCTCGACGGCGCTTTTCTGGCTGGCCGTGAGCGAAAAGGGCAGGGCTGCGATGATTTTGGCCGCGATATCGCCTTTGACGCGGATGGGGACACCCGGCACCTTGCGGATTTTCTGACGTACCAGCGCCAGCGATACCTGACCGGCCAGAAATTCGTCATAAGCCAGACGCCGCCGGGCCGGTGCCTGCGGCTCGAGGTCTGTCGCATCACGCGGGTCGTGTAGATCTCGAAACGCATCCGAAACGGATGGAAAAGACTGACGTTGCGCGAGGCTGAGATCGATCCATTCGGCAAATTCGGGCAGGCGGGCTACGCCACCTTCGATCGCCTTGCGCAGCGTTTTTGGTGAGAGACCGGCGGTAAGCGGATAGACAGACTCGACCAGCGGCAGGTTTTCCGCCTCCGAGGCCTTCACGATGAAATCCGGATGGATCATCGAGGCGCGGCCATTGAACCAGTCCACCTTGCCGCTGACCATCACTTGCTCATCGATCGGCAGTGTCTTTTCCAGCCAGTTGCCCTTGGCGCGGAAAAAGGTCAGGGCAAGTTCACCGGTGTCATCGTGCAGATAGACCCGGTAAGGCTGGTTGGTGCGCGCCGGTGGCGGCACATGCCGGTCGACCCGGCCCTCGATGGTGACGATCGAGCCTTGCGGCGCCAGCGCGATGCCCGGGCGGTTGCGGCGGTCGATCAGCGAAAACGGCGCATGGAACAGCAGGTCGACGACACGGCAGTCGTCGGCATCCTCGCGACCGGTGACCTTGGCGATCATGTCGGCAAGTTTTGGTCCGACGCCGGTCAGCGTGGAAACAGGTGAAAACAGCGGATCGAGTATGGCGGGACGCATAAGGCGTTAAATGCGATGGAAAATGCGGTCTTGGCAAGGCTGACACGAGCGGAATTTCATCCTATACCACGCCGGCAACACGAAGGTTTCCCATATGACTGGACTGACGCGCACCAGCGCTGATCTCGACCCGCGCCGCCGGCGTATCCTCTATCGCTGCTGGCACCGCGGCATTCGCGAGATGGATCTCGTCTTCGGACAGTTCGCCGAGGAGCAGATTTCCACGCTTTCCGATGCCGAACTCGATGAATTCGAAATCATTATGGCGGAAGAAGATGCCGACCTGAACAGCTGGATTACTGGGGCCGTTGCGGTTCCGGAACGATATCGCACACCGCTGTTCGACCGTCTTGCATCCTACCGTCCGGATTTCGATCTGGTGACGCGGGAAAGCCTCAATGCGAAGGGTGACGGGTTTCGATGATTTCCGGTTTTGATCCCAAAAAGATTTCCGCAAGCTCCACACCCCTGATCATCGGCAATGTGCCGGCCGGCATCGAGCCGCTGGTTCTGGCCGAAATGGCGCGTGCAGGGCAGTCTGTCGCCTATGTGATCTCGGATGGCCAGCGCATGGCCGACCTCGAACAGATGCTGGGTTTTATCGCACCGGAGATACCGGTGCTGACGCTGCCGGCCTGGGACTGTCTGCCTTATGACCGCGTGTCGCCGAGCGCGGACACCTCTGCGCGGCGTCTGGCGGCGTTGTCCGGTCTGATCGCGCATGCGAAAAAGCCGCATCCGGCCATCGTGCTCGTTACCGTCAATGCGATGATGCAGAAGATCGCGCCGGCGGATGTGATCGAAAGCCTCGCCTTTTCCGCCAAACCCGGCAACCAGATCCGCATGGACGACATTGCCGCGCGGCTGGAGCGCAACGGTTTTGATCGCGTATCGACCGTGCGTGAAGTCGGTGAGTTTGCGGTGCGCGGCGGCATTCTCGATGTATTCGTTCCGGGTACGGAAGAACCGGTGCGCCTCGACTTCTTTGGCGATACGCTGGAGACGATCCGCTCATTTGACCCGGCCAGCCAGCGCACGACGGGGCAGGCGCGTTCGCTCGACCTCAATCCGATGAGCGAAGTGACGCTGACGCCCGATACGATCAGCCGTTTCCGCAAGAATTATCTGTCGCTGTTCGGCGCCGCCAATCGTGACGATGCGCTCTATCAGGCCGTCTCCGAAGGTCGCCGTTATGCCGGCATGGAGCATTGGCTGCCGCTGTTTTACGAACGGCTGGAAACCGCCTTCGATTATTTGCAGGGTTTTCGCATCGTCACCGATCATACGGCGCGCGAGGCGGCTGTCGAACGCTCCAAGCTGGTGATCGATTATTTTGAAGCCCGCCGTGACAGTGGTGTTCAGGGCAAGGGTAAAGGCTCCGCCGTTCAATCGACGCCGTACAAGCCCGTGTCGCCGGGCCAGCTCTATCTCGACGGCAAAAATTTTGCGGCCGGTCTCGATGAGGCCGGTGCCATTCGCTTGACGCCGTTCAATGAAATGGATGCGGAAGGCCGCAAGGTCATCGCACTCGATGCCCATGCCGGACCGCGCTGGGCCAAAAGCCAGGCGGAGACGCAATCGGAGAAGCAGGAACGCGGCGACGACAGCGAGAGCAGTCGCGTCAATGTCTTTGATCTGGTCGTCAAGCACATCGCCGACAAACGCGCCGAGGGCGACAAGGTGCTCGTCACCGGCTGGTCGGCCGGTTCGCTGGACCGTCTGTTGCAGGTGCTGGACGAGCGCGGCCTGAAGCGTATCCGCCTGATCGAAAAGCTCGATGATCTGAAGAAACTGGAAAAGGGTGAGGCGGCGGCTGCCGTGATGAGCCTTGAGGCCGGTTTCGAGACGGGTGATCTGATCGTCATCGGTGAGCAGGACATTTTGGGCGACCGTATGGTGCGCCGAGGCAAGCGCCGCAAGCGTGGGGCGGATTTCCTCACCGAAGTGGCGGGCCTCGACGAAGGTTCGCTGGTCGTGCATGCCGAACACGGTATCGGCAAGTTCGTCGGCCTCGTCACCATCGAGGCGGCCGGTGCGCCGCGTGCGTGCCTGGAACTGCATTATGCCGACGCGGCAAAGCTTTTCCTGCCGGTCGAAAATATCGACATCCTGTCGCGCTACGGCTCGGATGCGGCGGAAGCCAATCTCGACAAGCTGGGCGGTGGTGCATGGCAGGCCCGCAAGGCCAAGCTGAAAAAACGCCTGCTCGATATGGCAGATGCCCTGATCCGCATTGCCGCGACCCGCATCACCCGCCGTGCGCCGGTTCTGGCGACGCCGGAAGGGCTGTACGACGAGTTTGCCGCGCGTTTCCCTTATGACGAGACCGAGGATCAGGAAACCGCGATTGAATCCGTGCGCGAGGATCTCGCCGCCGGGCGGCCGATGGATCGCCTCGTCTGCGGCGACGTCGGTTTCGGCAAGACGGAAGTGGCGCTGCGTGCAGCATTCTTCGCGGCCATGAATGGTGCGCAGGTGGCGGTCGTCGTGCCGACAACGCTGCTGGCCCGCCAGCATTTCAAGACCTTTTCCGACCGTTTTCGCGGATTGCCGATCAAGCTCGCTCAGGCGTCGCGCCTCGTCACGGCCAAGGAACTGGCGCAGACCAAGAAGGATGTCGCCGAAGGCAAGGTCGATATCGTCGTCGGCACGCATGCGCTGCTCGGCGCCGGCATCCAGTTCGCCAATCTGGCATTGCTCATAATCGATGAGGAGCAGCATTTCGGCGTAAAGCACAAGGAGCGTCTGAAGGAGCTGAAAAGCGACGTGCATGTGCTGACGCTGTCGGCAACGCCGATCCCGCGCACGCTTCAACTGGCCATGACCGGCGTACGCGAACTGTCGCTGATCACCACGCCGCCGGTGGACCGCATGGCCGTGCGCACCTTCATTTCGCCGTTCGATCCGCTGGTCATCCGCGAAACTTTGATGCGTGAGCATTATCGCGGGGGCCAGAGCTTTTATGTCTGCCCGCGACTGGCCGATCTGCCGGAAATCGAGGCGTTTCTGCGCTCCGACGTGCCGGAACTCAAGGTAGCGGTCGCGCATGGCCAGATGGCGGCGGGCGATCTCGAAGACATCATGAATGCGTTCTATGACGGCAAATATGATGTGCTTCTCTCCACCACCATCGTCGAATCCGGCCTCGACGTGCCGACCGCCAACACGCTGATCGTGCACCGCGCCGACATGTTCGGTCTTGCCCAGCTTTACCAGTTGCGCGGCCGTGTTGGTCGCTCGAAAGTGAGGGCCTTTGCGCTGTTCACGCTGCCGGTCAACAAGCAGCTGACCACGATGGCCGAACGTCGCCTCAAGGTCTTGCAGTCGCTCGATACGCTCGGCGCCGGTTTCCAGCTGGCAAGCCACGATCTGGATATCCGCGGCGCCGGAAACCTGCTCGGCGAGGAACAGTCGGGTCATATCAAGGAAGTCGGTTTCGAGCTTTACCAGCAGATGCTGGAGGAGGCGGTCGCCGAGGTGAAGGGTGACGACGAGATCACCGATACCGGCTGGTCGCCGCAGATTTCCGTCGGCATCACCGTGATGATCCCGGACAATTATGTGCCGGACCTGCATCTGCGCATGGGCCTCTACCGCCGCCTTGGCGAACTAACCGAGCTTGCGGAAATCGATGGTTTCGGCGCCGAAATGGTGGACCGCTTTGGTCCGATGCCGAAGGAAGTGCAGAACCTGTTGAAGGTGGTCTACATCAAGTCGCTGTGCCGCAAGGCCAATGTCGAAAAGGTGGATGCCGGGCCGAAGGGTATCGTTCTGCAGTTCCGTGACAAGCAGTTCCCGAACCCGGCCAACCTCGTCGGCTTCATCGCCAAGCAGGGTACGATGGCCAAGATCAGGCCGGACCACAGCGTGTTCCTGACCCGCGATCTGCCTACGCCGGAAAAGCGGCTGGTGGCAGCGGCGCAGGTCATGGGCCAGATGGCGGAACTGGCGAAGACATAAAAAATCCCCGGGTTTTGCGACCCGGGGATTTTTCGTTTCGGCTGCGTTTACTTATCTCTGTTCGCTTGGCTCTTCCGGCGAGACCATGGCCGCCGCCTGTGCATCCGTGCCGATCGATGGCGGCAGTGGTGTGCCGCGCACGCGTTCGCGCATCAGCGTCATCAGGCCCGATCCCACGATCAGTAGAATGCCGATCATCATAGGCAGGTCGATCGTATCCCCGAAAACGAGATAACCGAAGAGCACCGCCCAGAGCATCTGGCTGTATTGCGTCGGGCCGATCAGGGTAGCGGGCGCATAAGCTGCCGCATACATCAAAAGGATGGCAGCGATCGCGGCAAAACCGCCGTAACCGGCAAGCCAGACCCATTGCATCATGGTCGGCACCTGGAAGCCGGGAATGGCCAACGCACCGCAGACGACGAGCGTGCCGAGAACGCCGGCGCCATAAAGCGAGATGTTCTTTTCGGACGGGCCCATGGCGCGAAAGATGACGATCGAGATCGCACCACTCAGGCCGCCGAACACGGCGCCGAGATGGCCGATCGAAAGCTCGCGAAAGCCCGGGCGCAGAACGATCATGACGCCGACGAAACCAATGATGACGGCACCCCAGCGACGGAAACCGACCTTTTCCTTGAGAAAGAGCACCGACATGATGGTGACGAAGGACGGCAGCAGAAAGATCAGCGCAAAGGCTTCCGCCATCGACAGATGGGTGAAGGCGGTGACGCTGCCGATCGTGCCGCCGGCCTGGGCGGCGAAACGCAGGATCCAGAGCGGCCGGTTGGTGGTGGCAAAAATATCGGTCCAGCGGTCGCCAGGCTTCATGATGAAGGGCAGGGCCATGGCACCGAAAATCGCCCCCAGGAACGACGCCTGATAGGGGCTGAGCGTGCCTTCCAGCAGTTTGACGCTGGCATCGCTGAAGGCAAAGGCGGCAAAGGAGGCGAAGGCGATCAGGACGCCCTTGAGAGCATGGTCTGCGGAGACGGTGGCCATGGTGTTAGTTCATGCCCTTGCGCGCTTCGGCCTTGGCCGCGGCGATTTCGCGGAATGCGTTGGCAAGCACATCCGGGGTCTGGGCGCCGCTCACCGCATATTGCTGGTCGATAATGAAGAAGGGCACACCGTTGACGCCCATGTCCTTGGCGGCGGCAATTTCGGCCTGAACCGTATCCTTGTCGGCATCGGACTTCAGCAGGTTTTCGATGACCTTGGCATCGAGGCCGGACTGTTCGGCAATATCGAGAAGGACGGCGTGATCGCCGACATTTCGGCCGTCTTCGAAATTGGCCTTGAAGAGTGCAGTCGCCACCTTGTCCTGAATTTCGCGGCCTTCCATCATCGCCCAGTGCATCAGGCGATGCGCATCGAGCGTGTTCGGGCCGATCTTGATGGCGGCGAAATCGAAATTAATGCCGACTTCCTTGCCGAATGCCGTCAGCCGTTCATGGGCCTGTTTGACCGCGTCTTCGCCACCGAGCTTTTCCGCCAGATATTTGTGATGGTCGACGCCTTCGGCCGGGATATCCGGATTGAGCTGGTAGGGACGCCAGTTGACGTCGATGCCGACCTCGTCCTGCACTTCGGCAATGGCAAGCTCAAGGCGGGCCTTGCCGAGATAACACCAGGGGCAGACGACATCCGAGACGAGGTCGATAGTGAGCCGTTCCATCAGGAACTCCTTATGTCAGAACAGCCGCTTGGGAGGTGCGGCAGGATTTCATTATTGTACGCGGGCATCCCACCAGGTCGAGAACTGGTGGCCATAAAGCGGCAAGGTCTGCGGTCGGTCGATGCGTTTCCAGCGCGCCACCCATTTTTGCGGCACATGATAGAGTGGCACGACGTAATGGCCCGAGAGAAGCAGTCGGTCGAAGGCCCTTACGGAGGCCTGAAAATCTTGCCCGTCGCGGGCAAGTCGCATGGCATCCATGATACGGTCCAGATCGGCGTCGGCAGTGCCGGCGAAATTGAAGCTGCCTTGCGCCTTGGAAGCAGCGGATCCCCAACGACCGACCTGCTCGATGCCCGGCGACAGCGACGACGGATAGGATTTGACGATCATATCGTAATCGAAGGTACCCGAACGGCTCTGATATTGCGAATCATCGACCGTGCGGATGGTCATCGAGACACCGATCAGCCGCAGACTGCGCTGATAGGCGATTGCCAGCTTTTCCTGATCCTGCGTCTGGGTCATCACTTCGAAGGCGAGCTGGCGGCCTTTTTTGTCGACCATGCGGCGATTGCGGATGGTGTAACCGGCCTCGGCCAACAGATCGACGGCCTTTTTCAGCACCTTTCGGTCACCGCCTGTGCCATCCGTTTTCGGGAGGCGATAGGTGCCGTTCAGGATTTCGGGTTCGATGCGGTCTTTCGCCTTGCCAAGCAAGGCCAGTTCCCGCTCATCAGCCGGGTTTCCGAGTGCCGAAAGCGGTGAATTCTGCCAGAAGCTTTCGGTGCGGGTATAGGCGCCATCAAACAGGTTCTTGTTGGCCCATTCGAAATCGAAGGCCAAAGACAGGGCAGCGCGAACCCGCACATCGGCAAACAATGGCCGACGGACGTTGAAGACGAAACCGAGCATGCCGGTCGGCAATCGCGGCTGAAAGGCATCCTTGACGATGCTGCCATTGCTGACGGCCGGGAAATTGTAGGCACGGGTCCAGTGCGTCGGGCTGCCATCAGGGTAGAGGTCGATCGCACCCTTCTTGAAGGCTTCGAACAGGGTATTGTCCTGCAGGAAATATTCGACGGCAATCTGGTCGTAATTGTCGAAACCGACCTTGGACGGGATGCCCTTGCCCCAATAATCGGGATTGCGCTCATAAATGATGCGCTCACCCGGCGAGACCGATTTGATGCGGTAAGGGCCGGAGCCGATCGGCGGTTTCAGCGTCGATTGTTCGAACGTCTCCACATCGATTGCATGCTTGGGCAGGATCGGCGTGGAGGTGGCGAGAATGAGCGGTGTTTCCCGCGTCGCCTTGTCATTGAAGGTGAAGCGAACACCGTATTCGCCAACCTTCTCCATCTTCTCCACCGAGTTCAGGCGCTGCGAGAAGGGAATACGGCCTTTGTCGCGCAGCACTTCGAAGGAAAAGATCACGTCGTCCTGGGTGACCGGCTGGCCGTCAGACCATTTGGCTTTCGGGTTGAGGTTGAATTGTACGAAGGTGCGGTCGTCATCCCATTCGACGCTTTCGGCAAGGAAACCATAAAGCGTGAACGGTTCATCGGCGGATCGCGTCATCAGTGATTCGTAGATGAGGTTGCCGAATTCCGGATCCCAGATGCCGCGGGCAGTGGTGCGTATGCTTTTCAGGTTGAATGCATTGAGGCTGTCGAACGTGCCGACGACACCATAAGTGATGCGTCCGCCCTTTTTCACGTTTGGATTGACGTAGGGGAAATGTGTATAATCGCCACTCAGCGCTGGCTGGCCATGCATGGCAATACCGTGAAGCGGCTCCGCGCTTGCTGCACCGGCTGCCAAGAAGACAAGAAGTAAGGCTGACGGTCTGCGCATGGGGGCGGCTTTCATTCGAAGATTATGCTGTATGATTCTGCGCAAAATAGACCAAGGATGCGGCGAAAACCAAATCAAACCCCGCGGAAATAAAGGTTGATACGAAGAAAATTCTCGTGGGCACTGGATATCGCCGAAACCGCGATGTAACAGATTGCTCAACCGGGGGAGCCATTCAAATGCCTCATTTGACCGACAGGTGAACGCAGGAAGGCAACCCGATATCGAGCGGCATCGTCGCTCTCGGACGGATTTCAGGAGACGGATTTCGTTATGACGCTTAACGCACACAAGATTACGCGAGCCCTTTCGGCTCTGGCTCTGACGGTCGGCACGGCTGCAGTTCCTTTCGCCGCTTCCGCTCAGCAGGCAGCACCGGCCGGCCCGGCTCCGGGTCAGTGGTACAAGACCTGCGCCAAGCAGGGCGAAAACGACCTCTGCGTCGTCCAGAACGTCCAGCTGGCCCAGAACGGCCAGCTCATCACCGCCGTCGGCCTGATGACGCTTCAGGGCAAGGAAACCCGCAAGATCATGCAGGTTTCTGTTCCGACCGCACGTCTGCTGCCCCCGGGCATCACCATGCAGATCGATGGCGGCAAGGGGCAGAAGATGGATTACACCGTCTGCCTGCCGGACAAGTGCATCGCCGAAGCGCCGCTGACGGACGCAAACCTCGCTGCCCTCAAGAAGGGTACCGAAGTCGTGTTCACCTCGGTCAACTTCCGCCGCGCACCGAACCCGATCAAGATCACACTCGCAGGCTTCACCGGTGTTTATGACGGCCCGGCGATCTCGGAATCGCAGGTTGCCGAAAGCCAGCGTTCGCTGCAGGAAGGCATGCAGAAGAAGGCTGAAGAAACCCGCAAGAAGCTCGAGGACGCGCAGAACGCGGCCAAGCAGGGTCAGTAATTTTCGGGCATCGCATGATGCCGGACCTGCCAAGATCAAGGGGCGTCCTCGCGGGCGCCTCTTTTTTTGTCGCTGAAGATAGTGGCAACCCGGCGTAACAAGAGGCCGATCCACAGGTTCGGATGAAGTAAAGATCAGGGTATATTTACCCTGATCCAATCCAGCGCCCTACACTTCGAAAAATTTAATGATCTGTTAGCGATGTCGGCCCTCTGGTGCCCGATGACCGCAGTGGAACGCGAGAAAATCCGTTTGACGTACCGGGAAAACATAGTAGCGTGACAGCACACATCGTGATTATAGTCTTAATCGCAACCTTAAGCTGCCTTGCCTTAGTTTATCACACCGTTGCGCGAAGAATTTCCAAATCTTTACTGATCTTACATTAAGTTTCCCTGAAACAACAGGGCGACGCTAACCTTATTTACGCTATATAAGTATTTTACGAGTGAATGTGGGCTTTCGAAGTTGCTCAATAAGTAACATATCGGTACAACACGGCCCAATTAGAAAAAGGGTTCTGCAATTGCGTACTCGTTGGGATGAAGTAGAAGAAATGGAGAGCGGATCGAGCCGCTTTCTGGGGTTTAGCGCGGTCACCTGGGGCATGGCCGTGCCTGTTGCGTTCATTGCTGGCGCAGCGGTCATGAGCTTTTTCAATCAGCCACGCCTGGAACCGGCGTCATTGGCGATCCCGGCTCCGACCACAAGCGAAACTGCCAAGACAGCCACCGAAAGCCGGACTGCATCGCAGAATGGCCGATGGGAAGAGGAAGCACGGCTGGCTGCTGCCAAGGCTGCGGAACTGCAGATGCAGGTCGAGGCGCTGCGCGATCAGGTGAGCGATGAAACCCGCCGGCGCGCGCAGGCGGAACAGACCGCCTCTCAGACAGCGACCGCGCTTGAAAGATTGCAGCAGGCCGAGACCGCTACGCAAAACCGTCCCGCAACGGCGGTCGCCGTTTCCAATCCGGCGCAGCAGACGCAGGATGCGCTTTCCTACGCAGCGTCGTCGCCAACTGCATCGGCTCCTGCCTTCGCAACGCAGGCATCCACTCCATCGGTGACGGATCGCGCTCAGCCGGCCGGTAGTGGCAACGATGACTCCATCGCGCTGCAGCGGATTATCGAGGATACGGCAAGCCGAAGCGCTGCTTTGTCTGACCGGCGGGACGAAATGGAAGCCGACGCGACGTCGAGCGCCTCGAACATGCGTTCCGCCACTGAGTCGCGCCGCGTTTCGGATGTTGAATCGGCGCTCGAAAAGGCCACCGGTCTCGACGGGCTTTCGACGTCGCAGCGGACCGGCCTCAAGGACGAACTCGTTGCCGGCGCCTGCGTGACCGTCAGCCTTGAAAAAGTATTCGGCAATCCAGTGCCGGTTGTACCGCTACGAAATCTGGTTCGTGATCTCGATAGCGATTGCTGATCCACCAAATCAATTAGGGGGCATGTTTGAAGCGTTTAGCACTTAATTTGTTTGCATTGGCATTGGTTGGCAGTGTCCTGCCTGGTGTCGTCCGGGCACAGGAAGCCGATCGAAACATCATGGCGTCGATGGAAGGGGGCAGTCAGACCATGATTGCCCGCGATATCGCCGAACTGGGCAACAAGTGCGGTCTTCCGCTCCAAGTCGTCGATTCTCACGGATCGCTGGAGAACTTCTTCGGCGTTCGAAACCGCCACAATACCCAATTCGGCATCGTTGACAGCGACATCCTGAACTACCTGTCCGCATACCGTGGTTCCAATGAGGACGTGAAGCAGGCCATTCAGGGCATGCGCATCATGTTGCCGTTGTATGACGCGGAAGTGCATATCGTTGCCCGCGCCGGCATAAACAGCCTGCAGGACCTACGCGGCAAGCGCCTGGGTGTCGGCCAGAAGGACGGCACCGCCTATCTGACATCGCAGCTCATCCTCGACATTCTGCGCATTCAGGTCACCGAACGTGTGACGGGATCGGCCGATGAAATGATCGAACTGCTGCGTCAGGGCGAGATTGACGCATTGCTCAAGGTCGGCAATGCACCGATGCCGATGTTCACCGATGGTCGTGTCGACAATTCGTTCCACCTGGTGCCGATCACGGATGAAGTGCTGCATGCCAGCTACAAGCCGGTAACGCTGCCGGCCGGCACCTACTCGTTCCAGCGCGAGCCGGTCAAGACGATTGCCAGCAAAACCCTGCTGATGACCTATGAATACGGCTCGGAGAAGAACGCCTATTACCGGAATTCCTGCAAGGCGGTTGCCGATTTCACCAACCTGATCGTCGGTAACCTCGATGAACTGCGTCGTGTCGGCCATCATCCGAAATGGAAGACCCTTAACCTGACGGAGATCCCGAAAGGCTGGGAAGTTGGGCAGTGTGTTCGCAAGGGGCTTGAGCCGACCTATGAGGTCAGCTGCACCCAGACCGAAAGCGCCGATAACCAGCAGTATCTCGATCTTCTGCGCGATCGCCTGCGTAAATAGGAGCATTTTCACCATTGAAATGACAGGGCCGGCGAACCTTTCGGGGATCGCCGGCCTTTCTGGATGAGCGAGGCTGATGACCATTGAGCTTTTTGCATGCACTCGATGGCACGGTCTTGTTTTTTTGAGGCGGAGAGGGCGGCTTCGCGATCAGAGACAATTGCAGCACCAGAGGTGGCCAACCGCCGCCGAGGCAGTTTTCAAACACGGGGCCGTTATCGGCGATTCATATGGGATGTGGAGGAGAATTTCATGAAGATAGGAACTTGTAGCCTGATTGCTCTGGCCCTCGTTGCCGGCATTGCCGCGCCTCGTGTGGCTTTTTCAGCAGACCCTGAGCGCAATATCATGGCGTCCGGCGGCGGCGGCACACAGCTCGCGATTGCTCGCGATATTGCCGAACTCGGAAACAAGTGCGGGATGCCTGTGAATGTCGTGGGCTCGAAAGGTTCTCTCGAGAACTTTTTTGGCGTGCGCAACCGTCACAATACCCAGTTCGGTATCGTTGATGGCGACATCCTCACCTATCTGAACAGCTATCAGGGCCAGAACAATGACGTGCGGCAGGCCATTCAGGGCATGCGCATCATGTTCCCGCTTTATGATGCCGAAGTTCATGTCGTGGCGAGAGAGGGCATCAACAGCCTACAGGATCTGCGTGGCAAGCGCGTTGGCGTTGGCGAACCGGACGGTTCCGCCTATCTGACCTCGCAGTTGATCTTCGACATCCTGCGCATTCAGGTGTCCGAACGTGTGCGCGGATCGGGCAACGACATGGTCGAACTGCTGCGTCAGGGCGAGATCGATGCGATGGTTCGCGTCGGTGGCGCGCCGCTGTCGCTCCTGAACGATGGCAGGATTGATGACAGCTTCCATCTCGTACCGATCACTGATGAGGTTCTGCGCGCAAGCTACAAGGGCGCAACGCTTGCGGCCGGCACCTACGGTTTCCAGAAAAGCGCGGTTCAGACGGTCAGCGTCAAGACGCTGCTGATGACCTACGAATATGGAACCGGCAAGAACGCCTATTACGACAAGGCCTGCAAGACCGTGGCGGATTTCACCAGCCTGATCGTCGACAATATCGACGAGTTGCGCCGTAGCGGCCACCAGAAATGGAAGGACGTCAACCTGACCGAAGTCCCGAAAGGATGGGAAATCGGCATGTGCGTGCGCAAGGGTCTGGACACGAGCTACAAGGTTTCCTGCTCGCAGGCCGCCAACAACGCTGAAAACCAGCAATATCTCAACCTGCTGCAGGAGCGTTTGAAACAGCGGTAAAGCGACAGACGTCAATCATGACAGGAGAGGCCGGCTTGCCGGAGCGCCAGTTGGCCCTTCCGTCAAAGATACATCTCTTTCCCGACCGCTTTTTGACGGAAGGGTCGGAAGATACCGTTCAAGTGACCGCGAAACGACCCATCGACAACACAACAACAAAACATACCAACTCAAATTACATCAGGAAAGACTATGAAATTCGCGGTACTGAACGTCGTCGCCTTGTCTCTCATCGGCGCGGTAGCGCCTCAAAGCGCTTCAGCGCAAGAACCTGATCGGCAGATCATGGCGGCCGGTGTCGGCTCCACACAGGGCCTGATTGCCCAGGACATTGCAAAGCTCGGCGACAGGTGCGGCCTGCCATTGAGCGTGGTTTCCTCCAAAGGGGCATTGGAAAGTTTCTTCGGGGTCCGCAATCGCCGCAACACGCAGTTCGGCGTCGTGGACAGCGATCTTCTCAACTATCTGAGCGCCTACAAGAGCGAAAGCAGTGACGTTCGCGACGCGGTACAGGGCATGCGCGTCATGCTTCCGCTCTATGACGCCGAGGTCCATGTGCTGGCGCCAGACAACATCAGAACGCTTCAGGATTTGCGCGGCAAGCGCATCGGCGTCGGCGAGAAGGACAGCACAGCCTATCTGACCTCGCAGTTGATGTTCGACATTCTGCGCATCCCGGTCGCCGAACGCGTCACCGGCACGACCGACGAAATGATCGAACTGCTGCGTCAGGGTGAAATCGATGCCCTGGTTCGCGTGGCCGGTGCGCCGTTGGCGGCCCTGACGGATCCCCGGATCGACGACACCTACCATCTGGTCCCGATTACCGACGAATTGCTGCGCGCCAGCTACAAGCAGGTCACCATCCCGGCCAACATGTATCCGTATCAGCGGACGGCAGTTCAGACCGTTGCGGTCAAGACACTGCTGATGACCTATGAATACGGGACGAACAAGAACGCCTATTACAACACGGCCTGCAAGGCCGTTGCCGACTTCACCAATCTGGTCGTCGACAACATCGATGAACTGCGCCGCACCGGCCATCCCAAGTGGAAGGACATCGACCTGACGGAAGTTCCGAAGGGCTGGGAAGTGGGCATGTGCGTGCGCAAGGGGCTCGATCCGACCTACAAGGTCTCCTGCACCAACACCTCCGATAACGTCGGCAACAACGAGTACCTGAACCTGCTGGAACAGCACATGAAACGTTGACGTTTTCAGCCGCTGGCAGACGTGACAAGGGCGCCATTGCGGCGCCCTTTTTCATGACATTACGATCTCTCGGCTCAGTGTGCCAGTATCGACTTCGGCCTCAGTTCTCCTGACGGCGCGCGGTCGAATATCCGCATGACATTGTCACTGCGGAGCGGCTGCTCGCTATCGTCATGCACGAGGTTCTGTTCCGAGACGTAGGCCACATATTCCTGTTCGTCGTTCTCTGCGAGCAGGTGATAAAAGGGCTGGTCCCTGTCGGGGCGGATATCTGCCGGTATCGCGTTCCACCATTCTTCGGAGTTGGCGAATTCGGCATCCACATCGAACACGACGCCCCGGAACGGGAAAACCTTGTGGCGAACGACTTCGCCGATGGTGAATTTTGCGTTGCGTTGTTTCATGGCGCGAACTTCCTTTCGCAACATTATGTGGTCACTCCGTTCCCACGCTACAAGGGCAATGCCCGAGCAGGTAAAAGGCTCCCGAAAATGTGGAAATTCTTTGGCCTTTACTTCGTTTTCCCCTTGTTCGGCATTGTTGCCAGCACGACGCCGCCCACAACAAGCAGAATTCCGACCGCGTGATAGGCCGCAAAACTCTCGCCGAGGAAGACGATGGCCATGACGATCGAGACCGGCGGCATGAGATACAGCGTCACGCCGGCCTGGGCCGGGCCAAAAACGCGAACGGTCTGCTGGAAGCAATAGAAGGCGGCAAGCGATGCGAACGCCACCATGCCGGCAATCTTGGCCCAATCCATCGGTTCGTCCGGCATCGGGCCGCCGGTGACGATTTCATAGACCGTCGCGGGCAAAAGCACGAGCGCGCCGGACAGTGCGATCACACCGAACAGCGATAGCGGCTGCAGCTTCTGCAATGCGGGCTGGCGCAGAAGGATCGAATAGATGGCAAAGGAGATGGCCGCGATCAGGATGCCGAAATCGCCGATGTTGAAATCGAGATGCAGCAGCGCGGAGACATCACCGCGCAACACGATGACGATGACGCCGGCAAAGGCGATCGCCATGCCGGCCAGTTCGCGCGCGCCAATGCTGCGGCCGGCAAACATCCATTGGAAGAGGATGATGAACAAGGAGGAGGTCGTGTAGATCAGCGTGCCGTTGGCAGCCGTGGTGTAGTTCAGCGACCAGTAGACCACGCCGCCGCAAATGCCCATGCCGAGCCCGCCCAGCACCAGCCAGAGCCAGAAGTGCCGGCTGACGAAGAACCAGGCGGCGCGGCGATCAGCAAGGATGAAGGGCAGGGTGACCAGCGTCGATCCGGTCCAACGCAGGAAGGCGGTCGTGTAAGGCGCGACATCGCCAATGATGCCACGGCCGAAAATGATGTTGGTGGAAAAGAAAAAAGGAACGAGAGCAAAAATGACCCAGTCGAGCGGGCGGGCTTGAACGGGTTTGGATTGATCGGGCATGGCGCACCGGAAAATGAATTGATGGAAGTGTTCTGTACGGGGAAACGAAAAACGGCGGGATGAACATCCCGCCGTTTCCAGATGCGGCCGCAACCGCACGACTGATTGGATCCGGCGGATCAGGCCGAATAATACATGTCGAACTCGACCGGATGAGGCGTCATTTCATAACGCATCACTTCGACCATCTTCAGTTCGATATAGGCGTCGATCTGGTCGTCATCGAAGACGCCGCCGGCGGTGAGGAACTTGCGGTCGCGATCGAGGTTTTCGAGCGCTTCGCGCAGCGACGCGCAGACGGTCGGGATCTTCTTCAGTTCCTTCGGCGGCAGATCGTAGAGATCCTTGTCCATGGCCTTGCCCGGATGGATCTTGTTCTTGATGCCGTCGAGGCCGGCCATCAGCATGGCGGCGAAGGCGAGATAGGGGTTCGCCAGCGGATCCGGGAAGCGGACTTCGACGCGCTTCGACTTCGGACCGGTGCCGAACGGAATGCGGCAGGAGGCCGAACGGTTGCGTGCGGAATAGGCCAGCAGAACCGGTGCTTCGTAACCCGGGACCAGACGCTTGTAGGAGTTGGTCGTCGGGTTGGTGAAGGCGTTGATGGCCTTGGCGTGCTTGATGATGCCGCCGATGTAATGCAGGCAGCTTTCCGACAGGCCGGCATATTCGTCGCCGGCAAAAGTCGGCTTGCCGTCCTTCCAGATCGACTGGTGCACGTGCATGCCAGAACCGTTATCGCCAAAAATCGGCTTCGGCATGAAGGTTGCCGTCTTGCCATAGGCATTGGCGACCTGATGGACGACATACTTGTAGATCTGGATCTTGTCGGCGTTGCGCACCAGCGTGTCGAATTTCACGCCGAGCTCGTGCTGGGCGGCGGCGACTTCGTGGTGGTGCTTTTCGACAACGACGCCCATTTCGGTCAGGACGGTCAGCATTTCGGAGCGCATGTCCTGCAGGCTGTCGATCGGCGGAACCGGGAAATAACCACCCTTGACGCGCGGACGGTGGCCGAGGTTGCCAGTCTCGTAGTCGGTGTCGTCGTTGGACGGCAGTTCCGAAGAATCGAGCTTGAAGCCCGTGTTGTACGGATCGGCCTTGTACTTGACGTCGTCGAACACGAAGAATTCAGGTTCCGGGCCGACGAACACGGTGTCGCCCACGCCGGAAGCCTTGAGGTAGGCTTCGGCCTTCTTGGCTGTGCCGCGCGGATCGCGGTTATAGGCTTCGCCGGAGACCGGATCGAGAATGTCGCAGATGACGACCATGGTCGACTGCGCGAAGAACGGGTCCATGTGGACGGTGGCCGGATCGGGCATCAGCACCATGTCCGACTCGTTGATGGCCTTCCAGCCGCCGATCGAGGAACCGTCGAACATGACGCCATCGGCGAACATGTCTTCGTCTACGGCGACAACGTCCATGGTGACGTGCTGCAGCTTGCCCTTGGGATCGGTAAAGCGCAGGTCCACGAACTTGACGTCGTTTTCCTTGATCTGTTTCATGATGTCGCTTGCGGTCGTCATGGGATCTTTCCTTGGATGTGAGAATGATGAGGTGCCGGTCCTTGGATGGACCGGGCGTTATTAGATCGCGTCGATGCCGGTTTCACCGGTGCGGATACGGACCACTTCTTCCACGTTCGAAACGAATATCTTGCCGTCGCCAATGCGTCCAGTCTGGGCCGCATTACGGATGGCATCGATGACCGCCTCGACATTCTCGTCTGCGAGTACGACCTCGACCTTCACCTTTGGCAGAAAATCCACCACGTATTCCGCACCGCGATAAAGCTCGGTATGGCCCTTCTGTCGGCCAAAACCCTTCGCTTCCGTCACGGTGATGCCTTGCAGGCCGACTTCCTGAAGGGCTTCCTTCACTTCGTCGAGCTTGAAGGGCTTAATGATCGCTTCGATCTTCTTCATGAAAAAATATCTCTCCGCTTCTCCCTGGAGCAGGCACTCCCCGCTTTGCCTTGATAATGCAGGTATCATGCCAATCCAAGGCCCATGATGTGTTAAATATCCTAGCCTTAGGCGAGGGCGAGAGCCAAGGGCATAATTAGTGGTCACTCGGGGATTGCGTGCGGCTGCGACAAATTGTGCATTAGCAGATGCCAGATATCGCCACGTGCTGAAATAGCGACAATGGAATTCATAAAGCGTCTTTATATTGTGCATTTGATTGTTTTTTAATCGCATTAATCGGCAAAATTTTGATTGTCTTCGGTACACAAGTCGAGTGAGATCATTCCATGATCGATCTCAGTACGCTTATCTTCACACCAAAGGAAATGAACGCTGTCGACGCTGCCTCGGCGGCATCGGGCATTCCGTCCTTCGATCTGATGGAACGGGCAGGGCAAGCCGTGGCGGCTGCGGCGCTGCGGCGCTATCCTCAGGCGCAGCGCTTTGTGGTGCTCTGCGGACCCGGAAATAATGGCGGTGACGGATATGTTGCGGCGCGTGCTCTCAGCGAGACCGGCGCAGTCGTTGCGGTTTTCGAGATGACAGATGCAACCGCCTTGAAGGGGGATGCGAGACGGGCAGCCCTAGCCTGTCCGCTACAAGCGAGCCCATTGAACGCCTACAATCCCGAAGCGGATGACGTGATCATCGATGCGCTTTTCGGCGCAGGCCTGTCGCGCCTTCTGTCGGACGATATTCAGCAGCTTGCGCCCATGATCAATGACACCGGCCTTCCCGTCATCGCGGTCGATCTACCGTCCGGCATATGCGGTCTTCGCGGCAAGGTGTTGGGTAACGCACTGCAAGCCACCCATACTATAACCTTCATGGCGTTGAAGCCCGGCCATCTGCTCATGCCGGGGCGCACGTTTTGTGGGGAAATCGAGGTTTTTGATATCGGCATTCCGCATCGGATTCTTACTGCGCATGTCGGAAATATCCGGAAAAATCATCCGTCACTCTGGGCGTCATATCTACCGTCATTGGTGGGTGAAACGCACAAATACAAACGTGGCCATCTGGCGGTGTTTTCCGGCGGCGCATCGCATACCGGTGCGGCACGTCTGGCGGCGACTGCCGGGTTGAAATGTGGCGCCGGACTGGTGACCGTGGCCGCCAGCCAAGAGGCTGTCGCGGTGAATGCCGGAGCCCTGACGGCGGTGATGGTGCGGCAGGTGGAGAACCGGGATGATCTCATGGAGTGGCTCGGCACGGCAAAGATATCGGCCTGCGTGCTCGGCCCCGGCTTCGGCGTCGGGGAACGGGCGCGTGATTTTATCTTCGCCCTGACCGAAAAACCACTGGTTCTGGATGCCGACGGAATAACCTCGTTCACGGACGAGCCGAACCGCCTGTTTGACGCCTTTGCGGGAGGCGAAACCCGGTTGGTGCTGACGCCGCATGAGGGCGAGTTTGCACGACTGTTTCCCGATATCGCTGCCGACGAAAATCTCGGCAAGGCGGAAAAGGCGAGGGCGGCGGCCAAGCGATCCCATGCGGTCATCGTCTACAAGGGCGCGGACAGCGTCATCGCTTCCCCGGATGGTCGCGCCCATATCAACGCCAATGCGCCGCCGTGGCTTGCCACCGCCGGATCCGGCGACGTTCTCGCCGGCATGATCGGCGCCCTGTTGGCGCAGGGCGTCCCGGCATTCGAGGCGGCGGCAGCCGGCGTCTATCTGCATGGAGAGGCTGCCGTGAAAGCCGGACAAGGCATGACCGCTGAAGATCTGGCTGAGCATGCCAAGCTCAGCCTGATCTGACGGGCAAAGCTATTTCAGCAGTTCCGCCATGGCCATCGCGCCTTGAGGTGCATTGACCTTGCCTTCGTGGATAAAGAAGGCAAACACGTCACGTGGCACCTTCTTCACCTTGCGAGCATCATCCACCAGCGGCAGGTCGGCGGGCACATCGCCGGCAGCCCACGCCTTCAAACGACCTGCCCAGGCGTTCATGTCGGCTTCGGCATAACAGGTCGGGATCTCGTCCGATCCCTTCTGCAGGCGCGCATAAACGATATCGGCGGTGACATCCGCAATCATCGGATAATCGAAATGGTCGGCGCAGACTGGGGCGATATTGTATTTTTCCAGAAGCGCCACGAATTCCGGCACCTTGAAGCTGTCGTGGCGCACTTCGACGACATGGCGCAGCGGCAGGCCTTCGAGCGTATTCGGGAGCAGTTTCAAAAAAGCCTCGAAATCCTCCGGCTCGAATTTCTTGGTCGGCGCGAACTGCCAGAGCAGCGGGCCAAGATGGTCGCCAAGCTCGACTAGGCCCTGATTGAGGAATTTATCAATCGATTCAGCGGCCTCGCCAAGAATCTTGCGGTTTGTCGTGAAGCGGCTGGCCTTCAGCGAAAAGATAAAGCCGTCCGGCACTTCCGAGGCCCATTTGGCAAAGGTTTCCGGTTTCTGCGAACCGTAATAGGTGCCGTTGACCTCGATCACCGAGAGCTTGCCGGACGCATATTCAAGCTGGCGTTTCTTCGCCAGCTTTTCCGGATAAAACGTGCCTTCCCAGGCGTCAAAAGTCCAACCGCCGATACCGGTGCGGATCGTACCCGACTTGCTCATCCATGCCTCCCGTTGAGATCAGCCCGCGATATCGTGGTGACGGCGGACTACTCCGCCGCCTCAACCTTCTTGGCCGGTCGACGCTCCAGCAATTCCTTCAGGAACTGACCGGTATAGGACCGCTTTTCCTTGACGACCTGTTCGGGCGTGCCCTGCGCAACGATCTCGCCGCCGCCGGTGCCACCTTCCGGGCCGATATCGATGATCCAGTCAGCCGTCTTGATGACCTCAAGATTGTGCTCGATGACAACAACCGAATTGCCCTGATTGACCAGTTCCTGCAGCATTTCCAGAAGCTTTGCGACGTCATGGAAATGCAGCCCGGTGGTCGGTTCGTCGAGAATGTAGAGCGTGCGGCCGGTGGAGCGTTTCGACAGCTCCTTGGCTAGCTTGACGCGTTGCGCCTCGCCACCCGAAAGCGTGTTCGCCTGCTGGCCGACCTTGATGTAACCGAGGCCGACATCGAACAGCGCCTGCAGCTTGTCACGCACAGCCGGCACTGCGGCGAAGAATTCGACACCTTCCTCAACCGTCATGTCCAGCACATCGGCGATCGACTTGCCCTTGAAATGGACATCAAGCGTTTCGCGATTGTAGCGTTTGCCGTGGCAGACGTCACAGGTGACGTAGACGTCGGGCAGAAAGTGCATCTCGATCTTGATGACACCATCGCCCTGGCAGGCCTCGCAGCGGCCGCCCTTGACGTTGAACGAGAAGCGGCCCGGCGCATAACCACGCGCCTTGGCCTCGGGAAGGCCCGCAAACCAGTCACGGATCGGTGTGAAGGCGCCGGTATAGGTGGCCGGATTGGAGCGCGGTGTGCGGCCGATCGGCGACTGGTCGATGTCGATGACCTTGTCGATATGCTCGAAACCGTCGATGCGGTCGTGTTCTGCCGGGATTTCGCGTGCGCCCATGACGCGGCGGGCAGCCGACTTGTAGAGCGTCTCGATCAGGAAGGTCGATTTTCCGCCGCCCGATACACCGGTCACGGCGGTAAAGACGCCCAGCGGCACCGAAGCGGTCACGTTCTTGAGGTTATTGCCGCGTGCGCCGACAACCTTAATTTCCTTGCCCTTCTTGGGCTTGCGGCGTTCCGTCGGCACGGCGACACCGAGTTCGCCCGACAGATATTTGCCGGTCATCGATTTCGGGTTGGCCATGACCTGTTGCGGCGTGCCTTCGGCAATCACCTCGCCGCCATGGATGCCGGCGGCCGGGCCGATATCGACGACGTAATCGGCCGTCAGAATCGCATCCTCGTCATGTTCGACGACGATGACGGTGTTTCCGATATCGCGCAGGTGTTTCAGCGTATCGAGCAGGCGGGCATTGTCGCGCTGGTGCAGGCCGATCGACGGCTCGTCGAGCACGTAAAGCACGCCGGTGAGGCCGGAGCCGATCTGCGACGCGAGCCGGATACGCTGGCTCTCACCGCCAGACAGCGTGCCGGAATTGCGCGACAGGCTCAAATAATCGAGGCCGACGTCGTTCAGGAACTGCAGGCGCTCGCGGATTTCCTTGAGGATGCGGACGGCAATCTCGTTCTGCTTGGCATTCAGATGTTCCGGCAGGGCGGAAAACCAGTCGCGCGCCACCTTGATCGACATTTCGGTGGTCTGGCCGATATGCAGCTTGTTGATCTTGACCGCCAGCGCTTCCGGCTTGAGGCGATAGCCGGCGCAGGCCGGGCAGGGCGCTGCCGACATGTAGCGCTCGATTTCCTCGCGCGCCCAAGCGCTGTCGGTTTCCTTCCAGCGGCGCTCGAGGTTCGGCACGATGCCTTCAAACGTCTTGGTCGTCTTGTAGGATCGCGCGCCGTCGACGTAGTTGAACTCGATCTTTTCTTCGGTACCCTTCAGGATCGCGTTCTGGGCATCCTTGGAAAGCTTTTCCCAGCGGTCGGACAGCTTGAAACCAAAGACCTTTCCGAGACCTTCGAGCGTCTGATTGTAATAAGGCGACGAGGATTTTGCCCAAGGGGCAAGGGCGCCATCCTTCAAGGTGCGGCCGGGTTCTGGCACGATCAGGTTTTCGTCCACCTTCTGCTGCGAGCCGAGACCATCACAGGTCGGGCAGGCGCCAAAGGGGTTGTTGAAGGAGAACAGGCGCGGCTCGATTTCCGGGATGGTAAAACCGGAAACGGGACACGCGAATTTTTCCGAAAACAGCACCCGCTCATGGGTTTCGTTGAGCGACTTGTTGGCGGAGCCACCGGCGGCGGTTTCATTGGCGGGTAGCGGCCTGTCGGCAAATTCTGCGACGGCCAGGCCATCGGCCAGTTTCAGCGATGTCTCAAGGCTGTCTGCCAGACGGGCGGAAATGTCGGCGCGCACGACGAGGCGGTCCACCACCACGTCGATGTCGTGCTTGTATTTCTTGTCGAGCGGCGGAACGTCGGCAATCTCGTAGAACTGACCATCGACCTTCACACGCTGAAAGCCCTTTTTCATCAGTTCGGCGAGTTCCTTCTTGTACTCGCCCTTACGACCACGGATCATCGGCGCCAGGATATAAAGACGCGTGCCTTCCTCGAAATCGAGAATGCGGTCGACCATCTGGCTGACCGTCTGGCTTTCGATCGGCAGGCCCGTGGCCGGCGAATAGGGCACGCCGACACGCGCGAACAGCAGACGCATGTAGTCGTAGATTTCGGTGACCGTGCCGACCGTCGAGCGCGGGTTGCGCGAGGTCGTCTTCTGCTCGATCGAGATGGCCGGCGACAGGCCTTCGATCTGGTCGACATCCGGCTTCTGCATCATTTCGAGGAACTGACGGGCATAGGCCGACAGGCTCTCGACATAACGGCGCTGGCCTTCCGCATAGATCGTGTCGAAGGCAAGCGAGGATTTGCCCGATCCGGAGAGGCCGGTCATCACGATCAGCGAATTACGGGGCAGATCGAGATCGATGCCCTTCAAATTGTGCTCACGCGCACCACGTATGGATATAGTCTTGAGTTCGCTCATCGTCACGCCTTAGGGGAGGCCCATCTGGGAGGATTTGAAGGCCCTTATGTAGTGATGGATATCCGTCTGTCGAGACGAAACTGGCGCAAACACTTGGCTGTTCCGACTCCGTTGACAGGAGTATAGGAATAAAATAGAACAAATAAAGAACAAAATTCAACTCATGCGAACTGAGAATTTTCGTCTCCGATTGGACGTCGGAATTGTTGGTGCCGGAAACTGTGGATGTGGGAAAAGGGGAGGTCGCGCGCCGCCCGGCCTATGGTCTATGGTACAGCATCGGTTTTTCGCCGCGGTGGCGGCAGAGTAAGGTGAAAAGATATGGCAGGTAGCGTCAACAAGGTCATTCTGATCGGCAATGTGGGAGCAGACCCTGAAATCCGTCGGACCCAGGACGGTCGTCCGATTGGCAACCTGCGTATCGCAACGTCGGAAACCTGGCGTGATCGCAATTCCGGCGAGCGCAAGGAAAAGACCGAATGGCACACGGTCGTCGTTTTTAACGAAGGCCTGTGCAAGGTTATCGAGCAGTACGTCAAAAAGGGCGCCAAGCTTTATATCGAAGGCGCGCTGCAGACCCGCAAATGGCAGGACCAGCAGGGTCAGGACCGTTATTCGACCGAAGTCGTGCTGCAGGGTTTCAATTCGACCCTGACCATGCTCGACGGTCGTGGCGAAGGCGGTGGCGACCGTGGTGGTTACAGCGGCGGCGGTGGCCGTGGCAACTCTGCCGGCGGCAACGATTATGGTGGTGGCGGCGACTTCGGTGGCGGTTACGGCGGCGGCGGAGACGATTACGGTCGTCCGTCCGGCGGCGGCAATCGTGGTGGTGGGCAGTCTTCCGGCGGCGGCGGCGGTTTCTCCCGCGACCTGGACGACGATATCCCGTTCTGATGATGAGGCGCCGCGAGGCGCCTTTTTCATGCCCAAGGCCCTTTTCATGCCAAAGGCATTGTGATGAGGATTTTTGAATGCGTGAAAACCAAAGCCCGGTTTCCCCGATGGATAAAGGCGCGAAACAGCCGGCCACATGGCGGATCGTGCTGGCTTTTATCCTCGATTTTTTCACGATCTTCTGGATCGCAGGCCTTGGTGTGGCCTTCGTTTTCGGTGGCACAACCGAAAACGGTTTTAGCCTGAACGGGCTTCCGGCGCTTTTGTGTTTTGTCCTGATGATCGCCTATTTCGTCGTGTTCAACCGCTATCTCGGCGGCACGATCTGGAAGCGCATTCTCAGAGCCAAACGGACAGATCGCTGACTTGCCTGACGCAACGTCATGACGTCGCGTCAAATGAATATCCGTTCGCTTAAAGATCGAAGGCTGACCGAATGCCGTCAACGGCGAACTGCACCGAAAGTGCGGCAAGAATGACGCCGAGCAGGCGGGTCAGCAGAGCCCGGCCGGTAACGCCGAGAAAACGGTCGAGGGCAGGGGCGATCATCAGCGCCGCGAACACGGCCAGCATGGCGACGGCGATCACGCCGATCAGGATGGCGCGATCAAGCGGCGCGCTGAAACTGCCGGCCAGAAGCACGGTGGCCGAAATCGCGCCGGGGCCGGAAATCAGAGGCAGCGCCAGCGGAAAGATCGCAATGTTGCGGATGTGATCGACCGTCACCGCTGTCTCGGATGTCTTTTCCTTGCGGTCGTTGCGGCGCTCAAAGATCATTTCGAAGGCGATCCAGAACAACAGGATGCCGCCGGCGATGCGGAACGCCCCCATGGAGATGCCGAGGAAACCCAGCAATTGCGCGCCGACCAATGCGAACCCTGCAAGGATGCCGAACGCGGTCACCGTGCCGAGCATGGCGACGTGGCGGCGCTGGGCGGCATCCATGCCGACGGTGAGGCCGACGAACAGCGGCGCAAGGCCCGGAGGGTCGAGCGTGACCAGCAAGGTCGTCAATGCGTTCAGGATCGTGTCGATTGTCACCATTTCAGCAATGTTCCCGCATGCTTGCCGTTAAACTGAAAGCTTGTTAGGACAGGTTCAGCGTGGAGAAAACCCCATTTGCGGGCAATCTCCACAAACCGCGATGGCCCATGCCGTCGATAAGCCGTAAAAGCCTGTTCACAACAGGTTCCAAAATTGGCGTTGGAGGCGGCCTTCCGCTATAAAAACGTCAACTGATTCTGAACAGGATCCTAATCGATTTGACTGATCAAAGCACACCCGGCGGCGGAAAGCTGCCACCCGGCATCGAACCCATTTCGATCATGGAGGAAATGCAGCGGTCCTACCTCGATTACGCGATGAGCGTTATCGTCAGCCGCGCTCTTCCTGACGTCCGCGACGGCATGAAACCGGTGCATCGCCGTATTCTCTACGGCATGTCCGAGCTCGGCATCGACTGGAACAAGAAATACGTCAAATGCGCCCGTGTGACCGGTGACGTGATGGGTAAATACCATCCGCACGGCAACACCGCGATCTATGATGCGCTGGCGCGCATGGCACAGGACTGGTCGCTGCGTCTGCCGCTGATCGATGGTCAGGGCAATTTTGGTTCGATCGACGGCGACCCGCCGGCGGCCGAGCGTTATACAGAATGTCGCCTCCAGAAGGCTGCTCATTCGCTGCTCGACGACCTCGACAAGGAAACCGTCGATTTCCGCGACAATTACGACGGCACGCTTTCGGAACCGGTTGTCATCCCGGCAAAGTTTCCGAACCTGCTGGTCAATGGCGCAGGCGGCATCGCCGTCGGCATGGCCACGAACATTCCGCCGCACAATCTGAGCGAGGTCATCAACGGCTGCATCGCGCTGATCGATAACCCGGCGATCGATCTGCCCGAGATGATGGAAATCATCCCCGGACCGGATTTCCCGACCGGCGCCATGATTCTGGGCAAGAACGGCATCCGTTCGGCTTACGAAACCGGCCGTGGCTCCGTCATGATGCGTGGCGTCGCCACCATCGAGCCGATGCGCGGTGATCGCGAGCAGATCATCATCACCGAAGTTCCCTATCAGGTGAACAAGGCGACGATGATTGAAAAGATGGCCGAACTGGTCAAGGACAAGCGCATCGAGGGCATTTCCGACCTGCGCGACGAGTCCGACCGCCAGGGATATCGCGTCGTCATCGAGTTGAAGCGCGATGCCAATGCAGACGTCATCCTGAACCAGCTGTATCGCTACACACCGCTGCAAACCTCCTTCGGCTGCAACATGGTGGCGTTGAACGGCGGCAAGCCGGAACAGCTGGCGCTGATGGACATGCTCCGCGCCTTCGTTTCCTTCCGCGAGGAAGTGGTTAGCCGCCGCACAAAATATCTTCTGCGCAAGGCGCGTGAACGCGCCCACGTCTTGGTCGGCCTGGCGATTTCGGTTGCCAATATCGATGAAGTCATCGCGCTGATCCGCAAGGCACCCGATCCGGCGACCGCCCGCGAACAGTTGATGACCCGCCGCTGGCCGGCGCATGATGTCGAGCCGCTGATCCGCCTGATCGACGACCCGCGTCACAAGATCAACGAGGACGGCACCTACAACCTCTCGGAAGAGCAGGCCCGTGCGATCCTCGAACTGCGTCTGGCCCGCCTGACCGCACTCGGCCGCGATGAAATCGCCGACGAGTTGAACAAGATCGGCGCCGAGATCAGCGATTATCTCGACATCCTGTCGTCGCGCATCCGCATCCAGCAGATCGTCAAGGACGAGATGGCAGCGGTACGCGACGAATTCGGCACGCCGCGCCGCACCCAGATCATGGATGCCGGCCTCGACATGGACGATGAAGACCTCATCGCCCGCGAAGACATGGTCGTCACCGTTTCGCACCTTGGCTATATCAAGCGCGTGCCGCTGACCACCTATCGCGCCCAGCGCCGCGGTGGCAAAGGCCGCTCCGGTATGGCAACGCGTGACGAGGATTTCGTATCGCGCCTGTTCGTGGTCAACACGCATACGCCGGTCCTGTTCTTCTCCTCGCGCGGCATTGTCTACAAGGAAAAGGTCTATCGCCTGCCGATCGGCACGCCGCAGTCGCGCGGCAAGGCTTTGATCAACATGCTGCCGCTGGAAGCCGGCGAACGTATCACCACGATCATGCCGCTGCCGGAAGACGAAGGCACGTGGGAAAACCTCGACGTGATGTTCGCAACGACGCGCGGTACGGTTCGCCGTAACAAGCTCAGCGACTTCGTTCAGGTCAACCGCAACGGCAAGATCGCCATGAAGCTCGAGGAAGAGGGTGATGAAATCCTCTCCGTCGAGACCTGCACGGCGCCGAACCAGGACCTCGCCATTCCCGGCGATGACGTGCTGCTGACGACCGCGCTCGGTCAGGCGATCCGCTTCCCGGTCGATGAGGTCCGCGTGTTTGCCGGCCGTAACTCGATCGGCGTGCGCGGCATCAATATGGCCGATGGCGACCGCATCATCTCGATGACCATCGTTGGTCATGTCGATGCCGAGCCGTGGGAGCGTGCCGCTTACCTGAAGCGTTCTGCTGCAGAGCGCCGCGCTGCCGGCGTCGATGAAGAGGATATCGCTCTGGTCGGCGAGGAAGTGGTGGAAGAAGGACAGCTGTCCGACGAACGCTACGAATACCTCAAGGAGCACGAGCAGTTCGTTCTGACCGTCTCCGAAAAGGGTTTTGGCAAGCGTTCTTCCTCCTACGACTTCCGTACCTCGGGTCGTGGCGGCAAGGGCATTCGCGCCACGGATACGTCGAAGACATCGGAAATCGGCGAACAGGTCGCCGTTTTCCCGGTCGACGACAAGGACCAGATCATGCTTGTCACCGATGGTGGCGTCCTGATCCGCGTGCCCGTCGATGGCATCCGCATCGCCAGCCGCGCCACCAAGGGCGTTACAATCTTCTCCACCGGCAAGGGCGAGAAGGTCGTGTCGGTCGAGCGCATCAGCGAGCCGGAAGGTGAAGAGGAAGAGGGCGACGTGCCGGGTGAAATCACCACCGACGCCGGTGCCATCACCGAAACGCCGGAAGGTGAAGCCCCTGAGGGCGACGCACCGAGCGAAGAATAAGCAGCAAAGGCCGGGAGAAATCCCGGCCTTTTTCGTTCAGTGCAAGTTGCAACGGGTTGCTTCCGTCATCCTAGGCCTTGTGCCGAGGATCTAACCACATCAATGATATCAAGCCGTTGTAGATCCTCGGGACAGGCCCGAGGATGACGGCGGCGAGGCTGACCTTCGCCACCGGCACCACGCATTTTCCGCCCGCCTTGCCATCCGTGAAAGATCGCCAGGGGCAAAGATCGAATGGCGGGAAAGATCTAAGAGGCGAGGGTGCTCGTTCATATTCCAGACAGCAAAAAAGCCGGGTGAAAATCTTCACCCGGCTTTTTTGTTCAGAATTGAAAAACCTCAGAAGGCCCTGTGGCGGCGGGCAAAATCCTCAAGATCGGCGCGCTCCTTGCGGAGTTCTGCAATCGAAGACACGACTGTGGCGACAAACATGGTGCTGATCAGCCCGGCAAGAACTGTCATGGTCAAGAACATCTCATACCTTTCCGGGCTTAAAAGCCTCAGTAGTAGGAGACGCCCTGGTAAGTTCCGGTCATCTCCGTGTAATTGGTCGAAGCCGTATCGGACTTATCGTTGTAAAGAGTGACAGTTGCAGTCATCATGACTGCGATCATTGCGGTCCATACGATGCTGATCATGGTGATCTTGTCAGGCATGGCCGAATTTCTCTTCGCAAACATCTCCGCAATTCCTTCTAATCTCCCAACGTAAGATGAGCACGCTGGTTCCGCATTGTTGAGGAAGTTTTAACACTCCCCCTCTGAAGCCTCCCTGAAGAGGCCGTTCATCTGGCGTTCAGGATTCAAATCCCTTTGGCCTCGTCGATGTCCACGGTGAGGACGAGTTCGGCCAGAAGCGAGAGGCCGATGGCGGCGGTGACAAGAACAACCAGCATGTTTTTACTCCTGCTGCAGGACGTTCGGGACCGTTCCCTTCCGTCTCTGCAGGATCGATAAAAACATGGACGCCCTGAAACCCCCTTGAACGGTGCGTTCATTTGGCGTTCAGGCGGTGGCCGCCTTGCGATTGGCGGCTGTCCGTGACAAAAGGCGGTGACTTTATAATGGTTTTGGCACCCAAAACGCTGAAGGCACGATGACCACTGCATTTTACCCGGGATCCTTCGATCCGATGACCAATGGGCACCTCGATGTGCTTTTGCAGGCGATGAAAGTCGCCGGCACGGTCATCGTCGGCATCGGCGTGCATCCGGGCAAGGTGCCGATGTTCAGCTTCGAGGAGAGGGCGGAGCTGATCCGCCGCTCGTTGAACCAGGCGATGCCGGAAACGGCGGACGGTGTTTCTGTCGTCAGTTTCGATGGTCTCGTCATCAACGCGGCGCGCGATCATGGCGCAAGCCTCTTGATCCGGGGGTTGCGCGATGGCACTGACCTCGATTACGAAATGCAGATGGCCGGCATGAATGCGCAGATGGCGCCTGACGTGCAGACGGTTTTCCTGCCGGCCGGCATTGCATCGCGGCCCATAACCGCCACATTGGTTCGACAGATCGCTTCCATGGGCGGCGATGTCGGGGCTTTTGTGCCGGCGGCCGTTCTCGAAGCCCTGAATACCAAGCTGAAACGCTGATCGTTTATCAAACGGAGCCCAGGATGAAACTTCTTCACCTTGCCCTTGCCGGCGCCATGATGGCCGCTTCCTTCGCTGCCCCGGCAATGGCCGCCGATGCCAACACCATGACCATCCAGCTGAAGGATGGCCCGGTCGTCGTCCAGCTCATGCCGGAACTGGCACCGAAACACGTCAAGCAGATCAAGGAGCTGGCGTCTAAGGGCGAATACGACAACGTCGTCTTCCACCGCGTGATCGACGGCTTCATGGCCCAGACCGGTGACGTCGAGTTCGGCAAGCAGGGCGGCAAGAGCTTTGCGCCGTCGCGTGCCGGCATGGGCGGCTCTGCACTGCCGGATATCCCGGCCGAGTTTTCGCGCACGCCGTTCGAGCGTGGCGTGGTCGGCATGGCACGCTCGCAGAGCCCGAATTCCGCAAACTCGCAATTCTTCATCATGTTCACCAAATATCCGAGCCTCGACGGTCAGTACACGGTCGTCGGCAAGGTCGTGTCCGGCATGGAAAATGTCGACAAGATCAAGAAGGGAACCGGCGGCAATGGCGAAGTGACCGATCCGGACCGCATGCTGAAGGTCACGGTCGGCCAGTAAGCCGCCTTCCAGAGACATAATACCGGGTGAAAACCCCAACCAAGGAGAAAAGACATGGCCGAGATCAAGGATCCGGAAAACACCATCATCATGGAAACCACCAAGGGCAAGGTCGTCATCCAGCTCCTGCCGGACCTGGCACCCGAGCACGTGGCACGCATCAAGGAACTGGCGCGCGAAAAGGCCTATGACGGCGTTGTTTTCCACCGCGTCATTGCCGACTTCATGGCACAGACCGGCGACGTCAAGTTCGGCAAGAAGGGCGGCGACAGTTTTAACCCGTCGCGCGCCGGCATGGGCGGCTCCGACAAGCCGGACCTGAAGGCTGAATTCTCGGCTGTTCCGCACGTTCGCGGCACCTGCTCGATGGCCCGTTCGCAGAACCCGAACTCCGCCAACTCGCAGTTCTTCATCTGCTTCACCGACGCTCCGTGGCTGAACAAGCAGTATTCCGTCTGGGGTCAGGTCATCGAAGGCATGGACTTCATCGACCAGATCAAGAAGGGCGAGCCCGTCCAGGATCCGGATTCGATCGTATCCGTGCGCGTTGCAGCCGACGCTGCTGCCTGATTTTTTCAGGACGATAAAACTATCAGAAACGCCCCGGCGACGGATCGGGGCGTTTCGCTTTTTCTGAAAGGCCCGGACGGTGCGCGTAGACCTGTTCGATTTCGATCTCCCCGACGACAATATCGCATTGCGGCCGGCAAACCCGCGTGACAGCGCGCGGCTGCTCGTCGTCAGGCCGGGTAACGACCCCGAACTTGCCGATCATGTCGTGCGCGATCTCGTGGATTTCCTGAAACCCGGCGATGCGCTGGTGTTCAACGACACAAAGGTCATTCCGGCGCAGCTGGAAGGCATTCGCCACCGCGAGGGTGCCGGCGGCCAGCAAGTGTCGGCGACGCTGCACATGCGCACAGAACCGGATGTCTGGAAGGCCTTTGCCAAGCCCGGAAAACGCATCAAGGTGGGCGACCGCATCGAATTCGGACGATCCGACGCCAATACCTGCCTTCTCGGTTCGCTGATGGCGACGGTCGAGGAGAAGGGTGAGGGCGGTGAAGTCACGCTGCGTTTCGACCTCTCCGGCCCGGCGCTAGACGAGGCGATCATGGGCTCCGGCCATATTCCGCTGCCGCCCTATATCGCAGCGAAGCGTCCGGAGGACGAGCAGGACCGCAAGGACTATCAGACCATTTATGCCCGTGAAGAGGGCGCCGTTGCAGCGCCCACCGCCGGCCTCCACTTTACTCCGGACCTTTTTGCGGGGCTGGATGCGGCGGGTGTCGAACGACACTTCGTGACTCTGCATGTCGGCGCGGGAACGTTCCTGCCGGTCAAGGCCGATGATACCGACGACCACAAGATGCATCTGGAAATCGGCCATGTGAGCGCTCAAACCGCTGAGGCCCTGAATGCCGTGAAGGCGAGGGGCGGGCGCATCGTCTGCGTCGGCACGACCTCGTTGCGCCTGATCGAGAGTGCGGCCTCCGAGGACGGCCTCATCCATGCCTGGAGCGACGCCACGGGCATCTTCATCACGCCCGGTTACCGTTTTAGGGCGGTCGATCTGCTGATGACCAATTTCCACCTGCCGAAATCGACGCTGATGATGCTGGTCTCCGCCTTTGCCGGGCTTGAAACCATGCAGCGCGCCTACGCCCACGCGATCGAAACCGGCTACCGTTTCTATTCCTATGGCGATTCCAGCCTTCTTCACCGGATGCCCCGATGACCGAAAACTTTCAGTTCACCCTCAAGGCCACCAGCGGCGGCGCCCGTCTCGGCGAAGTGTCCATGCCGCGCGGCACGATCCGCACCCCGGCCTTTATGCCGGTCGGCACGGTCGGCACGGTCAAGGCGATGTATCTCGATCAGGTGAAGGATACCGGCGCGGATATCATCCTCGGCAATACCTATCACCTGATGCTGCGGCCGGGCGCGGAGCGCGTCGCGCGCCTCGGTGGCCTGCACAAGCTGATCCGGTGGGATGGCCCGATTCTCACCGATTCGGGAGGGTTTCAGGTCATGTCGCTGTCGGGCCTTCGCAAGCTGGATGAGCAGGGCGTGACCTTCAAGAGCCATGTCGACGGTTCGTTGCACCACATGTCACCGGAACGCTCGATCGAGATCCAGGGCCTGTTGGGCTCCGATATCCAGATGCAGCTCGACGAATGCGTGGCGCTGCCCGCGGAGCCTCGGGAAATCGAGCGGGCGATGGAAATGTCGTTACGCTGGGCCGAACGCTGCCGTGTCGCCTTTGGTGAACAGGCTGGCAAGGCAATGTTCGGCATCGTGCAAGGCGGCGACATTCCGGCTCTGCGTATCCGCTCCGCCGAAGGCCTGAAACAGCTCGACCTCAAGGGTTATGCCGTGGGTGGCCTTGCCGTCGGTGAGCCGCAGGACGTGATGCTTTCGATGCTCGAAACCACGCTGCCTGTTCTGCCGACCGAAAAGCCGCGTTACCTGATGGGCGTCGGCACGCCGGACGATATTCTGAAATCCGTGGCGCGCGGCATCGACATGTTCGACTGCGTCATGCCAACCCGTTCCGGCCGTCATGGTCTGGCCTTCACGCGCCGTGGCCGCGTCAACATCCGCAATGCCCGTCATGCCGAGGATATGCGTCCGCTGGACGAGGAATCCAGCTGCCCGGCCGCCCGCGATTATTCGCGCGCCTATCTGCATCACCTCGTCCGTTCGGATGAGGCGCTGGGCGGCATGCTGCTTTCGTGGAACAATCTTCACTATTACCAGGACCTGATGAAGGGCATCCGCCAGTCGATTGCCGAAGGCCGTTTCGAGGACTTTTATGCGGAAACGCAGGAAGCCTGGGCCAAGGGCGATATCGACAAGCTCTGAGGATTTTTGCGCGTGACAGGCGAGGATGACGAACAGGAACGGCAGACCGGTGTGACGCCGCGCATGCTGGCCTGGTCGAAAAACTCCACCATCTACCGGCTGTCACGCCGGATGATGTCGGAGCGTGAATTGTCCGACGCCATCAAGCGCAAGGCGAAGCAGAAGTTCGAGGATATTTCCGACGAGGACCTGCATGTTCTGGCGAATTCGGCGCTCGAATTCGGCCGCACGCTGGGCGCGCTGGATGATCAGAATTATGCCGAAACCAAAGTCCGCTCCGGCGTGCGGAACGGTCGCTCGAAGCGGATGATCCAGCGCAAGCTGCAGGAAAAGGGCGTGGCGCCCGAAACGGCCTCCATCGCGCTCGAGGATGCCGATGATGTTCAGGCGGCACTCGCCTATGCGCGCAAACGCGGGTTCGGGCCTTATCGGCGCGGCGAGGCCGACGATAAGCGAATGACCAAGGAGCTTTCGTCGATTGCGAGGCAGGGTTTCAGTCTGGATCTCTGCCGCCGCGTTGTCGCGCTCGATAACGACGAGGCTGAAGAACTAATAACGGGTTCCACGTTCTAAATCCCGGTGCTCGCGGTGTTCTTCAGCATCCGCACGCCGTTGACCTTGTAACTGCCGTCATCCGTCAACCGCATCTCGTAGATCGCCGTCCAGTCCTTGCCGCCGGGGCCAGTGATCATCACTTCCTGCAGCACCAGTTCGCCACCGCCCACAAGCTTGGACCGACCGAAGGCATAGTTGCCGGCGTGAAAGATGGCGTCGTAGTTCTTCTGCACCATTTCAAAGAATCGTTTTTCATCCGGGAAAAGCCCGCGAATTCCGGGTGAGGCGAAGGAATAGGCCTTGCCGGCATCCTGCGCCTTCATCGCGGCGATCTGCTCGCTGATGATCGCCTGTGCATCAGCGACGGGATCCTCGGCGAAGGCCGGGTTGAGGGATGAAAGGAGGGTATACATTGCGACGATCAGGAATCGGATCTGCATCGGCTTTCTCCAGAGCGATTGGATAAGGCTAGCGCTATTTCAGCAAAGGTGAAGATGCCGGATTGACGTTTTCAATCGCAATTCCGTCATCATCCGTCGTTTGTGTATGGCAGCCCTGCCCAACACTGTCTTGTCGCGTTCATCTTGCGGTGCGAAGAGGGTCGCAAAATGCTGATTCCCGGAATGATGACATGGCCACCCTTGCGCCTCCCGCGCTGATCTTCTTCTGCAATTCCATTCTGTTCGTTTCGCTGTTCACCCGCCTGCCATCCATTCAGGCCGGGCTTGGTGTCGACAAGACCGTGCTGGGGCTTTCGCTGCTGGGGGCGCCGATCGGAACACTGGTGGCACTGACCGTCGCCGGCCGCATCACCGAATGGCTCACGCCGCGCATCACCGCGCCGCTGATGCTCACCATCTGCGCCATCATCATGCCGCTGATCACCATCGCGCCGATTGCGCCCTTCTTCCTGCTGTTCATCCTGTACGGGTTTTTCCGCACCATCATGGATGTTGCCGCCAACATGATCGCCACCGGCACGGAAAAGCGCACCGGCGTGAAAGTGCTGTCGCGCAGCCATGGTTTCTGGTCGATCGGCCTGCTGCTCGGTTCGCTTGCCTCCGGCTTCGTGGCAGCGAGGGAGGTTTCACCTTTCATTCATCAGGCAACCGCATCCGCATTAGTGATGATCGCCTGTCTGGTGATCCTGCGCATCACGCCAAAGGATATTTCCGCACCCGAAATAATACCTGCTGCGAAACGTTCTACGATCTTCGTCCTGCCCGATCGCACCATCCTTTTGATCTGCGTCATGGTCTTCGGCATCTGCATCACCGAAGGCGCGATCTATGACTGGGGCATCTTTTTCCTGCAGGAACGCGCCGGTGCGAACGCTGCCACGGCCGGCATCATCTATGCCTGTTTTACGCTCGGCATGGGCCTGACACGGATGTGCGGCGATTCGTTACGGCAGCATTACGGCACCATGACACTGGTGCGGGGCTCGGCTCTGATGGTGATCTTGGGCCTGATCGGCATGCTGGTCACGCCTGGCCTCATCCTCACCGGCGTCGCGTTTTTCGTGATCGGCTGCGGTATCGCGCTCGGTTATCCTCTGGCGGTGGCGACCACGATCGAACGCGGCAAGGGCAAGCCCGCCGACAACCTTGCGGCACTCTCGCTAACGCTGATGCTGTCGACAATAGGCGTGCCGCCGGTGCTTGGTTTCGTCGCCGAAACATTTGGCCTTCTGGCAAGTTTTGCGGTGCTTCTGCCGTTCGCGGCGCTGAGTTTCTTCATGGCGCCGGTATCGCAGGGAGCACGGCCGGGCTTCAGGCCCGGCTGGCGTCGGCTAACGCGATAACAAACGGGTAGCACCCGCCGATCGGGCAGCCGGGACGGGGCGTCCGACATGGTACCCTTGCGCGAAATCGATATTCATGTCGCGCAGGCACTGCAGCTGCTCTTCGTTCTCCACGCCCTCGACCAGAATATTGGGGCCGCGATGGCGCACGAGATCGACGATATCGCCCAGCATGATGCGCCCGCGTTCGGTATCGATGTCATGCAGGAAGGAGCGGTCGATCTTGACGGTGTCGAAGTCGATCAGGCGCAGCCATGACAGGCCGGCAAAACCGGTTCCGAAATCATCGAGCCAGATGCGGATGCCGAGCATTTTCAGATCGCTGATGCAGCGCAGCACGTCGGAATGGATTTCCATGTCCAGCCCCTCGGTGATTTCGAAGGCCAGACGATTTCCGGAAATGCCGGTTTCGCCGAGAATGGCGGCGATGCTTGCGGCAAAACCCGGTGTGCGCAACTGGATGGGGGAGACGTTAACGCTGACGACATCGGCCTGGTTGGTGGCCAGCATCTCGCGGCAGACGGTGCGAACGGCCCATTTGCCCAGTTCCAGAATGATGCCGGTTCGTTCCGCGATCGGAATGAACAGGGTAGGCGAGATATTGTCGCCATCCAGCGTCTTCAGGCGCATCAGCGCTTCGCTGGCATCCTGACGGCCGGTCTTCAAATCCACCAGCGGCTGGTAGACCATCGACACCAGCCCCTGCGTGATGGCCAGTTTCAGCAATGCTGCAATATTCTCGCTTTCATCGCTCGTATGCGGATCGTTCGGATCGAACACGCGGGCGCAATTGCGGCCATGCGCCTTGGCGCTGTAAAGCGCCCGGTCGGCTTCGTGGATGATCTTTTCCAGCTTGGTGCCAATATGATCACGCGTGAAGGCCGCGCCGACGCTGACCGTGACGATGGCGGTGCCATCGCGGCGCTCCACATGCGGTACGCCAAGGCTCTCGACCGTGCCGCGTATCTTTTCAGCGAGCGTCGCGACATCGGCGCGGCTGCTGACACGGGCAAGCACGATGAATTCCTCGCCGCCATAACGGCCGATCGAACCGCCGTGCGGCTCGACCGCTTCGCGAATGGTGTTGGCGACGGTGATCAGGCAATGGTCACCCTGAATATGGCCGTAACCGTCATTGTATTTCTTGAAGAAATCGACATCGACCAGCATGGCGGCAAAACCGCGCCCTTCGCCCTGCCATTCGTTCCAATAGGTGCGCAGGCGCTGATCGACGGCGCGACGATTGTCGAGCCCGGTCAGATAATCGGTGTTCGACATGCGCAGCAGGGCGGCGCCACGCTCGTTGGCTTCCGTCTGGCGCAGCTTGGCTTCGTGAGCATTGAGGAAAACGTGGTAGCGCTCCACGTTCAGCTTCCAGTTCACATAGGAGGTGAACACGAAGCAGGAGAGATAGAATGTGGTGAAGCCGAAAGCATAGGCGCTGTCTGTCGGAAAGAAGAACAGAAGCGACGCCAGGAAGGACAGAAGAATCGCGCCCGACGAGACGATCGACAGCAGGAATGGAAAATTGAAGAACAGGTTGGCGCCCATCATGAAGATGGCACCGAAAATCATGTAATAGGACAGGCTTTCCGCATGTGTCGTATGCAGCGCCGGCACCAGCCAGGCGGCATAGGCGACCACCAGTGCGGTCGCGCTCGTGCGGTCCAGCCAGCGGGCATGGACTTTGGAGGCGACCAGAATTTCCAGAACCGCAAGCGACAGCACGGAAACGAGCAGACGCATCACGGCGGTCTGCATGGCCACATCCGGGATCATCAGGAAGTCGGTAACCGAATAACCGAGATAGGACAGGACGGCGATCCACAGGCCCTTACGGGTGGCGGTCGCCCGCGCCTTTTCATCGGCCTCGCGATACAGCGCGCGAAGCTCCCATGACGTCGGTCGCTCCACCGACTTCTGGAGATCTGTTTCTATGGCGTCGGCGAATGTGTGCTTCATGCACTGTCCTATCAGCTCGGCCCGTTTCGGGACTTTCGAATTCCCTAACAGAACCATCGGCAAGCCGGCAGAGAGGTTCCACCATCAAGCTTGCATCCCGTAAATTTACGGGGAAGGCACTTAACTTTTCTTGAATCTTCAATGGTCAACCCGACCGATGTGTCATGCATGGAATTTGATAGTTAATCATTAATGCAAGTCTATGGTGCGTTTTTAGATGTATCGTGTTTGATTGGGGTCGTTAATAATTCATTCACGTTAGCAGTGGGGTATGTCACGTGAACCAGATCAAATTGCAATTCGACGGCCACAGTCTCATCACGCCGAAACAGATTGCCGATGAATTTTCGGTCGAAAAGGCGGATAATTTCGAAAGCCAACTCGCCGCGGGGAAGGGCGAAGTGGCGCTTCTGCTGGAGCTTGCTCGCCAGCAGTTCGAAAGAAACGACAATCCGACCGCCATCATCGACAAGATCACGCTTTCGTTGCACGACCTGCGTGGCCGGCTGCACCAGAGTGTCTGGCTGGAACTGGTTCCCTTGATCCAGAACCATCCCGTCGCCGCTTATTTCCTCGAAGACCCGCTGACACGCTGGTCCTGGGACAAGCCGCGCGGTTATTCCGGCGATGCCAGCCTGCTCGACCTGATCTATCGCCATGAATGCGTTTCGGACATGATCGCTGCAGCCTCGGAACGCGGCAAGGCGCTGTTCGAATATACCAGCACCGCACCGTCCTCGCAGGCCAACTGGGACCGCCGCGATATCCTCGCGCGCTTCGTCGATGAAGTGGCTGCGGAGAAGGGCCCGGAAACCGAAGTGCTCAGCATCGCCGCCGGGCATCTGCGCGAGGTGGAATGCTCGCAAGCTGCCAGGAACGGCGGTTTGAAGCGCTACGTGGCGCTTGATCAGGATCCGGTCAGCATCGGCACGATCACACGCGATTACGCAAAAATGGGCGTGGAAGCGGTCGACGGCTCGGTTCGCCAGATCCTGGCAAAGCGTATCGAACCGGGACAGTTCGATCTCGTTTACGCATCCGGTCTTTACGATTATCTGGTCGACAAGGTGGCCATCAAGCTCACCCAGCGTGCTCTCGACATGCTGAAGCCGGGCGGCACCTTCCTGTTTGCCAACTATTCCTACCCGATCGTGGTCGACGGTTATATCGAGACCTTCATGAACTGGCAGCTGCTGCTGCGCTCGGAAGCCGACATGTGGAACATCATCAATGCCTGCAAGGATGATGGCCACGAGTACGAGACCAGCGTGTTCTTCGGCAAGAACCGCAATATCGTCTACGGCGTCATGAAGCGCAAAGACTGATCCGTTTGGCGGGTAGGGGAACCTGCCCGTCACGCCTCCAGCCGCCGCACGTCCTGCTCACGTTGCGGCGGTCAGTCTGGCTTGCGTCAGATCGATATCGCGCAAGAAAATAGGCGCTGGAAATCAAGGGCGTGTTTCAGCGCCTGGCGAACACCTTTTACGCGGCGGCATCACGCATGAGGGCAGTGCGCCCCCGCTTTCGGCCGATATATGCTCAACAGAAATGGGCGCCGATCGGCACCCATCTCATAAAACCGGAAGCTGTATCCCGAATCTCGAGACTGGCTTCTCTATGGTTCAACCGGCCGTCAGAACCTCATACCGACTGGCTGAGTGCATCCACCGCGAGAATGGCGTCAGCGACTTCCTGCGCGGTGAAATCGGAACGCAGATTGCGCAGCGTATCGGTCTCGCTATTGGCCAGTTCACCGACCTTGATCAGGTCTTCGCGGCTGACACCTTCCAGATGCAGTTCCTTCAGCGTGGTCGGCATGTCGATCATGCGGTAGAACTCGATATAGTCGGCAATCTCGTCATCCGGACGCTGTTCCAGAACCATATGGGCGAGGGTGCCGTAGGCTACCTTTTCACCATGCGTCAGGTTATGGATTTCACCGTGAAGAGCGGTAAAGCCGTTATGGATGGCATGCGCGCCGGCAAGCCCCCCATTCTCGAAACCGAGACCGGAAAGCAGCGTGGAGGCTTCCACGACGGCTTCGACCGCCGGCGTGACCAGTTTCTGTTGCACGGCCTTGTAGGCGCTGAAACCATAGGTCAGCAGCGTCTTTTCGCAGGCTTCCGCGATCGCCATTCCGGCAATGGAAGACGCGCCGCCGACCATGGTTTTTGCGTTGGAGCGCTGGACCGCGAGCGCTTCCACATAGGTGGCAAGACCATCGGCGATGCCGGATGCGAACAGGCGCGCGGGCGCCTGCGCGCAGATCCAGGTATCGACCAGAACGAGATCCGGGTTCTTCGAATAGAAGCGATATTCCTCGAACACGCCGTCATCGGAGTAGATGACAGAAAGAGCGCTGCATGGCGCGTCGGTGGACGCGATGGTCGGCACGATGACAACCGGCTGCTTCAACTCGTCGGCGACGGCCTTGACGGTATCGAGCGTCTTGCCGCCACCCAGACCGACAACGACCCTGGAGCCGACCTTGCGCGCCGCATCGGCAAGCCGCCTGATTTCGTTGACCGACGCTTCGCCACCAAATCCTTCGCGGGTATATTGGGTCTTGCCGGCAATGGCGGCCTCGACCTGTTTGCCGATCAGGCCCCAGACGATGTCATCGGACACGAGGAAGGCATTATCACCAAACTCCGCCAGATAGGTCCCGAGTTCCGCAATCACACCGCTGCCCTGAACATAACGGCCGGGGGACGCAAAAATACGTTTCGTCATCTGTCTCTTCCAATCCTGCTTATCGATAAAACAACGAGAGGAATATCGACCGACGACGGTGTCAGCTCAATGACATAGCGCAAAGTTGACGACTATCCGAGGCGGTGATGGGGCAGTTGGCGATCCATCGCCCGATGATCCCGAACTTGCGGAGATGTAATGTGAATCGGAAAATTTGTTTGTCTCGCATACCGATATGCGAAACATTGGCGGAAGAGGTGGGATTCGAACCCACGGTACGGTCTCCCGCACGCCGGTTTTCAAGACCGGTTCCTTAAACCACTCGGACACTCTTCCCCTGAACGAACCAGCAAAGCCTCGCTGGCGCGCGGGAACGCGGTCCCGTTCATTCGTTGGAGGCTTGGCTTTACAGTGTCGCAAGGCGGATCGTCAACTGCACCTTGCCGCCGGTCAGCTTGTTGTTGCGGCGTTTTATCCTATTTCTACCGAATGATCGTCATTGGGAGAACATCATGGGCATATTCGACGGACTGCTGGGGCATGGTTCCGCCGTTGATCCGGCCGATTTGAGCAAACGTCTCAATGGCGTTCTGATCGATGGCGAAGCGCCGGAGCTCGCCTTTAAAGTCATTCGCGACTTTTTCGTCTTTACACAGTTTCGTGTCATTCTCGTCGACATCCAGGGGATGACCGGCAGCAAGGTCGATTACATGTCGATCCCCTACCGCGCCATCACACGGTTTTCCGTCGAGACGGCAGGTACGTTCGACCTCGATTCGGAGCTGAAAATCTGGGTATCCGGCAGCAGCGAACCCATCGCGAAAACGCTCAAAAAGGGTGCCGACGTTCGTGGTATCCAGCGCGCCTTGGCCACTGGCGTGCTGCGCTGATTGTTTCCGGTTCAAAAAAGCCGCCGGCAGGAAATTCTGCCGGCGGCTTTTGCGTCTCTCTCAAAACTGCTGCGAGGTTTAGTTCGCCGGGGCCGGCGTAGCGGGCGCAGGTGTTGCAGGAGCCGGCGTTGCGGGATCTGGGGTCGCCGGTGCCGGTGCGGCCGGGGCGGGCGCTGCCGGTGGGGTCGCTTCGCTCGAGGCAGGCGGCGTGGCCGGTGCGGTGGTGGGCGCGTTCGAAGCCGGCATAAAGAGCCAGACTGCAAGCGCGATGATGACGACGACGACCAGGCCTACGACGACATTTTTGTTCATGGGGCAGTTCCTCCTAAACCGTTTTATGTCCCTACTCTTCAGCAAGTAGTTCAGCGGAAGAATTTGTCCATGTCCTTCCAGAAAATGCTGGCCGGCAAGGGCAGAATGAATGCGCACCATTTGTGTCGAGCTGAAACACCTGTGTCGGTCCGGCTCAAAAGAGCTGCGGGCACTGCCGCTAACCAATGCTTAACCATGTTATTCGGTATTTTATCTAGTCCACAGAATTCATTCGCAATTTTGCCATCTTGCAGGCAAAAACGATGGGCGATCAACAGGCGGCAACGCGCGCGGCGCGCGGAACTGCATGGGGACTGTCTCCAAACGGGATTGGGGACGGCCCGGAAGCGGCGGGACTTAAAAAATTGAATTCAGAATATAACAGGCTTGTTCTGGGCGCGAGATGGCTCGGTTTGGTCATGGTGTGTGCCAGTGTTGCTTCTTGTGCAACCTCTAAGCCGGAGCCGAAGAAGCAACGCAGCAAGGAATACTTTTCCGAGAAGGAATATGGCGTCAAGGCAAGCCCGCGCGTGGTTGCCGATGGCAAGGCCGTGCCCAAGGGTGGCGGCCGTTTCATGGTCGGCAAGCCTTACGAAGTGAAGGGCAAGACCTACGTTCCCAAGGAAGACCCGAACTACAACAAGAACGGCCTTGCTTCGTGGTACGGTTCTGCCTTCCATGGCCGGCTGACCGCCAATGGCGAAGTTTACGATTCCAGCCATCTTTCGGCCGCGCATCCGACTTTCCCGCTGCCGAGCTATGCCCGCGTCACCAATCTCGATACCGGTTCGTCGGTCATCGTGCGCGTCAACGATCGCGGCCCGTATCATCCCGGCCGCATTATCGACGTCTCCAGCCAGGCCGCCGACATGCTCGACATGAAGCGCAGCGGCACGGGCAATGTGAATGTGCAATATGTCGGCCGTGCCCGCATGGATGGCCACGACATGCCGTTCCTGATGGCCTCCTATGTGCGCAAGGGCGATCGTATTCCGGGTATCCGTCCGGAAGGCCAGATCGCAACCGGCGTCATGGTCGCGTCCAACGAGCGTCTGGGTGATCAGTTGCAGAGCTACGGTTCGGCCTTGCCGACACCAAGCCCGATGGCGCTGGCCGGACGCACGCCGAGCGGCCCGTCTTCGAAGACTTCTGCGGCGCTGGCTGCAGTCCAGCAGCAGGCAGCACCGTCCACGCAAGGCATGTCATATCAATCGGCACAGGGGTTTGCCGAACTGCCGTTCGTCGGTCCGGTGCCGGCCGCACGTTCGGGTGCGATGACGGCTTATGCCGCACCGACCTATGCTGCACAGACCTATGCCACTCCGCAGCAGTCGTATGGCGAACACACGCTTGAGGCTCAGGCACGGTCTTTCGACGCAGTTGCGTTGCCAAGGCCGCCGCGTCGCTAAATCGATCTGAAGGGCAGCGGCCGGACAGGGCAGGGTGGTGCATTTCTGCCGCCCTGTCGCATCAAACCTCTGTCGAAAACGTATAGTTGATGGCTGCCGCAGATTGCTCCGGCCTCGCCCCCTTGTTAGCAATCTGCCTTATCATCTGATCATGCATTTTCGGGGAACGAGCATGCTTTCGCGTCTCGCCATGTTGGCGCTCCTGACCTTTTCCACGATGGCAACGGCCGCTCAGGCCGCAGCCCCCGGTGAAGCTGCGCCGATCTTCGCGACCAAGGCCCGGCAGATCTATATGGTCGAGGCAAAGTCAGGCACCGTCCTTCTTGCAGATAATGAAAATCAGGCCTTTCCGCCCGCGTCGCTTGCCAAGCTGATGACCATGAACCTGGTTTTCGATGCGTTGAAAAAGGGCGAGATCACGCCGGACACGACCTATCGCGTTTCTGAAAATTCCTGGCGCAAGGGCGGCGCGCCATCGGGCACGGCGACGATGTTTGCGGCACTCAATTCGGAAATCCGTGTCGAAGATCTCATCAAGGGCGTGGTAATCCAGAATGCCAACGATGCCAGCATGATCCTGGCCGAGGGTATGGCGGGTTCGGATGCGCTGTTTGCCGCCCGATTGACGGATCGTGCCAAGGATCTCGGCATGAGCCGCAGCCTTTTCGGCAATTCGACCGGCATGCCGGATGCCGAAAGCCGCACGACGGCGCGCGACATGGTGGAACTCGCCCGGCATATCCAGACGACCTACCCTGACTATTACGGCCTTTATGCCCAGCCGGATTTCACCTGGAACAAGATCTTTCAGCGCAACAAGAACCCGTTGCTCGGCCTGAATATCGGCGTCGATGGCTTGGGGGCCGGTTTTGCCGAAGGCTCCGGTTTCGCCATCGTCGCCTCGATCGAGCGCAACGGCACACGCCTGTTTCTGGCGATGGGCGGGCTTGCCAGCGACAAGGAACGCACAGAGGAAGCAAAACGCGTGCTCGAATGGGGACTGACCTCGTTCGAAAACAAGGTCGTTTTCAGCCAGGGCGAGGCTGTCGGTCAGGCGAGCGTTTATGGCGGCGATCAGGGCCGCGTCGATCTGGTGGCCAAGGGGCCGATCGAACTTTACGTGCCGACCAACAATCCGGAAAGGCTTACCGCCCGTATCGTCTATCGGTGGCCGCTGAGGGCACCGGTGGCCGAAGGCCAGGATGTCGGCACGCTGAAAATCTATTCCGGCGAAAGGCTGTTGCGTGACGTTCCGCTCTACACGGCTGCCGCTGTCGGGACCGGTTCGCTGGTCTCGCAGGCAACCGATGCGTTGATGGAGATGATGTTCTTCTGGCTCTGAGCGTGTTTTACGCCTGTTGATTGCCGCCGTTACGGTTCCACGCGGTCGAGACTTGGGGTAAGACGGCGCGAAGCACCATGTGGTGCAGGGTGAGACGAGGCTCCATCGAGCCGCAACAAAGCGATGGCAGAGTGGCAGGATCAGCCGGAATTTTCATCAGTTTCGAAGGCGGCGAGGGGAGTGGTAAGTCCACCCAGATTCGCCGGCTTGCCGATCACCTGCGCCATCGTGGCCTCGAAGTGGTGGTGACGCGTGAACCCGGTGGTTCCACGGGCGCGGAAGCGGTTCGCCATGTCATCCTCTCCGGTGCCGCCGAAGATTTTGGCGTGCGCATGGAAGCCATTCTGTTTGCCGCCGCCCGCAACGACCATGTCGAGGAAGTGATCCGCCCGGCGCTGAAACGTGGCGCTGCCGTTCTCTGCGATCGTTTCATCGATTCGTCGCGCGTCTATCAGGGTGTCACCGGCAATCTCGAACCCGCCTTCATGGCCGCACTTGAACAGGCGGCGGTCGATGGCGTCTTGCCGGATCTGACCATTCTCCTCGATCTTCCGGCAGAAATCGGCCTGGCGCGTGCCGGACGCCGACGCGGGGCTATCGATTCGACGGCCGAGCCGGATCGTTTCGAACGCGAACAGCAGGAAACCCACGAAAAACGTCGCGAGGCCTATCTGGAAATCGCCGAGAGCGAGCCTGCGCGTTGTCGCGTCATCGATGCCGACCGACCGGAAGAGGATATTGCTGTCGATATCGCCGCCATCGCGGACGAGATGCTGGCAGCGCATGCGCCCGTAGCGGAACCTGTGTCATGAGCGGCGAAGGTGTTGGTGTTCTCGATGGCGCGATCGCACCCCAGCGCAATACGAACCTGTTCGGCCATGCCGATGCGGAGGATTTTCTGGCGCGCGGTTACCGTTCAGGCAAGGGCCATCATGCCATTCTGATCGAAGGGCCGGAGGGCATCGGCAAGGCGACACTCGCATTCCGTTTTGCCAATCATGTGCTGAGCCATCCCGAACCGTCTGAGGCGCCCGAGCGTCTGGCCGTGCCCGACCCCAATTCGATGGTCAGCCGCCAGATCATTGCCGGCGCCTCGCATAATCTTCTCCACCTGACACGACCGGTGGATGAAAAGAGCGGCAAGGTGAAATCGGCGATCACCGTCGATGAAGTCCGCCGTGCCGGCCATTTCTTTTCGCAGACATCCGGTTCCGGCAACTGGCGTATCGTCATCATCGATCCCGCCGATGATCTGAACCGCAACGCCGCCAACGCAATCCTGAAAATCCTCGAGGAGCCGCCTAAACGCGCGCTTTTCCTCGTCCTGTCGCATGCGCCGGGAAAACTGCTGCCGACCATCCGCTCACGCTGCCTGCCTTTGCGCCTGCAGCCGCTGTCTGACGACAATCTCGGCCGGGCGCTTGCTGCACTCGGCACGCCGCTGGATGGCGGTCGCACCGCGCAGGAAATTCCGGCACTGGCCAAGGGCAGCGTGGCGCAGGCGCTGAAACTGATGAATTACGGCGGCCACGAGATCATCCAGTCCTTCGAGGATGTGCTGAAGGCGCAAGGGGCAGGGGCGAGAAAAGCCATGCACCGCCTCGCCGATGTCCTGTCTGGCAAGGATAATGACGTTCTGTTCGGTTTCTTCATCGATCACCTGACGGAAAGCCTCGTAGACCGCGCGCGCAGCGCCGCACTCGCCGGCGATCTTGCCGGCGCCGACCGCGCGGCAAAACTGTCGAGCGAAATAGGCGAGCGTATCGGCGTCAGTCAGGCTTATAATCTCGACCGCAAGCAGACGATTATTTCCATCCTCGAAGAGGTGCGCGGCTGACCGACAGGCGGGCGTCGTCAAAGTAGCTGTTTCGCATTGCGGAAACTTGCTTTAAGAGCGGCAGTCAAATCTGATCATTTGCAGAGTGCCGCCGCCATGTCCGACAAGACGCCGTATTACATCACCACCGCCATTTCCTATCCGAACGGCAAGCCGCATATCGGCCATGCCTATGAACTGATCGCCACCGATGCGATGGCGCGCTTCCAGCGCCTCGATGGCCGCGAGGTGTTCTTCCTCACCGGTACGGACGAACACGGCCAGAAGATGCAGCAGACGGCCCGCAAGGAAGGCATTTCGCCGGAAGAACTGGCCGAGCGCAATTCGAATGAATTCCGCCAGATGGGCAAGCTGCTCAACGCCTCGAACGACGATTTCATCCGCACCACCGAGCCGCGCCACCACGAGGCGAGCCAGGCGATCTGGAAGCTGATGGCCGATGCCGGCGATATCTACAAGGACAGCTATGCCGGCTGGTATTCGGTGCGCGACGAAGCCTATTACGGTGAAGACGAAACCGAAGTGCGCGCCGATGGCGTGCGTTACGGGCCGCAGGGCACGCCGGTCGAATGGGTGGAAGAGTCGAGCTATTTCTTCAAGCTGTCGGAATATCAGGATCGCCTGCTGAAACTCTATGAGGAACAGCCGGATTTCATCGGCCCCGCCGAGCGTCGCAACGAGATCATCTCCTTCGTGAAGTCGGGCCTGCGTGACCTGTCGATCTCGCGCACGACCTTCGATTGGGGTGTGAAGGTTCCGAACGATCCCGAGCACGTCATGTATGTCTGGGTCGACGCCCTGACCAACTATCTGACAGCCACCGGCCTCTTGACCGACAAGAATGCCCCGCGCGCAAAATTCTGGCCAGCCGATGCGCATATCATCGGCAAGGACATCATCCGTTTCCACACGGTCTACTGGCCGGCCTTCCTGATGTCTGCTGGCCTGCCGCTGCCCAAGCGCGTGTTCGCGCACGGTTTCGTACTGGCCAAGGGCGGCGAGAAGATGTCGAAATCGCTCGGCAATGTGCTCGATCCGTTCGAACTGATCGAACACTTTGGCCTCGACCAGATCCGCTATTACCTGATGCGCGAAATCTCCTTCGGCCAGGATGGTTACTGCAGCGAGGAAGGTATCGGTATCCGTATCAATGCCGATCTCGCCAACGGCATCGGCAACCTTGCCAGCCGCTCGCTGTCGATGATCGTCAAGAACTGCGACGGCCAGATCCCGCAGCCGGGTGAACTGACCGAGGAAGACAAGGCGATGCTTGCCGCCGCCGACGCTCTTTTGGCCGTCTGCCGCGAGGAAATCGGCAAGCAGGCGATCCACAAGGCCGTGGCGGCGATCATCGCCGTGGTGTCGGAAACCGACCGCTATTTTGCCTCTCAGGAGCCCTGGGCGCTGAAAAAGACCGATCTCGAACGCATGGGCACCGTGCTTTACGTAACGGCGGAAGTCGTGCGCCAGATCGCCATCCTGTTGCAGCCCTATATGCCGCAATCGGCGACAAAGCTGCTCGATCTGGTGGCCGCACCGGCCGAGAGCCGCGATTTTGCCGCGCTGGGCGAGGCGGGCCGTCTGGTGCCGGGCACGGTGCTGGAAGCGCCGACCCCGGTCTTCCCGCGTTATGTCGCCCCGGTTGCCGGCGCATAAGGCGACGAGCATGCTGATCGATACCCATTGCCATCTGGATTTTGCCGAATTCGAGGCTGAGCGCGACGATATCATCGCCCGCGCGCACGCCGCCAGCGTCAAGCAGATGATCACGATTTCCACTCGCGTCCATAAGCTTGGGGACCTGCTGGCGATCACGGAAAAATATCCGTCCGTTTTCTGCTCCGTCGGCACGCATCCCAACAATGCCGGCGAGGAACTGGATATCCAGACGGAAGATTTGGTGCGTCTTGCCAATTCCCACGAAAAGATCGTGGCGATCGGTGAAGCGGGTCTCGATTATTTTTACGATACCCAGACGCCGGCCGACCAGAAAACCGGGCTTCAGCGCCATATCGCAGCGGCTCGCGAAACCGGCCTGCCGCTGGTCATTCATAGCCGCAGCGCTGATGAGGACATGGCCGAGATACTGAGGGAAGAAAGCGGGAAGGGGGCCTTCCCTTTCATCCTGCATTGCTTCTCTTCCGGCGCAGAGCTTGCCCGCGTTGGCGTCGAACTCGGCGGTTACGTGTCCTTTTCCGGCATTCTGACCTTTCCGAAGTCGGAGGATATCCGCGAGATTGCCAAAACCGTGCCACTCGACCGTCTGCTGGTCGAGACGGACGCACCGTTTCTGGCGCCAAAACGCTGGCGCGGCAAACGTAACGAGCCGTCCTACGTGATCAATACGGCCGAGGTCCTGGCCGAAGTGCACGGCCTGAGCTACGCCGAAATGGCTGATATCACGACGGAAAATGCATTCCGCTGCTTCTCCAAGATGCCGAGGCTCTGATTGTGACGGTTTACCGGCGTCGTTTCACCATTCTCGGCTGTTCGTCATCGCCCGGCGTGCCGCGCCTGAATGGTGACTGGGGTGCCTGCAACCCGGACAACCCAAAAAACCGCCGCACACGCGCAAGCATGTTGATTGAACAGATCGGCCCGGATGGCGGCAAGACGACCGTCGTCATCGACACCGGCCCGGATTTTCGCGCCCAGATGCTGGCGGCTGGAGTGACGAACCTCGACGCCGTACTCTTCACCCATGCGCATGCCGATCATCTGCACGGTTTTGACGACCTGCGCGGCTATTTCATCGTGCGGCATCATCGTGTGCCGATCCATGTCGATGCCGAAACGCTGGCGCGCATTCGCGAAGGTTTTGGATATTGCCTGGAAACCCCGCCGGGCAGCAATTATCCACCGATTGCCGTCGCCCGATTGATCGAGCAGCCATATAGCGAGATCATCATCGACGGCGCCGGCGGGCCAATCGGCTTCATGCCGCATAGGCAGGTGCATGGCGATATCCATTCACTGGGTTTTCGCATCGGCGACGTGGGCTATTGCAGCGATGTCAGCGATTTCCCCGAGGAAAGCGTCGAAAAACTTGCCGGCCTCGATGTGCTGATCATCGATGCCTTGCAATACAAGCCGCATCCAAGCCATCTGTCACTCGAGCAGGCCCTGGAATGGATCGAGCGCCTGGCACCACAGCGCGCCATTCTCACGCATATGCATACGCCGCTGGATTACGACGCAGTGATGAGTGCAACGCCGGACAATGTCGTGCCGGCCTATGACGGAATGAGTTTCGAGATCGAACTGCACATCGCAGATAAGTCGTGAGTTTTTGCATCAGCATTCTGATCCAAGCATATGGTGATAATTGCACATCAAAAAGTTCCATAAGATAGATTATCGAATTTTTATTTGTAAGGGCTATTTAGTAATGCGACAGTTGGGCCAGTTAGAGATGCGACAGTCTCGCCTCTTTGCGCACTGGTCAAAGCCAACGTTGGGAGCAAGGATGACGACCTTCAACCTGGTCGAGACCATGAGCGGTCGGAGTCGTCATGTCCTTTTTGATCACCATGTCGCAGAAAGAATTGCATCGCCTCGAATTTATCCAGAAGATCCGTGACGAACGCCTGACCGTCGTCCAGGCAGCCGAACAGCTCGACCTCAGTCGCAGCCAGGTCCATCGGCTGCTGCAGGCCTATGACCGGGATGGTCCGGCTGGCCTTGTTTCGAAGAAACGATCGCGGCCGAGCAATCGGCGTCACAGCGAAGAATTTCGCAATTCGGCGCTGGATCTGATCCGTGAACGCTATCTGGATTTCGGCCCGACGCTGGCGCGTGAGAAGCTGATCGAACTGCACCATCTTTCGGTCGCCAAGGAGACGCTTCGGCAATGGATGACCGAGGCCGGCATCTGGATCTCGCGCCGCGAGCGCAAGAAACGGGTCTTTCAGCCGCGTGGCCGGCGCGATTGTTTTGGTGAACTGGTGCAGGTCGATGGCTCGCATCACTGGTGGTTCGAGAACCGCGGCCCCAAATGCGTCCTGCTCGTCTTTATCGATGACGCCACTGGCAAGCTGCTGCATCTGCGCTTTGCCCGATCAGAGAACACGTTCGACTATCTGCATGCGACGAAGGCCTATCTTCAGCAATGGGGCAAGCCGCTGGCCTTCTATAGCGACAAGCACGGCGTTTTCCGCGCGCTCAATGCGTCGAAGACGGACAGAACAAGCGGCCTGACGCAGTTCGGCCGAGCGCTGTATGAACTGAACATCGACATCATTTGTGCCAACACCCCGCAGGCCAAGGGCCGAGTGGAACGTGCCAACCAGACGCTTCAGGATCGGCTGGTGAAGGAGATGCGGCTGCGTGGCATCGATACAATCGAAGCTGCCAATTCCTATGCACCTGAGTTCATTGCGGATTTCAATGCGCGTTTCGGCAAGCCACCGCGCAATCCGAAGGACATGCACAGGCCGTTGGCCGATCACGAGAACCTCGATGGCGCCATGTGCCACAAGGAGGTCCGCACGCTGTCGCAATCCCTGACGCTGCGCTACGACAAGGTGCTGTTCATCCTCGATCCGACCGA
>NZ_JAUSRF010000003.1 GCF_030811685.1 Neorhizobium huautlense | reverse complement strand
ATGGGGCGAGAGTTTGCTGCCAGGCGGATGCCCCTGCGTGGCAGGCTTCAGCGAACCAGATGAGCGATGCAGGATCATCATCTTGTTGACGAACCAAGGCGAAACGCGGAAATGGCGCGCGGCTTCGCGATTACTATTACCCTCATTCACAAACGCAACGACACGCTCACGCAACTCCATCGGATGCGGTTTGCCCATGGCGCTTCTCCTTCCATGGGCAAAGTGAAACACAGATCAAGCAAAACCGTAATCCCGAATCCTGTTAGATGCGACACGCTTTAGCAAACTACATGACGAGCTCCATCATCGCCGGACGGCGTTGACCGCGCGGAAGGCATGGGGCCGGCCCTCCAGCCGGTGTCGCAACGTAGCGGCTATTGTGGCACAGCCGAGAAAGCAGGAAAGAGAGAGGTGCCTCCAAGAACTGTGCTCCCTCCGGGCAGCCTGAAATGATCTGGCAGGACCATTTAAAGGCTGAGATCCGTTGCACCTGCAATCGTCAGATCGTCGGACATCCACCCGGGAAATCGGAAATTCTAGATCTTGTGGATGTGGATAGGCGGAATCAATCGTACCTGCCCCTCATCTCATCACCCAAAATAACCGGCAAGCGGATGAAGACGACCTGATCCGGCTGGCGCAGGCTGTTGACAGCGCCGACCACCGCGGATTGCCCTGGCCGAGAGGTTGTAGATGGCCTGATCGCGGAATTATTTGCCAAGGCGGTGTAGACGAGGTCACCTTCCAGTTCGGCACGTTCACGACTTTCAAGAACATCGGCGATCCGGCAGGTGGGATAACGTTCGCGTAATACGGCGCGAACACTCATTTCGCGCTCCTATTGGCCAATCACGCTGAACATCCCGGAAATAATGATCATACCGCCAACGTCCTTGCACAACGGTCGGGCGCCGTCGATGGCCGGACGCCGGATTTTTTGGTCTTTCGGGCAGTTATAGGCGAAGTTCGGCGGTGTGCTGCGGCAGAAGGCGGCACTGCGGTGATCTTCCCTCTCCGCCTAAGCAAAAAAGGATCTGTCCGCGATCTCTCCTTCTAGCAATGTGCCTGCCCCGCACCTCTCCCGATTTCTTTCTTCTAGCCCATTTCCGCCGTGTATGGCCACCAGGGTGCAATTATCCCAAGCCACAGATAAAGCTCATTGACAGTCGAATTCCGGGCCTGGCGAGGCTGTAACTAAGCCATAAAACACGCTTTCAACGAATCATTTTCTCACGCATTCCTTATCTGTACAAGGCACCTGAAATACGCGTGAGAAAACCATGGCACAACGGCCGAGCGCCAATCAGCCGCCAGCACCCAGACGTCTCATCGGTTATGCGCGCGTCTCGACCGACGATCAGGTTCATGACGCGCAGATTGACGAGTTGCGCGCCGCCGGTTGTGAGCGGATTTTTCACGAGCACGGCTCCGGCGCCTCACAGGCACGACCGGTGCTGACAAGATTGCTCGGCGACTGACTGCCGGCGACGTGCTTGTCGTCTTCCGGCTCGATCGACTAGCTAGTTCGGTCAGCCATCTGTTGCAGGTGATCGAGGAACTTGAAGAGCGCGGCGTTCATTTCCGATCGATCCGCGATCCGATCGACACGTCTACACCACAGGGGATGTTTTCTCTTCAGGTCCTCGGCGCTGTCGCGCAGCTCGAACGGGCCCTGATTGCCGAGCGAACAAAAGCTGGTATCAAGGCGGCGAAAGCGCGTGGCAAGCTGCCGGGTAATCCCGGACTACGAGAGCGGCGGCCCGAAGCCATCAAGGCAGTCTCGAAGGCGCGGATAAGCTTTATCTCGATGAGCTGATCTCCTCCGCCCAAACTTTGCTGCCGATGGTGCGGCAGCTCCGGCCCCAACACAGCTGGGACAATGTCGTCCGGGTGCTCAATCGCCGGGGCCATGACTGGACGGTAGAACGCCTGCGCCGCGCGGTGCATGGGATGGTCCGCGAGAAGCTGGCCGATCCCGAGCTTCTGGCACGCTCGCCCCGTCGTGCCCCAGAAGATCATCTGATGAAACTGGTTGCAGCCATTGCCATTGCTGATCCTGGCCTGTCGCTACGCGATATCGCCGCCCAACTGGATCAAATGGGTGAGCGACCGGCGCGCGGTGGGCGCAAATGGCAGCCTTCCTCTGTGCGTCACCTGCTGGATGAGGCGCATCGGTTTGGCCTCATTCGTAATTGAGGGCGGGGAGCATCAGCTTGCCGATTGCCCGGCTTCTCGCGCGGCCTGTTTTGGACGCAAAGATTGCCAGCCTCCGCTTATAATGATGTCGCGGACGAGCTCCTGGTATTCGGTTTCCGCACGGAGATTTACGACTGACACCGCCCGCGTTGGTCGAGGTGCCTGATGATACATTTCGCCCGGCCCGCGCTCGAAGTGTCGGAAAGCTTCGCGAACGGAGGAAGAGAGCGGGGCCGTTTTGGGAGCCTCCTGAAAGAGGAGGCCCGCAGTGGCCGTAATGGTCACGGCTCGCCATGCCGGTGGAAGCCTGGCCAGCGGCGCCGCGCCTGTCGTGACTGACAGCCGTGGACCATAAGGCAGTGATAATCCCAGTGCAGCGATGTATGGCATATCGGAAAACTGGTGGCAGACGCAAACCAGCTTGAGAGCGCCCTGCTAAATCTTGCCGTCAACGCGCGTGACGCCATGCCGGATGGTGGACGCCTGACCATTTCCGCAACGCGTGTGGTGATTGAAGAGAGCGACATCGACCTGAAATCAGGCACCTACATCGCCATCACGGTCCGGGACACCGGCGTCGGGATGCCGCCGGACATCATCGACAAGGTTTTTGATCCCTTTTTCACGACCAAGCCGATCGGCCAGGGAACCGGCCTGGGGCTATCGATGATCTACGGGTTTGCGCAGCAATCAGGTGGCGCCGTTCGTATCGACAGCACACCGGGCGAAGGCACCGGTATCACGCTCTATCTGCCAAGCTCGGAAAATTCTGCAGAACATGATGATAACCAGGACAAGGCCGACGCTCCTGAAGGCAGCGGCCAGGCGGTTCTGCTGGTCGAGGACGACGATTCCGTGCGGATGCTGATCTCGGAAGTGCTGACCAGTCTGTCCTACAAGGTGCTCGAGGCGGCAGATGCCAATCTTGCCGTTCCGATCCTGCAGGGCCGCGCAGTGATTGACCTGATGATTTCGGATGTCGGTCTGCCCGGCATGACTGGCAGGCAACTGGCGGAAATCGCCCGCCAGCATCGCCCGGACCTCCCGATCCTGTTTGTGACGGGATATGCGGAAAACGCGATGACGAAGGCGAGTTTCCTTGGCACCAACATGGCGATGATCAGCAAGCCATTCGCGATCGATGTCCTGGCTGCAAAGATCAACGAGATGATCTCTTCTCCCGCAGTTGAAAGGACACCGTGACTGGCGTTAGGGATGCCTTGATAGACATGGGGCCATCAAAGGTTCCGACGTCGGTGATGACCGAGAATTCGCCACCTCAAAACTATGCCGGCTTACCGATCAGAGTGATGGCCGGTACGCGCGCAGCCATAAGACGTCGTGCCGAACACCCCTTGGAATCGGTAACGGCATGCGAGAGGTTTTGGCAAACGCGCTTGCGTGGTCGATGCCACTGGGTGATCGATCACGTTGCCTGAACTGCTCACAAAAGAGGCGATACGGCTCGGTCCCGCACGCCAAAGCAGCCAATCTTTCGAAAATCAGGCACGAAAATGGATGGCACGCGGATTGCTTCTCCTCTGTAAAATCCACAGGGGACGATCCTTGACGCCGTATCTGCCATTCCTTTGCATCGCGATCGGCTTCAGCTGGACGGGTTTCGCCTCGGTCTTCACATCGCGACCGAATATGTCTCCGCCGCATCTGGCCCAGTCGACGGCTGCCAACGGCATATTCCTGTGTGCGCTCATGCTCGCATTCATGGGGCGCGGATTGTTCACGGGCACCATTCTTGTGGTCGCAGGCATGGCACTCGCGGTCCTGCTGGGTCACCGCATATCCTTGCCGTGGTCGATCCTGATCGCTGCCGGCGGTTTTGTAGCCTATCTCTACGGCGCCGTCGGGTAAAAAAGATGGCGATGACGAATTCCGACCTGACGATTCTGGTCATCGATGAAAACACCATTCGTGCTTCCATCATCGAGGAAGGGCTGACCGAGGCCGGCCACAGCAATGTCACCGTCATTCATGAAGTGCAGGGCGTCGCCCGTATCATCGAGACGCTGAAACCGGATGTCATCATCATCGACATCGAAAATCCCAACCGTGACATGATGGAACACCTGTTCCAGCTGACCCGCACCGTCAGCCGGCCGATCGCCATGTTCGTCGATCGCTCCGATACAGCCCTTATCGAATCCGCCATGGATGCCGGCGTTTCGGCCTATGTGGTGGATGGCCTCAAGAAGGAGCGGGTGAAATCCATTCTCGACATGGCCGTCAGCCGGTTCAACGCCTTCAGCCGCCTGCAACGCGAACTCGCCGAAGCCAGGTCTGCCCTGGAAGAACGCAAGGTGATCGAGCGTGCCAAGGGTATTCTCATGAAGATGCGCGGCCTTTCGGAAGAGCAGGCCTTTGCGCTTCTGCGCCAGACGGCCATGAACGAGAAAAAGAAGATGTCCGAAATCGCCCAGAGTGTTGTCACCGCAGCGGGGCTTTTGATGTGATGGTTTCAATCGAGCCAGGGTTCAGAAAGAAGCCGGAGTGAACATGATGATGATGATGACCACTCAGGACAGAGACAGATTGTCCGCGCCGATGACCATGCGCAGCGACAGGCAGCGTGTTCTGCGCGCCGGCTTCATACCGCTCGTCGATGCATCGGTGCTGATTGCCGCCAGCGAATTCGGTTTTGCCGCGAAGGAAGGGCTGACGCTGGAACTGGTGAAAGATGTTTCCTGGGCCAATGTACGGGATCGCCTGGCATTCCGGCAGTTCGACATCGCCCATATGCTGTCCCCCATGCCGGTCGCTTCGATGCTGGGGCTCGGTTCCAACCCGTCGCCGACGATCACGCCCTTTTCGCTGGGGCGCGGCGGCAATGCCATCACGCTTTCGGTCAAACTGTTCGAACGCATGCGCGACGTCGCTGACATAACCGAGGATGCAGACGCTCTCGCCAACGCCAATGCGCTCGCAAAAACCATCGGCCAGATGAAGGCCCGCGGCGAGCCGTTGCTGACATTCGGTGTCACCTATCCGTTTTCCTCTCACAATTACGAATTCCGCTACTGGCTGGCCGCCGGCGGCATCGACCCGGATCGGGACGTCAGACTGGTGGTCGTACCGCCGCCGCTGACCTCCGATGCGCTGGAAGCCGGTGCCATCGACGGTTTTTGCGTCGGCGCGCCCTGGAACATGATCGCTTCGGAAAGGGGTGTCGGGCGCATCGTTGCCGCCAAACAGGATATCTGGCCGTCAGCACCGGAAAAAGTCATTGCCATGCGACCGGAATGGGCCGCCGCTCAACCGGACACAGTTTCCCGGCTGATCGTTGCGCTCGATGCCGCGGCCCGCTGGTGTGATCGTTCGGAAAATCACGACGCACTTGCAGAAGCATTGGCCGACCAGCGTTTCATCGCAGCACCGGTCGAAATCATCCGACGCGTGCTGGCCGGCGAATTCAGCCTTGATGCCAAGGGAAACCGCCGGATCATTCCGGACTATTTCCAGTTCCATCGGGATTTTGCCAATTACCCGAAACCCGGCCATGCACTGTGGATCTACAGCCAGATGATTCGCTGGGGACAGGTGCCCTATGGCGAGACGGAGCTTGCCGCCGCAGCCGGCACCTATCGGCCCGACCTCTACCGGGAAGCGCTCGGCACCGGTCCTACCGGCGATGACATCATCACCGAAGGTGACGAGAGTGGCGATCATTTTCTCGACGGGCACGTTTTCGACCCGTCGGACATGCCCTCTTATATCGAAAAATTTGACGTAAGTGCCGCAAAATCGGCTGGATCGGACAGGCGCAAAGCCTGACTTCGTGCCTGTTTCTGCTGCGGTGCATTTTGCATATGCACAAATTCTTTGCAGTGCCGCAAATACGCTGGCTTGGAGGCATCGTTGGGCAAAGTGAAATTTCCCCTTTGTTTTCCGTGACCTAAAGTAACAATTTGAAATTGGCACGCCGTTTGCAAAGCTTCTAGCGCACAGGTCAACGGCGACCGCTGCGGATAAGCGCACGATAGGCGCTTAACAAAGACATCGACGTCGCAAGGTTTTTGCTGCCCGGAACCCTCCCTCCGGCAGACGCAAATTCCGAGCGGCGTTTTTTTTTGCCCGAAATCCAGAAAACCGACCGATAAAACCAAGGGGAACGCGCATGACCAAGATTTCGACACCGGGTTTCAGCCGGCGAACGCTTCTCAAGACCAGCGCCACGGCGGCTCTGGTCGCAGCCGTCAAGACGGCCTTCCCATCCGGTGCCTTCGCCGCATCTGCCGGCCCGGAAGTCACCGGCGCAAAACTCGGTTTCATTGCGCTGACCGACGCGGCACCGCTGATCATCGCAGCCGAAAAAGGCCTGTTCGCCAAACACGGCATGGCGGATGTCGAGGTCGGCAAACAGGCTTCATGGGGCGCAACCCGCGACAATCTCGTGCTCGGCGGCGCGGCCAACGGCATTGATGGCGCGCATATACTCTCGCCGCTTCCCTATCTCATGCACACCGGAAAGGTAACACAGAACAGCAAACCGGTGCCGATGGCACTGATCGCCCGCCTCAACCTCGACAGCCAGGGCATTTCGGTCGCGAAGGAATATGCGCAAACCGGTGTTCAGCTCGATGCCTCGAAACTCAGGGAAGCCTTTGCGAAAAAGAAGGCGGCCGGCAACGAGGTGAAGGTGGCCATGACCTTTCCGGGAGGCACGCACGATCTGTGGATCCGTTACTGGCTGGCCGCCGGCGGCATCGATCCGAACACCGACGTTTCGACCATCGTGGTGCCGCCGCCGCAGATGGTCGCCAACATGAAGGTCGGCAATATGGACGCCTTCTGTGTCGGCGAGCCGTGGAACGAACAACTCGTCAATCAGGGCATCGGTTTTACCGCCTGTTCCACCGGCGAAATATGGAAAGGCCATCCGGAAAAGGCGCTCGGCATGCGCGCCGACTGGGTGGAAAAGAACCCCAATGCCGCCAAGGCCATCCTGATGGCTGTCATGGAAGCCCAGCAATGGTGCGAGGATTTTGCCAACAAGGAAGAGATGGCCGCCACCCTCGGCAAACGCCAATGGTTCAACGTGCCGCCCAAAGATGTGCTTGGACGCCTCAAAGGCGACATCAATTACGGCAACGGCCGCGATGTGAAGGCGACCGGTCTTCAGATGAAGTTCTGGAAGGACGGCGCATCCTATCCGTTCAAGAGCCATGACAGCTGGTTCGTGGCCGAGAATATCCGTTGGGGCACGTTCGCGCCGGATACCGACATCAAGGCTATCGTCGATGAGGTCAACCGCGAGGATCTCTGGCGCGAGGCGGCAAAGGATCTGGGTGTGGCTGCAGCCGATATCCCGGTCACCAGTTCGCGCGGCAAGGAAACGTTTTTCGACGGCAAGGTTTTCGACCCCGAAAACCCGTCCGCCTATCTCGAAAGCCTGCCGATCAAGGCTGCAAGTTGATTTCCCCGCCTCCGGCGCGTGGACGCGCGCGCCGGCTTTTTCTTCCCGTCTTATGGAGCGAGCCAATGTCCGCCCTGGCCAAACAAGAAAAACTTTCAGCGGTGCAAACCGCCAAACCGCAAACAGATCACGCCAATGTCGTGGCCTTCTCCGGCAAGCAGGCCGCGAAATTCGATTTCAGGCGCATGTCGACGACCGTCGTGCAAAGCACCGTGCCGCCGCTGGTCGTGCTGGCGATCATGCTTGGCATCTGGCAGGTCCTCTGTTCGGCGCCGGACGCCTCCCTGCCCTCGCCCCTGCAGGTGTGGACCGACGCGCATGACCTAATCGTCGATCCGTTCTTCAACAACGGCTCGCAGGATATCGGTCTCGGCTGGCGGGTGCTGGTGTCGCTGCAGCGTGTTGCCTACGGTTTTGGCCTTGCCGCCATTGCCGGTGTCATTGTCGGCGCCATCATCGGCCAGTCCGTCTGGGCGATGCGCGGCCTTGACCCGATATTCCAGGTTCTGCGCACCGTGCCGCCGCTTGCCTGGTTGCCGCTGTCGCTCGCCGCCTTCCAGAATGCCAATCCTTCGGCCATCTTCGTGATCTTCATCACCTCGATCTGGCCGATCATCATCAACACCGCCGTCGGCGTGCGCAACATCCCACAGGATTACCGCAATGTCGCGCAGGTGCTACGGCTGAACCAGATCGAGTTCTTCTTCAAGATCATGCTGCCTTCGGCGGCCCCCTACATCTTCACCGGCCTGCGCATTGGTGTCGGCCTGTCGTGGCTTGCCATCGTCGCTGCTGAAATGCTGACCGGCGGTGTCGGCATCGGCTTCTTCATCTGGGACGCGTGGAACTCGTCGCGCCTCTCCGACATCATCGTCGCGCTTGTCTATATCGGCGTCGTCGGCTTCGCCCTCGACAAGCTGGTGGCCGCGCTCGGCAAGATCATCACCCACGGCGCTTCGGCCGGTTGAGGGGAGCAATCATGAACGCCTATCTGAAACTCGACCATATCGACAAAAATTTCGAGCGCGGTGGCGTGCGCACCGAAGTCCTCAAGGGCATCAACCTGACGATTTCCAAGGGTGAGTTCGTGTCGATCATCGGCCATTCCGGCTGCGGGAAATCGACAGTGCTGAACCTGATCGCCGGGCTTACCCCGGTCTCATCAGGTGCAGTGCTTCTGGAAAACCGCGAGGTCAACGCGCCGGGGCCGGAACGCGCCGTCGTTTTCCAGAACCACTCGCTGCTGCCCTGGCTGACAGTTTATGAAAACGTCAATCTCGCCGTTTCCAAGGTGTTCGGCTCGGTGAAAAGCAAGGCTGAGCGCCACGACTGGGTGATGAGCAATCTCGATCTTGTGCAGATGGCGCATGCCAGGGACAAACGTCCCTCGGAGATTTCCGGCGGGATGAAACAGCGCGTCGGCATTGCGCGTGCGCTGTCGATGGAACCAAAGATCCTGCTGCTCGACGAACCGTTTGGTGCACTCGATGCCCTGACCCGCGCCCATTTGCAGGACGCGGTGATGGAGATCCATGCCCGCCTTGGCAACACGATGGTGATGATCACCCATGACGTCGACGAAGCCGTGCTGCTCTCCGACCGCATCGTGATGATGACCAACGGACCGGCCGCCCATATCGGCGAGCTGCTGGACGTTCCGATCACCCGCCCTCGCAATCGCATCGAGCTGGCATCCGACCGCACCTACCTCAAGTGCCGGGAGGCCGTGTTGAAATTCCTCTACGAACGCCACCGCTTCGTCGAAGCCGCGGAGTAACCACCATGACCCAGAAACTCGTCATCATCGGCAATGGCATGGCGCCGGGCCGCATGCTGGAACACCTGTTCGAACAGGCTCCCGGCCAATACCAGGTCACCATCTTTAACGCCGAACCGCGCGTCAATTACGACCGCATCATGCTCTCGCCTGTCCTCTCGGGCGAAAAGACCTATGAACAGATCGTCATCCATGGCGACGGCTGGTACATCGATCACGGCATCATGCTCTACAAGGGCCACCGAATCGTCGCCATCGACCGCACGGCAAAAACCGTCACATCGGATCACGGCGTTACCGAAAACTACGACAAGCTGGTGATCGCCACCGGCTCGGTGCCCTTCATTATCCCCGTTCCCGGCAAGGACCTGCCGGGCGTGATCAGCTACCGCGATCTCGACGATGTAGAAGCGATGCTGCTTGCAGCGCAGTCACGCGAAAAGGCCGTCGTCATCGGCGGTGGTCTTCTCGGCCTCGAAGCCGCGGCCGGCTTGGCGCAACGCGGCATGGATGTGACCGTGCTGCATGTCATGCCGACGCTGATGGAGCGCCAGCTCGATCCGGCCGCCGGTTATCTTCTGCAGAAAGCGGTCGAGGATCGCGGAATCAAGGTCATCTGCAAGGCCAATACAAAGGCCGTGATCGGCGACGGCAAGGTCGAGGGCGTCGAGCTGGACGATGGCCGCATCATTCCGGCAACGCTGGTGGTGATGGCCGTCGGCATCCGCCCGAATATCGGACTGGCCAAGGATGCGGGCCTTGCCGTCAATCGTGGCATTGTCGTTGATGCCGGCATGCAGACCTCGGATGGCGATATCTATTCGCTCGGCGAATGCGCCGAGGTGGACGGCATGGTTTACGGCCTTGTCGCGCCGCTTTACGAAATGGCGCGTATCGCCGCTTCGCATCTGGCGGGAGACGGCAAACCCGCCTTCGTGCATTCCGATACCCCGACGAAGCTGAAAGTCACCGGCATCGATCTTTATTCGCTCGGTGATTTTGCCGATGCCGACGACCGGCAGGAAATCGTTCTGCGCGATGCCACGGCCGGCATCTACAAACGCCTTGTCCTGAAGGACAACCGTATCATCGGCACCGTGCTTTACGGTGAAACCGGCGATGGCGCATGGTTCAACGATCTGAAGAAAAAGGCCGTCGACATTTCCGACATGCGCGACACGCTGATCTTTGGCCAGGCCTATCAGGGGGGCGCTCCGCTGGACCCTATGGCGGCCGTTGCAGCCTTGCCGGATGATGCGGAAATCTGCGGCTGCAACGGCATATGCAAGGGCAAGATCACCTCGACGATCACGGCGAAAGGGCTGACCTCGCTGGATGAAGTGCGCGCCCACACCAAGGCGTCCGCCTCTTGCGGCACCTGCACAGGGCTTGTCGAACAGCTGATGAGCCTGACGCTGGGCGATGCCTATAATCCGAAAGCCGTACAGCCGATGTGCCCCTGCACCGAGCTTGGCCATGACGACGTGCGCCGCCTGATCAAGGCCAAGGGCCTGAAAACAATTCCGGCCGTGATGCAGGAACTGGAATGGAAGACCTCCTGCGGCTGCGCCAAATGTCGGCCGGCGCTCAATTATTACCTCGTCTGCGACTGGCCGGATGAATATGCCGATGATTATCAGTCACGCTTCATCAACGAGCGTGTCCACGCCAATATCCAGAAGGACGGCACCTATTCGGTCGTGCCGCGCATGTGGGGCGGCGTCACCAATGCTGCTGAACTGCGCGCCATCGCCGATGTGGTCGACAAGTTTGAAATCCCGATGGTGAAGGTGACCGGCGGCCAGCGCATCGATCTTCTCGGTATCGAGAAGGAAGATCTGCCGGCCGTCTGGGCCGATCTCGGCAAGGCCGGGTTCGTCTCCGGTCAGGCCTATGCCAAGGGCCTGCGCACGGTCAAAACCTGCGTCGGTTCCGATTGGTGCCGTTTTGGCACGCAGGATTCCACCGGGCTCGGCATAAGGCTCGAAAAATTCATGTGGGGTTCGTGGACGCCGGCCAAGCTGAAACTCGCTGTCTCCGGCTGTCCGCGCAACTGCGCCGAAGCGACCTGCAAGGACATCGGCGTGATCTGCGTCGATAGCGGTTTCGAGATCCATTTCGCCGGCGCCGCCGGTCTCGACATCAAGGGCACCGAGGTTCTTGGGCTGGTCCATACCGAAAACGAAGCGCTCGAACATATCGTGGCGCTTGCCCAGATGTACCGCGAACAGGGCCGTTATCTGGAGCGCATATACAAATGGGCCAAGCGTATCGGGCTTGAGGAAATCCGCCGGCAGATCATGGCGGATCACGACAAGCGGCGCACCTATTACGACCGCTTCGTTTTCAGCCAGAAATTCGCGCAGGTCGATCCGTGGTCGGAACGGGTGTCCGGCAAAGACAAGCATGAATTCAAACCGATGGCGACGGTCGGTTTCCATCAGGCAGCGGAATAGAGGAGATGGACATGAACTGGTTTCCGATCGGTAATATTGCCGACATCCCGCTTCTCGGTGCACGTTGCGTGAAGACGCCGAATATGAAGATCGCGGTTTTTCGCAGTGACGAACATACGGCGCATGCGATCGAAAACAGCTGCCCGCACAAAGGCGGGCCGCTATCGGAAGGCATCGTGCATGGCACGTCCGTTACCTGCCCGATGCACAACTGGGTGATCTCGCTCGAAACCGGCAAGGCGCTGGGTGCCGATGAGGGCGAGGTAAGGGTGATCCCGATCCGAAACGAAGACGGAAAACTGTTCATCGCACTCGAAGCGGTGATGCTGGAAGCGGCGGAGTAAGACGCCATGCCCGTCGAGACAAAAACAACCTGCCCCTATTGCGGCGTCGGCTGCGGCGTTATCGCCACGGTGGCCAATACCGGCACGGTCACCGTAAAGGGCGATCCGGAGCATCCGGCCAATCTTGGCCGGCTCTGTTCCAAGGGGTCGGCGCTTGCCGAAACGATCGATCTCGACGGGCGACTTCTCTATCCCGAAATCGGCGGGAAGCGGGCGGATTGGGACACGGCGCTGGATCTGGTGGCGGCAAAATTCTCGCAGACGATTGCCGAGCATGGACCAGATTCCGTCGCCTTCTACGTCTCCGGCCAGTTGCTGACGGAAGACTATTACCTCGCCAACAAGCTGATGAAAGGGTTTATCGGCTCGGCCAATATCGACACCAACTCGCGGCTGTGCATGGCCTCGTCGGTGGCCGGGCACCGTCGCGCATTCGGGTCGGACACGGTGCCCGGCACTTATGAAGACCTCGAACTCGCCGATCTGGTCATCCTCACCGGCTCGAACTTGGCATGGTGCCACCCGGTTCTCTACCAGCGACTGGCTGCGGCGAAAACGGCGCGGCCAGACATGAAGATAGTCGTTATCGATCCGCGCCGAACGATGACCTGTGACATCGCCGACTTGCATCTGGCGATCAGGCCCGACGGCGATGTGGCGCTGTTTCTGGGCCTGCTGGCGCATCTTGCAAAAAGCCCGGCACTGAACCCCGATTACGTGACGGCCCACACCCAGGGGTTTGGCGCGGCAGTCTCAGCTGCCGCGATGCTCTCCATGCCAGCGCTCACGGAACGCACAGGCCTGACACCGGAGGAATTACAGCGGTTTTTCCACCTGTTCGAGACCACCGAAAAAACCGTCACCTGCTACAGCCAGGGTGTCAATCAGTCGTCTTCCGGCACCGACAAGGTGAACGCCATCATCAACTGCCATCTGGCGACCGGGCGGATCGGCCGACCGGGCATGGGGCCGTTTTCGCTGACCGGCCAGCCGAACGCCATGGGTGGCCGCGAGGTGGGTGGGCTCGCAAACATGCTGGCCGCCCATATGGCCATCGAAAACCCGGAGGACCGCGACCGGGTGCAGCGCTTCTGGGCTTCTCCGACGATCGCGACAAAACCCGGCCAGAAGGCGGTCGATATGTTCAAGGCTGTCGCCGACGGCCGCATCAAGGCTTTGTGGATCATGGCGACCAACCCGGTCGTTTCCATGCCGGATGCCGATGCGGTCAGGGCAGCGATCGAAGCCTGCCCCTTCGTCGTCGTGTCGGACATCTTGCGCGAGACCGACACGACCCTACATGCACATGTGCTGCTGCCATCGCTCGGTTGGGGCGAAAAGGACGGCACCGTCACCAATTCCGAACGGCGGGTTTCACGGCAACGTAGCTTTCTGGCATCCCCCGGCGAGGCAAAGGCAGACTGGTGGCAAGTGGCCGAAATCGCCCGGCGTATGGGCTTTGACGGCTTTGCCTACACGACGCCAGTGCAGATTTTTGCCGAACACGCAGCGCTATCGGCCTTCGAGAATGATGGTAGCCGTGATTTTGATATCGGCGCCTACGCCGACATGGATGCAACGGCCTACGGCGAGCTCAAGCCATTCCAATGGCCACAGCCGACCGGCAGAGTAAGGCAAGAAACCCGTTTTTTCGCCGATGGCGGCTTTTACCATGCCGATAACAAGGCGCGTTTTATTGCCGTGGAGGCGCCGGTCGAAACGGATCGAAGGGATGCCCGATACCCGCTGACGCTCAATACCGGCCGCATCCGCGATCACTGGCACACGATGACACGGACAGGAAAGAGTGCTCGGCTTTCCGCCCATATCGCAGAACCTTTTGCCGAATTTCATCCACGTGATGCGATGGACATCGGCCTCCGCCCCGCCGATCTGGTCAAACTCGAAAGCCCGCACGGCACGGTCATCACCCGTGTTCTTGTGAGCGAACGACAGGCGCGCGGCGACGTTTTCGTTCCCATGCACTGGAACGACCAGTTCGCTGCCACGGCGCGGATCGACACGCTGGTGTCACCGCTGACCGATCCGGTCTCCGGCCAGCCCGCTGCAAAAAATGTCGCGATTGCCGCACGTAGATTTGAGGCGGAAGTTTACGGTTTCGCGGTTTCCTCTGCGAAACCCGTCGCCCTCTCGGCCGATTATTGGGCGATCGCCAAGGCGGAAGGTGGCTGGCGCGCAGAACTGGCATTTCAGGAACCTGTCGAGGATTGGACGAGGTGGTGCCGCGCGGCGTTCGGCATCTCGGCCGGTATCGAGCCGCTCGGTTATGCCGATCGACAATCCGGCGAACAGCGTCTGGCCTTTTTCGATGGTGAAAGGCTGCTGGCCACCATTTTTCTCTCGCGCCAGCCGGTCGCCGTCGCGCGCAACTGGGCAGTCGGCCAGTTGCAGTCGCCCCATTTCGACCTGCGCAAGCGCTTTGCCATTATCGCTGGCCGACCCGGAGCGGACCAGCCCGATCCCGGCGCCACCGTCTGCTCCTGTTATTTGATCGGCGTCAATCGCATCATCTCCGCCATTCGCGGCGGCTGCCACAGTGTCGAGGCCGTCGGCCGCGAAACCAATGCCGGAACGAACTGCGGCTCCTGCCGCGCCGAAATCAGGGGGATCATCGATGGATGTCTTGCAGCCGCCGCGGAATAAAACACCGGCGCGAATGGCGCCTTTGGCAAAGCTGCCCGTCTTCTGGGCGCTGGAAGGCCGTCGTGTCATCGTTGCCGGCGGATCGGAGGCCGCCGCATGGAAAGCCGAACTGCTGGCCGCTTGCGGTGCGCACGTCCATGTTCATGCCGCAAGCCTCTCTGAGACATTCGCGACCCTGATCCCGCGTGGTACGGATCATCCGCAGGGCTGTCTCATCCATTACCATACGGAATGGACAGCAGCCGCCTTCGAAGGTGCCACACTGGCCATTGGCGACTGCGAAACCGAGACAGAGGCGCAAGCCTTTTTCGACACCGCGCGCGAAATGGGCGTGCCGGTCAATGTGATCGACAAACCTGCCTTCTGCCAGTTCCAGTTCGGCTCGATCGTCAACCGTTCGCCGGTCGTGGTCTCGATCTCGACGGATGGCGCAGCCCCCATCCTCGCACAGGCGATCCGGAGAAAGATCGAGACATTGCTGCCGCTATCGCTCAGGGGCTGGGCCGAAATGGCCCAGCGGCTGCGGGAAACCATCAATGACCGGCTTCAGCCCGGTCCTCAACGACGCGCATTCTGGGAACGTTTCGTCGATCGTGCCTTTCGTGCTGCACCGGATGCGAGCAGCGAAGCCGCGGTTCTGGACGACGCCATGCATGGCGCGGCACCCGCGCAAGACAGGGGACAGGTGACACTCGTCGGTGCCGGCCCGGGTGATGCTGAATTGCTGACCCTGAAGGCCGTGCGCGCCTTGCAGGCCGCCGATGTCATCCTCTTCGATGATCTGGTGTCGGACGAAGTGCTGGAACTTGCCCGCCGCGAGGCAAAACGCATGCTGGTCGGCAAGCGCGGCGGCCGGGAAAGCTGCCGTCAGGACGATATCAACGACATGATGCTGACGCTGACCAAGGCCGGAAAACGCGTGGTACGTCTGAAATCCGGAGACCCGATGATTTTTGGCCGTGCCGGTGAAGAAATTGCGTGCCTGCAGGATGCCGGCATTTCCGTCGATGTCGTGCCGGGCATTACAGCCGCCTGCGCCATGGCTTCACGTCTCGGCATATCTCTCACGCATCGCGATCATGCACAATCGGTGCGTTTTGTCACCGGGCACTCCCGCAAGGGCGTCCTGCCGGATCATCTGGATTGGGCAGGGCTTGCCGACCCGCATACAACAACAATTTATTACATGGCCGGCCGGACAGCCCGCGAACTTGCCGAAAAGCTGCAGGATGCCGGCCTTTCCGCCAACACGCCGGTAGCCATCGTGCAATCACTGACACGCGAAAACGAAAAGAGATGGCTAGGAAATCTGGGTTCGCTGAGCGCGGGGATGCGCGATATCGGCTTTGACCAACCCGTCCTTGTGGGGGTCGGCGCCGTATTTCATGACCAGATGAGACATACCGATTTCCGTATCGCTCAGTCGCACTGCTGAGTGGGACTGTAATCCTTGGCCATGCTTTTTGTCTTTGCTTTAGCTTCCGAATGCCACGCTCGGTAGGCTTTTCATGGTGAGTTGAACTTGGGTGGAGCGAGCCACGCCATATGACCGACTGCGGGGTTGACGCGCCGCCCATTGCAGATGCCGTCGTTGGAGACAGCGGCCAAATAGCCCGAGGGCTAACGTATGTTCATGTGTGTGCAGTTCGGCAGATAAGGGTCGGAACTCCTGCCCCCTCCACCCTTTGAAAAGCCTTGGAGTGGAGAATTTTTCGGGAACAGGTCGTGACCCGCTCACCGCGACTATGCCGGTCTGAAGCTCGTCACCACGGCGGGATCGGTTTCGATATACCCTGCCCCGATCAGATCGAGGCAATATGGTATCGCCGGAAAAACGGCGTCCAGAGACATTTTTATGGCCGCTGGTTTGCCCGGTAGATTAAGAAAGAATGTTTTTCCGCGTGTACCGGCTGTCTGACGGGATAGGATGGCTGTCGGGGTCTGTTTTAACCCTTCACGCCGCAGTAACTCACCGAAACCCGGCAATTCTTTTTCCAGCACCTGCGCCATCGCTTCCGGTGTCTGATCGCGCGGCGATGGGCCCGTACCGCCGGTGGTCAACACAAGTTCCGCACCCTGGTTGTCACTCAGATCGACAAGCGTATCGCGGACCGACATCACGCCATCCGCAATGACCACCCGCGTCAGTTCATAAGGGCTGGTGATTGCCGCCCTCAGCCAGGTCTCGATCGCAGGTCCGCTGATATCTTCGTAGACACCACGGCTGGCGCGATCCGAAATCGTCACGACAAAAATTCTCATCTCAGCATCCGTCAATCAGCGGCGCGAGCGCGTGGCTTACCAAAACCCAATTGTCTTCGAAATGCATAAAATATGATCTACAATCACAAAAAAAAACCCTGTCGACCGATGAAACGCAAACCGGAACGCTTATAAATTCAGCATTTTGTCATTTCACATTGCTCTGGATCAAAGAGGCCTGGGCGCGTTTTGCATAAACCATAAGCAAATGTCTTCGATCCGTACGAAGTGGATGCCTGCATGAACGACACCAGAACACTAGCGGAGAAAGCCAGTTTCCGCCAACGGCGCCGCCGCGAACTCCTGACTTTCGTGGTGCTTGCGTTTGGAATCTGGCCTGTCGTCGCCGTTGGCACCGTCGCCAGCTATGGCTTCATGGTTTGGGCTTACCAGATCGTCTACGGCCCGCCCGGCCCGCATGACATCACGCCTGCCCGCCCGAATTCAGCGGAATGACGGCCATGGGTCAGGTCGCCAGCACACGTCGTGGTTTTTTGACCGGAAGCGCCTTGCGTCACCGGCAAGGTTATTATCCGCCGGGCGTCACGAATGCATCCATCGGCAATTGTTCCGGTTGCGGCGAATGTGCCGAAGTCTGTCCGACCAAGGTCATTCTGATGCGCGACGGCGTGCCGACGGTCGATTTTCAGGCCGGAGAATGTACGTTTTGCGGCAAGTGTTCCGCGCGATGTCCCGAGCGGGTTTTCCCGCCTGAACCTGCCGCATCGTTCGCCCATCACGCGATGATCGCCGACAACTGCCTGGCCTTGAATTTCGTCGATTGCCAAGCCTGTCGTGATGCGTGCCCGACAACGGCCATCCGCTTCAAGCCACGGCTGGGCGGGCCTTTCGTGCCCGTGCTCGACACCGATCCCTGTACCGGATGCGGCGCCTGCATATCGGTGTGCCCCACCCAGTCCATCACCATGACGGCAAATACAATGGAGGTGGCGCATGCGTGAGCCGCAGCATCACATATCGAGCGCGGTCGTCGTCGTGCGGCCAGAAGCGGTCGAACGCATGTCCGCAGCACTCACGGAGATCGAAGGTGTCGAGGTTCATGCCACCGGTGTCGGCAAGATCGTCGTCGTCATCGAGGGGCCAAGTTCCGGCTTCCTTGGCGAAACACTGATTGGAATTTCGGCGATGGACGATGTCATCGCCGCACACATGGTTTTCGAACAGACAATGGCAGAGAAGGAGATGTCGGATGACGGCAGAACTCACGCGGCGTGATGTGTTGAAGGCACAGGCGGCTGCGATCGCAGCCTCGACCGCCGGCATCGCCATGCCGGCTGCGGCTCAATCCGTGCCCGGCGGCGTGGCATCGCTGGAGATCAAATGGTCGAAGGCACCCTGTCGTTTCTGCGGCACCGGCTGCGGTGTCATGGTCGGCGTCAAGGAAAACCACGTTGTCGCTACCCATGGCGACATGGAGGCAGAAGTCAATCGCGGCCTCAACTGCGTCAAGGGCTATTTCCTCTCGAAGATCATGTACGGCAAGGACCGTCTGACGACCCCGCTTTTGCGCAAGCGCAACGGCGTGTTCGACAAGGAGGGTGAATTCGAACCCGTCACCTGGGAAGAAGCCTTCGATATCATGGCCGAAAAGGCCAAGAAGACCTTGAAGGAAAAAGGTCCGACGGCGCTTGGCATGTTCGGCTCCGGCCAGTGGACGATTTTCGAAGGGTATGCCGCCACCAAGCTGATGCGCGCCGGTTTCCGTTCGAACAATCTCGACCCCAATGCCCGCCACTGCATGGCCTCTGCGGCCTACGGCTTCATGCGCACCTTCGGCATGGACGAGCCGATGGGCTGCTATGACGATTTCGAGCATGCCGACGCCTTCGTGCTGTGGGGCTCGAACATGGCGGAGATGCATCCGATCCTGTGGACGCGTCTGGCCGACCGTCGCCTCGGCCATGAGCATGTGAAGGTTTCGGTCCTCTCGACATTCACCCATCGCAGCATGGACCTTGCCGACATTCCGCTGGTTTTCAAACCCGGCACGGATCTGGCGATCCTCAACTATATCGCCAATCACATCATCCAGACCGGCCGCGTGAACCAGGCGTTCATCAACAAGAACACCAAGTTCATGCAGGCAAGGACCGATATCGGTTACGGCCTGCGCGCCGAACATCCGCTGGAAGTCAAGGCAACCGGCGCCGCCAAGGCTGCCGAAATGACGCCGATCGATTTCGAGGCGTTCAAGAAGCATGTTTCCGAATATACGCTCGACAAGGTCGCGGAACTCGCCGGCGTCGACAAGGGTTTTCTGGAACAACTGGCGGAACTTTACGCCGACCCGAAGATCAAGGTCATGTCGCTCTGGACCATGGGCTTCAACCAGCATGTGCGTGGCGTCTGGGCCAACCAGATGGTCTACAACATCCATCTTCTGACCGGTAAAATCTCCGAGCCGGGCAACAGCCCCTTCTCGCTGACAGGCCAGCCTTCGGCCTGCGGCACCGCTCGCGAGGTCGGCACATTTGCACACCGCCTGCCGGCCGACATGACGGTGACCAACCCGGAACATCGCAGCCATGCCGAGGAGCTTTGGAAGATCCCGCACGGCATCATCCCGGAAAAGCCCGGCTACCATGCGGTTGAGCAGGATCGCATGCTGCATGATGGCAAGCTGAACTTCTATTGGGTTCAGGTGAACAACAACATGCAGGCCGCTGCCAACAATAGCAACGAGGCCTATCTCGGTTACCGCAATCCAGAGAATTTCATCGTCGTCTCGGATGCCTACCCGACCGTGACCGCCATGACCGCAGACCTGATCCTGCCAGCCGCGATGTGGGTAGAAAAGGAAGGCGCCTACGGCAATGCCGAACGTCGCACCCATGTCTGGCATCAGTTGGTCAATGCACCGGGCGAGGCCCGCTCCGACCTGTGGCAGTTGGTGGAATTCTCCAAGCGCTTCATCACCGAAGAGGTCTGGCCGCAGGACATTCTCGACCAGAACCCCGACTACAAGGGCAAGACACTTTACGAGGTCCTGTTCCAGAACGGTCAGGTCGATCGGTTCCCGGCCAGCGAGATATCGCCGGATTACGAGAACCGCGAGGCCAAGGCTTTCGGGTTCTACCTGCAGAAGGGTCTGTTCGAGGAATATGCCAGCTTCGGTCGGGGGCACGGCCACGACCTTGGCCCGTATGACCTCTACCATCAGGTTCGCGGCCTGCGCTGGCCGGTCGTCAACAACCAGGAGACCAAGTGGCGTTACCGCGAAGGTTACGACCCTTATGTGAAGGAAGGCGAAGGCGTCAAATTTTATGGCCAGAAGGATGGCCGCGCCGTCATTCTAGCCGCGCCTTACGAGCCACCGGCAGAATCGCCGGATGACGAATTCGGCTTCTGGCTGGTGACTGGCCGTGTTCTCGAGCACTGGCATTCCGGCTCCATGACCATGCGCGTGCCCGAGCTTTACAAGGCATTCCCAGGCGCCCGCTGTTTCATGAACGGCGACGACGCACGCCGCCTCGGCATCAATCAGGGCGGACAGGTGAAAATCCAGTCACGGCGCGGCGAAATCATCAGCCGAGTGGATATCCGCGGCCGTAACCGCATGCCGCACGGCGTGATTTTTGTCCCGTGGTTCGACGCCAGCCAGTTGATCAACAAGGTCACGCTCGACGCCACCGACCCCATTTCCAAACAGACGGATTTCAAAAAATGCGCAGTCAAGATCCTTCCCGTCGCCTGAGCCGGCGTCTCTGGACACTTTTCGCGCTCGCCCTGTGTCTGGTAACGGGCACGGTGGCGATTGCGCAGACTGTCCCGCAACTATCAGGCCGCCCGAGCCCGATGGAAAACACCGGTGCGGAACCACTGCCGCGCTGGATCGTCGACGACATACAGCGGATGCGTAACTATCCGGACCAGCCACCGGTCATTCCCCATTCGATCGAGGGTTACCAGCTTTCGGTCAACACCAATCGCTGCATGTCCTGTCACCGGCGCGAAATGACCGAAGGTTCGGGCGCTCCGATGATCAGCGTTACCCATTACATGACACGTGAAGGCCAGATGCTCGCCGACGTTTCGCCGCGTCGCTATTTCTGCACGGCATGCCACGTGCCTCAGGCCGACACGCGCCCGCTGGTTCCCAACATGTTCAAGGACATGAGCGAGCTCGGCTTCAAACCGGCAGGATCTGGCCAATGATCGGAAAATGCAAAGCGATTCTTCTGTGGGTCTGGCGCGTTCTTTCCACGCCCGCAGGCACCCTCAGCCTCGGTTTCCTGACACTCGGCGGTTTCGTCGGCGGCATCATCTTCTGGGGTGCGTTCAACACGGCGCTGGAAGTGACCAACACGGAAGCGTTCTGTGTCGGCTGTCACGAGATGAAGGATAACGTGTATGAGGAGATGACGCGAACCGTGCATTTCTCCAACCGTTCGGGCGTGCGCGCATCCTGCCCGGATTGCCATGTCCCGCACCAGTGGACAAACAAGATCGCCCGCAAGATGCAGGCATCGAAGGAAGTCTGGGGCAAGATTTTCGGCACCATCAATACCCGCGAAAAGTTCCTCGATCATCGGCTTGAACTCGCCCAGCACGAATGGGCACGTTTGAAGGCAAACGACAGCCTGGAATGCCGCAACTGCCATTCGTCCATTGCCATGGACTTTACCAAGCAGACAAAACGTGCGGCCGAAATTCACACACGGTATCTTCTGACCGGCAAGGCGACATGTATCGACTGCCACAAAGGCATTGCGCATGAGTTGCCGAACATGGAAGGTGTCGATCCGGGCTGGAAAGTGCCTGCCGAACTGATGGGTAAGGCAGGAACTCACGGCCTGCAGGATACAGACCAGCTTGCGGCGTTTCTTGAGGGTGTGGAAGGCTGACGATATCAGAGTGATTGCAGATCGCCCGCCAACCAAAAGGCCACGATTTTATTATCGACGGCACACCGACCGTACGTGTCAAGGCATATGAGCGTAACGGGTGCATAGGCTTTGCAAGCAGCCAGCGATGGCAAGGAGACCGAACTTTATTCGACGTTGCTTTCTGTCTCGCAACCGCCGTTTAGCCTGTTTCTGGTTTCCTTGCAAAATCGCGGTTTGACCAGCGGGCTCAGCAAGGTGTTGGGCTTCATTTCCCTGAGCGTTCTCTGTTTCCCGACCGCTTTGACCGAAACATCCTCAATGTCCAATAAAGTTCGCGTCCCAGCTCCGTGATTGCATCATCCGCCCCTGACGGATTCCCGCCAGACCAGATCAGGGGTCATTCTGCAGAACCGACCACTATCCGTCATTGGCTGGCTCAGCCATAAAACGGCTTCCTCGGCAATGCGGTCCACCGGTTGGGCAAACGTGGTGAGCTGATAGGATGACCAGGAGGTTTGCTCGATATCGTCGAAACCGACGACACAAAGATCATCCGGCACGGCCAGCTTGAACTGGTGGCGGGCAGTGTCCATCAGGCCGCAAGCCAGTAGATCGTTGGCGCAGAAAATCGCATCGGGTCGGACCTCCCGCGTCAACAATCGCTGCGCCAGAACGACGCCGCTCTGGTAACGTGTCGCCCCGAAACGTTCGACGATCACATCCACGCCGAATTCCCGTCCAGCAGCACAAAACCCCTCTTCTCGAGCCATCAGGCTGGGGGTTCCGACATCGGAATTGGCGAAAGCGAAACTGCGACAGCCGGCGCGCTGGAACGCGATAAAGGCTTGTCGCGCAGCCTCCTGGTCACGCAGATTTATCATCAATGCCCCTGCACGCTCCTCGTCGCGATTGATGAGAACAAGTCGCTGACCGCTTTTCACACACAGATCGGTAATCGATTTCTCCGGCATTCCCGACAGGACGATAGAGGCATCGGCACGATAGCTGATGGCAAGTTTCAGGGCTTCGTCGACGCTTCTATCCGATCGATCCGTATTGATCAGCATGGCAATTTTCGACGCATTTTGAAGATGCCGGGAGATCGCCCGGATCAGGCTCGCCCGGTAAGGCGTATCCATCTCCGAGACGATGAGACAGACAAGGCCGCTTTCGTTGCGCATCAGCCCGCGAGCGAGATGATTGACGTGATAACCCAGCGCTTCAGCCGCTTCCAGGACGCGGCGACGCGTCTCCGCCGACACGCTGGCGCCGGGCGTGAACGTGCGCGAAACGGCCGAGCGCGACACCCCTGCCCTGTCCGCCACTTCCTTCGCGCTCACGAATATTTTCTGGCTCACGTGCAGCCTCCTCCGCTTTAAGTGCCTCTTTTTGCAAGCGAGTGCAACATCCGTGTGACAGGCCTTCGTGACATTTCATGATTCTGTACGGTATTTACGTGTTGACAATTCCCATAAACGCATGGAACCATTGCACACGCTTGCAAAAGCGGGACGATGTGGAGGCATCGTCGGAAATCTGGGAGGATTGTCATGCGTCTTGCTTTGATGGCATCGGTCGCGTTTGCCGGCCTGATGATGAATGCGTCGGCGACCAAAGCCGCCGAAGACCTCAACCTAATATGTTCCGCCGATGTGGTTATCTGCGAAATGATGCAGCAGATGTTCGAGAAGGACACCAGCATCAAGGTCAACATGGTGCGCCTGTCCTCGGGCGAAACCTATGCCAAGGTGCGCGCCGAGGCCCGTAACCCGAAAACCGACATCTGGTGGGCCGGCACCGGCGATCCGCATTTGCAGGCCGCATCCGAAGGACTGACCCAGGAATACAAGTCGCCGCATCTCGATGAATTGCAGGACTGGGCGAAAAAGCAGGCGGAAAGCTCCGGTTACAAGACCGTGGGCGTTTATGCCGGCGCACTGGGCTGGGGCTACAATACCGATCTCTTCAGCCGAAAAAATTACAAGGAACCCAAATGCTGGGCCGACCTGCTGGACCCTGCCCTGAAGGGCGAGATCCAGATGGCCAACCCGAACTCTTCGGGCACCGCCTATACGGCGCTGGCGTCGCTCGTTCAGATCATGGGCGAAGACAAGGCCTTCGATTATCTGAAACAGCTCAACGCCAATGTCTCGCAATATACCAAATCCGGCTCGGCGCCGGTGAAGGCGGCGGCGCGTGGCGAAACCGGCCTCGGCATCGTTTTCATGCATGATGCCGTCGCCCAGACGGTCGAGGGTTTTCCGATCAAGTCGGTCGCTCCTTGCGAAGGCACGGGTTACGAGATCGGATCGATGTCGATCATCAAGGGTGCCCGCAATCTGGACAGTGCCAAAAAATGGTATGACTGGGCGCTGACGGCGCAAGTGCAGTCGCACATGAAGGAGGCCAAATCCTTCCAGCTGCCGTCGAACAAAACGGCGGAAGTTCCCAAGGAATCGCCGCGCTTCGAAGACATCAAGCTGATCGATTACGACTTCAAGACCTATGGCGACCCGACCGAGCGGAAGAAACTGCTCGAACGCTGGGACAAGGAAATCGGCGCCAACGCCAACTGATCCCATCCGTCTTTGCCGCGCTTCGGCTGGCCGTGGCGCGGCATGATCGACTTGTCACGTGATGAGGTCGCATCGAACCATGCACAATCGCAATCGCAGACTGGATATCGTGCTGGCCCTTGGGCTTGCCGCCATGGTGTTTTTGCCGTGGTATCGCATCGAGCAGGGCTTTTATGCCTTCACATGGCTCTCGGATTTTCCGGGTGAGCCGGAGGCGGCACCCGGCATCCTGCAGATCCTTCTGCATGGCCGGGTCTGGCTGATCGCCGTTCTGATCGCCTATGGTCTTGCGCTTGGCGCCCGTTTGACAGTCGATCCGATGCGGCGCGGAAAACTGCTCGCTTTTTCCGGCGGTTTCGGCGTGCTTTTCCTCGCACTGCAAGGGTTGGCAATCGGCAGCACCGGTTTCACCTGGACGATCAGCGAAACCATCTTTGGTCAGCTTGCCGACGGCCAGCAATCGATGGGGGCTGGCGCCGTTCTCTCGGCCATCTGCTTCGTGCTGATGTTTTCCTTCGGTCTTGCCGAACGCGGTGTCATGCGCGGCGATGCCTTCGTGGTCGCCACCATTTCCATGCTCGTCTTTCTCGTCGCGGTCTTCGTGTTTTATCCGATTGGTTCGATGTTTATCGGCGCCTTTCAGGATTTCGACGGCTCCGTGAACTTCGACGGCTTTTCCCGCAATTTCGTCGATCCGTCGATCTGGAGCCTCGATTGCGTCATTGGCGGGGCACGTTGCGGCGTGGCATGGCGCACGCTGTTTCTCGCCATCATGACGGCGGCGGGTTCCACCGCACTTGGTCTCGCCTTCGCGCTGGTCGCCACCCGCACCCGCTTTCCGTTCAAGAAAGGCCTGCGGCTGCTCACCATCCTGCCGATCATCACGCCGCCCGTCGTCATCGGCCTTGCGCTGACACTTCTGTTCGGTCGCGCCGGTATCGTTACGCAGGGCCTGTCCTCCACCTTCGGCATCGAGCCGAGCCGCTGGCTTTACGGCCTGACCGGCATCTGGATCGCGCAGGTCCTGTCGTTCACACCGATTTCCTTCCTCGTGCTGATCGGTGTCGTCGAAGGCGTGAGCCCATCGATGGAAGAAGCGTCGCAGACCTTGCGCGCCAACCGCTGGCGGACCTTTTGGCGCGTGTCGCTGCCGCTGATGAAACCCGGTCTCGCCAACGCCTTCCTGATCGGCTTCATCGAAAGCATGGCCGATTTCGGCAATCCGCTCGTGCTCGGCGGCAGCCACGGCGTGCTGTCGACGGAAATTTTTTTCTCCGTTGTTGGTTCCCAAAACGATCCGGCCCGCGCCGCCGTGCTCGCCATGATCCTGCTCGGCTTCACGCTGTCGGCCTTCCTTGCGCAGCGCATCTGGCTGTCGGGCAAAAATTTTGCCACCGTCACCGGCAAGGGTGACAGCGGCGCGCATATCGCCCTGCCCCGGCCGCTGTCGATCGGCGTGCATGCCGTGGTCATTCCGTGGATGATCTTTACGCTCGTCGTTTACGGCATGATCCTGTTCGGTGGCTTCGTCAAAACATGGGGTCTTGATAACAGCCTGACGCTTGCCCATTACGCCAAGGCCTTTTCCATCACCTTCCGCGATGGATCGCTGGTCTGGACCGGGGTTGCCTGGAACTCGTTCTGGACGACGATGGAGATCGCCCTGATCGCCGCGCCGCTGACGGCAGCCGTCGGTCTCGCCACCGCCTATGTCATCGTGCGGCAAAAATTCGCCGGGCGCGAACTGTTCGAATTTGCGCTGATGATGAGCTTTGCCATTCCCGGCACGGTCATCGGCATCAGCTACATCATGGCCTTCAACCTGCCGCCGCTGGAAATGACCGGCACGGCGCTGATCCTGATCGCCTGCTTCGTGTTCCGCAACATGCCGGTCGGCGTGCGCGGCGGCATCGCGGCGATGAGCCAGCTTGACAAGAGCCTCGACGAAGCCTCGATGACATTGCGCGCCACCAGTTTCCGCACCGCCCGCAAGGTCATCCTGCCGCTGCTGCGACCGGCGATCACGGCAGCCCTCGTCTATTCCTTCGTGCGCGCCATCACCTCGATCAGTGCCGTCGTTTTCCTTGTCAGCGCCCAATACAACATGGCCACATCCTACATTGTCGGTCTGGTTGAGAACGGCGAATACGGCGTCGCCATCGCCTATTCCTCCATGCTGATCGTGGTGATGATCACCGTTATCACCGGTTTCCAGCTTCTGGTCGGCGAACGGCGGCTGCGGCGCGAAACCCGTGTCGCCGGTCTCAACCAGCCGCCCCTTCCCGTCATCTCCGAGGAGAAAACCGCATGACCCGAAATGCCGGTTCGGTCACATTCCAGAATGTCCGCAAGACGTTTGGCGCATTCACCGCCATCGCCGACCTATCGCTGACGGTGGAGCCCGGTACGCTCGTGACGCTGCTTGGCCCTTCCGGCTGCGGCAAGACGACGACCTTGCGCATGCTGGCAGGTCTCGAACACCCGACCGCCGGCAGCATCCTGATCGGCGGCAAGGATGTGACCATGCTGCCCGCCAACGAGCGCGACGTCTCCATGGTGTTCCAGTCCTACGCGCTGTTTCCGCACATGAACTCGCTCGACAATGTCGCCTACGGGCTTGAATCCTCGGGCTTGCCGAAAAAGGAAGCGCGACAGAAGGCCGAGCACGGCTTGGAACTCGTCGGCCTTGCCGGCATGGGCGGGCGGCTTCCGGCCGAACTATCCGGCGGCCAGCAACAGCGTGTCGCCGTCGCCCGCGCGCTGGTTCTCGAACCGCAGGTGCTTCTGCTGGACGAGCCGCTGTCCAATCTCGATGCCCGCCTGCGCCGGCGGGTGCGCACCGAAATCCGCGAGCTTCAGCAGAGGCTGCAATTTACCGCCGTCTATGTCACCCATGATCAGGATGAGGCGCTGGCCGTCTCCGACCAGATCATCGTGATGAAGGATGGCGAGATCGCCCAGCAGGGTTCTCCGCGTGAACTTTACGAGGCGCCCGCCTCGCCCTTCATCGCCGATTTTATCGGCGAGGCCAATGTCGTGCCTTGCGAGGTCATCGATATAAGCGGCAACGAGGCAACGATCAGCATCGAGGGTCTGCAACATATGGTGCCGGCACGCGGTGCGCGGCCCGGCAAAAGCCAGCTTGCGGTGCGCCCCAGCGCCATCACGCTGGAGCCGGCGGAGACGGCCGCCTTTCCCGGCCGGATCAGCCATGCCGCCTATCTGGGTGATCATATCGAATACGAGGCGGAAACGAGCGGCGGGACCTTGTTTATCGTGGACCCGTCGGTCGACCGCCCTCTCGCACCCGGCACCAATGTCGCGATCGGCTTCAAGAACCGCGGCATCGCCATCATCGCGCAGTGACGCGCCTTCAACCTTTCAAAGGACGGATTGCCCATGACAGCAGAAGACGAAGAGATCATCGCGCGCTGGAAACTGGCGGAACGGATCGCCGTCGAGGCCGGCAGCCACGCGCTCGGATATTACAATCGCCGCGAGACATTGGTGATCGAAAGCAAGGGCGATCCGCAGGATGTCGTATCGATCGCCGATCGCGAGGTCGAGGAACTGATCCGCAGCCGCACCGGCGAGGCTTTTGGCGCGGATGGTTTTCTCGGCGAAGAATATGGCCTGACCGGCGGCAATAGCGGCTTTACCTGGGTGGTCGATCCGATCGACGGCACCAGCCCCTTCGTGCATGGCATGCCGAACTGGTGTGTTTCGATCGCCGTCCTCTACAAGGGTGAGCCGGTCATCGGCGTCATCCATGTCCCGTGCCATGACGAACTCTATTCCAGCGCGCTCGGACAGGGCGCGACGCTGAACGGCAAGCCGCTGAAACTTGGGCAGCAAAAGACCATACGCAACGCGGTGACCGGCATCGGCGCAAACCATCATGTGACGCCGCAATCGGTCGCCAAGATCGTCGAGGACCTGCTGGCAAGCGGCGGCAATTTCGTGCGGCTCGGCTCCGGCGCGCTGATGCTGGCCTATGTCGCCGCTGGCCGCCTTGTCGGCTATTATGAGCCCTACATGCATGCCTGGGATTGCCTCGGCGGCTATTGCCTCGTGCGCGAGGCGGGTGGCTGGTTTCTACCGTTCCCGAGCGATGGCGAGCGGCTGACCAAGGGCGCACCGGTTCTGGCAACCGGCCCCGGCGCGACTAACGACCTTCAACGCATCGCCGGCATCGAACAGACAGGCGTCGCCGCCGCGTGACGGCATCGAGAATGCCGAGACCGGGGAGGGTCTCGGACAATACCGCCGGACGGCGGCAGGATTATTCATGGAAAGGGAGGAAATCGACCATGAAAACCGTTTTCGCATCAGTTCTTTCAACCGCAGCCTTAACGCTGATGGCATCAAGCGCGCTCGCCGCCACGGAAATCTCGTGGTGGCACGCCATGACCGGCGCCAATAACGAGGTCGTCGATCAGCTTGCCAAGGAGTTCAACGAGAGCCAGGCCGATTACAAGATCGTGCCGGTGTTCAAGGGCACCTATCCGGAAACGCTGAATGCCGGCATCGCCGCCTTCCGCGCCAAGCAGCCACCGGCCATCATGCAGGTCTTCGATGCCGGCAGCGGCGTGATGATGGGCGCTCAGGGCGCCATCGTGCCGGTCGCCGATGTGCTGGAAAAAGGCGGCTTCAAGTTCGACAAGGCGCAATATCTGCCCGGCATCGTCGCCTATTATTCCAAGCCCGACGGCACGATGCTGTCCTTCCCCTACAACTCGTCCTCGCCGATCCTCTATTACAACAAGGACGTGTTCGAGAAGGCTGGCCTCAACGCCGACACACCACCGAAAACATGGGGCGAAGTGTTCGAGGCGGCCAAGAAGATCAAATCCAGTGGGGCGGCCAATTGCGGTTTTACCTCGACATGGCTGACCTGGATCCAGACCGAAAACTTTGCCGCCTGGAACAATCTTTCCTATGGCAGCAATGAAAACGGCCTTGGCGGCACGGACGTCAAGCTGGCGTTCAATGCCGAGCCGTTCGTCAAACATTTCCAGTCGATTGCCGATCTCGCCAAGGATGGCACGTTCCGTTATGGCGGCCGCACATCGGAAGCCAAACAGCTATTCACCTCCGGTGAATGCGGCATCCTGACGGAATCGTCGGGCGGTCTTGGCGACATCATCAAGTCCGGCATGAAATACGGCATTGGCCAGCTACCCTATGTCGAAGGCGAAGGCCGGCCACAAAACACCATTCCGGGCGGGGCGAGCCTCTGGGTGTTCGCGGGCAAGAGCGATGCCGAATACAAGGGCGTCGCCACCTTCTTCAACTTCCTGTCGCAGACCAAAATCCAGGCCCGCCTGCATCAGGTCTCCGGCTACATGCCGGTGACGATGGCGGCTTATGAAGAGACCAAAAAATCCGGCTTCTACGACAAGAACCCCGGCCGCGAGACCCCTCTTCTGCAGATGATGGGCAAGCCGCCGACCGAAAACTCCAAGGGCGTGCGTCTCGTCAACCTGCCGCAGGTGCGTGACATCATGAACGAGGAATTCGAGTCCATGCTGGCCGGCAAGCAGGATGCCAAGGCGGCGCTCGACAAGGCCGTCGAACGCGGCAATGCGGCGATCCAGCAGGCCATCGGCAACTAAGCAATCTCCAGCCGTCCGCATGTGACCCCGCATGCGGACGGTGTTCCCGTGATCCGAGGAGCCTGCCCGTGCAAAGCACCGTCTTTCCGAACAAGATCCTTCCCTATTTTCTGGTCGCGCCGCAGATCGTGCTGACCATCGTGTTTTTCTTCTGGCCAGCCAGCCAGGCGCTTTACCAGTCGGCCATGCGGGAAGACCCTTTTGGGCTGCAGAGCACTTTCGTAGGGCTCGCCAATTTCACCACGATCCTGTCGGACGCCAACTATCTGCATGCGCTGCGCGTCACCGTCGTTTTCAGCGTGGCGACCGCACTGCTCTCGATGGGCATCGCGCTGCTTCTGGCGACAGCGGCCGATCTCGTCGTGCGCGGCAAAGGATTTTACCGCACGATGATGATCATTCCCTATGCTGTGGCCCCCGCCGTCGCCGGCATGTTGTGGCTGTTCATGTTCAACCCGGCTATGGGTACGTTCGCCTATATTTTACGACGCAACGGCATCGCATGGGATCCGCTTCTGAACGGCGATCAGGCCATGGCGCTGGTGGTCGTGGCCGCTGCATGGAAACAGATCAGCTACAATTTCCTGTTCTTCGTCGCGGGTTTACAGGCAATCCCTAAATCGCTGCTGGAAGCGGCCTCCATCGATGGCGCGCGCGGGTCCCGGCGCTTCTGGACCATCGTCTTTCCGCTTCTCGCGCCCACCACCTTTTTCCTGCTGGTCGTCAATACCGTCTACGCGTTTTTCGACACCTTTGGCATCATCCATTCCGTCACCGGCGGCGGGCCTGCAAAGGCCACGGAAACGCTGGTCTATAAGGTCTATAACGATGGTTTCGTGAACCTCAATCTCGGCTCGTCGGCCGCCCAGTCGGTCATCCTCATGGTCATCGTCATTGCGCTGACCGCCTTCCAGTTCCGCTTCGTCGAGCGGCGCGTGCATTATGGGTGAGGTAAAACCATGATCGAAAATCGCCCCATAGCCAGCCTGATGGCGCATCTGATGCTGATCCTCGGCATCATCATCGTCGCCTTCCCGATCTATTACACGTTCATCGCCTCGACGGCGCCGTCCGGCGCCATCATCCGGCCGCCGCTGTCGCTGCTTCCCGGCGGGCACATGATGGAAAACTATTCGGAATCCATTTCCGGCGGCGTCGAGCGTGTCGTCGGCGTAAGTCTCGAAAGGCTGCTGTTCAACAGCTTTGTTGTCGCGGTAGCGATTGCTATCGGCAAGATCATCATCTCTTTCCTGTCCGCCTTCGCGATCGTGTTTTTCCGTTTTCCCTTCCGCATGGGCTTTTTCTGGATGATCTTCATCACGCTCATGCTGCCGGTGGAAGTGCGCATCCTGCCGACCTACAAGGTGATCGTCGATCTCGGCCTGCTGAATACCTATGCCGGATTGACCCTGCCGCTGATGGCATCGGCAACGGCCACCTTCCTGTTCCGGCAGTTTTTCCTCACCATTCCCGGCGAGATGCTGGAAGCGGCGCGCATCGACAATGCCGGTCCGTTCCGCTTCATGAAGGATATCCTTCTGCCGCTGTCGATGACCAATATCGCGGCGCTGTTCGTGATCCTCTTCATCTACGGCTGGACGCAATATCTCTGGCCACTGCTCGTCACCGACAGGGCTGAGATGAACACGATCATCATCGGCCTGCGCCGCATGGTGGATTTCGCAGATGCCTCGACGCCGTGGAACTACGTGATGGTGACGGCGATCCTGGCAATCATTCCTCCCGTTATCGTCGTGGTGCTGATGCAGCGCTGGTTCGTCAAGGGTTTGGTGGAGACCGAAAAGTAATGGCTACGATTGAACTGAAAGACGTCCGCAAGGTCTATGGCACCAATATCGAGGCCATCAAGGGCGTGTCTCTCGACATCAAGGATGGCGAGATGATCGTTCTGGTCGGCCCGTCCGGCTGCGGAAAATCGACGCTTCTGCGCATGGTGGCGGGGCTGGAAAGCATAACGTCCGGCGACGTCACCATCGCCGGACGCCGCGTGAATAATCTCGAACCGTCGGAACGCGATATCGCCATGGTGTTCCAGAACTATGCGCTTTATCCGCACATGACAGTGCGCCAGAACCTCGCCTACGGCCTGAAAAACCGCAACACGCCAAAAGACGAGATCGACCGCCGTATTACCGAAGCGGCGCGTGCGCTGGAAATCGAACAGTTTCTCGAACGAAAACCGCGTCAGCTTTCCGGCGGTCAGCGCCAGCGTGTGGCCATGGGCCGCGCCATAGTGCGCAAGCCGGCGGCTTTCCTGTTCGACGAGCCGCTGTCCAACCTCGATGCAAAGCTACGTGTGCAGATGCGGGTGGAAATCCGCCGTCTGCAACGGTCGCTCGAAACCACATCCATCTATGTCACTCACGATCAGATGGAGGCGATGACGCTGGCCGACCGGCTGGTCGTGCTCAATGCCGGGCGCATCGAACAGGTCGGCACGCCGATCGAACTTTATGAAAAACCGGCCACCACATTTGTCGCCACCTTCATCGGTTCGCCATCCATGAACCTGATGCCGCTGGCCGGCAAAAAGGGAACGGGCGTTAACTGGCCCGCCAACGTGGCCACGATCGGCATCCGCCCGGAAGACCTCGTGATCGCCGATACCGTTGCGGGGAGCGGTTTTCGCGCAAACGTGCAGGTCATGGCGGTCGAACTGGTCGGCGCGGAAAGTTATGTCCATGGCGTGACGGAGGATGGCAGCGCCATCGTGTTCCGCGTACCCGGCCGCTCGGTCATCGCCATCGGCGAAACGCTGTCGCTTACTGCCGCAGCGGATCGTTTTCACCTGTTCGACGCCGAAGGCCGGCGTGTGGATACATGAGCCCCGCGAACAACCCATTTCCTGCCGCCGCTTGATTACCGTGGCAGCAGGAATATCATTAGACGGCTAATAACAATTCGATAGCATTCGACTGGAATGTCCATGCCCGTCATCATCGCTCTCATCGCATTGGCCGGCCATATCGCGCTCCTTCTCTGGGGCACACGCATGGTGCAGACCGGCATCCAGCGCGCCTTCGGCCCAAGCTTGCGATCCTTCCTCGGCCATGCACTGAGCAACCGCTTCAAGGCCTTTATTGCCGGCATGGGCGTGACGGCGGTTTTGCAAAGCAGCACGGCCACGGGCCTGATGGCGACCGGCTTTGCTGCCGGTGGGCTTGTCGATCTCGTGCCGGCGCTTGCCGTCATGCTGGGTGCCAATGTCGGCAGCACGCTGATCGTGCAGGTTCTGTCCTTCAATGTCGCAGCCGCTTCGCCGGCACTGATCCTGATCGGCGTGCTGATGTTCCGGCGGGTGCAGAACCCGCAGGTTCACGATCTCGGCCGGGTGTTCATCGGCATCGGCTTCATGCTGCTCGCCCTGCACCAGTTGCTGGTTGTGCTTGAAGAATATGCCGATACGCCCGGTTTCGCCTATGTCCTGAACGCCATTGCAAAAGCGCCGGCGCTCAGCCTGCTGCTGGCGGCGATCCTGACATGGGCAGCGCATTCAAGCGTTGCCGTCGTGTTGCTGATCATGTCGCTGGCAGGCCAGGGCTTGCTCGATCCCTATCAGGCCTTCGCGCTGACGCTTGGCGCCAATCTCGGCACCGCCATCAACCCTGTGGTGGAGGGACAATCCGGTGCAGATCTGTCGGCCCGGCGCGTACCGATCGGCAATCTCCTCACGCGCATGGTCGGCATCGCCTTGACCTTCCTGTTTCTCGACCAGATCGCCGCTGCGATGACGGCGCTCGATGGCAATGGCGCACGCATGGTCGCCAATTTCCACACGGCCTTCAATCTTATCGTCGCTGTCGTGTTCATGCCGGTGTTGACGCCCTTCGCCAATGCATTGGTCAAATACATGCCGCGCAGAATAGACGAAAGCGATCCCGGCAATCCGCGTTATCTCGATCCATCCGCCAAGGAAACACCGATCGTCGCCCTGCAGGCAGCCGCTCGCGAAGTCCTGCGGCTCGTCGACATTCTGGAGGACATGCTGGCCGGCACAAAGATCGCGATGGCCAGCACAGACCGTAAGGCGCTCTCGTCGCTGCGAAAGCAGGATACGGTGCTGGACCGGCTCAATACCGCGATCAAATATTACCTGACCTCGATCGACCCGGACGAACTCAGCGATGCGGACAAACAGCGACTGGAAGAGATCCTGATCTTTTCGACCGGGCTGGAACATGCCGGTGACGTTCTGGACCAGAATGTGCTGCCGCATCTGGCAAAGCGCCTGAGGCGCGGCATGAAATTTTCAAAGCCGGCAAAGCGCGAACTCGATGACCTGTTTGATCGGCTGGCGACGAATCTTCGTACGGCGGCGGCTTTGTTCATGTCTCAGGATGAACGCATGGCACGCATGTTGGCGGAAGAGAAAGTCATCTTCCGAAAGTCGGAACGCGAGGGAACGCGAGCGCATTTCGAACGATTGCGACAAGGTGATCTTGCATCGGCGGAAAGCAGTTCGCTGCATCTCGATCTGCTGCGTGATCTCAAGCTGATCAATTCCCATCTCGTGGCCGCAACTGCATATCCGGTACTGGAACAGCAGGGCGAACTCCTGCAAAGCCGGATCAGCGCTCGAGGCTGATGTTTTACACCGAAAAGCTTCCACGTCACGAGAGGGCGTCGCAGCTATCAGCGACCGCGCCACACCCCCGAACGACAAATTTGCAGTGCCCGTGAAAAATATGAGTGTTTAATTCGTCTTTGAGTTCGTGACCTATCCAGGAACTCGACGAGGCACCGATATGACAATGAACGGACGCATCGAACTCGAAGCCGCTGGCTCAAACCTGCCCGACGACACCCGCCCCGGAGCCATAAGCTCTTGTCGTTCGAGGCGACACAGCCAGCGCCTGGCGAAGACTGACAGGTAAGATACCCATGTCTATAACCTGGAAAGCCGCCGAAACGGCCAGTTTTCAAAGTTTCGCCAACTGCTACATGCGCGAGATCGATCAGGGGAAGGCGATCAACCATATCGTCGGTTCCAAGGCTGTCGATTGCGCGGAATGGCTGCTGAATGGCGACCACATCCTGCTCCGGGCGGAAATAACATCGCCCTCTCTTTGCGGTCCCCAGCATTTCGGCAGGATCTGGCGGCGCGCCTTGTCGGCGACAGCATGGCACGAGCTTGCCCCCATGCCGGCTTTGCAGGCGCTGATGCGCGAAGCGTACCGGAAACTGAACGGTGCAGGCGGCAATGCGCTGCATGGCTGCGAAACAGAACTTCTGCTGCGGGTGATGGACAGCCATCAGCAGATCCAAGTCAATATCGAACACGCGCTGACGAAGCCGGAGGACGGCGATCATTTCATTGCCGCCGAGCAATCTCTGGTCTTCGGGCACTGGCTGCACCCGACACCGAAAAGCCGGCAGGGGATGACCTTCTGGCAACAGGAGACCTATGCACCCGAATTTCATGGGCGTTTCCAGTTGCATTATTTTGCCGCGAGAACCGACCTCGTCACGCATGCATCGGCAAACCTGCGCATGGCCGACAGGATCGTCGCCGATATAGCACGTTCCGGCCCGAACGAAATCCGCCTTGCGGATGGCGAGACACTGCTTCCTATGCACCCACTACAGGCACAGGCGCTGCTTCTTGATGCCGATATCCAGGCGATGGTTTCGGACGGAGCATTGCGCAGTCTCGGCCCCGCAGGCCCGCTTTTCACGGCCACATCATCCGTCCGCACCGTCTGGAGCCGCGATGCGGACTGGATGCTGAAATTTTCGCTGCCGGTGCGCATCACCAATTCCGTGCGCACCAACGGCCGCGATGAGCTGGATGCCGGGGTTGCCATGGCAAGGTTGGTGGACCGCCTGCGGATCGACAGCCTGCTGCCCTCCTTCCGCATCATCAGGGATCCAGCCTTCATCACGCTCAATATACCGGGTCGCCGCGAAAGCGGCTTCGAGACCATTCTGAGGGAAAACCCTTTTCGCACACGCGGTGGCCCCGGCATCGTCACGCTGGCGGCCCTGACCGCCGATCCCCTGCCCGGCCGCCTGTCGCGGCTGGAGCGGATCGTGCGACAGGTGCATGTATCGGAAAGCGGCGCCATCGCCTCGACCGCCGCCACATGGTTCAGGCTCTACCTCACCTGCGCCGTCGAACCGTTGATTGCTCTTTACGACCGGCACGGTATTGCACTCGAAGCGCATCAACAGAACAGTCTTGTGGATCTCGCCACCGGTTATCCGCGCCTCGGTTATTACCGCGACAATCAGGGATTTTATCTTTCCGAACGTCACAGGCCGCTGATTGCCAAGGCCGTGCCGGAGACCGAAACGATCGGCTCACTCTATTTCCCTGAAGCTGAAATCCGTGACCGGTTTGCCTATTACCTGATCGTCAACCAGGTGTTTTCCGTCATCAGCCGCATGGCGCATGACGGGCTTGCCGACGAGATGGCTCTGTTGCGGATCCTGCGTGAGCATCTCGAAAACCTCGCAGTCTCGCTCAACGGCCTCGGACGCGATTTCATCCGGCATATTCTCGATGAAAACGACATCGGCACCAAGGCGAACCTTGCGACCCGGCTGGTGGATGTCGACGAACTGAGTTCGGCCAACGGTCATTCGCTTTACCGAAAGATGCCGAACCCGCTCAATCTTCCTGCCCTCACCATCACAGAGACGGAGAGGCCGCATGCCATTGCCTCTTGAAATCCCGGCTGAACCGCAGGACAGGGTCTCGCGGCAACTGGTTGCCGCCATCCTGTTCGAAGGTCTGGTATCGTTCCGCCGCGAACCACCCGACAGGCTCATATGGACACTTGATGGCCGGGAATACCGTTGCCGCGCCGCGCTCAGCGCCTTTGGCCGGCCGCGCATCGTCCCGCATGCCATCGAGATGAAGGGCGATCACGGCGTTTGGGTCTCGGCATCGTTGCCTGCCATCGTCATGGGCCTGCCCGGCAACGGCATCACACGCGGCAAGCTTTTGCGCGAACTCGAACATACGGTGGCGCTTTGCCAATGGAACGAGGACAGCGTTCCTGCCCGTGACCGCCGCACCATGGGGTTTGCCGATCTCGATGGCGCGCTGCATGAAGGCCATCCCTATCATCCCTGCTTCAAGGCGCGTTACGGTTTTACGCTCGATGATAACCGGCTTTATGGCCCGGAATCGGCAAAACCCTTCCGGCTGGTCTGGATACTGCATGCCCGGCAAAACGTCCGTCAGGTTTTGGGCACTGACGAGCAGACGTTCTGGCGACAAGAACTCGGTGCTGAAATCTGGAATGAAATCGATGCCGCCCGACAGGCGCGCGGGTTGAGCTGGCAGAATTTTGCGCTTGTCCCCATGCACCCGTGGCAATGGCGGCGCCTCAAGGATGGCGCGGGCCGTGAACTGATCGCCACCGGCAGGCTGCATGGGCTTGGCCAGTTCGGCGACCGTTATCTTGCCAGCCAGTCGCTGCGCACGCTGCACAATCTCGATCGCCCGCAGGCTGCCAGCATCAAACTGCCGCTCGATGTCGTCAACACTTCGTCGCGGCGCATTCTTGATCCGCATTCGGTCTGCACCGCGCCGGTTCTCTCAACCTGGATTGCCGGCATGGTGGATGGCGACCCGGCATTTTCCGATCGCTATCCGCTCGGCATTCTCGAGGAATATGCCGGCATCCTGGCGGAACATGGCGGCGAGCTTGCCGGGCAGATCGGCGCCATCTGGCGTCAAAGCGCCGTTGATGGGCTGGAACCCGGCGAGGCCGTCATTCCGTTCAATGCGCTGATGATGCTGGAGGCGGATCACAAACCTTATCTTCAGCCATGGATCGAGCAATACGGCCTGATGCCGTGGCTGAACCGCCTGCTGGAAGTCACCATCCTGCCCGTCTGGCATCTGCTCGTTCGTCACGGGCTGGCGGTCGAGGCGCATGGGCAGAACATGCTGCTGGTGCATCGTGACGGCTGGCCGGTACGGCTGATCTTACGAGATTTCCACGAGAGCGTCGAATTCTGCCCTGCCTTCCTGCGCAACCCTGACGCGGCACCGGATTTTCTGTCGCTCGATGCCCGTTACCGTGAGGCAGCGCCCGACCAGTATTACTGGACCGACAATCTGGACAGTTTACGCGAACTCGTGGCCGATACGCTGTTCGTCTACAATCTCGCCGAAATCGCGCATCTTCTGGAGCATGTCTATCAATTGCCGGAAAAGAGTTTCTGGCAGCGGGTGGAAGCCATCCTTTCCGCTTACGCGACGGAGCACGATGCGGCAGACCGGATGGCGGCACTCGGTTACGACCGGCCGGATGTGCTGACGGAATCGCTGCTCACCCGAAAACTGCTCGCCCGCGAGCCGGAATATCACCACACCGTGCCGAACGTGTTTGCGAAAGCGACGGCCGAACGGAGGATCATGCCATGATCAGGATTGGCGACCAGTTTTATGACAAGGCGCATTTCGATAGACGGTCCGCCGAACTCGGTAACCTGACCGGCATTTCGCCGGGTCTGCGTTATGCCGTGTGTTTTGCCGATACCGCCGAATGGCTGGCTCTGTTTTTCGCGATCCGCGATGCCGGCGCCAGCGTGTTGCCGATCCACCCCGGCACACCTTATGCAGCCGCGCGAAAGCTGGCTGTGCAGGCGGGTTGCGAACGGCTGCTTTACAACAGTTTTACGGGCGAGATCCTGCCTGACAGCGCCCCGAGAACCCCGGAAGGTGAATTGCTGCAGATGAGTTCGGGCACGACGGGTGCGCCAAAACTGATCGCCCGCACGTGGCAAAACATCGAGATCGAAATCGCCAGTTATGTGCGCACGTTCACGCTGCCGGAAACCATGACACCGATCGTTGCCTGCCCGACGACGCATTCCTACGGGCTGATCTGCGGCATTCTCGTGGGCCTGCATCGCGGCGTGACCCCGCATATCGTCGATACCGCCAACCCGAAACATATCCTGAAAGTGATGCGCGAAAGCGAGCGGCCCCTGCTCTATTCCTCTCCGGCCATCCTGCACATGCTGGCGCAGCTTCTGCCGACAGGCCAAAGAATGCATGCGGCGATGACCTCCGGCACGCTTTTGCCGGATCCGTGGTTCGTGCGCATCCGCGAAAAATGCGACCATCTTTTCCAGCAATATGGCTGCTCGGAAGCCGGCTGCATCGCCATCAACCCCGACCTGACCGCCGCGAGCGACATGGGCTACATTCTGCCTCACGCGGAAGCGGAAACCGGCGAGGATTTGGCAAGTGCTGCCGAAATCGTCATTACCAAGGATACGGGGCAACCAATCCACACCCGCGATCTCGGTTATCGCCGTGCCGATGGCATGCTGGTCTTCGTGTCCCGCATGGATGATATGATCAATGTCGCCGGCCTCAACGTCTATCCGAAGGATGTCGAGGATGCGGTGACGGCCATGCCGGGCATTACCGATGCCGTCGCATTTCGCAAAAGCGACCGTTTTGCCGGCGAGCGTGTTGCGCTGCTGTTCAGCGCGGAGTGCCCGGTTTCACCCGGTGCGCTGCGGGAGTGGCTGAGCCGACAACTCGCGCCGCATCAACTGCCATCCGAGATGATCCAAGTGGCAGAAATCCCGCGTCAGCCAAACGGCAAGATCAGCCGCTGCGACGTTGCCGAGCGCCATGCCGCCGGCGCCTTTCTTCCAGTCCAGACCGGAGTGGCCTCATGACCCGCGACGACATCCTTTCCGCCATCGAAACCGTGCTCAGCCAGCATATGGCGCATCCGCACATGCACGGTTTTGCCCCCGATGCCCGGCTGAACGAGGATCTCTATCTCGATTCCGTGCTGATCCTGCAGGTGTTCTTGAACCTCGAACTGGAATTCAACCTGGCCATGCCGGAAGAGGCGATCGCCAGCGCGGATATCCAGACGGTCGATGATCTTGCCGGCCTCTATCTGCCGAAGACACTCGCCCTGCCTGTGCCAAGCTTCCCGATGACCGGCGGTGATACGGATGAGGGCGTGCATGGCGAGGCCTATTACGACATCAAGGTCCATTGCTTCGTCAGTTGCGTATGCGATGGCCTGAAGAAGCGCGGTCTCGACCAGCGACCTTTTTATTTCGGCGTCTGGGACGCGAAATTCGCGGTCAGCGAGCGGTATCAGCTGCGCTACCATGCCGAAGATATCAGCCAGGAGTTTTTCCGCTCATGGTTCGAACGCCTTTACGGGGTCAATATGCATGAGTGGTATGATCCCGGCTTGAGCCAGGCGGATAATCTGGCGGTCATGACCGATCTCGTGGCCGGCCGTGGGCCAACGGATTCCGTCATGGTCATGCTCGACATGTTCCACATGCCGGAGCGCGAAAACAAGTTCAACCAGAACCCCTTCCCGCATTACCTGATGCTGCAGGAAACCGGTGATCCACAAACATGGTTCGTGCATGATCCGGATTATCGCTGGGAAGGCGTGATGGAGCGCGACAAAGTGATCCACGCAATCATGCAGCCAACCGTCGGCGGAGGTTATGCCTTCGATATTGCGCAAGCGCGTGCACCCGAGCCGGAAGACCTAAAGGCCTGGTTCGATGCTTGCTTCGTTGCGGAACAGAACCCCATCGCCGATGCTGTCCGCAGCATCGTCACCGCCCATCTGGCGGGCACGGATGGCCTCTCGCTCGCCGATCTGGAACTCGCCGTTCGTGAGCTGCCGGTGCTGACCATCCGCAAATACGCCTACGAGCACGGCTTTGCCTTCTTCTGGCGCGCGCTGAAACTGCCGTCCGGTGAGTTCGAGCTTTGGTGCGAGGAGATCGAGGCACTCGTGCAGTCGCTCAAGAGCCTGCATTACGCCTGCATGAAACTCTCGCAGAGCAGCGATCCCCCCCATGCACCGGCCGTCTTCGGCCAGCTGGATGAGGCGGACCGCATCGAAACAAAACTCAAGAACCGGCTCGGTGAGGTTTTCGCGCAATGGTGCGACGAAAACTGCGTGCCCTCACAGGGCAATCTTCGGAGGCTTGCCGGATGAACATTTCGCTTTGCACCATCACCTTCCGGCATCAGCTGATCTCGCTTGCCGAGATCGCCAATTTTGCCCGTGAAAGCGGTTTTGACGGCATCGAACTGTGGGGCGCCCATGCCCGCAATCTTGCGCCCCAGATGGACAAGGATGCGGATTGGCTGGCGGATTACGGCCTTGCCGTTCCGATGATCAGCGATTACCTGCCGCTTGAAGGCGATGACGATGTTCTCCGCCGCAAGACCGTCGAACTCTGCCGCCTTGGCCGGCGCTGGAAGGCGAAAAAGATCCGCACTTTCGCAGGCGGAAAGGCAAGCGCCGATACGACCGCCGACGAACGCCGGCATCTGGTAACGCGCCTGCGTGAAGTCGCCAAGATCGTCGAGAGCTACGGCATAGATCTTCTTGTGGAAACCCATCCGAACACGTTGGCCGATACCGCCGCTTCCACCATCCGGCTGATCGACGAGGTCGACCATCCGGCACTGGCGATCAATTTCGACATCCTGCATGTCTGGGAAGCGGGTGATGATCCGGTCGCGCTGCACCGGGCAATCGGCCGGCATGTCCGGCATTATCACCTGAAAAACATATCCGACCGTCGCCATCTGCACGTCTTCAGCCCGGGCAATGTCTATTCCGCCGCCGGTGACCGCAACGGCATGACGCCCTTGTTGGAGGGTGCGGTCGATTATGCCGATGTCATCGTCGGCATCCCCGCCCTGGCTGAGGCGGATATCTCGCTTGAATGGTTCGGTAATGACGTGTTTCACGTCCTCCGCCGCGATTGCGAAACCCTTCGCGCGCAATTCGGCTTTGAAAAAGCTTATCAATTCATTCCGAAAGCACGGATTTTACAAGCAGCGCCATAAAGCGACAAAATATGACTTCATAAATCATGTTTTTGCTGTTAGAGAGGTGCTCCGCGATCCGGGAACGGGCGCGTGAGCAACCTTTCAGTCAATCGAACACCTATCGGAAGACAGCGTGCAAGAACGACAAGCCAAGCAGCAACTGGATATCAGCCTTGAGGCCGATCCCCTTTTCATGGGACATCGCTCGGCGCTGATCAATTATTCGGCTCGCATTCTCGGCTCGCGGGATACGGCCGAGGACATCGTGCAGGAAGCCTATCTGCGCTTCGGTCTCGGCAACCTGCCGACCGAGACGGCGCGTCAGGGCCTCGCTTACCTCTACCGCATTGTCCGCAATCTTTCTCTGGACACGGTCAAGCGCCGCAAGATCGAGCAGCGTGCCCAGAACGACGACCCGCCCTTCTGGATCGTTCCGCGTGCGAGCGAAACACCCGAGCAGACGACGATGTTTTGCGACGAAGTCCGTATCGCCCAGCAGGTCCTTGCCGACCTTCCGCAAGATGTCCAGATTGCCGTGGAAATGCACCGGCATGGCGGTTGTACGCTGGAAGTGGTGGCCGAGCATCTCGGCATCTCGGTTGCCACGGCTCACAGGCATGTTAAAACAGCGATGGTAAAGATCGCCATTGCGCTTGACAGAAAAAATGCCTGATCAATTGCCAAAAACGGAAAATTTCCCCGCTTTAATCGTTTCTACTTCTGACAGACAAATTCGGGTAAGTGATTTTAGAGAATCCGAAGCGGGTATGATGTGACGCGGCACGACCAGATAGATGAAGAACTGCTGGAAGAGGCGATGGATTGGTTCCTGCGCCTGCGCGAGCCGTCGCGCTCAAGCAGCGATGAACAGGACTTCACTGCCTGGATCCGGCGCTCTCCACTGCATCAGGCGGCCTGGACAAAAGCCTGTCGCACCTGGGAAGTGATGGGCGAGACCAGTCCGGTCAACATGCCGGAATGGCAGAATCTGCGCCAACCCCGTTACGCCAGACCGCGTGGTATCGGGAGGCGTATGATTATCGGCGCCGGTCTCGCTGCTCTTGCCGCATGTCTCATCGCCATCGTGGTCGGACCAACGATCCTGATGCGAAGCCAGGCCGACTATATGACTGCAACCGCGCAGGTTCGTCGCGTCACGCTGGAAGATGGAACGATCGTCGACCTGAGCGCCACGAGCGCCATTGCGGTTGATTTTTCCGATGATGGACGGCGCGTCAAAATTCTTTCGGGCGAAGCATTTTTCGATGTGAAGCCGGACCCGTCCCGCCCCTTTATCGTCAATGTCGGCGGCGAACTCGATATCACCGTGGTCGGCACCGCTTTCGATGTGAATGTCACGCCGCAGCTCGCCACCGTGCAACTGGCACATGGCGCTGTGGACCTGTCCGCACCCAAGAATGGCGCGAGGATGAAACTTCGCCCCGGCGATTTCGCCAGCCTTGACCGGGACAGCGGCCATCTATCGAAGAGCAGTGTGGATGTCGATGCCATCGCTTCATGGCGCGACGGCAAGCTGTTCGTGCAGGATGTGCCGATCTCGTCCGTCGTGGCCACGTTGCAGCGTTACCATCCGGCATGGATCACCGTCGCCAGTGGCGAGCTTGGCGCACGCCGTGTCACGGGGCTCTATGATCTGTCCGATCCGGACCGGGCGCTGGAAGCACTCGTCAGCCCTTATGGTGCCAGTGTGCATCACGTTTCGCCCTATCTGCGCGTCCTCTCTCTGTTCTGATCGAGCAATTTTTAAAAAATCTTCGTATCGCATGAAAAATCCAGGAGCGCTGATCGTCTTTAACCTGATGCAGGTGTGGCGTGCGCAACAGGCCGATGAGGGAGAAGGAGCGGCATGACGCTTCAGGCAGGCGGGGAATGGTGGCAAAGGTCGAAGAGGGAAAAGCTCCTGGCATTCAGACTTTTGGCATCAGCCACGGGAAGCGCCGCCCTGTTGATGCAGGCACCGCTGGTGATGGCGCAGGAGCCGAGCCCCCACTTCAACATTCCCGCACAGCCGCTTGCCTCCGCCATCAACGTCTATGGCAGACAATCCGGCCTGCAAGTATCGCTCGCTGCCGCGACGTCGCAGGGCGTCACCTCTCGCGCCGTGTCCGGAAATCTCTCTGCGCAGGCAGCGCTCGGCCAACTTCTGGAAGGCACCGGCATTCCCTTCAGCATATCCAACGGTACCGCAGTCATCGGCCGCATGGCTGAGACGTCAGGCGGTGATGACGGGCAGGACGGCACCGTCCTTTCCCCCATCACCGTCGAGGGACAGCCGGTTGGACAAGGCGATGTCAGCGAGACCGTTATCGGCGCGGAGCAGCTGGAGAGGCTCAATCCCATCAATATCGCCGACGCGTTCCGCCAAGAGGCGGGTGTGCAGGTCGGCAGTTCACTGCCCATGTCCCAGAAGGTTTATGTTCGTGGCGTTGAAGAAACCAATCTGGCTGTCAGCATCGATGGCGCACGCCAGAACAACAAGGTGTTTCACCACAACGCCACCAATCTGATCGATCCGTCGTTCCTGAGAGCGGTAGAGATCGATTCCGGTATCGCGCCCGCGGATGCCGGCCCCGGCGCGTTGGCCGGCTCAATCAATTACATGACGAGGGATGTTGCAGACCTTCTGGCCGATGGCCAATCCGTCGGCGGCTTCGTCACCTCCACCTATAACTTCAACAGCGACACGGTGGTCACGGGCCTTTCAGCCTATGGCCGGAAAGACGGTCTGGACGTTTTCGGCTATTTCACCTTCGGCAAGGGCAACGAATTCCGTGGCGGCAACGGCGATGTCGTGGCGGGAACCGAAACCAACATGCTGAGCGGTCTCGGCAAGATCGGTTATGAGTTCGAAAGTGGCCACCGCATCGAGATCAGCCATGATCGTGTCGTGGATGATGCCCAGCGCCCCTATCGCGCCAATGCCGGCTCTGTCGATTCGGGCAGCAGCTGGGAAGAGCCGGAAACCCGTAATTATCGTCTGGAACGGCAGAACACGGTCTTCACCTTCAAGGACACAACACCGGAAGGATGGTGGGACCCGACCATCAAGCTTGGCTACGGATCAACCAAGGTCAGGGTCGGCATCTATAACGCCACCGGCTATCGCTACGACGACACCGGCACGACCGCGACCCTGAACGGCAAGTTCGAAAACAGGTTCTCTTTCGATATCGGCAACGTTGTCGCCGGTTTCGATTTCTACCGCGATCAGGCCGAACTGGATGATCCCGTCGATGCCGGCGCGGAAAAATCCCGCAACATCGGGCTTTATGCGCAAGCGCGCCTCGATCCGTGGGATCGCACGCGTCTGTCCTTCGGTGCTCGTGCAGACCACCAATGGTTCATCGGCGCGGACGAGACGAATTTTACGAATGCCGGTGTCAGCGCCAATATTTCCGGCGAATACGACTTGACCGATATTTTCACTGCCAAGGCCGGTTTCTCCCATGTCTGGGCAGGCGTGCCGCTGACGGAAAACTTCGTCATCAATCCGGGATGGGATTACGGGCCAGAGGGTCCCAAACCGGTGACATCCAACAACTACCTGATCGGGCTTGAGGCTGACCATAATGGCTTTACGGCGCAGGCGACCGTTTTTCGAACGGAGATCGATAGCGCCCGCACGCCCTTCTACCGCTACAGTGCTGCCGTCCCGGCGCCGTTTCCGGGCGCGCTACCGGCGCTCAGGGCCCGCGACCTCGTATCGCAGGGTTTCGAGATCGGCGCCGGCTACGAGTGGGCAACCGGTTTTGTGAAGGTCGGCTATGTGCATATCGACGTGGATGTCGATGGCCTGCCTGCCAATTCGGACAGTGGCAATTATCTGGCCACGCCGGTGGGCGACATCATCACCGTTTCGGCTGCGCACAGGTTTGAGGAATGGAACCTGACGATCGGCGGCGACATCGAAATCGCTCCGGAATACGACCATGTCGTCTCCGGTGCACCGCCTTACAAAGCCTATGAAGTCGTCAACGTCTTCACCCAATGGAAGCCGGAGCAGATGCCGCATTTCACCTTCCGCGCCGAGGTTAAAAACCTGTTCGACGCGAGCTATGCGGACCGCGCCACATACGGACAGGAATTCGGCAATGTAAGGCCCCTTTTCGAGCCCGGCCGCAGTTTCCTGATGAGCGCGAAAGCATCCTTCTGACCCGACAGACAAAGCGCCGACGGTCAAAGCCGACGGCACGAAAGGAGAAAAAATGATCGAAACCACCGCCACGCTTGAGACCCCGCATGCGGCAAAATACATCGCTCAGCTTTGCAAGCATTTTGCCCACAAGGTGGACATTACGCATTCCGAAGGCCACGGCGAATGCCGTTTCGTCTGCGGCACCGCCATCATGGACGCGGATGATACCTCTCTGCTGATCCGCGTGAGCGCAGCCGATGAGGCCCAGTCGGCAGAAACGCAGGATGTGGTCGAAAGACATCTGGTGCGTTTTGCCTTCCGCGAGGAATTGCAGCCATTGCAGTGGCAGACCGTCGCGAACCGGCTCGATTCCGGCACAGTCACCAGCGAGGGTTGATCCCATGCGATTTTCAGCTGTCTGCATCATAAGCATTCTATTGATGAGCGTCGCCCATGCGGCGCAGATCACGACAGCGCGCGGCCAGGTCGATATTGCCGAACAGCCGCAGCGTGTCGCCGTGTTCGATCTGGCCGCACTCGATACGCTCGACGCCCTCGGCATCAAGCCCGCCGGTGTGCCGGAAAAGCTCTATCTTCCGCAACTCGACCATCTCAAATCCGGCGCGGAAGCGGTCGGCAATATTTTTGAGCCGGATCTGGAAGCACTCAGCGCGCTCGCGCCCGATCTCATCGTGCTTGGCGGACGCTCCTCGCCGAAACTCGAATCCACCACCCGCGTGGCGACCAGCATCGACATGACGATGGATGGCGACGACCTGGTGGAACAGGCAAAACATCGGCTTGCAGATTACGGCGCTTTATTCGGCAAGCAGGCCGAGGCTCAGGTGATCACCTACGAACTGGACAAGGTGATAGAGACGGCCCGCACAGCCGTTGCCGGCAAGGGCAGCGGCCTTATCGTCATGACCAATGGCCCGAAGGTGACGGCCTATGGACCCGGCTCACGTTTCGGCTGGGTGCACACCACGCTTGACCTGCCCCCCACAGTGCCGGACATGCAGGCAGCCACCCATGGAGAAGCGATCTCCTTCGAATTCATCCGCAAGGCCAATCCGGACTGGCTGCTGGTGGTCGATCGCGCGGCAGCCATAAGCTCTGGCGAACAGGGCGCCCGCGCCACACTGGACAATGAACTGGTGGCGGGTACGACAGCATGGAAAAAGGGGCAGGTCATCTATCTTCCGGCCGCCGATTTCTACATCGCCGCCGGCGGCATCCAGGCGACGACGCGCGTCCTTTCCGCCATCGGCGAGGCGTTTTCGTCGGCAAGATGATCGCTCTCACATTCCGCAATCCGGCAACACTGCCGATATTGGCGAGCATCATGCTCACCCTGTTGTGCCTGATCAGCCTTGGCGTCGGCGCCGGCGGTACCTCGCTCGCCGATCTGTGGCACGCCTCGGGCGACACCGAAATTCTGGCGATCAGCCGGCTGCCGCGCACGCTTGCCGCCGTACTTGCCGGAGCAGGCCTGGCGATCGCGGGCCTGATCATGCAGGCGATCGCCCGCAACCGTTTTGTCGAGCCGGCAACTGCCGGAACCGCGCAATCGGCCGAACTCGGTATTCTACTGGTCACCATTTTGTGGCCGGCCGCAGCGCTGGGCTGGAAGGCGCTTGCGGCAAGCCTTGCCGCCGTCACTGGAACCGCCCTGTTTCTGATGACGGCGCACCGGCTGCCTGCAACCCAGCCGTACCTCGTGCCGCTGTTCGGCCTCGTCTATGGCGGCGTCATCGGTGCCGCCGCGACCTTCATCGCCTGGCAGACGGACCTGCTGCAATATCTGTCGGTCTGGAGCAATGGCGATTTTTCCGGCGTGCTGCGCGGTCGTTATGAACTTCTCTGGCTTGGCGCCATTCTGGTTGCCGTCGCATGGCTGATTGCCGATCGCCTGACGATCATGGCGCTCGGCCGCGAAACCAGCATCGGCCTCGGCATCGATTATGCGCGCATGCTGCAGATCGGTCTCGTTATCATCGCCGTGATTTCCGCGGTCACCGTCGTCGTCATCGGCATCATCCCGTTCGTCGGGCTGGTCGTGCCCAACCTTGTTTCCCGCCTGATGGGCGACAACATGCGTGCGACACTGCCCGCAACGGCGCTGTCGGGTGCAATCCTCGTGCTCGGCTGCGATATTCTCGGACGACTGATCCGTTTCCCTTACGAGATTCCCGTCGGCACGGTGATGGGCGTGGTCGGCGCCATCCTCTTCCTGTTTCTCCTGTTCCGCCGGCACACCGATGCATAACCGTGGCCTGATTATCCTGGCTTTGTCGGCCCTTGCCTGCATCGTCTGTTTCATGACGCTCGGGCTGCGCGGCAATCTCGCCTTCGTGCTCGAATTGCGGCTGGTCAGGCTGGCAGCGCTGGTCGAAGTCGGCATCGCAATCGCCATCTCCACGGTTGTGTTCCAGACCGTTACCGCAAACCGCATACTGACGCCCTCGATCATGGGGATCGATGCCCTTTACGTGTTCGGGCAAATTCTCCTGGTCTTCCTTTTCGGAGGATTGGCCTATGCGACGCTGGACGCCCGCCTGAAATTTTTCGGCGAGATCGTGTTGCTGATGACCATGGCGTGTGGCCTCATTCTGCCGATGTTGCGGGCACGATGGGATACGGGGCTGATGCTTCTGTGCGGCGTCGTGGTGGGCGTGCTGTTTCGCAGTCTGCATTCGCTTCTGGCCCGGCTGATCGATCCCAATGATTACGCGGTCGTGCAGACCGGCAGTTTCGTCAACTTCAACGATGTCGAAACGGACCTCGTTCTCATCGCCTCTCTGCTGACAGCGGCAGCACTGGCCGGCATCTGGCGTGCGCGCCATATCCTCGACATCGTCGCGCTTGGCCGTGACGCGGCGATCGGCCTCGGTATCGAATGGCGCAAGACCCAGATCGCCTGCCTTCTTCTGGTCTGTGCGCTGGTGGCCGTCTCGACGACGCTGGTCGGCCCGGTCGCCTTTCTCGGGCTGCTGCTGGTCGCCCTGTCCGAACGGATCGTCAAAACCCGCCGGCATGCGGTTCTGATCCCAGCCACGGCACTGGTTTCCATCATCGTTCTGGTCGGTGGGCAAACGCTGTTTCAGCACGGTCTCGGCAACAGTTCGACGCTTGGCGTCGTCATCGAATTTGCCGGCGGCGTGGTCTTTCTCATTCTGCTCTGGCGCGGGAGCCGCACATGATCCGTATCGAACAGGTCTCTCTGCAATACGGGGCCGCGGAAATCCTGAAAAATGTTTCCCTGACCATTCCGAAGGGCGGTGTGACCGCGCTAATCGGACCGAACGGCGCCGGAAAGTCATCGCTTCTCAGCCTCATCTCACGCCTGCAGTCGTTGCAGGCCGGTTCGATCACCATCGATGACCTGCCCGTCGATACGACCCCGAGCCGCGAAATGGCGAAAAAGATCGCCATTCTTCGGCAGGACAATCAGGTCGGCAGCCGACTGACGGTGAAGGAGCTGGTCGGTTTCGGACGTTTTCCGCACAATCGCGGACATGTGACACAGGCCGACGCCGACATGGTGGGCGAAGCGCTGAAACTTTTCGATCTGACTGACCTCGCCGGCCGCTTTCTCGAAACCCTGTCAGGCGGCCAGCGGCAACGGGCACTGGTCGCAATGGCTTTCTGCCAGGACACCGACTACCTGCTTCTTGATGAACCCCTGAACAATCTCGACATGTATTTTTCGCGCGAATTGATGCGCCTGCTGCGATGGATCGCCGATGAAAGGGGCAAGACGATCGTCACCGTCCTGCACGACATCAATTACGGCGGCGGGTTTTCGGATCGCATCATTGCGATGAAACACGGCCAGGTCGTCGCCGACGGGCCACCGCGCGAACTTGTCACCACGGAGACGCTCAGGCTCATCTATGGTTTCGACATCCCCGTCACACTGATTGACGGGCAGCCGGTGGCGTTGCCTTTCACGAAGTGACACCGGGCTCTATCCCTCAAGCGATCAATCCCTGCATTTTCAGCAAATTTTCCGCATCCCGCTGAAAAATATCCTCCCCCCGATCGTCATTAGCCTGAACGCATGCATGACGCCTGCGGATCGGCCTAATTTTGGAACAGGGGACGAGGAATAGAAATGTCGAGGGGCAATTTTCATATAGGTTCGAGGGGCCGCAGCTACGCTGTTCTGGCGGGAGTATCGCTGCTCGCTATGTCGGCCGCCGCACAGGCGCAGGAGACGAGCCGCGCGGAGCGCGATCAAACCGCGTCCGCGACGACACTCGGACCGATCGTTGTGACCGCTACGTCAGATGGCGAGCCCCCGAAAACAGGCACGGTCGGCCAACCTTCGGCAGCATATGCAGGAAACCAGGTTGCCCAGGGCGCTCGCATCGGCGCACTCGGCAACCGCTCGGTTCTACAGACGCCATTCAGCGTGACATCCTATACGGAAAAGCTGATCCGCGACCAGCAGGCGCAGACCGTCGCCGACATTGCCCAGAACGATCCGTCCGTCCGCCTGGACGCGCCGGGCTATAGCGAGCGCGACTCCTTTTTCATTCGCGGCTTTTCCGTGGTCAATCTCGACGTCCTTTACGACGGCCTCCCCTATATCGCCAATCCAAGGCGCAGCTTCGCCGAAAGCATAGAGCGGATCGAGATCCTCAAGGGCCCGACCGCCTTTGTAAACGGCGGCATCGGGCGTGTCGGCGGCACCATCAACCTGATCCCGAAACGCGCGGCGGACCAACCGCTGACCCGGCTCACCACCACCTACATGAGCGATAGCCAGTTGTGGACCCATGCCGATGTGGGCCGTCGCTTCGGTCCCGCCGGCGAATGGGGCATACGCGGCAACGCCGCCTACCGCTTCGGCCAGACCGGCATGGATCATAATGACATCGAGGTCGGCGTTGCCTCGCTGGGGATCGATTACCGCGGCGAAGATGTTCGCGCTTCGCTGGACCTGAACCACTCGACCCAGAATATCGACGCGCCGACATCTCTCTTCAATGCCGCCCGCCCCGGCATTGTCATCCCGGACGCTCCTGATGGAAAGATAAACACCGCAAGCCCGTTTGAATATCATGACAGCACGCACAACATGGCGGCTGCCCGTATCGAATACGATATTCTCGACAACACGACGATCTATGCCGCAGCCGGCGCGAGCCGTTACCGCGAGGATTTTCTGACCTCGTCCTATACGATCCAGAATGCGAACGGCGACGCGATCTCGGAGCTGGCTATCCAGCCGCAACAGATTCAGGGCTTTTCCGGCGAGATCGGCCTGCGTTCGGAATTCGACACCGGCCCGGTCGGACACAAGGTCAGCCTCTCGCTGCAGCAAAGTCTCAACGAAAATTATAGAGGCGGTTTCGTTCCCGGTGCACTCGGCCTTCCCGGCTCCTACCCTACCAACATCTACAATCCGATTTATCTGCCGGACGGATCGGTCAACATCGGTGCCCTGCCGCGATCAAGCGATCTGCCGCTTTTTGCCGATCTGCTTTCCACCAGCTTGGCGATCTCGGATACCTTGTCCTTCTTCGACGATCGCCTGGAAGTGACGGTAGGCGGTCGCTATCAGCAGATTCGCTCGAGAGGTTTCAACACCCGGCCCGACAGAGGTCCGGTCGGCGTGCAAAACTACTTTTACGAGGAATCGCGGTTCAGCCCTGCCGTGGCGGCAAACCTGCGCGTGACCGACAATCTTTCCGTTTATGCCAATTACGTCGAGGCGCTGACGGAAGGACCAATTGCTCCGGCGACCGCCGCCAATGCCAACGAAGTGTTCTCGCCCTTTGTCCATGACCAGAAGGAAATCGGGATCAAATATGATTTCGGTTCGATGGCGGTTACTGCGGCCCTGTTCGAGATCACACAGGAAAGCGGCTACACTGATCCGCTAACGAACGTCTTTTCTGTCGATGGTCTTCAGACCAACAGGGGCGTCGAACTGTCTGCGTTCGGCGAGCCGATTGATGGCGTTCGCCTTCTTGGTGGGGTGACTTTCACGCAGGCGAAAGCCGCGGGTGGAAGCCGCGTACCGGGCGTTCCAAAAACCACGATCAGCCTCTATGGCGAATACGACACGCCCTGGGTGGAAGGTTTTACCCTGACCGGTCGTGTCCTCCACAGCGGCAGCACCTATTATGACCGGGCCAATACCCAGAAGGTCGATGGCTGGACACGTGTCGATCTCGGCGCGCGCTACAAGACGGAAGGGTTGAACGGCAAGCCGGTCGAGATCCGGGCAAACGTCCAGAACGTCTTCGATGAAAACTACTGGGCGTCTTCGGCCCGCGGCTTCCTCGCCGCTGGCGCTCCCCGCACGTTCAAGCTGTCCGCGTCGTTCGATTTCTGACGCTGCGAACCTTTAGGCTTGCTTTGAACAACGAGATGGCCGCATCTGTGATGGTGGGGCCATCTCGGCAATCGAACGGGCAACCGCCTGCGGCGGCGATGCTCCGGCCGGCGCGTCGAGGGTGATCAACACCCGGCGAACGGCATCGCTAATCTCGGTATCCGGCTCGACCATCGGCAACCTGACGCCGGCTGAATCGCCGTGCAGGATGGCGCAAGCCGTCTTGATCACGGCGGCATCCCACTGACCGTGCGTCGCATCGAGAAGTGCTGCCATTTCACGCCGAAACTGACCGACCGCGCCCGCAAAGCCGCGCCCGATGGCCGCCAGCCGGAAGGGAAAAAGATTGCCGTAGGATGACATCATCCCGTGGCCGCCGCAGGCCAGAAAGGCGGGAAGATCAATCTCGTCTGCGCAATAATGGTGATAACGCCGGCGCAGCACCGGCTCGAGTTGCGCAAAGGCGGCAAGACGGCCTGCGCCATGACGAACCCCGACGACATTCTGCACGTCCGAAAGTGCCGAAAGCAGCATGGCGCCACCTTCGACGACCGTCCTGAGCGGATCATCGTCGATGATGACCGGCAGATGGGTTGCGCCGGCAATGGCTCGAAAGTGGGAGACGATGCCGGCCCTGGTCGGCTTGGAATAATAGGGTACCGTCACCAGCAATCCGTCCGCGCCAAGTTCCTGCGCGCGCTGGGTCAACATGATGCTGCGTTCGGTTGCGTAAGTGCCCGTGGCAACCAGCACCGCGAGCCGGCCCTCGGCCCGTTCAAGGCAGGTGGAAAGGATAATGTCGCGTTCGTCGTCGCTCAACGCATAACCTTCGCCGATAACATCGCAGATGATGACCGCATCGATACCGGCCCTGCGCTGGCAATCGACAAACGTCGCAAGGGCGCGGCGATCCACGGTGTCACCGGTAAAAGGCGTGATCAGCGCCGTAACCGTTCTGATGTTTGCAAGTCGTGCAGTCACCTTCGTCTCCTCGTTTCGCAAGACGGCATGACGTACGCCCGATGCGCATAGGAAATCGAGTGTATGCACAACAGAACCGCATAAAGCTTCCATAGCCGAACGACCACCACAAAGCCGAGCGCAAGACAGTTTCGTGCAGGTTTGGGTTGTTAGGCCTTCCTCGGTTTCACGAGGATGTCGATTATGACGATCATTGGTAGCACCACCTATTCATACGCCATCTATTCAGGCCTGACGGCCGGCAAATCCCAGACAAACTCCACACCATCGGAAAGCCCGGCGAACACACGCAGCACCGTATCTTCCGCCCTGACTGGCGGGCAGATCGGCTCGGACGACGGCGCTTCGGCAAAACTGTCGAGCGCGCTCTGGGACCTAACGTCCAGCAATGCCGCGAGCGCCAAGCAGGAAGACGTATGGCAGGATGGCGGCGAGACCCGCACCGATGCCGAGCAGGAATTCGGCGATCTGGCCAACAGGAGCCTCGCCGAAATCCTGCGCGCCAAATATCTCGAAGAGAAAAACCTGACCGAGGAAGATCTTGCCAGAATGCCGGCGGAACAGCGCGAGGCTATCGAGGCGGAAATCCGCGAGGCCATCAAGCAGGCACTCGGTATCGACACGCAGGACGGCGCAGATACTGCCGGAAACAGTGCAGCATAACGCAACGGATTAAGAACCTTTCGGCTTCAGGCCTGCCGGCCGTAATGGCCGGCATCCTTCCAGTCGAGCTTGAGCGAGGTCTTGCCGATCCCCGGATTAAACACGTTGGTCGGATCGAGTTCGCGGTAAAACGCCTTCAGGCTTTCGGCGGCTCCATAAAGGTGGCCGACATTGTGCTCCGCCGGATATTCCGCGCCGCGCGCCTTCAGCAGCGCCAGAATATCGTGTTTGATCGCCTCGCAATCCTCGCCCTTCTTCACCTGATATTCCTGATGCAGAACATGGCAGAAGAAGTGCCCGCAATACATTGTGAAATCGATCTTTTTTGCAATTTCCGGCGGCAGGCGCTCGAACCAGTCGATTGTGTTGCGCGGCAGGGCGATGTCGAGCGCGACGATATCCTCCACCGTTTTCGGATGCACGGCGCGATAACGCACCATCGCGCCCCCCACGGAAAACCGGTTGAGCAGTGCCGCAGCACCTTCCTTGTCATCGCATTCGAAATAGTCGCCGTTTGCTGACGGAAAACGCTCTACCAGATAGTCCCGCGCTTCATCAATTCCGGCATCTCCCATCTTCAAAAGCAGATGATGTTCAAAGCGATCGCGATATTCGTTCATGCGGCGTGGCAGATGATTGGGCATGCGGTCGAAGATGAATTGCAGGATGCGATCGCTGATCGCGCCGCCAAGTCCCAGCTTTTCGGTCAAACCATCGAAGCGGCTTTTCCACGAAAACGCCAGCGGCACCTTATCCGTGCCAAAGGCCTGAATGTAGACAAACAAGTCCTTGCCGTAACGCGCACTCGCATCATAGGCGGAGCGGTGCATGTATTCGCCAGCAATCGGTAGGTTGGCAAAACCGCCAAGAATGTCGCGGCGGATGGTTTCGAGCTCTGCCGGATCGTTGCTGCCGATATAAAACACCTGCGCCTCATCATCGGCGGCAAACGTATCGAGCCGCAACGCAAAGACGGCGAGCTTGCCGGCCGAGCCGGAGGCCTCGTAAAGGCGGCGCGGATCGGCATTGAAGCGTGCCGGCGTATCGGCGGAAATATCGCGGACATGGTCGCAATATTCATGGTCGGAAGCGTGGAGGTTCGAGACCTCGACGATATCACCTTCGTCGAAACGGCCCTCATCGAGCCGTCGCAGGATGTCTTCGGGCGCATCCCCCAGCGTTATGCCGAGATTGTTGACCAGTCGTAGCTCGCCATTCGCATCGACGCGGGCATAGAGCGCAAACTGCGTGAAGGCGGGGCCGCGCCGGATCAGCGCGCCGCCGGAATTGTTGCACACACCACCGGTCACGGAAGCGCCGATGCAACTCGAGCCGATCACCGAATGCGGTTCGCGGCCGATCGGCCGCAGCGCCTTTTCCAGCTGGTCGAGCGTCACACCCGGATGCGACACCACCTGCTGGCCGCGATTGACGAGATCGAGCCGCCGAAGACGCAGCGTGTTGATCACCACCACCGGCCGGTCATACCCTTCCGGCACCGGTGTCGAACCGCCGGTCAGGCCGGTATTGGCGGCCTGCATGATGATGACGACGCCGGCCTGATGGCAGGCCTGCAGCGCGCGCCACATCTCCACCAGCGTGCCGGGCCGCACCACGGCCACCGCCGCACCGCCGCCATAGCGGTATCCCTGGCGGAAACGCCGGGTTTCCGTGTCGCCTGTCAGCACATGGCGACGGCCAACGGCATCGCGAAGTTTTTCGAGAAGATCGTTCATTCCCTTCCCTGCCCTCAATAACTGGTGACTTTCATGGGCTCGGCCCCACCATTCTTGTAGCGCCCCGAAAGCGAAGCCAGCGTCGTCAGAAGCACGGTAACATCGGCACCGACCGCCACGAAGCTCGCACCCCTGGCGATGAAGCGGCGGTTCAGTTCCTCGTCGAAGGTGAGGATGCCGGCCGGTTTGCCGGCAGCAACGATGGTTTCGATCGCCTGATCGATCGCCGACAGAACCTCGTCGCTTTTCAGCGGCTTTCCGATATCCGCAGAAAGATCGGCCGGGCCGATGAATACACCGTCGACACCATCGGTTTTTGCAATGGCTTCAAGGTTTTCCAGCGCTTCCTTCGTTTCGACTTGAACCAGAAGGCAGATCTCGTCGCTGGCCTGCGCGGCATAATCGCTCACCGTGCCGTAACGTGATGCTCGCGCGACAATCGCGCCCATGCCACGATCACCGTTTGGGGGATAACGCACGGAGCGCACGCATTCGGCCGCCTCTTCCGGCGTATTGACCATCGGGATCAGTAGCGTGCGGGCACCGATATCGAGCAATTGCTTGATCATCCATTTGGATCCGACCGGCGGCCGCACCACCGGCTCGACCGGCAACCCATCCAGAACCTGCAGCTGCCGCATGATGCTGCGCAGATCGTTCGGCCCATGCTCGCCATCGATCACCAGCCAGTCGAAACCGGTGCGGCCGACGATATCGGCGACGACAGCCTCGCCGGTAGAGAGCCAAAGCCCGATCTGCTGCTGTCCGCTTCCAATGGCCGTCTTGAACTTATTCTCGCTCATGTCGCTCCCGTCACTCCTCGAATTTCGTGCATGAACACCTCCGATCAGACCGTCCTCAGCCCCGTGATCGGCGGCTTGAACACAATCGTCTTGGGGCCTGTTTCGCTGGCATTTCGCATGATGTCGGTGATCAGCCGTGCCGCGGCCTCTCCCATTGCCCGGCGCGGGGATTTGCTGGTCGCGATCGGTGCCGGCAGTGCCTCGGTCAGGTCGAGACCGTTGAAGCCGGCAAGCACGATCTGCGAGGGCACCGGAATGCCCATTTCCATGCAACAGAACAAACCGCCAGCCGCCATGTCATCATTGGAATAATAGATACAATCGATATCCGGGTTCGATGCCAGCAGCCGGGCGGTCAGCCGCTTGCCACGCGCGATAGACGAAAAACCGTCATCCACCTGCTCCGCCACGAAGGACAGCCCCTGGGCGGCCAGCACACCCGCGAACGCGGTCATGCGCTTCACCGCGCGAAGATCCTTTTCAAGGGCGCTGCCGACATAGGCGATCTTTCGGCGCCCCGCCGCCAACAGTGCCACCGCCATGTCGCGACCGGCCTCTCCGTGTGACAGGCCGACATTAAAATCCACCGGCGTGCCATCGAGATCCATCAGCTGGATGATAGGAATTCCCGCGCTTTTCAGCATGGCGACGGTATCGTCCGGCTGATCGAGCCCGGTCACGATGATCGCCGATGGCTGCCAGGACAGCATGTCGCGAATGATCTCGCGCTCTTTTTCTTCATCGTAATCGGAGATACCGAAAACCGCCTGCATGCCGGACCCCACCAGCCCCGCATTGATGCCCGACAGCACCTCCGGGAACACGGTATTGGACATGCTGGGCACGACCACCGCGACAAGATTGGTGCGCTGTGACGAAAGGGAAAGCGCCAGCCGGTTGCCGACATAACTCAACTTTTCGGCCGCTTTTCGAACCCGTTCACGGGTATCATGCGCGACATCGGAAGCACCGCGCAACGCCCGCGACGCCGTCATCTTGCTGACGCCGGCGAGTGCTGCAACTTCTTCCAGAGTGGATCTGCGCATCCCGAAAGGATCCCCGAAATTCCAGAGGCCGCATCGTGAGCGGCTGAGATAGTCATAGGGCGTTTGTGATCGAAGGAAAACCGTCCGCGCTTGACATAAACCAAAAAAATCGCCCATGTTACCGATACCGGTACCGTTATCAGGTGCCGAAACTTGTGTGGCTCCTGGGGAGGAAGCGCCGTGCAGGATACCGAAAAATCGACGATCATGACTGCCGCGCGGGCTGTTCGCCGCGCCAATTCCACATGCATGTCTTGCGTGAGAGAGATGGTGCGCGCACCGGCGCGGGCGGCTGCCGGCACCGGTGCAATCCGACATTCGTCCGATTGCACCCTGCCCCCGTTCGTGCATGCTAGGATGACCCACAGGTTGCAGGAAGCACCGGGAGCCCAGGGAGCATTATCCATGGCCGCATGAATGCCACGTGGTTTGAAACGAGGAGCGAACCACGCGGCGAAAAGATCGACGATGACATTGAGGCGACACTGGGAGGAGAAGCCGGAATGCATGTAATGATTCTGGGCGCGGCAGGCATGGTCGGTCGCAAGCTCACTGAACGAATTGCATCGAGCCCGCAGGTTCTGGGTGGCGAGATCACCCGGCTGACGCTGGTGGATGCCTTCCAGCCGCCGGTTCCGGCAGCACTGCAATCCATCACTAACGCGCAGACGGCGGATCTGGCCGATGCGACCATAGCCCCGAAACTGATCGCCACGCGTCCCGACCTGATCTTTCACCTCGCCGCCATCGTTTCCGGCGAGGCGGAAGCCGATTTCGACAAGGGATATTCCGTCAATCTCGACGGCACACGCGCCCTGTTTGAGGCGATCCGCCGTGAAGGCCTGAAGGAGCATTACGTTCCGCGTTTCATCTTCGCGTCGTCCATCGCCGTGTTCGGCACGCCCTTCCCGGACATCATCCCGGACGATTTCTTCACCACACCGTTGACCAGTTACGGCACCCAGAAGGCGATCGCCGAACTGCTGCTCGCCGATTATTCCCGTCGCGGCATTTTCGATGGCATCGGCATCCGTCTACCGACCATCTGCGTGCGACCCGGTGCGCCGAACAAGGCAGCCTCGGGCTTCTTTTCCAACATTCTGCGCGAGCCGTTGATCGGCCAACCGGCCATCCTGCCGGTCAGCGATCAGGTGCGCCACTGGTTCGCCAGCCCGCGCTCGGCGGTCGGCTTTTTCGTGCATGCGGCAACGATCGACAGCCAGAAAATCGGACCGCGCAGAAACCTGACCATGCCGGGGCTTTCGGCTCTCGTCGCTGATGAGATAGAGGCGCTGCGCCGTGTGGCTGGTGACAAGGCGGTGGCGCTGATCCGCCGCGAACCGGATCCGGTAATCGAGCGCATCGTCGCCGGTTGGGCCACGCAGTTCGATGCACGACGAGCCTCTTCGCTCGGTTTCAAGGCGGAAACGAATTTCGAAGACATCGTGCAGGCGCATATCGAAGACGAGTTGGAAGGCAGGATTGCATGACATTGGCGGATAAAAACGGACAGATCGCATTGGTCACGGGTGGCGGCACCGGTGTCGGGCGGGCGATTGCCAAGGCGCTCGGCGGTGCAGGCTACACCGTGGTCATCTCCGGTCGCCGCGAGGATGTGCTGAATTCAGCAGCGACAGAATTGGCGAATGAAACCGGAGCCGAGTTTCTGGCCGTTTCCGCCGATGTCGGCGACCCCGCCTCGGTGCGTGCACTGTTCGACAGGATTTCCGAAAAATACGGCCGGCTTGACCTTCTGGTGAACAATGCCGGTATCAACGTGCCCAACGTGCCGATGGAAGAACTCTCCTTCGAAGACTGGAACGCCATCGTCGCCGCCAACCTCACCGGTGCGTTTCTCTGCACCCAGCAGGCTTTTCGCATGATGAAGGCGCAAAATCCCCGCGGCGGTCGTATCATCAACAACGGCTCGATTTCAGCCACCACGCCGCGCCCCAATACGGCACCTTATACCGCCACCAAACACGCCATCACCGGCCTTACCAAATCGACTGCGTTAGACGGTCGGCATTTCGACATCGCTTGCGGTCAGATCGATATCGGCAATGCCTCGACCGAGATGACCCGCAAAATGGCGAAGGGCGTGGCGCAGGCCAATGGCGAGATCGCCATCGAGCCGACCATCGATGCCAGTCATATCGCCAATGCCGTCACCTACATGGCGAGCCTGCCGCTCGATGCCAATGTGCTGACGATGACGGTGATGGCGACAAAAATGCCCTTTGTCGGACGCGGCTGATCCATCCGCCAACGATCGCATGCAGCAGCAAGACAGGAATTCGTAAAATACCCAGGGAGGGAGCATGGCAGACGTTCAATTCACCGATGTCCGCAAATCGTTCGGCGCATTTCCGGTCATCAAGGGTGTGGACATCGAAATCGCCGATGGCGAATTCGTCATCCTTGTCGGGCCCTCCGGCTGCGGAAAATCCACGCTGCTGCGCATGCTGGCAGGCTTGGAAAACATTTCCGGCGGCGAGATCAGCATTGGCGGCAAGGTGGTCAACACGCTGCCGCCCAAGGAACGCGACATTGCCATGGTGTTCCAGAACTATGCGCTTTATCCGCATATGACGGTCGAGCAGAACATGGCGTTTTCGCTGATGCTCAACAAGGCACCGAAGGCGGAAGCCGACAAGCGCGTCAAATATGCCGCCGGCATTCTGGGTCTCGACAAGCTGCTGGAACGGTATCCACGCCAGCTTTCCGGCGGCCAGCGCCAGCGTGTCGCCATGGGCCGCGCCATTGTGCGCGATCCAAAGGTGTTTCTTTTCGACGAGCCGCTCTCCAACCTCGACGCCAAGCTTCGTGTCGCCATGCGCGCGGAAATCAAGGAACTGCACCAGCGGCTGAAGACCACCACGGTCTACGTCACGCACGACCAGATCGAGGCGATGACCATGGCCGACAAGATCGTCGTCATGCATGACGGCATTGTCGAGCAGGTCGGCAGCCCGCTGGACCTTTACGACCAGCCGGCCAACCTTTTTGTCGCCGGTTTCATCGGCTCGCCGGCCATGAACATGATCAAGGGAAAACTCGATCCGCAGGATCGCAGCCGTTTCATCGCCACTGACGGCACCATTCTGCCGGTCGCCAATGCCCCGGCAGAAGCCGTTGGCCGCGATCTCGTTTACGGCCTGCGTCCTGAATATATTTCGCTCGACGCCGACGGCATGCCCGTCGAGATCGTCGTGATCGAACCGACCGGTTATGAAACGCATCTGATGGTGCGGCTCGGCGGCATCGACGCCAATTGCGTTTTTCGCGAGCGCGTCAGCGCAAAGCCGGGCGAAGACCTGCGCGTCTCGATCGACGCCGCTAAAGTTCATCTCTTCGACGCAGAGGGCGGCAAGAGACTGACCGACTGATACCGCGCGGATGGCAACAGGCAGGAAGAGGAGCCTTCCCGTTTCATCATCCCCGTCGGCGCATTCTGCAAAACGAGAATGCAATGGCCGCCATTCACCAAGCGGGAGAGTGAATGCCGGGGAGCCTTTCCCGCATTTTGGAGGAGGAATATCATGACGATCAGAAGACGTGACTTTCTCGCAGCAACCGCCGCCACCGCCGGTGTCGCCGGTCTTGGCATCCGCCCCACATTTGCGCAGGCCGAACCGGCCTACAAACCGGAGAGCGGTGCAACCCTTCGGCTCTTGCGCTGGACGCCGTTTGTGAAGGGCGATGAAGACGCCTGGCTTGCCAATACCAAAAAGTTCACCGAGGCGACCGGCGTCGAAGTCCGTGTCGACAAGGAAAGCTGGGAGGATATCCGCCCCAAGGCCGCCGTTGCCGCCAATGTCGGCTCCGGGCCAGACCTCGTGATGTGCTGGTTCGACGATGCCCACCAGTATCCGGACAAGCTGGTGGATCTGACTGAACTCGCCAATTATCTCGGCGGCAAATACGGTGGCTGGTATGACGGCATGCGCGGTTACGCCGCTCGTGGCGACCAGTTCATTGCCATGCCGCTCGCCGCCATCGGCAATGCCGTGGTTTACCGCGACAGCCATATGAAGGCCGCGGGATTCAGCGAATTCCCGAAGGATACGGCCGGCTTCCTGGAACTGTGCAAGGCGATGAAGGCCAAGGGCACGCCGGCCGGCTTCCCGCACGGCAAGGCCGTCGGTGACGGCAACAACTATGCGCATTGGCTGCTTTGGAGCCACGGCGCGCAGATGGTGGATGCCGAGGGTAAGGTGACGATCAACAGCCCGGAAACGCTGGCCGCGATCAACTACGCCAAGGAGCTTTACGCTACCTTCATTCCGGGCACGGAAAGCTGGCAGGACGTCAACAACAACCGCGCCTTCCTCGCCGGACAGGTGTCGCTGATCGCCAACGGCGTTTCGGTCTATTACACCGCCAAGGGCGACCCGAAACTGGCGGAAATTGCTGCCGACATCCGCACCACCAATTTCCCGATCGGCCCGGTCGGCAAGAGCGTGGAACTGCACCAGACGAGTTCGCTGCTGCTGTTCAAGCACACCAAATACCCGGAGGCGGCCAAGGCCTATATCAAGTTCATGATGGAAGCCGACCAGATGAATGCGTGGCTGACCGGCTCCAGTGCCTATTGCTGCCAGGCACTCAAATCTTTCGCGTCCAACCCGATCTGGACCGCCGACCCGATCCACGCGCCCTATTCGCGTGCGTCCGAAACCCTGCGCCCGAACGGTTATGCCGGCCCGCTCGGTTACGCCTCGGCCGCCACCATGGCGGATTACGTTCTGGTCGACATGTTTGCTGCCGCCGTCACCGGCCAGCGTTCGCCGGAAGACGCCATGAAGGAGGCCGAACGCCGGGCCAACCGTTATTACCGCGTCTGACCTGACCACATGACGTCACGCGGCACGCCGAAACCTCCAAAGGTCGGCGTGTCGCCATCGCTGATCTGGAGGCCCTATCAGGAGGTTTGTCATGGCGACGGTGATTACCAAGGAAACGCGGGGGCCATTCACCTCGCTCTTGCAGAACAACAATGTGCTCGGCGCCCTGTTCATGCTGCCGGCGGCGATCTTTCTTTTGTGCTTTCTCACCTACCCGCTGGGATTAGGCGTCTGGCTCGGTTTCACCGATACCCGCATCGGCCGCGACGGCATTTTCATCGGGCTGGAAAACTACCAGTTCCTGATGGAAGACGACGTGTTCTGGCTGTCGGTGTTCAACACCGTGCTTTACACCTTTGTCGCCTCGGTGCTGAAATTTGCGCTCGGCCTCTGGCTGGCGCTGCTTTTGAACCAGCATCTGCCGTTCAAATCCTTCTTCCGCGCCATCATCCTCCTGCCCTGGGTGGTGCCGACCGTGCTGTCTGCGCTCGCTTTCTGGTGGATCTATGACGCACAGTTTTCGATCATCTCATGGTCGCTGATGCAGATGGGCATGATCGAAAGCCCGATCAACTTTCTCGGCGATGCCACCAATGCCCGCATCTCGGTGATCCTGGCCAATGTCTGGCGCGGCATCCCCTTCGTGGCGATCTCGCTGCTTGCCGGGTTGCAGACCATTCCCGCCTCGTTGCAGGAGGCTGCCTCACTCGATGGCGCCAGCGGATGGCAACGCTTTCGCTATGTCACCCTGCCGATGCTCACCCCGATCATCGCCGTGGTCATGACCTTTTCGGTGCTGTTCACCTTCACCGATTTCCAGCTCATCTACGTGCTGACCAAGGGCGGCCCGGTCAATGCCACACATCTGATGGCGACCTTGTCCTTCCAGCGCGGCATTCCCGGCGGCCAGCTGGGCGAAGGTGCAGCGATCGCCGTTGCCATGGTGCCCTTCCTGCTCGCCGCCATCATGTTCAGCTTCTTTGGCCTGCAACGCCGCAAATGGCAGCAGGGCGGACAGGATTGAGGGGGATAGACCGATGAACACGCAAACCACGACTACTCGCCCGACTGATACCGTCCTGACCGACAATGCCGAGGGTATGAGCTATCTCAACCGTCTGCCGCGCCGCGTCGTGACGCTCTACCTGCCGATGGCGGTCTTCACCTTCGTACTGCTGTTCCCGTTCTACTGGATGGCGATCACCGCGGTGAAACCCAACGACCAGCTGACCGACTACAACAATTACAGCCCGTTCTGGGTGGTCGGCGCCACGCTCGACCATATCAAATACCTGTTCTTCGAGACCTCCTATCCGGGCTGGCTATGGAACACGATGCTGGTGGCGGTCGGCTCCACGGCGCTGTCGCTGGTCGCCTCGGTGCTCGGCGCCTATGCGATCGAGCGCATCCGTTTCACCGGTTCGCGGCAGGTCGGACTGGTGATCTTCCTCGCCTACCTGATCCCGCCGTCGATCCTGTTCATTCCGCTCGCCTTCATCGTTTTCAAGCTGGGCATCTATGACAGCCGTCTGGCGCTGATCTTTACCTACCCCACTTTTCTCATCCCGTTCTGCACCTGGCTGCTGATGGGTTATTTCCGCTCGATCCCGTTCGAACTGGAGGAAAGCGCGCTGGTGGATGGCGCAAGCCGCTGGCAGATCCTCGTCAAGATCATCCTGCCGCTAGCAGTGCCGGGCCTGATTTCGGCCGGTATCTTTGCCTTCACGCTGTCGTGGAACGAATTCATCTACGCGCTCACATTCATCCAGTCCTCGGAGAACAAGACGATCCCGGTCGGTGTCTTGACCGAACTGGTGCGCGGCGATGTGTTTGAATGGGGATCCCTGATGGCCGGCGCGCTGTTCGGCTCGCTGCCGGTGGTGATCCTCTATTCCTTCTTCGTCGATTATTACGTGTCGTCGATGACCGGAGCGGTGAAGGAATAGGAGCAAGCACAAGCCGGGCGGTCGTCATGCCAACGTGAAGGCCGCCCGAAATGCTTCCAATGCGGCAACCGGATCACCCTTGGCAAAACTCTCCAGCGCTACCGGGCCGCGATACCCCATCTCGGCAAGTGCCCGGGCAATGCCGGAATAATTGATCTCGCCGGTTCCCGGCTCATACCGCCCCGGCACATCGGCCACCTGGACTTCGCCAATGAAGGCCAGGCAGGTGCGGCAGGTTTCGATCAGGTTCCCCTCGCCGATCTGCACATGATAAAGATCGAGATTGAGCCGCAGGCTTGGATGATTGACGCTTTCGACCAGTGCCAGCGTATCCTCCGCCCGACCAAAAGGCGTGCCGGGATGATCAACGGGCAGATTGAGATTTTCCAGCGTGTAAACGACGCCTTCCTCCGCCGCCATGTCGGCGATGCGTGCCAGCGTGTCGCGGGCTTTCAGCCACATGCGCCCGGTCGTGATTTCGCTCGGGGAACAGGCAAGCCCCCTTCGCCAAGACCGGTGCCATGCAGATTAAGCCGTGCGACGCCGAGCCGCTTGCCGACCTGTGCTGTCTCCCGCGCAGAACTTAACAATTCATCGGCACTTCCGTCATCGGCCAGACGGCCCGTCAGATAGCCGTTCATGATGGAAACCGGCTGTTCCTCGGCAAGCTCATGGTGCGCGAGAGCGCGTGACCACGCCCGGCCGCCACGCGATGGCGACAGCCGGGCAATCGAAAAGTGATTTCAGTCGCAATTCAATGCGCATACCAAGGCGTGGGTGCATACCCTTCGACCACGGCCGACATGCGCCCATCGCTGTGCTGGCGTTTGCGCACCAGCACACCCATGACCCGAGCCGCGGTCGAAAACGTCATCTCGTCCAAGGGACCTTCGCCTTGCCATGGTTTTGTCAGTTGTTCCGTCACGCCGCCAACGACATTGGCCGGCACGACATCCGTGCAGCCGCGCAGCGCGACAAACACGTCGGATATGGGGACAGAATCGGAACCGACGGCCAGAGCCGGCTCCGGATCGCCGATCTGCCAGTCTTCGTATGCTTCAAGTGAGTCGCGAAAATACTGCTGCAGGGTGATCGGCGCGTGACCATTTTCAAGCGCGGGAAGGATATGAGCCATCAGCTTTCTCCGTTTCTGCGTTGTGGGGGCAAGTCGACCAGTCCAGTCGTTTTACACGCCAATTGCCTTATCGTGAAGCCCCCGACCAAAGGCATGGCTCACGTCACGATACCCGGCTGGCGCTCAATGGTTTATGCGGTCAGCGAAAACATTCGCTGTGTCAGCCATTTACCGCAATAACGCTTCCGCTTGGCGCTTATCAGATGCCGGGGGGAAATTTTCCGGGCGTCGGGCAGCGAAATTCCATCCCCAAAAGATGGTGCGGCGCAACAATACATTTCCATAGATCGGCATGGATCATAGAAAGACTGATTTATTTTACAAATACCGGCGCATTTTCATTGAATGTACAGCAATGCGACTGTAACTTTTGCATCGATCACACCAACCAGGGAGATGAAAAATGATTGTTCGCACCGAAAAAACGCACGCTCTTTCCATCATTAACCTTGGCTGGTCCACCCTCCGTTGCTGCCAATCCGATTTTTGGCGAATGCAAAACGCATTCGACGCCAATCATTCAGAAGAGCAATCGGTTTTAGGCCCGGATGGGCAGGGTGAGCATCATGAACAGACAAGTCATTGAACACGCCGGAGTTCCTGTCGGCATTGCCGTTCAGCAGGGTGGCGATTATCGCTTCATCGCGGTGAAATTTCAGGTCATCGATCTTGACGAGCGCCGTTTCAACAGCCTGCTTGACCTCAGGACTGCGATCCGCGACCATGTCGCTCAAAACAGGGGCGCATTGGCAGCATGACCGATATCGATTTCGAAACGTCGCGGCGACCGAACGGCCACCGCAGCTTCCTGAAAGACAATAGCGGCAGCAACCGTTCCAAAGCGCCGTTGCTTCGCCGGTTGTTCTGCCTCAGTTCTCTGGTGCTGATCGGTTTCGGTGGCGCACTGCTGGTCGCCGGAGCACTTTGCAGGAGTGCATCGACGCTTCCCGAATGGATCGGGGCTGCCTTGCTGACCGCAGGCATGGTGGTGATGATTTTCGTGACGGGACGCACCGCAAAAACCACGAACAATCGTCGGCTTTAGCCCCTATCCTTCCGCGGTGGCTGCTCATCTTCATCACGGAATTTCGTCTCGTATGGCATGGTCATAATAGCCGTGGCGGCTGCCGCGGCTCCGAACAGCAATACGAGCGGAAACACGACCAGAAACGCCGGCAGGACCGGGTTCGATGCGCGCCCCAGCAAGCCCATCAGGCCACCGACATCCAGCAGGATGAGGGCCGCGCCAACAACAAGGCCGATCGTCATTCCGCCAAGCGCATTGAGCGCCATGAAGCGCAACATGTCACGGTGATCACGCCGCGCCGCCTCCGGGCTCATGCGCGGTTTGCGGTCGTTATGCAGACATGTCTGGTGCCCGCGCTGTCGATCCGCCCACCTCTTCAGAGGTCCGAGCGGATCGAAAAACCTTGCCATCTGAACGATCGGTACAAGCATCACGTCTCCTCCGCAGCCTGTCGATCGTCGATGTATATCAGATCTCGAAGAAGTTCTCGAACGATTCCGGGAAACTCTTGCGCGCCACCCGTTCGTCGATCCTGAGCATGGTCTGGTAGGAAAGCGGATCGAAATCCTTGTCCGCGGCCACGACTTCGCGACCCAGAAGAAGGTTGAGACGTGCGGCATCGAGATTGCCGCGCTCAAAGGGTTCGGCACCGAAGTGGTGCCACAGCGCATGCAGAAACGCCCCGTCGACGCGATGTTCGGCCATGCCGGGGCGTTTGCGCCGAGGGATTTCCTTCAGCGGCGTCACACCCTTGGGGTTGGCGCGGCGGATGGTGAACTGGATCCCCGTGCTTGGCATCCCGCCCGGAAAACCGCGATGTTTGGTCATTTCGGGCAGGTTTGCCATCGTCTTGATCCTTAAGTGTTTGCGACCTTGTCGGCCGTCTTGGTGTCGAAATCGGAAGCGTCGTGACGCTCGCGCAGCTGTTCGGACGGCTCACCGGATGTCCGGTTGACCATGCGCCCACGCTTCACGGCGGGACGCGCGAAAATCTCCGCCGTCCAACGTTGCAGGTGCTTGTAACCTTGAACTTCGAGAAAGTCACCGGCATCGCCATAGGCTTGGCCGAGCGCGAGGTTGCCATACCACGGCCAGATCGCCATGTCCGCAATCGTGTATTCGCTTCCGGCCATGAACTGGTTGTCGGCAAGGTGACGATCGAGCACATCGAGCTGGCGTTTGGTTTCCATCGCATAGCGGTCGATCGCATATTTGATCTTGATCGGCGCATAGGCATAAAAATGGCCGAAACCGCCACCGACGAACGGCGCAGAGCCCATCTGCCAGAACAGCCAGTTCATGGTTTCCGCGCGGGCACGCAGATCGGTCGGCAGGAAGGCGCCGAATTTTTCCGCTAGATAGATGAGGATGGAAGCGGATTCGAACACACGGATCGGCTCGCCACCACCCTTCGGGGCACGATCAAGAAGGGCCGGAATCTTTGAATTCGGATTGATTCCGACAAAGCCCGAGCCGAATTGGTCGCCCTGACCGATATTGATCAGCCAAGCATCATATTCGGCGTCCCTATGACCGGCTGCCAGCAGTTCCTCCAGCATGATAGTGACCTTGACGCCATTCGGCGTGCCGAGCGAATGAAGCTGCAGCGGATGTTTGCCGACCGGCAGTTCCTTGTCATGCGTAGGCCCGGCGATCGGGCGGTTGATATTGGCGAACTGACCGCCATTGCCCTTTTCCCAGGTCCAGACTTTTGGCGGCTCATAACCTGCGGGAAAATTGTCGGCGGAAGATTTTTCGGTCATCAAAACGGTCCTTTGCCTGGATAGCAGTTGGCGGATGAAAAACGCTGAAACCGCTATATAGGCAATCGGCCGCGTGGATGCACAGGTCAGACACCTGATCCACCGACAAAAATTGGAAATTTATTCCGTCACCGGCCCCATCAGGCCAATTCGACATCGCCTTCATGTGCGCTCGACAAGGTGCCGCCGGCCTGATGTACACGATGAGAGGCGGCAAGCCCGATATGCACGTTACCGGGTTTGCGCGCCGTTCCCTTCACCACATTCCATATTGCGCATGCAAAAGCGTGCGCTCGATGCCGCGCAATTCGGCCAACCCTTTCAGGCGACCGATGGCCGGATAGCCGGGCTGCGCGCCACGCGTCACGTCATCCAGAATTTCCTGACCATGGTCGGGACGCATCGGAATTTCGTGATCCTCCCGGCCCTCGTCACGGCGGCGTTTTTCTTCCTTCAGGAGAGCTGCGATGACCGCAACCATATCCGTCCCGCCTTCCAGATGTTCATCCTCGAAGAAAGAGCAAGGCAGGCTGTCTTCATCGCGTGTGACATTGCGCAGATGGACGAAGTGGATACGCGAGGCGAACCGGTTGGCAATTGCCGGAAGATCGTTGTCGGCACGCGCACCGAGAGAGCCGGAGCACAGTGTCATGCCGTTTGCTCGGCTATAGACCGTGTCGAGAATATAGGCGTAATCGGCCTCCGTGGAGAGAATGCGCGGAAGGCCGAGCAGCGGCCACGGCGGATCATCCGGATGGGCGCAGATGTTGATGCCGACCTGTTCGGCCACCGGCACGACCTCGCTCAGGAAATCGATCAGATTGGCCTGCAGTTTCTGCGCCGTGATGCCTTGATAGGTCCGCAGTTTTTCCAGCAACTGCTCGAGCGTATAACCATCCGCGGAACCCGGCAGGCCGGCACCGATATTGCGCCCGAGTGCTGCGATTTTCGCGTCGTTCATTTCGGAGAAACGTCGGGCCGCTGCATCCTGCAGGGCTTCCGGGTAATCGGATGCCGCATCCGGCCGTCTCAGGATGTTGATGTCGAAGGCAACGAAATCGGTCAGATCGAAACGCATGGCCCGCGCCGCATGGCGGGTTTCCCAGCGCAGGTCGGTGCGTGTCCAGTCCAGCACCGGCATGAAATTGTAGCAGACCGTGCGAATGCCGCTCGCCGACAGGCGGCGCAGGGTCTCTTTCCAGTTGTCGACATGCGTGCGCCAGTCACCGGTCTGGGTCTTGACGCTTTCTGAAACCGGCACGCTTTCCACCACATCCCAGAACAGGCCGCCGGCCTTGATCTCGGCATGGCGTTTGGCGATCTCCTCCACCGGCCAGACATCGCCGGTCGAAATGTGATGCAGCGCGCTGACAATGCCTTTTGCACCCGCCTGCGCCGCATCCTGCACGGTCACCTTATCGACCGGCCCGAACCATCGCCATGTATGTCTCATGCGTCTTGTCCCTTGATATTCATTTCAAAAATTGATGCAGTGAGAAGCCCGCGCCCTCCTCCGGCGCGGGCATGATCGATCAGCGGATCAGGCCCATCTCGGTCGGCAACCACAATGTGATGGCCGGGATGAAGGTGATCAGCACCAGCGCGATCAGCAGCGGCACAAGCCAGGGCAGGATCGCCATGGTCGTGCGTTCCACCGATAGTTTGGCAACGCGCGATAGGACGAACAACACCATGCCAAGCGGCGGGTGCAAAAGACCGATCATCAGATTCAGTGTCATGATCAGGCCGAAGTGAACCGGATCTATGTCAAACTGAAGCACGATCGGCAGCAGGATCGGCACGAGAATGGTGATTGCCGCGATCGTATCGAGGAAGCAGCCGACGAACAGCATCAGCAGATTGACGAGGATCAGAAAGATCCATTTGCTGTCCGTCAGACTTGTAATGGCAGTAGAGAGCAGCTGTGCCGTCTGGCTGACCGTCAGCAACCACGCGAAGACCGAGGCGGCAGCGACGATGAACAGCACGGATGCCGTGGTTTCGATCGTGTCGAAGGTCGCCTTGGCAAGTGTCTTGAACGTCATCGTGCGATACCGCACGAGTCCGAGGAAAAGCGACCAGAGCACGGCGGCAACCGCCGCTTCCGTCGGCGTGAACCAGCCCATGGTCATGCCGCCGATCAGGATGACCGGGGTCATCAGCGCCATGACGGCGGAGAAATCAAAGTACCAGTCGCAGGCGATCAGTACCGTGAGAGCGATCAGGATGGCCCAGTTGAGCGACAGACCGACAAGCGTCAGCAGATAGATGCCGAGCGGCACGGCCATGACAATCAGCACTTCCAGCGAAGCGCCGAAAAGGTTGCGCAGGCTGAACGGCGTGTCCGAACCCCATTGTTTCACATAGGCGAAGATCGCGACGGTCAGCATCATCAGCACGGTCATGACAACGCCCGGCACGATGCCGGCCATGAACAGTGCGCCGATTGAGACGTTTGCCATCATGCCGTAGATGACGAAGGGCAGTGATGGCGGAAAGATGGGCCCGAGCGTTGCGGACGCGGCCGTGACGCCGACAGCGGCCTCGACCGGATAACCATGATCCTTCATGGCCTTGATCTCGATCGTGCCGATGCCGGCGGCGTCCGCCAGCGCCGTGCCGGACATGCCGGAAAACACCACTGAGCCGATGATATTCACCTGCGCCAGGCCACCCTTCATCCAGCCGACCAGAGCGACCGCAAAGGAGTAGATGCGGCCGGTGACGCCGGCCGTGTTCATCAGGTTGCCAGCAAGGATGAAGAAGGGCACGGCCAGCAACGGAAAACTTTCCACGCCGGCAATCAGCCGCTGTGCGGCAATGATATCGGGGGCAACGCCGTAAATGACGATGTAGAGCAGTGATGACGTTGCCATGGAAACGGCGACGGGCAGGCCGAGCACCATCAGAAGCAGAAATGAACCGATAAGAAGAAGCATGGATCAGACCTCGGCGTGCTGGAATTCTTCGGGGCGCTCAAGCACCGAATAACCACGGCGCATGTTGGCAACGAACACCTGAATGGAGCGCAGGAACATCAGCACGAACGCGGCCAGAACAGTGTAGAAGACGATGTTGCGGGGCAGCTGGACCGTCACCATTTCCTCGTCCGCAACGATTTCCATGTACCGCCACATCAGCCATGAGCCGTAGGCGAAGAAACCGATACGGATGAGATCGACGACCGTTGCCATGATGCGGGTCACATGCGCCGGCAGGTAGTGGTAAAGCACATCCACCTGGATATGGCGCGACATGCGCACGCACGCGACGGATCCCAGAAACACCACGCCGATCAGGCAGTTGACGGCAATTTCCTCGGTCCAGGCATAACTGTCGTTGAGCACATAGCGGGTGAAGAACTGCAAGAATACGCAGGCCGTCATGGCCCAGAACAGGGCGAGCGTCACCCAATCCTCAATTGCGTAGATTTTCAGATCGACGTCGGCTGGCGCTTCATCGAAAGTATGCGCAAGCTCCTCAGGCGTCACCTGAGTGTGAATTTCCGGCTGCGTTGACATGGATTTCATCCCGTTAGATGAGGGGATGGCGCGGCCCGCCAGGAGCCGCGCCGGACGCCTTTACCTGATGGCGCGGATGGCTTCCCAGTCGGATTTTTCGTAACCGAACTCTTCGAACGTCACCTTTTCCAGAACGTTCTTTTCGAAGTCGGCCTTGTCGACTTCAACGACGTTCAGGCCACGCTTCTTGAAGTCATCAACGAGAGCCTTTTCACGCTCCTCGATGATTTTCGTGGTGCGCTCGGCAGCCTGCAGCATCACCTCGGTGAAGATCTTCTTGTCTTCATCCGAAAGGCTGGCCCAGCGGCTCTTGGAAATGACCGTGTTGAGGTGGTCAACGATGTGACCGGACAGAACAATGTTCTTCTGCACTTCGAAGAATTTTTTCGCCTCGATCGTGGTCAGCGGATTTTCCTGCGCATCGACCGTGCCGTTCTGCAAAGCCAGATAGACTTCGGCGAATGCAATCGGCGTGGTGTTGGCGCCGCAGGCGCGCGGCATGGCGAGATAGGCCGGAACATCCGGCACGCGCATTTTCACGCCTTTCAGGTCGGCGCAGTTGGCGATCGGCTTGTTCGACGTCGTGTGGCGGGTGCCGTAATAGCTGACGGCCGTGATGACGTTGCCCGTCTTGTCCTCATAGCCCTTGGCAAGACGCTTGAAGACATCGCTCTTGGTATAGGCGATCAGGTGTGCCGGATCGCGGAAGATGTACGGAAAGTAAGTGACGCCGATCGGCTTGTAGTCACGCGAGGCAAAACTGGAGCCGGAAATGATCATGTCGACCGTTCCGAGCTTCAGGCCCTGGTTGATATCGGCTTCCTTGCCCAGCTGCGATGCCGGAAAGACGTCGATCTTGTAGCGATTGTCGGTGCGCTTGGCGATTTCTTCCGCCGCCCAGACCGATTCCGTGTGGAACGGTTCGGACGTCTCGTAGACATGCGCCCATTTCAGCGCCGTCTGCGCCTGCGCGGTCATGGACGACGCCACGATCACTGCCGCTGCTCCCAGCAGCGTCTTGAACCTGAATGTCATGCTCTCCTCCCGAGTTGATTTCAGATCTGCATGGATAAAAATCCGCCGCCTCCTCGCGGCCGGATCAGTCTTCCCGTACCGGCTCCTCTCCAAAGCTTTCCGAAAATCTCTTCTGCGAGCGGGTCAGATGCTCGCGCATGGCGTGGCGCGCGGCTTCCGGGTCACCGGCAGCGATCGCATCACGAATGGCCGTATGCTCCTCCAGCGCCATCTGCCATGTGTGCGGTCCCTCGAAATAGCTTGCGAGCTTTTCAAAATAGGGAGACAGGCGGCGGTCGTAGATCAGGCCGGTAAAACGGTTAAGCGCCGAGTTACCGATAATGTCGGCAATCGCGGTATGAAAGGCGCGGTCGATGGAAAGCGCCTGATGTGAATCCTCCAGCGTCACGGCCATTTCCGCAAGAAGCGCGTCCAGCGCCGCAATATGTTCGGGACGCGCGATCCGTGCGGCCTCTTCGGCAATGGCACTTTCGATCAGGCAACGCGCCTGCAGAAGCTCGAACGGGCCGTCGCTGTCATCCGCCGGCAGAACGGCTTTCGTCGGTGGCTTGCGACTGACATAGACACCTGATCCCATGCGGATCTGGATCAGCCCCTCGACCTCCAGCACGATCAACGCCTCGCGCACGGTCGGCCGCGACACGCCCAACCGTTCCGCAAGCTCACGCTCCGCCGGAAGACGCTCGCCGGTCGGCAGCTCTCCCGTTTCGATAAGCGCGCGCAACTGTTCCGCGACCTGCCGGTAAAGGCGGCGCGGCTCCAGAGCCACAAACATGAAATCCTCCCGGCGCCGACAGTTCCTCCTCCGCAGCGCGTGTGGTCAGATTGTCTGACCAATTTACAGATGTCAATATTTCGTGAAGAAATTTGACCATTCCTATAGAGACACTACAGGAATGGTAAGTTACGGCGAGCGCGCGCGCTATCCGGCGGTCAAGCCAGCAGCGTCACACCGTATTTCAAGCCCAGCGCCACAAAGGCCTCACGCGTTGCCGGGTCGATCACCACCCCGTTTCTCTCGCGTTCGGCGGCCACCGCCCATTCCCTGTCACCGGGCGCCATCACCCGCTGGCCTTCGCGAACCGGCGAATTGCGCAGAACATCCAGATAACGCGTCATGCCGACATCAAATGTCGTCTGATCGCCAAATGCATCCGGCTTGATGGCGATGACGAAGGCACCCAGCCCACGCGGCGTCGCCATGTCATCCGACATCATGCCGGGAATATCGAAACTCAGCCGCATGCCGGTGACAACGGCGCTCAAGATCTCCGAAAGTCCGGCAAGCCCCGCGCCTTTAAAGCCGAATTCACCGCCGAGCGGCGCCAGCATGTCCACCGCTTCCGCGTCCCGCGTGTCGATGCCGCTGGCATCCGACGCCACGGCCTGCGGCAGTTCGGTCTCGGTGCTGCGATAAAGAAGCACGCGGTTGAACGGGATGGCGCTGGTCGCCATGTCCAGCAGCCACGGATTTTCCTGGGCCGACGGCACCGCGACGGCAATCGGATTGGTGCCATGAAACCGCTGCGCGCCCCCATGCAGACGCACAAAACTGTCGGAATTGCAGAAGGTGAAGCCGATAAAACCTTTTCGCGCCGCCTCCATCGAATAGGCGCCGGCCGGGCCGAAATGCGAACTGTTGCGAATGGCGACCGCACCGATGCCGAACTTGCCGGCAAGTGCCACGGCATGATCCATGGCCGTATAGGTCGCCAGTGCCCCATGCCCGTCGCCGGCATCCAGCGTTTCGATGGCGCCGAAGGCATTCACCACCTTCAGTTCCGGCGCCTTTTTGATACGACCACCCTCCAGCGCCCGGACATAATGGTCGAGCAGCCGCACACCATGGCTATCCACCCCATGGCGGGTGCCATGCATCATCGCCCTCGTTACCGCGTCGGCAGTCGCGTCATTGGCACCGCAAGCGACAAGCACCGACCGGCAGAAGCGATCAAGCTCCACCAGCGAAACATTTTTCGCACTCTGTTGATCCACCTTCTCATTTCCTCCCTTTTGCTCCTCTGATGCAAAGCTAGCGCACGGATGCGAAAACAGGAATGGTTTCGATGATGGCGCACGGTAGCATTCGACGCTAATGCTTCTGCAGCCCGCGTCGCTCCATCCGAAGGTTTGCCATGTCCAACCAGCCGTCCTCTCCTCTCGACCTCTCCACGCGGTTTCGCGGCTTTGATGCGCTGAACGAACCGCGCGTGGTCATCGACGAAGCGGTTCTCCGCCGCAATATCGAGGAGATGACAGCGCTTGTCGGCGGGCGTGCGGCGCTGCATCCGCATATCAAGACCCACAAGAGCCTCGAAATCGCCCGGTTACAGAAGGAAAATGGCGCTGCGGGCTTCACCACGGCGCGACCTTATGAAGCTGCCATGCTGCTGCGTGATGGCCTTTTCCCCGTCACTCTCGCCTATCCGCTCCTCAATCCGCAGATCATTGCCGGGCTTCTGCGCGAAGCGACAAGCGCCGAAGACATCCGCTTCATCGCCGATAGTGATGAGACCGTGGATGCCCTCATCGCCGGCGCGAAAGAGGCGGGCCGCAAGGCCACCGTCTTCATGAAGGTCGATGTCGGCCTGCATCGCTGCGGCGTAGATCCGAGCACGGATACGGCACTCAAAATCGCCGCCGCGATCACCGGCAATCCGGACCTCACCTTTGCCGGTCTTCTTTCCCATGCGGGCCATGCCTATGGCGCGGGCAATGCCGCCGCTGTCACCACGATCGCCGAAAGCGAGTTGGCGATCATGACCGCGATGCGCCAAAAACTTCAGAACGCAGGCATTGAAGTGCCGCGCGTATCCATCGGCAGCACGCCGACGCTGGTCAAAAATGCCGGTTTCGAAGGCGTGGATGAAGTCCGCCCCGGCAATTACGTGTTTTATGATCTGACCGCCGTCCGACTGGGACTGGTGGAACGCAACAATCTGGCGCTCGGCGTCGCCGCCCGGATCATCGCCGTCAACGACCATTATGCCATCGCCAATGTCGGCTCCAAAACCCTGTCATCCGATCTCGGGCCCCACGGCACCTCGGCGACAAAATCCTTCGGCGAAGCCTGGATGATCGGCCATGACACGCCGCTGCCGGTGGCCAAACTATCGGAAGAACATGCGTTTCTGGAGTTTTTCGACACACGTCCGAAGGTCGGCACGCCGTTATTGATCCTGCCGAACCATTCCTGCCCTGTCGCAAATCTCAGCGGCGGCATGTTGGCATTGGGTGGAGAAGACAGCCCGGCGCGGGAAATTCATGTCGAAGGCTTTGTCGGGAACTGGCGCTGACGGATATCCGCCATGCGCCATTCTTGGCGAGCACTGCACATGTGCTGCCCTGGCATCTCAATCTAAGCAACTGCGAATAAATGGCAGAAAAGTGACAGTTTGGATGCAATAAATAAACATGACAAATTTACTCAGATTCAAACTTGACTCTTTGATGCATGATTTCCTAGCTAGCCCTGAACACTTTCGGTGGGGAAACCAACTCGATTTCGGGGCACAGAATGCAATCAGGAAACTTCAAGTCGCGCCTACTCGTCTGCAGCACGGCAATGGCGTCGGTCATGTGCGCAACGACCGTCTTCGCTCAGGACGCAACGCAGCAGGATACCACGCAACTCAGCCCGATCGTGGTCGTCGGCCAAAGCGGCGGCATCAGCGCAGCCCCGGCATCCCCTTTGACCAAACGCACGGATCGGGCCGTGATCCAGCAGCGCATGGTCACCGATTTCAAGGACTTTGCCCGTCGTGTCGATGCCGGTGTCAACTTCAATCGGCAGACGAGCAGCATCAACCTGCGTGGCCTGCAGAACGACCGTGTCCTCACCGCCATCGACGGCATACGCGTGCCATGGCTGACGGATCCGCGCGATTCCGCCCGTGGCGGCTTGAACTCCTACGATTTCGATAGCCTGTCAGCGGTCGATGTCACCAAGGGTGCAGATTCCAGTCGTTATGGCTCCGGTGCCCTGGGAGGCGTGGTGCAGCTGAGAACGCTGAATCCGGAAGACCTGATCGACGGCAACAAGAACTGGGGCGCGCTCGCCAAGAGCACCTATGACAGCGCAGACAAAAGCTGGGGCAACAACGGCGCCATCGCCGGTCGTTTCAACGACACCTGGCTACTGGTTCAGGGCAGCTACAAGAACGGCAACGAAACAGGTAATGAAGGATCTGTCGGCGGCTACGGCCTCGCTCGCACGGAGCAAAATCCGGCCGATTTCGATCAGCGCAACCTTCTCGTCAAGATGCACCAGTATATCGATGGCGGTCATCGCTTTGGCCTGACAGGTGAACTTTTCAACCGCGACGAAGATGTCAGCAACATGCGCGACGTCGAAGGCGACAGTTCGATGCTTTACGAGCCGGGCACGCTGAAAACCGGCAACGAGACCGACCGCAAACGCATTTCGGCTTCCTACGACTTCATCTCGCCCGACAATTCCGACTGGGTGGATCAGGCAAGCATCGTCGCCTACTGGCAGAAGCAGACGCTTAACAACACCACCGATGGCATTCGCCTGCGTGATCCGCGCGCCGTCATTCCCGGAGACCCCTTCTATTACGGTTTTCCAGAAGGCGTCTACAAGCGTGACAACATGCTTGAACAGACCACTTACGGCTTCAGTGGCAATGCCGAAAAGCAGACGGAACTGGGCGGTGTATCGAACACATTCCGTTTCGGTGGCGAGATCTACTGGCAGGATACCCATCAGTATTCCGCAGGTGTCGACAATTGCCCGGATATCGACTGGACAACCATTCCGCAGATCATGGGGCCGCAGAGCTGCCGATTCCTGCATTCCAATTCGTCCGACATGCCTGATGTCGACAGCTTTGCGTTCGGTATGTATGTCGAGGACGACATCAAGCTTCTCAACGATCGCCTGACCATCACACCCGGCCTGCGTTTCGATTATTACGAACATTCGCCGAAAAACACCGCCGCTTACCAGGACAGCCCACTGTACGACACGGACTATCTGGAAGGCACAAGCGACGCCCGGTTTTCTCCGAAACTCCGTGCGGCCTTCAAGGCAACGAACGAACTCGAACTGTTTGCCCAGTGGTCGCAGGGTTTCCGCGCCCCGACGGCGCGTGAACTTTATCAGACCTACGGCGCACCGGGTTCCTATGCACGCGTCGGCAATCCGGACCTGAAGACCGAAACCAGCAATGGTTTTGAAATCGGTGCGAACTACAAGGCGACCGACTACAGCCTCTCGGCAACGGTCTTCAACAACTACTACCGCAATTTCATCGACACGGTGCAGCTTCAGCCGCCGGGCGGCGATTTCCCGATCAACGGTATCGAAGGTTACGCCAACCTCAACCGCGTGCGCATCTACGGCGTCGAGCTTTCCGGCGAATGGCGATTTTCTGACAACTGGCGCACATGGGGCTCGTTCGCCTGGTCGCATGGCAAGGACACCGGTACCGACAAGTACCTGAATTCGGTTGCACCGCTGCGCGCGATCACCGGGCTCGGTTATGCTGCCGAAAACTGGGGCACCGACGTCTCGCTGACCATGGCTGCTGCCCGCAACAAGACCAGCGACAACGGCTTCAAGGCACCGGGTTATGGCTTGGTGGATGCCACCTTCTGGTGGGAGCCCGAACAGGTCGAGGGCCTGAAAATCCAGGCCGGCGTCTTCAATATCTTCGACAAGAAGTATTTCAATGCCACTGACGTTCCAGACCTTGCGCCGGCAAGACTGGCCGCACAGGATTTCTACAGCGAAACCGGCCGCTCGTTCCGGGTATCGGTCACGAAGAAATTCTAAGTCCGCTCGGCTAAAAGACACAAGATCGGCCGGTCGTTGCACAGCGACCGGCCATTCCTGTTTTAGGCGCTCACAACCGCGCCTTCGTGCTGCGCGGCGTTGCCAAGAGCAGGTTCGTCTCGCTGGCGGTGATGCCCGGCACCAGCCGGATGCGCCGCAGAACATTGTCGAAATCGGCCAATGTCGCCGTACCAAGCTCGACGATCAGGTCCCAGCGTCCATTTGTCGTGTGGATTTCGGAAATTTCCGGAAAACCGCCAAGCGTCAGGATGACGCGATCCGCGACACGTCCCTCGATCTCGATCATCATGATGCCGCGCACCGGCAGTTCCACAGTGTCGGCCCGGAGGATCACCGTGTAGCCGATGATGTTGCCGCTCTTTTCCAGCTTTTCCATGCGCGCGCGAACGGTCGCCCGCGATGTTTTCAGATCGGCGGCAAGATCGGATATGCTGCGGCGTGCGTCGTGACGCAAAAGCGTCACCAGCTTGTGGTCGAATTCATCCATTGGCAGATTGATAAACCATGCCTCCGAAATGGAAAGCCATTTCAGCTTATTTGGCAAATATATCTATTCAATCTGCCAGCCTTCCATGATCTTTTTTCACCGAACGGAGTTTTCACATGCATTGCAGATTGATCGGTATTCCCCTTCAGGACGGCGCATCGCGGCTCGGCTGCGAAATGGGTCCGAGCGCGCTGCGTGTCGCCGGCATCCGCACGGCCCTGGAGGAACTCGGTCACGATGTGACGGATATCGGCAATGTCGTCATCGATGATGTCTCCGACATGCGCCATCCCAACCCTGCCCTGCGCAACTTGGCCCAGATCGTCGCCTGGACGAAACTCCTCACCGAAGTCGCCTATCGCGAAAGTGGCAACGGCATGCCGATCTTCATGGGCGGAGATCACGCTCTTTCCGCCGGCACGGTGCCGGGTGTGGCGCGGCGCGCCGCCGAACAGGGGCGCCCGCTCTTCGTGCTCTGGCTTGACGCGCATACCGATTTCCATTCGCTCGATTCAACGACCAGCGGCAATCTGCATGGCCTGCCGGTTGCCTATTATACCGGACGCGCCGGTTTCGACGGCTATTTCCCGCCGCTCACCCACAAGGTCGATCCGGCAAACGTCTGCATGATCGGCATTCGCAGCGTCGATACGGCGGAACGGGAGGCGATCAGGCAGACGGGCGTGACCGTTCACGACATGCGCACGATCGACGAACACGGCGTTGCCGTCCTGCTGCGCCGGTTTCTGGAACAGGTGGAAGCCGTTAACGGCCTGCTGCATGTCAGCCTCGATGTCGATTTTCTCGATCCGGCCATCGCGCCCGCCGTCGGCACCACCGTGCCGGGCGGCGCCACCTTTCGCGAAGCGCATCTGGTGATGGAAATGCTGCATGACAGCGGCCTCGTCAGCAGCCTCGACCTCGTCGAACTCAACCCCTTTCTCGACGAGCGCGGTCGCACCGCCACGCTTCTCGTCGATCTCACCGCCAGCCTGATGGGTCGCACCGTCATGGACCGTCCAACAAGGAGTTTTTGATGTCTGCCGAACAGAACCTCAACATCGTCCCCTTCGTCAGCGTCGAGAACATGATGGATCTCGTGCTTGCCACCGGCACGGAGACCTTCCTGCGTGAACTGGCGACCTATGTGGAAGAGGATTTTCGGCGTTGGGAACTGTTCGACAAGGTGGCCCGCATCGCCTCGCATTCGCGTGACGGCGTCATTGAGCTGATGCCGGCAAGCGACGGCCGGCTTTATGCGTTCAAATATGTCAACGGCCACCCCAAGAACACCCGCAGCGGTCGCCAGACGGTAACAGCCTTCGGAGTGCTTTCGGATGTCGACAGCGGTTATCCGTTGCTGCTCTCCGAAATGACCATCCTGACGGCACTGCGCACCGCCGCCACTTCCGCAATCGCCGCAAAATATCTCGCGCCGAAGGGCGCAAAAACCATGGCCTTGATCGGCAATGGCGCCCAGAGCGAGTTTCAGGCGCTTGCCTTCAAGGCCCTGCTGGGCATCGACAATCTGCGTCTCTACGATCTCGATCCAGCCGCGACGGAACGCTGCCGCAACAACCTTGCCGGTCTCGGCCTGACGATCACCGCCTGCCGATCGGCGGAAGAGGCGGTCGAAGGAGCGCACATCATCACCACCGCCACGGCAGACAAGCGCAACGCCACCATTCTCACCGACAACATGATCGGCCCCGGTGTGCACATCAATGCGGTCGGCGGCGATTCACCGGGCAAGACCGAACTGCATCGCGATATCCTGCTGCGCGCTTCGATCTTCGTCGAATATCCGCCGCAGACCCGCATCGAGGGCGAAATCCAGCAATTGCCGGCGGATTATCCGGTCACGGAATTCTGGCAAGTGGTGACGGACCAGAAGACCGGGCGTGACAGCGATGGCCAGATCACCCTGTTCGACAGCGTCGGTTTTGCGACCGAAGATTTTTCGGCGCTTCGCTACGTCTATGATAAGCTGCGCGGCAGCAATCGTTTCGAAAACCTCGATCTGGTGGCGGACCCCGACGAACCGCGCGACCTTTTCGGCATGCTGTTGCGGCGTGCGGCAATGCCGGCAATCAGCAAGTAACGTCGAGGCCATTTCTCGCAACGCAGCCGTTGATTGCACCGGCATGGAAACCTGCGCAATCAGCGGCAAGTATTTCATGACAAGCACGCGAAAATAAAAACAAATTTAGCCCTTCGGTGCCCCCGCGCAGATACATGCCCATATTCTTTAATTCAAATTTAAACTGAATGCCGTTCTGTCCGGCCCAGTGCTGCAGATTTCCTGACACCGCGCGCATGAAGCGTTGCGACCAAGCCCGTGCGGGCATGCCTTCATATCCCCTGCCCCACCGTCGCTTTCGTCGTCGAAGGAACATCTGCTTGTCCAAAAAAACCAATCTGATGACGCGCATCCTGCTTGCTGCGTCTTTCGTCGTGGTCGCCGCTTTCGCCGGCTTCTCGCTTTACATCGACAGCCTGCAGCGTCAGGCGGTCGCGGACTCTGTCGAACACAACATCGAATCCTCCGGCAAACAGGCCGCCCAGAGCATTGCCAACTGGCTGAACGGCCGCGTCATGCTGACGGACAATGTCGCCAAGGGCATGGAACAGGCTGCCGATGATGATGCGAAGCTTCTGATTTTGCAGAACGATGTGCTCAAGAGCCAGTTTCTCTCCACCTATTTCGGCGCAGCTGCAGACGGCAAGTATATCGAATGGCCGATGACCGGCGTCCCTGCCGGTTATGATCCGCGCAAGCGCCCGTGGTACCAGGCCGCCGCCAATAGCGGCCAGTCTATCCTGACAGAACCCTATATCAGCGCATCGACCAACAAGCTCAACGTCACGGCTGCCGTGCCTGTGAAGGTCAATGGCCAGATCGTCGGTGTAACCGGCAGCGATTTCTCGCTGGAATCGCTGGTCGCTGCAATCAAGTCGATCGACGCCGGTCCGAAAGGATACGCATTTCTCGTCAACAAGAGCGGCAAGGTCCTCATTCACCCGGATGAAAAGATGGTCGACAAGACATTGTCCGACCTTTTCCAGGGCAGCGTGCCGCCGATGTCGACAGCCGTCAGCGAAACGGCAAGTGCCGGCGAAACCAAGCTCGTCAGCTTCCTGCCCATCGCCGGCCTGCCGGGCGCGGAATGGAGCGTCGGCTTCGTCGTCGATGAACAGACCGCCTATGCCTCGATCGGCGAATTCCGCATCGCCGCCACGATTGCTACCCTGCTCGGCGTTGCGGCGATGATCGGCTTCCTCGCCACGCTGCTCAGCAGCCTCGTCGTCAAGCCCGTGACGCATATGACGGCTGCCATGGAAGAACTCGCCAACGGTCATCTCAACGTCGCCATTCCGGGTGAAAAGCGCACCGACCAGATCGGCTCTATGGCTGCGGCTGTTGCCGTCTTCCGCACCAATGCCCGCGAACGCCTGCGCCTGGAATCGGACGCCGAAGAGAACCGTTCGCTGACTGAGCAGGAACGCGCCGAACGGGAACGCATCGCTTCGCGCAACACCGCCGATGTCAGCTTCGCGGTCGATGCACTGGCCAAGGGACTTGCCCATCTGTCCGATGGCGATCTCGAATATCGCATCTCGACGCCCTTCGTCGCGGACCTTGATCGCCTGCGTGAAGACTTCAACACCTCCATCACCAAGCTCAACGCTGCGCTGACCAAGGTCGGCCACAACGCCCGCGCCATCGACGCCGGCGCCAGCGAAATCCGTCATGCGGCCGACGATCTCGCCCGCCGCACCGAACAGCAGGCCGCTTCGGTGGAACAGACGGCAGCAGCGCTCGAAGAGATCACCACCACGGTCAAGGATTCCGCACGCCGCGCCGAAGAGGTCGGCCGTCTGGTCAACCGCACGCGCGACAATGCCGAACAGTCCGGCAATGTGGTGCGCAACGCTGTCCGCGCCATGAGCGGCATCGAACAGTCGTCTTCGGAAATCTCCAACATCATCAGCGTCATCGATGACATCGCCTTCCAGACCAACCTTCTGGCGCTGAATGCAGGCGTCGAAGCCGCCCGTGCCGGTGAAGCCGGCAAGGGGTTTGCCGTCGTCGCGCAGGAAGTCCGCGAGCTTGCCCAACGTTCCGCCAAGGCCGCAAAAGAGATCAAGGCGCTCATCACCACGTCAGGCACGCAGGTGCAGGAAGGCGTGGCACTGGTCGGCGACACCGGCAAGGCGCTGGAGGCGATCGTTGCCGAGGTTCAGGAGATCAACGGCCATATCGCCGCGATCGTCACCGCTTCGCGTGAACAGTCCACCGGCCTTCAGGAGATCAACACCGCCGTCAACACCATGGACCAGGGCACGCAGCAGAATGCCGCGATGGTCGAGGAACAGACGGCGGCAAGCCACGGCCTCGCGTCGGAAGCCTCTGCGCTTAAGGAATTGCTGGCGCAGTTCCGTCTGGGGAATGCTTCGGTAGCACGAACCGCCTATAGCCGCGCGGCATAACTGCCCTTCGCATCAGAACGAAAAGATGGCCGGCGTCAAAACCGGCCATTTTTATTTGCCTGTGGTTGCTGAGACAGCGCAAGCGCCCGCGAGGCCGGGCATGTAGCGGCATGTGTAGATCTATCGATTGGGGAAAGGTTGCGCGCCACAAAGGCGCAAAACTTGCGCGTGGCGGCAGGAGAAGGTAGCGCGTACGCAATACAATAAAACGCGCAGGGGCTTTATGGCCTGCAAATCCTCAACGAAAGATAAACCGGAAGAAGATTTTCATGGAAACCGTCACTATCGAAACGCGCGCCGATTTTGCCCAGTGGGCCATCGAGCGGGCACGCGCCATCGTCGCGGATCAGGGTGGCAATCTGGCACTCGCCGCACGCGACATGCAGGACGACAAAATCGCCGAGACCGGCAATGCGCTCGGTCAGGCGATCGTCGATGCCCTGCTGGAAGTGTTTGACGGCCTTGCGCCGGAAGAGTGATCAAAAACCTTCGTAGGCACAGACCTACGAAGCAAGCTGCGCCGGATAAGTTTGCCGGTCGGCGGCAAGAAACAGCATTTCGCTGGCATCACACCAGCCATCCGGGCGCATTCCCCTGATTGCGTCCGGCCACTCGGCAATGCCGGCGGCGTTGACATAGCCCAGGCAATCGCCACAGGCGGCATCTTCGAAATGAAGGTAAGCCAGCCGGCCCGAAACGAGCTTTTCAATCGGACGCCACATAAAAACTCCTGAAAACTTACGTAATGCAGAACTGACAATGCATAGCGACGCTTGCGCGGGTCTGGTGACACGAATGTGACAATGGATCGCCGTTCGCTGTCATAATGCCGTCGCATGCTCGAATTCGTGAAGGGCATCGCACCGCTGCGGCTTGCAAAGCAAACAAACTTGAGTATCAGTGTCCAATTATAAGATCGGTGCAGCGGTTTTCCTAGCCGAGATCGCCGGCAGAAAGGGCATTTTCGTGGTCTCTCGTCGTCTCATTCGCTTTGTTTCTCTTGCTTTTCTGGGATTTGTTACCGCTTCCGGCGCCGCCCTGGCGGCCGAAAAAGGCAATCCGGACGCCAAACGCATCGTCTCGATCGGTGGCACGATCACCGAGATCCTTTATGATCTCGGCGCGCAGGACCGTATCATTGCCCGTGATTCCACCAGTTTTTACCCTGCTGCCGCCAATGCCAAACCGGATGTCGGTTACATGCGCGCCCTTTCCGCCGAAGGCATCCTCGGCCAGAAGCCGGATCTGATCCTGATGGAGGAAGGCTCCGGCCCGCCGCCTGTCATCGAGATCCTGAAAGCCAGCGAAGTGCCGATGGTGGTCGTCCCGACGCCGCCGGAAGCTGACAAGATCGGTCAGAAAATCCGTGACGTCGGTGCCGCTGTCGGCCAGTCCGACAAGGCGGAGACCTTGGCGACCCAGACCGAAGCCGGCCTGAAGGCACTTGCCGCCGACGTGGCGAAGATCAAGGCGGACAAAAAGAAGGTTCTCTTTGTCCTGTCGCTGTCGAACGGCCGCGTCATGGCCGGTGGTGCCGACACCGAGGCGGGCGCCGTCATCGAGATGGCCGGCGGCATCAACGCCGCGCCGACGATCAACGGCTACAAGCCATTGTCGGACGAAGCGGTCATCGCCGCCGCACCCGACGTCATCCTGTCCATGTCGCGTGGCGATCACTCCATCACGCCCGAGCAGGTGTTTGCGCTCCCCTCCATGCAGACGACGCCGGCTGCGCAAAACAAGGCGCTGATCTCCATGGATGGCCTGCTTCTCCTTGGTTTTGGCCCACGCACGCCGGAAGCGGCCCGCGCGCTTGCCGCAAAACTCTATCCGGAAGAGATCACGGCACCATGAAGGCGCTCTCCATGCCGCTGCGACCCGCGATCGATGGGGACAGAACCCATCAGGGCATTTTTGTCCTGATGGGCCTCGTCGTGCTGCTCGTCATCGCCTGTCTGGTCTCGCTCGGCGTCGGCCCGACCGGCGTCGGCCTTGCCGATCTCTGGTCCTATCTCACCGGCAATGCCGACAGCCTGACCACACAAGAACGCGTCATTCTCGAAGCCGTCCGCCTGCCGCGCACGGCACTCGGCCTTCTGGTCGGTGCAGGGCTTGCCGTCTCGGGCGCGATGATGCAGGGCCTGTTTCGAAACCCGCTCGCCGATCCCGGCATTGTCGGCGTCACCGCCGGCGCCGGCCTTGCGGCAGTTGCCGCCATCGTGCTTGGCAACGGCATTCTGGCGCCACTTGCATTGCTGCTCGGCGCCCAGTTCCTGCCGCTCATGGCCTTTTTCGGTGGCCTCTTCAACACCTGGGCGCTTTACGTGATCGCCACCCGTGACGGCCGCACCTCGACCACCGCCCTCATCCTCTGCGGCATCGCCATCGGCGCGCTGGCCATGGCACTGATGGGCCTGCTCATCTTCATGGCCGACGATCGCCAATTGCGCGACATCACCTTCTGGAATCTCGGATCGCTCGGCGGCGCAACCTTTGAGCGCGTCTTCTCCATCCTGCCATTCGTCGGCGCTGTGCTGGTCATCATTCCCTTTGTCGCACGCGGACTAGACGCGCTCATTCTGGGCGATGCCGCCGCTTTTCATATGGGCATACCGGTGCAGAGGCTGAAAAAGATCGTCGTTATCGCGGTGGCTGCTGCCTGCGGCTCCACGGTTGCGGTCGCCGGCTCGATCGGTTTTGTCGGCATTATCGTGCCGCATCTGTTGCGCCAGATCATGGGGCCGTCGCACCGTTTCCTGCTGCCTGGTTCGGCGCTCGGCGGCGGCGCGCTTCTGCTGATCGCCGATAGCGTGGCGCGGACCGTCGCGGCACCCGCCGAACAGCCGATCGGTGTCATCACCGCGCTTTTCGGCGCACCCGTCTTCCTGTTTCTGCTGCTCGGCAAAAACGGCATCAGCATGCGTGACCTGCCATGATCCTTGCTGAAAATCTCACCGTTTCCCGTGGCGGCCGCAACCTCATCACTTCGGTCGATATTGAACTGCGGCCCGGTTGCTTCACGGTCGTGATCGGCCCGAACGGCGCCGGCAAATCGACGTTGATGAAGGTTCTGTCGGGTGAAATGCAGCCGGACGCGGGTTTCGTTACCTATCACGGCAAGGATCTGCAAACCTGCCGGCCGGAAGATCTCGCCAAATGCCGTGCAGTCCTGCCACAAGCAACACAACTGGCCTTTCCGTTCACGGCGCTGGAAATCGCCCGCATGGGGGCAGTGGCACACGGCGCGCTGGACCCGACAGGACAGGCGAAAAAAGCGCTGACGCGCGTCGGCCTGCACGGTTTCGAACGCCGACCCTACCCTTCGCTGTCAGGCGGCGAGCAGCAGCGCGTGCAGTTCGCCCGCGCGCTTGCACAGGTCCCGACGGCCGTCAGCGATGGCGTGCCGAACGCGCTTTTCCTCGATGAGCCGACCGCAAGCCTCGACCTTGGCCACCAGATTTCGGTCCTGGAAACCGCACGCGATTTTGCTTCCGCCGGTGGTATCGTGCTGGCCATCCTGCACGATCTCAATCTGGCCGCCGAATTCGCCGATCACCTTGTGGTTCTGCATGGCGGACGGGTCATCAAGGCGGGCGTCTGCACCGACACGATCACCGACGACGTGATCGCAAAAGTCTACGGAATCGGCGGTGCGGTCGGCCGTCTGCCGGCGGCCCATATGCCGTATGTGCTGCCGCAATCACGGCACCGGTAACCGTCAGCCCTGAGGCCCGGAGCGAACCGTTTTTCGCCAGACAGGCAGCGCCTTCAGCGTCGTCACGGCACCGGCTTCGGGAAAGTCGCGGCCTTCGGTAACACGCAGCGCAATCATCTCGGCGATTTCCTCGATCGGCTGGCGAAAAGTGGTCAGCGCATAGCCGTCCCAGCCCGCCTGCTCGATATCGTCGAAACCGAGCACGCAGATATCCTGCGGGATGCTCATGCCAAAATCCTGCCGCGCGATATCCATGAAACCACAGGCCAGAAGGTCGGTGACGCAGAAAACGGCATCCGGCCGCGCAGCACCCGGCAGCAGCAGCCGTGCCGCTTCCGCGCCGCTGCGATAACTCGTGGCGCCGGTCTTGATCACCGGCGGCGGCTCGAAACCCGCCTTGACGGCGGCGGCGCTGAACAGGCGCTCTCGCGCCAAGAGGCTCGGCGAATTGTTGGTGGAGGAGACGATGGCAAAGGACCGGCAGCCGGCACGCGCGAGCATGTGCCAGGCGTCGTTCATGGCGCTCTCGTGGTCGAGATTGATGTGGTCGGCTTCCTCGATCTGCCCCTGCCGGTTGACGAGAATGACGTGCTGGCCGCTTTCTATACAGGTGCGCACCAGCGAGACAGGCGGTGCGCCGGACAGAACGATGGTGGCGGAGGCGCGATAGTTCAGCGTCTGGTGCAGCGCCGCACGGGAATCCGCCTCGTTGCCGGACGTATTGATGACCATGACGGCACGGCCGGCCGCCTGGATACGCCGGGTCAGCGCTTCCAGAAGTGCGGACTGGTAAGGCGCATTGAGGTCACCCCCGAGAATACAGATCGGCCGGCTTTTTTCCTGCGACAGGCCACGCGCTAGATGGTTGACGTGGTAGTTCAACTCTTCAGCGGCGGCCAGAACCTTGGCGCGGGTTTCGTCCGAAACGCTTGCCCCCGCAGTGAAGGTGCGCGAGACGGCCGAGCGGGAAACCCCGGCCCGGCGCGCAACCTCGCTTGCACTTGCAAAATTCTGCGGCGGCCGGTTGGTCATGCGACAGCCTTGTCCTTGTTTGCCTCGATCAGACGGATCATCTCCGCTGCGCGTTCCACCGCGTAGATCAGTTCCGGCTTCGGGGTTTCGAACCATTCGTCAGGATGCAGTTCACGCTTGTCACGCACATGGGCGATGGCCGATGCCAGTGTCGGATAAAGCTCCGGCATTTCCAGATGCAGGAACAGCGCGACGAGCGACACCGACCGGCTGCGGCCGGCGCGGCAATTGACGAGCACATTGCCCTTGTCGCGACGCGGATAGGACGGCTTGTCCGGAAAAGTCTGGCTGAGCGCGCCGCGCAGCAGATAATATCCCGCCAGCAACATCGTATCGGCATTACCCGCACCATCGACAAGGCCGAGCTTGTAATAACGCACAACACCGGGACCCGACCCGACCCGTCCATCTTCGACAGGCTGTTCGTCATCAACGAGGTTGACGTCAAGATTGACGGCGCAATTGACGATCACCTTGACGCCATGGCGTTCAAGAAGATCCGGGGAACTGGCCGCCTCACGACCGCCGATATAAAGATCGACATCCCAGCCGGGAAGGTTTTTCTGGATCAGGCTCAGATGAGGACGCTCGTAAATCGGAGAGGACGTCATGCCGCTTCTCCCTTGCGCTCGACCGGTGTGACGGCGATCTTCATCGCTTCGGAAAAGTCCGCGGCAATGCCGGGGGCTGCAGCAAAAATCTCGCCGCCCGTCAGCAATTCGCCTTCCACTGCCGGATAAGCACCTGTCACGCCGCCCGCTTCACGCACCATCAAAAGGCCGGCAAGGCAATCCCAGGCGTTCATGTAATATTCGGCATACCCATCGGTGCGGCCTTCGGCCACCCAGGCAATGGCCAGCGCACCCGAGGCGCCACGACGGATATTGGCGCCATTGGCAAACACGCGTTCCTGTGCGGCCAGATAATCCGCTGTCGCCACGCGCGGCGACCAGCCGATTTCGACAGAAGCGTTGGCGATCGTCTCTGTTGCAGCAACCGAGATGGACGCGCCGTTTTTGGACGCGCCAGCTCCCTTAGCTGCAAAATAGAATTCATCCGTGACGGGATTGAAGATCGCCCCCAGCAGCGTTTCACCCTTTTCGCAGAACGATATGCAAACGCAAAAATGTGGAATGCCGCGCGCAAAATTGGCGGTGCCGTCGATCGGGTCGATCACCCACAACCGCTCAGAAAGCGCACCACCGGCTTCCTCACCAAGAATGCCATCCTGTGGGAAGGCAGCGGTTATGGCGGCGCGAACATGGGCCTCCACCGCGCCATCGGCCTCGGTCAGGAAATCCTGACGGCCCTTGAGGGTAAAGTCGCCGGGTTTGCGGGTGCGAAAAGCGTCGAGCGCCAGCGCCCCGGCAGAAGCCGTTACGGTGCGCAGCAGGGCTTCGCGTTGGTTCAATTCATCGACAGTCAGCATGGGGTCTTTCGGCAGAGGGGTGGCGGGGCATCGTATGAGGAGCCCCGCCCTGTTTCGAATACGGAATATGCGGCGATTACTTCTTGTAATTCAAGGACCAAAGATCCTGCCAGTCCTGGCGGGCTTCCCAGTCGGCCTTGCCGGTGGAAGCGTTGTAGGACTGGATCTGATCGGCAATCTTGCCGACGCCCGACGGTTCGCCGTCCGGAAGACCGACGGTGGTGTTGGTCGACATCTTGCCGTCGATTGCCTGGGCGGCCATGCCTTCTTCGGTCATCATGTAATGGATGAACAGCTTTGCGGCATTCGGGCTTTTGGTGCCCTTTGCGATCAGTCCCAGCGACGGATAGTTCCAGCCGGAATAGGGGTTGATGCCGGCGCAGAGGCCGAGCTTCATGCCATCCTTGTTGTCGCGGAACTTCGCGGTCGAAAGCATGCCGACGAAGTTTTCCTTTGTGTCAGGCGCACCGACGGCTTCCGCAGCGGAGCTGTCGCTGTCGGTCAGAAGCGGGCTGTTGGCGGCAAGAGCCTTGACCCAGGCGGCGGTGGCGCTGTCCTCGCCGGTTTCCAGCGGCTTGCCGTAGAGTGCCTGATAGGCATCGGCGATCTTCTTGTCGGCATGGGCTTCCAGCTGGTTGAACCAGTCGGTGTAGGACGGCTTGCCGAGCGGATCCTGCATTGCCACCTTGCCCTTCCACTTCGCCTCCGTCAGCTGCCAGATATTGGTGATCGGGCAGCTGTCGTTGAGCGCGGTGTTGTAGCTCCAGACGGTCGGCTCCTGATAGACGACGAGCGGGTTCTGGAAGATTTCCGGGATGTCCTTGGCCAGATCCGCCGGCAGCCAGCTTTCGGCATAACCGGTCTCGATCAGCTGCGAGATGCCGGCCGGCGCATCGAGCAGGATCATCACGTCGGCCTTGATGTTGTTGGCCTGGGCTTCGCGGATGGCGATTTCCAGCGTGGTCGGCGCGTTGGCCTTGATGCCGGTCGCCTGGACGCCGTATTTTTCCGAAAAGGTTTTCGCCTGGGCGACGATCTTGCCACTGGAATTGTAGACGGTGATCGGCGCTTCCTTTTTCGCGGCTTCGATCAGGGCATTGAGGTCAAAAGCCTCTTCCGCGACAGCGCTTGTGGCACCCAGCGAAACGGCTACGGAAAGCATCAGGGAGGAAATCAGAGTGCGGGAAATTCTCATCGGTATTCCTTTGAGTGATGGAAACTAGGATTATTGAGGAGGTTATGCGGGTAAAAGTGCCGGACGGCTGATGCCGGCCGGTTGTGCCGCGCCTGTGGCGCGGATTTCGTTTTCCTCGATACGCCGGCCCTTCGCATCGAACAGATGCAGGCCTTCCGGCATGGCAAAACACGCGACCATATCGCCGGGCCTTGCCATCGGGCGCAGATGGGTGGCGTGAAACAGGCGCTCAGCGCCCAGCGAGAACTCCATGATCCAGCTGCCGCCGGTGGGCATGATGCTCTCGAGCCGGAGCAGGCCCAGCGGCACCGCATCTGCATTGGGCACAAGCGTGATCTCTTCCGGCCGGATGCCGACGGCGGTTGCGCCCGCAAGCGGCCGGTCACTGAACAGCCGGGAAGCGAGACCGCCCTGTGAGGATGTGTCGCCGAGATCGATCATGTTGATCGGCGGGTTGCCGATGAATTCCGCCACGAAACGGTTGACCGGCCGCGAATAGATATCGTCCGGCGCACCCACCTGCTGCAGGCGTCCGCCATTCATCACCGCAATCGTGGTCGCCAGCGTCATCGCTTCCCACTGGTCGTGGGTGACAAAAACGATCGTCGTGCCAAACTCTTCATGCAGGCGGCGCAGCTCGGCGCGCATTTCGAGCCGAAGCGTTGCATCGAGGTTGGAAAGCGGCTCATCGAGCAGCAGGATGTCCGGGTTGACCGCCAGCATGCGGGCAAGTGCCACGCGCTGCTGCTGACCGCCGGAAAGCTGTGCTGGATACCGCTTCGCGTAATCGCGAATCCGTAGTTTTTCCATCACGTCATTGACCTTGGCGCGACGCTCCGCTTCCGGCAGTTTGCGCAGGCGCAGGCCGAAATCGATGTTGCGTTCGACGGTCATGTGCGGCCAAAGCGCATAAGACTGGAAGACGAGGCCAAGGCGACGCTGTTCCGGCGGCACGAACGTGCCGCTGCCGAGACTGTCGACCACCCGGTCGCCGATCCTGATCTCGCCATCGCTTAGGTGTTCGAGACCGGCAATCATCCGTAATGTCGTCGTCTTGCCGCAGCCGGAAGGGCCGAGCAGGCACATGAACTCGCCGTTCGCGATCGTCAGATTGAGACCGTCGACCGCCAGCTGGCCGTGGCTGCCATAATTCTTGGTAACGTGAGTGAGGGTGATATCGGGCATGTCAGCTCTCCAGTCCCTTGGCAATACCGTTGCCGGTGAGACGGTTGATGAGAATGGTGCCGGCGAGCGCCAGAAGTGCGATCATCAGCACGACAGCGTTGGCAGCCTGGGTGTAGTTGTAATCGACGAGACGCAGCGAATAGGTGGTCAACACGTCGGTTGCCGGCACGGCGAGGATGATAAACAGGCTGACGCCCTTGATGCCGGAAATGAAGGGAAGCAGGATCGCGCTCGCAAGTGCCCGTTTCTGGATCGGCAGTACGATGCTGACCATGCGCCGCCACCAGCCGGCACCGGCAACACGCGCCGCCTCTTCCGGCTCCTTGCCGAGCTGCGCCATGGCCGCGATGCCGGAGCGGGAGGCAAACGGCATCTGATCGGCAATCAGCGCCAGAATGAGGATGATCGACGTGCCGTAAAGCGCCGGGATAGGGCCGCGCGGCACGGCAAACAACGTCAGAAAGGCGGCGGCGAAGGCAATGCCGGGCACCAGATAAGGCATGAAGGTAATCTGCCGCAGAAAGGCGCCAAGCGTGGCAAACGGGCTGCGGATGACGACATAACCAACCAGCAGGCCAAGCACGCCGGACGCAAGCGAAGCGGAGCCGATGATGATCAGCGTATTAAGTCCGGCGCTCCAGAATTCCGGCGTCAGGAGAATGCCATCGCGCAGCGCGACCGTATCGAGATTGGAGCCGATCCAGTAATCGAAGGTGAAATTTTCCGGCGTGAAACGGCCCGGTATGCGCATGATCGTGGACAGGAACAGCGTACCCAGCGGGATCACCACGCCGATCGCGAAAAAGACCAGAGCAAAACCCGTGGCCGGAAATTGCCAGCGACCGAGCGGCCGGCGGCGGTCCATCGCGCCCTTGCCGCCGACAATGGCGAAACGCCGTGCTTCACGCATCATGCGCGTATCGATGTAAAGCGTCAGCACGCCGATCGTCATGATGACAGCCGCCATCACCGCCGCCATGCCGGTCTGGCGTGTCGAGATCGCCCGGTAAAGCGAGGTGGACAGCGTATCGAAACCGACCGGCAGGCCCAGCACATAAGGCACGGCAAACTCACCGATACAGTCCGCGAGGATCAGCAGACCGCAGGACAGCAGTGCCGGGCGCATCAGCGGCAACACGATCTGGAAAGCGACGCGGCGGCGGCTGGCGCCGAGAATGCGCGCCGAATCCTCCAGCTGCGCATCCAAGCGCTGCAGGGCGCTGCCGAGAATAAGGATCACGAAGGGCGCATAATGCAGCGACAGGATGACGATCATCGGCAGGCGGCCATAGGCCAGCCAGTCGGGCGTCGCAAAACCGAGATTTTCCAGCCAGCCGGGCTGTCCGCCGACGGTGCGGTTCTTGAAAATCGTCGTCCACGCCAGCGCCAGCGTCCAGGTCGGCAGCATGAAGGGAATGATCAGCGCCGTCGCCAGCCAGCCGCGCCCGGCAAGTTCCGTGCGGTTGATCAGCCAGGCAAGCACGCCACCGACCGACATGGACAAAACGATGGCACCCAAGGCGACCGAGGCCGTGTTGAGCAGCGGCTGCCAGAGAAGAATGGACGACATGCGCGAGGCAAAGGCCCGCGTGAGATAATAGAGCGTCCAGGCGCCTTCCGGTGCCCTTGTGCGCGCCGCATCGCCGATCTGCACGATCGCCACATTGATCAGGATGGAGATGACAGGCGCGAGGATGAGAAACTAGAAGACGGCTGCAAGCAGAAACCCGATGGCAATCACCGGATCACGCATCGCGACGGCAAACCGATGGCGCAGTTTTTGGAACCGGAAACCGGCGTCCTGACGCCTTACTTGTTTGTCGATCGCCACCATGATGGCCGCCCCTTTTCTCATCTAACGAGGCAGGACCATAAGAACGATCAATGACAGCAGGATGACAGTTTGCACGTATGTGCATCAATCAATAATGCGATTTTTAGACTATTCCTGCGAATTTCAGGGAATTACGACAGGTTTTGAGCGACAACGCTGCTCTGCAGCAGGACAAAGATGCTCATATGTACAAGTGAGCATTTCCAGATTCTTGCCATGCACAGTTCATGACATGGCTTTAAATGACCGCGCCCGCATCATCCTCGATGACCTCACGATCATTTCTCCAGCAGCCTTTTTGGCCAGAGAAGTGGTAAGCGTAGAAATTACTGCTCCCGCCCAAAACCGCCGGAACGTTATCGATGCGCTCAGCAGAGCTTCGGATGCCGGGCTTTCGCCGATCAAGGGCTTGGTTTTGATGCAATCAGCCAGCGGGGCAAGGAATTCCACATGGAGGACCCACGAAGCGGCTATGCTTCGCTTTTTCCATCATCGCCTAAATCGCTGATTTTCATAATTAATATAGGCAATGGCTGGGGCGCCAGGATTCGAACCTGGGAATGCCGGTACCAAAAACCGGTGCCTTACCGCTTGGCGACGCCCCATCATCGGTTCGGCCCACATCACGTCCCAAGGGAATCTGCGAGCCGTTCGGATGCAGCCCATTAGCAAAGCTTTTCCGGCTAGGCAATCCATGTGATGGCAGCTTTTTCGAAAGCGGCCTTAACGCGTTGCCACACCGTCATTTTCGCTCAGGTTGCATCTTCACTAAAAGCGCTCCTGCCCTAACTTCCGCTGGTATCGCCGCCGGTCGGCGGTTCCCGGTGCGCATGCGCGGGAAAGGCGTTTGAAGTCGGCATGTTTGTGCATGGTGGAATTTGTTCATAAGCAAGCCCCTAAGAAAGCCTTATTGACTCTGGAGTGCGACGTTTTACCCATGAGCCAATGCGGCTAACAGCATAGAGGACCTTCATGAAATTCGGCACGAGCGGGCTGCGCGGCCTCGTTACTGATCTTCAGGGGCCTGCCACGGTTCTATATGTCACAGCGTTTGCCAGACACTTGCTCGACGCCGGTTTCGTGAAACCGGGAGACCGGATCTTTGTCGCCGGTGATTTTCGCCCGTCGACCCCATCGATTGCTGCGTCATGCATGGCCGCACTTCAACATGCAGGCCTGCAACCCATCAATTGTGGCGCTATCCCCACCCCGGCCCTGGCGCTTTATGCGATGTCTCAGCACTGCGCCTGCCTGATGGTCACCGGTTCGCATATTCCGGCGGACCGCAACGGTATCAAATTCTACAGGCCCGACGGTGAAATCGACAAGTCCGACGAAGAGGCGATCACCCGGATTGCGGCACGGATAGGCGACGAAATTTCCGACCTTTCGGCACTCCCCTCCACCAATCCGGACAGCAAGGCGGAAGAGCTTTTCCTGCACCGTAACGCCTCCATTCTTCCGGCGGGCGCGCTATCGGGATTGAAGGTTGGCGTCTATCAACACAGCACTGTCGCACGCGATCTGCTTGTCGACGTGATCGCCGGATATGGTGCACAGATCGTTCCGCTCGGCCGCTCCGACCATTTCATCCCGGTCGATACCGAAGCCGTCTCGACGGAGACGATCGACCTCATGACGGGCTGGGTTCGGGAACACGCGCTCGACGCGATCGTATCCGCCGACGGAGATGGAGACCGCCCGCTGATCGCCGACGAGACAGGCGCACCGCTGCGCGGCGATCTGCTCGGCCTGATTGTCGCACGTTTTCTCGATGCAAAACGTGTTGTAACCCCGGTCACATCCAATTCCGGGATCGAGAATGCCGGTGATTTCCGGGTCGTCAGAACCAGGGTCGGCTCACCGTTCGTAATCGAAGCGATGAACACGGCCATTGCCGCCGGTGACCAGGCTGTGATGGGGTTCGAAGCAAACGGCGGCGTGCTGCTGGGATCGCGTTTCACCACCCCGAATTCTACTTTAAGCGCGCTTCCGACACGCGACAGCTTTGTGCCCATTCTGGCGGCTCTCCTGCTTGCCGCCAAGGAACGTCGCCCGCTCTCGGAGATCGCCGCCGGTTTTCGCCTGCCCTATGCTCTTGCGGATCGCCTTGAAAACACTGCCGTTGAGAAAAGCGCTGCCTTGATGGCCCATCTGCGTTCCGCGCGCCGGAATCTGGATGCATTCATGGCGCCGGTCGGAACCGTTTCGGATATCAGCGATATTGACGGCCTGAGGATCACCCTTTCGGATCGATCCATCGTGCATTTCCGCCCCTCCGGAAATGCACCGGAAATGCGGTGTTATGTCGAATCCGAGGATGCCAAGACCGCCGCGTCGCTACTCGAAAAAAGCCTTGCCCTTGTCAGGAACTGGATGCGTAATCACTGATGTGCCAACATCCGCTCTCTCCTTCAGTTCAGACGTTTCAAGACCGGAGCCACACATGAGCCAGAAAATCATTCCCGTCATCATGGCCGGTGGCAAGGGAACGCGCCTTTGGCCGCTTTCGCGTTCGAGTGCACCGAAACAGTTCATTCAGGTCGTCGACGAAACCTCGCTGTTTCAGCAGACACTCGCGCGCGTCGCCGACAAGGCGATATTCGAGGCGCCTGTTGTCATCACCAACCAGGATTTTCGCTTCAACGTCGCCGAACAGGCGCGTGAAGCCGGTGTCGCCCTGTCCGCCATCCTGCTCGAACCGGTCGCTCGCAACACCGCCGCAGCCATTGCCGCAGCCGCCTATTACCTCGGCAGCCGGTTCGGAGACGGCGCATTGCTGCAACTGCTCGCCTCGGATCACGAAATCGACCCGGGTGAGGCATGGCAGGCGGCCATTGCCACTGCCCGCGATACGGCCATGTCCGGCAAGATCGTCACCTTCGGCATCGCCCCGACCGAGCCGGCAACCGGCTACGGTTACATCGAGCAGGGCGAACCGCTTGCCGGCGGCGCATATGCGGTCAAGCGTTTCGTGGAAAAACCAAACCTGTCCGTGGCGGAAGATATGCTGTCGTCGGGCGGCTTTCTGTGGAATTCCGGCATATTCCTGTCGCGCGCCGACCTTCTGCTCAGCGAATTGCAAACCTTTGCCCCGCAGGTCTGCAAGGCGGCCAAAGCGGCCGTGGAAAAGGCGACCGTCGACCTCGATTTCGTGCGCCTCGACCAGGAAACGTTCCAGACGAGCCCCGACATCTCGATCGATTACGCTGTCATGGAAAAGACCACCAATGCCGCAGTCGTGGCATCTTCCTTTGCCTGGTCTGATCTCGGCAGCTGGGATGCGGTGTGGAAACTCGGCGACAAGGATGACAAGGGCAATGTCGTCATCGGCAACGCGACCGTCGTGAACACGGAAAACTCGCTTGTGCTTTCCCGTGCATCCCACCTCGCCGTTCAGGGCGTCAAGGATGTCGCGGTCATCGCCAGCGAGGATGCCGTTTATGTGGGCCGTCTTGACGAGGCTCAGGAGGTCGGCAAGCTGGTCAGGCAACTGGCGGCGGTGAAGGCAACATCAAACCTGACGGAAACCCACCCGACATGTTATCGTCCCTGGGGTGGTTATACGTCCATTCTCAACGGCGACCGTTTCCAGGTGAAGCGCCTGTTCGTGTTGCCGGGCAAGAAACTGTCGCTGCAAAAACATTTCCATCGCTCCGAACATTGGATCTGCGTTAAGGGCACGGCGGAAGTCACGATTGGAAACACCGTCAGCATCGTTCGCGAAAACCAGTCGATCTACATTCCGCAAGGCGACCTGCATCGTCTCTACAATCCGGGCAGGATCGTTCTGGAAATGATCGAGGTACAGACGGGCTCCTATCTCGGCGAAGACGACATCGTGCGCGTCAGCGATGAGTTTGGCCGAGAATGACCCGACCATCATGACGCGGCTTTACAAGGCACGCGAGGGCATCCATGTCTGATGGCTCCATTGCGCCTGCGCACCTCACCGTGTGTGTCGTCGTTTACAAGCCTGACCGGCAGGATCTTGCGCGAACACTCGCGAGCCTTTCTTCAGCAATCGCTCACGCCGTGGATCTCGACGTGTCCGTGACGATCGTGGACAATTCGCCCGCTCCCGATCTGTCATCCTGGCTCAACGAAAACTTCGCCCAACTCCGCAGCACGTTGATCGAAGGTCACGGCAATATCGGCTTCGGGCGAGCGAACAATCTCGTACTACCGGATACGGGCGATTTTCATCTGGTGCTGAACCCGGATGTCGTGATGGCATCCGATGCACTCGGCAACGCTGCCCGCTTCATGCAGACACATACAAACTGTCTGCTGCTCACGCCGCTTGCCCGTTCCGGGGATGGCACGCGTCACTATCTGTGCAAGCGTTTTCCAAGCGTGCTGGACCTTGCCCTGCGCGGTTTCGCGCCGCGTTTCATCCGTGACCGGTTCCGATCGCGCCTTGATCGTTACGAAATGCGCGACGTGCAAAAGCACGGCGTTTATTGGAACCCACCGATCGTCGGCGGCTGCTTCATGTTTTTCCGTGGGCATGCAGTCCGGAAACTGGGCGGCTTTGACGACCGTTATTTCCTGTATTTCGAGGATTTTGATCTGTCGCTGCGTGTAGGTTCCGAAGGTGATATCGCCTACGCACCTGACGTTACTATTGTCCACGGCGGCGGCAATGCATCCCGCAAGGGCATCTGGCACATATATCAATTCAGCAAATCAGCCTTCAGCTTCTACCGAAGATGGGGCTTCAAGTTTTTCTAAACCTGTCGAAAAGTTGGTCACCGGCCTGCATTTACATTGTCACGTGTGGAGCATGGCAGCGGCGTTTTGCCGATATCTGACGACTGAAAAAATGCCGCACTGATTTTACTCCGAACCTCCCGATTCACGAGATGGGGGCTCTCGATTTCATGCGTGCAATCCGACCAATAGTCACGTATCGGTTGCCGCAGTTGCCGAAAGCCGCTAACTGAATGGGTAATCGTCACGAAAAAGGCCTTGCGATGTCATCCTTGCGGCCTATTTGGCGAATGGAATGCCGACGGACTATCGGATGTTGTGAGTTGCCGACGCGGCAATTCCGCGAAAACCAAGAGGAGTGCCTCAATGCCTATCGCAATGATGACGTCAGGCTGCGCGCTCCTTGGCCCTGACATGATCAGGAGATGATCCTCGCCGGCAACCGCCGTTCGCTTTTGGATAGAGAGCCCGCAAGTGCTGCTATCTGCCGGCTCGCGGACGATGCGCAATCGCGCAGATTGACCCCGGCGCGCTCAATAAATCTGCCTAATTCATTGTTTGATATCGATAATTGCACTCTGTCCCTGCAGGGGCATCTGGTGGGCTTTCAACAAGAGAAAGAGGACTGATGGCGAGGTTTGCGATCACGGGTGGAACGGGTTTTCTCGGCTCCGCATTGGCTCTGGAACTGCGTGCGCTTGGCCATGAGGTCATCTTTGCGACGCGCGGGCGGCATCCCATGTATGATACGCAGCGCTGGGTGGAATATGACCTGCAAGATGCGGCAACCGTCGCAAATATCATCGAGGCAAGGCCGGACGGCATTTTTCACTTGGCATGGTCGACCACGCCGGGTTCCGCTGAAAACGATCCTTCCGCGGATGCCAAGACCAATCTCGGCGGTCTTCTGGCCGTCTTCCAGCAGATCGCCAAGACCATGCCGGTGCCGCTGGTTTTCGTCTCGTCCGGCGGCACGGTCTACGGCAAGGCCAGACGACTGCCGATCCCGGAGGATCATCCGCTCGACCCGCTCAGTATCTACGGCGTCACCAAGGTTGCAGCCGAACAATACGCGGCCAATTTCCGCAAGCTGCAGGGGCTGGATGTTCGTGTCGCCCGGCTGAGCAATCCGTTCGGCGCCTCGCAATCACCGGCAAAGCTGCAGGGGGCTGCGTCGATTTTCGCCAGACAGGTGGTGATGGGCGAACCGGTCACAATCTGGGGCGATGGCAGCGTGGTCCGCGATTATATCGATGTTGGTGACGCGGCACGCGCACTGATCGCCATCATGACCGCACCGCCTTTGCCGATGGATCGGGTGCCGACCTACAATGTCGGCTCCGGCGATGGTGCCAGTCTCAACGAGCTTCTGCGCATGATCGGCGTCGCGGCAGACACGGAACCGAACGTGTCCTACGTAAAGGGCCGTTCGTTCGACATTCCGGCCAATGTGCTGGATATCGCGCGGCTGAAGGCAGACACCGGCTGGAAACCGCGATATTCGGTTCAGGAGGCCCTCGACCGGATGGTCGCGACCCTGAAACGACAGTTGAAATGAACGGAAATTCTGCCGCTGAGGTCCGCATCGCCGGGGTGATTGTTAGCTACAAGCCGGATCATCAGGCGTTGCTCGAACTCATCGAAGCGATAAGGCCGCAGGTTTCCGAACTCCTGATCGTCAACAATGGCGTTGCGACAGACCTGCCTTCATTGTCGCCTGAACTGCGCGTCGCCACGGAAAACCTTGGTGACAACCACGGCATCGCGCATGCACAGAATGTCGGCATCCAACATATGCTTACCGGTGGCGCAACGCATGTCTTGTTGTTGGATCAGGACAGCATACCGGCGCCGGATATGGTGCAGCACCTGTTGCTGGCGCTAGAGCGATTGCAGGCGTCCGGAAAACGCGTCGCGGCGGTCGGCCCCAGTTATACGGACGAACGGCAAGGCGAGGTAGCCCCTTTTGTCTACCGCAAGGGTCTTTCCATCGCACGTCGACCGATGTCTTCGGAAAATGACATGGCTGAAGCCGACTTTCTCATCGCGTCAGGATGCCTGATCCCGGCCGAGGCCTTTGCAAGGGTCGGCCTCATGGAAGAGGCGATGTTCATCGATTACGTGGATATCGAATGGGGTCTGCGCGCACAAATGCTCGGCATGAACTCTTTCGGGGTCTATACGGCAAAGATGCAGCACTCGCTCGGCGATGAATGGTTTTCATTCCGGGGACGGCGCATTCCGGTGCACAGTGCCCTGCGACACTATTATCATTTCCGCAATGCGCTGTGGCTGTGTCGTCGCCCTTGGATTTCGACGGCATGGCGGGTAATCCTGCTTTATCGCCTGCTGAAGCAATTCGCCTTTTTCAGTATTGTCGCCGAGGATCGCCGCCAGCAAGCCAGGATGATGACGCTCGGCATCTGGCACGGCCTGCGCAACCGCATGGGCAAGCTACAAGCTCAGTCAGCGATGGCTTCCAGAAACATGTCGCCATAACGTTTGAACTTGGTATCGCCCACACCGGCAATGCCAAGCATCTCGCGTTCGCTGGATGGCCGCTCGCGCGCGAATGCCACCAGCGTCGTATCCGGAAAGACCATGTAGGGCGCGATACCGGCATCCTTGGCGATTTCCAGACGCAGTTTTCGCAGGCGCTCGAAGAGAACGGCTTCGACCTCCGAAAGTCCCGCCCGGCTGTTGGCACCGGAACTCGAACCTGATGCCCTCGCCGCCTTGCGGTCGGCCCGCGTCTTGTCCTTGCGGAAAATCACCTGACAGCGTTTCTTGAACACATCGGCAGCGCTTTCGCGCAGGACCACAGCGCCGTAATTGCCGTGGTCGATACCGATATGGTCGAAGGCCAGCAACTGCCGGAACACCGACTGCCATGTCTGCACGGAATGTTCGCGCCCCGCACCAAAAACCGGAAACGCCGTGTGGCCGAATTTCTGCGTCTTCTCCGTCTCCTTGCCGATCAGGACGTCGATCAGATGGCCTGTGCCGAAACGCTCGCCGGTGCGGTAGACTGCCGCCAGCGCCTTGATCGCCGCATCGGTGCCGTCCCACTGTTCAACCGGCTGTCGGCAGGTATCGCAATTGCCGCAGCGCTGGCTAAAACGCTCGCCGAAATGCGACAGGATGGCGGTGCGGCGGCAGCCGGCGGTTTCGCAGATTGCCAGAAGCGCGTTCAGCTTGGCGCGCTCGATGCGTTTGGTCTCGTCGGAGGATTCCGCATTTTCCTCGATCATCCGGTGCCGCTGGACGATATCCTGCATGCTGTAGGTCATGAAGGTCGATGACGGCAGGCCGTCGCGGCCGGCGCGGCCGGTCTCCTGATAATACCCTTCCACGGAGGCCGGCAGGTCAAGATGCGCGACATAACGGACATTGGGCTTGTTGATGCCCATGCCGAAAGCGACGGTGGCGACGAGGCAAAGCCCTTCTTCCATGCGGAACGCTTCCTGAACCTCCGCCTTCAGTTCGGGCTCCATGCGCGCATGGTAATAACGTGCTCGAAAACCCTGTTCGTTCAGCCAGTTGCAGGTTTCTTCTACCTTGTTACGTGAAAGGCAGTAGACAATACCACTCTCGCCCTCGAATTTGTTCAGGAACTCAAGCAGTTGCTGGCGTCCGTTCGAGCGTTCGACGATTTCGTAATAGATATTGGGGCGATCAAAGCTGTCGACGAAAACCTTGGCATCGCCAAGGTCCAGAAGACGGATAATATCCTCGCGCGTGTGCGGATCGGCGGTCGCGGTCAATGCAATGCGCGGCACACCGGGGAACAGCGTTTTCAGCGTTCCGAGTGCCAGATAATCCTTGCGAAAATTGTTGCCCCACGTGCTGACGCAGTGACATTCGTCCACGCAGATCAGCGACACCGTTGTGCGACCAAGCATGTTCTGGAACGATGGCAGGACGATGCGCTCAGGCGTCACATAAAGCAGCTTCAGTTCGCCTGCATGCAGTCGCCGCCGCACCTCCGCATTCTGCTCGTCGCTCTGGGCGGACGAAAGGCAGGCGGCGGCGACACCGAGTGCCTTCAGGTCCTCCACCTGATCATGCATCAACGCCACAAGAGGCGAAACGACAATGCTCAGGCCATCGAGGCAGAGTGCCGGGATCTGGAAGCAGAGCGATTTGCCCTTGCCGGTCGGAAACAGCACGAGCGCGTCGCGCCCCTGCAAGACGGTGCGGATGACCTCTTCCTGCTGCCCGCGAAAAGACTTGTAACCCCAGACGGTTTCAAGCGCTTCGGTCGGATCGGAAAAAGGGCGCTGCATAAAACTCTCGTTTCGGAAACGTCAACGGCATTGCCGCTCCAGAAGGGACCGGCCGGCGGCAGGCACCTGACTCGGCACCAAACAATGAATGCCTGATCTAACCCGCCCGGTAGCCCGTTGCAAATCCGGGCTCCGGCAAAAACCACTCAAAAACCCAGAGTTGCACAACGCCCTGCAAGCGACAATAAATGGTTTTGCCGATTGATCTGCTGGGAGGAGTTCGAATTGGTTGATGTGCAGACCGACGTGGTTGTTGTCGGCGCCGGCCTTGCGGGCCTGGTCGCCGTGTGTGAACTGGTCAGGCGTGGCCGAAAAGTCATTCTTCTGGATCAGGAGCCGGAAAGCAGTTTTGGCGGACAGGCCTTCTGGTCGCTCGGTGGCCTTTTCATGGTGGATACGCCCGAACAGCGACGACTCGGCATTCGCGACAGCCTTGATCTTGCCCGTCAGGACTGGCTCGGCTCAGCCGGTTTCGACCGCGCGGAAGATTTCTGGCCGAAACGCTGGGCCGAGGCCTATCTACAATTCACCGCCGGCGAGATGCGCCCGTGGCTGCATGGGCTCGGCATGCGCTGGTTCCCGGTGGTCGGCTGGGCAGAACGTGGTGGCGGTCTGGCCGGGGATCATGGCAATTCGGTTCCGCGCTTTCATGTCACATGGGGCACCGGCCCCGGCACATTGGCCCCGTTCGTCGAAAGGGTGCTGGCCGCACGGGCCGATGGCCTCGTCGATATCCGCCACCGCCACCGTGTGACCGGCCTGCAGGTAACCGCCGGGTCCGTGACAGGTGTCACGGGTGAGGTTCTGGCACCCAGCGATGCCGAGCGCGGAAAACCGTCAAGCCGGGAGGTGCTGCAGAGTTTTGAGATTGCGGCTGCTTCGGTCATCGTTGCCAGCGGCGGCATCGGTGGCAACGAGACGCTGGTGCGCCAAAGCTGGCCAAGGGACCGGCTCGGCGAACCACCCAAAACGATGGTCTGCGGCGTGCCGCAGCATGTCGATGGATTGATGCTGCAACATACGGCGGCAGCCGGCGCGAACATCATCAATGCCGATCGCATGTGGCATTATACCGAAGGCCTGAAGAACTGGGATCCGATCTGGCCGAATCACGGCATCCGCATCCTGCCCGGCCCGTCTTCCCTGTGGTTCGATGCAGCCGGCAACCGGCTGCCGCTGCCCGCCCTCCCCGGCTTCGATTCGCTCGGAACATTGAAGGAATTGTGCAGGCGCGGATATTCGCATTCCTGGTTCGTGACCACACAACAGATCATCAAGAAGGAGTTCGCCCTTTCCGGTTCGGAGCAGAACCCGGACCTGACAGGCAAAAACATCCCGCTACTCCTGAGAAGCCGGTTGGGCCGATCGGCAACGCCGCCTCTGGAGGCGTTCAAGAACCATGGCGAGGATTTTGTCGTGGCCGATTCGCTGGAAATGCTGGTCGAGGGCATGAACCGGATCGGCGAGCGCCCGATCTCGCTGGGTCATCTGCGAACACAGATCGAGGCCCGTGATCGCGAACTGCAGAACACCTTTGCCAAGGACCTGCAGATCGTCGCCATGCGACAGGCGCGGGCCTATATCGGCGATCGTCTGATGCGTACGGCAAAACCGCACAAGATCCTCGATCCGAAAGCGGGACCATTGATTGCCGTGCGTCTGCACATCCTGACACGCAAAACGTTGGGCGGGCTGGAAACCGATCTGGATGGCCAGGTTTTCGGCAAGGACGGAAAGCCGATAATCGGCCTTTATGCCTGTGGCGAAGCGGCCGGTTTCGGCGGTGGCGGTTATCATGGATATCGCGCGCTGGAAGGCACGTTTCTCGGCGGCTGCATCTTTTCCGGCAGGGCCGCCGGACGCGCGGCATGAGGCCATTTCCAGTCACGCCATCTCAGCCCTCCATATTCATCAAACGCTCCTGCTCCGCCTCGTCGAAACGAAGCAGGCCGCCATTGCGGTTCCGCTTGACGCGCTTGACGTGATCCCGCGGACTGAGGCCCATCGTTCTGCGGAACATTCGTGAGAAATAATAGGGATCAGCATAACCGACTTCCGCGGCCGCCGCGGCAACCGGCATTCCGGTCTCCAGCAGGTGCATGGCGCGCTCCATGCGCTTGAGCTCCTGATATTTGCGCGGCGTCTGCCCAACCCTCTTCTTGAACTCACGCAGAAAATAATCGTCATTGAACGGCGACGCCTCAACGGCGTCCTCGGCGATATCCACATCGAGCGGATTGGCAGCAATCATCGCGACAGCCTTCATCACGGCCAGATCGAGCGCATCCGCTCCCTCGGCCTGATAGGTCGCGCTGTCCTGCCAACCGATAAACGCGTCCTCGATATAGGCGATCAGCAGATACATGAAGAGATGGTGCTGGCTGAGCGTGATCGATGATGGCGGCGCCGTCTGGCGATATTGTCGCACGAGCGGCTCCAGCAATGCCCATTTCTTCAAACGCACAACTGGCCGCAATCGCATCTGCGCGATGAGGTCATGTTTGCCGTAGATGTCGAGCGTAAAATGCTGGGCGATGCCGGTGTAGTTCATCTGCCCCTGATTCCATCCGCGAAACCGCTGGCCGCGCCGAACGAGCATCGCGTCGCCCGGCTGCATGACCCGGCGTTCCCCCTCGATCACATATTGCCCGCTCCCTTCCAGACAGATCACGAGATCCTCCACGGGGTTGGTCTTGTCGATCCTCCAGGTGCGTGAATGCTCCATCTTGATGGTGGCGCGCGTCAGGTTCAGCGCCAGCGCGGACGGCGTTATGCTGGAGAGAATACCACCTTCGATTTCGTCCATCTTTTTTCCCGCCTTTGTTTATTCATTCTGGGACGAAAATCCCATTATGTCACGAGTATTACAGCTCAAACGAGCAAATTGATCTTTGTTTAGATTGATAGCTAAGTGCCTGACGCATAACAGCCCTGCACTTTCCGGCTGGAGGAGGAATTGGATTTGCACAAAAATGTATTTGCCTTGAAAGGCCGGTTTTTGCCGCCCGGAGGCATGACATGAGGTCACAACGTTTGTTAGGTTACGCCTATCTGGCGCCCTATCTGATCGGCCTTGTCATCTTCACGGCCATACCGTTTCTGTCGTCGCTTTATCTCAGTTTCACCAGCTACGACCTGATGAGCAGCCCGCAATGGACCGGGCTTTCCAATTACCAAAGACTTTTCACCCGCGACCGCACTTTTGAAAAATCACTGAGCGTCACGCTTCTTTACGTGTTCAGCACGGTACCGCTGAAGCTGGCCTTCGCGCTCTTCATCGCGGCAATCCTGAATTACAAGCTGAAGTTCATCAACGTTTTCCGCACGGCCTTTTACGTGCCGTCGATCCTCGGCGGCTCGATCGCCATCGCCGTTCTGTGGCGTTACCTGTTTTCCACCGAAGGCCTCGTCAACATGGCGATCGCCACGCTGGGTTTCGGCCCGGTGGACTGGTTCGGCGATCCGACCAATGCGCTGTTCACCATCACGCTTCTGCGTTGCTGGCAGTTCGGCTCTGCGATGGTGATCTTTCTGGCCGCCCTGCAGTCGATCGACAAGTCGCTCTATGAGGCGGCCTCCATCGATGGCGCCGGCAAGGTCACGACCTTCATCTTCGTCACCCTGCCGCTTCTGACGCCGGTCATCTTCTTCAACCTCGTCATGCAGATGGTTCAGGCATTCCAAGAGTTCAATGGCCCCTACATCATCACGCAGGGCGGCCCGCTGAAATCCACCTATCTCCTGCCCCTCTACATCTACGAGGAAGCCTTCAAGAAGTTCAACATGGGCTATGCCTCGGCGATCGCCTGGGTGCTCTTCGCCATCATCATGGTCCTGACCCTCGTGGCCTTCTGGTCGTCGAAAAAGTGGGTCTATTACGCCGGCGACAAGAGGAGCTGAGCCATGACAGACATCCATTTGTCCAACACAACATCGATCCGCACACAAGACGAGGCCGCCGCCGCAAAGCGGGCTCGCATGGACCTGATCTCTTCGGTCGTCCGCTACGCGCTTCTCTTCGGCGTCGGCTTTCTGATGCTCTACCCGCTGATCTGGCTGGTCGGCGCGAGCTTCAAGACCAATTCGGAAATCTTTTCCGGCGCAGGCTTCCTGCCGAACAGCCCGACGGTGGAGGGTTATGTTCGCGGCTGGCAGACATCGACGCCCTATACGTTCGGCCGGTTTTTCTGGAATTCGTTCCTGATCATCCTGCCAAAGGTCATCGGCACGGCGATCTCCTGCACGATGGTGGCTTACGCCTTCGCGCGCTTCGATTTTCCGTTCAAGAAAATCCTGTTCGGCTCGGTCATCGCCGTCCTGCTTCTGCCCAATGTCGTCACCCGCATCCCGCAATATATTCTCTTCCGGGATCTCGGCTGGCTCGACAGTTTTCTGCCGCTCTGGGTGCCCTCGGCACTCGCGGGTGATGCCTTCTTCGTCTTCATGCTGGTGCAGTTTTTGCGCTCGCTGCCGACGGATATGGAGGAAGCGGCCCGTGTCGATGGGGCCAACAGCCTGCAGACGCTGGTCTTCATTGTCGTGCCCATGCTCGGCCCGGCGCTGGTCTCGGTCTGCCTGTTCCAGTTCATGTGGACGATGAACGATTTTCTCGGACCGCTGATCTACATCTCGTCCGTCGACAAATATCCGGTGAGCCTCGCGCTCAAACTCTCAATCGATACAACCGAAGCCTTCGAATGGAACCGCATCCTGGCGATGTCGGTACTGACGATCACGCCTGCGCTCGTCGTGTTCTTTGCAGCGCAACGCTACTTCATCGAAGGGATTTCTGCGGGAGGCAGGAAGGGCTGACATGGCACAGGTACAACTGAAAAATCTCGAAAAAACCTATAACAAGACCAACAAGGTCGTTCACGGCCTCAACCTCGATATCCATGACGGCGAGTTCATGGTTCTGGTCGGCCCGTCGGGCTGCGCCAAGTCGACGACGCTGCGCATGATCGCCGGCCTCGAGGAAATCACCGGCGGCGACATCCTTATCGGAGACCAGCGCGTCAACGACCTGTCACCAAGCAAACGGCAGATCGCCATGGTCTTCCAGAACTATGCGCTCTATCCGCATATGAAAGTGCGCGGCAATCTCTCCTTCGGCCTGCGGATCGCCGGCCGGCCGAAAGCGGAAATCGCAGCGGCAGTCGACAAGGTCGCGGAAATTCTGGAAATCGAACCTTTGCTCGATCGCCTGCCAAAACAGCTTTCGGGCGGGCAGGCCCAGCGTGTTGCGCTCGGCCGTGCACTGATCAAGAACCCCGGCGTCTTCCTGTTCGACGAGCCGCTGTCGAACCTCGACGCGAAACTGCGTGCCTCGATGCGCGTTCGCATTACCGATCTGCATCGCCAGATGAAGGCGGAAGGCAGTTCACCGACCGTCGTTTATGTCACGCATGACCAGACGGAAGCCATGACCATGGGCGACCGTATCTGTGTCATGCAGGCCGGACGCATCATGCAGGTCGCAACCCCGAAGGAACTCTACAACGCGCCGGCAAACCTGTTCGTCGCCGGCTTCATCGGCACGCCGGAGATGAACCTCATCGAAGGCGCCATGGAAGGCGGCGAATTCGTCATGGGCGGCCAGCGTCTGGCGCTCGGCAATGAACTGGGCGGCCGACTTTCCGGCCAGCCGGACCAGGCCGTGCTCGGGATTCGGCCCCAGCAGTTTTCGCTGGTGTCCGAAGGCCCGGCGCTGCGGGCCAAACTCGTCAACGCGGAGTTCATGGGCCACGAAGTCTACATGCATGCCGACTGCGAGGGGCATCGCCTGATCAGCGTCGTGGGTGCTGCGGAATTCGAGGCACGCGCGGAATCGGATGTCGTGCGCCTGCGCCCGGATCCAAAGACACTTCACATTTTCGATAAATCGGACGGCCGCAACGTTTCGCTGCTTGGAGGCAGCATCGCGGCCTAATTTCAAAGAGGAGGAAAACTTATGAAGGGCATATTGAAAACATCGGTCATCATGGCCGGTACGGCACTCGGTCTCATCGCCATGGCACCGTCAGCGGGAGCGGCGGAACTGCGCATGTCGTGGTGGGGTGGTGAGAGCCGGCATGTGGCGACACAGAAGGCGATCGCGGCATGTGGCACGAAATACGGTCACACGATCAAGGGCGAATTCACCGGCTTTGACGGCTATCTCGAAAAGCTGACCACCCAGATGGCCGGCAAGACGGAGGCCGACATCGTTCAGGTCAACTGGCCGTGGCTGCCGCTGTTTTCCAAGGACGGCACCGGCTTTGCCGATCTACGGACGCTGAAGGGCATAGACCTTTCGAACTGGACGGAAGCGGATCTGGCTTCCGGTTCGACGAACGGCGTGTTGCAGGGCCTGTCGGTCTCCACCAGCGGCCGCGTGTTCTTCTTCAACACGACAACACTCGAAAAGGCCGGCGTCGCCGTTCCGAAAACCTGGGACGAGTTTTTCGAAATGACCAAGACGGTCAAGGAGAAGCTGGGGCCGGATTATTACACGCTCAATGCCGTCAAGGAGACCGCGCATCTGCTGATGGCGCTGGTCATCACGCAGGCAACAGGCAAGGACATGGTCGACCCGAAGACCAACCGTGTCGCTTGGACGCCTGAGGAACTGGCCGCGGGCATCGGTTTCCTCGGCAAGCTGGTGGAAACCGGCGCGATCCGCTCGCAGAAACAGGAAGCGGCGGATGGCAACGTCAATCTGTTCGAAAAGCCGGCATGGTCGGAAGGCAAGATCGCCGGTTCCTACGAGTGGGATTCCACCTATTCGAAATATGCCGACCCGCTGAAGGAAGGTCAGGTACTGAAGCCGGTACCGATGCTGACCATGGCCAATGGCGTCACCGAAGGCGTGTTCCGCAAACCGTCCATGGTGTTCTCCATTTCGAAAAACTCGAAAAATCAGGAAGCGGCAGCACAGATCACCAACTGCCTGCTGAACGAACCCGAGGGCATCGATATTCTCGGCACCTCGCGTGGCATTCCGGCATCCAAGGCAGCCATGGCACGTCTGGCCAATACAGGCGAACCGGAAGTCCGCGCCGCCAACGATATCGTCATGAAAGCCAGCGGCCCGACGATTTCGCCCTTCAACGAAAACCCTGTCATTCGCGGCATCATCATCGATACGCTTGAAGAATATGCCTACGAGCAGATCGATGAAATGGAAGCGGCCGAACAGATCATCGAGGGCGTCAACGACGCGCTCCAGAAGTTCGACTGAGCGACAATGACGCCAGCCACCCGGCGCCATGCCGGGTGGCCACTGACCCGAGAGAGCCAACATGAATGAAGCCATTGCAGTTGCGATCTCCGCCCGGATCGCGGCCATAAGATTGCCTGTGCCCGGCGCACGCTACACCTTGCCACAACCGCTTGCCTGGCGGCTGTTCAAGGCCGGCGAAAACGAGAGCGCGCAAGAGGGGACCACCGAAAAGGTCGTGACGCTGATCGACGGGCTGGACACCGACACGCGTTATCGGCTTGTCATCGAAGGTTTTTACGACTTTCATTTTCAGACGCTCCCCTGCGCCGGCATGGTCAATGCTGCATATTTTGGACTTGTTGCCGGTACGGACCTCAACGATCTGGCGGCTGCAAAGGAGAATGCCGACAAGTTCAAAGCCGCTTTGGCTTACGTTCCGAGCGGCGGAACCCTTTATGTCGGGGCCGGCACGTGGACAACGCTGCCGCTGGCACTTCGAAGCGACATGACATTGCATCTGGCCGAAGGCGCCGTTCTTCGCGCGCCCAGCCTGCGCGACGGTTGGCCGATTCTGCCCGCCCGTAACGATGCCGGAAACATGCTCGGCAGCTGGGAAGGCTTGCCGGAAGCCTGCTTTGCCGCACCCGTACACGCCATCGGCGCGCAAAACCTGACGATCGAAGGCAAGGGCATTCTGGACGGCTCCGGAAATGCCGGCGACTGGTGGACATGGCCGAAGGAAACCCGCGACGGTGCGCGTCGTCCGCGCGGCCTGCATCTCGTCGGTTGCACGGATGTCACGCTTCTCGGCTTCACCATCCGCAATGCGCCGTCATGGACAGTACATCCGCAAGGGTGCAGCAGGCTGAAGGCGGTTGGGCTGCACATTCAGGCGCCGCATGACAGCCCGAATACGGACGGCTTCGATCCCGAGGGCTGCACCGATGTGCTGGTCGAAGGTGTGCGGTTTTCAGTTGGCGACGATTGCATCGCCATCAAGGCCGGGAAACGTGGCTCGGACGGCGAGGCAGATCATCTGGCAGAAACCCGCAATGTCCAGATCCGCCATTGCCTGATGGAGCGCGGCCATGGCGGGGTCGTCATCGGCTCGGAAATGTCCGGTGGCGTGCATGACGTGACGGTCGAGGATTGCGACATGATCGGCACGGATCGCGGCCTGCGCCTGAAGACGCGGCGTGGCCGAGGCGGAGTGATCAGCAACATCAACATGCGCCGTGTCATGATGGATGGCGTGCTGGTGCCGCTATCCGCCAACGCCCATTACTTCTGCGATCCCGACGGCCACGCCGATTGGGTCCAATCTCGCCAACCGGCACCGGTCGTGGAAGGCACGCCACAGATCGATGGCATCCTCGTCGAAGATGTCGATGTGCACGATCTGGCGCTAGCCGCGGGCGTTTTCCTCGGCCTGCCGGAAATGCCGATCCGTAACATCCGTATCCGCCGCCTTCGCATTCACTCAAACGATCCGAACGCGACCGCCGCACCGCCGATTATGGCGGATGGTGTTCGCGACATGCGTCACCAAGGCATTCTCTGCGAATACGCGGAGGTCGATTGCGACGACCAGAAACTTCTCTCACCCGACCCGATTTCCCTCCCGAACCTATTGGCCGCCTCATGAAACCCATCGACTATTTTGACCAATATTGCAGCCGCTATGAAGCCTACAAGAACGGCTCCTGGTGTTATGAAGACGGTTGCATCTATCGCGGCCTGGAACTGCTCTACAAGGCAACCGGCGAACAACGCTGGCTCGATCATCTCCTGCGTCTCATCGCCCCGCAGGTGGGAGCCGATGGCAGCCTCGCAGGTTACACGCCCGACGAGTTCAATATCGACAATATCCTGCCCGGTCGTGCCCTGCTGTTTCTCGGCCGGGAGACCGGCGACCCGCGCTACATGACTGCCGCAAAACGCCTGATCGACCAGCTGGACGCCCATCCTCGCATTCCCGCCGGCAATTACTGGCACAAGAAACGCTATCACTCGCAGGTCTGGCTGGACGGCCTCTACATGGGTCTGCCCTTCCAGGTGGAATATGCGCTGGCGACCGGAGAAACGTCGCGGATCAGCGATGCCCTGCAGCAACTGGCAACAGCCCTTGCCCTGACCGCCATCGGCGGCGGCATGCATGTGCATGGTTATGACGACAGCCGCGTGGAAAAATGGGCCGATCCCGTCACCGGCAAATCCCCGGCTGTCTGGGCTCGCGCCATGGGCTGGCAGGCGATGGCGCTGGTCGACATTTTCGCGGTTCTGCCGGACGACCATGCCACTGCGGCGCTCAGAAACCAGACTGCCCTTATCTTGAAGGCGATTGCCCAGCGACAGCAAGCATCCGGCCTCTGGCCGCAAGTTCTCGATGCCCCGGACCTCGAAGGCAATTACGAAGAAACATCTGCCTCGGCCATGTTCGCTTATGCACTGCTGCGCCCCGAAGGTCTTCATCTTGCACCATCGGAGGAGCAGGCACTTACCGCGGCCGGTCAAAAGGCAGTCGAGGCGCTGGTCGGTACTCGGCTTGTGACAGAAGCCGGAGAAACACGTCTCACCGGCATTTGTCAGGTTGCGGGTCTCGGCCCCTTCAATGGTCGGTATCGTGACGGCTCGCCCGCCTATTATCTCGTCGAGGAGGTCGTGGCGGACGACGCGAAGGGTGTCGGTCCGTTCATGATGGCCTATGGGCAAGCTGTCGCAGCCCTGCAGGATCAGGTTGCGCCAGCACGCCACTTGGCCTCTAACTGACGCCGCGATCCGACAAACGGGATCGCTTCGGAAAACTCGTGCTCCGCGCCTCGAAGGCTCGCACGGAGCATGATGTCAACTGAGCCTTGCCGGTGAATGATTTCCTGTCACGCAGTGGCAGGTCGCTCACCGAGGACAGCATCACGGTATGCGCAGCCATGGGAGGCGGGCATGTCTAGAAAGGGTATCGAATGACCAAACAGTTTTCACTCCATCCGGATCGGCTTTTTCCCGATGCGCCGGCGACCAAGGAGATCGCCCGCAGCCTCTACGCCAAGGTCGCCGATCTGCCGATCATCAGCCCGCATGGCCATACCGAACCGTCCTGGTTCGCCGACAATGCGCCGTTCGGTGACCCGTCCAGCCTCTTCATCGTTCCGGACCATTATGTTCACCGCATGCTCTACAGCCAGGGCATCCGGCTCGAAAGCCTTGGCATTCCGACCATTGACGGCACCGAGGTCGAAACCGACAAGCGCAAGATCTGGCGGATCTTTGCCGAGAATTTCCATCTGTTTCGTGGCACACCGTCCTGGCTCTGGCTGGCGCATGCCTTCACGGAAGTTTTTGGCATCAAGGAACGCCTGACTGCAGAAAGCGCCGACCGTTATTACGACCACATTTCCGAAGCCCTGCAGCGCCCGGAATTCCTGCCGCGCGCGCTCTTCGAGCGTTTCAACATCGAGGTGATCGCCACCACCGAAAGTGCGCTGGATGACCTGCGCCATCATCGAAAACTGTCGGAAAGTGGCTGGAAGGGCCGTGTGGTCTCGGCCTTCCGCCCGGATGCCGTAGTCGATCCGGAATATCCGAACTTTGCCGGAAACGTTGCAGAGCTTGGTCGCATCACCGGCAGCGACGTCTCGAGTTTTGCCGGATACCTCGCAGCGCTGCAGAACCGCCGCCAGTATTTCAAGGACGTGGCCGGGGCCACCTCGACCGACCACGGTCACGCCACCGCCCGCACCGAAAACCTGTCCGATGAAGACGCGGCGGCACTTTACCAGCGCGTGATCAGCGGCGCGGTTTCACCAGCCGATGCCGAGACTTTTCGTGGCCAGATGCTGACGGAAATGGCCAAGATGAGCGTGGCCGATGGGCTGGTCATGCAGATCCATCCCGGCGCATTCCGCGATCATAACCAGCAAATCTTTGCCCGTTACGGCAAGGACAAGGGCGCCGACATTCCGAAGGCGACCGATTATGTCAACAACCTCAAGCCACTGCTCGACCGGTTCGGTAATGATCCGCGCCTTACCGTCATCCTGTTCACGCTGGATGAAACCAGTTACGCCCGCGAACTGGCGCCGCTCGCCGGCCATTATCCGGCTCTGCGCCTCGGCCCGGCATGGTGGTTCCATGACAGCCCGGAAGGCATCCGCCGTTACCGCGAGCAGGTGACGGAAACGGCCGGTTTCTACAACACGGTCGGCTTCAACGACGACACCCGCGCCTTCCTCTCCATCCCTGCCCGCCACGACGTCGCGCGCCGCATCGATTGCGGTTTCCTTGCAAGGCTGGTGGCCGAGCATCGTCTGGAAATCGACGATGCCCACGAACTGGCCTGGGAACTGGCCTATAATCTCGCAAAGACGGCCTACAAACTTTAATTCTGCTGTCGTAATCGAGACCTGCATCCGCGTCCTGCAAGGGGCGCGGATTTTTTTCGCCCGCAAACACCGCGACACGCCACTGCGGCAAAAGATCGTTTGACAATAAGTATGATTTATTTAGCTTCGGCTCCGCAGGCATCGGAGGATGCCGCGATAAACGACGATATCGAAATCCTGTCGCGTTGCAGGTTGCGCGCCAATCCCTCGTGATCCGGCGCGAACGGTTCTGCGTGCCCGCATTGCAGACCATGACCGCTGACGCGTGCAGCAATTCCGGCTTTCGCCGGGCAACGGGTATAGACGCATGAAAATCACCAAGCTCACCACCTATATCGTTCCGCCGCGCTGGCTTTTCCTGAAGATCGAAACCGATGAGGGCATTTTCGGCTGGGGCGAACCGGTCGTCGAAGGCCGCGCGCTGACAGTTCAGGCCGCCGTGCACGAACTGGAAGACTATCTGATCGGCAAGGACCCGTTCCTGATCGAGGACCACTGGCAGGTCATGTATCGCGGCGGTTTTTATCGCGGCGGCGCGGTTCACATGTCGGCAATCGCCGGCATCGATCAGGCACTGTGGGACATCAAGGGCAAGGCGCTTGGCCAGCCGGTCCATTCGCTGCTCGGTGGCCAGGTGCGCGACCGAATAAAAGTCTATTCATGGATCGGTGGCGACCGCCCGTCGGACGTTGCGAACAATGCCAAGGATGTGGTCGCCCGTGGCTTCAAGGCGATCAAACTCAACGGCTGCGAGGAAATGCAGATCGTCGACACCAATGAAAAGGTCGAGAAAGCGGTCGAGACCATTGCCATCATCCGCGAGGCGGTCGGCCCGCATATCGGCATCGGTGTCGACTTCCATGGCCGCGTGCACAGGCCGATGGCCAAGGTGCTCGCCAAGGAACTCGAACCCTACAAGCTGATGTTCATCGAGGAGCCGGTGCTTTCGGAAAACCGCGAGGCACTAAAGGAAATCGCCAATCATTGCTCGACACCGATTGCATTGGGCGAACGCCTCTTCTCCCGCTGGGATTTCAAGCAGGTCCTGTCGGATGGTTATGTCGACATCATCCAGCCCGACCTTTCCCATGCCGGCGGCATTACCGAATGCCGCAAGATCGCGGCCATGGCGGAAGCCTATGATGTGGCGCTCGCCCCCCATTGCCCGCTCGGACCTATCGCCTTGGCTGCCTGCCTGCAGGTCGATGCCGTCAGCCACAATGCCTTCATTCAGGAACAGAGCCTCGGTATCCACTACAACAAGGGCAACGACATTCTCGATTACATCTCCAACAAGGAGGTGTTCCATTATGCCGATGGTTTTGTCTCGATCCCGCAGGGACCCGGCCTCGGCATTGAGGTGGACGAGCAATATGTGATCGAACGCGCCAAGGAAGGCCATCGTTGGCGCAATCCGATCTGGCGCCACGAAGATGGCAGTGTTGCGGAATGGTAGGATAACGGCGTAGCATGACAACGTTGGCCGGCGAGGAGGCTGGCCGACGTTTGCATTGTTATCGTCCGGCTTTCCGGTCGAGCCTGAGGGAGGATTGTATGAGAAACAGTTGTGCGGCGGGCGTGTCCCGCCGCTTTTCATGTGGTGGCGCATGAAAGCCGTCGTCATTCACAAGGAACACGACCTGCGTATCGAGGAGCGTGATGTCGGCGCACCCGGTCCCGGCGAAGTCCGCATCCGCCTGAAAGCGGGCGGCATCTGCGGTTCGGACCTTCATTATTACCACCATGCCGGTTTTGGCACGGTGCGTGTGCGCGAACCGATGATTCTTGGCCACGAAGCCTCTGGGGAAATCGCTGCCATCGGCGAAGGCGTCACCAATGTGACCGTTGGTCAGCGCGTTGCCATCAATCCCAGCCGACCGCAGGGTGATTGCGAGTTCATGCGCGAAGGCCAGCGGCAACACGCCATGGAGATGCGTTTCAACGGTTCCGCCATGCGTTTTCCGCATGTGCAGGGCCTGTTTCGCGAAGAAATCGTCGTCGAGGCCGAACAGGCCATCCCCGTTGCAGCCGACACGCCTTTCGAGGAAGCGGCGTGCTGCGAACCGCTTGCCGTTTGCCTGCATGCCGTCGAGCAGGCCGGATCACTGGTCGGCAAACGTGTTCTCGTCACCGGCACCGGCACGATCGGTTGCCTGACGATCCTTGCAGCCCGTTTTGCGGGCGCCGCCGAAATCATTGCCACCGACGTCTCCGACTCGGCGCTTGCGATCGCCAGAACGGTCGGTGCCGATACGGTTCTCAATGTGGCAACCCAGCCGGGGGCGCTAGCGCCTTATGCGGAAGGCAAGGGCCAGATCCACGTGGCTTTCGAATGCTCGGGCAATGGCACCGTGCTTGCCGGCCTTTTGAAGGTCGTGCGACCGCGCGGCACGATTGTTGCAGTCGGCATGGGAAATGACGTGACGCTGCCGATCAGCGCCATCGTCACCAAGGAACTGGTCGTGCGCGGCACATTCCGCTTCGATGCAGAATTCGCGCTGGCGGCAAAACTGATCTCGGATCGACGTATTGATGTGCGCGCCCTGCTGAGCGCACGGATCCCGATGGAAAGGGCGGTGGAAGCCTTCGATCTGGCCAGCGACCGCACGAAATCGATGAAGGTTCATCTAACCTTCTGAAACGCGATGACCAAGGCCGCGGCATCAGCCACCTTGGTCATCCATCAAAAAAATCAACCCGGCTCGCCGGGATGTTTGTGTATCGAGTCAACCCAATAGACTTGTTCGGGCTGTTCCACCGGCTCGATATCGGTGATGTTGACGACGACAGCTTCATTGTCGGAGCGCACCAGAACGCATTCCAGCACATTGTCCGGGTCGGCATTGATTTCCTGATGCGGCACATAGGGCGGCACGAAAATGAAATCGCCGGGTCCGGCCTCCGCCACATATTCCAGCCGGTCGCCCCAGCGCATGCGGGCCTTGCCGCGCACCACAAAAATCACACTTTCCAGCGCGCCGTGATGATGCACGCCGGTCTTGGCGTTGGGCTCGATCGCCACCGTTCCGGCCCAGATTTTTTGCGCACCGACACGGGCGTGGTTGATCGCCGCCTGCCGGTACATGCCGGGAGTCTGCGCGGTGTTGTCGTCCAGCTGGTCGCCCTTGATGACGCGGACACCATTGTGTTTCCAGCGGTCCTCCCCGTGGTGAGGATCGTGCTGATGATCATGGTGGTGATCGTGGCTTTCCGTCATGCAATCTCTCCCTTATCGCGACAGACGGAAACATCCTGCGTCAACGAATTGCTGAACGCAACCTTTGCGACCGGCAACCATGCCATTGAAAAAGCCGCCGGATTTACTGAGCGCTGCCCTGCCCAGCCTGCGCAATCAACGCATCCATGCGCGTCTGTGCGCGGGGTGGGAGCTTGATGGATGCGTAAGTCTCCGGCACGGTCGCTTCCCCCACCTTGATCATCATCACCATGCCCATGCCGATATGCGGCGAGCATTTGATGCCGTAGAAACCGACCTGATCAAACGTGGTTTCGAACTGCTCGTTGATCTTGCTTTTGAACCCTTCAGCACCCTCCGGGATCATCTCGTCAATGGTCGCGGCATTGTGGCTCTTGTGGGTGGGAACGAACACAACCTTGTCGCCGGGCTGGATTTCCAGATAATCCGGCTCGAATACCATCGGTCCCTTTTCACCGCGGTTCAGCATCTTGACCTCGAATGTCTCGGCCAAGGCACTGCCGGCGAATGCGAACAGGACAAGCGATGCAAGAAGGGCGGAAAAGGTTTTCATCATGTCAAATCGTCCTTTCTGGAAATAACGCGCTTGCGACCGTTTGGCCGGAATCGGACATGGCAGACGCCATCCTCGTCAGGCGCAACAATTGCATCCACGCCGAATACCGAGCTGATCATGTCAGACGTCAGCACTTGCTCTGGCGCACCGATGGCCGAAAGCCGGCCATGGTCCATGATCGCGATACGATCGCAGAACATGGCCGCGTGGTTGAGATCGTGCAGCGCCGCAACGACCGTCAGGTCCTGCCGGCGGACCAGATCGAGCAGGTCGATCTGGTGGCCGATATCGAGGTGGTTGGTGGGTTCATCGAGCAGGAGCACCTGCGGCTGCTGCGCCAGCGCCCGGCCGATATGCAGCCGCTGCCTTTCGCCGCCGGAAAGATGGTGCCAATGACGCTCGGCCTTGTCGACCATATCGACATTTTCGAGCGCGCCATCAACGATCGCATCGTCCTCCACCGACCAGCCGGACAGGGGCCCGAGATAAGGCGTGCGCCCGAGCTCGACAGCCTGACGGGCGGTGATGCGCTCCGCCGTTTCCGCCTGTTGCTCCACGAAAGCCAGTTTTCGCGCAACCTCGCGGCTGCCGATGGAGCGGATGGGCTGACCACCCATCAACACCTGCCCGGAAAGCGGCTTGCGAATGCCCGCCAGCATGGAAAGAAGCGTGCTTTTGCCCGAGCCGTTCGGGCCGATAATGCCGAGAAATTCGCCCGGTGCGACATCGAAGGAGACATCCCGGACGATATCCAGACTGCCGGCCGACCAGCAGAGGTTTTGAGCGGAAAGCTTCATGGCCGCGCCCTCTTCTGCCCGAGAATGAAGGCAAAGGCGGGTGCTCCGAACAGGGCGGTAATGACGCCGATCGGTAGAACCTGACCGGCGATGATGGTGCGTGACAGGATATCGGCAATGATCATGAACACGGCGCCGACCAGCGCCGTCACCGGCAGCAGGCGTCCGTGCCGGACACCGACGATCAGGCGTGCCGCATGGGGAATGACAAGGCCGACAAATCCGATGGAGCCGACCAGCGACACCATGGCCGCCGTCATGGCCGCCGCCGTGCAGATCAGGATGATCTGAACCCGGCGCACGCGAATGCCGAGCGAGGCCGCCGCCTGATTGCCGAAGGCAAAGGCATCGAGCGCGCGCACATGCCAGAGGCAGACAAGCAGACCGACAATGGTGACCGGCAGTGCCAGACCGACATCCGGCCAGCGCACGCCGGAAAGGTTGCCGAGCAGCCAGAACATGATGCCGCGCGCCTGTTCCGCCGTCGCCGATTTTGTGACGATGAAGGAGGTGATGGCATTGAACATCTGAGAGCCGGCAACGCCCGCAAGAATGATGGCATTGCTGCCGCTGCCGGCCCGCATGGCCAGCAAGCTGACGAGAACGAAGGCAGCGAGCGCACCCGCCAATGCGCCCATCGGCATGGTCAAGAGACCGGCACCCAGACCGAGAAGTGCGACCGCAACCGCACCGGTGGAAGCACCGGCTGAAATGCCCAGAATATAAGGATCGGCCAGCGGATTGCGCAGCAATGATTGCAGAACCGCACCCGCCAGGGCCAGCGATGCACCACAGCAGGCCGCGACAACGGCACGGCTGAGGCGATAACTCCAGACAATACCCTCATCCAGTGGTTCCAGCGGAAAGCCGGCATTGAACAACCGGTTGGCAATGGTTTTTGCGACCACATCGAAAGGAATGGCAGTTTCGCCGATCGCCGCGCCGGCAATCAGCGCGACGATGAGGAGAACAAGCGCCGTGATTGCGGCACCCGTCCCTCCGATTTTTGATGGAATGCGTTTCACGATAACCGCTTTATTTCGCCAGACCGGCAGCGGCGATGGCATCTGCCAGAACTTCCAGTCCTTCGATCGTGCGGATGGTCGGGTTCATGGCCTGTGCATCCATGTCGAAGACGTGACCTTCCTTGACGGCCGGCATCAGGCTGGCGACCGGATCTTCCTTGAGGAACTTGTGCTTGACGGCGACATCATCCGCCTGGAAGCGCCGACGATCCATCTTGCCGGCGATGATCATGGTCGGGTTGGCCTTGGCAATGGTTTCCCAACCAACCGTCGGCCACTCCTCGTCGCTTTCGATGACATTCTTGATGCCGAGCGCGGACATGATGTAACCCGGCGCACCGTGACGGCCGGCAACATAAGGATCGATATCCATTTCCGCGCTCGAGAACCAGAAGACGGCAGATAGCTTGCCTTCGGCGGATGCGATCTTCTTTCGCGCCGCTTCTTCTCGCGTCTTCAGGTCGGCAACGACTTCCTCGCCGCGATCCTGAACATTGTAGATTGCAGCCAGATCGCGGATTTCCTGATAGATCAGTTCCATCGAAAAGACGCCAGTGCGCACGCCATCGCCACCGCCGGAATTGTCCTTGCCGACGCAATCGGCCGGCGAAGTATAGACAGGTACGCCAAGCTCGGCGAACTGGGCCGGTGTTCCAACCACGCCTTCCGGGCCGATCTGCCACTGGAACTGTGTCGTCACCAGATCCGGCTTCTTGCCGATCACCGCTTCGAAACTCGGGTCGTTGTCGGCAAGGCGTTCGACCCTGGCATTGGTTTCCTCAAACCCTTTCAGAACCGGGCTGACCCAGAGCGCGGTGCCGACAACCTTGTCCGAAAGGCCGAGCAGATAAAGCACTTCGGTGACGCTCTGGCCGACGGACACGGTGCGCGACGGGGCCCGCTTGAAAGTCAGATCAAGGCCGCAATTCTTGATCGTCAGCGGATATTGGGTTTCGGCAGCGACGGCTGCGGTGGGCAAGGGAAGGCTGAAAATCGCGGATGCCAACAGGCCCGCGCAAGCCGAAAGGCGCGTGAGGTGGAACATGGTCTCTCCTAGAAGGGCACAATCAATGGAAAACAGCGGGACGCATCAGCGCGTCTGTCGCCAAAAGACAGCCGATATCGACGGACAAGGGATAAAGACCATGGAGTGCGCAAAAGCGCGGATAAATGTCATAACGTGATCCTCTTCCGGGCATCCCCGCCCGTAACGATAGCTCTCTGCTTGACGGCAGGTCTCCTGGCTCACGAACATGCTGTTCATCGGCCTTCCCATGCCGGTGAGGACACAGTGGCCAGATACCCGAAGGGCATCTCGAGGATGAACGGTGATCCGCTTACAGTTGCGGGGGCAGCCACGGCATTGGTCCTCATCAGGTCCGCACCGTATTCCCTATTAATTCCATTGCTTTCACGCTCTGGAAACCGTCGACGCTGACATAAGCGGCCGAAGTGCTTGCCGTCAATGCGAATAATGTATGTTATGTAATATCATTACATGTCAAGCGATGATGAGCGCCATCAACCGACATTGATGGAGGACAGCATGGTGGAGCGGGCGGTATGCAGATGCACCCGGCAGCTTTCCCGCGCCCTGGCAGGATCGCCGCTCTTCAGCCCGTCGATATAGGCGAGATGCTCGGCCAAAGCCCGATGATTGCGGTCCACCTCGTCCTTCTTGTTCCACTGATAGTGATAGTGGAAAATGACCGACATCACGCCCTGGATATTGCCGAGAAACCGGTTGGGGACGGCGCTATCGACAAGCTTGTGGAAACGGTGGTCGAGATCGGAAAATTCGCGGTTACGCCGATCGAAATCGGCGAGAAACGCCTGATGTTCCTCTTCCAGCAATGATAACTCGGCCCAAAGCGGATCGTCTTTCGGCAGCGCCACAAAACGATCGACGGCGCGAAATTCGATCAGCTCGCGCATGTCGAAAAGCTCGGCGACAAAATCGACAGTTAGCCCGAGCGTGCGCCAGCGCCCGTTGCTCTGCCGTTCCAGCAGGCCGAAATGGCTGAACTTGTTGAGGCAATCGCGGATGGCCGAGGTCGACACCCCGAACTGGCGGGCGAGATCAAGCCCGTTGATCACATGGCCGGGGCTGCAATCCGGCCCCACCAGCCAGGCCATGAATTTTCGCTCCACCATATCGGCCAGCGGCTCCAGATCGGCATCGGCGAGATAATCGCTGCGTTTCGGCAGGCGCAATTGGCTCTTGGCCCGCCCGTCGATGGTGATGATCTGCCGCATGGCCAGCGCCGAAAGCACGGCACGCACCGTGGTGCGGCTGATACCGAGTGTGGCCGCCATGGCCGGTTCCGATGGCAGAGGCGCACCCTCCCCCGCTCCGGCCAGCATATCGAGGGCCTGATTGTAGCTGCGCTTGAAAAGAGCGTTTGTTTTCATGACCGGGAGAGCGCCTTGAAACGACATTTGGCAGAAGCTGTTTTTTATGGCTGCTCTTTTTATATAAAAAACAAATTGCCTGCAAGGCGATTGTCTTTTATCCCAAAAGAACAGTTTTGACGCATGTTACGGGAGAGGAAGACATGCCACGCGGATTGTGCTGCCTGCTGCCTGCCAAACCTCAACCGGTCATTATTTCAAACAGTTATCAGACCAGGGCGGAGCATCCATGACCGGCATCATTTTACAGTTCGGCACCAGCCGTTTTCTCCAGGCGCATGCGGATTTTTTCCTGCATGAGGCAAGGCAGGAAGGGCAGAATGTTCTGCCGGTCATCATCGTGCAGACATCGGGATCGGCCGAGCGCGCCGGGCGGCTGGCCGCCTTTGCCGATCCAGCCGGTTTTCCAGTCATCATCCGGGGCCTGGAAGACGGCCAACCCATCGAGCGCACCGTTGCGGTGAAAAGCGTCGAGCGCGGCCTGTCGGTTGCCGGCAACTGGACGGAAGTCGTCGATCTGTTCTGCGAGCAGGCAGAATACGTGCTCTCCAATACCGGTGATTCCGGCTATGACATTTCTTCCGAAGCCAACGGCGCCGACCTGGACATTCTGTCGCCACGCCCGTCCTTCCCCGGCAAGCTTGCCCAGCTTCTTTTCGCCCGTTTCCAGAGAACCGCAAAGCCGCTCACGGTTCTCCCTTGCGAACTCATCAACGGCAACGGCCCGCTGCTGAAAGGCATCATCCGCGACCTTGCCCAGAAGAGCGGAGCGGATGCCGCTTTCCTGACATGGCTGGAAGAAAAGGTCATCTTCGCCAACACATTGGTGGACCGTATCGTTTCCGAACCGATCGAGACGGTTGGCGCGGTTGCGGAACCATATGCGCTCTGGGCCGTCGAACGCGCGCCGGGCCTCATCATGCCCTGCACACATCCATCGATCGTGCTCACCGACAAGCTTGAACCGTTCGAGCGACTGAAACTGCACATCCTCAATCTCGGCCATACCACGCTTGCCGATATCTGGCTGAAGGAAGGCCGGCCGAAAGGCGAAACGGTGAAGGAAATCCTTGCCGACCCGGCCATCCGCCAGCGGCTGGATGCCGTCTATCGTGATGAAGTCGTTCCCGGCTTTGCGGCCCACGGCATGGGTGAAGAAGCAAAAGCCTATGTCGAAACAACGATGGGCCGTTTCCTCAATCCCTATCTCGAACACCGCATCGCCGATATCGCCGGCAATCACGCCCTGAAGATCGAGCGACGCATCAAAGCCTTTCTCGACTGGGCGGGCACGCCCGCTCCGACCCTTGAAGCCATCGTCCACGCCACCGACAGGAAATCCGCATGAAGGCACTCGTCTGCGATGAACCCGGCCACCTCTCCGTCGTCTCGCGCCCGGAACCGGTGCGTGGAGAAAACGAGGTCAAGGTCCGCATCCGCCACATCGGCATTTGCGGCACGGATTTTCACATCTTTGCCGGCAAACATCCCTTTCTCGACTATCCTCGGGTCATGGGCCATGAATTGTCGGGAACGGTCGAAGAGGCACCGGCGGATAGCAGGCTGAAGACAGGCGATCCGGTCTATATCGTGCCTTACCTTTCCTGCGGCACCTGCAAGGCCTGCCGCAAGGGGCTGTCCAATGCCTGCTGCAATATTCAGGTTCTGGGCGTGCACAAGGACGGCGGCATGGCGGAATATCTCTGCGTGCCGGAACAGAATGTTGTCCCGACCGGCAATATTCCGCTCGCCGATGCGGCGATGATCGAGTTTCTGGCGATCGGCGCCCACGGCGTCAAACGCGGCATGATCACCTCTGAAGATCGTGTGCTCGTGACCGGTTCGGGGCCGATCGGCATGTCGGCGATCATTTTTGCCAAGGCGCGCGGCGCGCATGTGACCGTCATGGACACGCGCGAGGACCGGCTGAAATTCGCCGTCGATCAGCTTGGCGCGGATGCTACGATCTTTGCCGATGAAAATGCCGAGGCGGAAGCCGAACGCCAGACCGGCGGCGATTGGTTTGACGTTGTTATCGATGCCACAGGCAATGCCGTCCCGATGCAGCGCGGCTTTGGTTTTCTTAGCCATGGCGCGCGTTACGTGCTTTTGTCGGTCGTGCGGCAGGACATCACCTTTTCCGACCCGGAATTTCACAAGCGCGAGGCGACATTGATTGCCAGCCGCAACGCCCAGCCTGACGATTTTGCCGAAGTGGTTCGGCAGATCGAGGCCGGCAAGGTGCCGACCCGCGCGCTCAACACCCATACCGGACGCCTGGAAGATGGCGTTTCGCTTTTCGCCGATTGGTCGAAGCCGGAAGCCGGCGTGATCAAGGCGATATTGGAGATCTGACATGACAGTGAAAAAGACGCTGCGCCTCAACCCGCAGGACAATGTGGTGGTGGCTACCGCCGATCTGCCCACAGGCACGCCGATCGAGGGCGATGTCGTGGCCGTTGCGCGCGTGCCACGCAGCCACAAGGTATCGACCCGCCCCATCACCAAGGGCGAACCGATCCGCAAATTCGGCCAGATCATCGGGTTCGCCTCCACCGACATCAATCCCGGCGAATGGGTGCACGAAAAGAACGTTACCATGGGCGAGGATTTTGAGCGTGATTACGCTTTCGCCGCCGAAGCGAAACCGAAGGAAGTGCTTCTGCCCGGTGAAACACCAGCCTTTTTCCAGGGTTTTCGCCGCGCAGATGGCCGCGCCGGCACCCGCAATTTCATCGGCATCCTGTCGTCGGTAAACTGTTCCGCCACGGCGGTGGACTACATCGCCGAAGAAATCAACCGCTCCGGCATTCTGGACGATTACCCGGATATCGACGGTATCGTCGCCCTGCCCCACAGCCAGGGCTGCGGCATGGCCAACAAGGGCGAAGCCTTCGACGTGCTGTCGCGCACCCAATGGGGTTACGCCAGCCATCCGAATTTTGCAGCGACGCTACTGGTCGGCCTCGGCTGCGAGGTGTTTCAGATCCCGCGCATGAAGGAAACCTACCAGATTGCCGAGGGCGAACACTTTCAGTCGCTGACCATTCAGGAAACAGGCGGCACGCGCAAGGCAGTCGAGGCGGGTGTGGCAAAGATCAAGGAAATGCTACCCTTCGTCGCCCGCTCGCGCCGCGAACCGATTTCTGCATCGGAACTCTCGCTCGCGCTGCAATGCGGCGGCTCCGACGGCTACTCCGGTCTCACTGCCAACCCGGCGCTCGGTGTTGCCGCCGACATGCTAGTACGCCAGGGCGGCACGGCAATCCTTTCGGAAACGCCTGAAATCTACGGCGCCGAACACCTGCTGACCCGCCGCGCTGAAAGCGTCGAGGTCGGCCAGAAGATCGTCGATCTCATCGCATGGTGGGACGAATACACGACCCGTAATGGCGGCGAGATGAACAACAACCCCTCGCCCGGCAACAAGGCAGGCGGCCTCACCACCATTCTGGAAAAATCGCTCGGCGCCGTTGCCAAGGGCGGCAATTCCACTCTGCGCGGAGTCTACCGCTACGCCGAACGCATCGACCGCAAGGGGTTTGTCTATATGGACACGCCCGGTTACGACCCGGTGGCGGCCACCGGCCAGGTCGCCGGCGGCGCCAACATCCTCTGTTTCACCACCGGTCGCGGCTCCGCTTACGGTGGCAAGCCGGTACCATCGATCAAGCTCGCCACCAATAACGAGCTTTACGCCCGCATGACCGAGGACATGGACATCAATTGCGGTGATGTCATCGACGGTGTGAGCCTCGAAGACAAGGGCCGCGAGATTTTCGAGGTCATCCTCGACGTCGCCTCCGGCAAGAAGTCAAAATCGGAACTGCTGGGGTATGGCCGCCACGAATTCGTGCCATGGCAGATCGGCGCGGTGATGTGATTGCCGATGGGCCGTCGCTTTGTGGCGGCCCTCCGCCAGACGTCAAGGCACTGTTTCCAGATCTGTCTGCCGAAACTCGTCATGTGTGGCGAGTATCGGCACCTCATAGTATTTGGCACAGGCATAATGCAGGCAATCGCCAAGGTTTAGCCGGTTCGCGCCGCGCCCGAACTTATCAGCAGCCATAAGCACCAGACTCGTTGCCGTTTTCGCCGGCGGCAGATCACGTAGATCAATCCCCCGCTCTTTGAGAAAAGCCATCAGGAACGGCTCTATCTGTGAAACGGGTTGATTGAATTTGTCTGGCCGCGCCAAGGCCAAGGCGGCTTCAAGTACAGCGACCGCCGAAGTGATCGGCGCCTTTGCCGCGATCAACGCTTCCGAAATACGCTGAGCCTCCTGCTCATTGGATGCCAAGGCAATGATCGCGCAGGCATCCACATACATCAGCCTTCATCCCACATGCCGTCGAAAACGGATTTCGGCAAAGGTTTCGTAGCTTGCTCGGAAAGCGTGATACCGAATTTTTCTCTCAGCCGCTCAGCTGTTTCAATTGGCGTCTCGGCTTTGCGGCGCCGTTCGATCGCCTCCGTCATCGCGATCACGATGGCGTCGGTGATGCTGACATCCGCCATTTTCGCAAATTCGCGCGTCAATGCATCAGCTTCGCTGTTGTTGACATTAATAGGCAAAGCCACCTCCATGTAGATGAGCCGCAAGATCAATGTAGATCTTGCGACCACCAATGGCAATTGCGACCTACAAAAGCCCCCGCGCTGCCAGATTGCGCATCAGCGCGCCGACGCCAAATGTCCAGGGCGGGCAATCGGCGCAACGGGCCATGCGATTGACCAGACGGCCGAGTTCCGGCGCGCTGATTTCCACCCGGTCGCCCACTTCGTGGGTAAAACCCTGGCCGGGACCTCGGCGATCCTTGACCGGCGCGAACATCGTGCCGAGGAAAATCACCGCGCCATCGGGATATTGATGGTTGGGATTGAGCAACTGGCCCGCTAGGTCGGCGGGATCACGGCTGATGGCGTTCATGCGGCTGACGCCGTCCATGACAAAACCATCCTCGCCGGTCACTTTCAGCGAGACTTCGAGATTGCGCACCGTATCGAGCGTAAATGTCTCATCGAACAGGCGGATGAACGGGCCGATCGAGCAAGAGGCGTTGTTGTCCTTGGCCTTGCCGAGCAACAGTGCGGAGCGTCCCTCGATATCACGCAGGTTGACGTCATTGCCGAGTGTCGCGCCGACGATCGTGCCATCGGAACGGATGGCCAGCACCACCTCAGGCTCCGGGTTGTTCCATTCCGATTTCGGATGCAGACCGGCGAGAGCACCAGAACCGACGGACGACATCGGCTGCGCCTTGGTAAAAATCTCCGCATCCGGGCCGATGCCCACTTCAAGATATTGCGACCATAGTTTCATCTCGGTCAGCAGTGCCTTCACCTCGGCAGCCTTCTCCGACCCCGGCACAAGACCGGTGAGCTTTTCGCCCAGAACCGGCGCAAGGCGCTCGCGAACATTGGCGGCTTCGGCCGGATTGCCGCGCGTAAATTCCTCGATCACCCGTTCCAGCATCGAACCGGCAAAGGTGACACCCGCCGCCTTCACCGCCTGCAGGTCCACCGGCGCCAGAAGCGCGCCAAGACTGCCATCGAGAAAGTTTTCGAGCGCGCCGATCACCGGACCGCTTTCGTTCACCAGACGCGCGGCGATACCGTCGATTTCCAGCAGCGCGCTGGAGGTCGAGGCAATGGCCGAAATATCGTGCAACTGGCCGTCGCGATACAGAACCGGCAACGGGCCGCCGGCAGTTTTTGACCAGACACGGCCGATCAGAATCGCTTTGTCGGCATCTTTTGGCAGTATGGTTTCAGCCGAAAGTTTCAGAGCCAGAATATCGTTCGTCATCCCAAAATCCTCAAGCAGCCTTCGGACGGCCGAATGTGTAATCGGCAATCGATTGCGGTTTCATCTCGATCGAAAAACCGGGCGTCGATGGCGGCATGTAGGCGGCGTCCTTGATCACGCAGGGATCGACGAAATGTTCGTGCAGATGGTCGACATATTCGATCACCCTGCCCTCCTTGGTGCCCGATACAGCGATATAATCGATCATCGACAGGTGCTGCACGTATTCGCACAGGCCGACGCCACCGGCATGTGGCCATACCGCCTTGCCGAATTTGGCGGCGATCAGCAGCACGGCCAGAACCTCGTTCAACCCACCCATGCGGCAGGCATCGATCTGCACGATATCGATCGCACCTTCGGCGATGAACTGCTTGAACATGATGCGGTTCTGGCACATTTCGCCGGTCGCCACCTTCACCGGCGCGATCGCCTCGCGGATCTTCTTGTGACCCGCCACATCATCCGGGCTGGTCGGCTCCTCGATGAAGAAGGGCTTTGCGAAGGCCAGCGCGTTGACCCAGTCGATGGCTTGATCGACATCCCAGACCTGATTGGCATCGATCATCATGTAACGATCCGGACCGATCACCTCCCTGCAAATGGTCAGGCGGCGGATATCGTCTTCGAGATCACGCCCCACCTTCATCTTCACATGATTAAAACCGGCATCGACCGCTTCTTGCGCGAGACGACGCAGCTTGTCATCCGGGTAACCCAACCAGCCGGCCGAGGTCGTGTAGCAGGCATAGCCTTCCTTCTCCAGCGTCTCAATCCGTTCCGCCTTGCCGCTCTCGGCCTTGCGCAGGATTTCGATCGCCTCGTCGCGGGTCAGTGCATCGGTGAGGTAACGGTAATCGACGATATCGGCGATCTCTTCCGGTGACATGGTGGAGACGAATTTCCACACCGGCATGCCCGCTTCCTTGGCGAGCGCATCCCAGAGTGCATTGACGACGGCGCCGGTCGCGAGGTGCATTGCCCCCTTGTCCGGCCCGATCCAGCGCAGCTGACTGTCACCCGTCAGGTGCCGCCAGAATTTGCCGGGGGCGGCGCGCATTTCGGACAGATCCTTGCCGACGACGAGATGCCGCATGGCTTCGATCGCCATGCAGCAAATGTCGTTGCCGCGACCGATCGTAAAAGTCAGGCCGTGGCCGGAAATGCCTTCGCGATCGGTTTCGAGAATGACATAGGCCGCCGAATAATCCGGATCCGGGTTCATGGCGTCCGATCCGTCCAGACTTTGAGAGGTCGGGAAACGCAGGTCGAAAACGCGGAGATTGGTTATACGGGTCATGAGGCGGCCTCGTCTGTCAGAATGATAGGTTTTTTGCTGGTTCAGCGGTCGGCGACAAAAGTCTGTTTCTGGGTGCCGAGACCTTCGATGCCGAGTTCGACGACATCGCCGTCCTTCAGGTAACGCGGCGGCTTCAGGCCCATGCCGACGCCTGGAGGCGTGCCGGTGGAGATGACATCGCCCGGATGCAGTGACATGAACTGCGACAGGTAGGACACGAGGAAGGCAACGCCATAAACCATGGTCTTCGACGAACCGTCCTGCTGCTGTTCGCCGTTCACCTTCAGCCACATGCCGAGGTTCTGCGGGTCCGGCACTTCATCCTTGGTCACCAGCCATGGGCCCATCGGGCCAAAAGTGTCGCAGGATTTGCCCTTGGTCCACTGGCCGGAACGCTCCGTCTGGAAGGCGCGTTCGGACACGTCGTTGGTGACGCAATAACCGGCCACATAATCCAGCGCTTCGGCTTCCGTCACATATTTTGCAGTCTTGCCGATGACGACGGCGAGCTCGACTTCCCAGTCGGTCTTCTCAGAGCCGCGCGGGATCAGAACATTGTCATTGGGGCCGACGATGGCGGAAGACGCCTTCATGAAGATGATCGGCTCCGGCGGCACGGTCGCGCCGGTTTCTGCGGCGTGGTCGGAATAGTTGAGGCCGATGCAGATGAATTTGCCGGTGCCGGCAACGCAGGGGCCGAGACGCGGATCACCGTCCACCAGCGGCAGGCTTTTTGCATCGATCGCACCAAGCTTTGCCAGTGCATCGGGCGCAAGGGCTGCGCCGGAAAGATCGGCAACATGGGCGGAAAGATCGCGGATCTTGCCATCGGCATCGAGAATGGCGGGCTTTTCGGCACCGGGTGCGCCGTAACGGAGAAACTTCATGTCATCATTCCTTTCAGTACAAAGTCGGCATTCGCTAGAAAATCAGATACCCCAGCCGCCGTCGATACCGACGGCCTGTCCGGTCGTGTAGGTCGCACCTGCAAGATAGACGGCGAGATCGGCAATCTCTTCCGGTGTGCCGAGGCGACCCATCGGCTGGCGGGCGATGAAGGCAGCGCGCGCTTCCTCGTAATTGCCCTGCGCGCGCATGCGGCTTTCCAGAGACGGGCTTTCCACCGTGCCGGGGCAAATGGCATTGCAACGGATGCCCTGCGCCACGTAATCGGCAGCGACGGATTTGGTGAGCCCGATCACGGCTGCCTTGGTGATGCCGTAGGCGGCACGGTTCGGCACACCCTTGGAGCTGGAAGCGATCGAGGCCATGTTGATGATCGTGCCGTCGCCGCGCTCCAGCATGCCGGGCAGTACCGCCTTGATGGTGCGCACCATGGCGCGAACGTTGAGATCGAAGGCGAAATCGAGATCGCTGTCCGGCATATCCAGAACAGAACCGGCATGCACGAAGCCTGCGCAATTAAAGAGAACATCGACGGCGCCGATCTTTTCGAAGAATGCCGCAACAGTGGCAGCGTCGAGCACGTCGAGATGCGCCGTCTGGATATTGGCCTCGCCATCGAGCGTTGAAAGCGCCGCATTATTGATATCCGTCGCCCAGACCGTTGCACCCGCAGCGGCAAAAGCCAGCGCGCTGGCGCGGCCGATACCCTGGCCTGCGGCGGTCACCACGACGGTTTTTCCTTCAATTTTCCCGGTCATTTCGTCATCCTTATCAATCGAGGTGAAATACGTTTTCCATCATGGCCCACCATTCACCCTCTTTGCGGGTTTCGAACGGTTTCTGGCAGGGAATGCAGAACGACCACCATTCCTGGTTCTTTTCGCTCGCCGCCATCTTTGCCATGTCGGCCTCAAAATCCGTGCCGTGATATTCCCAGTAACCGAACAGCAGGTTTTCCGGCTCTTTCAGAAAAATCGTGTAATTCTTGATGTTGCAGCTCGAAATCAGTGCCAGAATTTCCGGCCACACAGTGGCGTGCAATTCCTTGTAGGTCTCGACCTTGCCCGGCTGCACGCCGATGACCATTCCCATTCTCTGCATTCGAAAAAGTCCTCACAATCGATAGAAACGGCGGGCATTACCGCCAAAGACGGCGTCGTGATCGGCTTTCGGCACGATCTCGCGGCATTGCGCGAACCAGCTGCCGTAACAGCCTGCCAGAAGCAGGACCGGCCAATCGCTGCCCCAGATCACGCGTTCCGAGCCGAACAGTTCCAGAATGGTCTCGATATATGGCCGCAGCGCCCGCGGATCCTGATCGCCCGCCTCGGTCAGAAGGCCGGAAAGCTTGCAGGACACATTGTCCAGTTCCGCCAGCCGCAGCATCGCGTGGCGCCAATCTGTAAAATGTCCGCTGGCGATGCGCGGCTTGGCACCGTGATCGATCACGATCGGCAGGCTCGGATGGCGGCGGGCAAAGGCATGAAGCGCCGACAAATGCGGCTCCAGAACCAGTGCATCTAACACCAGATGGTTGGCTATCATCGCCTCGACGGCCGGTTCGAGTGTCGGATCGTCGATCCAGTTTTCGTCGGCAATATCCTGCAGCATAGGTCGCAGGCCCTTCAGCTTTTTCGCCTTCGCAAGGTCTGCGATCACGTCCGGCGCATCGGCAGCCTTCATATCCACCCAGCCGACCACACCGAGAATGAAATCGTTCTCTTGCGCCAGACCCAGCATGAAACGCGTGTCTTCGACGCTCGGCATCGATTGCACCAGAACCGTACCGGTCACGCCCACCTTTTTGATCTCCGGCAGGAAATCGGTTGGCAGGAAGTCGCGATAGATCGCTTCCAGATCCGGCGGAGGCCAGCCGCCACTGCGATCCTTCAGCAGCCAGAAATGCTGGTGCGCGTCGATGACCATGGTGTCATGCTCCCTCGATCGGCGCATCGGCGGAAATCACGCCCTTTTCCTTCAACCGCGTCCAGAAGGAGGCCGGAATGCCCTGCTCGAACCAGCCGACATTGGCCTTCATCTGCTCGCCATTGCGTGCGCCTGAAACGACGGTGACGACGGCCGGATGCAGGATGGGGAATGCCAGCGCCGCCGCCTGCATGGAAACACCTTCGGCCTCGCAGGCCGCTTCTATCTCGTTGACGCGGGCGAGAATATCGGCAGGCGCCTCGGCATAATTGAACTTCTTGTTGCCGGCGAGCAGGCCGGAATTGAAGGCACCGGCGACAACGATGCCGACACCTTCGCGCTGGCAACGGTCGAGCAGGCCGAGACTTTCATGTTCCAGCAGCGTGTAACGCCCGGCGAGCATGGAAACATCGATATCGAATTCATCCATGGCCTCGGACACCGCCTGCCACTCGTTGACGCCGAGACCGACAGCCTTCACCAGCCCACTCGACCGCAACTCACCCAGCGCCTTGAAACCACCGCCCCTGGTCAGTTGGTCCCAGTAATGCTGGTGCCGGTCGCCATGGGTGGCGCGGCCGATATCGTGGACATAAAGAATATCCGGCGCAAACACGCCGAGCCGCTGACGGCTCGCCTCGAACGAGCGCATGATCGCATCATAGCTGTAATCATAGGTCGGGCGGAAAGGCAGCGGCGCCACATAGGCATCCTCTTCCGCTCCAACAGTCTCGTCCGGCACCATGATGCGACCGACCTTGGTGCTGAGAAGGTAATTCGTGCGCTCATGATCGGTGAGCATCGTGCCGAGGCGGCGTTCCGAACGCGTGTAGCCGTAGAACGGTGCCGTATCGAAATAACGGATGCCCGCCTCCCAGGCGGCATCGAAGGCGGAGAGCGATTCGGCATAGCTGGTCAGCCGGTAAAGATTACCCATCTGGGCGCAGCCCAGGCCCATCAACGTAAACGAGACATCGCGGTTGCGCAGCTTGCGCCTGTCGGAAACCTTCATCTTCTCAAATCCTGCTCGTCATGCCCGATCACGGTGGAATGAGACGCGCGGACCACAAGCCCGCGCGTCAAAAATCTGGCTCAGTAAAGAACGTTCTTGGCTTCCGGCTTGTCTATATTGTCCTTGGTGACGACAACGACGCCGGTATCGATTGTCTTCTCGACCTTCTGCTTGTCGAGGATCTGCAAGAGGGCTTCGACACCCTTTTCACCCATCTGGTAGGACCCCTGCACGACGGTCGCATGCAGCGTGCCGTCCTTGACGAATTCCTGCAGATCCTGATTGCCGTCGAAACCGATGGCGACAACCTTGCCCGCCTTGCCCGCCTGCTTGATGGCGCGGCCCATGCCGATTGCGGTCGGCTCATTGGCGCCGAAAATGCCCTTGAGATCGCTGTTGGCGGCCAAAACGTCGGTGGTCTGGTTGAGCGCCGTCGCCATCTGCGACTGCGAATAATACGGACCGACGATTTCCAGCTTGGAATTTGCCTTGATGTAATCGGTAAAGCCGCCGACACGGCCTATTTCGGAGCCTGCACCGGCGACATAGGACATGACGGCGATCTTGCCTGTCGTGCCGACCTTGTCGATCATCGCCTGCGCCGCCAGTTCACCGGCCTTGCGATTATCGGTGGCGAGGAAGGACTGGTAATATTTGTCCGCACCATCGGCCAGTTGGCTGTCGATGATGACGACCGGAATGCGGGCTTCCCAAGCCTTTTTCACGGCAGGCACGAGCGCATCCGGATCGGACGGAGCCAGCAGGATCGCGCCGACCTTACGGTTGACGGCGTTTTCCACCATGTTGACCTCATCGGCGATGGCGGATTCAGCCGCCGGGCCCTGAAAAGTCATGGTGTGTTTACCCTTGGCGGTGGCAATCGCCGCATCCGCACCCTTCTGGACATTCTGCCAGAAGGTGGAATTGACGGTCTTCACGATGACGGCGATTTCGGCCGCAGACGCGCCGGTGGCACCGGCAAAGGCGATGGCAGAGGCCATCAGGGCAATCGTCAGTTTACGCATGTTTCATCCTCCTCTTATGTTCCGGCCCTGCCGGGGCCGTTGCGGGGGAAGGCTCCCTCCTTCCCGTGCGGCATTTCCGAGAGCGGCAAACCGCTCCGTCTTCCTCAACGGCGGTTGCGCAACTGGTCGATCCACACGGTGACCAGAATGACGAGGCCGATGATGATCTGCTGGGTGAAGGCGGAGACGCCGTTCATGTTGAGGCCGTTGCGCAGGATGCCGATCACGAAGGCACCGATGACCGTGCCGGAAATCGTGCCCACGCCGCCGATCAGCGATGTGCCGCCGATGACGGCGCTGGCAATCGCATCGAGTTCATAGGCCACGCCTTCGTTCGGCTGGGCGGTGACGAGGCGCGACATCAGCACGCAGCCGGTGAGGCCCGCCAGCGTCCCGGACACCACATAGGTAAACACCGTCACGCGCGAAACGTTGACGCCGGAAAGACGTGCGGCATCGGCATTCGAACCGACTGCATAAATATATCGTCCAAGCACCGTGCGGTTCAGAACGAAGGCAGCACCGATGCCGATGACAATCATCAGCACGACCGGATAGGGAATGCCGGGAAAGGTCACCACCGGAAAGCCCATGTCGTCGATGCTTTCGATGCGAAACAGCGAACCGTTGCCCAATTCGCCAAAGCTCTCGCCGAGACCGGACACGGCGCGCGCGCCGGTAATCTGCAAGGCGACACCACGGGCGATCAGCATCATGCCGAGCGTGGCAATGAAGGGCGGCAGCCGCAATTGCGTGATGATCAGGCCGTTGATCAGGCCACAGGCCGAACCGGTCAGAATGCCGAGCAACATGCCGATCCAGATCGGCATGTTCAACTCCTTTACCGCAAGGGCTGCAACGACACCGGCCAGCGCCAGCACCGAACCGACCGACAGATCGATGCCGCCAGTGATGATGACATAGGTCGCGCCAATGCCGAGAAGCGCAATCGACGTCACCTGCAAGGCAATCGTCATGCCATTGCCGACCGTCATGAAGGCGCTGCTGGTCGCCGAAAAGATCGCGGCCAGCACGACAAGACTGCCGAGTGCTGCAAATTTCTGGATAATGTCCTTCTGGCGTTCGCTGAGGCGACGCCCCTTTGCTTGGGGCTGTGGCTGAGATTGCGGCTGCGCCGGCTTTTCAGTGGTCATATCGGCCAAAACGCATCTCCCTAGTCCGCACGCCGGCCACTGCCGGATGCGTAATGCATGATTTCTTCCTGATTGGTGTCGCGCGTGGTGAGCGTCGCGGTGATGCGGCCGCCATGAAACACGGCGACGCGATCCGACATGCCGAGCACTTCCGGCAGTTCCGAGCTGATCAGCACGATGCCGATGCCGTTTGCGGCAAGCTCATCCATGATCTGGTAGATCGCGAATTTCGCGCCGACATCGATACCGCGTGTCGGCTCATCGAAAAACATGATGCGCGGCTCGCGAAACAGCCATTTGCCGATGATGATCTTTTGCTGGTTGCCGCCCGAAAGCAGCCGCACCGGCTGGCTGAGGCCGGGCGTGCGGATATTGAGCAAATCGACGTAACGCTGGCTCGCCTCGCGGTGTTTTCTGCGATCGATGACACCTGCCGAATTGCTCACCGCCGGCATGCGCGCCATCACCAGATTGGCATCCACCGGCATTTTCACCGCCAGCCCCTGCGCCTTGCGGTCTTCGGAGAGATAGGCAATACCGGCTTCGATGGCGCTGCGCGGATCGGTAATCTTGAGCGTATCACCATCGAGCATGATCGTGCCGGCATCCAGCGGATCGGCACCAAAAATGACACGCGCCACTTCCGTACGGCCCGCCCCCATCAGCCCCGCAAAGCCCAAAATTTCACCGCGACGGATCTCGAAATTCACATCGGAAAACACACCCGCCCGTGTCAAACCGGAAACGGAGAAGATGACATCCTGTCCCGGTACGCGCGTAGGCTCGGGAAACTTGTCCTCCAGCGAGCGGCCGACCATACGGGCAACAATATCGTCGAGGGTGAGGTCGGCAAATTCGTCGGTGGAAATATAGCGGCCATCGCGCAGCACCGTGACCCGGTCGACAATCTCCGCCATCTCGTCGAGACGGTGCGAGATATAGATGATGCCGGTGCCCTGCCGCTTCAGGTCGCGGATGACGTTGAAGAGAAGCTGCGCCTCCTGCTCGGTCAGTGAGGAGGTCGGTTCGTCCATGATCAGCACGGTCGCATCCAATGACAGCGCCTTGGCGATCTCAACCATCTGGCACTGCGCGACGGACAGCGTGCGAACCTGCACATTCGGGTCGATATCGACGCCGAGACGATCAAGGCACCGTTTTGCATCGGCAAACAGTTTTTTTCGATCGACCAGCCAGCCGCGGCGCGGCTCGCGCGCCAGATAGATGTTTTCCGCCACCGTCAGGTGCGGCACGAGATTGAGTTCCTGATGGATGATGGCAATGCCGGCGGCTTCCGACTGTAAGGTCGAAGCGAACTGCACCGGTTCGCCCTTGAAGGTGATCGACCCCTCGTTCGGCTGGTAGACACCACTGATGATCTTCATCAGCGTCGATTTGCCGGCACCGTTTTCGCCACAGACCGCATGCACCTCGCCGGCGCGCAGATCGAAGCTGACGCCGGACAGCGCCTTCACGCCCGGAAATTCCTTCGAGACATTGTCGAGCTTCAGCAGAACCGGCCGCGCATCGATCGTGTCTGCCGTTGCCGGCATTCCTCCCATCGCGATCTCCTCCTCGCGCAAAAGCCTCCCGAGCTTTCGATGGGCAAACTAGGCCGTGAAAATAATATTGGTCAAGCCAATTATTCCACGCCGGCTTGCATTTTCCCAATTTTGGTCATCTATTCAATTTCAGACCGTATTTTCCGATGATTGGCCAGACCACGATGACCGATGCACGCCGCCTCTACCAGCAGATCGCCGATCAGGTGCGCCAATTGATCGTCAACGGCCAATATCCGCCCGGCTCGCGCCTGCCGGCCGAGCGTGAACTGGCGCAGCAACTGGGTGTTTCGCGCCCTTCACTGCGCGAGGCACTGATCGCTCTGGAAATCGACGGCACGATCGAGATCCGCATGGGATCCGGGGTCTACGTGCTCAATGCGGCCAAGCCGTCGACAGCCGGTCGTTCGCTTGGTGAAAGCCCGACAGAACTGATGCAGGCCCGCGCGGTCATCGAAAGCGCGGTCATCGTGCAGGCCACAGCGACGATGCCCGAAGCGACGTTGAAAACACTGCGGGATATTCTGACGGCAATGCGTGACGAGATCACGCAGGGGCGCAAACCGCTGGAGCAGGATCGCCAGTTTCATCTGGTGATTGCCGAAAGTGTCGGCAATTCGGTGCTTCATGAAATCGTCGCCAGCCTGTTCGATGAAAGGCACAGCCCGATGTCGGACCACATGCGCGGCCGTTTCGAAACCCCGGAGACATGGCAATTCGCGCTCAGCGAGCACGAGGCCATTCTGGCAGCACTGGAGATGAAAGATCCGCTTGCCGCACAGGTTGCCATGCATGCGCATCTGATGGCATCAAGCCGCCGCTGGGTGGAAAACTGATCGATCAGCCGGCGGCCGACCTGTTGCTGCCGACGCGTGACAACAGCACGACCGGCAGAATGGCGATGGCAACGATGGCAAGGGCCGCGATGGCCGCCTCCTCATAGGTGCCACGCGCCGCCTCGCCATAAAGATGGGTGGCGAAGGTTTCCACATTGAGCGGACGCAAGAGCAGCGTTGCCGGCAATTCCTTGACGCAATCCACAAAGACCAGAAGTGCGGCCGCCGAGATGGCCGTTTTCGAAAGCGGCAGGTGCACGTGGCGAAACGTGCCGGAAACCGATTGCCCGAGCGTGCGCGAAGCATGATCCAGCGAGTGCGGAATGCGCGAAAGACCGGCCTCGATTCCACCGGCCGAGATGGCCAGGAACCGCACCGTGAGCGCATAAACCACGGCAGCGCCGGACCCCATGAACAAGAGACCGGTGGAGACACCGAACCAGTCGAGTGCCGTGCGATCAATGAACCGGTCGAGACCGGCAAGCACGATCAACACGCCGATCGCAACGACGGTGCCGGGTGCGGCATAACCCATGCTCGACAGCCGCAGCAGCGTGGCGGATTTCCTGCCGGGCCGTATGCGGGCCGCATAGGCGATGACGAGGCCGAGAAGGATTGTGATGACCGTCGCCACCGTGGCGATGACGATCGTGTTCACCGCTTCATCCAGAATGCGCGGCGAAAGACCGGCAAAACGATAACGTTTCCACGCTTCCGTGACGAGGTAGATGGCCGGCGCCACGAAGCCGAGAAGAAGGGGAAGGCAGCCAAGCGCAAGGAAAACAAGCCCTTTGGTCGTAGCCACCTTCTGTGGCGTTAGCCCCCTGCTGCGGCGGGCGTCCGTGGCATATCGCTGTTTGCGCCGCGCCCAGCGCTCGATCCCGACAAGCGCCACCACGATCAGCAGCAGGGCCAGAGCGATCTGGGAAGCTCCCGGCAGATCGGTGCGGGTAATCCATGTCGTGTAGATCGACACGGTCATGGTCCGCACGCCGAGAAATTCGGCCGCGCCGACGTCGTTCAGCGTCTCCATCAGCGCCAGCGCCACACCGATCGCCACCGCCGGGCGCGCCAGCGGCAGCCCGACACGCCAGAACACGGCGCGACGGGACACGCCCAATGTGCGAGCGGCATCGATGAGATTGCCGGACTGGGTGAGAAACATCGCCCGCGTCGGAATATAGACGTAAGGGTAAAGCACGAAACCAAGCAGAAAAATGCAGCCGGTCATGGAGCGGACATCCGGCAACCGAAACTGTCGCGGACTTTCATACCCCAGCATCCAGCGGATCGCCCCCTGCACCGAACCGATCGGGTGCAGGATATCGAGATAGGCATAGGCGATGATATAGGTCGGCACGGCAAGCGGCAGCAGCAGCGCCCATTCGAGCACCCGCCGACCGGGAAAATCATAAGCCGTCACCATCCATGCGGTCGTGGTGCCAAGGACGGCGGTCACGACGCCGACACCGACAAGAAGGATCACCGTATCGACCATGGCCACCGGCAGGATGGTGGAAAACAGATGCGCCCAGAGACCGGTTGAGCCCTTCATCGCCTCCAGTACAAGCCCGAGCACGGGGAGGCTGACCATCAACGCCGCAAGAGCAGCCAGCAGCAGCCAGGTTCGGCCGGAACGAAGGCCGCGCCTCGCGTTCACCGGAGTGGCGACCGGTTGGCCGGAGTGTATCACAATGTTCACTGGAGACGGCCCATCACACGACGACGAATTGAACGACGTCATCCTCGGGCTTGTCCCGAGGATCTGCTGAGCCCGAGACAAGTGGACCTTGGCAGATCCTCGGGACAAGCCCGAGGATGACGGAAAGTGAAGGCAGAGCGCCTTTCAAGAGATGCGAAGGCGCCGCTTTCGAGACGCCTCGCTGTCCGTTAGTTGTCGAAGCCGACCTTGTCGACCAGCTCGCTCGCCTGCTTGCGATGACCGACGATTTCCGACAGCGGCTTGCCGTCGACCTTCAGTTCGCCAAAGGAAGCGATGATCGGGTCGATGGAGGCGCCAGCCTTGACCGGATATTCATAATTGGCTTCTGCGTAGATCTTCTGGGCTTCGTCGGAGACGAGATATTCCAGGAATTTCACGGCTTCGGCCTTGTTGGGCGCGTTCTTGGCAACGGCTGCGCCGCTGATATTCACCTGCGTGCCGCCGTTCTTGAAGGTCGGCAGGATGACCTTGATGGCCTCGACCCACTTGGCCTGTTCTTCGCCGCCCTTGCCGGACTTCATCAGGCCGACATAATAGGAATTGGCGATGCCGATATCGCAAATGCCGCCGAGAATGTCCTTGGCCACGTCGCGGTCACCACCGGCAGCCTTGCGGGCCAGGTTTTCCTTGACGCCAGCCAGCCACTTTTCAGTGTCCTCAGCGCCGTAATGGGCGATGTAGTCAGCAAAAAGCGCGGTATTGTACGGATGCTGGCCAGCGCGGATGCAGACCTTGCCCTTCCACTTCGGATCGGCAAGATCTTCATAGTTGAAGGATGCCAGATCAAGATCCTTGGCCGCGTAAAGCACGCGGGCGCGGTAGGACAGGCCGAACCAGTGGCCCTTGCCGTCGCGCAGTTCTGCCGGGATGGCCGAGCTCAGCACGGACGACTCGACCGCCTGGGTCACGCCCTTTTCGGACAAGTCGACCAGATTGCCGGCATCGACCATCATCAGGATATCGGCCGGCGAGCTTTCACCTTCCGAAGCAACGCGCTCGGCCAGACCATCCTTCATGAAGACGGTGTTGACCTTGGTGCCGGTGGATTTGGTGTAGGCCTCGATCAGCGGCGCGATGAGAGCCGGTTCGCGGGTCGTGTAAACGTTGATTTCAGCGGCCGACGCAAGCGACGGTGCGACGAACATCGATGTTGCGAGAAGCGTGGAGGCCAGAATGGCGGACGGTTTCATGATAACTCCCCCGTTAGAGAAACACGGAGGGTTTGCACCATTTCATGACGATGTCGGTCAAGTTTATTTTGTCAATTACAGGTGGAAATCACGCAGACGTTATCGATTTTTTGGATGCATTTACAACTATTGATCCACCATCAGAAAACAGCCAGCCGCTCCGGCCGAATTGAAATTCTCACCTCGGCGGTACCTGTCGGCAGTCTTTCCGAGACAACGGCTCTCAGTGGCGTTTCGAGACCCTCCACGAACAGAACAAGTTGCTCCGTTTCGCCATAAAAGACGCGCTCGCTGATGCGGGCCAACATATCACCGCCGTCGAGAGAGACGGAGATGTCGCGCGGACGAATATAAAGCGTTGCCGATCCCGTCGCCTGCGCTCCCGGCGAGACGGCAAAGCTGCCGAGGATGGTCTCGAATTTCCCGTCACGCCATTGACCGGGCACCTTGTTGAAGGCGCAGAAGAACTCGGCGGCATAGGCATTTTCCGGCCGGTCATGCAGGTCGTAGGGACTGCCCGCCTGCACGATTTCACCGGATCGCATCAACACCACCCGGTCACCGACCGAAAGCGCCTCCTGCGGATCATGGGTCACCATGATGGCGGTGGCATCCAGAGAACGCAGCAGCGACAGCGTATCGTCACGCACCCTGTCACGCAGCCCCTGATCGAGGTTGGAAAAAGGTTCATCCATCAGAATGACGGCCGGACGCGGCGCAAGCGCACGCGCCAGTGCCACGCGCTGCTGCTCGCCACCGGACAGCGTATGCGAAAAGCGATCGGCCAGATGCCGGAGCCCGATACGATCGATGATGTCGTCCGCGAGAGCCGCAGCCTCTGCCTTTGGCCGGCGTTTCAGGCCGAAAAGAATGTTGTCACGCACATCCAGATGCGGAAACAGCGCATAGTCCTGAAACACGAAACCGACACCACGTGCCTCCGGCTCAACGAAAGTCGCGCCATCGACTTCGCCACCATCGAGAAAAACGCGGCCCGAATCGACCGTTTCAACGCCGGAAATGATGCGCAGCAGGGTCGACTTGCCGCAGCCGGAATGGCCGACGAGCGAAACGATCTCGCCCTTGGCGATGTCGAGAGAAATGCCGTTGACGGCAGCCGTTGTTCCGAAAGCGCGACTGACATTCGCCAGCCGCACCGCGATATTTCCATTCATGCGCAACAATCTCCCCTTGCGGCGCGGAAACTGCCACAGCGCATCTCGCCGGTGAAGACCGGGCGCATCACAATGCAGGGAATTATGCCCGTTCAGGCTGCCGAGCGCGCGCCGGTCAGATAGTTTTCCAGCGCATCCACGGCGTCATCCAGCCTGCCGGAATTATCGATGGTGACAATACGACCCGGAAGGTTCGGCACGGAAATCGGCATTTCGCGGGCGATGCGGCTGCGGATATCCTCAGCCGTTTCCCGTCCACGCGACAACAGCCGCTCGACACGAATGTCCGGGCGCGCGGTAATCTCCAGCACGTCCATGCGGGCAAACTGCGAGGCGGCCTCGGAAAGCACAGCGCGGGAAAGGTTGGCGATGAGAATACCGCCCTTCTCCACATGTTCCGCGGCTTCCCGGCGCAGCGAATAACAAAGACCGTGCGCTTCCCAGTCGAGGCAGAATTCGCCTTCCTGACGCGCATCGGCGAAATCTGCGCGGGAAAGAACCTCGTGGTCCTCGTTATCGGGATCGGCATCGCGGGTGATGACACGCTGGGCAAAACGGATATCCGGCCGGTCCTGAAGGCGCGCGGCCACCGCCCGCATCAGCGTATCCTTACCGGCGCCGCTCGGACCGACAACCGCGATGAACAATCCGGATCGGTCAGCAGACACGATTGCCCTCCCGCCACACACCGACGACCACCGGCGGCAGGTCGCGCTCAGCGCGCACGCGCACCAGATCGGCACGGCGACCGACTTCGATACGGCCGCGGTCAGCGAGACCCGCCGCACGGGCAGGATTGTCGGAGATCAGACGCACGGCCTGCGGCAGATCGGCCAGCCCCTTGTCGAAAAGCACAAAAGCCGCCTGCATCATCGAAAACGGGATGTAGTCGGACGAGAGAATGTCGAGCGCGCCTTTTTCCAGAAGATCGAGCGCCGAAACATTGCCGGAATGCGAACCGCCGCGCACCACGTTCGGCGCGCCCATCAACACCTGCAAACCGGCCTCGCGCGACAGGACAGCGGCCTCGATCGTGGTCGGGAATTCGGCAAGCGCGATGCCAAGCTCGACGCCTTCGGCGACATGGGCAGCGGTCGCATCGTCATGCGAGGCAATGGCAATGCCGGCGCCGTGGCAAAGCTCGGCGATACGCTTGCGGTTACGATCCGAATTGGCCTCGGATTCGGCGATACGGCGGGTGCAGAAGGCATCGAATTCAGCATTCGAGAGTTTCTTCTTGCCCTGATAATAGATGCGGTAAGCTTCGAGGCTGACGAACTGGCGCTGGCCCGGAGCGTGGTCCATCAGCGAGGCCAGACGCACGCGATCATTGCCTTCCATCATGTCGAACTGCTCGGCGACATCCGCCATCGACACTTCGCAGCGCAGATGGATGAAATGTTCAGCACGCAGACGGCCGGCCGCATTTGCCTGCGAAATTTTCGTCGCCATGGCGGCCATGTCGGCCGGACCAAGATCGGTGTCGTCATCGATGCCGACGCGAAGGGCATCGAACACGGTGGTGATGCCGGAGCTTGCCACCTGTCCATCATGCGCCTGCAGCGCCGCATCCATGTTCCAGCGTACCTTTGGGCGCGGCTGAAAGTGAGTCTCCAGATGGTCGGTATGCAGTTCGACGCAGCCGGGCAGAAGGTAATCGCCGTTGAGGTCGATACCGGCATTCGAATGGCCGGTAGAGATATCGGCAATCTTGCCGTCGCGCACCAACACTCTGCCGGTGACGATTTCATCGGCGAGAACGATGGCGCAATTGGTGAAGATGGTTTCTTGGGTCATGATGTGTTCACAGCTTACGGAGCGTTTTTGAAACGCTCAAGGGAAGAATGCGGAAAGTGTCAGATCACCAGCTTGCGCAGCTGCTGAGACAGAAGGTCCATCAGGCTGACGGTGATGATGACGATGATGAGCATGGCGGAGGCCTGCGGGTAATAGAAGCCGCGAATGCTTTCGAACAGGACCTGACCGATACCGCCGGCGCCGATGACGCCAAGCACGGTGGCGGAACGGATGTTGGATTCCAGGCGATAAAGCGACAGCGAGATCCACAGCGGCAGAACCTGCGGGATGACGCCGAACAGAACCTGCTGCACACGCGAGGCACCCGTGGTGCGGATCGCTTCGACCGGGCGCGGATCGATGGCTTCGACAGCTTCCGAAAACAGTTTGGACAGCGTGCCGGTCGTGTGGATGAACAGCGCCATCACGCCCGCAAACGGGCCAAGCCCGACGGCCACAACGAAAAGAACGGCAAACACGACTTCATGGATGGCGCGGAACATGTCCATCAGGCGGCGAACCGGCTGGTTCACCCACCACGGCGCCATATTGTGGGCAGACAGGATGCCAAGAGGAATGGAGAAAGCCACGGCCAGGAACGTGCCCCAGAGCGCGATCTGCACGGTCACCACCATTTCCTCGAGATAGAAACGCCACTCGCTGAAATTGGGGGAGAGAAAACCGCTGGCATATTCGGCCATATTGCCGGCATCGGTGAAGAGATAGGTCCAGCGGCCCATTTCGGCCGGGCCCCAGCTATAAGCAAGCGCGGCAATCACGGCCAGAAGAATAAGACCGTTGCGCGAGCCACCGGGTTGTTTTGGCAGCGGCTTGGTCGTGGCGGTGTTGGTGGTCATCGTCGCGTCGCTCATGATGTTGGTCCCGTGCTGGAAGAGAGGCAGGCCCGAAAGCCTGCCCCATGGTCGGTCAGATCAGAGATCGGATCAGTTGGTGCTGACCTTGGCGAGTTCGGCTTCGAACTTGGTCTTCTGTTCCGTCAGGTCCTTGATCTTGGCCTCCTTGGCGCTCGCGTCGAGCTTGGCATCGCCCTGCGTCTGGGCAATCGACTTGGTCAGTTCCATGACGCGGATCGGCAGAAGCTGCGCGTCGCTGGAGGCGCGGAACGGTGCCCATTTCAGGCCGGCGAGGATCTTCTTTTCTTCTTCGACATTGCCCTTGGAATCCTTGGTACCGTAGGTCAGGAAGAATTCGCGGATCTTGGTCTTGTTTTCGTCCGAAAGGTCCTTGCGCCAGACGATCGGGTCAGCCGGGATCAGCGGCGAACGCCAGATTTCGCGGATGTTGTCATAGGCCTTCGGGTTGTTCTGCTTGATCAGCGCCATGCTCTCGGTGTTGTTGGCAGCAGCATCCACCTGCTTGTTGGCAACAGCCATGGCATTGGTTTCGTGGTTGGCATTGGTGACGTTCTTGAAGCATTTTTTCGGGTCGATGTTCTTGCTGGAGAACACGAAGGTCATCGGAACGAGGAAACCGGAGGTCGAGTTCGGGTCGCCGAGACCGAAGTTCAGCGACTGGTCGCATTTCAGAACATCTTCGATCTTCTGGATCGGGCTGTCCTTTGGAACGATGACGACGGACCAGTAGCCCGGCTCACCAGTGGAGGCGACGCTCTGCACGAACACTTCGCCATCGGCGCGGTCGACGGCTTCCATGGCCGACTTGTTGCCGTACCAGGCCATCTGCACCTTGTTGAAGCGCATGCCTTCGATGATGCCGGCATAGTCGGACGCGAAGAACGGCTTGACGTCGAGGCCGGTCTTTTCCTTCATGGCGTCGAGCAGCGGCTGCCAGCTGGTTTTCAGGTTCTGCTGGGATTCGGTCGAGATGATGCCGAAATTAATCGTGTCGGCCGCAAAGGCTGCGGAACTCATGGTGAAGACGACAGACATCGCCGCCATGCTTTTCAGTAGAGCGTTCATCTTATTTCTCCGAGTTTTCAAAGAGTGATCAGGCGAGCTCCAGCTCGGCCCGAGGACGTTCTCGCTCCGCGGCATGGGCGGCAGGAGCAGCTTGACCGGCCGGTGCATCCGGCAGGACCAGTTCTTCCGAAGCCGCACCATAAAGTTCGGCCAGGAATTCGTTGGAAAGCGCTGTGGACGGGCCGTCGTAAACGATCGCGCCGTCGCGCATGGCGATGGTGCGCGGGCAATAGCGCCGCGCATATTCCACCTGATGCAGGGAGACGACCACCGTGATGCCATCCTGCGAATTGATGCTGGACAAAACGTCCATGACGCGACGGGCCGAGGATGGATCGAGCGCCGAAATCGGTTCGTCGGCGATCAGGATTTCCGCTTCCTGCACCAGCGTGCGGGCAATCGCGGCACGCTGCTGCTGTCCGCCCGAAAGCGTGGAGGAACGCTGGGCAAACACCTGCGGAATACCGACGCGCTCCAAAGCGCGGTGTGCAAGCTGCTTTTCGTCGCGATTGAAAAGACCAAGCGTGCCGCGCCAGCGCGGCGTGCGGCCCAGATGGCCGATCAGCACATTGGTCATCACAGACAGGCGGCCGACCAGATTGAACTGCTGGAAGATGACCGAGACACGACCACGCTTGAGGCGCGGATTGATGCGGCCACCATCCTGACAGAGTTCGCCCAGAACATTGATACGGCCACCTGCACTGTCGGCCGTTTCGAGACCGGCAATGGCGGATCAAAGTCGACTTGCCGGAGCCGGAGGCACCGATCAGGGCAACCATCTCGCCGCGCTCGACGGTGAGGCTCACCTTGTCGAGGGCGCGGTTTTTGCCGAACGTTTTCGACAGGTTGGAAACGGTAATCGCGGACATTCTTCTTCCCCTGACATTGCGGGCTTCAAGAAACTCTGACGATGTTTCGATGATGTTTCAGCGACACTTGAATGAAACTTCTGTGTCAGCCTTCGTATTTCCCCAGAAACTCCTCGGCAGACAGGTCGCGAAAATCCTGCAATGCTTGAAACAACTGGTCGTGACCCCAGTCCCACCATGCAAGCGCGTCCATGCGCTCGCCGATACCTGAGGCAAAACGGTCGCGGATCAGCCTTGCCGGCACGCCGCCGACAATCGTGTAAGGCGCCACATCGCGGCTGACGACTGCCCCTGCCCCGATCACCGCGCCATTACCGATCTTGATGCCCGGCAGCACGGTGACGCCGTGACCGATCCAGACGTCATGGCCGATGACCACACGTTTGGCGCGGCGGGCGGCAAAAAACTCGGCCTCGTTTTCGGCACCATCGAAATAATCGCCGGCGCGGTAGGTGAAGTGATGCAACGTCGCCCGTTCGGTCGGATGATTGGTGGCGTTGAGGCGAACGGCAGCGGCGATATTGACGAACTTGCCGATATCAACACACCACACCATGCAATTTTCCCTCACATAGGAATAATCGCCCATCGTGGTGTCGGTGACGCTCGAACCTGCCGCCACTTCGGTATAGCGGCCAAGCTGGCTGTCGGTGACAACAGCCGTCGGATCGATGAAAGAAACGGTTGCGGAAAGATGCTTTTTCATCACGCGGCCCTCCGTGCCGAAAAGGCGGAAACATCGATGGTGCGGGTGGCCACCGCATCGCGCACCGGCTGGTCATGGAAGATGCCGAGAACAGCGGTGCCGGCATCCAGCTTTTCGCGGATCATCGAGATGACGACATCGCGGTTGGCGGCGTCGAGCGAGGCGGTCGGCTCGTCGAGCAGCAGGATCGGGTGATCGGTGATGAAACCACGAGCGATGTTGACGCGCTGCTTTTCACCACCGGAGAAGGTGGCGGGGGGCAGGTCGAACAGCGCTTCCGGCAGATGCAGGCGGTTGAGCACGCCGGCAGCCTTTTCCGCCGCCACAGTGCGATCGACACCACGCGACACCAGCGGTTCGGCGACGATATCGAGCGCCGAAACGCGCGGGACTGCGCGCAAAAACTGGCTGACGTAGCCGATGCAATCGCGCCGCAGATCGAGCACGAGACGCGGATCGCCGGCACCGAGATCATGTGCCTCGCCGGACACCCGGTCGCGGATGAGGATTTCGCCGCTGTCTATGGAATAGTTTCCATAGACCATGCGCAGGATCGAGGATTTGCCGACGCCGGACGGTCCGCCGAGCACGACACATTCACCGGCAAACAGTTCGAAATTCACATCGTTGACGACCGGCAGGATAACGCCGTCGCGCAGATGCATGGTGAAGGACTTTGCCACGTCGCGAACCGAAAGCAGCGCGTTGCCTGTCTCGTTTGATGAAACACTCATGATCACGACTCCAGGATCGAGGCGACGAGAAGCTGGGTATAGGGATGATGCGGATCATCGAGCACGCGGTCGGTCAGACCGGTTTCGACGATGCGGCCACTCTTCATGACGATCATCCGCTGCGACAGCAGGCGGGCAACGGCCAGATCGTGGGTGACGATCACCACCGCAAGACCGAGATCGCTGACGAGACCGCGCAGAAGATCAAGCACACGCGCTTGAACTGAAACATCCAGACCACCGGTCGGCTCGTCCATGAAGATCAGCCGTGGGCGGGTGACGAGATTTCGGGCAATCTGCAGGCGTTGGCGCATGCCACCGGAGAAGGCGACCGGCTTGTCATCGATACGGTCACCGGCAATTTCCACGCGGCCGAGCCATTCGGTGGCCGTGTGGCGGATCTCACCGTAATGACGGTCACCGATTGCCATCAGCCGTTCGCCGACATTGGCGCCGGCAGACACCCGCATGCGAAGACCATCGGCCGGGTTCTGGTGCACAAAACCCCAGTCGGTGCGCATCAGGAAACGGCGCTCGGCTTCCGACAGGTCGGCCAGATCGGGGAAACGCCCGTCGCGCATATTGTAACGGATGCTGCCGCTCGAGCGGTCCAGACGGCCGGAAATGCAGTTGAGCAGCGTCGTTTTACCGGAGCCGGATTCGCCGACAATGGCGACCACTTCGCCCGGCCAGACATCGAAGGAAATATCGGTGCAGCCGATGAAATCCCCGTACCGGCGCTCAAGGTCACGGACGGAAAGAATGGGAGAGGTCATGCCGCGTCCTCCTTGACGGTTTGCGCCCCGGAGATCGGCAGGCCGGGTCCACGATGACCTTCCTCGCGGCGTGTTTCGCAATGGTCGGTATCGGAGCAGACATACATGCGACTGCCGCGATCATCGGTCACCACTTCGTCGAGATAGACGCCGGTGGCGTTGCAAAGCGCACAGGGCTGTTTGAATTTCTGGACTTCGAACGGATGATCCTCGAAATCGAGGCTGACGACATGGGTGAAGGGCGGCAGGGCATAAATGCGCTTTTCGCGGCCGGCCCCGAATAGCTGCAGGGCTGGCGAGCCGTTCATTTTCGGATTGTCGAATTTCGGGATCGGCGATGGGTCCATGACATAGCGATCCTCAACCTTGACCGGGTATGCGTAGGTCGTGGCGATATGACCGTGCTGGGCGATATCCTCGTAGAGTTTGACGTGGATGAGACCGTATTCCTCCAGCCCGTGAATGACGCGGGTTTCGGTCTCGCGCGGCTCAAGGAAACGCAACGGCTCGGGGATCGGCACCTGATAAACGATGACCTGACCGGCAGACAGCGGCGCTTCCGGGATGCGGTGACGCGTCTGGATGACGGTTGCATCCGCCGTTTTCGTCGTCGTCGCCACATTTGCGGTCTTTGCGAAAAAGGCGCGGATGGAAACGGCATTGGTGGTGTCGTCGGCGCCCTGATCGATGACCTTCAGCACGTCATCAGGACCGAGGATCGCCGCCGTCACCTGCACGCCGCCGGTGCCCCAGCCATAGGGCATCGGCATTTCACGCGAGGCGAACGGCACCTGATAACCGGGAATGGCGATACCCTTGAGGATCGAGCGGCGGATCATCCTTTTAGTCTGTTCGTCCAGATAGGCGAAATTATATTCCGGAAGCGTCATTCTGCGGCCTCCCTCATCTCATCGTTTTTGGCCTTGGCCGTGTTCAGCGTGCGCAACAGGTCGAGTTCTGCCTGGAAATCGACGTAATGCGGCAGTTTCAGATGTTCGACGAAACCCGTCGCCTGCACGTTGTCGCAATGGGCGAGCACGAATTCCTCGTCCTGCGCCGGTGCCAGCCGCTGTTCGTCGAATTCATCGGCGCGAAGGGCGCGGTCAACAAGACTCATCGCCATCGCCTTGCGTTCGGACTGGCCGAAAACGAGACCGTAGCCACGGGTAAACTTCGCACCCTCCTCACCACCGCCGGTGAACTGCGACACCATCTGGCATTCGGTGACGCGGACCTGACCGAGAGATACGGCAAAACCGAGTTCCGGCACATCGATCTCGACATCGACCAGCCCGATGCGGATTTCACCGACAAACGGATGCGTACGGCCATAACCGCGCTGGGTGGAATATCCGAGCGAGAGAAGAAAACCCTCGTCGCCGCGCGCCAGTGCCTGAAGACGAACATCACGATCGGCCGGAAAAGCGGTCGGATCGCGGGTCAGGTCGCCCGGCTCTTCGTCGGACAACACGTCGCGTTCGATCAGGCCTTCATCGTTCAGGATATCGGTCACCCGAGGCGCACGACGCTCGTCTTCACGGGCACGGCGCAACGGTTCATCGACCGGTTCGTCACCAGCCATGGCCGGATCGATCAGGCGGTGCGTGTAGTCGAAAGTTGGACCAAGCAACTGGCCGCCCGGAATATCCTTGTAGGTGGCCGACACGCGGCGTTCGATGCGCATTTTTGCCGTATCGATCGGCCGCGAATTGCCGAAACGGGCAAGCGTGGTGCGATAGGCGCGCAAAAGAAAGATAGCCTCGATCATGTCACCGCGCGACTGTCGCACGGCCATGGCGGCGAGATCGGGATCGTAAAGCGAGCCTTCGGCCATGACGCGGTCGACGGCAAGCGCCAGCTGTCCGGTGATCTGTTCCAGCGTCAGCGCCGGTACATCACGATCGCCGCGACGGCGATCGGCCAGCAGACGATGGGCATTGGCAATGGCGGCTTCCCCGCCCTTGACGGCTACATACATGGCTCAAGCCTCCTCGATACGAGTGGTGCGCGGCAGGCCGATCGCTTCACCGCCACAGACCAGAAGCACATCCAGCCCAAGCGGATAGGCGGCGCGGTTTTCCGTCATGAAGGCCTCAAAACCCTGCGGCAGCCCGAGCGGCGTGATCACCTTTTCAGTTTCGATGCCGGGACCCGTCAGCCTGAGCGGCTCACCGCCAGCAAGGCTTTCGACCGGCAGAATCAGGGTGGCGGAACGATCCGGGTAGTCGCTGGTGCCGATTGGAAACTTTGCCCACGCTTCGACCGGGCTCATCTTTTCGAGCACGGCAAATGCGGCGCGAAAAACATCCGCCGTGCGCGGTGCACCGGTGTGAAACGACATCCAGCCGATGGCATCGTCATTGTTTTCCGGCTTTTCGAACCAGACCGGCGTGTCGTAATCGGCAAGCGTCAAAAGGATTGCCGCGGCAGCCTGAGAGAGAGGCGCCGGCGGCGTCACGAAACCGGAAAGATCGGCAACCGTACCGGGTTCACCCAGCGCATTCATGACGCGGCGAAAAACGCCTTGGGAATCCATCACCGGGTTTGCGAAACCACCTTCGAAAACATGGCCTTCCGAACGGGTATTGATCGAAACACTCATCAGTCTTCTCCCCGCACCATGGTGAAGAAGTCGACGCGCGTCGCTTCTGTTTCTTCTGCCTGAAGTTTCGCCTCTGCGCGGGCATGTTCCAGAGCCGGCTCGACGATTGCCTTCTCCACGCGGCCGATCCAGTCCGGTAACTGACGCAGTGCGTCGAGATGGGCGATCATGCGGGCCTTGTCTGCATCACGGCCGAGCACGATCGAATGGCCAAGTTCGCCGCTGTCCAGCCGCACGGTCGCTCGGGTCACACTCGCCTCACCAAGATTGAACGGCGCACCGCCGCCACCGATACGGCCGCGCAGCATGATGGCCCCGATTTCCGGACCGCGCACCGCGATGGCACCGGGCGCACCGGCTGTATTTTCTTTGTAAAGATCGGAGAGCATGTTGGCCGGCATGGACGCCATCGCATCCAGTGCCCGCTTTCTCCGCGCATTCGCTGTTTCTGCCGTCATGTCGCACCTATTTGTCTATTTGTGTAGACAACTAATCTAATCGAGGTTATAGGGCCTGGCCAGTGACAGCTTGATGACATTTCGCATTTTTATTGGAGTAAGTTCATGCACGCCCTCGATGACGGCATTTCCCGCTGGCGCCGCGTCGCCGACGCCATTCGCGCCGACATCGCGTCCGGCGTCATCGCTCAGCAGCTTCCGCCCGAAGTCGAGCTTGCCGAACGCCACGGCGTCAACCGGCATACGGTGCGCCGCGCGATTGCGGCTCTATCGACCGAGGGCCTTTTGCGCGCCGAGCGCGGCCGCGGCACATTTGTAAACGCCCAGCCGCCGCGCGTGATCTATCCGATCGGCGAGCGGGTGCGCTTTCGGGAAAACATGATGAAACAGTCGATCGAGCCGTCAGGCCGTCTGATCGGCGCGGAGCGGGTGGCCGCGGATGCGCGGCAGGCGGCACAGCTGAATGTCGCGGTCGGCGCGCCGCTACACCGGTTGGAGCGGCTGGCCGTGGTGGATGGCATGCCGATGTCGCGCTCCACCTCGCTGTTTTCGGCGGAACGCTTTCCAGACATCATTTCGGCCTATGCGGAAACCGGATCGATCACCCAGGCATTGCAAAAGTCCGGCGTCAGCGATTATCGCCGTCGCGAAACCCGCATCACAGCCGAACGTGTATCCCCCAACGACGCCGAACTGCTGCAGTGCGCCAGCGACGCCATCGTGCTGATCAGCAACGCCGTGGATGTGGACATGGAAGGCAAACCGGTCCAGAGCGTGCGCACGCGCTTTCTCGCGGACCGGTTCGAGCTTTCGTTCAAGCCCGAAGGCGATTGAGCCTCATCAGGCCCAGCTGCGTTCGAGAACGGAAATCCAGTTCTCGTGGCCGATCTTCTTCAGTTCCGCGTCATTGAAGCCGTGGCTACGCAGCGCCTCGACCAGCTTCGGCAGACCCGCCGCATCCTTCAATTCCGCCGGAATGGTCGTGCCATCGAAATCGGAACCCAGCGCAACACGATCGATGCCGATCCGTTCGGCGATATAGGCGACATGACGAACCAGCAGATCGAGGCTGGTATTGGCATCCTTGATGCCATCGTCACGCAGGAACAGCACGCCGAAATTGATGCCGACAAGACCGTCCGTATCGCGGATCGCGTCCAGCTGGCGGTCGGTCAGGTTGCGGCTGTGGTTGCAAAGCGCATGCACGTTGGAATGCGAGGCGACCAGCGGCGCGTTGGAGAGCTTGGCAATTTCCCAGAAACCGGCCTCGTTCATATGCGACAGGTCGACCATGATCTTCAGCTCATTGCAGGCGCGGATCAGGTCGCGGCCGGCTTCGGTCAGGCCCGGACCGATATCTGGCGTCGACGGGTAACGGAACGGCACACCGTAAGCGAACACGTTAGGGCGGCTCCAGACCGGACCGAGCGTGCGCAGACCCGCCTGATAGAGAACATGCAGCGCATCGAGATCGGCGGCGACAGCTTCTGCGCCCTCGATGTGGAAAACGGCCGCAAAACTGCCGGTTTCGATCGAGCGGCGGATATCGCCGGCCGTGCGGCACACCGTCACGCCCCCTTCGGAGCGGGCCTCGATTTCGAACAGAAGCCGCGCCATTGCCAGCGTTTCGTTGATGGCGTCAGGCTGCGACGGCGTCGGGTAGTCGCCATTGGCGTCCTTGGTCATGCTCGGCGAAGGAACATAGATGGCACAGAGGCCTCCGGCCAGACCGCCTGCCTTGGCGCGCGGCAGGTCGATATGCCCGCCATCCTCGCCTTCGAGAAAACGCTTGACCGGATCAGCGCCGCCGTCGCGTCGCAGGCGCAGCAGCACGTCGTTATGGCCATCGAAGATCGGGAGCAAATTGTTCAACATTTTCTGAAGTGTCCTGCCTGCGGCTGAAAGTTTCGGATATCGTTAAGTAGCTGGAGCAGCGGTCGCAAATGCAATCCGCGCATAACCTATTCGAAAAATGGAATTGGTAGGGCTGTAAACGCACTGTTAAGACGCCGCGGAATTGCGGCAAAATCTTGCCACCCCTTAAATCCCGGGGGTGGCGCATCAAGGGGAATACAGCAATGGTATCAAGACGCAACTTTCTGATCGGCGGTGCAGCCGTTCCGTTCCTGTCCTATCTCGAACTGGCCGAAACCGCCTTTGCGGCCACGCCGAAGGACATTCTGGTCGTTGCACAGCAGCTCGACAACATGACCAGCCTTGACCCGCATGAGGGTTTTGAGGCCGTCGGCGGCGAGATGATCAGCAACATGTACCAGAAGCTGGTGCGCGCCAACAGCGACAACCCCGATACGGTTCTGCCGGTCATCGCCGCTTCCTGGGAAGCCGATGCCGACAACAAGGTTTTCACCTTCAAGCTGGCCGATGCCAAGTTCGCCTCCGGCGCTGCCGTCACGGCAGACGACGTTGCGTTCTCGCTGCAGCGCGCCATCAAGATGAACAAGAGCCCGGCCTTCATCATCAACCAGTTCGGCTTCACGGCTGAAAACGTTGAAGCCCGCATCGTCGCCAAGGACGAAAAGACCGTCACCCTGACGACCGAAGCCCCGACCGCGATCTCCTTCCTGCTGTTCTGCCTTTCGGCGAACATCGGCGCCATCGTCGAAAAGAAGACCGTTCTCGAAAACGAAGTGAACGGCGACCTCGGCAATGCCTGGCTGCAGAAGAACAGCGCCGGTTCCGGCCCGTTCAAGCTACAGGCCTGGAAGGCTTCGGAAAGCATTGCGCTGGCACTCAACGAACACGGCCCCTACAAGGGCAACCTGAAGCGCGTCATCATCCGCCACGTCGTCGATCCGTCTTCGCAGATGCTGATGCTGCAGAAGGGCGACGTCGATATCGCCCGCGACCTGACCTCGGAACAGCTGAAGGCTCTTCAGTCTGACGAAAACGTCACGCTGGTGCGCAAGCAGATCGCCTCGCTGGTTCTGATCTCGCTCAACCAGAACAATGCCAACCTTGCCAAGCCGCAGGTCTGGCAGGCCGTCAAGTGGGCGCTTGATTACGAAGGCATGCAGAAGAACATCGTGCCGCTCACGCACGTCGTTCACCAGAGCATGGAGCCGACCGGCTTCCCGGGCACGGTCACCGAAACGCCGTTCAAGCAGGATATCGAAAAGGCCAAGGCCCTGATGGCGGAAGCCGGTCTCGCAGACGGTTTCGACATCACGCTCGATCACTATGCCGCCCAGCCTTACCCGGACCTCGCTCAGGCGATCCAGGCCAACCTCGGCGCCATCGGCATCCGCGTAAAGCTGCAGTCGGCCGAAAACCGTCAGGTTCTCACCAAGATGCGCGCCCGCGGCCACGAAATGGCGCTGTCGGCATGGGGCACGGACTACTTTGATCCGAACTCCAACGCCGAAGTGTTCTGCATCAACAAGGACAATTCGGACGACGCCAAGAAGAAGCCTTTCGCATGGCGCTCCAGCTTCAAGAACGACGAACTGACCGGCAAGGCCGAAGCTGCCCGTGACGAAAAGGATCCGGCAAAGCGTCTGGAGCTTTACGAAGCCCTGCAGCGCGAATTCATGGAAAACAGCCCGTTCGCCATCATGTTCCAGACCACCAAGACCGCGGCTTGCCGCAAGAACGTCTCGGGCGTGACCATCGGCGTTCTGTCTGAAGGCAACACCTACCTCGAGACTTCCAAGTCGTGAACAAGCGTTTCAAAAGCCTTGCAGCAACACTGAGCAGCGTCCTCCTGACGCTGTTCGGTTTGACTGTGCTGACATTCCTCATCGGCCGGGTCATGCCGGTCGATCCGGTCATTGCCGCCGTCGGCGACAATGCACCGGAGGATGTCATTCTTCGCGTACGCGCCGAAATGGGCCTTGATCAGCCCATTCCGGTGCAGTTTCTGCATTACCTGAACCAGCTGATCCACGGCGATTTCGGCATGTCGGTTCTGACCAAGAACCCGGTCGCCGAAGATATTGTGCGCTTTTTCCCGGCGACATTCGAGCTCGCCACGGCCGCACTTCTGCTGGCAGCTTTGATCGGCATTCCGCTCGGCGTCTGGGCAGCCGTCCGTCAGGGTTCGGCCACGGATCAGGGTATCCGCGTATTCTGCCTTGCCGGTCACTCCGTGCCGGTGTTCATGCTGTCGTTGATCTCGCTGCTGATCTTCTATTCATGGCTCGACCTCGCGCCCGGCCCCGGCCGTCAGGACATCATCTTTGACGGAATGATCGATCCGGTCACCGGCATCCTGACCATCGACACGCTGATCGCAGGCGATTTCGATGCCTTTTTCGATGCGCTGGCGCATATGGCCCAGCCGGTCATCATCCTTGCCTATTTCTCGATGGCCTATATCGCCCGCATGACGCGCGCCTTCATGATCGACGCGCTGAAGGGCGAATACGTCATCACCGCCCGCGCCAAAGGCCTGTCGCTGACGACGGTCATCTGGGGACACGCCTTCCCGACGGTTGCCGTGCAGCTCGTCACGGTTATCGCGCTCACCTATGCCGGCCTTCTCGAAGGCGCCGTCGTTACGGAAACCGTGTTCTCGTGGCCGGGCATCGGCCAATATCTGACCGTCTCGCTTATGAATGCGGACATGAACCCGGTCGTCGGCACCACGCTTTTGATCGGCCTCATCTATGTCGGCCTCAACCTGATTGCGGACATTCTCTACCGCGTCCTCGATCCACGGGTACAATAATGATCGCCACCTTCCGAAACTGGGCGCTGGACGAAAATCCGTCCTCGCGCCGCCAGGCCGCCTGGGGCAACTGGTACCGCATCTGGCTGAACCTGCGCGGCAATCCGCTCGGCATGATCGGCCTCACCATCATCGCCATCTTCATCGCCATCGCCATCTTCGCGCCGCTGCTGGCAACGCATGATCCGGCGGCGCAGGAACTTGGCAACCGACTGGCCGCGCCAAGCGCTGCCAACTGGTTCGGCACCGACGAGCTCGGCCGAGATATCTTTTCGCGCCTGCTTTACGGTGGCCGCGTCACGCTCGGCATGGTCATCGCCGTCGTCGTGCTGGTCGCGCCGCTCGGCCTCGCCATCGGCTGCATTGCCGGTTATTTCGGCGGTATCGTCGATACGGTGCTGATGCGCCTCACCGACATCTTTCTGGCCTTCCCGCGTCTGGTTCTGGCTCTCGCCTTCGTGGCAGCGCTTCAGCCCGGCGTCGAAAGCGCCGTTCTCGCCATCGCGCTCACCGCCTGGCCGCCTTACGCTCGCATGGCCCGCGCCGAAACGCTCACCGTTCGCGGCAGCGATTTCATCGCCGCCTATCGCCTGACCGGTGCTTCGTCGTGGCGCATCATCTTCCGCCACATCATGCCGCTCTGCGTGCCGACCCTGATCGTGCGCGTCACGCTCGACATGTCGTCGATCATCATCACCGCCGCCTCGCTCGGCTTCCTTGGCATGGGCGCACAGCCGCCGTCGCCGGAATGGGGTGCAATGATCGCCACCGCAAAGCGCTTCATCTTCGAACAGTGGTGGGTTGCCGCCATTCCCGGCATCGCCATCTTCATGGTGTCGCTCGCCTTCAACTTCCTCGGCGACGCCCTGCGCGACGTCCTCGATCCGAAGGCGGCCTGATATGCTCGTAGAGATCAAGAACCTGCATATCGGCTTTGAAAGCCGCACCGGCTTTGCGCCCGCCGTGAAAGGCGTGTCGCTGACGCTCGGCACCGAAAAGCTCGGCATTGTCGGCGAAAGCGGATCGGGCAAGAGCCTCACCGCCCGCGCCCTGATGAAGCTTCTGCCCAAGCAGACCCGGATCGAAGCCGACAAGCTCGAATTCGACGGCATCGACATCCTGTCGGCATCGGAAAAGCAGATGCGCACGATCCGCGGCAAGCGGGCTGGCTTCATTCTGCAGGACCCGAAATATTCGCTGAACCCGGTGAAGACGATCGGCAGCCAGGTGGCCGAATCCTGGCGCGCCCACAAGGGCGGCAGCAAGCGTGCCGCTCTGGAAGCCGCGATCAACCTTTTGGAAATGGTGAAGATCCGCGACCCGAAAAAGGTAGCAAGCTCCTATCCGCACGAAGTTTCGGGCGGCATGGGCCAGCGCGTCATGATCGCCATGATGCTGGCGCCCGATCCCGAACTCTTGATCGCCGACGAACCGACATCGGCGCTCGACGCCACGGTGCAGGCGGAAATACTGCGCCTGATCGAGGAACTGGTGTCGGAACGTGGCATGGGCCTTCTGCTCATCAGCCACGACCTGCCGCTGGTCTCGCATTTCTGCGACCGCGTCGCCGTGATGTATTCCGGCCGTGTCATGGAAGAGCTGAAGGCATCCGAATTGTTGTCCGCGCAGCATCCTTATACGCGTGGCCTTTTGAACTGCATGCCCTCGCTGATCCATCCCAAGGAGCGCCTGCCCGTCTTGACCCGTGATCCGGAGTAGCTGAAATGACCATCGAGATCGACAATCTGCGCATCTCCTTCGGTGACAAGGAAGTCGTCAAGGGCGTGTCCTTCAACGTTGCCAATGGCGCCAGCTTCGGTATCGTCGGCGAAAGCGGTTCGGGCAAATCCACAGTTCTGCGCGCCATGGCCGGCCTCAACAACGAGTGGTCCGGCCGCATCGCCTTTTCCGGGCAAGACGCGCCGCTGGTCCGTCCGCCGGCCTTCTTCCGCAAGGTGCAGATGGTGTTCCAGGACCCATACGGTTCGCTGCATCCGCGCCAGACGATCGACCGCATCCTGTCGGAACTGCCGCTCGTGCACGGCATGGACGATATCGACGGCCGTATCGCCAAGGTTCTGTCGGCAGTCGCCCTGCCGCAGACGGCGCGTTTCCGGTATCCGCACCAACTCTCCGGCGGCCAGCGCCAGCGCGTGGCAATCGCCCGCGCGCTGATCGCAGAACCGGAAGTGCTGCTGCTCGACGAACCGACCTCGGCGCTCGACGTCTCGGTTCAGGCGGAAATCCTCAACCTTCTGGCCGATCTGCGCTCTGAGCGGAACCTCACCTATGTAATGGTCAGCCACAATCTCAGCGTCATCGCGCATCTGTGCACGGATGTGGGCGTGATGATCGATGGCCACATGGTCGAACAGGTCACCGCCGAAGACTTGAGGCTCGGCAATATCGAACACGCTCACACGCGCGAACTGCGCAGCCTGAGCGTGGAGTTGGAAGAACCGGCCTGATAACAAGGTCTTCGACCTTTCCGTCGTCATGCTCGGGCCTGTCCCGAGCATCTAACCACGTCGAATGCCTAGCTAGGGCCTAGATCCTCGGGTCAAGCCCGAGGATGACGGCGGTGGGGATGACGACGGAGAGCGATAAAACCGGTCATTGGAGATAACGAAATGTCGATCACAGCCAATTGGAAAGCCGCACGCAACGCCGTGAAGAAATTCACCGGCGCATGGGGAGCGGATCAACCCGGCGGCGCAGTGATCGGCTTCGATGCCAACGGCATTCGCTTCGCTGAAGCCGGTGGCGTCGAGAGCCTCTCGACCATGGCCCCCTTCTCCGCCGATACCGTCGTGCGTTACGCCTCCGTCACCAAACACGCCTTTTGCGCCATGGTGCTCTCGCATCCCGAAGCAATCTCGCTCGACGACACACTCGGCCAGCATCTGCCCGAGCTTCAGGAGCCGATGGCAAGCGTCACCGTCGGCCGCGCTCTCGACATGAGCGGCGGCCTGCCCGACACCCGCGAATGCCTCTCGCTTCTCGGTCTTTCGGTTTATACCGAAACCAAGGCCGGTCCGCTGATGGAATTTCTCGCCCGCCAGACGCGCCTCAACTATGAAGCAGGAACGGAAGTCTCCTATTCCAACACCGGATACCGCCTTGTCGAAGCGGCACTTGAGCGCAAGGATCTGTTCTTCCGCGATTTCATCCGCAAAACCGGCGCCAAGGCAGATGCCACGCTCGACGCCCCGGATGTCTGGAACGACGCCGTTGCCGGTCTCGTTCCCGGTTACTGGCACGACGGCCAGAAATGGCAACTCTCCGCCGCCGGCCTGCATATCTCCGCCTCAGGCAGCATGACCGGCAGCGCCACGAGCCTTGCCAACTGGGCCCGTGCCCTGATGATCGGACAGGGCGATTTCGCCGGCATTCTCGACCGCCTCGCCGCCCCCCGCGCCCTCGCTGATGGCTCCGAAAGCGGTTACGGCCTCGGCCTTCGTCGCACCGTCCTCGATGGCCGCGAGTTCACCGGCCACGGCGGCTCGCATCCGGGTTACAAAACCTATTTCCTCATCGATCAGGCAAGCAAAAGCGGTTTCGTCATCGTCTCCAACCGCGAGGACACGAACGGCAACAAGATCGCGCAGGAGGCCATGGCTGCCCTCCTCGATCTCTCCATGCCCGTCGCCTCCCCGGCCCTGACCGATGGTCTTTACGTCACGCAAACCGGTCCCTTCTGGATCGAGGTCAAGGGTTCCACCGTCACGTGGCTCGATGCCGATGATACGGCTTATGAAGACGAGGGCGGTTACGTCTCCTCCTTCTCCGCCTCTTCACCCATGCGCCTCAAGATGGACGGCGATGCGATTGTCGGCCAGATGGGTCATCCGCCGCGCAAATTTCTGCCTGCCGCCGATACCGGTGTTCCCGCCACGCTTGCTGGCCGCTGGTTTTCCGATGAAGGCGCGTATTTCGAGATCGATGGCGATGCCGTCGTCATGGGCGTCGGCCCGGTTCGCCACCGCATGCCATTGACGGCACTCGGCAATGGCCGTTTCCTGTTCACGCTTAGGGATGGGCCGTGGACCAAGCGCGTCTGCCTGCATGTTCTTGCGGAAAACCGTCTCGAACTGGTTCTGTCGCGCGCAAGAATGATTGAATATACCAGAGACGCGTGATTGCAATTTTCCGCCAACCGGACCAATGAAAAACCGCAGCCGGTTTTGTTTTGGAGTGTTCGGTGGAAGTCAAATGGCTTGAAGATTTTCTGGCGCTGGCCCAGACGCTGAATTTTTCCAAGGCGGCGGACGAGCGCAACGTCACCCAATCCGCCTTCAGCCGCCGCATAAGACAGCTGGAAGCCTGGGTCGGCACCAGCCTGATCGACCGCGCCACCTATCCGTCACGACTGACGGAAGCCGGCAAACGGTTCGTGCCCATCGCCGAACAGACGCTGCAAGGCCTCTATCAGGCGCGGCGCAATCTCCAGCACGAAGAGGGCAATGACGCGCGCACCGTCACGCTGACGGCGCTGCACACGCTGTCCTTCACTTTCTTTCCCAACTTGCTGACGGACCTGCGCGAAAAACTCGGGCCGCTGGTTTCCCATATGCGTCCCGATTCCGGCAGCATGGAAGAAAACCTCAACTCGCTGATCGACGGCGACAGCGATTTCCTGCTGACCTACCAGAACCTGCATGTGCCGATGCTGCTCGATCCGCAGTTCGAACATCACAGGCTCGGTGCCGAAACCATCATTCCCGTCAGTGCGGCGGATGCAAACGGCAAACCCCTGCACAGCCTGGAGCCCGGTTTCGCGCATGTCAGCTATCAAAAAACGTCGTTTTTCGGCCAGCTGATGGCCGGCACGCTGGCGACGCGCTTACCCGCAGACAACCGCGTCCATGTCGGCAGCCATTCAGTGGGGCTGAAGGCCATGGTCACATCGGGCTGGGGGCTGTCGTGGATCCCGGAAAGCCTCGTCAAGGCGGAGCTCGGCGATGGCCGGCTGGTGCGCGCGGCGGAACCGGAATGGGATATCGAGGTCGAAATCCGCCTCTATCGCTCAAAAGAAAACCGGCGGCCCATCGTCAGAAAAATCTGGGATGTTTTGGTGGCCGCCGGCTAGTTCCGTCCCGCTCCAAACGGGGATTGTTTTAAGGAGCGATCCGGTAAACTTTAAACTCAGACTGCCGTGCGGCGGGCATTGTCCATGTAAAGCGTGCGCAGGCGCGTAAACATCGCACCCGGCTTGCCATCGCCCACTGGCTTGCCGTCGATGAAGGTGATCGGCACGATGAAGTTGGAGGCGCTGGTCAGGCAGGCTTCGCGCGCAGCCATGGCTTCTTCCGGCGTGAACGGACGTTCTTCGATGGTCAGGCCCTGTTCGCGGGCGAGATCCAGAACGGCGAGACGCGTGCAGCCCGGCAGGATAGCCGTGCCATTGCCACGGGTGACGATCTTGTCGTCATGGGTGATGATGTAGGCCGTCGACGACGCGCCTTCGGTGACGAAACCGTCCTCCACCATCCACGCCTCATCACAGCCCTCGGCCTTGGCGATACGCTTGGCCAGAACCTGCGGCAGCAGACACACGGTCTTGATATCGCGCCGCTCCCAGCGCTGGTCCGGCACGATCTTGACCTTCAGACCCTTTTCGACGGCGGCCACATGTTCCAGCGTCTTTTCCTGGGTGAAGAGAAGCAGTGTCGGCTCAAGATTTTCCGAATAGAGGAAATTACGATCCTCGGCACCGCGCGTATATTGCAGGTAGATCACGCCTTCGGTCAGATTGTTTTCCTCGACGAGACGCTTTTCGATGGCGACGATCTCGTCCGTCGAAATCGGCAGATGGCCGCCGATTTCGCGCACGCTGCGCTCCAGCCGCGTCATGTGCAGCGGGCTGTCGATCAGCTTGCCATCCAGCACCGCCGTCACTTCATAAATGCCGTCGCCGAACAGGAAACCGCGATCGAAGATCGAGATATGCGCTTCGTTTTCGGGCAGGAAGGCACCGTTCAGATAAACGATGCGGGGCGTTGCGGCAGGCATAAAGAACTCCAGTCTTAAAGAATCAGCGACGCTTCAAGGCGTCGAGCGAAATGGCATTGATGGTCGAGGGCTTGTCGGTGCCGGCATTGTAGCCGTGCGTTGTCGTCGCCATCGTCATCGAGTTGAGAATTGCCTCTTCCGATGCCTCGATAACGGCCTCGAACAGCGGCGAAACGACATCGTTGGAGAGAACGGGATAGGTGGCGACAGCCTTGCGGCGTTCCGGCGTGCGACGAACCTCTTCGGCCGTGGAAAACGCCAGCGCATAATCGCCCGAACCATTGCTGAGTGCGGCACCGGTGCGCGCCAAACCGCCAAAACAGCGCTCGGCCAGACGTTTCAGGTTGCGTGAACACAGCGGCGCATCTGTCGCCACGATCATCACGATCGAGCCGTCCTTGTCATGTGTGCCATCTGCCTCATAGGGCTGGCCGGCAACCACCAGCTTGCCGCCGTAATTCGACTGCACCAGCACGCCGATCGTGTAGGACACGCCGCCGACAGAGACGACACGCGAACTGGTACCGATGCCGCCCTTGAGGCCAAAGGCAACCGTACCCGTGCCGGCGCCAAGAGCACCTTCCTCGACTGGACCGGTTTTCGCGCCAGCCAATGCCTGCGACATTTCTTCCACCGTCGGACGCGCGGCACGAATATCGTTGAGCCGCGAATCGTTGGTTTCACCGACCACGGCATTCAGCGAAACAACGCGCTCATTGCCCGACTGCGCCAGTGTATGGCGGTTGATCGCCTCGATGGCGCGGCCGACGCCGAGCGTATTCGTCAGCAGGATCGGCGTTTCGATCTCCCCAAGTTCGGCGATCTGCGTCGAGCCGGCAAATTTTCCAAAACCGTTGAAGACGGCGAGTGCTGCCGGCACCTTGTCCTGAAACACATTGCCGGCATGCGGCAAAATCGCCGTGGCACCGGTGCGTGTCCGCTCACCTTCGATACAGGTCACATGACCGACGGCAACGCCCGCGACATCGGTGATCGCGTTCAGCGCACCGGTCTCGTAATGGCCGACAGAGATGCCGAGCGCGCGCAGCCGCACGCGTGTTTCGCTGTTCATCAAAGGGGTCCCAGTCCGTAATTTTCCGCAACCCTACTGGAGCGCAACGCCGACTGGCACAACAAAAACGGAATAGTTTCATGCCGTGTTTGCAACAGCCATCCGGCTCAGACCCGCAACAGGTCCTGTCATCGCCACCATGGACGCGAACCTCGTTTAACATGACACCTGCACTCATGTTAATTTACTGATTACTAGGCGCATGATATCGTCAGGCTCAGACGGCAGGAGGGAGCCGTTGATCGTGATCAATGCCCGCAGCGACGCGGCCGCTAGGATCACGAACGAAGCACACGGCAGGATGTTTTGGCGTCAGGCTGTGGTGGGGAGGAGCCTTGACCACGTGTTTTAGAAAGACAGACAGATGGGCATCCTTTCCGACCGACTCATTGCGATTGAGCCCTGGCTGCAAGACAGCGCAGACCATGAGACGACCACGTGCGACAACCCGGAAGCGGCACCGCTGACCACAGGCGCAGCCACAGTGTTTCTGGATTGGCGCTGGGCCATGCCGGCAACACGCACGGCCGCGCCCTTGCCGGCACAGATGCCAGAACAGCCGCTGTTCGATGCACTCCACGCACCGGAAACATGGAGTGTCGAGGATGGCTCCCTTTTCGTCGAGCTTGATGGCTTTCTGATCGATCGACAGACGGCCGCCGCCGCGAGCGCCTATTTCAGCGCCCCTATTGCAGCGTGACAACCGCTTGAAAAAAGCCGGGCGGCCAACATCTCACACCCATCGAGGCCGCCTCGTCGTATCCATAGACCAAGAGATTATTTGACAAGGAAATTTTGCATGGCCGAAGCGCGTACGCATGTACTGGTTATCAATTGCGGCAGTTCGTCGCTGAAATTCAGCCTGTTTGCCGGCACCGATCGCGCCGCCATTCTTTCGGGACTGGCGGAAAATCTCGGCCAGCCGGAAAGCCGCCTGATCCTCAAGGAGAACGATGCCAAGGTAACCATTGCGCTCGACGGCGGCAGCCATGATACGGCATTGCGCCGCCTGATGGCCGAGCTTCAGGCACGCGGCCTGCTCGATGCCATTGGCGCGGTCGGGCACCGTATCGTCCACGGCGGCGAGCGCTTTGTCGAAGCCACCCGCCTCGATGCCGAGGTGCTGGCCGAGATCGACGCACTCTCCTATCTCGCACCGCTGCACAATCCGGCCAATGTGCTTGGCGTCAAGGTTGCCATGGAAGTGCTCGGCTGGGTGCCGCATGTTGCGGTGTTCGACACATCCTTCCACATGACCATTCCCGAGGCCGCCCATACTTATGCGATCCCGCAGGAATATCGCGACGCCGGTGTGCGCCGTTACGGTTTCCACGGCACCAGTCACGGTTTTGTGGCCAAGGAAGCAGTCGAGATGCTTGGTCTTGATCCGAAGGACCACGGCCTCGTCATCGCCCATCTCGGCAACGGCTCTTCGGCAACTGCCGTGCTCAACGGCAAAAGCGTCGACACGTCCATGGGCCTAACCCCGCTGGAAGGTCTCGTCATGGGCACACGTTCCGGCGATATCGATCCCGGCGCGATTTTCCACATCGCACGTCAGGACAACAAGTCGATCGACGATCTCGACACGCTGCTGAACCGCAAAAGCGGTCTGCTCGGCCTTTCCGGCCTATCCAACGATTGCCGCACGCTGGAAAGTGCAGCCGCCGAAGGTCATGAGGACGCGATCCTTGCCATGGAGGTCATGGTCCATCGCCTCGCCCGTTATATCGGCGGCCTTGCCACCTCCCTGCCGCGTCTCGATGCGGTGATCTTCACCGGCGGCATCGGCGAGAACTCCTCCTTCGTGCGTGCCAAAACCATCGCCCGTCTGGCAGCCCTTGGCATCAAGCTGAATGAAGAGGCCAATGCCGGCATGTTCGGCGGCCGTTGCGGCATCATCAGCGCTGACGGTTCGGGACCGAAGGCGGTCGTTATCGCCACCAATGAGGAATGGGCCATCGCCAACGAAGCTCGCCCCTATATCGGCCAGGACATCCGCAAGGCCGGCTGAGGCACCGTTTCACACAATTGCAGCGCCCGCCACTCATGATGCGCTGGCGTCTGCAGCCCCAAAATTTCCCGGCCATGCCGGAACGAAGAGACATATTGAAAGGCCAAAATTCATGACGGCACGTGTCATTTTCCTGGCGCCACTGGCGCAAGATGTCGGCCTCACCTCCGTTGCACTCGGTTTTGTCCGCGCTCTTCAGCGCGACGGCCTGAAGGTCGGTTTCGTCAAGCCGATCGCGCAGCCGACGGCGGGTGAACATCCCGGCTCCGACCACAAGACAACAGAAACCTCCAGCCATTTTGCCCGCACGCTCTGCCTCACCGAAGCGCCGGAGCCGATCGCCTTCACGTATGCCGAAGAACTGCTTCGCAAGGGCGAACTCGATCTGCTGCTCGAAGAAGTCGCCACCATGGCGGAAACGCTGCGTGCCGATCACGATGTGGTCGTGGTCGAAGGGCTGATCCCGTTTGCCGACCTGCAGATCGCACAGCGTCTCAATGTCGAAATCGCCCGCAGCCTGGGCGCCGAAGTGGTGCCTGTCGTCAACGGCACCGACAATGACGGCAAGCGCCTGACCGATGCCGTCGCCCTTGCCCGCCGCCAGTATATGCGCGAGGCGAACCGCCATTTCGCCGGCCTGCTGGTCAACAAACTGCCGGAGAAGGGCAACCGTCAGGCCCTGACACAAGCCCTGGCTGCTGCCGAAATGAGCGACAGTGAAATCATTGGCGCCATTCCCTACCGCCCGAGCCTCAACGCGCCACGCCTTTCCGACCTCGTCTCCTCGCTCGACCTTCAGGTGGAACAGGGCGGCGATCTCGATGCCGTGCGTGTCCGCGAAATCGTCGTGGTCGCCCGTTCGGTGGAAAACATGATCGACCGCCTGTTGCCGATGACGCTGGTCGTCATGCCCGGCGACCGCAGCGACGTGGCGCTGGCAACCGCGCTTGCGCATGAACGCGGCATCCCGATCGCCGGCATTCTGCTCACCTGCGGCGCGCAGCTTGCGCCGTCGATCGCCGACCTGATCACATCGGCCGGTCACAACACCCTGCCGATCCTGTCGACGCAGGACGACACCTATGCCACCGCCTCGCGCCTGTCGCATCTGAGCTACCATGTCAGCCGTGACGATGGCGGCCATATGGAACAGGTGATCGAATATATCGCCGAACATATCGACACCCGTTCGCTGCGACAGAAGATCGGCAAGCCGCACGAAGCCCGCCTGTCGCCGCCGCGTTTCCGCAACCAGCTGATCGAGTTCTCGCGCCGCGCCAACAAGCGTATCGTGCTGCCGGAAGGTGAAGAGCCGCGCACACTGCAAGCCGCCGTCATCTGCCACCGCAAGCGCATTGCCCGCTGCGTGCTGCTCGGCAATCCCGAAACCATCCACGCCATGGCCCGCGCCCAAAAACTCGATCTGCCCGCCGATCTCGAAATCGTCGATCCGCAGAGCGTTCGCGCCAATTACGTCGATGCCATGGTGGACTTACGCAAATCCAAAGGCATGACACCTCCGCAGGCGATGGCGCAGCTGGAAGATACCGTCGTTCTCGGCACGATGATGCTGGCAGTCGGCGAAGTCGACGGTCTCGTTTCCGGCGCCGTACACACCACGGCCAGCACCGTTCGCCCTGCGCTGCAGCTGATCAAGACCGAGCCGGGCCAGAGCATTGTCTCCTCGGTCTTCTTCATGCTGATGCCCGATCAGGTTCTCGTTTACGGCGACTGCGCCATCAATCCGAACCCCACAGCCGAACAACTGGCCGAAATCGCACTGCAATCCTCCGACACCGCCCGCGCCTTCGGCATCGATCCGCGCGTCGCGATGATTTCATACTCGACCGGCGCATCCGGCACCGGCGGCGATGTCGACAAGGTGCGTGAAGCCACCGCTCTCGCCCGCGCCAAGAACCCGGACCTGCTGATCGACGGACCGATACAGTATGATGCGGCAAGCGTCGAAAGCGTCGGCCGCTCCAAGGCGCCGGAAAGCCCAGTCGCCGGCCGCGCCAATGTCTTCGTTTTCCCGGATCTCAACACCGGCAACACGACCTACAAGGCGGTGCAGCGCTCTGCCGATGTCGTCTCGGTCGGCCCGATGTTGCAGGGCCTGCGCAAGCCGGTCAACGATCTGTCACGTGGCGCTCTGGTGGACGATATCGTCTTCACCATCGCCCTGACCGCCATCCAGGCGGATGCCCCGAAGATGATCGACGAACAGCCCTTGAAGAGTGCGGTCAACGGATGAGCGCGCTCGATCATCAGGAGGAAACCAAATCGGCCATCCGCGGGCTTGATGCAGGTCTCATCCTCGCACCGCATGAAATTGCGGTCGAAGCCGAGGAAATGGGTGTCAAGAAAAGCAAGAGCGACACCATCACGCTGCTGGCACTGGCGATCCTCGCCGGCGCCTTCATCGGGCTCGGCGCCATGTTCGCGACCACGGTCGCATCCGGTGCCGATGGTATTCTGCCTTATGGCGTCACCCGCCTGCTGGCCGGTTTCAGCTTCTCGCTCGGCCTGGTTCTGGTGCTGATCGGCGGCGCCCAGCTTTTCACCGGCGACATGCTGATGGTGATGGCCTGGGCCAGCAAACGCATCAGCACGGTCAAAATGATAAAAGTCTGGGTCCTCGTCTGGATCGGCAATTTCATCGGCGCGGCCGGGGTGGCCCTGCTGGTCTTCCTTTCCGGGCATTACAAGTTCGGCGGTGGCGCCATCGGCATCGCCGCCCTGCATTACGCCGAGGCCAAATCCGCACTGCCGCCGCTGGAAGCCTTTTCCCTCGGCATCCTCTGCAACATTCTTGTCTGCCTCGCCGTCTGGCTGACACTTGCCGGCCGCAGCGCCACCGACCGCATTCTGGCCATCGTCTTTCCGGTCACGGCCTTCGTTGCTGCCGGTTTCGAGCACTGCGTCGCTAACATGTATTATTTTTCGATCGGCCTGCTGATCCATTACGGCGGTTCGGAGAGTTTTCAGGCGATCGTTGCCGGCCATATGGCCCCAATCCCGCTCAGCGGCGTCGCCATGAACCTCGTTGTCGTCACGCTCGGCAACTGGGTGGGTGGATCGCTGCTGGTGGGCGGCATCTACTGGCTTATCTACCGGCGACCAAAACGCATGGCGAAATAAGACAACCTGTCTCGACCTCATCAGAGGTCTTCGATTTCGCGGGCATCTGTGTTCATGGAGAGCGGGAAAACGCCGCTCATCCAGCCACAAAACTTGCGACGCGGCGGCCTGATCGTGTTAGGTGAAACACAATCGCGAATGCACACAAAAGCATCCGCACGATAGTGAAATCCCATCATCAGGCAGAGCCCCGCATGAGCGCCCCCGTCTACAAATCCTTCGAACAATCGCTTTCGGAATTCGAAAACATCGCAGCCGACATTGCCCCCATTTCCACGCAGGAACTTGGCGCGCGCATCGCAAAACTGCAGGGCCTGATGCTCCAAGCCGATGTGAAGGCAGTTTATCTCGACACCTCCACCAGCCTCACCTATTTCACCGGCATCACGCTCGGCGCCAGCGAGCGCCTGCATGGCGCCATCATCCCCTCCTCAGGTGCGCCGATCTATATCAGCCCCGCCTTCGAGGAACCGAAAACCGTCACGTTGATCCGCATCGAAGGCGAGATCGCCTGCTGGGAAGAACATGAAGACCCGGCCCTTCTCGTCGCCAACCTGATCTGCGACCTCTCCGCGGAAGGCGATACGCTCGCCTTCGACCCCGCGACACCCTTTGCCTTCTTCACGCCGATCGCCGCCCATATCGGCACGCGCCTGAAAACCATCGGCGCCAAGGAATTGATTGCCGCCTTTCGGCAGATCAAGTCGGCCACCGAGATCGCCATCATCCAGACCGCAATGACAGCAAGCCTGCGGGTCCACAAGGCGGTATGGGAAGGTCTTTACGAAGGCATTTCCACCACCGAGATCACCGACTTCATTCAGGCCGCGCACGCCAAACTCGGCATGCGCCACGTTTTTGCCGCCGCCCAGTTCGGCGAGGCGACCGCTTATCCGCACGGCGTGCCCTACGCCCAGACGCTCAAAAAGAACGACATGGTGCTGATCGACCTCGGCGGCCATATCCATCGCTACAATTCGGACATCACCCGTACCTACATCTTTGGCACGCCGAGCGAACGGCAGCGCGAATTGTGGGACATGGAGAAAAAAGCCCACCGCGCCGGCTTCGAAGCCGCCAAAATCGGCACGCCCTGCGAAGAGGTTGATGCGGCCGCGCGAAAGGTGCTGACGGATGCCGGTTATGGCCCGGATTACCAGGTGCCCGGCCTGCCGCACCGCACCGGTCACGGACTTGGCATGGACCTGCACGAAGACCCGTTCATCGTTCGTGGCAACAAAACCCTGCTGGAGCCCGGCATGGTATTTTCCGACGAACCGATGCTCTGCGTTTACGGCGAATGCGGCGTGCGTCTGGAAGATATCATCTACATGTCGGATACCGGCCCGGTCTTCTTCACCGAACCGGCCCATTCGATTGAAAAGCCGTTTGGCTGAACGATCAACCGAAACGTTGCGGCGAGAAGGCGGCGATATCGATCGCCGCTGCCTGCCCGGTCAGCATGTCGGCCACGATCCGCGCTGTGCCCGCCGACTGGGTCAGCCCGAGATGACCGTGACCGAAGGCATAAACGACATTGGGCGTAACCTTCGCCCGGCCGATCGCCGGCAGGCTGTCCGGCAGTGACGGGCGAAAACCCATCCACTGCGTACCGCCCGCGGCCTTTAGGCCCGGCAGAAAGGTTTGCGCCTTTTTCAGCATGGCTTCCGAGCGCTTGAAATTCGGCGGCAGATCCAGTCCGCCGAGTTCGACGGCGCCACCGACGCGGATGCCGCTGGTCAGCCGCGTGACAACGAAGCCATGGCCGCCGAATGTCACCTGCATGCGCAGATCGAAGGCATCGGCAGGCAATGTCGTGTTGTAACCACGTTCCGTTTCCAGAGGAATGGTTTCACCCAGCGTTTTCGCGATGCGGTGTGAAAAGGCACCTGCCGACAGCACGACTTTTGCGGCGCTTCGCTTGCGACCGTCCGCAGTGGAAATCTCGACACCATCGGTGACCGGCTGCAGTGCCTTGACCTCGATTATCTCGATTGAGCCGCCGAGCGCATGAAAATGCTCGGCAAGCGCCAGCGTATAAAGCTTGGGATCGGCAATCGAATACCAGCCCGGCGTGAATGTGCCGCGAATGAAACGTGGCGCCAGACCCGGCTGAAGGGTCGCCATTTCGGCGGCATCCATATGCCGGAACTCGATACCGTGTTTTTGACGCGCTTCCCAGCCCGGCAACGACGCCTGAAACTCCGCATCGCTTTCATAAACCTGAAGATTGCCGTCCTTGCGCAACATCGACAGCGTGCCGGTTGCCGACAAAAAGCCCTCCAGCTCGGCCTTGGAAAGATCCATCAGCGATGTCTGGGCGCTGGTGGAATAGGCCACGCGAGACGGCTGGCAGGCACGCCAGAATTTCAGCATCCACGGCGCGATCTGCAGCGCATAAGCCGGCGGAATGCTGAGCGGCCCGAGCGGATCGAGCAGCCATTTGGGCGCCTTTTTCAGAATGCCGGGAGAAGCGAGCGGCAGGATATCAGTGAAAGCGAAGGCACCCGCATTACCGGCGGAAGCACCGGCGGCCGGGCCTTCGCGATCGATGACCGTTACATCCAGACCCCGCATCTTCGCGGCAATGGCAATCGACAGCCCGACCACGCCTGCGCCGATGACGACAACATCCGACCTGCTCATCTTCCCAAAACCTTCCGGCGGCCTTTTCGGCACGCTCTTGTTTCCCATCCCCAAAAGAAAAGCCCTCCGCGCGGAGGGCTTTTCATATCGAAATCAGGCTGCCTTGGCACTCTGAACCGCACCCGGAAGCTTGCTCCAGTCGGCATACCAGTTGTCGAACAGCGCAAGCTGCGTCTCGACATAACCGCGCTGGCTGTCGGAAAGCACATCGGTTTCGATGAAGTTCAGCGCGTATTCGGCGTCGCCCTTCAGCACCATCATGTGCTTGAAATAGAGCACCAGATCCGGGCCTTCATCGAAGGAGGAGAGCACGCCGAGCGCCTCTTCAAGTTCCTTGGCACGAACGCGCGCATCCGCATCACCCTTGGCGGCAGCGATGGCGAGATTGCACAGATGCAGCACTTCCTTCGGCAGCACATTGCCGATGCCGGTGATGGCGCCGGTCGCACCGCAATTGACGTAACCATGGTAGACGGCGGTATCGACACCGATCATCAGCGTGACATTGTCGTCGCGACTGGTGATGTTTTCAGCGGCATAACGCATATCGTTCGGGCCGCCGAATTCCTTGAAGCCGACAAGGTTCGGATGCTCCGAGCGCAGCGCGAAAAACAGGTCGGCGCGGGTGGCAAAACCGTAGTAGGGGCTGTTGTAAATGACCGCCGGAAGGTCCGGAGCCGCCGACAGGATGGCCTTGAAATGTGCCTTCTGGGCCGAGATGACCGAACCACGCGACAGAACGCGCGGAATGACCATCAGGCCTTGTGCGCCAACCTTCTGGGCATGCCCGGCAAGCGCCACGGCAGACGCCGAGTTGATGGCGCCGGTGCCGACGATGACCGGGATGCCGGCCTTCACCAGACGCTCGACACCTTCCATGCGCTGCGCGTCGGTGAGCAGCGGCCAGTCACCCATCGAGCCGCAATAAACCACCGCCGACATGCCGGCTTCGATCAACTGCCTGGCCTTGGAAACCAGCGCATCGAAATCCGGCGTGCGGTCCGCCTTGCAGGGGGTCATCAGCGCCGGCACGACGCCCGAAAAAATGTTTGCGGCCATTTACAAAACTCCTCGAAATCCTCTGGCGGGCGGCTATGCACACGCCTCTGGACAAGGAGAATACTCCTTCCGCATTCTTTGTCGACAAAAAAAATACAAGATTTTTAGAGTTCAATATCCTGCCGTTCGTGACGCGTCAGCAGGCGACCGATCTGCTCGACGATCTGCTCCCCATGCGCCTTGCCGAGCCGGTCGGCGGCAGCAACATCGCGCGCTTCGATGGCAGCGATGATCTCCTCATGCTCATCAACAAAACGGGTGGGCAACCGGTCCTCGTAGGACTGGTAATAAAGCCGCAGCATGCGCCGCCCCTCGCCCAGCAGACGATCGAAAAAGCCTGCGTAATAGGCATTGCGGCCCGCTGCCGCGATGGCCGAATGAAAGGCAGCATTGGTGGCGATCATCGCCAGCGCATCCTGCGAGCGCACGGCATCGCTGAATTCGGCCTGGTGAGTACGAATGTTTTCGAGGTCTTCCGCCCGGCGGTGCTGGGCTGCCAGCCGGGTGGTGACGCGGTACATCAGCACCAGCGCATCGAAATAAGCATGCATGCCGAGGAAATCGATATTCGACACCATGGTCGAGCGATTGGGCAGGGTCTCGATCAGCCCCTCCCCTGCCAACCGCACCAACGCCTCGCGGATCGGCGTACGCGACATGCCGAAGCGGCTAGCCAGCGCAACCTCATCGATGGCGCTGCCGGGCGCCAGTTTCAGGTCGAGGATTTCGTCGCGCAAGAGATCATAGACCAACTTGACGCCGGAACCGCGCTTGCGCTCCACCATCTGCTCGGAGTCGGAATCGGCCATGACGGAATCTCCTTGTCGACATGATGTCCCCAGCCTTTAGCGCATTGGCGGGCAAACGTCAGCCGGACGAAGGATATTCAGGTCTCGGACGTCACCCTTGCATAGGCGCCGAGAATGAAACGTTCGGCCCGCAGCAGGTAAGCTTCCAGCATTTCGGCAGCACCGGCCGCATTGCCTGCCTCAAGTGCCGTGACGATCTCGAGATTCTGATCGATGAAAGGGCCATGCAGGAATTCGGGATCCTTCAAAAGACCGAAAACAAGCCGCAACTCCAGCGCGATCTGCGCATAAAAACCGGCCATGCGCGGACTGTCGGACAATTCGACAATGGCCGCGTGGAAGGCGATATCGGCACTGCCGACGCCCAGCCAATCCTTGGCCTCACGGCAACGGCGCGCCTCTTCCACGGCATCGCGCATGCGGGTCACACCGGGATGACGCGGATGCGCATGCGCGAGCGCCGGACATTCGATAAAGCGCCGCACACGATAGATGTCGATGATCGTCGTCATGCTGGGCGTAGAAACGAACACGCCGCGATTGGCCTCGTAACGCAGCAGGCCTTCCTTGGTGAGCATGCGAAACACTTCGCGCAGCGTATTGCGCGAAACCTGCAATTCCTCGCTCAGCGTCTGCTCGGAAAGGTGGCTGCCGGGCGTCAGCCGCCCTGAAATCACCTGTTCACGAATGCGCGCCGCAACGGTTTCGGCCAGCGTCTGCACCTGTTCGGTGGCGCGCGAACCGGCCTGCATCCGGCCATCGGTCAAGACGGACGATTTCGCGCCCTCTACCTGTGGTTTGCGTGCAGCCAAGCCGTTCCCCTTCGTCTGTGAACCAGATTCGTCTTTCCGGTAAATTGCCCGCGGCTTCACCACAAGCGAAATGACGCGGGAGGTGCGCTGCCGGGCGAATAAAACCGTGCAAAAATTTAATCACGCCCACTTTATGAGCATCTGACGCTTTGTAGGGCAATACATAAAAATTGTTCAACACTATGGACAGCATTGTTCTCCTTTGTTAGCTTTTGTTCAGAATATGGCGAGGGAAGAGCGTTCATGATGAACATCGACATCAACAGCGACCTGGGCGAAAGTTTTGGTCCGTGGAAGATGGGCGATGATTCCGCCATGCTCGATATCGTCAGCAGCGCCAACGTCGCCTGCGGCTTTCATGCGGGCGACCCGGCCGGCATTCTCAAGACAGTGAAGGCCGCAGCCGAGCGCGGCGTCTCGATCGGCGCCCATGTCGGTTACCGCGATCTTGCCGGTTTCGGCCGCCGCAACATGGACCCGACAAGCGAAGAACTGATCGGCGACGTGATCTACCAGATCGGCGCGCTGCAGGGTCTCGCCAAGGCCGCTGGCACCCGCGTCACTTATGTGAAACCGCATGGCGCGCTCTACAACACGATCGCCATCGACGCCCGTCAGGCCAAGGATGTGATCGATGCCATTCTGGCCGTCGATCCGTCGCTGGTGCTGATGGCGCTTGCCGGCTCGCAGCTTGTCGAACAGGCCCGCGCCGCCGGCCTCACCGTCGTTGCCGAAGCCTTTGCCGACCGCGCCTATACGCCGGAAGGCAATCTCGTCTCGCGCCGCGAAAAAGGTTCCGTTCTTCACGATCCCGATCTGATTGCCGAGCGTATGGTGCGCATGGTGAAAGAGGGAGTGATCGAGGCGATTGACGGCACGCTCACTGGTGTCGATGCGCAGTCGATCTGCGTGCATGGCGACAGCCCCGGTGCGGTGGCCATGGCAAGACGTCTGCGCGAAGCATTTGAACAGTCGGGCTTGGCAATCCGATCCTTTACCGCGGCTGCCTGAACCATCATGCAGCCCGTCGCCCTCACCTCCTCCCGAGACACGTCGATGCGCATCCTACCGGTGCGTGGCGATTGTTTGCTCGTGGAACTCGCCGATCTCGGCGAGGCGCTGGCTTTGTTCGAGGCGCTGGAAAACAATCCGATCGAGGGCATCACGGAAATCATTCCGGCCGCACGCACGCTGCTTGTGTCTTTCGATCCATACACGATTTCCGACGAGGCACTTGTTGCAGCCATCGCGGCTCTGGCCGGTGGCGAACGCAAGGCGGCATCCGGTGCGCTGATCGAAATCCCGGTGCGCTACGACGGCGAGGATCTGGCCGAAGTCGCCGGCATTCTCGGCATCAGCATCGAAGATGTCATCCGTCTGCATGGCGAGAGCGATTACGTTGCCGCCTTCACCGGCTTTGCACCCGGCTTTGCCTATCTCTCGGGTGGCGATCCGCGCCTCACCGTGCCGCGCCGCAAATCTCCGCGCACGAAAGTACCGGCCGGTGCTGTCGGTCTTGCCGGCGAATTCAGCGGCATCTATCCGAAAACAAGCCCCGGTGGCTGGCAGTTGATCGGCACGACGCCGCTCGCCATGTTCGATATCGATCGCACGCCGGCTTCGCTTCTGCAGCCGGGCAGCCGCATCAAATTCTGCGACATGGCAAAAGATGTGGCATACGAGATCAAGCCATCGACCAAGGCCGCTGAAAAGCCAGAGATGGCCAGCACCGAAAATGCCGCTTCGGCAATCGAAATTGTTTCCGTCGGCCTGCCGGTCGTTTTTCAGGATCTTGGCCGCGCCGGACAGGCGAGCCTCGGCATCAGCGTTTCCGGCGCCGCCGACCGGGCAAGCTTCAAAGCCGCCAACCGTCTTGTCGGCAATCCGGCCGACACGCCTGCACTTGAGATCGCACTCGGCGGCCTCGCTTTTCGCATGCGCGGACAGGGCGTCATGGCGGTGACGGGCGCCACGGCCCCGATCACCGTTGCCGGCGCCAATGGCACAAAAATTTCGGGCACGCATCACACAGCCATCGCCCTCGATGACGGCGACGTGGTTACGCTCGGCACGCCTGCAGCCGGCATGCGCTCCTACCTCTCCCTGCGCGGCGGTTTCGATATCGCGCCGGTTCTCGGCAGCACCGCCACCGATACGCTGGCGCAGATCGGCCCCGCCGCCCTTGTTGCCGGCGATGTCGTCGCCATTCTGCCCGCACCGGCAAACGCACTCGTCTCATCGGAAGAACCGGCTTTCACCATGCCGCGCACCGACGAAACGGTGGTGCTGGATGTCGTCATGGGTCCGCGCACCGACTGGTTCACCGACGCTGCCGTCGAAAGCTTTTTGAGCCAGGAATGGTCTGTCACGCCGCAATCCAGCCGTGTCGGCATCCGCCTGTCGGGTGATGCGTCGGAACGTTCCAATCACGGCGAACTGCCGAGCGAGGCGACCGTTCGCGGCGCGCTGCAGGTTCCGGCCAGCGGCCAGCCCGTGCTGTTCCTTGCCGATCATCCACTGACCGGCGGTTATCCGGTCATCGCCAATGTCGCCGGCCATCATCTCGATCTCGCCGGCCAGATACCTGTCGGCGCAAAGATCCGCTTCAACGCGGTCAGCCGTTTCGCGCCCCGTTTCATTCCAGGAAAATGCCCATGAAAAAGGTTCTGATAGCTAACCGCGGCGAGATCGCGGTGCGGATCATCCGGGCCTGCAAGGATTACGGCCTGACCTCGGTCGCCGTTTACGCCGATGCCGATGCCGACGCGCTGTTCGTAGGCCTGGCCGATGAGGCCTATGCACTGAATGGCGTGACCGCCAAGGGCAGCTATCTCGATATCGACAAACTGATTTCCATCGCCAAACGCTCCGGCGCCGATGCCGTACATCCCGGCTACGGCTTTCTCTCGGAACGCAGCGAGTTTGCGCAGGCCGTCATCGATGCCGGCCTCATCTGGATCGGCCCCAAGCCGAAGGTTATCGAAGCGCTCGGCGACAAGCTGAAGGCCCGCGCGATTGCCCAGAAGGTCGGCGCACCTCTGGTTGCCGGTTCCGATGGGGCGATTTCCTCCCCGGCCGAAGCGCTTTCTTTCGCAAAGAAATTCGGCCTGCCGATCGCCATCAAGGCGGCGCATGGCGGCGGCGGACGCGGTTTGAAGATCGCGCGCGACCTTGGTGAAGTCGAAGAACTGTTTTCATCGGCCACGCGTGAAGCGGTGGCCGCCTTTGGTCGCGGCGAATGTTATGTCGAGCAGTTTCTCGACCGCCCGCGGCATATCGAGGCGCAGGTGTTGGCGGACCGTCTCGGCAATGTTCTGGTGGTGGGGACCCGCGATTGCTCGTTGCAGCGTCGCAACCAGAAACTTGTCGAGGAAGCACCTGCGCCTTTTCTCTCCGATGAACAGCGCCAAAAAATCCATTCTGCCGCTCGCGACATCTGCGCGGAAGCCGGATACACCGGTGCGGGCACGGTGGAATTTTTGCTCAGCGCCGATGGCGTGATCTCCTTCCTCGAGGTCAATACCCGCCTGCAGGTGGAACATCCTGTGACAGAAGAGACAACCGGTCTCGATCTCGTCATCGAACAGTTCCGCATCGCCGAAGGACTGCCGATCAGCGTGACGGAAATGCCGGAACCGCGCGGCCATGCCATCGAATTCCGCATCAACATGGAAGATCCGGGTCGTGGTTTTCTGCCGTCCGCCGGCGAGATTTCACAGTTCACGGCTCCGTCCGGCCCCGGTGTGCGTCTGGATTCCGGCGTCGTCACCGGCTCGGCCATTCCGCCGATGTTCGACTCGCTGTCAGCCAAGCTGATCGTCTGGGGGGCTACCCGCGACCAAGCGATTGCCCGCGCCCGCCGCGCTCTGGATGAATTTGCCATCGAAGGCGTGCCGTCCGTGTTGCCTTTCCATCGCGCCGTCATCGCGCATGATGATTTCGCCAGGGATTTTCGTGTCCACACCCGCTGGATCGAAACCGATTTCACTGAGGCGCTGGAATCCGTCAGCCGTCCCGCTCCTATAGCGAGCGCCGGCCTTCTGCGCGGCCAGATCGAAATCGACGGCAAGCGTGTGGAAATCGGCATTCCCGATGCATTCCTGCGTTTGCTGGGCCCACTTTCATCGGCCTCGAACAGTGACAAGACAAGTGAAGAGAACGATGCCGGAGCAGTGCTTGCACCCGTGCCCGGCCTTCTCGTTCACTGGAATGTTTCCGATGGCGCACTTGTCGAAAAAGGTGAAGTTCTGGCAATGATGGACGTGATGAAGATGGAAACGGCGGTCACCGCACCGGTTTCCGGCACCATCAGCATCCTCGCCGAAGCCGGTTCCTCCCAGACCGCCGGCGCCGTCATCGCCCGCATCGCCAGCGACAAAAATTCAACGACCGAACAGACCAAGCCGGAGACACGGACATGAGCGCAACCAACAAACCGCTTCTGTCGGTCGAAAATCTCAGCGTCGAATTCGGCTCCAGCCGCGTTGTCGATGATCTGTCGTTTACGGTCGAGGCCGGCAAGACGGTGGCCGTGGTCGGTGAATCCGGTTCGGGCAAGTCGGTCACCTCGCTGTCGACCATGCGCCTTGCCGACATGATGGGCGCGAAATACGCGACCGGTCGCATCCTGTTCAACGAAAAGGACCTGCTGAAGGCGTCGCAAAAGGAAATGCGGTCGATCCGCGGCAAGGAGATCGCCATGATCTTCCAGGAGCCGATGACCTCGCTCAACCCGGTCTTCACGATCGGTGACCAGATCTGCGAAGTGCTGATGCTGCACGAAAAGCTCGGCAAATCGGCCGCCATGGCGGAAGCCCAGCGCCTGCTCGACATGGTGCGCCTGCCGGATTCGGGCCAGCTTCTGCACCGTTTTCCGCACCAGCTTTCCGGCGGCATGCGCCAGCGCGTGATGATCGCCATGGCCCTTGCCTGCCGCCCAAAGCTGCTGATCGCCGACGAGCCGACCACAGCGCTCGACGTCACCATTCAGGCGCAGATCCTCAACATCATGCGCGACCTGCAGAAGACGCTCGGCATGGGCATGGTGTTCATCACCCATGACATGGGCGTGGTTGCCGAAATGGCCGATCATGTCGTCGTCATGTGGAAGGGCAAGAAGGTCGAGGAAGGCCCGGTCAACGAAATTTTTGCCAACCCGCAGCATCCCTATACCCGCACGCTTCTGTCTGCCGTGCCGAAGCTTGGCAGCATGTCCGGCGAAGAGTTTCCCAAGCGCATGCCGCTGACCGTTCTTCAGGATGGCGAGCCGACAGTCGTCGGCGAAGAGCGTGTGCAGAACACCGCGAAATACGACGAGAAGCCGCTTCTCTCGGTGAAGGACCTGCTGGTCCGCTTCGACATCAAGAAGAACCTTTTTGGCAAGGCGACGCATCGCTGCAGCGCCGTGCAGAATGTCAGCTTCGACATCCATCCGGGCGAAACGCTGGCTCTGGTCGGTGAATCCGGTTCCGGCAAGTCCACCATCGGCCGCACCATCCAGCAGCTGCAATCCTCCATGGGCGGCGAGATCGCCTTCAACGGCCGCACCTATTCGTCCATGTCGGCGGCCGAGCGTTTTCGCATGCGCCAGGAAGTCCAGTACATCTTTCAGGACCCGTTTGCCTCGCTTGATCCGCGCAAGACGGTTGGTTTTTCCATTGCCGAGCCGATCAACACCCATGGCCTGATCAATGACGGCAAGGCAGTCAAACGTCGCGTCGATGAACTGCTGGAACGCGTCGGTCTGCCGTCTTCGGTTGCCTCGCGTTATCCGCACGAATTCTCCGGTGGCCAGCGCCAGCGTGTGTGTATCGCCCGCGCGCTCGCTTCGGACCCAAAGCTGATCATCGCCGACGAAGCGCTGTCGGCGCTCGACGTCTCCATTCAGGCGCAGATCATCAACCTGTTCATGGACCTCCAGGCGGAGCGTGGTCTCGCCTATCTGTTCATCAGCCATGACATGGCTGTGGTGGAGAAGATGAGCCACCGCGTTGCGGTGCTTTATCTCGGCCAGATCATGGAAATGGGTTCGCGCCAACAGGTGTTCGAAAACCCGAGCCATGACTATACCCGTCGCCTTCTCTCCGCCGTTCCGGTTGCCGATCCGACGGCACCGCGCAACACGGCGCTGATCGAGGGCGAAATCCCCAATCCCGTCCGTCGCGTCGGCGACGAGCCGGCCATCCTTTCCCATGAGGAAATCAATCCGGGCCATTTCATCGCCAAAAGCGCCTGAGGAAACCCGGATCATAAACCGCGACACAATCGCAAAGCATCTGAAGAGGAACAGGTAAATGACAACGTTCAAAAGGGGACTGGCGTCGGCTTTCGTGGCTTTCGCTCTCGCCGGCACCGCACTTTCCGCCGCCCCGGCCTTTGCCGCCGGCAAGATGACCATTTCGACGCCGCAGGATCCGGGCAGCTGGGACCCGATCGACACGTTCCTCGTTCAGTGGTCCGCCGTTGCGACCAACATCTTTGACGGCCTGACCTATCGCGGTCCGGACCTCAAGATCGTCCCCGGCCTCGCTGAAAGCTGGGAAGAGCTGGACGAAGGCAAGCGCCTGCGCTTCAAGCTGCGCCAGGGCGTAAAGTTCCACAATGGCGAAGATTTCAACGCAGCAGCAGTCAAGTTCACTTTTGAGCGCCTTCTCGGCGAACAGGGTGCCAAGGGCCCGCAGCGTTCCAACTACACCTCGATCGAAAGCGTCGAGGTCATCGACGACTACACGGTCGATCTCAAGCTGAAGGCACCGGATCCGGTTCTTCTGACCAAGCTTGCCGGTTATGGTGGCATGATCGTTCCGCCGAAATACATCACCGAAAAGGGTGAGGACAACTTCAACCTCAACCCGGTCGGCACGGGCGCATTCAAATTCACGTCCTACCAGCCGAAGGTCAACATCAAGCTGGAAGCCAACCCGGATTACTGGGGTGGTGCACCAAAACTTTCTGAACTCGAATACCGCTTCATCGCAGAGCCGGCGACTGCCGTTGCCGAACTGCAGGCCGGTCGCGTCGACCTGGTGATCCCGCCGACCATTCCGATCGGCATGCTGCCGGTCATCGAAGCCGACAGCAAGCTCGAGATCCTTTCCGTTCCCGGCCCGACCGTTGACGCGCTGCGCTTCAACACCCGCGACGGCATCACCGCCGATCCGAAGGTGCGCCACGCGATCATCATGGCCGTTGATCGCGCCACGATTGTGCAGTCGATCCTCGCCGGCCAGGCATCGGAAATCGTCAGCTTCCAGAGCGCCCTTTCCTTCGGTTACGACCCGGAGCTCAAGGCTATCCCCTACGATCCGGAAGGCGCAAAGAAGCTGCTGGCTGAAGCCGGCGTGAAGGCCGGTACCGCCCTGCAGATCGACATCCGCGGCAATGACTCGACGATGAACGAAGTCGCGCAGGTTATTTCCAGCTACCTGTCGATGGTCGGCATCACCGCCACGATTAAACCTTATGAGACCAACGTCATTACCAATGACATCATCCCGCAGGGCAAGACCGGCGCGATGTTCCAGCAGAAGTGGGGCGGCTGGACGTTCGACTTCGATAACACCGCTTACGCGATGTACCATTCGGGCGAAAAGTGGAACCCCTACGACAAGGACGAGAAGATGGACAAGCTGCTGGAATCCCAGCGTCCGCTGACCGACCGTGCCGAGCGCGAAAAGATCCTCAAGGAAGTTGGCGCCTACGCTGCCGAACGCGCGCTGGAACTGCCGCTTTACAACACCAACGCCATCTTCGGCATCAACAAGCGGGTCAAGGGCTTCATCGCTCCTCCGGATAACCGGCTGAAGCTGAACGAAGTCACCGTCGACTAACCGACGTTACTTCAAACGAAACGATACCTCGCCCGCATCCCCGCGGGCGAGGCTGGACTTCTCTTTTAGGAACGAGAACTTGGCCGGTTTCCTCATCAAGCGATTGCTACAGGCGATTTTCGTCGTCATCGCCATCACGCTCGTCGTCTCTTTCGCCATTCGCCTGACGGGCGATCCAGCCCTCATGATGTTCCAGGGCGGCGGCAGCATGACGGAAGACGATCTGGCGCGTATTCGCGCTTCGCTCGGCACCGACCAGCCGTTCATCGTGCAGTACCTCACCTTCCTGAAAGGCATGGTGAGCTTCGATTTCGGCCGCAGTTTCAACGGAGGCACCTCCGTTTCGATGCTGATATCAGACGCATTGCCGGCCACGCTGCTGCTCGCCTTCATCTCGATGTTCGTGTCGATCGCGCTGTCGATCCCGCTCGGCATCAAGGCCGCCACCTCGCGTGGTTCAGCCGCCGACCAGGCGATCCGCATCTTTTCGCTGATCGGCCTCTCCTTCCCGAATTTCTGGCTCGCCACCATGCTGGTGCTCTTGTTCGCCATCACGCTCGGCTGGCTGCCGCCAAGCGGCATGGGCGGGTTTGCCAGCTACGTGATGCCGGCCATCACCATGGGCGTCATTCTGACGGCGACCAATGTCCGCCTCGTGCGCACCTCGATGCTGGAAACGCTGCAGTCGCAATACATCATGGTGGCGCGCGCCAAGGGTCTTTCCGAAAGCAAGGTTCTCTACAAACACGCGCTGCGCAACTGCGCCATTCCGCTGATCACCTACTTTGGCCTTCAGTTCGGCGGCCTGCTCGGCGGTATCGTCGTCATCGAGCGTGTCTTCAACTGGCCGGGTCTCGGCACGCTTGCATTCGATGCAGTGGCTGCCCGTGATTATCCGGTGCTTCAGGCCGTCATCACCGTTCTGTCGCTGATGATCGTCGGCATCAACCTTCTGGTCGACATCGCCTATGGCCTCGTCGATCCCCGCATCCGCACGGAGTAAACGACAATGGCAACAAAAACCTCCCGCCTGTCGCGCTTCGCGAGCCTCGAATTCATTCTCGGCATTTCGCTGACCGTCATCATCTGCCTCGCCGTGCTGTTTTCAGATCTGCTGTTTCCGGGCGGCGCGGAAAAGATCAACCTGATGGCGCGTCTGGCAAAACCGTTCACCAACCCGGCCTTCCCGTTCGGCACCGACCCACTCGGCCGTGACGTGCTGGCGCGCGTTGTCGCCGGCGGCAAGATTTCGCTTCTGGTCGGCTTCACCTCCGTTATCGGCGCCGTCATTTTTGGCGTGCTGATGGGCCTGATCGCCGGTTATTACCGCGGTTTCTGGGACATGCTGGTCATGCGTTTCGCCGACTTGCAGCTCGCCATGCCGTTCATCCTTCTTGCCATCACCTTCATCGCCATCGTCGGCGGCAGCCTCACCAACACGATCATCCTGCTGATCGTGTCGCAATGGGTGCAATATGCCCGCCTCGTGCGTGGCTCGGTGCTGACGTTGCGTGAGCGCGAATTCATACTTTCGGCCCGCGCAATTGGCGTCAAAGACTGGCGCATCATCTTCCAGCATCTGCTGCCGAACCTGATCGGCCCGGTGATCGTGCTGATGACGCTCAACGTTGCCAACAACATTCTGCTCGAAAGCAGCCTGACCTTCCTCGGCCTCGGCGTCGATCCGACCATTCCGAGCTGGGGCGGCATGCTGGCCGATGGCCGCACCTATCTGCAGACCGCATGGTGGGTCAGTGTCTTCCCGGGCCTCGCCATCCTGCTCACCGTGCTCGGCCTCAACCTGCTCGGCGACTGGCTGCGCGACAGCCTCGACCCGACCGGTCGCACTTCCAGATAAACATTTCGATACACAGCAAGGCATGACACCCATGACCACGATCTTCGAGACTTCAATCGAGCGTACTCTTGAAACTCTGGTCATGGGAGCCAAGCCCGGCCTGTCCTTCGAAGCATGGACATTCGACGACACGAAGAGCCGCCGCGCAACTGAGCAGGCGCTGAAGGACAAGGGCATCACCGCCCGCATCCGCAGCGCCTACAAGCCGCTTCTCTTCACCTTCCTCGAAGAGATCGACCTTGCCGGCGTGACAGCCATCGAAGTGCGTTATCCGGTGCATGCCAATGCCCCGGCCAACCGGTTTCGACTGGAAGCCTATCCGCTGGCATCGCTGGTGGGCGACGCAAAGATCGAGTTTGTCGCCCGCGAGGACGGCGAATTCTTTTACGACGTGACGCTGACCCGCAACGGCCAGAGCGAAACGCTGAAAGTACTGGTGCCGAACCGCGTGCATGAGGATGTCGTCGGCGAAACCAATGTCTCGCCGACCGGCTGGTATCGTGCCGAAGGCGATGCGTCGGGCGAGCGTCTGGAAACCGATTACGAAAAGCTGTTCCACAGTGCCATCGATGCAATTGCCGGTCACGACTGGGGCGCAACCGAACCCTATTTCGAAGAGCTGAACATCCGCGTTTCGCATCCGGCCGAGGATATGGACCTGCCGGTCGGCGATGAGGTGGTGAGCCTGCGGGAAGCGCTGCATGAAGACTTTTATTTCTCACTACTCGAGTTTTTCCAGAAAAAGTCCGGCCGTCCTCTCGGCGATCGTGGCCTGAAACCCGGCCAGATCGTACCCGAGATCGTCAAAAGCACAGGCGAGATCACGATCCGCGTCGAAACCCGCCCACTGACGACCGGATTCCTCGACGGCAAGGAACAGGCGATCGATACCGCCACCGAACCGCCGGCAGCCAGCCAGATGGCAAAGCTGCTGGCCGATATCGGCGGCGAAGAGTTTAACGCCAATTCCCGCTCAGGACGCTTGCTTTCGGCCCGATACATCAAGGGCCCGGAAGCTGCCGTGATGATCAGTGGCGGACAGCATCCGAACGAAACGACCGGCATCGTCGGCGCCATTCGCGCTGCCCGTGCCCTGAAGCAGCGCGCCAATGCGCATTTCACCATCTCGCCGCTGGAAAACCCGGATGGTTACGCGCTTCATCAGCGCCTGCGCGTCGACAATCCGCGCCACATGCACCATGCCGCCCGTTACACAGCCCTTGGTGACGACCTCGAATATCGCACCCGCGAAAATTCCGGCGAGCATCTAAACGAAAAGGCGATCCGTTTTGCGGCGCAGGACCTGAGCGGCGCAAAGCTGCATGTGAACCTGCACGGCTATCCGTCGCATGAATGGACGCGCCCGCTTTCCGGTTACGTGCCGCGCAATTTTGCCATGTGGACGCTGCCAAAAGGCTTTTTCCTCGTCATGCGCCATCACGCAGGCTGGACGGAACAGGCGGAAGCCATGCTCGACCACGTCACCCGCCATCTCGGCACCATTCCGGGCATTCTAGAATACAACAACCGCCAGATCGCGCTATACGAGACCCATGCCGGCGAAACGGGTTTCCGCATCATCAACGGTTTCCCCTGCCTGTCATCGATCGATGACCGCCACACCGTGCCTTTGACGCTGATCACCGAATACCCGGATGAAACGATTTACGGCGACGATTTCATCACCGGCCACACGGCGCAGATGGAAACGGTGATTTCTGCCTACGAATCCTGGCAGTTGCTGCAGGCTGACGCGCCTGCCGTATAACGGCACACAGAGAGATCATTTCAACCGGCCGAGATCCACGGCACGGTTGTCGATGATCGCTTCCATCGAGAAAAAGCCGGTGACCGTCGCCAGATCGAAATCGGTCACCAGCTTCTGATAAAAGGCGTCGTAACCGGCCATGCCTCTGGTGACGACCTTGATCAGATAATCCCAGTCGCCGCCGATACGGTAGAAATCGATCACTTCCGGCAGACGCTCCACATGGGCGCGAAAATCGTCGATCCATTGTTTCGAATGATGCCGGGTGCGGATCATCACGAACACCGTCAGATCGAAGCCCAGTGCCGACAGATCGATATTGCTGTGAGCGCCACGGATCATGCCGATCGCCGTGAGGCGCTGCAGCCGGCGCCAGCAGGCATTTTGCGACAGGCCAACCTTTTCCGCCAGTTCCCGCTGCGACAGATGTGCATCTGATTGCAGGAGTGTCAGAATCTTCAGATCAAAACCGTCTATTTTTTCTGCTTTGTCGATCATACGACAACAAAACATTGAATTTTGTAAAAAAACAAGTGATGTTTGCGCGCTAAATACCGATTAGATTCGCGGTCATGCCCCTCTTGACCGGAGCCGACCATGCAGACCGCCGCACTGGCAATCCCGAAGACACAGCTTTCGCCGCTCTCGCAGTTCCGTCAGGACTTAGCGGACAAGGCCGACCGGATCGCCCATCTGCATGACGACCTCGTGGGCGGGGAGGCGACACTCGATGGTCCCTACGGCGTAAAAAAGCTCGTTTACGCGGACTATGTGGCCTCCGGCCGAGCACTTCTTTCGATCGAGCGTTTTGTTCTGGAAGAGGTCCTGCCCTATTACGCCAACAGCCACACCGAAGCGTCCTATTGCGGTGGCTTCATGACCCGCCTGCGCCGCGAAGCAAGAGCCTTGATTGCCGGGTTCTGTGGCGCGGATCAGCGTCATGCGGTGGTTTTTACCGGTTCGGGCGCAACTTCAGGCATCAACCGGCTGGTCAAACTGTTCGGCATAACCGATGCCATCGCGGCAGGCCGACGGGCGCGTGTGATCATCGGCCCCTACGAGCACCATTCCAACATCCTGCCCTGGCGTGAAAGCGGCGCGGAGATCGTCGAGATCGAGGAATGTCCGTCAGGTGGCCCGAACCTCAGCCAGCTCGAGGCGGCGCTTCGCGATGATGCGCCTGCCCTCACCATCTGCAGCCTGTCCGCCGCGTCCAACATTACCGGCATCCTCAGCGACGTGGCCGGCATTACGGAGCGCGTAAAGGCGGCCGGCGCGAAAATGATCTGGGATTATGCCGGTGCAGGCCCCTATGTGCAGATGGCGATGACGCCAAAGGCCGGCGTGGAGATCGACGCGATCGTCACATCTCCACACAAGTTCATCGGCGGCCCGGGCTCGTCGGGCATTCTCATCCTGCGCAAGGATGCAGCCGCAACGACAAAACCATCTTGGCCGGGCGGCGGCACCGTGAAGTTCGTCTCGCCGGCTGGCCATGACTACAGCGACAATATCGAGGCGCGCGAAGAGGCCGGCACACCGAATGTGATCGGAGACATCCGCTCCTCCCTCGCCTTCATTGTCAAGGACGCAATCGGCTCTGCGATCATGGATCGTCGCAACCGCGAACTGGCCGCACGGGCGTTTACGGCATGGCGTGACGTGCCCAACCTCGAGCTTCTCGGCCTTGCCGAACCGCATCGATTGCCGATCTTTTCGTTCCGCATCCGCGACGGCAAAGGCGGTTATGTGCATCAGCAACTCGTAACCCGCATGCTGAGCGACCGCTTCGGCATACAGGCACGCGGCGGCTGCGCCTGTGCGGGACCTTATGTCCATCGCCTGCTGGAGATCGATACCGCGCAATCCGACGAGATGCGACGCGCCATTATCTCTGGTGAGGAAATCCGCAAGCCGGGTTTCACGCGTCTGAATTTCAGCGTTCTGCTGCCGGATACCAAGGTCGATTTCATTCTGGCCGCCGTCAGCCAACTGGCGGCAGATGCGGCCGATTTCGAAAACCAGTATGATTTCGATCCGGCAAGGGCGATCTTTTTCCCGCGCCAGGCGGCATAGTCTTGCTTGAATGCTCTCTTTTCCATAGGAACTTACTTTGAGTGACTATATGGAAAAACGATCATGACCACGCAGCAGCGGCCGGGCTTCACTACTGACGAAATGGCGCGCGCGGAGAGCTATAAGGCTCGCGACTATCCGAGTAATGTTGATCCGCGTATCGAAGGACTGGTGCGCGAGATGATTTCCGGTTTTGCCGACAAGTGGACCGTGGTCATTCTCGACACGCTTTGGGACGAAGGCACGCTACGTTTTTCCGATCTTGCGCGACACGTCACCGGCATCAGCCAGAAGATGCTGACCCAGACTTTGCGCCGCATGGAACGCGACGGACTGGTAGTGCGAAAGACATATGCCTGCGTGCCGCCCAAGGTGGAATACAGCCTTTCGCCACTCGGACTTACACTGGGTGCGGCCTTTTGCAACGTGTGGATATGGGCAGTTGAAAACCACGACGCCGTCGCGGCTGCCCGGACGGCGTTCGACGGAGAAGAATAGCTGAGCGCAACCGCTGGCCGCGCCCAGCATTCAGCCGGCGTCAGGCCGGGTTGATCAGGCCGAAAACCTTGTCGAAATTGCCGGTTGCCTCGGCGGTGCGTTGCGGCATCACGCGGCCGACCAGAACTTCAGGCGGGGTCGGCTGGGCGCACAGCAGGTCCACCGATTCCGACACGAAGTCCGCCAAGGGCATGGCACGCGGGTTCTGTGACTGGCCGGGCGTCAGGTCGGTTGCCACCAGAGGCGGCGCCAGTTCGACGACCGAAATATTGGTGCTGCGCAATTCGTGGCGCAGGCAGGTCGTCCAGGAATGGATAGCCGCCTTTGTGGCGCTATAGGTCGGCGTGTCGGCGCGCGGCACGAAGGCAAGGCCGGAGGATACGGTGACGATTGCCGCCTCGTCCTTTGTGCGCAGATGCGGAAGCAGGGCAGCGGTCAGGCGAATCGGTGCCAGCAGATTGGTGGCGATCGTCTTTTCGACGATGTCGAGGTCGTAAGCCTCTGCCAGAACCTGTTCGCTGACCATGATACCGGCATTGTGGATGACGGCATTCAGATCGGGATGATGTTCGGTGATATTGGCGGCGAACTGCGTGATGGCGTCGGGGTCGGTCACATCCAGTTCGTAACCGAGCATGCCGGGATTGGCGTAAAGCGTTTCCCTAAGACGCTTGTCGTCGCGGCCGGTGATGATGACCTTTGCGCCACGCGACATCAGCGCCTTGGCAAGACCCTTGCCGATGCCGGAATTACCGCCGGTGATGAGAATTGTTGCCTTCGAAAAGTCCATGGTTCCAGTCTCCAGATCGTTCTGAAGACAAAGTTAGAGCCAATAGTATCTTTTGGTAAGCAGGCACCTTTTGGTAAGTGTAACTTTTTTCACGAACCGCCTTCGACAGGCTGATAAAAGGTGCGCAACGTCCGTGGATCGCGCTTTATGATGGTCAGGTAGCCCGCCATTTCAGCCAGAGCATTGAGTTCGCGCAGGGCAAGCGCGTGCTCGATATCGAGTATGCGCGCAAATGTGCGGCTATCTCTTGCAATGCCGAGATCGGCGGCAACCATGATTGCCGCCTGAATAGGCGACAGCGCAGGGTCCCCCTCCTGCGCTGTCGCAACCAGCGCCAGAAAGCGCTCGGCTTCTGGCGCTTTTTCCGTCACGCGGCCTGCCGCTTGCGGAAAGACACCATGACCGATTTCGATGTCGGCGTATCGCTTTCGTCACCGGCGCTGCCAAGCGGCACCAGAACGTTCAGCTCCGGATAATAACCGGCAATGCTGCCACGCGGGATATCGTAGGGCACGAAGCGGAAGTTTTCCGCCACGCGTTCGATACCATCCGTGCTTTCGGTGACGACGTCGATGCGGTCGCCAGCCGTGGCATTCATCGCTTCCAGATCGGCCGGGTGGATGAAGATCACCTGACGCTCGCCGTAAACGCCGCGATAGCGGTCATCGAGACCGTAAACCGTGGTGTTGTACTGGTCATGGGAACGGAAGGTCTGCAGCGCGAAGATCCCACCGCCCTTGTTGGCCCGCTGGTGAACGGTTTCTGTCGGCAGAGCTACAGTCGAGAATGTTGCCTTGCCCTGCGTCGTGTTCCATTCGCGATGCGCTGCCGCATTGCGAAGATGGAACCCGCGCGGCTTGCGCAGACGTTCGTTGTAATTTTCGAAACCGGGAATGGTCGCTTCGATATGATCGCGGATCAGGTCATTGTTCTGCGCCAGTTCAGACCAGTTGACGACACCGTTTCCGACGGTCGCTTCGGCGATGCCGGCAACGATTGCCACTTCAGACTTGAGAAGCGGCGAGGCCGGACGGTTGATACCAGCCGATCCATGCACCATGCTCATGGAGTCTTCCACGCTGATCAACTGCGAAACACCCGCGGCGTTGACGTCCGTCTCGGTACGGCCGAGGCACGGCAGTACATAGGAGACGGCACCCGGCATCAGATGCGAATGGTTGGGCTTGGTGGCGATATTGACCGTCAGCTTCATGCGGCGCATGGCCTGCTCGACGATCGGGCTGTCCGGCGTCGCGCGGGCAAAATTGCCGCCGAGACCGATAAAGACCTCCGACGAGCCATCCAGCATGGCGCCGATGGCGGCGAGCACGTTGTGGCCGTTATGACGTGGCATGGCGACGCCAAAATGCTTTTCTAGGGCATCGAGGAAAGCCACCGGCGGCTTTTCATTGATGCCGACCGTACGGTCGCCCTGAACGTTGGAATGGCCACGCACGGGGCAGAGGCCGGCACCGGGCTTGCCGATATTGCCGCGCAGCAACATGAAGTTGGAGATTTCGCGGATGGTCGCGACCGAATGCACATGCTGGGTCACACCCATGGCCCAGGTGCAGATGACCCGGTCGGCCTTCATGTAGATCTGCGCGGCAGATTCGATCTGCTGACGCGTAAGGCCGGACTGGTCCTCGATCTGCGCCCAATCCGTTGCGTCAACGGCGGCACGATATTCGGCAAGGCCGAGGCTGTGCTCGGCAAGGAACGCGTGGTCGAGCACGGACGGCAGGCCTGCAGCAACAGCTGCATCTTCTGCGGCAAACACCACCTTGGCCATGCCGCGCACGGCCGCCATGTCACCGCCCAGGCGGGGCTGCAGATAATCGCTGGCGATATCGGTTGCGCCGCCGCTCAGCATTTCGAGCTTGTCCTGCGGATCGGTGAACCGCTCAAGGCCGCGCTCTTTGATCGGGTTGAACACGACGATCTTGGCGCCACGGATGGCGGCACGACGAAGGTCGCCCAGCATGCGCGGATGATTGGTGCCCGGGTTCTGGCCGATCACGAAGATGGCGTCAGCCTCTTCGAAATCCTCAAGCAGAACAGTGCCCTTGCCAACGCCGATCGACTGGCGAAGGCCGACGCCGCTCGCCTCGTGGCACATGTTGGAACAGTCGGGGAAATTGTTGGTGCCGTAAAGACGGACAAAAAGCTGGTAGAGATAGGCGGCTTCGTTGCTTGCGCGGCCGGACGTGTAGAATTCGGCGCGGTCCGGGCTGTCGAGCCCCTTGAGGATGCTGCCAATCTCGGCGAAGGCATCGGCCCATTCGACGGCCACGTATTTGTCGGTGGCTGCGTCGTAACGCATCGGATGCGTCAGGCGTCCGTGACGCTCGAGTTCATAATCTGTCAGCTTGCGCAGTTCGGTGACGGTGTTGGCCGCGAACAGTGCCGGCGTGGCGCGTTTCTCGGTCGATTCCCATGCGACGGCTTTCACGCCGTTTTCGCAGAACTCAAACGAAGAACCATGCGCTGGATCGCCCCACGCGCAGCCGGGACAATCAAAGCCATCCGGCTGATTGGCCTTCAACAGCGTGCGTGCGCCAGACAGCGGCGTACCACTTTTCAAAAGCTGCTTGCCGCAGCTTTTCAATGCACCCCATCCGCCTGCGGCGGACGATTTTTTACCGATAAATCCTGTGTCCATTTGCCGCATTTCTGACAAAGCGCAAAAATGATCAAGCGGATCAATTCCATAGGTCGATAGAAAAAATCTATCGCTGAGACAAAGACGGATTGCCGGCAGGGTGCATGACACGCAAAACGGGCCGATCCTGCGACCGGCCCGTTCCATACATTGATCGGATCAGCGATGATCAGGCAGCCTTCAGGGTCGCCATATCGATGACGAAACGGTAGCGCACGTCGCTCTTGATGACGCGCTCGTAGGCTTCGTTGATATCCTTGATATCAATGAGTTCGATCTCGCTGACGATGTTGTGCTGACCGCAGAAATCCAGCATTTCCTGGGTTTCCTTGATCGAACCGATCATCGAACCGGAAATGCTCTTGCGGCCCGGGATCAGCGAGAAAGCGTGAACGGGAATAGCGTTTTCCGGCGCACCGACAACCACGAACGAACCTTCGACCTTGAGCAGGCCCATATAGGCATTCCAGTCGATCTCGGCCGAAACCGTGCAGATGATCAGGTCGAAATACCCGGCCAGCTTGGAGAAGGTCTCCTTGTCGTTCGTCGCGTAATAGTGATCGGCGCCGAGACGCAGGCCATCATCCTTCTTCGACAGTGACTGGCTGAGCACAGTCACTTCGGCGCCCATGGCGTGGGCGATCTTGACACCCATATGGCCGAGACCACCCATGCCGACGATGGCAACCTTCTTGCCCGGACCGGCCTTCCAGTGGTGCAGCGGCGAATAGAGCGTGATGCCGGCGCAAAGAAGCGGAGCAGCAGCGTCGAGCGGAAGGTTGTCCGGAATGGACATGACATACCCTTCCTTGACGACGATGCTGTCGGAATAACCGCCCTGGGTCGGCGTCTTTCCGTCGGCTTCGACGCTGTTATAGGTCTGCACGAGGCCCGGCATATACTGTTCCAGATCGACATCACGCGTGGCGCAACCAACGCAGCTATCGACGAAGCAGCCGACGCCGACATGGTCGCCGACCTTGAACTTCGAGACCTTGGAGCCGATAGCCGTCACGACACCGGCAATTTCGTGGCCCGGAACGATCGGGTAGACGGCGCCACCCCATTCGTTGCGGACGGTGTGGATATCGGAGTGGCAGACGCCTGCAAACTTGATATCGATGACGACATCGTCGTCATTGGGTTCGCGGCGCTCGAAGGTGAAGGGAGCGAGGGGTTTCGACGCGTCCGTCGCGGCATAGCCTCTTGCAATAGCCATGATGAGAACCTTCCGATTTGAATGTGATGAAACGCAGCCCTTAGCAAGGGCAGACGCGCAAAACATAAGGCCACAAACGTAATCGGGCCAGTTCATTCCAACGAGATGATTGCACGATCCTCCAGCGCCGCCCTTAGGCGCTAATATGGCAGGCCAACATAGTTTTCGGCAAGCGACGCGGCGGCGGCAGTGGAATGCGTGAGATAATCCAGTTCCGCCTCCTGGATCTTCTGGTCGAATTCTCCACCGTCCGGAAAGCGGTGCATCAGCATCGTCATCGACCATGAAAACCGAACGGATTTCCACACGCGTTTCAGCGCGCGCGGCGAATAGACGGCGAGGCCCGCCTCCGAATTTTCCAGATAGTGGTCGCGCAGACCTTCGAACAGATAATGCACATCGCTGGCGGCAAGGTTCAGGCCTTTAGCGCCGGTCGGAGGAACTATGTGTGCTGCATCACCGACGAGAAACAGCGATCCGAAACGCATAGGCTCCGCCACGAAGGAGCGAAGCGGCGCGATGGATTTTTCGAAGGACGGCCCGGTAATCAGTGCTTGTGCATGGATCTCTGGAAGGCGCCGGCGTAGCTCATCATAAAAACGGTCATCGCTCCAATCCTCGATCTTTTCGTCGAGCGGGCACTGGATGTAATAACGGCTGCGGCTGGCGGAACGCATCGAACACAGCGCAAAACCGCGCGGATGATTGGCATAGACAAGCTCGTGGGCGACCGGCGGCACATCGGCCAGAATTCCGAGCCAGCCGAAGGGATAGATCCGTTCGAAGATAGAGATCGATTTTTCCGTAACGGATTTGCGGCTGATGCCGTGATAACCGTCACAGCCCGCGATGAAATCGCAATCGATGCGGTGGGATAGCCCGTCCTTCTCATAGGTCACGAACGGCTTTTGACCGTCGAAATCATGCGGTTGAACGTTTCCCGCCTCATAGATCGTGATGCCGTTGGTTCGCTCGCGTTGCTCCATCAGATCACGGGTCAGTTCCGTCTGGCCATAAACCATGACGCGTTTGCCGGTCAGCGCAAACAGATCGATACGGTGATCGCGGCCATCGAATGCGAGCGAAAAGCCATCATGAGCAAGCCCCTCCGCCTGCATTCTGGCGTCTGCGCCGACCTTCTTCAGCAGGTCGACCGTCCCCTCCTCCAGCACACCGGCGCGCACGCGGCCCAGAATGTAATCCTTGCCGACGCGATCGAGGATGACATTGTCGATGCCGGCCTTGGTGAGCAACTGTCCGAGCAGAAGGCCTGATGGGCCTGAGCCGATGATGGCGACTTGGGTACGCACGATATCCTCCCAGTACGGTGCCCGCAAAGATTGACGAATGACAACCCGATCCACAATGGACATATGAAACTCATTCCTGCACAAATCGAACATCGACAGAGGATGCAGGCGATGTCGCATTTCATTCCAACCTTCGATCTTTACGGCGAAGATCGCGGTCATGAGCCTGATTTCCGGCTGCATTGCGAAACCATCGCCTCACGTAGCAGCACCTATCACTGGGAAATCGGCCTGCATCGGCATGAACATTTCATGCAGTTTCTCTACATATGGCACGGGTCGGGAGACGCCATTCTGGATGGGCAGACCACGACACTCACCCCGCCTTGTGTCGTCTTCGTGCCGCCTGGCCCTGTCCACGGCTTTCGATTTTCGCGCGACATCGCCGGCCACGTGATCACCGCCGCAACGGCATCGCGAACCGACATGGCCGGGCGCGATGCGCGAGTCATCCAACTTGAGGAAAAATCTCCGGACGCGGACTATCTTCACCGGACCTTTCATCGCATCGCGGACGAATATGACGCGGCACGCCCGGGACGGATGGATATTCTCGACGCCTATCTTTCAATCGTGACAGCGCTCATCCATCGTTCGGACGCAGCGGCAACAAAAGCCGGCTTCATCGATGACGCGCAACGCCATGTGCTCGCACTGAACGAACTGATCGGCCGGCATTTTCGCCAGCAGATGACGGTGAGCGAATATGCCGCTCGCCTCGGCCTTTCACCAACGCATCTCAATCGCACCGTCCGCAAGGTCACCGGCATGACGGCGCACGAACTGATCATCGGCCGTACGATCGACGAGGCCAAGCGCGCGCTCGCCCTGACTGGCGCCAGCATCCGGCATATTTCGGAAAATCTCGGTTTTTCCGATGCCACCTATTTTGCCCGCTGCTTTCGTCAGCGCACCGGCATGTCGCCCCGCGACTACCGCAGAAACCAGCGGATGCAGGCCGGCAACGGGTCGTGACAATTGCACAGGTTGTTAACCTTTTTTCTCCCGCCGCCCCGAAAATGCCATCGGCATGGATCGAATTGGCATCGGATTCGTTAACCGATCGCCAAGTCGCCTCATGACCGGAATGAAGGTGGCGGCAACAGGGATTACTAAGGAGACTGACATGAAGAAGATTATTGCCTTGGCACTGGCCGCCACACCGGTCCTGACCAGCGCCGGCGCCGTTTATGCCGCCGACGTTGTCCGCGCCGAACGCCCTGTGGTCGTTCAGGAAGGCGCACGAAACGGTGTGAAAATCGGTTACCTCGACTGCAATATCGGCGGAGGTGCCGGTTACGTTCTCGGCTCAGCCAAGGAAGTCGATTGCGTGTTCAAGTCGACCATCGATGGCGAACCGCTTGATCATTATTCCGGCGCGATCCGCAAGCTCGGCGTCGATATCGGCTTCACCACGCGCAGCCGCCTGATCTGGGCCGTTCTTGCCCCGACCGCCGGTTACCACCATGGTTCGCTCGGCGGCATCTATCAGGGTGCAACGGCCGAAGCCACGGTTGTTGCTGGCGTTGGCGCGAACATTCTGGTCGGCGGAACGACGGGCTCCATCCATCTTCAGACCGTCAGCGTGACCGGCCAGCTTGGCCTGAACATCGCTGCAACCGGGACGTCGATGACGCTGGCATCGGTCAACTGATACCGCCATCACGGATCGTCAGACATGGGGCAATTCCGAAAGGAATTGCCCCGTTTTATTTTCAGAACAAGTGCTTCTCGGTTTATTGCAGTTGAAGCGGCGCGCGGTTTCGGCAAGACTTGCCTCTCAGAACCGCATGAGGAGCGCCCCGATGTCCCGAATTGAAGTCAGTGGTCTTTCGATCGACAAAACCCTTCACGACTTCCTTCTTTCCGAAGCATTGCCGGGCACGGGCGTGGATGCGGACCATTTCCTTACCGAATTTTCCAAGATCGTCCACGATCTCGCGCCGCGCAACCGCGAGCTCTTGGCAAAACGCGATGCGTTTCAGGCAAAGCTGGACGACTGGTATCGCCAGAACGGTGCGCCCGCCGATATGGCCACTTACGAAGCCTTCCTGCGAGAAATCGGCTATCTCCTGCCTGAAGGTCCCGATTTTTCCGTTTCGACAGAAAACGTCGATCCGGAAATCGCCGTCATTGCCGGGCCGCAGCTCGTCGTGCCGGTCATGAATGCCCGTTATGCCTTGAACGCGGCGAATGCCCGCTGGGGTTCGCTTTACGATGCGCTTTATGGCACGGACGCGATCCCGGAAGCCGACGGTGCTGAAAAGGGCAAAAGCTACAATCCTGCACGCGGCGCCAAGGTCATCGCCTGGGTGCGTGAATTTCTCGATCGGTCCGCGCCGCTTTCCGGCGCAAGCTGGAAGGAGGCTGCGTCTTTCAGGATCGAATCCTCGGCCCTCTTCGTGACGCTGACCAGCGGTGACATCACCGGCCTCAGCGACCCCTCGCAACTTGCCGGCTATCTCGGAGAAGCGTCGGCGCCGACACAGATCCTTCTCCGGAAAAACAATCTCCACACCGAAATCCTGATCGATCCGACCACCGCAATCGGCAAGGACGATCCGGCGCATATTTCCGACGTCTGGGCGGAATCGGCCATCACCACGATCATGGATTGCGAGGATTCCATCGCCGCCGTGGATGCCGAGGACAAGGTCGTTGTTTACCGCAACTGGCTCGGCCTGATGAAGGGCGATCTGACGGAAGAGGTTTCCAAGGGCGGCAAGAGCTTTACACGCAAACTCAATCCCGATCTCGATTACACCGCGCCGGATGGCACCACCTTCGAGCTGAAATGTCGCTCGCTGATGCTGGTGCGCAATGTCGGCCACCTGATGACCAATCCGGCGATCCTTGATCACGACGGCAAAGAAGTACCGGAAGGCATCATGGATGCGATGATCACGGCGCTGATCGCACTCCACGATATCGGTCAGAACGGGCGCCGCAAAAATTCTGCCGCCGGCTCCATGTATGTGGTCAAACCAAAGACGCACGGGCCGGAAGAGGTCGCCTTCGCCGGCGAGATTTTTTCGCGCGTCGAAGCCGTGCTCGGCATGCAGCCCAACACGATCAAGATGGGCATCATGGACGAGGAACGCCGCACGACGGTGAACCTCAAGGAAGCCATTCGCGCAGCAAAGGACCGCGTTGTCTTCATCAATACCGGTTTCCTCGATCGCACCGGAGACGAGATCCATACCTCGATGGAGGCCGGCCCGATGATCCGCAAGGGCGACATGAAACAGGCGGCATGGATCGCCGCTTACGAAAACTGGAATGTCGATATCGGGCTGGAATGCGGACTTTCCGGCCATGCGCAGATCGGCAAGGGCATGTGGGCCATGCCTGACCTGATGGCAGCGATGCTGGAACAGAAGATCGGACATCCGAAGGCCGGCGCCAACACCGCCTGGGTTCCCTCGCCGACCGCCGCAACCCTGCACGCCACCCATTATCACACGGTCGATGTCGCCGCCGTGCAGAAAAGCCTGAAGAGCCGAGAGCGTGCCAAACTGTCGGACATCCTGTCCGTGCCGGTCGCGCCGCGCCCCAACTGGACACCTGAAGAAATAAGCCGCGAACTGGACAACAATGCGCAGGGCATTCTCGGTTATGTCGTGCGCTGGATCGACCAGGGCGTCGGCTGCTCGAAAGTGCCTGATATCAACAATGTCGGCCTGATGGAGGACCGCGCGACATTGCGCATCTCCGCCCAGCACATGGCCAACTGGCTGCACCACAAGGTGGTCACCGAAGACCAGATCGTCGAGACCATGAGGCGCATGGCGAAGGTCGTGGATGACCAGAATGCAGGTGATCCGCTCTACAGGCCAATGGCAACGGATTTCGACGGTTCGATCGCCTTCCAGGCCGCTGTCGAACTCGTACTGAAGGGGCGTGAACAGCCCAACGGTTATACGGAACCGGTCCTGCATCGCCGACGGCTGGAACTGAAAAAGGCAACAGGCGCCTGAGACATAGGCACGACCGGATAATACCGGTCGCGCCAAATGTCTTTTCTGATTGTCAGGCCGCCTTCAACCTGCGGCCCTCAAGCCAGCCGACCTCTTCATCCGAGAGCGTGATGGCCAGCGCCGACAGGCTGTCTTCCAATTCGCCGACCGTGCGCGGCCCGATCAACGGGATGACAGGGAACGGCTGGGCGATCACATAGGCAAGCGCGATGTGGATCGGGCTGACGCCGAGCCTGTTGGCCAGTTCGATCGCCCTGTCGCGCCGCTCGAAATTGCTGTCCGAATACCAGCAACGCACGATTTCCTCGTCGTCGGTTTTATCGCGCCCCGCCCTGTCCGTGAAAAAACCACGTCCCTGGCTGGACCACGCGAAATTGGGGATTTGCCGCTCGTTCAGCCACTGTTTCCACTCGTCTGTCGAAGACGTCACGCAGCCGGGCCAGATCGGATCGAGCATTTCCGCCAACGCAAAATTGTTGGAGAGCGCCGCCGGTGCTGCCTTGCCGGTCTTAGCCGCGTATTCCACAGCGGCGTCCAAACGTTCGCGCGTCCAGTTGGAGCCGCCATATATGCCGCGAATACGGCCGCGTTTGACCTCGGCATCGATCGCATCGACAAATTCGCCGATCGGAATATCCGGGTTATCGCGGTGCATGAAATAGACATCGAGATAATCCGTCTTCAGCCGCTCCAGAGACTGATCGAGCTGCTTGGCAATCACATCCGGATAGCAAAGCGGCGAATGGGCGCCCTTGCCGATCAGCACGACCTCTTCGCGCGGCACTTTTCGGCTGGTGTGCCAATCACCAAAAATGCTTTCGGTCTTGCCGGCGCCGTAAACGAAGGCCGTGTCGAACAGGTTGCCGCCCGCCTCGTAAAAGGCGTCCAGCGTGAGAGAAGCGGAGGCGAAATTGGGAAAGAACTCGAAACCGAGCGCGACGACGGACGCCGGCTTGGCAAGGCCGGGTATCTGCCGTTTCGGCACGCCGTTTCCGGCGACAACCGTTTCTCCGACGATGTTCCTCGCGCGTTGCGCTGCCTTTTCCACCCCGTATTCCAGACCAACTGAAGCACGCCAGCGATCCAGCACACGAAGATTGGCAAGCGTTTGCGCAGCATTCATACCCGGATAGCCAAAAGTCTTCTCGCCGGCACGGATGGCAGCCGTCACCGCCTCGACTTCGAAGGAATAGAGATGGCGGTTTTCTGTGACCTCGACCACCTCATGTTCATTGCCCTTGAAAATCTCGATTTTTCCGGTACCGCCCTTGCGGCCGCCGGCGAACCAGAAGTCCTTGACCTCGATACGACCCTTGGAGCCGATGATGCGCAGCGTATTGTCCTGGTTCGCCATGATCGAGCACGAGACTTCCGCCACAATGCCGTTTGCGAATTTCAGGACGGCGGATGCCCATTCATCGACGCCGGACTGGCCAAGATGGGCGGCGCCGGACACGCTGACCGGTTCGGCATAGGATGAACCGCTGACGGAACCGGCCAGAAGCCGCACCATCGAGACAGGATAACCGCCGACATCCAGAATGCCGCCGCCGGCGAGATCGTTGGAGAACAATCGATGTTCCGGCCGGAAACCGCCCATGTCGAAACCGAAACTGGAGCGGATCAAACGGACATCCCCGATGACGCCCTGTTTGACAAGCTCGATGAGCCGCGTCGTCTGCGGGTGAAAGAGATACATATAGGCTTCGCCGACAAACACGCCGGCTTTTTGCGCCTCGTAAAAAATCACGTCGGCATCATAGGCCGAAAGCGCCATCGGCTTTTCCACCAGCACATGTTTGCCGGCGCGCACGGCCTTGATCGCCCATTCGGCATGGCCGGTATGCGGCGTGGCGATATAGACCGCATCGATGCCGGGATCGGCCAGCAACGCCTCGTAACCGTTGACAATGCGGGCGCCGGGAAATCCATCACCAAGCCCCGGCTTGTCGGGGTTGCGGGATGCGATGGCGACGAGCGCGCCGGTGGAGGAGCCGGCGATGCCTTCGGCAAACGTTTTGGCGATGGTGCCGGGGCCGATAATACCCCAGTGGATTTTTTGCTCTGCACTCATGGCGTGTCCTTTTCAATCTGTCGAGTTGGGCCGTCTTGGGAGCTAAAACGAGAACAATCAGCGAAGGCGCTCGCCTTCGGCGTCGAACAGGAAACAGCGTTTCGCCGGCAGGCCGACGGTGAGCGTTTTCTGGTCGCCGGCATGGCGAGATTCCGGTCGCTCTATGATCAGCGGTTCCCCGGAAACCCCGGCGTAAACATAGCTGGTATGGCCGAGGTGTTCGGCGACATGGACCGCCACCGTCAGGTCCGCCTCGCCAGTGCCGGCATCGGAAAAATGTTCGGGACGAATACCCAGAATGACGGGGGAGCCGATATCGGGGCGGCTGGATATCGGCAGCGTCAGCCTGACGCTTGGATCCGCGATCAGAGCCGCCGTCACACCTTCCTGCCCGACGGCATGAATAGTCGCCTTCAGAAAATTCATCTTTGGCGAACCGATAAACCCGGCGACGAACTGGTTGGCCGGATCATCATAAAGATCGAGTGGCGCCCCGACCTGTTCGATGCGGCCGGTGCGCAGCACGACGATCTTGTCGGCCAGCGTCATCGCTTCCGTCTGGTCGTGGGTTACGTAAATCATCGTCGTGCCGAGCTGCTTGTGCAGCTTGGAAATCTCCACCCGCATCTGCACGCGCAATTCCGCATCGAGGTTGGAGAGCGGTTCGTCGAACAGAAACACCTGCGGTTCGCGCACAATGGCGCGGCCGATGGCGACACGCTGGCGCTGGCCGCCGGACAGCTGGCCGGGACGACGATCCATCAGCTCGTTGATCTGCAGAATGTCGGCCGCATGCGCCACGCGACGCTGCGTATCGGCCTTTGGATTGCCGTTCATCGTCAGGCCGAAGGAGAGGTTTTTGCGCACCGTCATGTGCGGATAAAGCGCATAGGACTGAAACACCATGGCGATATGCCGTTCCGACGGCTCGACGTCGTTGACGACATTTCCGGCAATGGCGATCTCGCCGCCGGACACGTCTTCCAGTCCCGCGATCATGCGCAGCAGCGTCGATTTTCCGCAGCCGGAGGGGCCGACGAACACGACGAATTCGCCGTCTTCGATGTCCAGATTTGCACCATGGACGACCTGCAAGGCGCCAAACCGCTTGATGACATTTGTGAGGGCGAGCCCGGCCATGAAGCCTCCGATTACTTGACTGCGCCGGCGGTGATGCCGGAAATGAAATGACGCTGAAGGAAGATGAAGACGAAGAGGATCGGCGCAGTGAGCAGCACCGCGCCCGCCATGATGCCGCCCCAGGAAACCTTCGTGAGACCGATCAGCGTGCCGAGCGCGACCGGCGCCGTCATCATGCCCGGCCGCGAATTGATCAGCAGCGGCCAGAGATAATTGTTCCACGAGGCAAGGAAGAGAATGATCGACAGCGCCGCCATGGTCGGCCGCGCCAAGGGCAGGGCGATGTGCAGAAAGATGCGCCATTCCTTGACGCCCTCGACACGCGCGGCATCGAACAGTTCCGACGGCATCATCGAAAATGCCTGCCGCATGAACAGCACGCCGAGCGAATTGAACAGCGGCGGCACGATGAGCGCCACCCAGGTATTGGCGAGCCGGAACTCGCGCGCCACCATGATAAATTGCGGAATGACGACAACGGCGAAGGGAAGTGTGATGGTGCCGAGAATGATGGCGATGACGACCGAGCGCCCGGCAAACCGGTAGCGCGCCAGAGCCCAGCCGGCCATCGAAGTCAGCATCACCGACAGGATTGTATAGATGACGGCGACGGTGATGGAGATGAACATCGCCCGCAGGAAATCCGTATCGGCCTGCAGGTTCTGAAAGTTTTCGATGAACTGCGTCGAGGGCCAGAGCACGATATCGGGGCTGAAAATGCCGTAGTCCGACATGGTGGAAAACACGAACATCATCCACAGCGGAAATAGCCAGATGATGGCGAGTGGCGTGAGTGCCGCGTGCAGCGCCAGCCGGCGCATCAGCAGCGAACGGGATTTCGATCTCATTTCGTCTCCCTCCCGAAAAACAGATTGAGAAGTGAAATGGCGACGGCGAGAGCTGCGATCGTATAGGCGATTGCCGAGGCGTAACCGAAATTGAGCGAGGTAAAGCCCTGCCGATACAGCAGCAGACCCAGCGTTTCGGTGGCCCCACCCGGCCCGCCGCGATTGGTGATGAGGAAAGGTTCGGCGAAAAGCTGCATCGTGCCGATAACGGACAAAACGATGCAGAACAGGATGATGGGTTTCAAGAGCGGCAGCGTGATGTGAAAGAACTGCTGAACCTTGCCGACGCGGTCGAGCGTTGCCGCCTCATAGACATCACCGGGAATGGATTGCAGGCCCGCCAGAATGATGATGGCGTTATAACCGGCCCAGCGCCATGTGACGGCCATGATGAGCAGCGCCATTGCCGCCGTACCGTTGTCGAACCATGAGACAGGCGAGATACCGACGGTGCCGATGATCTTGTTGATGATGCCGAAATCGGCGCTGAACATCAGGCGGAACACGGCGGCATAAGCCACCTCCCCCACCACGACCGGCACGAAAAAGGCGAAACGATAGAGCGGCCGCGCCTTCAGGAGCGGCGAATTCAAAAACACCGCCATGACGGTGGCGAGCGCGATCATCACCGGCACCTGAATGACGAGAATGATCAGTGTGTTGTAAAGCGCGTTATAGAAGGCCGGATCGCCGACCAGCCGTCCCCAGTTCATCGAAGGGGCGAACCGCCACGGATTGACGCGGGTATTCTGGAACGAGATCAGGAACGAACTGATGATCGGCCACAGCCAGAAGGTGGCGAAAATCAGCAGATATGGGGCCAGGAACGCATAAGCGATCCTGTTGTGCACACGCATGGCATCCTCCGGTCATCATCGGCGGTCGAGGGTCGGCCGGGCACGACAAGGCGCCCGGCCGGATTGCTCATTCCGCGATGGGAAGGCCGGTGGCCGTCTCGATCTGCTTGGCGGCATCGTCGAGCGCCGTCTTGGCATCCGGGTAGCCATTGGCAAAATATTTCGCCTGCACCGCCTTGTAGACACCATCCGCATCCGCCTGGAATGCGGTGCCGCGCGCCGGCTTGATCTTTGGCAGGGTGGCGAGAATATCGGCCCATACCGCCTGATCGCCCCAATAGGCCTGCTTTTCCTTGACGAAGGGATCCTCGACCGCCGACAGAAGCGACGGTACGAGACCGAAGGATTTCAGCATCGAAACCTGGCCTTCATTGGTGGTCAGCGCATATTCGATGAACTTGAAAGCGGCTTCCTTGTTTTCCGAAGCCTCGCTGATGGCAAGCGACGAACCGCCGAGATTGGCGGCGCGCGGGCCATCGGCCGTCAGGCTCGGCATGGGATAAACGCCCCATTTACCGGCAAGATCGGGCGAGCCCGAACGGATCGTGCCTTCATACCAGGCACCAAAAACCTGGCTGGCAGTGCGGCCGGCCGTGTTCGCCTGGATCTTTTCGTCCCAGATGGCGGCGGTGATGATGCCGGCATCCTTCATCTGCTTGATCTTGTCGAGCGTGGCGACGCAGGCCGGCTGATTGATGGTGATCGCCTGTCCATCGGTCGAAAAGTAACCGCAGCCCTGCTCGTTGGAGAGCATGCGGAACCATTCGCTGTCGCCGTTGAAATCGGCCTGTGCCATCACCGTGCCGGGGTTGGCCTCCATGACCTTCTTGCCGGCGCTAAGAAAATCGTCCCAGGTCTTGATCGTGGCCGGATCGACGCCTGCCTTTTCATAGAAGTCACGGCGATAGAAGACTGCGACCGGACCGGAATCCCATGGCATCGCATAGGCCGCACCATCGACCTCCAGTTCGGTCCGTTTGAACTCCGGGAAAAGCGCCTGCTGTTCCGGCGTATAACCGAGCGCTGTCAGATCGGTGAAACAATCCGGGAACCGATTCCAGAACAGCTCCGCCTCAAAATTCTCGATGGTGACGATATCCGGCAGGCCATCACCGCCAGCCGCACAGGCAGCCAGTGACTTGTCAAAAACCTGGTCATTGCCGAGGTCCTGCACCGTCACCTTGATATCGGGGTATTTCTTGTTGAACCCCTCAAGCGTGGATTTCAGTGCCGAAGCGGCAACGTTCCAGCTCCAGATGGTAATTTCCGTCGACTGCGCGGCGGCCGGCCCGGTTGCCAGAAGAGCAAGCGATACCGTCGCGCCAAGAAACCTGTAGCGCATTGAAAACCTCCCTTTTTTCAATTGCTGTTCCTCCACGAACATGAGCAGATTACCGATCGGCATAACTCTGTCTCGTACAAAGGGAACACGGACCTGTCGGAAAGTAAGATCGACGAAAAGGCTTTTTACCAGCCGGGTGCGAGCAGCATCGAAGGCATGCCGACAACGCTGCAATTCTTTCACGGGCATCCACGCGTCATGCTGCGGCCGCACTGGCACGCGCAGGTCGAGGTCAATTATATCATGCGCGGGCATGTGCATTACCGCATGGGTGGGCATGATCTGACGCTGCACGCCGGGCAGATCGGCTTGTTCTGGGGCGGACAGCCGCACCGGATGGACGAGTCCTCACGCGATTCCATCTATGCCGGCGCGCATCTGCCGCTCGTGCATTTTTTCCGCATGCGCCTGCCCGCCAGCGTTTCCGCCATGCTGATGGGAGGCGCGACGATGCTGACCTCGCAGACCGACGCCGCCGACCGCGAAAATTTTCCGCGCTGGTTCCGCTATGTGACATCGGGTGAAGAGATGAAGGCGCAACATGCGGTGGAAGAACTGCTTCTGCGCGTCGAACGGATCTTTATGGAACCCTACGAGACGATTGCATCCGGAGAGATGCGCGCCTCATCGACGGAAACCGGTGCGCCCTCGCCCGCCGTCGTAAAGATGTGCGACTTCATTGCCGCCAATTTTCTCGAAGAACTGGATGCGACGGACATTGCCGAGGCGGCAAAACTGCATCCCAAATATGCGATGAACCTGTTTCGCAAATCGACCGGCATGACGCTGATCAAATATCTGACGCTGCTCAGGCTTTCGCATGCGCAGGCAAAACTGATGCATAGCGGCGACAGCATTCTGCAGGTGGCAATGGACAGCGGCTTCGGTTCTGTGAGCGCTTTCAACAAGGCGTTTCGCTCCACCGCCGGCATGCCGCCCTCGGATTTCCGCCGCGACACGCGTGCCGCGGCGGGTTGAAGCAGGCTGGTTGGGTCAGCTTGCCTTTGCCTGACGGACGGGTGCGCTCTGCGTCCATGCCGGCAGCCAGTCGCGGTGTGCCTTCAAAAGATCCTCGGTCAGCGACCAGATCTGGTCGAGATCGAGTTCGGCGGCCGTGTGCGGATCCATCATCGCGGCATGGAAAATGTGCTCGCGATTTTCCGTCATCAGTGCCTGAACGGTCAGTTCCTGCACGTTGATATTCGTGCGCATCAGCGCCGTCAGCTGCGGCGGCAGATCACCGACAAATGTCGGCTGGATGCCGTTGTGATCGACGAGGCAGGCGACTTCCGCGGCGCAATTGAACGGCAGCGAGGTGATGCAACCATTGTTGCGTTGGTTGCCGTAGATGACCGAGGGTTCGCCCGTCCAGACCGAGTTGATGATCGAGGACGCATATTCCTTGGACTGCTTGACCTCGATCTTTTCAGCCGAGCGATAGGCATCCGCCTGGTTTTTCCACTTGTCGATCTGCTCGATGCAACGTTTTGGATATTCATCGAGCGGAATGCCGAATTTCTCGATCAGGTCCTCGCGGCCTTCCTTGATGAAATAGGGTGTGTATTCGGCAAAATGCTCCGAGCTTTCGGTGACGAAATACCCGAGCCGCGTCAGCATCTCGTACCGCACCTTGTTGGGGCAACGCGGGTTCCATGTGGGCTTTGGTGCCTTGCCCTCGCGGTAACCGCGCAACAGGTCCGGATAGAGGTCGCGATAGCTGCCGTCCTTCTGGCGATGCTCGAATTCCAGATAAAACGCCATGTGGTTGATGCCGGCCGAACGGTAGCGGATTTCCTCATAAGGAATATCCAGATCGTGGGCGAGTTCCATCGCAGTGCCCTGTACCGAGTGGCAAAGCCCCACCTGCCGGATGGTCGGGTATTTTTCCGCGATCGCCCAGGTATTGATCGCCATCGGGTTCACATATTGCAGCATGATCGCATTCGGGCAGACGGCGAGCATGTCCTCACAAATCTTCCAGAGATGCGGCACGGTGCGAAGCCCGCGCATGATGCCGCCGACGCCTAAAGTATCGGCAATCGTCTGGCGTAGCCCGTATTTTTTCGGCAGTTCGAAATCGGTGACGGTGCAGGGTTCATAACCGCCGATCTGGAAGGCGACGACGACGAAATCGGCATTGGCCAGTGCTTTGCGCTGATCGGTAAACGTTTCCGCCGTCGCCTTGACGCCGAGCGTCGAGATCAGCTTGTTGACGACGATGGCGCTTTCTTCCAGCCGCTGCGGATTGATGTCCATCAGCGCGATATGCGCCTCGGAAAGGGCCGGCCGCTGCAATACGTCGCCGATGATGTTCTTCATGAACACCGTCGAACCGGCGCCGATGAATGTGATTTTGGGATGTCCTGTCATGCGTTCCTCCGACAATCAGGCGATTTCGAAAGCGGCCTTCACCAGCCGCTGCGTGTATTCGGTTTTGGGATTGGTCAGCACATCTTCGACAGACCCCTCTTCCACGATGTGGCCGTTCTGCATGACGATGACGCGGTGGCAGAGTGCGCGTACCACTTTCAGGTCATGGCTGATGAACAGGTAGCTGAGGCCACGTTCATCCTGCAGCTTTCGCAGGAGTTCGATGATCTGCGCCTGCACCGACAGGTCGAGCGCCGAGGTCGGTTCATCGAGCAGGATGAATTCCGGCTCCAACGCCACCGCGCGGGCAATGGCGATACGCTGCCTTTGGCCACCGGAAAATTCGTGCGGAAAACGCGACAGGATATTGGTCGGCATGCCGGCCGCATCGAGCGCCTCGCGCACGCGGTCCAGCCTTTCCGCTCTCGTCTTGCCAAGCCCGTTGACCACCAGACCTTCCTCGATGATCTGGCCGATCGTCATGCGCGGGTTGAGCGAGGAAAACGGGTCCTGAAACACGATCTGCATTTTCGCCCGCAAGGGCCGCATCTGTGTGCGCGTATGACCGTCGATCCGTTCTCCTGCAAAGGTGATTTCGGCCTTCGTCGGTTGGTTCAGCCGCAGCAACGACTGGCCGAACGTGGTCTTGCCCGAGCCGGATTCACCGACAATGCCCAACGTTTCATGCCGGCGGAGCGTGAGGCCAAGACTGTCGACCGCCACCAGTTCGCGCAGGTCCGGCTTGAAGACGCCGCCATGGCGCATCATGAACGACACCCTCACGCCATTGGCGGATAGAAGCACATCGGCATCGGTCGGCAGTGGTCCGGCGCGGCCATGCGGCTCCGAGCCAAGCAGCTTCTTGGTGTAGGGATGGCGCGGATCGGCGAAAATGCGCTCGGTCGTGTTGTGCTCGCGCATTTCCCCGTGCTGCATGACGTAAACGTAGTCGGAAAACTTCTTCACGATCGTCAGGTCGTGGGTGATCAGCACCACCGCCATGCCGCGCTGTTTCTGCAGCTCGCGGATGAGGTTGAGGATCTGCGCCTGCACCGTCACGTCGAGCGCCGTGGTCGGTTCGTCGGCGATCAGCACGTCTGGATCGTTGGAGAGCGCCATGGCGATCATCACGCGCTGGCGCTGGCCGCCGGAAAGCTGGTGCGGATATTGTTTCAACCGCGCTTCCGGCTCGGGAATCTGCACCTGTTTCAGCAGATCGAGCGCCTTGGCTTCCGCATCATTTCGGTTGACCCGGTTATGAGCGCGGATGGCTTCGACGATCTGACTGCCCACCGTGTAGAGCGGATTGAGCGAACTCATCGGCTCCTGAAAGATCATCGAAATACGGTTGCCGCGCAGCGCACGGCGGGCACGCGGCGAAAATTTCAGGATATTGTCGCCGTTGAAACCAACCGTCGCCTTGGGCGATATGGTCGCGCGTTTCGACAATAGCCCCATCACCGTGCGCGCCGTCACCGATTTCCCCGAACCGGACTCACCGACGATGGCGATGGTTTCGCCGCGATAAAGCTGGAAGGAAATATCCTTCACCGCTTCCACCGTGCCATGCTCCACCTTGAAGGTGACGCCGACATTGCGGGCATCGATGATCGGGGTGCCCTTCTGTGCGTCATGATCGAAGCGGTCGAGCGGTGCGTAATTGTTGACGATTGCCAAAGCCATGTTCTGTCCTCCGCTCAATAGGGATCGACCGCATCGCGCAGACCGTCACCCAGCGCATTGAACGCAAAAACGGTGACCAGCACGAAGCCGACGGGGGCGAGGATCCACGGATAGGACCCGATGACGGAATAGGTGGATGTATCCTGCAGCATCAGGCCCCAGGAGATGAGCGGCGGTTTGACCGCAAAGCCGAGGAAGCCGAGAAAGGATTCCAGCAGCACGACGCTCGGAATATGCAGCGTGACCGACACGATCACGTGGCTCATCACATTGGGCAGGATGTGCTGGAAGATGATGCGGCGATCGGTGGCGCCGACAGCAATCGCGGCAAGCACATAATCGATGCGGGACAACGCCATCGACTTGCCGCGCACTTCTCGCGACATCTGCGCCCAGCCGAGCGCCGACATGACCACGACCACGAATGTCAGGAAGACATGCGTTGGTGCCGTGACCGGGATGAGCGAGGTCAGCGCCAGATAAAGCGGCAGTTGCGGGAAGGCCAATACGACCTCGACGAAACGCTGGATCCAGGTATCCGCCGCGCCACCGAAATAACCGGAGACGAGGCCGACCGTGGTGCCGATGACGGTGACGATGAACACCACGCTCAGCGCGATGGCGAGCGAAATGCGCGAACCGTGGATGGCGCGCGACAGAACATCACGGCCGAATTTGTCGGTGCCGAGAAAATGCACCGGCTGGCCATCGGTGGCGCCAAAGAAATGGCGGTCCACCGGGATCAGGCCAAACAGATTGTATTCCGCGCCTTTCACAAAGAAGCCGAGATAATGCGGGTTGTCGTAATCCGGGCCGACAATCGGCTGAAACGTGACGGGATCAAGCTCCTCTGTTTCCGCCGTGGCATAAACGCGCGGGAAAATGCTGAAGGCGCCTTCCTTGTCGGTAAAGCTGATGGCCTGAGGCGGCGAAAAGCTCGCATGGGTTTCCATCGGGTCCATCGGCGCGAAAAAATTGGCGAAGACAGCGATGAGAAACAAGAGGGCGACAAGCGCCAGCCCGATCATGCCGGTGACCGAGCGGCGGAAACGACGCCAGACCAGCGCGACATAACTTTCGTTGGCATGCTGCGGTTCGGCAGCCGGCGTGATCATCTTGGTGGTGGTTTGATCGATTGCGGTCATCTCACGCCCTCCCGAATTCGCGAACGCGCGGGTCGAGCAAGGCGAGCAGCATGTCGGCGATGATATTGCCGACGACCAGCGTTGCCGCGAGCACCATCATGAAGGTGGCGGTGACATAAACGTCGCCCACCGCCATGGAACCAACGATGGCGGGCCCGACAGTCGGCAGAGAGAAGATGATGGCGGTCTCGATTTCACCCGACAGCATGTAGGGCAGCACGACACCCTGATACATGACGAGCGGATGCACCGCATTGGGCACCGCGTGGCGCATGATGACAGCACCTTCCGACAGCCCCTTGGCCCGTGCCGTCTCGACATATTGGGCGTTCAGCGTATCCAGCAGGTTGCCGCGCATGACGCGCATGTTGTAGGCAAGGCCACCGAACACGGCGATCGCCACCACCGGCCAAACATGGCTGACCAGATCCACGAATTTTGCCCAGGACCACGGCGCGCCGCCATATTGCGGCGAGAAGAAACTGCCGATCTCCGAAACGTCGTAGTGAAACACCATGAAATAGACGAGCACCAGCGCCATCAGGAAGCGCGGAATGGTCATGCCGAGGAAGGAGACGACCGACAGGACATTGTCGATCCAGGAATACTGGCGGGTTGCCGCCCAGATGCCGAAACCGATGCCGAACAGCGATGCGAGGATATGGCAGACGACGGCCAGCGCCAGCGTGCGCGGCAGGCGTTCCCCCACCACTTCGGCAACGGGCTTGTTGTAATAAAAGCTGTAGCCGAAATCGCCGCGGGTGATGATGCCGGTGATCCAGTTGAAATACTGCACCACCATCGGCTGATCGAGGCCGTGTTCGACACGATAGGCCTGCGCCTGCGCTTGCGCCTGTTCGAAAGATGCGCCGCCTTGGTTCATCAGCTGCGAGCGGATGTAATCGGCATAATCGCCGGGCGGGGCCTGAATGATGGCGAATGTTACCACGCTCAGGATGAGCAGGACCGGGATGGCCGAGCCGATGCGGGTCAACAGAAATCTCAACATTTCCGTCTCTCTCCTTTCTACGGGTGCGTGATAAGCGCCCGAACAATGTCCTCTCCGGCCGCGCTTCACGCGCGACCGGGACTTCTTCTGGGAGGGAGATTACTGGGTCGGGCCCTTATCACCGGGCTTGCCGGGCAGCTGTTCGGCAAACAGTTCGTATTTGCCCTGCTTGTCTTTCGCCACCCACATGCGCTCGCGGATGATGGCGTCCTCGGCCCAGTTGAACATGTTGATCGGCGTGCCGGCGGGAACATTGGAGAAGCGCTTGTTGATGATGAGAGCGCCCGGATATTCCGTCAGGCCGATCGTGTAGAGATTTTCGGTGTAGAGTTTTTGGTACTGCTTCATCAGTTCCGCCTTTTCGGCATTGTCCTGCGAGGCAGTGAACTTGTTCACGACATCCACCATGTCCTGTTCGAACGGCATCATGTCGACCGGCTTGCCCTCCGGCGCGCGGTGGTTCCAGCTGGTGCGCGGGCCGACCGGTGCCAGCTGTTCCGAGTTCTGCACCACTGAAAACAGTTCTGTGCTGTTGCGGCGAACCGCCCAATCGAACTGTCCGCCGTAATGTTTTGCATCACGCTGGTTGGAATCGAGCGTATTGAGAACGATGCGGATACCGAGCTTGGCCATCTGGCCCACCAGCCCTTCGGCAAGGCTCTTGTCGGTGGCATAACCATTGTTGACCAGCAGCACGATCTCGACATTCTTGCCGCCCGCGGTCCCTGCCGGGAAATTGACGAAACCGTCATTGTCGGTATCGACCAAGCCGATCTTCTTTAGCGCCTCCTTGGCCTCCTCGAGGTTGAAGGGGTAATAGACAGTGGATGCGCGATCGTAAAAACTCGTGCCGGAGGAAAGCCCGCCCGGATAGATGGCCGTGAACGGCCCCTTCACCAGCGAGTCACCCACCGCCTTACGATCGATCGCGGAGGTGACGGCCTTGCGGAATTCCGGATTGCGGTTGAGTTCGCGGATCGCCTGACCGCGTTCATCCGGATCACCCCAGCCGTTGGCGGAAAAATTCATCAAGAGATTGTAGCCGGTGAGGCGCGGGCCGAAGGCGAGACGCGCCGGCGCGTTTTCATCCGCTGCGCGTTTCAGCGAGGCGACAAAGTTTTCCGGCTGCTCGAGGTTGGAAATGTCACCGGAACCGGCCACCGCCTGCACGTCACGGTCGGCCCATGTCGAGAGCTTGTAATGCAGCTCATCGAGATAAGGCAGCTGCTGGCCCTTCTCATCGACCTTCCAGTAATACGGGTTACGCCGCAGCACGATGATATCATCCGACCGATAGCTGACGGGCACCCAAGCCCCCATGACCGGCATGTTCATGAACTCCGGCGGGAAGGCGTTCTTGAACTGGTTATAGGTGTTCTTGGAATATTTCGGATGCTGCGGCTTCAACAGATGCGACGGACCGGGGCAGAAGGTCGGATAGGCCATCGTGTAGAGATACTGTTTCGGAAACGCCGCCTTGAACGTCCACTCGACGGTGTAGTCGTCGATCTTCTTCAGCGTCGTGCCCTCGCCAAATGCTTCCGGCGACGCACCGCCGCCCAATGGCGAGACCTGCGGATCGAGAACGGCATCCTCCCAATAGAACATCACGTCATCGGCGTTAAAAGCTTCGCCATCCGACCATTTGGCACCCTTGACCAGATGCATGGTCAGCTTGTGACCGTCCTCTGACCACTCCCAGCTTTTGGCGAGGTTGGGCAGCGGTTCGGTATCGGCGGCATTGACCTGAAACAGCGGCGCGGTGCGCGTCAGGCACTCGGAAAGCGCGATATCGATGCCGCCCCAGCCCTGGCTCTGGCCGGCAATATAGTTCCAGCCTTCCGGCCGACCGCCGACCACATGGCGCATCGTATCGCCGTAAACGCCGACGCCATCCGGCATGTTGCCGGTCTTGTAGACCAGCGGCTCTTCCGGCAGACGGTCCTTCAGCGGCGGCAGCTTGCCGGTCTTTTCGAATTTTTCGGCAACCCATTCCGGCTGGCTGTATTGCGGCAGCGCCTTGAATTCGAGAATGGAATCGCGCGGCACATAGGTGGCCTTGCCTTCTGCCGGAAACTTTGGCGGCTCCGGCGGCGTGGTCGGCTCGAACGCATGGGCGCTTACAGCGATGAACGAAACGCCGAGACTGAGCGCGGCAATGGTCGAAATTCTGGTCTGAAACGGCATCGTCATTCCTCCCTGACGGCAGTCGGCCTGCCTTGCCTTCATGGCGATGAGGCCGTGACCCGCTCCTCCGGGGCACGGCCTTTTAAAAGTTCTAGCCTGCCTTTTTCATTGCGGCCTTTTCTACGCGAAGCTCTTCGATGGACCGGACATTGCGGCGTGCGGCACCCTGCCAGTCACGTGTCTTGACGGTGGAATGCGCGAGCCTCTCCTTGGCAGCCGGTACGGCATCGGCATATTGCGGCAGCCAGCGGGCCTGCGCCACAACCATCTCGTCGACCATCTGCCAGACCTCCTCCGGAGTGGCGACGGCACCGACCAGCGGATCATGCAGCACGGCGAGTTTCAGAAGATCGATATCGCCGGTCACGGCGGCATGAACCGACATGCGCTGGACATTGATCGATGCCATGCAGGTGGCAGCACACGCTTCCGGAATGGTGATGCCCGAGACCATGTTGATGCCAAAGCGATCGACAAAACCGGGGGATTCGATGATCGCATCGGCCGGCAGGTTGGTGATCACGCCATTGTTCTTGACGTTGAAATGGCCGCGATAGACACGTCCCGTCTCCAGCGCCTCGATAATGTGGCTGGCATGTTCGTTGGAGCGTTTGGCGGGATCGATCGGCTTTTTCGCCTGCTCGAGAAACTGCGGGAACTCGGTTTCGAACCAGTTGCGGGTTTCGGTCGAGTGACGCAGGTAACCGCCGGTTTCTCCGTGGATCCAGTCCGACATGTCGATCCAGCGGGAAATTTCCTCCGGCCGCTTGCGATACCATGGCAGGTATTCCGACAAATGGCCGTTGCTCTCGGTCGAATAGACGCCAAACCGTTTCAGCACATCGATGCGCAGCTTTTCCTGCTGCGAGAACACCGGATGCGTTTCGAAGGCGGTAACCAGTTCGTCCTTGCCGATCTTTCGGCCATTCAGCTTGAGTTCGGTGAACCATGTCTGGTGGTTGATGCCGGAGCAGATGTAATCGAGTTCATCGAGCGATTTGGCCCCTAAAACCTCGGCGATCTGTTCGGCGCCATGCTGCACGCCGTGGCACAGCCCCACCGTATCGACCTTGCCGTATTCGATCGCAGCCCATGTATTCATGGCCATCGGGTTGGCATAGTTTAGGAATTTCGCGCCCGGCTCGGCGACTTCGCGGATATCCTTGCAGAAATCGAGAATGACCGGAATGTTGCGCTGTCCATACAGAATGCCGCCGGCGCAGATCGTGTCACCCACGCACTGGTCGATACCGTATTTCAGCGGGATGGCGATGTCATCCGCATAGGCTTCCAGCCCGCCGACCCGCACGCAGCTGATGATGTAGCGCGCGCCCGTCAGCGCCTGACGGCGATCGGTCGTCGCCGTCACCTTGGCGGGCAGTTTGTTGGCGTCTATTATCGTCTGCAGGATCTCGCGGATCATGCCCAGATTACGTTCGCTGAGATCGGTCAGCGAAAATTCGACGTCCTGAAATTCCGGAACGCAGAGAATATCGGTGAACAGTTTTTTGGTGAAACCGACGCTTCCCGCGCCGATGATAGCGATTTTGAAACCCATCGGGCAATTCCTCCTAGCGATCCTCAAAAGGTGGCGCACGCAAACACGGCAACATAAAACCGATCGCATTCCAGTAGACGGAACGCCGATAAGTGACTGTATTCCGCGAAATTCGTTTGCGCAGGCCCTCCCTTAACCTTCTCCTCGGAATGCGATTATGCGTATTATCAAACGACGGACCAGAGAAGGATTATGCTATCATGGGTAATTTTGTGCTCAAAAACCTGATCGATGCCGGTCCGGCCACCCGCTCCGTCACACTGCCACGCGGTCGCCAGACGTTGCACACGATGCCGACCAGCAGCGGTTACGAGATCAGGCGCGACATTGCCTACGATTGGGATGGGCGTCGGCGCGGTCAGGCTCCCTTCACCGTTCTGCAGCACTGCATCAGCGGGCGCGGCAATCTGCGTTATGAAAACCGCAATATGCAGGTGAAACCCGGCGAGACCCTCTTGGTGCTGGTGCCGCACAATCATCGTTACTGGCTGGAACCGGGCGACGAGTGGGAGTTCTTCTGGATTTCCATGAACGGCGAAGAGGCCCTGCGCATCCATCGCTCGATCCTGTCGATCACCGGACCGATCCTGCACTTGCAGCCGCAGACGATCGATCATCTCGCCTATTGTTGCCACCGTCTGGTCACCGGTGGCGAAACGCCGGGCCTGGCATCCGCCATCGCCTATGAAGCAGCGATGACGCTGTATGACGATGTTTTTGGCTCGCACCCGAATTTCAGCCAGGAATACCGGACCATGCAGCACGTGCTGAGCCACATCGAAAGCCATCTCGACCAGCGGCTTTTAGTGAGCGATCTGGCGGAGGTGGCGGGCCTCAGCCGCGCCCATTTTTCCCGCATCTTTGCCGCCAACGAAGGCCTGCCGCCCGCCGAATTCGTACTTCAGCGACGCCTGCGCCGCGCCGCCAAACTACTGACCAAGGCCGCCGACATGCCGATCAAGGAGGTTTCGGCGCTCTGCGGCTTTGATGATGCAAACTATTTCTCAAAAGTGTTCCGGCGGCTCTACGGCACCAATCCCAGCGATTTTCGAACCACCGGCATGTATGCGAGTGTCGCGAGCGACCGCAAACGCAGCTGATCAGACGGCGAGAAAACCACCATCGACGCTCAAGACCGCGCCATTGACCATCGCCGTGTCCGGTGACAGCAGCGTCGCAATCGTGCGCGCCACATCATCCACTTCGGCAAAACGGCCGATCGGATGACGCACCATCATCGGCGCGGATTTTGCCGGATCACTCCATGCCGCAAGCGCCAGTTCCGTCAGGGTGATGGTCGGGGCCACAGCATTGACGCGAATGCCATGTGGGCCGAATTCCTTGGCCAAAACGCGGGTGGCGCCTTCAAGACCGGCTTTAGAAGCGGCGTAACAAAGGTGCTCGGTAAACCCGCGATGACCGGCGATAGATGTGATGTTGACGATGGCGCCACCACCGCCGGCCGCCACGCGGGCGCGACCAAACTCCTGGCAGGTGATGAGAGCGGCCCGCAGGTTGATGCCCATCACGGCTTCATACCCGGCCTCGGTCATGTCGAAACTCGATTCCAGCACGTTGATGCCGGCGCTGTTGATCAGGAAATCGGCCGTACCGGCTTCCGCCATCGCCCGGCGTGTCGCCGCCGGATCGGCAAGATCGACAGCAATCGAACGACCGCCGATTTCCTCACGCAAACTGTCGAGATCCGACGCCGTGCGACTGAGCGCAATCACCTCGGCGCCCCGCTCCGCCATGATACGCGCGCAAGCACGGCCGATGCCCTTGCCGGCCCCGGTGATGATGACGGATTGTCCTGAAAATTGCATGATTTCCTCCCTGTTATAAATATCGGAGCCCGCAATGCCGGATCGCGCCATGCCCGCAGGCACGGCGCGACGGCATGTGCAAAAATCAGACGCGATCGAAATTGGTCGGCAGAACCAACATGTCGCGGATCGTCACGTTGCGATTGCGGGTGAGGATATATTCAATGGCATCGGCCACTTCGGACGGCTCGATGATGCTGCCCGATTCCTTGGCCTTGCGCAGGTTTTCTTCCGGCCAATCGGCCAGCAGCGCGGACAAGACCGGGCCGGGAGACACCTGCGACACACGCACGCCATGCGGGATCATCTGGCGGCGCATGGTCTGCACGAAGCAGGTGATCGCCCATTTCGAACCCGCATAAACCGGCTCCCAATGGGTCGGGAAATGGCCGGCGATCGAGCTGGTGACGATGATGTCGCCGGTCTTGCGTTCGCTCATATGTGGCACGACGGCATGCACGTTCTTCATCACGGCGTTGATGTTGAGGTTGAGCATGCGGTCGATTTCTTCGGCCGTCGTCTCCGTCAGGTCGCCACCGATATAAGTGCCGGCATTGCAATAGAGGATGTCGATATGATCGACCTTCTTGAGGATTTCCGGGATCATCGCGGCGCAGCTATCGGCATCGAGCAGATTGGTGACCTGCGGGATGGCCTTGTCTCCGAGCTTGGCGACCAGTTCGTTCAGCGCCTTTTCGTTCCAGTCGACCATCACAACCGTGCAGCCGTTCTCCAGAAGCTTTTCAGTGGTGGCGAGGCCAATGCCGGAAGCGGCACCGGTGATGACGGCAATCTTGCCCTCGAGGGATTGAGCCATGGTGTTTCTCCTGTGTTTGAAAATGGATTGATGGTGTGGTGGATCAGCGCCATTCGCGGGCGATGTAGATGGCAAGCAGGATGATGAAGCCGCGAATAATGTCCTGCAGGTACGGGTTGATGCCCATCAGGTTGAGGCCGTTGTTGAGGATGCCGAGCAGCACCGCACCGATCAGCGTTCCGAGGATAAGGCCACGACCACCGGCAATCGCCGTGCCACCGAGAACGACGGCGGCAATGGCATCGAGTTCGAAACCGACACCGGCATTGGGCTGGCCGGACATCAGGCGGCCTGTGAGAATGATGGCGGCGAGACCCGCCGTCAGGCCGGAAATGACGTAAACGGCGATCTTGATGCGGCCGGTTTTTACGCCCGAAAGCTTTGCCGCCGTCTCGTTGCCGCCGATCGCATAGACATGGCGGCCAAAGGCGGTGCGTTCCAAGAGAACCCAGGCGAGTGCATAAACGATCACCATGGCGATGACGGGCACCGGAATGATGCCGATGCGGCCGACGCCGAACCAGGAAATCCACGAGGGCAGGCCCGAGATGGGATAACCGCCGGAATAGATCAGGCCGGCGCCACGGGCGATGCCCATCGTGGCGAGCGTGACGATGATCGCCGGCATGCGGCCATAGGCGACCAGAAGGCCGTTGAACAGGCCAAGCCCGACAGCGATGCCGATGCCGGCCATCAGCCCCGCCCAGCCGGGTAAGCCGAAATGCACCATCATGCCAGCCGCCATCGTGCCGGCCAGCGCCATCAAGGCACCGACGGACAAATCGATACCGCCGGTGAGGATAACGAAGGTCATGCCGACGGCGAGGATTGCGACGATCGAGACCTGCCTCAACACGTTGAGGATGTTCGACACGGAAAAGAAATTGTCCGAGGCAAAGCCCATCAGGACCGAAACGACGATCAGGCCGGCCAGCGGCAAAGCCAGTGGCGAATGGATCATCGATTTCCAGATTGGCGTGGCGGAGGTGTCCGCCTGTCCGCCGGTGATAGTGTCAGCGTCATGCGACATGGTGTGTCCTCCCGGTTGTTGCGTGGGTCATGATCTCTTCGGAATTGATGGCGTCACCCTCGACTGTCGCGACGATGCCGCCCGAGCGGAACACACAGACCCGGTCGGACATGCCGATGACCTCAGGCAGTTCCGACGAAATCATGATGATGGAATAGCCACGCGCGGTGAAATCGCGCATGAGCTGATAGATCTCTGCCTTGGCGCCGACATCGATGCCGCGTGTCGGCTCGTCGAAGATCAGCACTTTCATTGAGTGGTTGATCCAGCGGGCGATCACGACCTTCTGCTGGTTACCGCCCGACAGCGTATCGACGCGGGCAAACGGGCTTGGCGCCTTCACACGCACCTGCTGCATGGCCTTTCGTGTATCCCCCAGCTCGCGGGCGCGATTGATGAAGAAATGGCCAAGCAGATATTTGCCATAGTTGTTGAGAGAGACATTGTGCAGGATCGGGAAACTGGTGATCAGCCCCTGTTCCTTGCGGCTTTCCGGCAGAAGGCCGATGCCCGCTTCCAGCGCCTGTGACGGATCGGCAAACCGGATTTCGATACCGTTCATCCGCAGCTTGCAGCGCGCAGCCGAATAGGCTCCGAGCATGGCGAGAACCGTTTCCGTGCGGCCGGAGCCGACGAGGCCGGCAAAGCCCAGAATTTCGCCTTCCCGAACGGAAAAACTCGAAACCGGCCCACCCTTGGCAAGCTGCACTTCCTCGATCTCGAGAACGTTTTTTGCGTCAACGGCGATGGCCGGTTTGGGCGGAAAGCTGTTTTCGATCCGGCGTCCGACCATCATTTCAACGAGCCGCGCCTGATCGACATCGCTGACGTCACACGAGGCGACATATTCGCCATCGCGCAGCACGGTGATGCGATCGCAAATCTCGAAGATTTCTTCGAGGTGATGCGAGATGAAGATGATCGCCACGCCCTGCTCTCGCAAGCTACGCATGACGTGGAACAGGTGCTCGACTTCTGCCGGCGTCAGCGTTGCGGTCGGCTCGTCCAGCACCAGAATGCGCGCATCGAGCGCCAAGGCCTTGGCGATTTCGACGAACTGCTGTTCGGCAACCGAAAGATTGCGGATCGGCACGTTGAGCGGAATGGAAATGCCGAGCTGTTTCATGATTTCGGCTGCCCGCTTGCGCATCGCCGCCCGCCTGATGAAGCCTAGACCATTGCTCAACTCGCGGGCCAAAAACATGTTTTCGACGGCGTTCAGGTAAGGAACCAGCGAAAATTCCTGGAAAACGACGCCGACACCAGCATCGATCGCTTCATTGTAATCGCTGAAATTTCGGACCTCGCCATCGATGCGAACTTCGCCTTCGCTCGGCTTGATAAGACCGCACAGGATCTTCATCAGTGTCGATTTACCGGCGCCGTTTTCACCCAGCAGCGCGTGGACCTCGCCCGCCTGCACGGTGAGATCGACCCCATGCAGGACCTCGATACGCCCGAAACTTTTCTTGATGCCACGCAATTCCAGCATCGCTTCCTCCCACATTCTGTTTGGAAAAGTCGCCCCCGCCAAAAAGCGAGGGCGCTCGGGAGGCGCTTACCAGCTGAATTCGGCAGCGTTTTCCTTGGTGACAGGGCGAACATCGATCGGCACTTCCTTCGGCACGACGCGGGCACCCCATTTCTGTGCAAGCGCCATGGCGAGGCCGACGCGGATCTGGTCACGCGGGAACTGTGCGGTGGTCTGGATGAACGGCGTGCCATCGGCGATCGCCTTTACCGCTTCTGGTGCACCGTCGACCGAGGTCAGCTTGACGTCGCGGCCGGAGCCCTGGATGGCCGCAAGCGCACCCATGGCACCACCGTCATTGACGGAGAAGATGCCCTTCAGGTTCGGACGGGACTGCAGCATGTTTTCGACGACGCCGAGCGCGACCGAGCGGTCCTGACGACCATTCTGCGTATCGACCAGCTTGATGCCCTTGAACTCGGCCAGTGCTTCTTTGCAGCCTTCGACGCGCTGCAGGATCGGCACGACCGGGATGCCATCGAGAATGGCAACTTCGCCCTCGCCGCTCAGCGCTTCGCCGAGCGCCTTGCAGGACTGGTAACCGGCATCCTTGTTCTTCGAGCCGACAAACGTGTCGACCGGACCATTGGCATTGGCATCAACGGCTACGACGATGACATCCTGCGCCTTGGCGGCGTTGACGGCCGCCTCGACACCGGCGCTGTCCGTCGGGTTGAGCAGCAGGATGTCGATCTTCTGCTGCAGCATGTCCTCGACATCGGAAATCTGCTTGGCAACGTCATGGCCGGCATCGGTCACGACGACTTCCGCGCCCAACGACTTCGCTGCCTCGTCCAGTGCTTCCTTCATCGAGACAAAATAGGGGTTGTTCATTTCCTGAAAGGTCATGCCGATCTTCAGCTTGGCATCCTGCGCCAGGGCCGAGCTTGCGGTCAGCGTGGCGACGGCGATCGACAGCGCGGTCAGTGTCTTTTTCATCCGATATTCCTCCCTTTGGACAACGGCAGGCAACACCTGTCCGCTTCCGGAAAGCACCACGCTTTCCGAATTGATCTTCCCCGATCTGGGGCATTCAGTTGTCTGGCCTATTCGGCGGCTTTGAAGGCTCCATTGGCCGCGAAAGTCGCGCGGAATTGCGAAGGCGGCATTCCCTTGAGCTTCTGGAAATGCCGGTTGAAATTGGAAAGATTGGAGAAGCCGATTTCATAACAAATTTCGGCAACTCTCACGTCGGGACGTGTCACCAGAGCCAGACAGGCAAGGTCGACACGTAACTGATTTCGGTAGCGCACCAGCGTCGTGCCGGTATGGCGCTTGAACGCCCTCGAAAACGAACTCGGGCTGTGCCCGACCATATCGGCCAGATCGCGTTCATCGATATCGTCGGTCAGGTGCTCGCGAAGATGGGCGATGGCGCGGTTGATGCCGCTTTCATTGATGTTGGAAAGGTCGAGTTCGTAGCTCAGGCTGGCCAGCACTTCCGGTTCCGGCGCGGTCGCCAGAACGTCGAGGATTTCCCAGAACAGTGCCAGCCGCCGAATGCCGCGTGTTTCGATCAGTTGTTCGATCAGCGGCCGCACCCGGTCACTGGTGGCATTGTCGAACAGCAGGCCGCGATGGCTGCGCTCGAGAAGCGGTACGATCGCCTCCATCTCCACCATGCCGGCAATACTGTCATCGATGAATTTTTGCGGGAACTGGATGACCAGAGAGCGGGCCGGCACGATTTCATCCGGTTCGATTTCGGAGATCCAGTTCTGCGGCAGGTTCGGCCCGGTCATGATCAGCTGGCCCGGTCCGAAGCGGCCGATATGATCGCCGATGTAAAAACGGCCGGAGGTCGCGACGACGAGATGTATTTCGAATTCGGGATGATAATGCCAGCGAACCGTGCGGAACGGATAGCCATGCGTCCAGGCTGCGAAAGATTCGCCCTTGCGGATATGGACCAGTTCCAGATCGGGTTGCACAGCATCTCCTCCCAAAGAGCGCACGGATATTCATCGAAATCTGCAAACCTCCGACTTTGCAGATTTGATCTTTGGCAGGATCATAAACATCGGAATATCAGGCGATCTACATCATGACCAAAATTTAACTGATACTTTTTTGAGATGCATTTGTTCGCACCTGCAAACATCAAATCCGTGAACGGAACCGGCATTCGGTCATTCTAAACACAGCCGTTCGGGTCGAAAAACCGCGACTTCAAGAGTCTTTCGGCTAATTCAACTCGTCCAGAAAATCGCGCTCGGCGCGCTCGACAGCGCTCGCATTCAGAACGCGCCGCATCAAGGCGACGGCGACAGCGCGCGTGCGGAGATTGTACCGGCTCTCGTCATCGCCGGTCTCCTGATAGACCTCGAGTTTTTCATAAAGCTGCTGCAGGCGGTTCTGCACGGTGCGCAGCGAAAGCTTTTTGCGGCTTGCGATGGTCTTGTCGGTCAGACCCAGCGCAACATCGACAAGGATCTCGTATTCGGCATCGCTCAGCCCGTGCCCGGACCCCATGCCCTTCTGCTGGATGCCGCGCACCTCGCGATCGATCACGCATTGCGATTCCAGAAAAACGCTGCGCAAGGCCAGTTTCAGGCGCTCTTCGGATGTGGATTTCAGCACATAACCATAGGTCGCACCTTCCGGAACGATCCGCGAAACACCACGCACATAGGCCTCGTCGGAATAATTGGACCAGAACAGGATTTTCGTATCCGGCCTTTCCCGCCAGATGGTACGCGCGGCCTCGATGCCGTTGCGCTCGCTCATTTGCAGGTCCATCACCACAAATTCGGCACGCAGTTTTCGCGCATCGACCTCCCCCAGCCGACCGTTTTCGCTCTCCGTCACCGCATCGCATTCCGGCAGCGCCGCGCGCACCGCTTCATTCAGATAGGAGCGATGCAGAGCGTCATCCTCGATGATTAGCACCTTCATTCCGCAGCCTCCGTCTTTACTGCATGTTTGAGCGGAAGCGTCACCTTCACCATCGTACCCTTTCCCCCGGCATTTGCCGCCATTTCCAGTCGGGCCGAAATCAGCCTTGCCCGTGTCTTCATGTTGTCGATACCGCGCCCCGGCAGATCATGAGACGACACCCATCCGCCCCCATCATCGCTGACCTCAAGCGAGACCGCACTATCGGCGGCCCGCAAGGTCACGGTCACCATGCCCGGCTGCCCATGGCGGATGGCGTTATTGACCGCCTCCTGAACGATACGAAACAGCGCAGTCGCAACGGTGCGGTCGAGATCGACAAGCGTATCGCCCGCCAGATCGATCACCTGCCAGCGTACCGGCAGACCGCTTTCGCGCACCGAACGTTCCAGATGGTTTTCGATCGCTTCGGCCACGCCGAAAAGCTGCAAGACGGTGGGTTTTGCCTCCTCGATGATCTGACGCAGGTCGTGCATGCATTGCTGCAAGGCACGGCAGAACGGTTCCAGCGCGTCGCCCTGTATCGTCCCCTCACCCGTCAGCCGCTCGATGCGACGGGTCAGGCGCGTCAGATCGGCCAGTGTCTGGTCGTGCAGGTCCATGCCGATGCGCTGCCGTTCCGCCTCAAGTGCTTCGGTCAGTTTCAGTGCACCCAGCCGCAAGCCTTCTTCCCGCGCCCGCGCTTCGGTTTCGATCACGGCCGAAAGCTTGGCCTGTTCGGCGGCACGTAGCGCGAAGAAATAGGGCGCCAGCAGGTCCGCCACCGCACGCGCCTTTTCGACATCCTCCATACCGTAGCGACCGATCTGCCGCGACGAACAGCTCAACGCGCCGATCACATCGCCCTGCGCCTTCAGGGGGACATGCACGCGACTGTGTAGGGAAAGTTCGATGATCGGGCTGGAAAAAGCGCCCTCGAAATGAAAGCGCGGATCGTTGCAGGCGTCATCAGCCAGCAGAAAATCCACCTCGCCGGCCAGCAGCGTGCGGATGGGACTGCCGCTCAGGAGCGCTGGCGGCTGTCGGCTCCAGGCGGTTTCAAGCCCGCTTTCATAGGCGATATGGTATTTGCCGTGCACCATCTTGATGCAGACATCGAGATGATCATGCGGAATGATGTGCCGGATTTCCTCGGCCACCGCCTGGATGATCGCGTTGAAATCCAGCTGACCCGCCAACAGCCTCGAAATGCCGAGATAGCGGTCGAACAGCGCATTGCGCCCCAGATCGAGCATGGTTTGGACCTCCTCCCAGTCCTTCACATCATTTAGAGTGGTTCATTGTTAAATGGAACCAGTTCTGCCGGAGCAGGTTTTCGTCGGGGCAGTGGCGATTGGCGAAGCGCATACCACGTGTGTACGTGCGAGCCGATCGCCGCTGATCCCGGCGGAAAGATGCCCGGCCCTACGGGTTGGCTGAAACGGGCCGTCTGATCGCATGGCCGGCTTGGCCGTATGCTTTGGCTACGGCGCGCGCCGGCCATGCGCCCAGCCAACTCCGTTTGAGCCAACAGAACTGGTCCCATTTAACAATGAACCACTCTAACGCCAGCTTTTTCAGCTTGTCCTGCGGGAACCCGCAGATCGTTGACGTACTCCCGCAAAAGCGGTGCTCATATGCGCCTATACAACGTGAAAATTCTCCTCCATTCTCGATTTACTGAGCAAGAGGGGCTCAGGGCAATGATTATCTGCGGACAACCGTTGAGGAGCGGCCCGAAGATATTTTGGGATTTTTGGGAGGAAATCATGACCATCAGAATAATGCTGGCGGCATCCGTCGCCTTCGCTTGCCTTGGCGGCACGGCCTTTGCCGATACGTCGTCCAAGAAGATCGCACTGTCCAACAACTATGCCGGCAATTCCTGGCGTCAGGCGATGCTGACCAGCTGGGACAAGATCACCAAGGAAGCCGTTTCCAAGGGTGTGGTCGCGGCAGCCGATCCGTTCACCACGGCGGAAAACCAGGCGACCGAACAGGCAGCGCAGATCCAGAACATGATCCTGCAGGGTTATGATGCGATCGTCATCAACGCCGCATCGCCGACCGCGCTCAATGGTGCCATCAAGGAAGCCTGTGATGCCGGCATCACCGTCGTTTCCTTCGACGGCATCGTGACCGAACCCTGCGCCTGGCGTATCGCCGTCGATTTCAAGGCGATGGGCGAAAGCCAGATCGATTACCTCGCCAAGAAACTGCCCAAGGGCGGAAATCTTCTCGAAATCCGCGGCCTTGCCGGCGTGTCCGTCGATGACGAAATCCATGCCGGCATCGAGGTCGGCGTGAAAAAGAACCCGCAGTTCAAGGTGGTCGGTTCCGTCAACGGCGACTGGGCGCAGGACGTTGCCCAGCGCGCCGTCGCCGGCGTTCTGCCGAGCCTGCCGGAAGTGGCAGCCGTCGTGACCCAGGGTGGCGATGGTTATGGTGCGGCACAGGCTTTCGCCGCCGCCAAACGCCCGACCCCGACTATCGTCATGGGCAATCGCGAGGACGAACTCGTGTGGTGGAAGACCCAGAAGGACAAGGACGGTTACGAGACCATGTCGGTCTCCATCGCGCCTGGCGTCTCGACGCTCGCCTTCTGGGTTGCGCAGCAGATCCTCGACGGCAAGGAAGTCAAGAAGGACCTCGTCGTGCCCTTCCTGCGGATCGACCAGGACAATCTGGAAGACAACCTGAAGAACACCCAGAAGGGTGGCGTAGCGAATGTCGAATATTCGCTTGAAGATGCCCAGAAGGTCATCAACGCCAAGTAAAGGCATTTCAGGCCGCCGGGGCGAAAGCGCCCGCCCATCGTCCCGGCACACCCTTGCGACACAGAAACGATAGCGATCGCATGACAGAACCCTTGCAACGCAAAGAGGTGGTGGCTGCCCGTGCCATCAAGGTGACGTTCGGTGCCGTCAAGGCGCTCGATGGCGCCGACCTCGTGATCCATTCCGGCGAATGTGTCGGGCTTGTTGGCCATAACGGCGCCGGCAAATCGACCATTGTCAATGTCATTAATGGCGGGCTTTCTCCGCATGAGGGCACGCTCACCTATGGCGGCAGTGCCGTCCATGGCATTTCGGCGGCCCGTGCGAGCGGCGTGCGCTGCGTCTTTCAGGAACTGTCGCTCTGCCCCAATCTCACCGTCAATGAAAACGCCCGTATCATGCATGCGGAACTGAAGGGCTGGAACTGGCGCAGCCGCGCTGGCGAACTCGTCCGAGGCCAGTTGCAGAAAATTTTTCCCGGCCACGCCATCGATTGCGACAGCACGGTCGACGACCTGTCGATCGCCGAACGGCAGATGGTGGAAATCGCCATCAGTTTTGCCGGGCTGAACCAGAGGCCGAAACTCGTCATTCTCGACGAACCGACCTCCTCGCTGGATGCCGGCCTTGCCGCCCAGTTGATGACCTATATCCGCACCTTTATCGGCGAAGGCGGCTCGGTGCTGCTGATCTCGCATATTCTCGGCGAAATCCTCTCCACCTCCGACCGCATCGTGGTGATGAAGGACGGCCGCGTGGTGGCCGATCGTGCGGCAAAGGCGTTCAACACCCATAGCCTTGTGGAGGCGATGGGCAATGTCGTGCGCGAGCAGGAGTTTTCACGCAAGGTGACCGAGCGGACAGGCGCTCCGGTATTGTCCATGCCGCCGCATCCACGGCACGGCATCGCTTTTCAAGCCTATCGCGGCGAGATGATCGGCCTTGCCGGTCTCGGCGGCCACGGCCAGACCGACGCCCTGCTGGACCTCTATCTTGAACACAACAGCAACTGGTGGCCGAGCCGCAAACGCGAGATCGCCTTCGTTGCCGGCGACCGCAGCCTCAACGGCACGTTTCCGCTCTGGAGCATTCTGAAAAACCTGTCGATCGCCTCGCTCGGACAGCTGTCGTCCCGAAAGATGGTGAGTGACAGCCGGGAAGCCACGCTTGGCTCCGGATGGAAACAGCGTATCGAGATCCGCACGCCGGACATGCAAAACCGCATCCTGTCGCTTTCGGGCGGCAACCAGCAAAAGGTGCTTTTTGCCCGGGCGCTGGCGACCACCGCCTCGACAGTGCTGATGGATGATCCGATGCGCGGTGTCGATATCGGCACCAAGCAGGAAGTCTACGAAATCCTGCGCTCCGAGGCCGCCAATGGCCGCACCTTCATCTGGTATTCGACCGAAATGGACGAGATCCGCCTTTGCGACCGTGTCTACGTCTTTCGCGAGGGCGCCATCGTTGCCGAACTGGTTGGCGATGAGATCAGCGAAAAAAACGTGCTCGCCGCATCCTTCAGCGAAGGAGAAGCCGCATGAAACTGTCTTCCGGCACCATCCGCCTGATCATTCCCGCCGCCTCGCTGGCATTGCTGCTGGCCGCCGTCTTCTACATGCAGCCGCGGGCGATGAGCTATACCGGCCTCAACCTGCTGTTCAACCTCGCCGTTCCGATCGCGCTGGCGACGATCGCGCAGATGCTGATCATGTCCGTCAACGATCTCGATCTGTCGATGGGCACATTCGTCAGTTTTTGCGCCTGCGTGGCCGCCACCGTATTGCAGACCTCGCCGCTTCTCGGCGTGCTGATCTTCATCGGCGCCATCGCCGCCTATGCCGGCATCGGCGTACTCATCCATGTGCGCGAACTGCCATCGATCGTCGTCACGCTCGGCATGAGTTTCGTCTGGGGCGGCCTTGCCGTGCTACTTCTGCCCTCGCCCGGCGGTACCGCTCCTTCCTGGGCGCGCGCCATCATGACCGCCAAGCCGCCGGTCGTGCCAATGGCGATCGTTGCCAGCATCCTGATCGCAGCCGTCACCCATTACATCGTCATTCGCTCGTCGTTTGGCGTTCTGATGCGCGGCACCGGCGGCAATGACCGTTCGGTGGAACGCGCCGGCTGGTCGGTGATCGGCATCCGCGCCGCCACCTATGCGCTGGCCGGCCTATTCGCCATCCTCGCCGGTATTGCGCTGGTGGGTCTCACGACCTCGGCCGACGCCAATATCGCCCTGCGCTATACGCTGCTGTCGATCGCCGGCGTCATTCTCGGCGGCGGTGAATTCGTCGGCGGCAAGGTGTCGCCGATCGGTGCCGTCATCGGCGCGCTGACGCTGACGCTCGCCGGCTCCTTCCTGTCCTTCATGCGCATCTCGCCCGACTGGCAAATCGGCGCACAGGGCGCCATCCTCATCGTCGTTCTGGCCCTGCGCCTTGCCCTCAACCGGCTGGAAAAGCGGGAGAAACATCAATGACCCTGCAGAAATTCCTCACCGAAAAACCGTGGGTCTGGTCGTTTGCCGCCACCATCGTCGTCTGGGTCACCACCGTCCTTTTCACCGGCGGCGCCAGTTCCTTCGGCCTGTCGCAGGCAGCCCTGACATTTGCCGCCTTTTCGGTGATCGTCGGCATCGGCCAGATGTTCGTCATCACGCTGGGACCGGGCAATATCGATCTCTCGGTCCCCGCCACCATGACGCTGTCCGGCACGCTGGCGCTCAAGCTGATGGACGTGCAGGACGGCATGATCCTTTTCGGCCTCATGGCCTCCATCGGCATCGGCCTCGTGATCGGGCTCGGCAATTACATCCTGATCAAGCTCCTGCGCATACCGCCGATCATCGCCACGCTGTCGATGAGTTTCATCGTCCAGTCGGTGGCGATCTGGAGCAATCGCGGCCTGCGCATCAAACCGCCGGAAACGCTTGCCGGTTTTGCGACATCGGGCCTGTTCGGCATTCCCAACATCGCGCTCGTGGCACTGGTGCTCTCCGTCATCGCCTGGGTTCTTCTGGAAAAATCCATCTATGGCCGCTGGATTTCGGCCATCGGCCAGAGCCGCTTCGCCGCCCGCATGGCCGGCATTCCGGTCGACGGAACTCGGCTTGTCACCTACATGCTCTGCGCCGTGCTCGCCTCCGTCTGCGGTTATCTTCTCGCCAGTTTTTCCGGTGGGGCGGCACTCAACATGGGCTCGGAATATCTGCTGATGTCGATCGCCGTCGTGGTGATCGGCGGCACGGCGGTTGCCGGCGGCAATTCCAACATTCCCGGCATCTGGGGCGCATCGCTCTTCATGTTCCTCGTGGTGTCCATGCTCAACACCTACGGGTTTGGCGCCGGTTTCCGCCTCATCCTCACCGGCTTCATCATCATCGCCGTCATCCTGCTTGCCGGTGGCAAAAAATCGAACCGCTGATCACTCGTTTCGAACCTATCGATTGGATTTGAAAACCATGTCGCAGCCCTCTTCCATCTACGAGATCCACGACGACCGTTTCCGCCACCTTATCGTGGGAACCTCCGATCTGGAGGAGCTTTATTCCGATTGCCGCTGGGCCGAAGGACCGGTCTGGTTCGCCGATCTCGGCTGCCTGATCTTCAGCGACATCCCCAACCAGCGCATGTTGCGCTGGACTGAAGGCAGCGGCATTTCCACCTACCGTTCACCCTCCAACTTCGCCAATGGCAATACGCGCGACCGGCAGGGACGACTTGTCTCTTGCGAACATGGCGGCCGCCGCGTCACCCGCACCGAAATCGACGGCACGATCACCGTGCTGGCCGACAGCTATCAGGGCAAACGCCTGAATTCGCCGAACGATGTCGTGGTCAGATCCGATGGCAGCGTGTGGTTCACCGATCCCACCTACGGCATCAAATCCGATTACGAGGGTTATCGCGCCGAGCCGGAACAGGCGACGCGCAACGTCTACCGGCTCGATCCGGCAAGCGGCGAACTCGACGCCGTGATCACCGATTTCGGCCAGCCCAACGGACTTGCCTTTTCGCCCGACGAAAAGACGCTTTACGTCGCGGATTCATCCTCCAGCCACGACACCAGCGCCCCGCGCCACATCCGCGCGTTCGATGTGGCTGAAGACGGCCATGTCGGCAACAGCCGGGTGTTCTGCGAACTCGACAACGGTCTGCCGGATGGCTTTCGCCTCGATGTCCATGGCAACCTGTGGACCAGCGCCGGCGACGGCGTGCATTGTTTCGGGCCGGATGGAAAACTGCTCGGAAAAATCCTCATCCCCCAGACCGTCGCCAATCTCACTTTTGGCGGGCCACGCAAGAACCGGTTGTTCATCACGGCAACGCGGTCTCTTTATGCCGTCTATACGGCGACCAACGGCCATTCGCTCGGCTAACCCTCCTTCGTGGACGACGGCTAGCCAAGCGTCTTCGCCGCCTCATAGATATCCGATTGGAGCGATCAACTCGTCTTCTGCCTGCACTGTTTTAGCCTCGATGACGAGACCGGTTACAGGTCCAGATGAAGATCCCCGCCCTCGCCGGGAACCGAACAGCAGATCAACGCCTCGCCCTCCGCAACCGGATAGCTTGGTGGGGAAGGATAACTGACCCCGCCCTTCAAAATCCTTGTCCGGCAATCGCCACATTGGCCGGCCCGGCAACCGTAAGCGGGGTTAAGCCCGCGTTCTTCCGCAAGGTCCAGAAGCGGGCCATCGCCGGGCTTCCAGCGTGCTCCCTTTGCCGATTGGGTGAAGATCACGCGCGTGGACACCGAGGCCGGCGGCGCGGCAGTGATCGAGGCAGTGCCTGCCGAACTGTCACGCTTCAGGCCCGATGGCCCGAATGCCTCGGCATGAATTCGGTCGTCGCTGATGTTGTGCCTGCGCAGGCCGTCATAGATTTCCTGCATGAAGGGTGCGGGCCCACAGACATAAAAGTCGTAGTCGCCGAACGGCAGGTGTTTCTTCAGCAGGTCCATGTCTATGCGGCCCACGACATCATGGCTCGCTGTATCGCCGCTATCCGGCTGGCTGAGTACCCTGACATCGTGGATCGTTTCTTCGTTGCGCTCCACGAGTTCGCCGATCTCGCGATCGAACGCTCGTTCCTCCCGCCTGCGCGCTGACCTGAACAGCCATACCGGGCGGCGATGGCGGGTCCTGTCGCCCTCGTGAACGACATGGCGCAGCATGGATAGAAGCGGCGTGATGCCGATGCCGGCGCCGAGCAGCACCGCCGGCCGGCCGCGTTCCATCGCATCGATCGTGAACGCGCCGGCAGGCGCAAGTGCCTCGATCTCGTCGCCTTCCCGCAGGCCGTGCAGAAACGTGGAGGCCCTGCCCTCGCGCTTGATGCTCAGCCGAAAATAGCCGTCGGACGGCGCACTTGAGATCGTGTAACTGCGGCGGATGACATCATCGCCATCGATGATGCGGATCGGCAGATGCTGACCGGCCATATGCGGGACGAGTGCCTCGCCATCCGTGGCTACCAGATGCAATGAGCGAATGGTGGCACTTTCTTCCACGACCTTGCCGATGCGCAGCCGGCGCCATGTGCCGGCCTTTGCCGCGGCCTGAAGGCGAGCCTGCGCCTCGCCCCAGGTCCCGGTCATCAGGCTGCTCGGCGACATGCCGTTTTCAGCAAATGTCCAGCGCAGCGGCAGTGCATCCCGGCGCATCACGATCTTTTCGGGCATCACGCGCCACAGCCGTTCGGCCCCCTCGAAGGCGGCGATTTCGGGCGAATCCAGAATGACCTCGACGCTGCCCGCCAGTTGCAGCACATCACCCGTTTCGTGATCGACAAACAGCAGTCCTGCCTTCGGATTGACCAGAAAATTGCCGAGCGTGTTGAAGAACAGGTTGCCGTTGAAATCCGGCACCGTCAGGCCGCCATCCGCATCAATGCGCACGAAGCCCGGACGGCCTCCACGATGGGAAACATCCACCTGCCGCCCTTCCTCGTCTCGGTCCACATAGGACGCGACAAAAAACGAGTCGGCGGCTTCGATGATCCGCCGCGCCTGATCGTCGAACCGATCGGATACGGTCACGTTCGGCACATGCGGCAATGCCGGATCGCGCTTGAAGGCAAACTGCCGGTTCTGGATGTAACGCGGGCAGTTCCCAAAGCTTTGCTCGACAGCAACGGAAAAACCATCGCCTTCGCCACGGTTGATCGTGCCGTTCATGCGGTTTCGGCGACGAGTGATGAGGTCGATGCCGAGCAGGCCGATCGCATCGCCGTTTTTCATCCCCTCCTGCGCCGGATCCGACGGATCGCCGACCGCATTGACATCGAGCGTCAGTGGATCCGGGGATTGCAGGAAACCGGGCTCACCGCTGCGAATGGTCGCCCAGGGAACACCCTGCGCATCAACGGCGCCGATCACGATAAAGGGCAACAGCGGATAAAATTCCCGATGTTGGTCGAGCAGGAAGCGGCGCAGAAATTTTCGGCCGACGCCGTCCATCTGTTCCGCAACACCCGCATGGCGTTGCAATTTGAGCTCGCCTTCATGCCATGGCGAAGACGGCGTCAGGATGGCTTCGTGGTCCTGTAGCTTGTCGAGCATGCCTGCCTCCATTCGTTGGAAAAAAATGCGGCCGGTGGGTGGTCGGCCGCATGTCACTTACAGATCGCAGTTTCAGGCGACGAGACCGATTGCGGTCTTGGGGAACGGCACAAAACCCGGCAGCGCCTCGATCCGTGCCAGCCAGTGACGGACTTCCGGATGTGGCGCGAGGTCCACATTGCCTTCCGGCGCACTGACGATGTAGCTGTAGAGGGCAATGTCCGCGATGGTCGGGCGATTGCCGGTGATAAACGGCTCCTGCGTGAGCTCGGCATTGATCAGGCCAAGAATGTGGTGTGCACGGGAAATCACTTCGTCGGCACGGAAATCCGCACCGAACACGGTGATCAGCCGGGCAGCGGCCGGGCCATAGGCGATCTCGCCAGCGGCGACGGACAGCCATTTCTGGACCTTTGCAAGGCTCACCAGATCATCCGGCAGCCAATCCTTGCGGCCGAGCTTGGTCGCGACATAAACGAGGATGGCATTGGAATCACTGACGGCAACGCCGTCGTCTTCCAGCACCGGCACCTGGCCGAACGGATTGAGCTTCAGGAAATCGGGCTTCTTGTGCTCGCCGTTTGCCAGATCGACATCGACGATTTCGGCCTTCACGCCGAGCAGCGAGAGAAACAACAGAGCACGGTGGGCATGGCCGGAAAGCGGAAAATGGTAGAGTTTCATGAGTGGCTCCTTCAGGTGACGGAGCGCTGGCTCCGATGACTTGAGAAACCTAGCAACATCCAGATTCCTGATGTAGGCATTCATTTCAGAAGGTTTCCTCTCATTTTCCGGAAGGCTCATGGACCGTCTCGATGCAATGGCCGTGCTTCTGGCCGTGGTGGAAACCGGCAGCCTCAGCGCTGCCTCCCGCGCCCTGCACTCGCCGCTTCCCACTGTCAGCCGCAAGATGTCGGAACTAGAAGCCCATCTCGGCGTTCGCCTGATCACCCGGACAAGCCGCCGGATCATGCTGACCGAGGCCGGGGAGAGTTATGTTGCCGCCGCCCGTGAAATTCTTGGACGTGTCGAAGAGGCAGAACGCCGCGCCTCGGGGGAATATATCGCGCCGCGCGGGGACCTGATGATGACGGCACCGATCGTTTTCGGGCGCTTGCATGTCCTGCCGATCGTCACCGATTTTCTGAAGGCATTTGCCGATATCAATATTCGGCTCACGCTGAGCGACCGGACCGTCAGCCTTGCGGATGACCAGATCGACGTGGCACTGCGCATCGGTCGGCTTCCCGAAAGCAATCTGGTTGCGACACGTGTCGGCACCATGCGCACGATGGTTTATGCCCATCCAGATTATCTGAAACGCCATCCCCGGCCGCTTCATCCCCGCGACCTCTGCGATCATGACTGTATCGCTTTCGAGGGTGTGCTCTCGCACCGGTTCTGGACCTTTCGCGATGGCAAACAGGAAATATCGGCGGCCATCCGGGCGCGCCTCTCGGTCAACACGGCCGAGGCTGCAGTGGATGCAGCAGCGGCCGGCATCGGCGTGACCCGCGTCATGGCCTATCAGGCAAAACGGGCGGTCGATGCGGGCCTGCTTGAGCCACTCCTGGAAGATTTTGAGCTGGAGCCCTCGCCCGTGCACCTCGTTCATCTTTCTCAGGGATCGATGCCGCTGAAGCTCAGGGCATTTCTGGACTATGCGGCACCACGGCTGAGGAAAGCATTGGGGTAGGACACGCTCCCAAGTCTTTCAAACTTCTCGCAATTGACAAGACATGCCCCATCAGACACGTTGACGCCATGAATGAAACGGCTGATTGGTTGTCAGAAACCAGCCCGATCAGTCGAGTGAATGCGGCTGAGGCGGTCTTCGAGGATTTGCGCCGGGCGATTACGGCCGGGCGGATCGAAGTCGGCACACGCCTGCCGTCGGAAGCACATCTCGCCAAAAAATACGGCGTCAGCCGCCCGGTGATCCGCGAGGCCCTGCGCTCGTTGCAGACACTCGGCATGACGCAGACGCGCACCGGCAGCGGCACGTTTGTCACCACGGCTTCGCCTTCCAGCGATCTACGCTATAGCGGTTATTCCGCCCGCGATCTCATCGAGGCCCGCCCCTTCATCGAAGTGCCCGCCGCAGGCTGGGCGGCCGTGCGTCGCAGCCCCGAACAGGCGCGCGACCTTCTGAAACTTTGCGATGCCATGGATCGCGAAGAGGACCCGCACCGCTGGGTGCAGCTCGATTCGGAATTTCACATGGCGCTGGCAAGATCCTCCGGCAACACGCTGTTTGCAAAGATCGTCACCGATGCGCGCGATGCCCTGATGCAGCAGTCGGAACTGGTCAACCTGATGGCTAGCCGTCGTCTCGCGTCCAACCGCGAACATCGACAGATCGCCGTGGCCGTGGATGCCGGCTCGCAAGAGGATGCCTCGCGAGCCATGGAACTTCACCTGGGTGAAGTAAAACAGGCCGTCACCGAGATCATCGGCAAGGCCCAGCCGGGCCGCTGAGCTATTTGCCAGCCTGCTCGACATTCGGCGGCTGCACATTGGCGAGCACTTCCGGACGCAGGGCCTTATCCAGCTGTTCGGCCGTCAGGTGGCCGCGCTCCAGCACGACCTCAACGATTGTCCGGCCGGTTTCCAGCGCCTCGCGCGCAACCTGGGTCGCGGCATAATAACCGATCAGCGGGTTGAGCGCGGTGGCGAGCCCGAGCGATTGCTCCAGACGCAAAGCCATGATGCCCGGATTGGCGGTGATGCCATCGACGCAGCGTTCCGCCAGAATGCGGCAGGCCGCTTCCAGATGAGCAATACTGTCGGAGAGCGAGCGCACGATCACCGGCTCGAAGGCGTTGAGCTGCAACTGCCCGGCTTCGGCCGCCATGGTGATGGTGATGTCGTTGCCGATCACCGAAAACGCCACCTGATTGACCACTTCCGGAATGACCGGATTGACCTTGCCCGGCATGATGCTGGACCCTGCCTGCATGGCCGGCAGGTTGATTTCGCCGATGCCGGCGCGGGGACCGGAAGACAGCAGGCGCAGGTCGTTGCAGGTTTTTGACAGTTTTACCGCAACGCGCTTCAGCACGCCGGACAGATGCACGAAGGCACCCGGATCCTGCGTCGCCTCGATCAGGTCCGCCGCTGTCTTCAGCGGCCGACCGGTCAGCCGCGCCAGATGCGAGCAGGCAAGTGCCGCATAACCGGCAGGCGCATTGAGGCCGGTGCCGATCGCGGTCGCGCCGAGATTGATCTCGTGCAGCAGGCTTGCCGATTCCAGCAGCCGCGCGCGGTCCTCGCCAAGCATGACGGCAAACACGCGAAACTCCTGGCCCAATGTCATCGGCACGGCATCCTGCAGCTGGGTGCGGCCCACTTTCAGGATGGCATCGAATTCCTTTGCCTTGCGCTCAAAAGCGTCCTGCAGAAACTCCATCGCAGCCGCCAGCCCGTCGATCGCCTCGATCGTGCCGACATTGATCGCGGTCGGATAGGCATCGTTGGTCGATTGGCTGAGATTGACGTGGTCGTTGGGGTGCAAATGCGCGTAATCACCCTTGGCATGGCCAAGCAGTTCCAGCGCGCGATTGGCGATCACCTCATTGGCATTCATGTTGGTGGACGTGCCGGCCCCACCCTGAATGACGTCGACGACGAACTGGTCGTGCAGCGCCCCTGCCCTGATCTCCCGGCACGCGGCGACGATCGCATCGCGACGTTCGCTGTCCAGATGACCCAGCTCGTGATTGGCCTCTGCTGCTGCCTCTTTCACATAGGAGAGCCCGCGAATGACATGCGGATACCGGCTGACCGTGATGCCGGTCACCGGAAAGTTGTCGACGGCGCGGGCCGTGTGGACACCCCAATAGGCGTCTGCGGGAATGTCCTTGGGACCAAGAAGGTCCTTTTCAATGCGTGTTGCCATCGCTGGCATCCTCCACCAAGATTAAATCTGTCATGCTGTAAGACAGATTTAATCCAATACTCCTCTCGATTGGAAATCGTCAAATGGTTTTCATCGAACTTGACGAAACCCTAATCATGGCCGTATGAAGGCAAAATCTGTATGACAGCATTACAGGCGTACCGACGACATAAACGCATGAACGAAAACGTCCGGCCCAAAGTGCAACAAGGACGTGGAAGCTCTAGGGAGGAGCGTTTCAGTGGATAAATCGATACAGGCCAAGGCGGAGAAGGGCATCGAGTTCGCCGAAGAACTCGGCTATCAGAAAGCCCTCAAACCCCGCCAGATCCAGATGATCGCCATCGGAGGCGCAATCGGCACCGGCCTCTTTCTCGGCGCCGGTGGACGCCTGGCCGCAGCCGGCCCCGCGCTCATCTTCGTTTACGCGCTTTGCGGCTTCTTCGCCTTTCTCGTCCTGCGCGCGCTCGGCGAACTGATCATGCACCGCCCGACTTCGGGCTCGTTCGTCTCCTACGCCCGCGAATTCTACGGCGAGAAAATGGCCTTCGCCGTCGGCTGGATGTACTGGCTGAACTGGGCGATGACCGCCGTTGCCGATGTCACCGCCGTCGCCCTCTACATGAACTTCTTCAAGCAGTACGTGCCATTCCTTGTCGGCATCGATCAATGGGTGTTCGCGCTTGTGGCGCTGCTGGTCGTGCTGGCCATGAACATGCTGTCGGTCAAAGTGTTTGGCGAACTGGAATTCTGGTTCAGCCTTATCAAGGTTCTGGCACTCGTCACTTTCCTGATCGTCGGCGTCTATTTCGTGATTTTCGGCACGCCGATCGAAGGTCACGTTACCGGTTTCAGCGTCATCACCGATAATGGCGGTTTCCTGCCCAATGGCATATTGCCTGCCTTCGTCATCATTCAGGGCGTGATATTCGCCTATGCCTCGATCGAGCTGATCGGCACCACGGCCGGCGAAACAGAAGATCCGCGCAAGATCATGCCAACCGCCATCCGCACCGTGGTCGTGCGCCTGCTGGTGTTTTATGTCGGATCGGTCGTGCTCTTGTCGCTGCTCCTGCCCTACAGCGCCTACAAGGCCGGCGAGAGCCCGTTCGTCACCTTCTTCGGCGCCATCGGCATCGAAGGTGCCGATATCATCATGAACCTCGTTGTCCTGACCGCCGTCCTCTCCTCGCTGAATGCCGGCCTTTATTCCACCGGCCGTATCCTGCACTCGATGGCCGTTTCGGGGTCGGCACCTGCCGTACTGGCAAAAATGAACAAGGCCGGCGTGCCTTATGGCGGCATCGCCGTCACCGCCGGCGTCACCGCGATCGGCATCGTGCTCAACGCCATCGTCCCGGCAATGGCCTTCGAGATTGCCCTCAACCTCGCCGCACTCGGCATCATCAGCGCCTGGGCGGTCATCGTGCTCTGCCAGCTGAAACTCTGGCACCTCGCCAAGCAGGGCAGGATGCAGCGGCCGGATTTCGCCATGTTCGGCGCCCCCTATACCGGGATCATCACGCTCGTCTTCCTCGCCAGCGTTCTGGTTCTGATGGCACTGGATTATCCGGTCGGCAGCTGGACGATGGGTTCACTGATTATCATTGTTCCCACACTGATCATTGGCTGGTATCTGGCGCGTGACCGTATTGCTGCCGTCGCAGCCGAAAATGCGGCGAAACAGACAGCAGCAACGGATCGGACCCAATCGTGAATGCCGAAATGAAAAAGCCTCTGGTGGCGGTCATCGCCACCGGTGGCACGATTGCAAGCGAACGTGGAGCCGATGGTTCCAGCAAGCCGAGCCTCGGCGGGGATAGCCTCCTCGATCTTGTAAGCGACCGCGACATCGACCTTCGCGCGGTCGACCTGATGGCAAAGGATTCGTCCAGCCTGACGCTTTCGGACATGCAGGCGATCAGCTCGGCGGTCGAGGACCTGCTGCATGATCCGGCCATCGATGGCGTGGTCATTCTCCACGGCACCGATGCCATGGAAGAAACGGCCCTGCTCGTGCAATTGCAGAACAGGCTGACAAAGCCGGTGATCTTGACCGGCGCGCAGTTCACGGCCGATCATCCGCAGGCGGATGGACCGGGCAACCTGGCCGCCGCCGTTGCAGCCGCCGCCGAGAGCAGCAATGCGCAGCGTGGCGTGCTGGTCTGTTTCGGCGGACAGACCTATCCGGCCTGGGGTCTTTACAAACACTCGGCCGATACCGTGACCGCCTTCAGGCAGTCCATGCCGCTGGAAAACGTTTCTCTCAATCTGCCCGGCAATGTTGGCGATCTGCGTGTCGATATCATCGCCATCTATCCGGGCTGCGACGGCGCGCTGGTGGATGCCAGCCTTATAGCAGGCGCCAAGGGCGTCGTGCTGGCAGCGCTCGGCTCCGGCAATGCCACGCCCGCCGTGGTGGATGCCGTGCGACGCGCGACAACATCGGGCATCCCGGTCGTGGTGTCGAGCCGCGTGCCGCAGGGTCTGCTCGTCGCCAGTTACGGCGGCGGCGGCGGCGGACATGACCTCGCTTTGGCCGGCGCCGTTCATTCGGACAACCTGCGCCCCGGCCAGGCCCGCATATTGCTGGCCAGCCTCATCGCTGCAGGCGAAAGCACCGAGAGCATCAAAGCCGCGTTCAGCGCCGGCTGAACACTCCCATCCGTCTCCCGGCCTTGCGCCGGGATCCGGCAGCGCCGCGTCTACGGCGCGTCAGGTTCACGGCCGGGCCCTGTTGGCCCGACCGCACCCCGCCTTACGACATGCCGCTGCTCGTTTCCGGCCATGCCTCGTCCGGAACATCGAATATGTCGCCGTTCGGCACGCCGTCTATCTCGTATTTGGTCAGATAGTCGCCCAGCAGATCGCCAAAATTGTTCTGCTTGGTCTGCTGTTTGCCCTCCGCAATCAATGCCGGCAGGAACATCGCGATGGCACCGACACCGGCCGCCGCCATGCCCAGAACGCCGGCAATACCCGCAACCGGAGCCATGACCGCTCTCAGCGCTGCCGAGCCAAAGGCACCGACCCCGCCCTCGACGGCGGAAGCCAGACCGGCAAGCGCACCGAGTGAGCCGGCGGTGATGTTGATGCCGCCGGTCACATCGTCGCCACGACGGATCGCCTGAACACCATCGAAAATGCCATAAGCACCGGCAACGATACCGGCCAGACCGCCGACGCCCTTGGCGACGTTCTCGACCTTGCCGACACCCGCCATGTACTCTTTCAGCTGCGCGTCGGTCATTTTGCCGATCTTCTTACCGAGCGCGCTGTCCGGGTGCTTGTCCGCGACGGTTTTCAGGTAGTCCTTGTAGGCTTTGGTGCCACCTTCCGTGAGCAATGTGACGGTCTGGACGGAGCCGGTGGCGATATCCACCTTGGCCTTTTCCGTCAGGTTGCCACCGCTGCCTGCACCCTTGGCAATGGTGACGCCGGCCATGAAGATACCGCTGACACCGTGAAGCACGCCCTTGTCGGCGAGGTTTTTAACATCAGGGTTCAGCCAGTCGGATTTCATTTCCGCCAGAGATTTCGTTCCCTGACGCAGCACATCCCAGCTGCCCCTGATGCCTGCCAGGATCTGATCTGCCGTGGCCACGGTGCCATTCGGGTTGGTCACCAGTTCCGGATTGGTCTTGATGACCTCCTCGATCATCGACTTGACCTTCGCCTCGTCGAGCTCGTCACCTCCATTGACACCGAAGGCGGTTTTCAGATCATCGAAAGTGCCGTCCTTGAAGGCGTTTTCCTGCGCAATCCTGGTGAAGTTGTCGTTGATCTTCTCGTCGAACTTGGCCGTGAATTCCGGATCGAGAGCACCGTTATAGAGTGCAATTTCGGCAGTATAGGCGGCGATGGCTTCCTCGAACGTGTTGTCCTTCATCAGCTCGTCGAGACGGTCGCCTGACGCCAGTGACTTCTCGTAGAAATCCTTGAATTCCTGCGCATGTTCGGAGGATGCGACCGCCTTCTGGATTTCGGCGGGATCCTTGATGCCGAGCATTTCCTGGTATGATCCGGCAGAGGCATAAAATTCGGCAAGCGCGGCCGCCTGATCGGTCTTGCCGTCCTTGGTATTCTTGTCCCACAGCTTGTCGAGCGCGGCACCCGACTTGACGTCCTCGTAGTTCTTCTCGAGCGCGTCTTTTAGGCCAGGATTATCCTCCAGCAGCGTCGTCATCTGTTTGGAGACGTTTTCATTGAGGAACTTGACGACTTCGGGATCGCTTTCGAGAATGCTGATCTTGTCGTCGAGATCCTTGAGGATCTCGTTCGGATCGGGATGGGTGCGGGCGCGGTTGGAAACGGCAACCTTGCCGTAATCGTCGCTCCACATGCCCGCCTCGGCGCCACTGATGACCAGCTGCCGGGCCGCGAGCAATTCCTGCAGCGCAGCAGCCTTGTCCTCGGTAGAGTGATTGCCCGGGTTCTCGAAAATATCCTTGTTCAGCTTGCTGGTATCGACATCACCCACCGTGTTGCCGTTGGCAACGCCGGAGAGGAAAGTAACCGCGGCATTGGCATCCTTCGGCGCCTGCGTCTTGATCCAGTTGCTGATGTCACCCGTGCTGACCTTACCGTCGGGTGCGAACTTCAACGGGTCGGCGGCGGTTTCCAACTGGTCGAAGGCGCCCGGCTTGGACCAGAAATTCAGCGCTTCCTTGAAGTCGTCGCTGATCTGCGGGTTCTCATCCATGTAGCGCTTCAGGTCATCGGCCGTCAGCTTGTCATCCTGCCCCATCTTGCCCTTGATGGCATCGTAGTTCTCGCCAAGGATGGCGGCATATTTGGCAAAGGTCTTGGATGCTTCATCGGCATCCGGGTTGGCCTTGAGGAAATCCTTGTAGCTGCCGATATCGTCGGTCTTCTTGGTCTCCGGCAAGTTTTCAAAACCGTATTTACCAAAATCCTGAAGACGGCCGGCTTCCGTGCCGTTCCTCGCCTCGCCGCTTTTGGTGAAGCCGTCGATGCTTGTGTTAGAAACATCACCGCCGGACTGGGCCTCGCCCTTTTCGTTATACATGGTCACGCGGTCGAGCACCTGTGCGGCACGATAGGCCGCATTGGCATCCGTTTCGAAATCACCGACCCGCTCTTTCAGCATGTCCTTGACGCCACTCTGGTTGCCAAGGTTTTTCAGAAGCGGATTGTCCTCGATAATGTCCTGGGCAGAGCGCTTATCGTCCTCGGGAAGCTCCCACTTGATCCCGGCCTTCTCGGCCGCCTCACGCGCTTCCTTGTTGTCGCCGACGTCGGAGGGGCGCTCCATCTTGCCCTTAAGGGCGTCAAACCCGTCCTTGCCGAAATCCTGAAGGCGACCGGCCTCCGTATTCGGTTTCGCTTCGCCGCTTTTGGTGAACCCGTCGACCTTGCCGTTGTTGACATCATTGCCGGCGACCCGGTCACCGCCTGCGGTGTAATTCTCGATGTGTTCGAGAACCTGAACGGCACGGTAGGCGGCATCGGCATCCTTTTCGAAATCGCCGACCCGCTCCTTGAGCATGTCCCTGACATCGCTCTGGTTGCCCAGGTTTTTCAGAAGATCGCTCTTGCCGATTATATCCTCTGCGGAGCGATCATCGCCTTCCGGACGTTCCCATTCGATGCCGAGGGCTTCGGCTTTCTCGCGTTCCTTCGGATCTTCGACCGCGGTCGTCACATCGTTGAGCTTGCCTTCGAGATTGGAGAAACCGTATTTGCCGAAATCCTGCAGGCGGCCGGCTTCCGTATCAGGTCGCGCCTGACCACTGTTGGTAAAACCATCAACCCTGCCATTGTCGATATCATTGCTGGCAAGACGATCGCCCTTTGCGTTGAACTGTTCGATATGTTCGAGAACCTGGACGGCGCGATAGGCCGCATCGGCGTTATCGGCAAAACTCTCGCCTTCCTTCAGGCCCACACGCTGGCCCAGAGCGTCCTTGGCACCCGCCTGGTTGCCCAGATTTTTCAGCAGTGGACTGTCATCGATGATCTGCTGCGCGGAACGATTATCGTCCGAAGGACGATCCCAACGGATGCCTGCATCCTTTGCCTGCTGCTGTGCCTCCTCCCAGGCTTTCGTATTGCCGGGATCAACCGATGACGAGTCAACCGGGCTGCTGGCGGATTTGGTCACCTTCGACATGGGATGCATCTCCTCTATAGCATGACTTATCGCTTAAATATCGTTTATGATTGCGTTAACCTTACAAGTCCGCGCATGAAGCGGATGTGACATGACGTGATTTTTCTCTGGAAGCTGATCACAACAGGCAGCGCGGCGGAGCGAAAACCCGGGCGCAGCAAGCGTCGTCCGCTGCATCACGGTGCCAATCGGAGATGAGACTGGCCGCCCATCACGGACGACCACATTTCAAGGCGATTTCAAACGATGGATCGCCTGTGCCGCGCCAAGACTAAACAATTGCCAGACAAGCACAAAAGGTAAATATCCCCATGGCGTTGCTATGGATGTCATGGTTTCCTGCCCTAAATCCATGGCGTCCAAGACAGGTCGACGGGTCCCCATGCAAGACAAGAACAGCACTGCCGCCATCCAGCGTCCTCCAGCCGAAATAGCCTATCGCGATGAACTGGAGGCGTTGAGAAAAGCCGACAGGGGACCGCGCCCGCCCGGCTGGGGCCTTTCGCTCAAAAGCATCAAATCCTTCATCCTCGGCGGCAATGGTGCATCGGCGAAGCTGGTCGCCTCGCCTTCGCTGGTGGAGCGCGCGATGGTGACACTCGCCACCTCCCGCGCGCTGCTCCTGATCGGCGAACCGGGCACGGCAAAAAGCTTTCTCTCCGAATTGCTGGCAGCCGCCATCAGCGGTGATTCCAAATTGACCATCCAGGGTGGCGCCTCGCTGACGGAAGACCAGATCAAGTATGGCTGGAACTATGCGCTGCTGGTGAGCGAAGGGCCGACGCCGCGCGCCCTTGTGCCAGCACCGCTTCATCAGGGCATGTCGGCCGGCAAGATCGTGCGTTTCGAGGAGATCACCCGCTGCCCACTGGAAGTGCAGGACAGCCTGCTCTCCATCCTGTCGGATCGCGTCATGGCGGTGCCGGAACTTTCCGGCGAGCACGGCATGGTCTTCGCGCAGGAAGGTTTCAACATCATCGCCACCGCCAATACCCGTGACCGTGGCGTCAACGACATGTCGGCGGCACTCAAACGTCGTTTCAATTTCGAGACCGTCTTTCCGATCCGCAATGCCGATGAGGAACTGGATCTCGTGAAACGCGAGGCGACAAAACTGCTGGCCCGTTCCGGCGTGCCCGTCGTGCCGAGCGACGAGGTTCTGGAAGTGCTGGTCACGTGTTTCCGTGAATTGCGCGAAGGGCTTTCCAGCGAAGGCAGCATGGAAAAACTGAGTTCGGTGATGAGCACGGCCGAGGCCGTGAGTGTTGCCCATGCGGTCGGCGTGCGCGGTCATTATCTGCGCGGCGATGGCGGACGGCCGGAGGATATCGTCGAATGCCTTGCCGGCACCGCGGCAAAGGACAATGCCGAGGACCTGAAAAAACTGGCGCGTTATCTGGAACAGAAGGCGTCGAAGCGACCGGGAGCAGCATGGAAGGCCCTCTATGAGGCTCGGCATCTTCTCACGCCGTGAGGCGGAAAAACCGCATGACAGGACCGACCGGCTGACGGTGATCGGCGTACGCCATCACTCGCCGGCCTGTGCCCGGCTGGTGGCGGAAACCATCACCAGACTGCGCCCGGCCTATGTGCTGATCGAGGGGCCGGCGGACTTCAATCCGCATATCGACGACCTGCGCCTGCCGCATCAACTGCCGGTGGCGATCTTCAGTTTCCATGCCACGCCGGAGCGGACATTCGCCTCCTATTCGCCATTCTGCAGCTACTCGCCGGAATGGGAGGCTTTGCAGACCGCATGGAAGACCGGTGCAACGCCGCTTTTCTGCGACCTGCCGGCATGGCACCCGGATTTCGGCGATCGCGCCAACCGTTATGCCGACCCGCATTCGGCACGCGCGACCGCCGCCGACGCGGCGCTCGGCAAGGCCATGGGCGAGGATGGGCTTGATGCCGTCTGGGACGCTTTGGCCGAACAGGCACCGGCACCGCAGCTTGCGGAAAGGCTTCACCGCTATTTCGATCTGCTGCGGCCCGAGGGCATTGAAGATCCGAAAGAACATGCGCGTGAAAATTTCATGGCAGCGCATGCCGCCTGGGCTCTCGACAAGGCGAAAAACGGCAAGGTCGTTCTGGTCTGCGGCGGCTGGCATGCCGAGGCAATCCGCCGGCTGACGCGTGAGATGAGCGGTGACAAACCCGACATGCCGATGCCGGCAGAAGGGGAACGCGCCGGAAGTTATGTCCTGCCCTACGAATACCAGCGACTGGACCGTTTTACCGGTTATGCATCCGGCATGCCCTCACCGGCCTATTACGAACATGTGCGCGAACGCGGGCTGGATGCCGCCGCCGACTGGGCGGGCAATGCCATTGCTGCCGCCATGCGCGCAAGCGGTCAGGTCGTTTCCACCGCCGACCGCATCGCCTGGCAGACCCATGCCTTGGCTCTTTCCCGCACGCGCGGCCATGCCGCCATCCTGCGCGCCGACCTTCTGGATTCGGCGCTCGCGACAGTGGTGAAGGACGGGCTGGAGGCACCCGCGGCCTGGACGCAGGCAGGCGCCGTTCGTGCGGGAACCCATCCGGCCCTCGTTGCCATGCTGAAAGCCATGACCGGCGATCGCCGCGGCCGCATCGCCGCCGGCACACGCCGGCCACCCCTGCTCGATGATGTCGATGCCCGGCTGGAGCAACTCGACCTGATCCCGCAATCGAGCGCCCGAAAGCTGGAACTGGACTGGAACGTATCCGACGATCGCAGCCGGGCACAGGCGCTGCATGCATTGCGGCTTTTGAAAATGCCGGGGCTGGAACAGCTCGAAGGACCGTCCGGCGCCGAAACGAAAGCACCACGCGATGTTTTTCGCCTCGTGCGCCACCGCGATGCGGAAGGCATGCTGATCGAAGCCTCGCGCTGGGGCGGCACATTGCCGATGGCCGCCGCCAGCCTGCTGGCCGACCGGGTGAGCCACGCGGGAGACAGACTTCCGGTTCTTTCCTCCTGCCTGTCCGACGCGCTTTTCGCCGGCCTGCTGGCGCTGGAAACCGACCTAACGGCAAAGATTTCCTCGGGTCTCGGGCAGTCACGCGATATCGGCCAGATCGGCGGTGCCGGTCTCGACATCACAAGGCTTTACCGGTTTGGCAGCATTTTTGGCCGCCAGGCCCATCTCGGCCTCGGCCAATTGTGCGAGCATGTGTTTTCCCGAGTCCTGTGGCTAGTCGATGCCATCAGAAGCGAGGAGGAAGGCCGCCATGTCATTCATGCGCTGATCGCCTGCCGCGATATGATCCGCGATTGCCCGGATCTCGACATAGACCGTGATGCACTGCTCTCAGTGCTTGGCCGCTGCCTCGCCAATCGTGAAACGGCGCCGACGCTTGCCGGGGCCGCACTCGGCCTGCTGGTTGCCTGTGGTCGGAGCGACGCCGCCTCTATCGCCTCCCACATGCGCCATTTCAGCCGGCCGAGCCAGCTCGGCGATTTTCTATCGGGCCTCTTTGCCCTCTCGCGTGAAGAAATTGCCGACGATCTGCCGGTCATCGATGCGGTAGCGCAGATGATCGAGGGCTGGAGCGACGAGGAATTTCTGCTGGCACTGCCGGCGCTGCGGCAGGCCTTTGCATTTTTCCCGCCGCGCGAGCGCGAAAAACTGGCGCAGGCTGTGTTGCGCAACCACGGCCGCGGCGACGCGCAGGCGCAAGTTGAAGCCTTGCAATGGATGCGCCAGCGCAGCGACGTCGGCAGCCAGGCGGCCGCCATGGCGCTGGAGGCGGCGGCCGCACGACGATTGAAACAGGCCGGATTGTTTTGACAAAGGGATAGGGACGGGAAGATGGAACGGTACGAACTTGTTGAAGGAAAATCCTCGAAATTCTGGGAGGTTTCCATCGAGGGAACGACGCTGACGGTCAATTACGGCCGCATCGGCACGCAGGGACAGAGCAAGGAAAAGGAATTCGACACAGCCGATGCGGCGCTGAAGGAAAAGAACAAGCTGGTGAAAGAAAAGACCGGCAAGGGATATAGCCTGATCGGTTCGGGACTTGCTGCTCCGGCAAAGAAACAGGCGGAGCCGGCCAAGCCGAAAGAAACGGTGGAAGAGGCACAGACTTCCGCCCCCGCTGCCAGCGCCAGCGCTGAGGTCCCGACTGCGGAAGTATCTGAGCCTGTTGCACCGGTTTTTCCCGCAGAGCAACTCGCCAAGCCCGCCGTGAAATCAGTGCCATCCGTGGCGGCTGCGCAGGCACCGGCTTCTGGCCCCTCGCCCGTCCTAAAATCGTTGATCGGCCTTGCCCTGCCCACCCGCAGCCGATCGCAGGGTTCGCTCGACCCGGCCCGCGCCTGGGACAATTTTGCCGACAATATCAAGCTCCTGACGGCATCTCCCAAAGCCGAAGCCAAGGACGCAGCCCAGTGGATCAATGAAAGACTGGGCGAAAACGGCCCCAAACCAGTTGGTGGTGGCGCCGTACGCTGGCTCAAATCGAAGATCGGCGGACAGGCCGAGATGAAACTCGAGGCGGCCGACGTCATCAACTGGCTGCAACATATCGGCACCGTCTCGCACGGGAAGGTGATCGAGGGCCCAAAAATCCGCAACGGCAAGCAGCCCGCAAGCCTGTTGTGCCTGATCGATTTTCAGGAATGGCTGCTGACTGTTGCCGGGGCCTCGTGGGTGCTGCAAATCCTGAGGCCATTGATCGGCGCCAATACAAACGATCGCCGTGCCTATGGCAATTCGTGCTGGAGTTCGCCGCTGGAGCTTGCACTGAGGTTCGCGCTGACAAAGCTTTCCGACGAGGAATATGAGGCCGCAATCACCACGCTGACGGAAGACCTTGATGATCAGGTGCCATGGGAAGTGCGTGCATCGCGCGCCTTCGTGCTGGGTGACGACCGCTCCATCGAACATGATCTCAAGCCGCTTGCCGTGCTGCGCGGCGCCGAGGCTGCGGGCGTGGAAGTCGGCGCGCAGCTGGCCTTTCTGCCGCTCATTGCCGAACTGGCGCCATCGGACGGTACACGCTGGCGCACGAAACGCAGCTATTTCTTCTATTTCAGCTATGTGGACATCTCGATTGAGGATGTTCTGGCGACCGTGATCGACACGGCAGCGCATCACAATCAGTCCCCCGCCCCGGCCCTCGATTGGTTCCTGCATTACGCCTATGACGATCGGAAAACCGTGATCGCCAAGACGATCCTGGCAACGGGTGATGACGGCGCGATGGCGGTGCTTGCTCCCATTCTGCACGACAAATGGATCCGCGCCGCGCTCGATGAATTCAGCGAGGCCGATCCCGCCACGAGCTTTCGCCTTTTCGTCATCGCACTTGCCTCCGGCCGAACCGAACCCGTCATTCGTGCCCGGGTGATGGATTTTCTGAAAGCACATCCTGAGGAAACCCAGCGCCAATGGCTTGCCGGCAACGACCGTGCGCTGGCCTATCTCGACCGTTTGCACGAAGTGCAAAACGTGCCGCTGGCCGTTGCGGATAATGTTCCGGCCGTTCTTCTCGATCCGCCATGGCGCAAGAAGAAAAAGAAGGTCGAGGACATCGTCCTTGCGCTGAAGCCCGCGCCGACGCCGTTCGTTTACGTGTCCGAACCCATCGCATCCGAGAGGGGCTATTGGCGCAATCATGGTGCCGTGATCGCGGAGACGACCGACGACCTGGTCAAAGCCATCGCCGAGATCGAGGCAAATCCGCTACCGGACTGGTACAAGGTGCCGCCCGTTTCAAAGCCGCTGCCGCAGATCGGCGACGATCATGCGGATGTGCTCGGTTTTGCCTATGAGCGCATCATGCAGATCTACCGTGCCCGTTCCTGGGGGCTTCGGTCCAGCGGTTGGGGCAAGCTGCTCGACGGAATCGACAAACAGCCGGATTCGCTGGCGCTGATGTTGTGGAGTTGCCCGGGCGCAGCCACCGGTTATTATGCCGACGACGTTTATACCCGCATGATGGACCGTTTTGGCGAACGCGGCCTGCCGGGCCTGCTGCGGCAGATCGAAAACGACCCGATCGTGATGATCGACCTTGCGAAGAATATCGATGCGGGAGAAATCGCGCCGCATGCGGCGCGTGCACTCATCAAGCTGAAGAAGGCGCGTGTGGCGGCCATGCAGTGGATGCGGCGGCATCGCGAGACGGCCATCATCCGGCTGATCCCCGATGCCACCGGCCCGAAGGGTGCTGTGCGCGACGCCGCCGAATTTGCGTTGCGCTGGATTGCCACCGACCGCGAAGACGGGCGTGTCGCTATCGAAGCGATCGCGCAAACCTATGCCGCACAGGATGCCAAGGCGCCGGAAGCCGTCGTGGAAGTGCTGGAGCGCGATCCTCTCCAGCGTTTCCCCGCCCGCATCGCCAAGGTGCCGGACTGGTTCAAGCCGTCGTCCTTCACGCGTCCGGTCCTGAAGGACGGCGGCGCACTTTCGGACGAGGCCATGGTGGCGATCGCCGAAATGTTGTCCTTCTCCACACCGGAAGCCATTTATGCCGGCATCGATGTCCTGAAGGAAAAGACCACGGCGGACAGCCTTGCCGCCTTCGCCTGGGACGTATTTGCCGCATGGCTGGCGGATGGCGCGCCCTCCAAGGAGGGCTGGGCCCTGCGTGGCATCGGCTGGCTGGGCGATGACGAATGCGCCCGCAAGCTCACCCGTCTGGTGCGCAAATGGCCGGGCGAAGCCGCCCATGCACGTGCCGTTACCGGCCTCGATGTGCTGGCCGATATCGGCACCGATGTCGCGCTGATGAACCTCAACGGCATTGCCGAAAAACTGAAGTTCAAGGGCTTGCAGGAAAAGGCCCGCGAAAAGATTGCCCAGCTTGCCGAAGCGCGCGATCTCACACCGGAAGAACTGGCAGACCGTCTGGCGCCCGATCTCGATCTCGACGATCGCGGCGGCATGGATCTCGTGTTCGGCGAAAGGCAGTTCCGTGTCGGTTTCGATGAATTCCTCAAACCCTGGGTGAAGGACGAAACCGGCAAACGCCTGAAGGATCTGCCCAAGCCGAACAAATCCGACGATCAGGAACTTGCCGGAGACGCGGTCAAGCGCTGGTCGGCCCTGAAGAAGGACGCACGCGCGGCCTCCAGCATCCAGATCACCCGCCTGGAAAACATGCTGTCCATGTCGCGCCGCACGACGCCGGACGTGTTTTGGATGTTCTTTGCCAGCCATCCGCTGATCCGCCACCTGACGCAGCGGCTGGTCTGGGGTGTGTATGCAGACCGCGATCCGCGCACGGCACCGACCACCATCTTTCGCGTGTCCGACGATCTGTCCGTCACCGATGCGCAGGACGACACGCTCGACCTCGATTTCTCCGTCGAGGCAACAGGCGTGATCGGGCTTGTGCATCCGCTGCACCTGCCGGCCGGCGGGCTGGATGCCTGGGGCGCGCTTTTCGGCGATTATGAAATCTCCCAGCCATTCCCGCAGCTTGGCCGTGAAATCCATGAACTGACCGAGGCGGAAAAGCAGGTCAGCGAAATCACCCGTTTCGAAGGCCTGAAGGTGGAAAGCCCGCGCCTACGCGGCATGGGTTCGCGCGGCTGGGCGCTTGGGGCACCACAGGATGGCGGTTGCATCTGGTGGCTGGAGCGTCCGGTTCGCCTGCTGAACGGCAAAACCATGGATGCCATGTTCTATTTCGAGGACGGCATCTTTACCGGCGGCGGAGACTGGGAAGACAAACTGCAGACACTCGGCAAGCTTTCCCTGGAACCGCCCTATGGCCGCAACAAGGGCAATGCGCCGACATTCGGCCAGCTTGATCCGGTCACGGCCAGCGAAACCTTGCGCGGTCTGGCACTTCTGGCCGAAACGGCGGTGAAATGAGCGATCCCGGCATCCTCGATCCCCTGACGCGCTGGCGTCTCGTCCTCGGCGAGGCGTCCGACGGCGCCTGCCGCGCGGCGGGTGGGAACATGTCTGCCGACGCCATTGCGATGGATGCGGCGCTGGACTGGCTTTACGGCCGCGACGAGGATGGCGGCGACCGCAATATCAGCCGTCAGGGCGGGCGTGGCGCATCTGCCCTGACCACGCCGGACTGGATCAACGATATCCACCGGCTGTTTCCCAAGGAAACCATCGAACGGCTGGAACGGGATGCGATCGAAAATTACGCGATCGAAGACATCATCACCAATGCCGATGTGCTGGCGCGCGCCGAGCCGAACGAAACATTGCTGAAAGCCGTGTTGCGGACAAAACACCTGATGTCGCCGGACATTCTCGTGATGGCGCGAAAACTGGTGCAGGAAGTGGTACGTCAGCTCATGGAAAAGCTGTCGCGCGACATGGCGCTGGCCTTTTCCGGCGTGGTCGACCGGCGTCGTCACAGCCGTTTCAAGATCGCCAGCGATCTCGATTTTCGCCGTGTCGTGAAGGACAATCTGAAACATTACGACCCGGAAAAACGCCAGTTGACGGTGGAGCGACTGCACTTCTTCGCGCGCAACCAGCGCCATATGAAACAGTGGCAGATCATTTTGCTGGTCGACCAGAGCGGCTCGATGCTGGATTCGGTCATCCACTCCGCCGTGACGGCCGCCTGCCTGTGGGCATTGCCGGGCGTGAAAACGCATCTTGTCGCCTTCGATACCGAAATCGTCGACCTGACCAGCGATGTCGATGACCCTTGCGAGCTGCTGATGAAAGTGCAGCTTGGCGGCGGCACGGATATCCAGCGCGCCGTCGGTTATGCCGCCGAACTGATCACCCAGCCGGAAAATGCGATCGTGGTGATGATCTCGGATTTTTATGAGGGCTCGAGCGAGGCCATGCTGATCAACCGTGTTGCGGAACTGACGGCGCAGCGCACATTGGTGCTGGGTCTGGCGGCTCTCGATTCCGCCGCCGAACCGGCTTACTCGCGTGAAACGGCGCGCAAGCTGGTGGCAGCCGGCGCCGAAGTGGGCGCGATGACGCCGGGCGAGCTGGCCGGCTGGCTGGCCGCCAAGATCGGACGATGACATGGTTCGCAATGATCTCATCGCCCTCACCGACGACGGCCTGACCCAGCTTTCCAATACCGGTATCGTCAAGCGCTCGCAACGCGACCTTGCCGCCGGCACAGGACCGGTTCTGGATGTGGCCGGGGACGGCACGATAGAGGCACGTTTCAGCGATGGGACATTGACCCGACTGGCGGCGGGCAAGGAAATCGCCGATGCCAGTTGCACCTGCCCCTCGTCCGGGGTCTGCCGCCACCGCATCATGCTCGCCATGGCCTATCGTGACGGCCAAACTGCCGACGCTGCCACATCGGCACCCGAGCCGGCGGGCTGGAACCCTGCGACACTCGATCTCGATGGTTTCGAAAGCGCATTGGGGCCGTCAGCCAAGTCGGAACTGACACGACTGATGACGGCGCGCCATACCGTGCGGCTGGATTACGGACAGGTGCCGGCGGCGCGTCTGCCGATGGCAAGCGTGCGTTTTCTGGTGCCGAACGATCTGGGTTATGCGCGCTGCGACTGCGTGCAGGGGCGCGGATGTGTGCATGTGGCACTGGCAATACGGGCTTTTCGCGCGGCCGACGGTGCCGGCGAAGCCGGGATTGGTGGCGAGACCGGACCGAAGACCACCGTCGACACGACGTCCCTGGCGATGGCTTGCGAAGAGGTCGTGGCAAAGCTGCTCGATGTCGGTGTTCTGGCCGGCATGGCGGCGCATGTGCAGCAGCTGGAACACTGCCGCCGACAGGCGGAGCTTCTGGGGGCATCACAGGTATTGCTGGTCATCGACGCCCTGAGAGAACAGGTCGAGGCTTACGAAGCGAGAAGCGCGCGGCATGACGAGCGCGCCGGTTTGAGGCTGGCGACGGAACTTTTGGCGCGCGTTCGGGCCAGCGATACCGCCATGGCGCTGGGCTTGGGCGAGCCCTTCGAAACGGCGATGGCGAAAACCCGGCTGGTTTCGCTCGGTGCCCGACTGCGGCAGGAAGGCGACGACATCAGTGCCTCCGTCCTGCTGGCCGACAGCGATACCGGCGCGACCATGCTGATGGAAAAGCTGTTTTCTCCCAACCCAAACGAGGCGGATTTTCATTCTTCCGTCCTGCGACGACAGTTCGGCGCGGGCCTGCCGGTTCAGGGTGTCGGCCGCGGCCAGATCCTGACCAGTGTTGCTCGCCGCCGCGCCGACGGGTTGCTGGCGCTGGGCAGCGGCACCGGCGGCAAGACGCAGGTCATGCCGCGCGACGGCAATTTTTCGTGGTCAGCCCCGCTGATGGCCAGCCGCACCGAAAACGTGATCCGGGATTTCGCCGAACGCCCGCTGTCGCTGATCAGGCCGCGCAAACGTGTCGATGATGTCCATATGTTCGAGGTCGAGGCCGTGCTCGGCCAATCCTGGTCGGCCGGAACGCAATATTGGCAGGCTGCCGTCCAGCTGGCGAATGACGGCGGAACGCTGCATCTGGAACGCGAATTCGATTCCGGCGCACCGGCAGCGCCCGGCATCCTGTCCGCCGCATTCGACGGCCGCTGGGGCGAAGTCCGCCAGATCGCCGGGACGGTGCGGCTTGAGGATGGTGTGCTGGTCTGCGAACCGTGGTCGATTTCCGCCGACCGTTTCATCGTGCCGGATCTCGATGCGCTCGATGATCAGGCAGCCCTCACCCCTCCACAAGCCATGGCCGGCCAGTCCGGCCTGCTCGATGATGTGGAGCGCCTGCTCAGCGGTGCGATCCATGCCGGCGGCCGGGCACGCGGCAGCAGACAGGCCATTGGAAAACCGCTTGCGGCAAAACTGGCAGCGGCCGGCTTTGGCACGCTTTCTGTGCGGTTGGGACAATGGCTGGACGCATCCCCGGATGCCGAAGCGGCCAGTTTCCGTGATGTTGCGATCTGGCTTTTGACGCTGAAAGAAACCCGAGAAGGCCAGCCGACGTGAAACAGCCCCCGCCTCAGCACGTGACCGCGGGCAAAATACCCTATCGCGTTGAAAGCATTTCCTTTTGCTCGTAAAGCCATATGTGTGCCCCGAAGAAATGAGCGAGACGGTTTGGCAGGCTTTCCCTGCTCTTTCCTTTTCGCTCACAAGGCACTCAAAGGGGCATCCATCCATGCCGGTTCCAGACATGTCCAATTCCGCCATCAGGACAACAGCCATACGGCCGTTCTTGATGATGATCATCGCAACGCTGTCCCTGCTGGCCGCGTTTTTCGTCGCCAACCCGGTGCGCGCGCAAGACGCCGGAACTCTGAGCGAAGCGCCCTCGCCCACATCGCCCCCGAAGATCGCGACCAGCCGCGCCGGTTTCGACGTCAAGATGCTTGAGCCCGTCAATGGCGTCGATTATCAGGCGTACGGCCATATCACCTATGCGATGTTCATGGATCCGGATGGCGACCATGAAGCGATCTACAAGAAATTCGGGACCGACAAGGCGAGCTTTGACGCCGCGACCGAAGCTTTCGGCGAGCGCATGAAGACGGACACGACATTCGCGATGATCGAGATGTTCGGTGCCTATTTCGCGGAAACGGCGCAGGGAACCTATGCAGCACTTGGCCGGGATGTCGCACAATCCGTGCTGAACCAGAGCCCGCTGAAGGAAGCGGAGCCGATGCCGGAAGAAAAATTTCGGGAGATCCAGGGTTATTATGGCCGAAAGGCATCCGTGGCTGGAACGGCCCTCTCCCAGCAGGATGAAGTGCTGAAACCATACCACATCACCTTCAACGATTTTAACATCATGGGCGCGTGGTTCGGGCGTCGGCTGGCGCTGCAGTCCGCCGCCTATTCCTCGCCGGATGATGAGCCGCGCGCACGCCCCGCCCAGGCACCGCCGACGGAAAAACCGGAATGGGGCGGCCTGTGGCGCTTCACCTGGAAGACGCTGCAGCGCACCGAGACGGAAATGAAAGTGGTCGAAAGCTCCCACGACATCTGCGTTCGCGACGACATGACGGCAGAGACACTACCGCTGATGCCAAAACCGTCCGGGGTCAAATGTGTGCTGATGGACAAGATCCATTTCTACGAGAGCGGTGTTTCGATGAATGTCCAATGCGATCATGGCGGCATCGGCGCCCTTTGGGGCATGTACCTGCAACCTGACGATGACGGCGAGAATTTTTCCGGCCAGATTTCCTATAACGAAAGTTATGAAGGCGACCTGGAGATGCCGCAGCCGTCGACTGATGTCACCGTCAAGCGTTTGGGAGAGTGCCAGTGATCAAGCTCGATTTCATCAAAGCCGCTCTCATGACCGCCACCGTGCTGATGGCCGAAAACCCGGCCGCGGCACAGGAAGCCGGCTTCCCCGAAGGTCTGTGGCAGGTGCGGATATTCACGCCCGTGCCGACGCCTGAACTGAAAAACGACGAGCAGGTGTTTCAGGTCTGCTACGACAAGGCAGCTGTCAAAAGCCGCATGGACCCGGTTCTTCCAGCAGCGCAGGCGGGCAAATGCAAGCGCGCATTCACGGATATGGGCGACCTTGCCTTTGATGCCATGTGCAATGACGGCGACCATCGCCTGCGCATATCCGAGGCGGCGGATGGCCTGTGGCGCGGCACCTACAGGTTCGTCGGCAAAGAGGGCGGCGTCATGCTGGAGCCGGCCGTCGAACTGAAGCGCATCGGGAAAACCTGCGGCTGAAGCTGCATGAAGGCAGAGGCGGAGATTGGGCGGCATGGACATTCTGGAACACAAGATTCTCGCCTGCCTGAATGCTGCCGACCCCGACGAGGGCTACGAGCGTCCTGCGCCGATCGTCGGACTGGCGGCGGCGGTTCCAAAACGGCTGCTCAATCGAGCTTGATGCTCAGGTCCGTTCGCATCTGGTCCAGCAAGACGGCAATCTTTTCCTTCAGTTCCGGTGTTCCGAGGCTTGCCGGATAGGAAATCGCCACGCCAAAAATCTCCAGCGTTTCGGGATCGCGAATGGCCACACCTTGCGAGGACACCCCCTCGACGATCTCGTTCGAGGCATAGGATCGACCGGTGGCGCGCACCTTGCCGATCCTCTCCTTCAGCTCCGCATGATCCTTTGGTGAATTTTCCGACACGTAAGGCAGTGGTTCGGGCACGCGGCTCTTCCACACGTGATCTTCCAGCATGGCCAGCATGGCGCGGCCGTTTGATGTCGCATAGGCGGGGGACTTGTAACCCGGGGTCGAGGCAATCGCCAGCGGGTTCGAACCGCGCACGACACGCAGCACCATCAGGTCGAAACCGTCGAAAACGGTGATATAGCCGGTATGTCCGCCGATATCGCAGATCTGTTTCACCCGCGTATAGATCATGTCGAGAAAATGGTGGCGCGAGCGAAAGATCTGGCCGAGTTCGAACAGGCGCATGCCTGGCGCATAAAGGCGTGTGGAGTGATCGTATTCCAGTAGACCCGACGCGACGAGAGTCTTCAAAGCGCGATGCACGGTGGCCTTAGGACGGTCCAGTCGGCGCGCCAGATCGGCCTGGCCGATCGCCGGGTCCTCCAATGAAAAACAGCCGAAAATTGCAACGGCATCATCAAGAACGCCCATCAAACTACTCCACGTCGTAGATTTATATCATTTTGTTTCATTATTGAAATTCGGTGTCAATGTTGAAACAGACACTGGACTCTCTAAAATTCGCCGCCTAGTCTTTGCTCAAAGACAAGAGAAGCTGAATTTTGAGGCAAACGCCCTTCGCGGCGATAATTGCCCAAAAGCACAGCTCGGGAACATCGGGCACGGACCAGAATGGCCGGCTCACTCGCGTGATCTAGGATTGATAAATGCAAGCTACTGGCCAGACGACCGGTAAGCGCCTGCGTGCGGGCGTGGATATCGGCGGTACGTTCACCGACTTTATTCTTTTCGACGAGAGCGCGACTGCGATCCGTCTGCACAAGTGCCTGACCACCCCAAAAGACCCCTCCCAGGGCGCCTTGGGCGGTCTCGGAGAACTGGTCGCGGCTGCCGGCATCGGCATTTCCGACCTCTCCGAGATCGTCCATGGCACCACGCTGGTCACCAATGCCGTCATCGAGCGCAAGGGCGCTCCGGTCGGCCTGATCACCACCGAGGGTTTTCGCGATATTCTCGAAATCGGCACCGAGCAGCGTTACGACATCTATGACCTGACGCTGGCTTTTCCGGCACCGCTGGTCGAGCGTTCGCGCCGTTTGGAAGTGTCAGAGCGTATCGACGCCGATGGCAATGTCATTCTCGAGCTCGATGAAGTCGCGGTTCTTCGGGCCGCCGAAGCCCTGAAGAAGGACGGCGTCGAGGCGATCGCCATCTGCTTCATGCATTCCTATCGCAACCCTGCCCACGAGCGCCGCGCCCGCGACATCATCGCCAAGGCGCTGCCCGAGCTTTCGATTTCGATTTCCTCGGAAGTCGTTGCGGAAATTTCCGAATACCAGCGTTTTGTCACCACCTGCGCCAATGCCTATGTGCAGCCGCTGATGGACCGTTACCTGCGCCGCTTCGAAGGCGAACTGGCAAAAATGGGCTTTGCCGGCGATTTCCGTCTGATGCATTCGGCCGGCGGCCTGGTTTCGCTGGAAACCGCCCGCGCCTTCCCGATCCGCCTTCTGGAATCCGGCCCGGCTGGTGGCGCGCTTGCCACCGCCTGGTTCGGCAAGAATGCCGGCCACGACAATGTCATCGCCTTCGATATGGGCGGGACCACAGCAAAAGCCTGCCTGATCGAGGACGGCAAGATCGACATCGCCTCCTATCTGGAAGCCGGTCGAGAACATCGTTTCAAGAACGGTTCCGGCCTGCCGATCAAGTCGCCTGTCGTGGACATGATCGAGATCGGCGCCGGTGGCGGCTCGATTGCCTCGATCGACGGCGTCGGCCTTTTGCAGGTCGGTCCGCATTCCGCAGGTTCAGAGCCCGGTCCGGCCTGCTACGGGCGGGGCGGCGCGCGGCCGACCGTCACGGACGCCTCGGTCGCGCTCGGTTATTACGATCCGTCCTTCTTCCTCGGCGGACGCATGACGCTCGATCTCGATGCCGCTGAGGCGGCGCTCGGCACGATCGCAAAGCCGCTCAACATCTCGGCTGTCGAAGCTGCATGGGGTATCCATCAGGTCGTCAGCGAAAGCATGGCGAGCGCTGCCCGCATCCATCTTGTCGAAAAGGGCAAGGATCCGCGCGGGTATTCGATGATCGGTTTCGGCGGCGCCGGCCCGGCCTTCGCCGCCAAAGTGGCGCGTATTCTCGGCGTTTCGGAAGTCATCATTCCGCCGGCAAGCGGTGCGGCCTCGGCCTTCGGCTTCCTCACCGCCCCCCTTTCCTTCGATATCGTCCGCTCGCACCCGATCGCGCTGTCGAAAAACCTCGAAGCCGACAAGCTCAACGCCATTATCGAGGAAATTTCCGAGGATGGCCGCGTGCAGCTGCGCAGCGCCGGTGTCGCCGATGCCGACATTCTGGTCGAACGCTCCGCCGACATGCGCCTCGTTGGCCAGCTGCATGAAATCAACGTGCCGCTGCCGGCCGGCAAACTGGATGCCGGCGCCTACGCCGACATCCGCAAGGCTTTCGAGGCTGTCTACAGCGCGCGCTATACCCGCGTGCCGTCCGAAGCAAAACTCGAAATCCTCTCCTTCCGCATCCGTGCCTCCGGTGCGGTGCCGCAGTTGACCGTCCGTCAGGCCGGTATCGAAGGTGGCGCGACCGAAGCGAAAAAGGGGACGCGCAAGACGTTTTTCGGCAGCGACTGGGTCGATGCCGGCATTTACGATCGTTACGCGATGCGTCCGGGCATTCTCGTCGAGGGTCCGGCCATTATCGAGGAGCGCGAATCCACCACCATCATCCCGCCGGGTGACAAGGTGACGGTCGATGAGACCGGCAACCTGCGCATCCAGATCGCCGAAACCGCCAAGGGCGCGACCATTGTCGACGAGACGATGTCGCTGGAAGAGGCAGGCCGCCGTATCCAGTCCGATCCGATCGCGCTGGAAGTGATGTGGAGCCGCCTCGTCAACGTCGCGGAAGAAATGTGGTCGACGGTCTGCCGCACGGCGTTTTCGCTGATCATCTCCGAAAGCCAGGATTTCGGTTGCGCCATTCTCGATCCGGATGGCGAGACGCTTGCCCACTCCGCCCGCGTCATGCCGGTCTTCAACCTCACCCTGCCGATGGCGGTGAAGGCGATCATCGAGCGTTACCCGATCGAGACAATGAAGCCGGGCGATGTCTATATCACCAATGATCCGTGGCTCTGCGCCGGTCATCTCTTCGACCTCGCCATCGTCACCCCGGTCTTCCATCGCGGCCGCGTTGTGGCGCTTATGGGTACGGTCGGCCATGTCGGCGATATCGGCGGCAGCCGTGACGGCCTGAGCGTGACCGAGCTTTACGAGGAAGGCATCCAGATCCCGGCCATGAAGCTGGTGCGCGAAGGCGAGGAAAACGAAGACCTGTTCCGCCTGATGGCGGACAATATTCGCGACAGCGATCAGGTTCTCGGCGACATAAGATCCTTCATCTCGGCCAACGAAACAGGCTCTGCCCGCATGCGCTCCTTCATGGAGGAGTATGGCATGCATGACCTGAAGGCGCTGTCGCATGTCGTGCAGTCGCTTTCGGAAAAGGCCATGCGCGATGCGGTGACCAAGCTGACAGACGGCGTCTACCATTCGGAGATTTCCAACAATCCGATGGGCTCGACCATGACCTTCCCGCTGAAGGTGACGGTGAAGGGCGACGAGATCGAACTCGATTTCGAAGGCGCACCGCCACAGACGGTGAAGGGCGGCATCAACTGCACGCTTTCCTACACGACGGCACATGCCACCTACCCGATCAAGTGCATGCTGACGCCGGGCATTCGCGGCAATGCCGGCTGCTATCGTCCATTCACGGTAAAGGCGCCGAAGGGCTCGATCCTCAACTGCGAAAAGCCGGCTCCGGTTTCGCTGCGCACCCGCACCGGCTGGTATCTCGCGCCCAACGTTTTCCGCGCTCTTGCAGAAGCGGCACCGGATACGGCGCAATCCTTCTCCGGCCTGCCGAGCCTGATGAGTTTTTACGGCAAGTCGATGGAAACCGGCGCTTTGTTCTACGAACTGCTGCTGCTCGGCGGCGGTCAGGGTGCATCACAGGCAAAGGACGGCAAATCCTCGCTTCTGTGGCCGACATCGGCGGCGACCTCGTCGCTGGAAATGTTCGAGACCCGTTCGCCGATCGTCATCTGGGAAAAGAGCCTGATGACCGACAGCGGCGGTGCCGGCGAAAACCGTGGTGGCCTCGGCGTTCGCGTCCGCATCTCGCGCCGTAATGCCGAGGGCCATCCGATCAAGGCGATCGTGTCGCCCGAAGGCGTCGACCTTCCGGTCGAAGGCCTGTTCGGCGGCAAGCCGGGCAAGACGGCAACCGGCAAGATCCTGTCGCATGCCAGCGGCGAGACCGTGCAGGATTGCGGCACCGGCGCGATCGTCGATCTCGTTGATACCGATGCGGTCGTGGAACTGACGCTGGCCGGCGGGTCCGGTTACGGCGATCCGAACAAGCGCGATCTCGACAAGCTCGATGACGACGTGCGTCAGGGATACGTCAGCGCTGAAGCGGCCGAAACCATCTATGGCCGCACGGCGCGCAGCGGGGAACGCAAGAAGTCCGATACCGCAGCCTGACCAATAAAAATTCCGGCCGTCTTAAGGGGAGACGGCCGGTTCTCAAAAAACTAGGAGACCATTCGCATGCAGATGACCAGACGTTCGTTCATGGGATCGGCGGTTTCCGCTGCCGCGCTCGCTTCGATGCCGCTCGAAAGCTTTGCCGCCGGCCGCAAGATCCTGATCATGGCCAGCAGTGTCGATATTCCGAATTTCGACCCGCATGTCGCCACCGGTTATGCCCCGGCCATGCTGTTCCGCAACACCTATGATGCGCTGGTGCGCGTCGTCGGCACGCCGCCGGAAGTCAAGCCCGGCCTCGCCGTCAGCTGGACCGTTTCGGAAGACCAGAAACACTACGAATTCAAGCTGGATCCGACAGCAAAATTTCAGGATGGTTCGCCGGTCACTGCCGAATCCGTCGTCTATTCCTTCAAGCGTATCGTCAAGCTGAAGCGCGGTCCCTCGTGGATGATGGCCGGCATCGTTGATGCCGACAGCGTCAAGGCTGTCGATGCCCAGACCGTTGCCTTCGACCTAAAGGCACCGTTTGCACCCTTCCTGCAGGTTCTGCCGTGGATGTTCATCGTCAACCAGGCCGTGGTCGAAGCCAATATCGGCGGCGATGACGGTCAGGCCTATCTGATGAAGAACACCGCTGGTTCCGGTCCGTTCAAGATGGGCCGCGTCGCCCCGGGCAATCTCTACGAATTCATCCGCGTCAAGGACGACTGGCATCAGGGTGGCGGCAATCTCGAAGGCGCGATCTGGAAGATTGTCCGCGAGGCCTCCACCGAGCGCATGATGCTGCAGCGCAAGGAAGCGAATATCGCGCTCGAGCTTTACGCCGAGGATATGGCGGCCCTGAAGGACAATCCGGCCGTCGTCAGCGTCATCGAGCCGGAATACCGCACCTTCTCGATCAAGATGAACACCGCCAAGGGACCGCTTGCCGACAAAAACCTGCGCAAGGCGATTTCCTACGCCTTCAACTATCAGAGCATGCTAGATGCAGCAGGTCCGGCCGAACTGATGGTCGGCCCGCTGCCGACCGGCATTTTTGGCCACGACCCGAGCCTCACCGTCTACCGTCACGACATGGAGAAGGCCAAGGAGTATCTGGCGAAATCCGAATACAAGGATGGCGGCATAAAACTTTCCGTCATGCATGCGACCGGTTACGAAAACCAGCGCCGCTGGTCTCTGCTGCTGCTCGAAGCGCTGAAATCGCTCAATATCGAACTCGACATCCGCCCCGCCACATGGCCGGACACGGTTGCCGCCGCCCAATCGCCCGACACGATGCCGAGCTTTATGTGCCTGTTCCAGACGGCCAATTACGCCGATCCGGACAATGTCGCCTTTGCCGCCTATCATTCGTCGCGCAACGGCCAGTGGCAGAACCCGGTCTACAAGAACGAGGAGGTCGACAAGCTGATCGAGGCGGCCCGTATCGAAATCGACCAGACCAAGCGCGCGGAGCTTTACAAGAAGTTCCAGGAACTGGTCATCGACGACGCGCCGGATATCTTTGGCGTGCTCGAAAAGCGCAAACTCGGTTTTGGTGCCAATGTGAAGAACTTTGTCTTCACACCGGTTGCCGCCAACGCCATCGAGCTGCTGCCGCTGTCGCTTGATTGATAGGGACGATCGCAGGGAAAGAAGACCCCTCCCAACCCTCCCCACAAGGGGGAGGGCTTAACCCAGCCGCCCCGCCGTGGCACGATTGAGGCGAAGCGGGTGCGGCAAGCTTTCTCCCCCCTCGTGGGGGAGATGGCGGCAGCCAGAGGGGGACTTTTTCCATGCGATCGCCGAAAACTACTGACCACCGGAAGCGCCCATGATCCTTTACACCCTGCGACGCCTCGTCCTTTTGATCCCGATGCTGATCGGGCTGACGATGATCGTTTTCGCCATCGCCCGCCTTCTTCCCGGTGATCCGGTGGCGCTTGCCGCCGGTCCCAATGCCACGCCCGACGTGATCGAAAGCGTGCGCCAGGAATTCGGCCTCGATAAATCGCTGCCCCTGCAATACTGGGCATATGTGACGGGACTGGTTCAAGGTGATTGGGGTGTTTCCATCTTCACGCGCCGGCCGGTGTTCGAGGACATCATGACCTTCCTGCCGGCAACGCTGGAACTGGTGGCCGCGGCCATGCTGATCGCCATCGTGCTCGGCATTCCGCTTGGTCTCGCCGCCGCCGTCTACCGCAATGGTCTTGTCGATTACCTCACACGCACCGTGGCGCTTGGCGGCATCGCCATGCCACGCTTTTTCCTCGGCCTGCTGCTCCAGCTGATGTTCGTCTCCTGGCTCGACATCCTGCCGCTATCGGGCCGGTTTCCGCTGATCGAGATCCCGCCGGAAGGGCCGACCGGTTTTTACACGATCGACTCCATTCTCGCCGGTGACTGGTATTCGCTGTCGATCGCCTTGCAGCACCTCGCTCTCCCCGCTTTTGCCATGTCGCTTTCCCCCTTGGCGACCATCATGCGCATGATGCGTGCCTCGACGATCGAGGTGCTGCAGCAGGATTTTGTCATGACGGAACGGGCGCTCGGCATTTCCAACACAAAAATCCTGTTCAAATACGTGCTGAAAAACGCCATGACCTCGACGCTGACGGTCATCGGTCTCTACGTGTCCTGGCTGCTCGGCGGCACGGTTCTGGTCGAGACGGTGTTCGATTGGCCGGGTCTTGGCCTCTACGCCACGCAGGCGATCCTTTCCCAGGATTTCATGCCGGTCATCGGCGTCACGCTGGTCATCGCCATGATCTATCTCGTCACCATGCTGATCGTCGACTTGCTCTACGGCGTCTTTAACCCGAGGGTTCGTTACACATGACCACAACGCCCGTAACCCTCCCGAAACGCGACCAGTCGGCCCGGCTGGAAAACTGGTCCCGCGCTTTCTACCGTTTTCGCCAGAGCTGGCTTTCGGTCATCGGCCTCGCCATCGTCGTGGCGCTCGTTCTCGTGGCGCTGTTTGCCCCCTTCATCGTGCCGCATCCCGAACATGTCGCCGGCGGCACCAATACATCCGCCCGTTTCATGGCACCCGGAGCAGACTACTGGTTCGGCACCAATGCGCTGGGACAGGACGTGTTCTCGCTGGTTCTCGTCGGCTCGCAGGTTTCGCTGTTTTCCGGCCTTGCTGTTGTGGTCATCGCCATCGTGGTCGGCGGCGTCATCGGTGCGATTGCCGGTTATTTCGGTGGCTGGATCGACGAGATCCTGATGCGCATCACCGATCTTCTGCTCACCATCCCGAGCCTGATCCTCGCCATGGCGGTGGCGGCAGCGCTTGGCACCGGTGTCACCAACATGATCATCGCCATCGCGATTACCTGGTGGCCGGCCTATGCCCGCCTCGTGCGCGGTGAAGTGATCGGCAAGAAGGAAGAGCAGTTCATCACTGCCTCAAAGGCGCTCGGAGCGGGCTGGCCGCGCATCCTCGGCCGTCACATCCTGCCCAACATCATGTCGCCGATCATCGTCAAGGCGTCGCTCGACATGGGTTTTGCCGTTCTGACCGTCGCCTCGCTCGGTTTCGTCGGCATCGGTGTGAAGGCACCGACACCGGAATGGGGCACGCTTTTGTCCGTCGCCCGCGCCGACATGCCGGATTACTGGTGGACGGCGGTCTTTCCTGGCTGCGCCATCTTCCTGGCAGTTCTTGCTTTCAACCTCCTTGGCGACGGCCTGCGCGACGTCATGGACCCCAAGGCACGGCGGTGAGGTGACGACATGACATTGCTCGAGATCAAAAACCTCAACCTCTCCATGCGCAGTTTCGAGGGCGAAACGCAGATCCTGCACGGCATCGACCTGACGGTCGAACGCGGTCAGATCTGGGGCATGGTCGGCGAGACCGGCTCCGGCAAGTCGCTCACCGGCCTTTCCGTTTCGCGCCTCATTCCGCCGGCAACCGGCCGTTATCTTGCAGGCTCGATCGCATTCGAAGGCCGCGACGTGCTGAAGGCCAGCGAGAAGGACATGCGCACGCTGCGCGGCCGCAAGATCGGCATGATCTTTCAGGACCCGACCACCAACCTCAACCCGGTCTTCCGCATCGGCACGCAGCTGGTCGATGTGGCGCTGCATGCCGGCCATGCGGACCCGACCGTGCTCGGCCTCGAACCCGGCGCATCCTCCCGCGATCTCAAGAAGGCAGCCAAGCGCGTTTCCGTCGAAATGCTTGACAAGGTCGGCATTCCGAAGGCAGCGGACCGCATCCACGATTATCCTCACCAGTTTTCCGGTGGCATGAAACAACGCGTGCTGATCGCAATGGCAATGATCGGCAAGCCGGACCTGCTGATCGCCGACGAACCGACCACGGCGCTCGACGTTTCGGTACAGGCGCAGATCCTGAAACTCATCCACGAACTGGTCGCCGAGAGAAACATCGGCGTGTTGATGATCACCCACAATCTCGGCGTCGTGGCGCAGATCTGCTCCCATGTCGCAGTCATGTATCGCGGCCGTATTCTGGAAAGCGGACCGGTCACGGACGTTCTGAAACGCCCGTCCCATGTCTACACGCAGGCGCTTCTCAATTCCATTCCGACAGCCCATACCAGACGCGGCGAACTGCGCGGCCTTGGCGGCGTCATGCCGGAGGTTCAGTAATGCTTGAGATCAACAACGTCTCGAAAATTTTCCCGGGCCAGCGCAAGGGCCTGTTCGGCCATACCGAGGGTTTCAAGGCGCTCGACGATGTCAGTCTGCGGGTCAGAAAAGGCAAGAGCTTTGGCCTTGTCGGCGAGAGCGGCTCCGGCAAGACCACGCTGACGCGCTGCATTCTGCGGCTGGAAACGCTGACATCCGGCAATATCCTTTATGAAGGCGCCGACATCGGCAAGCTGACATCGACCGAGATGCGCCGCCTGCGCGCGCGCCTGCAGATCGTCTTTCAGGACCCTTACGCCTCGCTCGATCCACGCATGACGATCCATGACATCATCGCCGAACCGCTGGTCATCCACCGCGATATCGTGCCCATGACGGCGCGCCAGCGCACCGAGCGTGTGCTGGAACTGCTGTTGCAGGTCGGCCTGCGGGAAGAACATCTCTTTCGGTATCCGCACGAGTTTTCCGGCGGTCAGCGCCAGCGCATCGGCATCGCCCGCGCACTGGCCGCAAAGCCCGAATTCCTCATCCTCGACGAGCCGACCTCGGCGCTCGACGTGTCGGTTCAGGCCGATGTGCTCAACCTCCTGCACCGACTGCAGGAAGAACTCGGCCTCACCTATTTCTTCATCAGCCACGATCTCGGCGTCATCCGTTATATTTGTGATGAGGTTGCTGTGATCTATCGTGGAAAGCTGGTTGAAAGCGGCCCGGTTGAAGATATCTTCGAGCGGCCGGCAAACGAATATACGCGCATGCTGCTCGACGCGATGCCGGATCCCGATCCGGATCGTTCGCCCTTCCGGCAGAAAGTATCCGCGTAAAGACATTGGAGTTCGCATGACCGAGGCCGCCGCCGTTCATCTTGCCTATGCCGATCTGGTTTCATTGCTTGAGCGGATTTTTGTTCGCCACGGCGTATCGGAACACAACGCAAAAATCCTCGCGGAAAACTGCGCAGGCTGCGAACGCGACGGCTCGCTCAGCCACGGCATTTTTCGCATGGCGGGGTATGTCTCATCGCTCAACAGCGGCTGGGTCGATGGCAAGGCGGTGCCGGAGGTCGAGGATGTAGGGCCGGCCTTCGTGCGCGTCGATGCCAAAGGCGGCTTTACGCAGCCGGCGATGCTGGCCGCGCGTCCTTTGCTGATCGAGAAGGTGAAAGCAAATGGCGTGGCCGTTCTTGCCATCCGCCGTTCACACCATTTCAGCGCGCTGTGGCCGGACGTTGAGCCTTTCGCGGAAGAGGGTTTTGTGGCGCTCAGCGTCGTCAATAGCATGGCTTGCGTTGTGCCGCATGGCGGCAAAAAGGCAGTATTCGGCACCAATCCTGTCGCCTTTGCTTCACCGCGTGCGGGTGCCGCACCCTTCGTGTTCGATCAGGCATCTTCCGCCATCGCGCATGGCGACGTGCAGATTGCCGCACGTGCCGGTCACGACCTGAAACCCGGCATGGGTGTCGACCGCGATGGCCAGCCGACCAATGATCCGAAGCAGATTCTGGACGGCGGTGCGCTTCTGCCCTTCGGTGGCCACAAGGGTAATTCGATTGCGTTGATGGTGGAAATCCTCAGCGCGGCCCTGACCGGCGGTTATTTTTCCGGCGAGTTCGACTGGAGCGGCCACAAGGGCGCGCAGACACCGTTCACCGGCCAGTTCTTTATCGTCATCGATCCGGCCCGCGGCGGCAATGACGTGTTTGCCGAACGTGTCGCCGGCATTTGTGATCTTGTGCTGGAGGCCGGTCAGGAACGCCTGCCGGGTGATCGCCGGCATGTGACCCGTGCGAAGGCAGAGAAGGATGGCATTCCGCTCTCCGCGGAAAACCATGAAAAGCTGAAGGCGCTGGCAGAAGGCTGATCGATCTGTTCCGGGAGGAGCCGACATCGTCGGTGGTGTTGCCTCTCCTCTCCGCGATATCCGCTGATTTCCGGCCGCGCCTGGATTACCAGCACATCAACCGACGCTGAACCCGTCAGATCCCTCACCCGGCGCTTATAGCGCCGCCTTGGGAAGACGGGTCAGAATCGCGACATTGTCGGTTTTGAAAACCGAAGCGGCATGTGCCCGCAACACCTGATCGGTCAACTTATCACCAAGGCCGATCATGCGTGTGAGATAACCGGCGTCACCATACCGCCTGTAGCTCAAAGCCAGCCGTCGCAGCCATGTGTTCGGATCCCGCAGTCGCCCCTCTTCGGCAAAGGCGATATCGGAACGCATCCGCGCGGTATCCATCCCGTCGGCCTGCTGCGGCATGTCCTTCAGAACCGCCAGTGCCGCTTCGGTCAGTTCCTTTGCGCGTTCCGGCGCGCAATAAAAAGACAGCGTGCCGATGGCGCGATTGGTATCCGCATCGAGTTCCAGCTCGAACTGCAGGGTATAGAGACCAGCCAGGCGATATCGCAGTTCATTCTTCAAGGCCTGCTGCGCCACGGGCGTCAGCGCAGAGACCAGAAAACTTGCCTCCGGTGTCCAGTCCATCGGCGTGAAAAAGGAGAGCTGAACACGGGCGCGATCTTTTGCCGAGCCTTCGACTTCAGCGATGCGAAGCCCCTCGACCTGTCGCGGCGGGGTTGCCTCCAGCGGTTTCGCGCGCGGCACGGCACCGATCAAGCCCGCAAATGTTTCGCGTATGGAACCATCCGGCGCCGGCCCGACAGCGAACCACTTCACCGGTTGCGAAAGCAGCGCATCCGCGGCGGCATTCAAGTGCTCGACCGTTAGCAAGCTGCCCGGATCCTGCTCGTCGCTTTGGGGTCCATAAAGCAGGCGGCCATAGGCATCCTCGCGCGCGCCGCCCACAATGCCCTCATCCTTCACCGCCTCGACAGCGTCCTCACGAATCTCGGCATAAATCAGATCGCGCGCGTAGCGTTCAAGCGCGCCGGGCAGTGCGTCGGGTTTCGTCGCAATGGCAACATCCAGCAGGCCGGCCTTGAGCGCGTAACTCCAGCGCCCGGACGCCGGCTGGGCCGCATCCCAGGCATCGAACTGCGCCTGCGTCCAGAACCGATAACCGCTCTGCGCGCGAAGTTGTATGGCGACCTGCGAAATCGTGCTGCCATAGCGGGCGTTCATGAAACCGGGAGAGGATTGCCCGGAGAGATAGACCTTGCCATCCGGCGTGTCCCGGACCAGCCATATCACCCGGTCACCATTGGATAATGTCCATTCGCGGATATGCGGTGATTGCAGCTCATTTTCCGAGGCGATTTTGCCGGAGCGGGGCACGATCGCCTCCGCAGGCAGGGTTGGAATTTCCGTCGACGGACTGGCTGGATCAGACTTCAGGGCCGGCAATGGCGGAAGCGCGGCACGTGCTGCCAGGTCGTCACGCATGGCTTGCACCTTGGCGACATCCGGCAAGCGACGCTCGAAACCGCCCGGAACCTGATAGAACAGAATCTGATCAGGCGCCGCCAGCATGTCGCGCATGCGCGCCTGCAAGCTGTCCAGCGTGATCCGATCCAGCAGTGCGCGTGTCCGCTCGGAACGCCTGGCCGGGTCATCCAGCACCGAGCCCATGAGGACGGCGGAGGTGATGCGATCCTCCCATTCAGCATAGGTCCGCTGACCGGCGGCATCGATATTGTTTCCGTTCACACGCCGCGCCGCCGCCATTGCGGCATCGAAAGCCTTTTGCGAAATGCCCTCGCGCCGAACACGCTCGATCGCCTCAAGCAGGATGGGCAGCGCCGCGTCGTGATCCGGGCCAGAGGCATTGAAGGCCAGGATCAGCCGATGTTCCGTCGTTTCCTGTGCCACGAACCCCATGCTTTTGATCGTATCCGCATAATGCGGTGCCTGCGTCTGGATGGCATCCCGGATCAGGCGGCTCAGCAGATATTTCTGCAGATAGGCCAACTGCCCCTCTTCGCTCGTCCGGTCGGGCATGGCCATGCGGAATGCATAGGTCGTCTGCGAGGACGAGCCGGCCGGATCCTGCACCAGACCGGTGCTGAGGCCAGCTTTCAAGGGCAGATCGACATAGGCGCGATCCGGCTTCGGTGCCTTGGGGGCTGCGCCGAACAGACGTTGAATGGCGGCTTCGGCCGCGCTGCTGTCGATCCTGCCGGAAACCACCAGGGTCATGTTGGATGCGACATAGAAGCGGTCGTAAAATGCGCGAATATCCTCGATCGAGGCCGACGCGATACTCTCCCGCGTGCCGATCGTCGGGCGATCGACATAACGCGAGCCGACGCGAAGGACCGCCTTCTTCTGGCGGCTGATGCGGTCGGCAACACTGTCGCCCTGTCGCAATTCCTCCAGAATGACAAAGCGTTCCTTTGCCCAATCATCGGCGCGCAGTTCCGCACCGAAAACCAGATCGGCAGCCAGCGCCAGCGACGCGGTCAGGTCCAGTGCATCCTTGCGGCGTGTGCGGATCATGTATTGCGTTTCGGTCTCGCGCGTCACCGCATTGACCTGCAGACCCTGCCGCCAGCCGATTTCCTGAATATACCTATGGATGCTTTGCAGATGCGCACGGTTCGACTGGAACACCATATGTTCCAGCATATGGGCGACGCCGCTCGGGCGCTCCTCATCCACCGAACCGGCATGGACCACCAGCCGGATGTTGAACGGATCACCGGGCTTGCCGCTGTCATGCAGGATATAAGTCAGCCCGTTTTCGAGCGTGCCGCGCGTCAGGCGCGGATCCCACTGTGCGTCTGACGCCGAGGCGAAAGGAGCGATCAGGACGAAGGCGACAAAAACAAAAAGGCGTGCGGTAACGGTCATGATCAGAACGACGCCTTTGCGCCGACCCAGAGCGTGCGACCCAACAGCCAAGGACGCGTAACGGATGCGTTGGCATTTCCGACCTGATCGAACACATTGTCGACGCGCAGATTGAAACTCAGCCCAACATCATCTTTCTTGTAGACCTCATAACTGGCTGCCAGATTGAAGGTCAGAAGCGATTTGAAATCGAAATCATCGTAGATTTCGTGCTGCTTTCCATCGATCGTGACATTTTCATCTGTGTAGAGAGCTGCTGTATAGCCCAGATTGTAGTTAGCCGTTACGTCGACCTTCAGCGTTTCGTCCAGCCAACTGCTGGACAAACCGGCCTGCAAACGGACCGGAATGTCCATATTGCCTGTCACGACACTGAAGCCTGCTCGCGTATAGGATTGGCCCTTGTAATAGATATATTCGTCTTCGAAGGAATCCTCGTAATAGCTGTTGTTGGAGACTTTCCGCTTCGACCATGTTGCCGATGCGTTGAACAACAACGCATCCAGGCCGGGTACGGGCGGAGCCTTCAGTTCCTTGGAATATTCTCCCGCCACCGATTGATAACCACCGCTGCCATCATTGGTCAGCTCGTAGTTCACGCCCGTCTTGACCGAGGCAAACTGGTCCTTGGAGCTGCGATCGGTGAAGCGAACACGCCACTGGCCGCCGAGCAACGGCTCGATGCCCTGCAAGCCAATCGTCAACTCATCCGTATAAGGCGTATCCAGCCCGGAAGCGCTGCTGGAGAACAAGCCGGTCTGGCCAACAGCTGTCCACGTATCGTCGACCGTCGCACCATTGTGCTGGCGTTTGTAACTCAATGTTCTCGGCTGCCGGTCCCGAAGTGCGAATGCCAGACTCTGCGCGTTGTAATACCGATTGGCGCCGACCGAGATCGAAAAGTCCTCCCAAGGCGTCACCGTTGCGACAACACGAGGAGCGATATCGAGATTGCGCATGTAATCGTCATAGGTGACGCGCGCACCGGCCCTCAGATTGAACCAGTCCCAGGTTTGCTCAAGTTCCGCATAGGCGGCGAACTGGTTCAGATAGGCATGCGTATCAAATGCCGAATAGACGGCTTTCGTGCTGGCATACTGTTCGAGGCTGCATTCCTCGGACGTATTGCAGATGAACCCGGAAACTCCGGCTGTTTTGTTGGTCGTGGAAGAACCGTAATAAATGGCCTCTTCCGGCCGCCGCCGGTAGGCGTCCGTATAGCTGTATTCGCCCCCAAGCTTGAATTTTCCCCGCAACACCTCGCCGGTCAGTTCCTGTGACCATGTCAGCTGATCCTGCCCCTGCTCCTTGTCCCCCGTCGCACCGTCATAACAATATGTGGTCGTAATGGCCGGATTCGTGCGGCACCAGTCAGACAGTTCGGTCGACTCGAAAAAAATCGCTTTATTCTTGTAGATCGCCTGCGTGTAATTGCGGGCAACATTGCCATTCATGTCGTTTGCCGTTGAAGAACTGCCATAGGTCAGTTTGGAGTTCAGCTTGACCTTCGAAAGTGCGAGACCACCGATGGTGAAATCCTCAAACGCATAATCGTGCTGCAGCTTGGCGTTCAGGCCACGCGCGACCTGATCCACCTGCATGTTACGCCACTGGCTGTTTTCCCAGACCTGACTGTAATCAGTGTAAACACCTTCCAGCGTGAAGTCGCCGAGGTCCGTGTCAGCCTTGATCTGGGCACGGTAAAAGTCGTTCCTGGATTCCTCCTCGACACGGCGTTTTTCCGTATACTGGTAGGTCTTGTCCTTCTGGGTCGAAGCGGTCTGACGGCTGAACTGCCCCATGATGGAGATATTGTCGGTGATCGGTCCGGTGAGGGTGATCGCATGGCGTCGCTTCAGATAGTCGGGCGTGGCGACCTCGTTCGGATTGAGGCCATCCTCCGTGCCGATGTGATATCCGGTCCAGCGACTGGTGGTAAAATCCGAGCTGACATTGCCTTTCCAGCGATCGGTTGCGGCATCCTGCATCTTGTAGGAAACGACTCCACCCTGGAAGTTGCCGTAGGCCGCGGAGGCATTACTATCGATGATCGTCGCGCTTTCAAGGAAATCCGTCGGCACATAAACCGACTGCGAATGCAGGCCAAAAATTCGCTCCGGCGCCGGCGAGCTTCCGCTGGCCGTCAGTTCGTCGAGTTCCTTCGCCGTGCCATAGGCCTCCTCCGTGCCCGTCACCGTATTGATCGGCATGCCTTCGAGAATGAAATTGTTCTCGTAAACGCGGGCACCGGCAATCGACACTTCACGCGGTTTCAGGTCGATCACATCCTGATCGGAAACACCGGCATCATCGTCGATATCGTTCTGGTACTGCACATTCGGCAGGTTACGCAAAACATCGTTGGCGTCGTTGCCGGCAGAACGGGCCACGATCTGACCGGCCGAAATGGTGGTGGTGCCCGTGTCGGAAACGCTGTCGGTGCCCAGATACACACCCTTGACCGTGCCATCGACAGTGATCGTGCCAAGAACGGTGCTGTCTTCGCCAATGATTGCGGCAGCAGCGGCATCATCCGTCAATGTCGCCGTTTCAGGGCCGGTGATGCGCAGGCCGACACCCGACCCCGCCAACATAGCGCGCAGCGCTGCCTCCGGCGACATGCGGCCGGAAATCCCGGCGGACGATTTATTCTGCAGAAGTGCTGAGGGATAACCGACCTGCCAGCCGGTGGCGCGGATGAAGGCCTTGATCGCCGAGGCCAGCGGCTGCGCCGGAATGGCGAACGTGCGTTCTCCGCTGCTTGCGGCGACAGGATTGGCGGTCTGCGCCAGCGAAACATCCGCGGCCGGAAGGATGATCGCCGCGGATGCCAGCAGGAGTGCCAGAGGTTTCCCAACCTTCGCGCCATAAGCTCCCGCTCCGCGCATCAATCCCGCCTGCACTGCCATTTCCATCTCCTGAACGCCCCTCGCCATCCGTCATGGGTGGCAAGCACTACCGGTACAAAGCGATGAGCCCCCTCGGCTCACCGGTGGCCCGATGCGTTGCAGCAGGCCTTCAGTAGCGGTTGACGTTCGAGATCGATCGATCTCACAAAAAAACTTGAGAATTTACCGAATGATTATGTAGCCGCCCGGAAGCCGGGTGATCTTGCCGCCCGCAGCCGCCGCCAGACTGGCGACCGCTGCCTCTGCGCGGTCGGTGCGATAATCGCCGCTGACCGTGACATTGATGAGTTCCCGATTGAGAACCATGATCCGCCCGTCGAAATAACGGCCGACTTCCGCCAGCGCCGCACCCAGCGGTTTCGCATCGATCACCACGCGGCCCTGCAGCCAGCCAAGCTGCTGATCGGCGTCGAAGGTTCTGGCAGCGGACATGGCGTCTTTGGAAGCCGTCACCATTTCGCCCGGCACGAGGTGAACGACGGCAATCGCCTTATTCTCATGAACGGCATCGACCGCGCCACGCTGCAGCGACACGGTGTCGGCATCGCCTTCGACCTTCACGGCAAAGGCGGTGCCCTTTACCTCAACATCGCTGTAATGCCCGGCGACGTGAAATGGCTTTGCCGCATCATGCACGACATCGAACCATGCCTCGCCCTCGATCAGCCGGACGCCGCGTTTGCCTTCGGAAAACGCAAGTGTGGCGGCACTGCCAGTGTTCAGAACCATGCGCGAGCCATCCGGCAGCGTGATGTCCCTACGCTCTCCGGCTTCGGTCGTATAATCCGCCAGCATGCGCGGCATGGCGTGCCACGCGAGATAGGTTGCGCCGACCAGGGCCACCAGACAGGCTGCGGCGGCGAAGGCCTGCCGCCCCCAGCCGATTTGCGGCGTTCTTGCGGCTTTGCGCAGCGGAATGGGCTGGCTGCCGATATGCATATCCAGCTGTTGCGCGGCGACCAGCGTTTCCGGCGCGGCCCAGACCGTTTTGACCTCTGCCCATGCCATGCGGTGAGCGGGTGCCGCATCCAGCCATGTTTCAAACCGGGCCTTTTCGGCAGGCTTCACGAAGCCGCCGGCTTCCAGACGGACCAGCCAGTTCAACGCCTCGTCCATCACGGCATCCGGATGCTGAAAACCGTTGTCCAATTCCTGTCCCGCTGTGATCTCACGCATGGCAAATGCCCAATGGTCCGTTCATCAGATGGCCATATGAAAGAAGACGTGCGATCCCCGCCTTTCTCACAAAAAAACAATCGGGACACTGCGATAAATCCGGCGTGACGGACAAAGGGGACTGAAACATCATTCGGCATCCATCTTTCGGCGCAGGTCCATGAGCAGGGCCATCACCATTTTGATGTCGTTGAAAACGGTATTCGGAGACACATCGAGATGTGCGGCAATACGGGGATAAGGCCAGCCTTCCACGCGACTCAATATCCAGACTTTTTGCGCACGCGGCGGCAGCTTTTGCAATGCGTCCCCGACCACGCGCAAATTGTCCTTCTGGATGACATGGTCTTCTGCGGAAGGCTGAGGGTCGGCGAAAACCTGTTCGGCACCGGTGACATCATCGAATGAGGCGGTACCACCGCGCACCTTCTTCCAGCGCATATGGTCCAGCGCCAGATTGCGCGCGGTCTGCCACAGGAAAGCCTCCAGATGACGTGGCGTGGATGTTTCCAGCGCCTTACGGGCACGCAGATAGGCGTCGTGCGTCAATTCCTCCGCCACCGCAGCATCACGAACGACACGCAGAACGGATTGCAGCAGGGCCTCCCGCATGTCGGAAAAGATCGCGTCGAGCCGCGTTATGTCGCGGTTCATGGTCAGGCGATGCTTTCGTCGGCGATTATCACAGTTGGCTCAAACAAATCTGGAGTTTTGCAGTCTTGTTTGGTTATCGTGTCGAAATGTGCTTTTCAATCACCCTGAAGGCGGCCTTCCAGCCATGACAAACAACCCATGGATGCGCATTTCTCGTGTATGCGGGGATATCGCAAGGTTTGACGATCAACAACACGTTGTCGGTTGACAGACATCGTAGGACATCATATCTCTTAATTCGGTTTTACTGCCTTGGAGGAGGCAGTCGTGATTGGGAGGATCTATGACGATGAAACCATCCATAAAATTGCTCGGCGCCGCTCTTTTTGCCTCGACCCTGCTTTCTCAGCCCGTTTACGCCGAAACCCCACCGACCATGCTGGTCGTCGGTTTTTCGATGAACAACATCCTGACACTGGACCCGGCCGCGATTACCGGCAAGGAGACCGTGCAGGTTCTCGCCAACATATATGACAACCTCGTTTCGCTGAACCCGGTCGACCGTGCCAAGGTCGATCCGCAGCTCGCCGAAAGCTGGACGATCGCCGACGATAACGGCTCGATCACCTTCAAGCTGCGCGAGGGCGCAAAATTCGCCTCCGGCAATCCGGTCACGTCGGAAGATGTCGTCTGGTCGTTCAAGCGCCTGATGAAACTGAATCTCGCACAGGCATCGTTCCTCAAAACGCACGGGTTTACTGCCGCAAATGCGGATGCCAGCTTCACCGCTCCCGATGCGCAGACGGTCGTCGTCACACTGCCGAAAAAGCTTGATCCGCAGATCATCGTTCAGACGCTCGGCATTGTCGGCCCCGGCTCCATTCTCGACATGAAAACCGTGATGGAGAACGAAAAGAACGGCGATCAGGGAGCAGCATGGCTGACCAACAAGTCCGCCGGTTCAGGCCCGTTCACGCTCGGCCAGTGGGCTTCCAACGAACGTGTCATTCTCGACCAGAACCCGGAATACTGGGGTGAAAAGCCGGCGATGAAGCGCATCATGATGCGCCATCTGGCCGAATCCCAAAGCCAGCGCCTGATGCTGGAAAAGGGCGATATCGACATCGCCTTCTCGATGTCGGCCGCCGACCTGAAGGCACTGGAAAAAGACGAAAACGTCGAGATCCAGACCAATGGCGGCAGCGGTTTCTATTATCTCGCCGTGTCGATGAAGGACGAAAAATTTCAGAACCCGAAGGTTCGCGAGGCGCTGCGTTATCTCATCGATTATCAGGGCCTGAACGACAGCGTTCTCCCTTATTTCGGCAGGTTGCGTGATCGTCCGATCGCAAGCGGCATTTTTGGCTCGCTGCCGAATGCCGGTTACGAGTTCGACGTCGAAAAGGCGAAGGCGCTGCTGGCTGAAGCCGGTTATCCGAACGGCTTTTCGACCACCCTGCGCGCGATTTCCGACGTACCCTTCATGAGCGCGGCCACCGCCATTCAGGCAACGCTTGCCCAAGGCGGCATCAAGGCCGAGATCATCACCGGCACCGGCGACCAGATTTACGGCGCCATGCGCGAGCGTAAGTATGAACTGCTTGTCGGTCGCGGCGGCGGCGGTCAGTTGCCGCACCCGGACAGTAACCTGCGCGCCACGGTCTACAATCCGGATAATTCGGATGCGGCCAAGCTCACCAACTTCCAGGGCTGGCGTACGTCCTTCTATGACGAGAAGATCAACAAGATGATCGACGATGCTCTCATCGAGGGCAACAAGGATAAGCAGATCAAGGACTACGAGGCGATCCAGACCTATTACGCCGACATGGTCCCTGCCCTGCAGCCCTTCTCCGAAGTCGTCGACAGCGTCGGCTTCCGCGCCGACATCAAGGGGCTGCAGCTGAACCCGTCGTGGTCCACCCAGCTGCGCACGGTCACCAAAGAGCGGTAATCCGCTACAGCCGCGGCGCTGCCCGCGTCTTCATCTTCGGCAGCGCCCCGGCCTCCCACACCATTTTGAGGAGGCTCCATGAAGTCCGAGAGTTTCACCGCCTTTGGGCGGCAGGCCGGCACGATATTCGTTACCCTTGTCGGCCTGCTCGTCCTGACATTTACCATCGGGCGCATGATGCCGGTCGATCCCGTTCGCGCCATCATCGGCGAGGAAGCGGACCAGGCGACCTATGAAATGGTGGCGGAGCGCATCGGCGCCAACCTGCCGATCTACCAGCAGTTTTTCCGTTACGTGACCGATCTGGCCCAGGGCGATTTCGGCACCTCGATCCGCACCGGCCAGCCGGTCATCAATGACATCCTGCATGTGATGCCGGCGACGATCGAACTTGCCACATTCGCGATCCTGTTCGGTGCGGGCCTCGGCATTCCGCTCGGTATTCTGGCCGCCGTCAAACGCAACAAGCCGATTGATCACGTCATCCGCTTCCTGACGCTGATCGGCCATTCCATGCCGATCTTCTGGACCGGCATGATCGGTCTGATCATCTTTTATGCCGTGCTCGATCTGGTCGGCGGTGGCGGACGTATCTCCGACTTCTATATCGGTCTGGTGCCGGAAACGACCGGTTTCCTTCTGATCGACAGCCTGATCGCCGGTGACTGGGAAGTGTTCTGGGATGCGGTGAACCACCTCCTTCTGCCGGCCAGCATCCTCGGTTATTCGTCGATGGCCTATATCACCCGCATGACCCGCAGCTTCATGCTGGACCAGCTGAACCAGGAATACATCACCACTGCCCGCGTCAAAGGCCTCTCCAAGCACCGCACCATCTGGCACCACGCATTCGCGAACATCCGCGTGCAGCTGGTGACCATCGTGGCGCTTGCCTATGGCAGCCTTCTCGAAGGCGCGGTGCTGATCGAGACCGTGTTCTCCTGGCCGGGCTTTGGCCAGTACATCACCAACAACATGCTGATCGGCGACATGAACGCGGTCATGACCTGCGTGCTTCTTGTCGGCATCATCTTCATCGCGCTGAACCTTCTGTCCGACGCGCTCTACAAGATTTTCGATCCGAGGACGCGGTGACATGGCCACACAGACACTCAACTCTCAGGACACCGTCATGCCGGCTTCGCTTTCGAACCCCAACTCGGCCCTGCGGCGGTTGCTTGCGGTCATTCGCGAACTGCTCGGCAACCCGTCCTCCGGTTTCGGCCTGATCGTCATCTCGATCCTGCTTCTGACCGCACTCGTCGCTCCGCTTCTGGCGCCATTCGACCCGAATGTGATCAACCTCAACAACGTGTTGCAGCCGCCGAATGCGACGCACTGGTTCGGCACCGACGAACTCGGCCGCGACATCATGAGCCGCATCATCTACGGCACGCGCATCAGCCTGACGATCATCACCATCGTCTCGGTCATCGTCGGTCCGGTCGGCCTTCTGGTCGGCACCACCGCCGGTTATTTCGGTGGCTGGTACGATACGGTGATGATGCGCATCACCGATATTTTTCTGTCCTTCCCTAGCCTGATCCTTTCGCTCGCCTTTGTTGCGGCTCTCGGCGCGGGTCTGGAAAACGCCATCATCGCCATCGGCCTCACCGCCTGGCCGCCAATCGCTCGTCTGGCACGCGCCGAAACACTGACCTTCCGCAACGCGGATTACATCTCGGCTTCGCGCATGCAAGGCGCATCTTCCCTGCGCATCATCGTCAAGTCGATCGTGCCGATGTGCATGCCGTCCGTTCTGGTGCGCATCACGCTATCGATGGCGACAGTCATCCTGACCGCCGCTGGCCTCGGTTTCCTTGGTCTCGGCGCACAGCCGCCGCTGCCGGAATGGGGCGCGATGATCGCCACCGGCCGTCGTTACATGCTCGACAACTGGTGGCTGGTCGCCTTTCCCGGCGGCGCCATCCTGCTCGTCAGCCTTGCCTTCAACCTTCTGGGCGACGGCCTGCGCGATGCGCTCGACCCGAAACAGCACTAAGGAGCGACAGCGATGGACAACAACCAGCCTCTCCTGAAAGTCGAAAATCTGCAGGTCAGCTATCGCAGCGGCAAGAGCTACAACAATGTGGTCAAGGGCGTTTCCTTCGATCTCGGCCGTGAACGACTTGGTATTGTCGGCGAGTCCGGCTCCGGCAAATCCACCATCGGCCGCGCGCTGCTGAAACTGCTGCCGACTGCAAAGATCGAAGCCGATCGCATGGATTTCAGCGGCACCGATCTTCTCGCCGCAAGCGAAAGGCAGATGCTGACCATTCGCGGCCGGCGCATTTCGATGATCCTGCAGGACCCGAAATTTTCGCTCAACCCTGTGCATCCGGTCGGCGATCAGATCGCGGAAGCCTACCGTGTGCACTACAGCGCTTCGGCAGCTGTCGCCAAACAGAAGACGCTCGACATGCTGGAGGCGGTACAGATCCGCGATCCGGAACGGGTTTACGGCCTTTATCCGCACGAAGTTTCCGGCGGCATGGGCCAGCGCATCATGATCGCCATGATGCTGATCCCCGAGCCGCAGATCATCATCGCCGACGAGCCGACTTCGGCCCTCGACGTGACGGTACGCATGCAGGTGCTGAACATTTTGAACGAACTCGTCACCAACAAGGGTATCGGCCTGATCATGATCAGTCACGATCTCAATCTGGTGCGTAATTTCTGCGACCGCGTTCTCGTCATGCGCCACGGCGAAGTGGTGGAAGAACGCGCGGCACGCGACATGAAGAATTGCACGCATCCCTATACCAAGGGCCTGCTGGCGGCGCAGCCGCATATTGGCGGCAATCGCCAGCCCCTGCCCGTTCTCAACCGCCAGCCGCAGGCACTCTCACCGCAGGAGACGAGCGTATGACCGCGATTGAAGTCAACCAGGTTTCGATCAGTCTCGGCCACGGCCCCGCCAAGCGGCGCATTCTCGGCGACGTGTGTTTTTCGGTCGCTGCCGGCGAATCCTTCGGGCTTGTCGGAGAATCCGGCTCGGGCAAATCCACCATCCTGCGCTGCATTGCCCGCCTGCTGAATTCCTGGGAAGGCGATGTGAAGCTGGAAGGCACTTCCGTCAATGACATGCCGTTTGCCGATTATTGCCGTGCCGTGCAGATGGTGTTTCAGGACCCCTACGGTTCGCTGCATCCGCGCCAGTCCATCCGCACGGCGTTGCAGGAACCGCTGCGCATTCACCGTATGGACCGGCAGGTGGAGCGCATGGAAAAGGCGCTGATCGATGTCGGCCTCAACCCCGACTTCCTTTCGCGATATCCGCACGAACTGTCGGGCGGCCAGCGCCAGCGTGTGGCGATTGCCCGCGCCCTCATTCTCGAACCCCGCATCCTGCTGCTCGACGAGCCGACCTCGGCTCTCGACGTATCGGTGCAGGCGGAAGTGCTGAATCTGCTTGCCGATTTGCGGACGAAGCGTAACCTCACCTATCTGTTCGTCAGCCATGACCTTGCGGTTATCGACCATATGTGCGAGCGGCTGGCAGTGATGCAGCATGGCCGGATCGTCGAAGTGATGAGCCGGGACGTGCTGGCAACCGGCGCGGCAAAAGACCCTTATGCCCGTGAACTCATTCAGGCCAGCCTCGAATACGATCAGGCGGTTTGATTTTTTTAGATCGGAGGCCTCGCGATGACTGCTGATGCTTCGCCAACCATGTTTGCCCGCCGGGAAAGCCTGAGCTCGCAGGTCGTGCGCGTGCTGTCCGAGCGGATCAAGCAGGACGAATACCCGCGCGGTTCCAAGCTGCCGACGGAAAAGGCATTGATGGAAGAACTCGGCGTCAGCCGAACCGTCGTGCGCGAGGCTGTCGCCAATCTGCGCGCAAGCGGTCTTGTTTCCATCCAGCACGGTATCGGCGTGTTTGTCCGTGATGATGCGGGCGTGGCACCCTTCCGGCTTGGCGACGCCGACCTGATGCAGGCCGGCAATATGATCAAGGGACTGGAACTGCGCATCGGCATCGAGTCCGAAGCCGCAGCGCTTGCCGCAGAGCGCCGCAACGCGGCAGACCTGAAGGCCATGAAAACCGCCTGCGACACGATGGATGAAGCGGTGAAAAACGCGACGCGCAACACGCTGGCGGATTTCGAATTTCACTGCGCGGTGGCGGCCGCCAGCCATAACGAGCATTTCTCCGGCATATTCAACTATCTGGGAGAAACCCTGATGCCGCGCATGCGCCGCACCACGCATGCGGTCGACGACGAGACATTGTCCAATCTGCTTGCCCGCGTGAACAACGAGCACCGCGCCATTCTTGTCGCCATCGAGGCGCGCGATGCCGACGGCGCGCGGACCGCGATGCGCGCTCACCTGATCGCCAGCAAGGACAGGACACTCGCCAAGATGCGGCAGGACTGATGATCGACGCGGAGAATATGTGCGGCATCGCCCATCGTCTCCGCGATCGCAATCAGTTTGTCTGGAATTTTGATCTCGAAACCGCGGATTTTCAGGCCTGGAAATCCGATATCCGTGAAAAAGTGCGGGCAGCACTTGATCTCGAGACCCTGTTGCCGGCGGCGGCCTCCATCGTTTCCGAGTGGTCGGACAGTGACACGCTTGGCCAGGAGTTGCGGTTAAGCTTCTCCAACGGCGAAACCACCCTTGCCCGTCTGCTGCGCCCGAGAACAGCACACCATACGCCGGCCGTTCTTCTTCTGCACGACCACGGCTCGTTCTTTTCGATCGGCAAGGAAAAGCTGGTCGGCCGATCGGATGAGGATCCTGACCGGTTGGCAGATATCGAAGTGTGGACCCAAAAACTTTATGGCGGCCGGTTTATCGGCAATGAACTCGTTCGGCGTGGCTATACCGTGCTTTGCGCCGATGCACTTGGTTGGGGCAGCCGCAGAGGCAATGGTTACGACACACAACAGGCGCTGGCCGCCAACCTAATGCAATTCGGCATTTCCTACGCCTCGGTCATTCTCTCCGAAGATCTGGAAGCGCTGGCTTTCCTGCGTGATGTGCCGGGCGTGGATAAAAAACGGATCGCCAGCTTCGGTTATTCGATGGGAGGCTCGCGCGCCTGGCAGCTGGCGGCGCTTTCCGATGATATCAAGACCTGTGTTTCAGGTGGCTGGATGGGCACGCTGCATGGGCTGATGCAGGCGGGAAACAACCAGCTACGCGGTCAATCCGCCTTTTCCATGCTGCATCCGCAGATCGCTGGAAAACTGGATTACCCGCATTTCGCGGGCCTTACTGCGCCGAAACCGGCGCTGATTTTCAGCGGCGCAGACGACCGGCATTTTCCGTTACCCGCCGCGACCGAGGCGCATCGGCAGCTTCACGGCATATGGTCCGCCTCAGGGGCTGCGGCGAAGCTCGAAACACAGCTTTGGCCCGGAGCACATTGTTTTAACGTCGAGCAGCAGGACCACGCATTCGACTGGCTTGCAAAAAATCTGTGACACGGAAAAGCCCGGCGCCTTCTGAGCGCCGGGCTTTTTCTCTTCTCGATCAGCCGACGATATTCGCGTTGATGAAGTCGAAATTGATGTCCTCACCCAGACCCGGCTTGTCGGAGATGTGAACGAAACCATCCTCATCCATCGGGTCGACAAGCTCGTTCAGGTATTCGAAACCGTCGTCATATTCGAGGAACGGATGCAGCAGGCCGCGCTCGTACCATTTTGCGTTCTTCACGCAGGCGGCGACGATCAGGTTCGGCGCGCCATTGCCATGGATTTCGCAGTTCATGCCAAAAGATTCGGCCAGATGCATGCACTTCATCGCCGGGCTAATGCCACCGACATCGTGAACACCGGTGCGCAGGATGTCGCAGGCCTTGGAGGTGATCCATTCGGCGCGGTTGAAATGTTTGCCATGCGCGCTTTCCGGTCCGACGACCGGGATATCGAGATTTTCGGCAAGCCAGGCATAAGAAGCCGAACTCTGCTCATCCATCGGCTCCTCGATCCAGGCGAAATCGAGCTTTTCGAGGCCACGGCCGAGTTCGAGCGCTTCCGTGCGGGTGTACCAGTGGAAGGCATCGATCATCAGATGGATATCCGGACCGACCGCCTCGCGCACCGCAGCACAGGCCTTCAGGTCCATCTTGACGTCAGGCGCCCAGGAAACCGGCGGCATCCATGTATGCAGCTTGATGCCCTTGTAACCACGCTTCACCAGCTTCTCGGCAAAACGACCGTAATCTTCCGGGGTGGCCAGACCGTTTTCGAGCTCGTCACCACACATGATCGAACCATAGGCCGGCATTTTTTCACGGTAGCTGCCGATCAATTTGTGGACAGGCATATTGAGCTTGCGGCCCGCCAGATCCCACAGCGCGCAATCGACGATCGCAAGCGTGCGGTCCGTCAGCTGCATGGCGCTGCCGCGCTGCCAATGGGCCAGATCCTGCCACAAGCGTTCACGCGCAAAGGGATCTTCGCCGATCAGCACCTTCTTGACGAATTTATCGATCACATGCGGACGCACAACTTCGGGTGCAGCGAAACAATAACCTTCCGTGCCATCATCGGCGATAATGGTCAGGATCGCCAGGTTTACCTTGTGCGGCGGACCCGGATGGGCATGACCGGCCGTATCCTGATGCCGCTGCGTCGTATGGGAAAACACCCGTACATTGACGTCTACAATCTTCACGATTTCCTCCTCTTCAGCGTAAGCCGGTACGCCACTCTCTTGCTGTCATTCGCCTCGCATTTCCTCACCACAGGGTTGAAAATGCGCTCGCTCCGGCGATTGCGTCCATGTCATCATACATCAGACGTCCTGTCATAGTATAGTTATCATCACCAAGGTCAACGAATTTCTGTTTTCGTCCTTGACAAGACGCGGGCGCATTCCGTCATTAAGTCACTGAAATGATGGAAACCGGAGAGCGGTGAACCTTGTCGATATCGGATGACACCACGGGGAAAGCCCCTGCCCGCAAGGGCCGCAACCTCGTTGAGACGGTCGGACGGCGCATACGTGATGCTATCACCAGCGGCGAACTGAAGCCCGGCGACAAGCTGCCGACCGAAAGCGGAATGACGGAACAGCACCAGGTCAGTCGCACAGTCATCCGCGAGGCAATCGCCTCCTTGCGCGCCGACAGCCTTGTCGAAGTGCGCCACGGCGTCGGCGTTTTCGTTCTTCCCCCGCAGGAAGGACTGCTGCAGAACGGACTGCGCAATGTCGATGCCGGCCGCGTGTCTTCCATCATTGAAATGCTTGAGGTTCGCGCCGCTATCGAGATCGAGTCCGCCGGGCTGGCAGCGTTGCGTTCATCCCCAGCGCAGCAGGAAATCATCTTCGAATGTCTCGAGGCAATCGAGCAGCAGATAGTGGTTGGCAATCCGACGGTCGAAAGCGATCGCGCCTTTCACTTTGCCATTGCCGATTCCACCAACAATCCGCGCTTTCGCGAATTGCTGGAGGCGATCGGCAAGCAGATGATTCCGCGTTCTCTGCTGAGCGAAGGCGACGCCTCGCCCTCTCCTGCGGACTACATGGCACAGATCCAGAAGGAACATGCCGCCATTGCCCGCGCCATTGCCGATGGCGATGATTCGGCAGCGCGGGATGCCATGCGCACCCACCTCAAGGGCAGCCAGCAGCGCTATCGGTCCTTGATCCGTCGGCCATGAGCAACTGAAATATATTATCTCAATTGACAGTCATAATATCTCTTGCTAGCTTTCGGGAAATCGCAAGCAACAGAGGTGCGCAATGTCGATGGAACCGAATGAACTGAAAAAGGCGCTGGGCGCCGGCCTTCTCTCCTTCCCAGTCACGCCGTTCGGACAGGATGGCCTGTTCAACCGTTCGGCCTATGAAAAGCATGTCGGCTGGCTGGCCGGCTTTGACGCCACCGTTCTGTTTGCGGCCGGCGGCACCGGTGAGTTCTTCAATCTCGAGCCTTCGGAAATCCCGGAAATCATCGAGGCTGCCAAGGCATCCGCCGGCTCGACGCCGATCGTTGCAGGCTGCGGTTATGGCACGCGCATCGCCGTTTCCATTGCCAAGGCCGCAGAAAAGGCCGGCGCAGACGGCATTCTCCTTCTGCCACACTACCTGATGGATGCCAGCCAGGAAGGCCTCTACCAGCACATCAAGACGGTTTGCCAGTCGGTCGGCATCGGCGTCATGGTCTATAACCGCGACAATTCCATCCTGACGGCGGAAACGCTGGAGCGTCTCTGCGAGGTCTGCCCGAACCTCGTCGGCTTCAAGGATGGCTCCGGCGATATCGGCCTTGTTCGCAAGATCACCGCCAAGATGGGCGATCGCCTCACCTATCTCGGCGGCATGCCGACAGCCGAACTGTTTGCCGATGCCTATCTCGGCGCCGGCGTGACAACCTATTCCTCGGCCGTCTTCAACTTCGTGCCCGGCCTTGCCCAGGATTTCTACAAGGCGCTGCGCGCCGGCGACACCGCCACCACCAACAAGATCCTGATCGACTTCTTCTATCCGTTCATGGAAATCCGCAACCGCCAGAAGGGTTATGCGGTTTCCGCCATCAAGGCCGGCGTGCGCCTGATGGGCTTCGATGCCGGCCCGGTTCGCGCACCGCTGACCGATCTGACGGCAGAAGAAGTGAAAATGCTGGAAGCGCTGTGTGAGCCTTACCGCAATGCGGCGCCAAAACTGCAGGCAGCCGAATAACGCCGATCCCGTTCAAAAGATGACAAAGGCCGGCAGCGATGCCGGCCTTTTGCGTTTGTGTCATGGCGTGGCGATGTCAGTCGCCTGCGATCTCGCCACCATATTGCTCGTGCGAGACCTTCTCCATCCAGTCAGCGGTACGACCGTCCAGCTCTTCCTGAATGGCAATATGCGTCATGGCCGTGGTTGGCGCCGCGCCATGCCAATGTTTTTCGCCCGCCGGAAACCACACGACATCACCCGCACTGACACGGCGGATCGGCCCGCCCCATGTCTGCACCAGACCGGCGCCCGTGGTGATGACCAGCGTCTGCCCAAGCGGATGCGTGTGCCAGGCGGTCCGCGCCCCCGGCTCGAACGTGACGCTGATGATCCGGGCCCGCCCCGGCGCCTCGGCGGCATTCAGGGGATCCTGCCGCACATGGCCCGTGAAGTAATCGGCGGACGGCGTGATGGAAGGGCGCGTTTCGCTGCGAGTGATCTTCATCAAATGGCTCCTTTAGCAAACGAGAGTTTTAGAGACATCACTTCAACCACCCTCACCAACCCGCAGTTCCATGCAGGTCAAATCCAGCCAGCGGCCGAATTTGGTTCCGACTTCCAGAAATGTGCCGGTGGTGCGGAAGCCGAGCTTTTCATGAAGCCGGATGGATGCTTCGTTCTTCGCTTCGATACAGGCCACCATGACATGGACCCGGCCTTTTTCCGCCCGCTCGATCAGCGAATGCATCAAAAGCCGGCCGAGACCGTGCCCACGTGCGTGCCTGTGAACATAGACGGAATGCTCCACCGTATGGCGAAACCCTTCAAAGGCGCGCCAGTCTCCATAGGAGGCGTAACCCGAAAGCCTGCCATCGACCTCGGCGACGAGAATGGGGAAACCGCGCGCCATGCGGGCGGCAAACCAGTCCTGTCGATTGGCGAGATCGACCACATTGTCGTTCCAGATCGCCGTCGTGTTCAGAACGGCGTCGTTGTAGATTTCCATGATGTCGGCAAGATCGGCTTCGGTGGCGTCGCGAATGGTGATGGTCGCGGGCTGGGTATCGGGCATGACTGGCATCCGTCAAAAGAACATGCCGCCATGTAAGAGAGGTGACACGCCTCTGTCCAGCGCGATAGGCGTGGCTGTCACGCGCCGGAAAGGCTGAAACAGGTCATGACCGCGGAATAATGTACGGCGGCAGCGGCAATGACAAACGCATGCCAGATGGCGCGCTGGAAACGCAGCTTTTCCCAGACATGAAAGATCACGCCGAGCGAATAGATCAGCCCGCCCACCACGATCAGCCAGACGGTGACCGGCGGCAGATATTCCGAAATCGGCCCGGCCACCATCACGCCGCTCCAACCCATGGCGAGATAAAGCAAGATAGCCAGCCGGTCATACCGACCGGGAAACAGACATTTCAAGGCAATGCCGCCGATTGCGACGAACCAGATGGCGCCCAGCATCACGGCGATCATCGGCTCATGCGCGCCGCGTTGCAGAAATGGCGTATACGTGGCCGCGATCAGCACGAAGATGGCGGAATGATCGAAACGCCGCAGTATCCACTTGGTCCGCGACGTCGGCCAGATATTGTAGGTGAACGAAACCGCGATACACAGAACAAGGCCCAGTCCGTAAATCCAGGCGGCAGCGAGTTCGCCATGACTCGACCAAAGCGTGGCGTAAAAGATCAGGGCGGTCACGCCGATCAGCGCAAAAACGAGCCCGACGCCGTGGACGATGCCATCGGCGACGATTTCCGCAAAATCATGCGCACGCCCGAAATCGAAAAGCTCGCTCATCGGCCTGGCAAACGCGCCACCGAGTTTTCTGGTCTCGGCCTTGTCCATTGCTGTGGTCATGGTCGCTCCGTTTCATTGCGTATTAGAATGACCAAGCCTTTCCGACACGGCAATGACTTTGCGGCATTGCCTGAATCACATTGCGTTGCAGACTGAAAGGAGCGTCACCTTCTCAGCGATCGATCAACACCGAACAACGGGCGTGACGGACAACCCGATCGGCGGTCGCGCCGATGAAATAGTTGGAAACATCCGGCACATGCGACGCGATCAATATGAGGTCGGCTTGATGCTGTTCAGCCGAGGCAAGAATTTCACGCGCCGCCGCACCCTGACGGATTTCGATATGGACGTTGACGCCGAGACTTTCGCAGAGCGCTGTCAAGGTTTCATCCGCCGCCTTGCGCGCTGCAACGGCCAGATCGATCGGCTCTGAAACGGAAATATAGCTCGGCACATCTTCGACGGCGTTGACGAGAACGAGCGCGCCGCCCGGTGCCAGCATGCGCATCGCGCGCTTCAGGATACGTTCGCCCTTGTCCATCTGGACGGTATCGATGGCGACGATGATCTTCTCGTACATGAATTTCCCCGCAACGCCGGCTGCGCTTCGAAAGCTGGTTTTCCACGGCGATTGTCAACAATGAGCGAACGTTTAATCGCCAATAACTTACCTATCGTGAATGTCGAAAAACAAACATAAGTCATGGCGAAGCCGTGGCGGAACGCCACAGCGATGAGGATCGATGATGAGTGATAGCGCCCTGCCCTTTGCCCTGACGAGACCAGCTCATGTCAACCGGACGCATCTGGTCGTGGCGGATCTGGACACCGTTTCCGCCTTCTATCGGAGCATTATCGGCCTCAGGACACTGGAAAAATCCGCCAGCGGTGAAGTGCTGGGCGTAAACGGCACGCCGCTTTTGACCCTGACGACAGGTGGTGACGTGGTGCGCGCGCCCAGAACGGCCGCCGGCCTGTTCCACACCGCCTTTCTTGTGCCGGACCGTGCAGCCTTGGCCGCCTGGCTGGCGCATGCCGCCCATGCCGGCGTCCGGCTCGACGGGGCCTCAGACCATCTTGTCAGCGAGGCAATCTACCTGTCCGACCCGGAAGGCAACGGCATCGAAATCTATCGGGATCGCCAGCCCGATGAATGGACCATGTTCCCCGACGGCACCGTGCAGATGGCCACCGAAGGACTGGACCTTCAGGCGCTCTACGACAGTGCCGACAAGGGCAAATGGGACGGCATGCAGGATGGCACGGCGATCGGCCATATCCATCTTCAGGTCGGCAATGTGCCTGAAGCGGAAGCTTTTTATCGCGATGTCTTAGGCCTCAAGGTGATGGCGCGATACCCCGGCGCCAGCTTCTTCGCCACCGGTGGTTATCACCACCACATCGCTGCCAATATCTGGAATAGCCGTGGCGCCGGCGCGCGTGCCGACAGCATGACCGGCCTGTCGGATTATTCCCTGCGCTTTACCGACAAAGCGGCGCTGGACGAAGCGGCGGCAGCGCTGGACAGACAGGAGATTGCCACCTCCCGGACTGCGGATGGCATCGTCCTGAAGGACCCCTGGGGTATAGGCCTGACTTTATCCGCATGACATTGCTGCCGATCGCGGCTTCCACGGAACCTGACAGACCTTTCCGCGTTGACGGGCGTCAAGGGGAACGGTGGATCATGGTCGCGGTCAACATTCGCAGCAATAAATACAAAAAACTCAAGGCGGAACCGGCCGTTTTGCGGGCGGATAACCTGCCGGAGGATGATGGCGATCCGACCGCGTTCACCCCGCTTGGCCGTGAGGCGCTGGAGGTTGCAAGCTCCTGGTCGATCATCGGCATATTCCTCATTATCGGCTTTGCCATCGTCAATCACATGTCGCTGATCCTGATCCCGCTGACACTGGCGGTTGTTGTCGGTATGATTCTCGGCCTGGCGGCCGAACGGCTTGGGCGGGCGGGCGTGCCACGTTTCGGCACCGCCCTCATCCTCTCATCACTCGTGGCCGCCGCCGTTTTCCTGCTGATCAACGCGCTAGCCGAACCGGTGGCCACGCTGGTCGATGAGGGTCCGAATTTCGTCGAACGCACTATCGACAGGCTGATGCCGTTTCTGGAACGCCAGCACTGGCTCAATATCAGCCCTGCAAGTTTTCAATCCGGGCCGATGTCGATGCAGTCGCTGATCGACAACAGCGGCAATATTCTGGGCGTCGTGACATCGAGCCTGACGCCGGCAATCGTTCAGGGCCTGATCTTTTTCGCCGCGCTGCTGCTGTTCCTGCTTGGTCGTCTGCGCTTGCGGCGCACCATCATTCTGGCTTTTCCGCGCAGACGTCAGCGTTTGGTGGCCATCCGTGTCATCAACTCGATCGAGGAAGTGCTGGGTTATTATTTCGCCACGGCCACGATGATCTATGCCGGCCTTGGTGTGTCGATGACCGTGATCGCCTATATCGGCGGGCTGGCCGCACCGATCCTGTGGGGTGTGTTCGCCTTCGTCTCGAGCTTCGTGCCGTTTCTCGGCATTACATTGATGACGCTGGCCGTCGCCGTTGCCGGCATCATCACCCATGACTCGCTTATCCTCGCGCTTGCGCCGGCTGCCGTTTTTTTCGCCGTCCACCTCGTCGTCGAAAATCTCGTATTCCCCTCAGTCATGGGACGCCAATGGGAAATCAATCCATTCGTCGTTTTCGTCGCAATCCTGTTCTGGACATGGATGTGGGGCGCGGTCGGCGCCATGCTGGCGCTGCCGCTTTCCCTGATCATGGTGACGGTTCTTTCGGAACTGTTTCCAGAGCGCAAGACGGTACCGCGCCTGCCCGGCTAGACGTGAGTTTTGGGGAGATTGTCCAGCCGGAGCGGATTTAGGAGACTGGAGTTACCACACCTCAGTCTTCCAGGATCGCTCCGAATGAGCATTTCGACTTAGATTCCGCTGGACCAAACGCCACGAAAAATTGGGGCGGGTGGCGGTGACGCCGTTTCGGATGTCCTGACAAATCTGCAATCTGAACGGTCTCGAATGCCAAAAATATGGTTCTCGGGGCTTCATGACCCGTTCTCTGGTCGAAGCCCGTATTTCAAGGCGCTTTTCCAGTGTGTGTGTCGGCCGCATAAAAGCCGATGCGCCACCTTCCACTCGCCATAAAGCCCTCGCGGATGGCGCTTAAAACAAGCGCTAGCGACATGAGAAAACAGACAGATAGTCATAAAAAATCAACAGATGCCATCCACAGTATCACCATTGAAATAGAAAGTGTAACAATCGGAACACCTCCCCTTTCCCGTTCCATTATAGCTCTATCTGCCTGCCGCATAAATTCAAATCCCAGCACGTGCCTCATGTAAATTTGCGAATATTGCTGTGTCGATCAGGGACACCGGCATAACAATTCGAAAATTTACACATGTAAAATATTTTATACTTCGCATAACGCTGCACTACATAAAATTTTTCCAACAAAACGCATATTGTCGTCGATTGTTTTCTTATTTTTCATGACGACAATCTTATCAAGAGGGATTTTTAATGAGGGGTCACCCTAAATCTCATCCGCTTTCGATTGCGCAAAAAGGCATCTGGATTAAGGAAAAATTTGCCGAACCCGATTTCAGTTTTATTCTTGCTGAAGCTCTTGAGATCAACGGCCCCGTCTCCCCTCAGATATTCTCTCAGGCCTTGCAACAATTGTCGCAGGAGGCAGAAGCAACGCGCTCCTGCATCGTTGCAGTCGATGACAAGCCAAGACAGGTCATCCTCCCTCCTTCGTCGAAAAGTTTTGAGTTTCTGGATTTCAGCGCCCATGCGTCTCCCCGCGAAGAGGCGTTTACCTGGATGCGGAGCGAAATCAGGCATCAGCATGATCTCGCAATGGACGACCTCTGGTTCAATGCCCTCATCAAGCTTAGCGAAGAACACTGGATCTGGTACCACAGGGTTCATCACATTCTCTTCGACGGCTTTTCAGGCGGCCTGCTCGCCGGCAGGCAGGCTGAAATCTACAGCGCGATGATGCGCGGCGAAGAAGCGCCCCCCTGCAATTTCGGGTCACTCGAAGAACTGCGCGAGAACGAGAACAACTATCGCAGTTCCAGCCATTTTGAACGCGATCGCGCCTATTGGCTCGAACAGATGACGGATCTGCCGCCGCCGGCAACGCTCGCGCGCACCAATGCGGTGCCATCCGGGGGCTTCCTTCGGCAGGGCATGACGGTCGACCGAAATGAAATCGGTCTGCTGCGCGCCGAAGCGAGTAAACTGGGGGCAAGCCTACCCCAGGCACTGATTGCCGTTGTCGCGGCTTATTACATGCGCGCCACCGACAGCCAGGACCTGACCATGGTCACCATGGTGACGGGCCGCATCAGCGGCGCCATGCGCCGTATCCCCGGCATGATGGCAAATGCGGTTCCGCTGCGCTTCCGGATCACGCCTGAAATGACCTGGAGAGATCTTGTCGGGCAGACATCCAGCCAGATGATGCGCGCTCTGCGGTATCAGCGCTATCGTTACGAAGATCTCCGACGCGACCTGAACCTTGCCGGGCCGGAAGAACAGGTAGCAAGACTTGCCGTCAATATCGAGCCCTTCAATTACGACCTGCGCTTCGACGGTCATTCGGCGACCGCCCACAATCTTTCAAACGGCACGATGACCGACTTCACGGTCTTTGCCTATGATCGCGGTGATGGCGAAGATCTGAACCTCGATCTTGATGCTAATCCCGCCCTGTACACGCCGGCGGAAATGGAAGAGCACAAACAACGGTTCCAGAACCTCGTAAAGACGATCATAGCTTCCCCCGATCGCCCGATCAGCGAGATTTCGCTGGTGACACCGGAGGAGCGCCACCAGCTTCTGGAAGGCTGGAACGATACCGCACAACATTTCTCCGAACAGACCTGGCTCGACCTCTTCAAGCGGCAGGTGGCGCTGCGCCCCGACGCGACCGCCGTCGTGTTCAACGAACGCAGCTTGAGTTATGCGGCGCTCGAAACGGTTTCCGACGATTGGGCCGCCATCTTGCAGGAAAACGGCGTCGGACCGGGAGAGCTGGTCGCGATCGGATTGCCGCGTTGTGAAAAAATGCTGATCGCCATCCTTGCCGTCCTGAAGACGGGGGCAGCCTATATCCCGCTCGATCCGGCCGACCCCGGCGAGCGCATTGCCGGCATCCTGGCAGATGGCCGACCGAGCCTTGCACTGTGCACGGCTTCCACAGCCACGTTGTTTCCGGAAGGCATTCCGCGCCTCATGTTCGACCGCGATCCTCCGCCGCGAAAGGACAACAAGGCAAAGCTTGCCGGCCCTTCGGCGGATGACACCGCTTACGTCATCTTTACATCGGGCTCGACGGGGCAGCCGAAGGGCGTGGAAATCGCTCACGGCTCGCTGCTGAATTTCCTGCATGCCATGCAGTCGGAACTCGCGCCGACATGCGATGATCGTATTGTGGCGGTCACCACCATCGCCTTCGATATCGCGACGCTAGAACTGTTCCTGCCATTGACGGTCGGAGCGGCGACGGTCATTGCCACACGAGACACGGTCAGGGATCCCGCATCCCTGTCACGCCTGATCAAAAACAATGCTGTTTCCATCATGCAGGCGACCCCTTCGCTTTGGCGCATGTTGCTGGCCGATCATGCGCAAGACCTGCAAGGCTTGCGCCCGCTTGTCGGCGGCGAAGCACTGCCGGCCGACCTCGCCCATAGGATGCGCGCACTCGGGCATCCGGTGACGAACCTCTACGGCCCGACGGAAACAACGGTCTGGTCGACCTGCATGCGGCTGGACGGTGCGGACCTCGACAACGTGCCGATCGGACGGCCGATCGCCAACACGCAGGTCTATGTGCTGGATCGCATGTTGCAGCCGGTCCCGCCCGGCATGATCGGCGAGCTTTACATCGCCGGTGCGGGGGTTGCGAAAGGTTACCTCAACAGGCCCGAGATGACGGCAGAGCGCTTTTTTGCCAACCCTTTCCTTGGCGAAGGGCAAGGCCGCATCTACCGCACCGGCGATCTTGCACGCTGGCGTGCCGATGGCGTGCTGGAGTATCTCGGACGAAACGATCACCAGATCAAGATCCGCGGTTTCCGCGTCGAACCCGGCGAAATCGAAGCCGCACTGATGTCGGTCGAGGCCGTTCGGCAGGCGGTCGTCGTGCTGAGGGATGACGGACGCAAGGGGCAGCAGCTCGTTGCCTATCTGGTCACCTCGACAGCAGAACCGATCGACACGTCCTGGCTGTCCAAAAAGCTCGCCGACACAGTGCCGGCCCACATGATCCCTGCAAGCTACGTATTCCTCGATGCCTTGCCGCTGAATACCAACGGCAAGATCGACAGGAAGGCACTGCCTGCACCACAACAGCGCGTGGCGACGGATCATATCGCACCAAGCACCCCGACGGAGCTGGTGATTGCCGAAATCTGGTGCCAGATCCTCGATATCGAAAGCGTCGGCATCAACGACAATTTCTTCCAGCTGGGCGGAGATTCTCTCGCCGCGGCATCGATGATGTCGGCGCTCAGCCGGCAGATGGGCGGCCAGATGACCTGGTCGCAGCTCTCCGAGGCACCAACCATCGCCAACCTCGCTCGACATCTCGAGAAGCCTGACGAACAACGCATGTCCATCGAGCCGGTGCTTTCGATTCGGCCCAATGGCAGCCAGCCGCCTCTATTCTGCATCCATCCGATCACGGGACTTGGCTGGGCATTCGCATCACTGGCGCAGCATGTTCACGAGAACATCCCGATCCATGCCCTGCAAGCTGATTGGGCAACGGATATTGATCTGAAACCGCAATCCATTCAGGAACAGGCAGAACGATATCTGCAACACATCCGGCAGATACAGCCTGAAGGGCCGTATCACATGCTTGGATGGTCGTTCGGTGGCCTGATCGCGCACGAGATTTCCAGAATGATCGAGCAGGACGGCGGCGAGATCGCCTTCCTCGCGCTTCTGGATTCCTATCCGTTCCTGCCGCCATCCGGCACGAGCTTCAATGATGAAGTCGTTCTGGCAAAGGCAGCACTGGGCTTCCTCGGCTTTGACGAGCGTGCTTTGGGCGATCAACCGGCATTTTCCGCGCTCAGCGAGTTTCTGACGAAGGAATATCAGTCGAACGGCAATGCGCTTTTTGACATGATGATCCGGCATGATGCCGACTTCATCGATCGCCTGCGCACCGTTATCCTGCATCATCTGGATATCGCCCAGCACTTCGTTCCGGGCAGGCTTCGAAGCGAGTTGCACTTCTTCCGCGCCCAGCCGGCGCCTTCCAGGACCATTCACGAAATCCTGAATTTCCAAGTAGAAGCCTGGCGCCCCCATACCGACGGCGCCATTCACAGGCACGAGATGGATTGCACGCATGAGGAGATGCTTCTCAGCAAAAATGCCGCCAGTGTCGCCGGCATCTTCATGGAGAAAGCGCTTCAGGCCTTTATATCCGGCAAGCCATCAGAGGCCTTGTTGCAGAAATCTTTCTGAGGCCGGATTGAGCGCAGGCAATGTTCTGCGCGACCTTTGAAAACATTCGGGAGGCGGCAATACGAGCCGCCTCTTTTCAACGTCTGCCCCCTGCCGCCACGCAGCGGGATCAACGTCCTGACAGGCTTGAAATTCAGTTCAGTTTTTAAGCGACTGGATCATGGCCGCAAGACGGTCGCAGGCATCCTCCAGCTCGCACTCCGACGCAGCGATTGACAGGCGGATGAAACCCGGCGCACCGAAGGCGGCGCCCGGCACGCTTGACAGACCGAATGCATGAAGAAGATGGGCAGCAAAGCCGGTATCGTCCTCAATCACCCCGCCATTCAACGTCTTGCGACCGAACAGTCGCCCGACACCGATAAAGGCGTAGAAAGCACCATCGGGGGCAATAAAATCAAGGTCGTCGAGTAAAGACAAACGATCGACCATGATCCTTGCGCGACCCGCAAATCTCCGTGCGCCTTCGGCCACAAAACTCTGATCGCCCGTCAGGGCGGCAAGTGCGGCCGCCTGGGCCACGGCAGATACGCATGATACGCTTTGCGACTGGATCTTGTTGAGTGTGGAGATCAGCGCCGTCGGGCCGGCCGCATATCCGAGACGCCAACCCGTCATCGCATAGGCCTTGGAAACGCCGTTCACAATCAGCGTCCGCTCCTTCAGGTCCGGACAGGCCTGGACGAAGGACACAAACGGCGTGTCATTCAAAAGCACATGCTCGTAGATTTCATCCGACACGATCAGCACCTGAGTGTGGCGGGCCAAAACCTCCGCCAACCGCCGATATTCCTCGGAGGAATAGATCGCACCCGTCGGATTGGATGGCGAATTCAGCATCAGCCACCGGGTTTTCGGCGTCATGACAGCTTCCAGTTGTTCGGCCGACATCTTGAAACCCGTATCTGCACCACATGACACATAGACTGGACGGCCACCATGCAGGGAGACGATATCCCCATAGGACACCCAGCAAGGCGTGGGAATGATCACCTCATCGCCGGGTTCAAGGGTTGCCAAAAAGATGTCGAACAGGATTTGTTTGGCGCCATTGGCCACCATCACATCACCCGTGGCATAGTCCAGTCCGTTTTCCCTCTTGAATTTTTGGACGATCGCCTGGCGCAGACTGTCCATACCCGCCGGTGCGCCATAACGAATACCGCCCTTGCGGATGGCGGCGATCGCGGCTTCCGCCACATGCGCAGGCGGCTCGAAATCCGGCTCCCCAAGCGACAGATCGATGATGTCGTGACCTTCCGCTGCCAGCTTTTTTGCCGCCATGGCAATCGCCATGCTGGGCGACGACTTGATACCGGCGGCACGCCTGTTCTCGAAATCCATGTCCGCTGTCCCTGGAAGATTTTTTGATCGAAACCGGGCGAAGCCTTCTGCTTCGCCCGGTCCTCGGAAGTGTTATTTGGAAGAAACGTAGTCGAAGGCCGTATCGCGTTCGGCAGAAGCGGCATCACGCTTGTCGGCCGGGCCGTAACCGCCGCCGCCCGGCAGTTCCAGAATCAGCCTGCGGCCGGCCGGAACATGCTGACGCCCCTTGGAGGCCAGACGGGTGCCGTCATCCAGCAACACAGCACCGGCGGCGCCGTTTTCGCCACCTTCACGTCCGCGCGGCGGGTGATCGACACGGTCGAACATGGCGTTGAAATGCATCTCGTGACCTTCGGTCGGCGAGATTTCCACCACCTGACCCAGACCGCCGCGGAACTGGCCCGCACCACCGGAACCGTCACGCAATTCCTTGCGCCAGAAGATGACGGGACCGACATGCTCGGTCGCCTCGATCGACATCGAATGCACGCCGCTTGGAAAAGCCGTGGCGCTCATGCCGTCGAGTGTCGGGCGCGCACCGGAGCCACCGCTGTTGAACAGCAGAACCTCGGCGCGCTGGCCGCCATCTGCAGGCGCCTTTTCGCCTTGCAGCGGACGAACGCTGACATGCAGGTTCCAGAGCGCGCCCGCCCCTTCAGCCGGGATTTTTCCCGGCAGCATCTTGTGAACCGCGCCAAGCACGGCATCGGGCACAAGATGGCCAAGCACGTGGCGAACGGAAACCGGTGCGGGATACTGCGCATTCAGGATGCAATCCTTCGGCGCCACAACGCGGAACGGCAGAAGCGAGTAGTGGTTGTTTGGAATATCGGGTGCGATCGCGACCTTCATGCCATAGCAGGCATAAGCTGCCGAATAGATGATCGGGCAATTGATGCCCTTCGGGCTTGGTGGCGATGTGCCGTCGAAGTCGGCGAGGATATGATCGCCTTCGACATCGAGACGCACGGCGATATCGATCGGCGAACCGTAACCATCGACCCGCATCGTGTTGGAATAGGAGCCCTTCGGCAGCGCGGCAATCCGCTCGATCGTCGCGTCATAACTGCGCTTGAAGATGAATTCGCCGAGCGTTTCCAGATCGTCGAGTTCGAACTCTTCCATCATGTCCATCAGGCGGCGATGGCCGATCTCGTTGCAGGCGGCCAGCGAATAGACGTCACCGACGACCTGATGGCTTTCGCGCACGTTGTTGTGCAGGATGTTGACGAGATCCGTGTTGACCTTGCCACGTTCGGCGAACTTCATGATCGGGACAAAAATGCCCTCTTCGTAGACCTCGTTGGCATCCGGGCCAAACCCACGACCGCCGACATCCACCACATGCGCTGTGCAGGCGAAATAACCGACGAGTGCGCCATTGCGGAAGCTCGGCGAGACGACGGTGAAGTCGTGCAGATGGCCGGTCCCCTTCCAGGGATCGTTGGTGATGTAAACGTCGCCCTCAAAGATGTTCTCCGGCCCGATATCGCGGATGAAGTGGCCGACGGCTTCTGCCATGGCGTTGACGTGGCCGGGCGTGCCGGTGACCGCCTGGGCAATCATCAGGCCGCCGCGATTGAAGACACCGGCGGACAGGTCACCGGATTCGCGCACGCTGGTGGAAAATGCGGTGCGGATGAGGGTGATGGCCTGTTCTTCGACGACGGAGATCAGCCGGTTCCACATGATCTGCATGTGAACGTCGGAAAGTGCGTTGGTTTTCATGTCAAATCCTCCGTTCAAGCGTTCTGCTTGACGCGTACGAGCAGGCAGCCATCGGCCTGCATGATGACTTCGCGGCTGGCGGTGATGATGGTCGAGGTTTCGCGTTCGGTGATGACGGCCGGACCGGAGACAAAATCTCCCGGTTTCATGTCGGCCCGATCAACGACCGAAGCCTTCTGGAAACTGCCTTCCTGCACATCGAATATGTCGCGTGTGCCACGCACCTTCGCTTCGCCAGCCTTTGCCGTCCTGCCGATCCGCTCCGGCGGCGCGACCTTGGATGTTGCCCGCAATGACCAACTGACGATCTCGACATCGAGACCATCGATGACGCGGCCGAAGAAATGTTCGTATTGCTCGTCGAACAGCTTGCGGAACAATTCGCCATCGGCATCCGCATAATCACGGACCTCGATCGTGACCGGCACTTCCCAGCCCTGACCGACGTAACGCATGTAGGCGATGCATTCGAGATCCGGATCGGCATCCGGCGCGCCGGAGCGCACGAAGGACGTTGCTTCCGCGATCAGATCCGCCATCGTCTGGTTGATGGCCACGGCATCGAAACGGCTGAGACGGCTATAGGCGCTGCGTACACTTTCGAAACCGAAGGGAGCACGCAGGAAGCCGATGGCCGAGCCGACCCCTGCCCCCGGCGGGATCAGCAGTTCGGCCATGCCGAGTTTTTCGCACAGGCGGCTGGCATGAATGGGAGCCGCACCGCCGAAGGCGATCATGGTGAACTCGGAGAGTTCCTTGCCGTTCTCCACCGCATGCATGCGAGCGGCATTGCTCATGTTCTCATCGACCACTTCGCTGAGGCCGTAAGCGGCTGTCGCAATGTCGGTTTCAAGCTTCGAGGCGAGATCCGCATCCATCGCCTTGTCGGAGGCCGGGCGGTCGAGCTTCATCGCACCACCGGCGAATTCGTCCGGATCGAGGCGACCGAGGATGAGGTCGGCATCCGTGACCGTCGGGTTCGCACCGCCGCGACCGTAGCAGGCAGGACCGGGTTCCGAACCGGCACTGTGCGGCCCGACGCGGATCTGGCGCATGCTGTCGATCGTGGCGATCGAACCACCGCCGGCGCCGATTTCCACCATCTCGATCACCGGGATGGAGATCGGCATGCCGCTGCCCTTCTTGAAGCGCCAGGTGCGCGCCACTTCGAAAGTCTTGGAGGTTTTCGGTGTCTGCTTTTCGATCAGGCAGATTTTTGCGGTCGTGCCGCCCATGTCATAGGAAAGCACCTGATCGAGACCGTAGCTGCTGGCGACATGGGCCGCGAAGATGGCGCCGCCGGCGGGGCCGGATTCCAGCAGGCGCACCGGAAACTCGACAGCGCTTTCTACGCTGATGATGCCGCCGCCCGAATGGATCATGAAGACCGGGCAACACGTGCCTTCCTGTGTCAGGCGACCGACCAGTCGATTGAGGTAGGATGCCATCAGCGGCTTGACGAAAGCATTGGCGCAGACGGTGTTGAAACGCTGGAACTCGCGCATCTGCGGCGACACTTCCGACGAAATCGACACGGAAATATCGGCCTTCTTGGCAAGCAGCCTGTCGCGGACGGCCTTTTCATGCGCGCCGTTCAGATAGGAATGGATGAAGCCGATGGCCACGCTTTCATAACCGGCCGCAATGATGCGATCGCAGAGTACATCCACCTCGGCCAGATCCAGCGGCTTCAATACCGAACCATCGGCGCCGATACGCTCGTCGATGACAAATCGTTCGTTGCGCGGCACGAGCGGTGCGGGCAGGACGATATCGAGATCATACTGTTCGAAACGGCTTTCGGTGCGCATCTCGATGACGTCGCGAAAACCCTTGGTGGTGATGAAGGCCGTGCGTGCGCCGCGTCGCTCGATCAGCGCATTGGTGGCAAGCGTCGTGCCGTGAATGATCGTGTCGATCTCGCAAAGTTCGACCCCGGCCACTTCAGCCACCTGCCGGATGCCTTTGACGATCGCACTTTCGGGGTAGGAATAGTCGGTGAGAACCTTGATCGAATGGAGCGTGATGCCTACCTCCATCGCAACGTCGGTGAAGGTGCCACCGATATCGACACCGACCCTGATCTGCTTGCCATCTTTCGCCATTGTCTGTCTCATGCTCCATAAGCGAGCTGTTGTTTGCCCTGTCTGAAAACCCGGTTTTCGGCATGGCAAGGCCTGTCCCCGCCCGCACTTACAGGCGGGGGCCAAAAGCTCTTCAGTTGTTGATGTTTGGCTGTCCGGCGCGGCGGCGCTTGCCAGTCGCGCGGGACCGAAGTGTTACTGCTTGCCTGTGAAATCGACGCCCGGCAGTGTTGTCGGGAGTTTTGCGCGATCGACGCCGATCCACTTCTTGTAGAGGGCGTCGAGTGTGCCGTCCGCGGTGTGACGGGCCACGAAATCGTTGAGGAAATCGAGCATTTCCTGATCGCCCTTGCGAACGGCCATGCCCTGGAAATTATCGGCAACCTTGTATTTGCGTCCGAACGATGCGTCGTTGCCGGTCTGCTTGATGACAAGGCCATAGGTCACGCTGCCGACAATCGCATCGACCTGACCGGACAGAAGTGCCTGCACCGTCGTCGCGTCATCATCGAAGCGCTTGATCTGGGTGTCCTTCGGCGCGACCTTCACGAGCAACGGCTCGAAGGCGCTGCCGCGATTGACGCCAATCACATATTTGGAGAGATCCTCATTGGCCTTGATGTCCGCATCCGTTTTGCCCCAGACGGTGATATCGTTCGAAGCGTAAGGGATGACGTACTGAATGACCTTGGCGCGTTCTTCGGTGATCGTCATCGACGGCACGAGGAAATCGACATTGCCATTCACCAGGAGCGGAATGCGGTTCTGGCCGGTGATACGCTCGAACTTCAGCTGGATGCCGAGTTCCTTGGCGATCAGCTTGGCGACTTCGATGTCATAACCGTCGTTCTGGCCGTTCTGATCGATGAAACCCCAGGGGAACTGGTCCATCTGCACGCCGATGGTGGCGCTTCCCTTGGCCTTGAGCTCTTCCGGCGTGACGGCAAGCGCCGTGCTGGCAAAAGAGGTCGCGGCCAGAAGCATGGCAGCGAAGCCGCCCAAAACTTTCGAACGCGAAAGGGTCAATGCTGTATTGAACATGTGGTCACCTCTGGTTGATTTTTTTGGCATGCGTTCTTGTTTTACCGCGCGGCGTTGAGACGCCGTTCGATCCGTGCACTGCAATAGGTCAGGGGTATGCAGATGAAGAAGTAGATCAGTGCGACCGCCCCATAGACCTGCAGCGGCTGAAAGGTGATGTTGGCCATCAGCTGGCCTGAGCGGGTCAGCTCTGTGAGGCCGAGCAAGGCGGCAAGCGCCGTGCCCTTGATCAGGTTGACGAGGAAGCTGATGGTGGCCGGCAGACCGATGCGGAACGCCTGCGGCAGCACGACATCAAACATCCGGTGAAGATAACCGATGCCCAGTGCAGCCGCGGCCTCATTCTGCCCGTTCGGCACGGCCTGGATGCTGCCGCGCCAGATTTCTCCCAGAAAGGCGCTGGTATGCAGCGACAGGCCGATCGTGAGCGCCACCCAGACATCCACCTTGAAGCCCAGAAGCGGCAGGCCGAAATAAACGAAGAACAGCTGGATGAGCAGCGGCGTGCCCTGAAAGATCTGGATATAGGTGGCCATCAGGATGCGCAGCCAGGCCCATTTGCTGGTCCGGCCAAGCGCCACGGCAAGCCCGAGCGCGCCGCCGACGGTGAAAGCGAGAAGCGAAAGGACAACCGTCCAGCGTGCGCCTTCGAGCAGAAAGAGGAATTCACCCCAACCGAATTGACGGATCATCTGAACGCCTCACTTTGCCGGATAGGAGAAATAGACCCGGCCAAGCACGCCGAGAGCGATGGAGACGAACTGGGACAGAGCCAGGTATATGATGCCGAGCGTCAGGTAGATTTCGAAGCTGCGGAATGTCTGGGAATCCAGCGTCTGGGCGAAATAGGTCAGTTCTTCGGCCGAGACCGACGACATCAGGCTGGAATTCAGCATCATCAGGATGAACTGGCTGCAGAGCGCCGGATAGACCGCCCGGATCGCCGGACGAAAGACGATGAAACGATAGATATCAAGGACACGCATGCCGAGCGCCCTGCCCGCCTCGATCTGGCCCGGCCGGATGGATTGCACGCCGCCACGCACGATTTCTGCCGCGTAAGCCGCGCAGTTGAGTGTCATGGCAAGGATGGCGGCCTGTTCACCGCTCAGGCGGATGCCGAGCGCCGGCATGCCGAAGAACACGAAAAACACCTGAACGAGGATCGGCGTATTGCGGATCAGTTCGATGTAACCGATCGCGATCGCCTTCAACGTCCGCTGCTTGCTCATGCGCATCAGCATGAAGACGATGCCGAGCGACAATCCGAAGATCATCGAGAGCGACGACATTCTCAGCGTGCCGAGAATACCATCGACAAGCATCGGCCAGGCGGCAAGAACGGGGGCGAAGTCGAATGTATAATTCATCGGCCCCTCCTCAGTGATTGAGGATCTGGCTGAGGAACGCTTTGGTGCGTTCATGGGCCGGATTGCTGAAGAACACATCCGGCTTGGCGCTTTCGATGATCTCGCCGCGATCCATGAAGATGACCCGGTGCGCAACGGCGCGGGCGAAACCCATTTCATGGGTCACGCAGATCATCGTGATGCCGTCATCGGCGAGCGAAATCATCGTATCGAGAACTTCCTTGACCATTTCCGGATCGAGCGCCGAAGTCGGCTCATCGAACAGCATGATCTTGGGGTCCATGCAGAGCGCACGCGCAATCGCCACGCGCTGCTGCTGGCCGCCGGAAAGCTGGGCCGGATGTTTCTGCGCCTGCTCGGCAATATGCACCCGCTCGAGATGGTACATCGCCTTTTCCTTCGCTTCGGCGACGGACGTCTTGCGAACCCGGCGCTGCGCAAGCATGCAGTTTTCCAGAACCGTCAGATGCGGGAAAAGATTGAACTGCTGAAAGACCATGCCGACATCGCGGCGGATATGATCGGCATTGCTGCCCTTCTGGTTCAGAACCGTGCCATTGACGGAAACGCTGCCCTGCTGGATTTCCTCCAGATGGTTGATACAGCGGATGAGCGTGGATTTGCCCGATCCGGACGGCCCACACAGAACGATGTGTTCGCCGCGCCCCACTTCCAGATCGATGCCCTTCAGAACCTGAAGATGGCCATACCATTTGCTGACGCCGCTTATGGCGATGGCTTTTTCCGACATGCTGGTCCCGTTCATGGCCAGTTCCCTTCTTCTTCTTCCGTCAGGCTTTTGGTGCGACTTCAAAAATGGCATCGACCTCGACCGAGGACCCGCGTGGCAGCGAGCCGGCGCCGAGCGCGGTGCGGGTGTGGCGACCCTTTTCGGCAAAGATTTCGACCAGAAGGTCGGACGCGCCATCGATGACGGCCGGATGCCCTCTGAAACCCGGTGGAGCGTTGACGAAGCCACGCAGCTGGGCACAGGCGAGAACACGGTCGAGATCACCATCAAGCGCAGCATTCACCCGCGCCACGATGTTCAAGGCGCAAAGCCGGGCGGCCTTGTAGCCATCTTCGGGCGAGATATCCTGGCCGACAACGCCGACATAATGCTCGACACCGTCGATCCGCGGGATCTGGCCGGACACGAAGAGCAGGTTTCCGACAAGGCGATGTGGTATGTAATTTCCGGAGGCAGGGGCAATCGAAGGCAATACGATACCCAGCTCGGAGAGACGTGCGGCGACGACACTCATAGCGGCTTTCCATCTGATTGTAATGAACGCACCAAAGGCGCGAACCATGTTCCCGGATCAGATCGCCATCCTTTTCTACCGGGATGGTCGTCTGTTCGCTTCTTATGGTTTGAGCTTATTGAAATACTATCTCTTGTCAATATCCAATCTAGTGATGATATCACTTCAGGGGCGTCGAGAGAATAAACGATTTAAAACACTGACAAGACACGCTTTTATGTGATATCACCACCAACGCATTGGTGAAGAAAAATCTGAACGTCACAAAATTTTTTTGTGCAATCCGTGCAGAAATTCGCGTTTTTCGCCCGCCAAATGGCTTCAAATGAAGAGTGCGCACTGTTTCAGATGGAAATATGCAATCAGGAGGTAGCACCACAATATGAGGTCGTGCTACCTTATCGCGATTAATGACATTACAGGCGCCGATGGCGTCAGGTTGGACGGGTGATTTCTTGGATACTTTGACAGGCCGCACCATTCGGGCTCTGAAGGCACATATCAGCGACAGCCAGCTTGAAAAGGGTTTCAAGCTGGGGTCGTTGAACGAACTGTCACAGCAGTTCGGCGTCAGCAGGACGGTCATCCGCGAAGCTGTCTCGGCGCTGCGTTCGGATGGGGTCGTTGAAGCCCGGCACGGTGTCGGCGTTTTCGTGTCTGAACCACCGCGCGCGGAAACGGACGACCCCAACACTTTCGATGCAGATGTCGCGCTTGCCCCGCTTTCCCGCCTGAAAACGTCCTTCATGGATCTGCTTGAACTTCGCATGGCCTTCGAGGTGCACGCGGCCGGATTGGCGGCGGTGCGGCGCTCATGGGCGCAGGAATCCAATATCTGGAATGCCGCGCGTCAGTTCGAGTCGTCGCTGGATGACGAAACCGCGCTCGATCACCTCGATTTCGTTTTCCATCGCTCGATCGCCGAAGCCACCAACAATGGCGCCTTCATCGAATTCTTCAGCCTGATGAGCCTGCAGATCCTGCCGCAGCCGGCGTTTTCAAAGGAGTTGAATCCGGGGCTCATCACGCATGAGTATGTGCAAAACACCGTCGTTGAACATCGCGCGATCTGCGAGGCGATCAGCAGCGGCAGTTCGGAAAATGCACGCGAGGCAATGCGCTCACACCTCAACCGGAGCCACTTGCGTTATCGAGGTTTTGCAGACGGCGACACTTCGCCGCTCAGCAATATAGCGAGGGAAGACTGACCCGCTCGCCACGGCGGGCTATCGCGTATTGATGCGACATGGACCCGCGCCCCGGCTCTGACGGGGGTGGAACGAGACGAGGCAAGCGACCCGTCCCCGGCAGGTGTCGGCAGGCGGACAAGGGACAAATCTCAAACTCAGCGTCTGCAGCACCGTCCCATTCCCTCGCAATCGCTCCGGCCCCCTCTCTGCATTCAGGGAGAAAAGGCAACCGGCACTATCTCAATCCCATATACGATCGCCTGAAATCGGCGGGGCCGTACACGTTGGCGCGGCTCCATCAAGTTCTCGTCGGACTGTGCCATCAGCGACTTCGGAACAAACCCTGTCGCCGATCTCGCGCATGCACTTGGCGAGGCCTTGCAGTACACGCCCGAGCCGTTCCGGTCGGTATTGCCGACCGGATTGCGGTGATCTTCGATCTTGCCGTATGGCACTGCGCGATGGCGTCCCACCGCCCGGCGCGACATCAGGCCGGCAGCGCCCCTGATTTTTTTGCCACCCAGGTCGCGACATAATCCATGAGGCCCGGCGACAGGCAATCATAAGGCTCGAGCCCGACTTCCTTCAATCGCGCCCGGACACCGTCCATGCGTCCCGGATCCACACCGGATTCGATGATCGACGACACGAAGGCGGCGAAGCCCGGAGGTGCCCAGCCGGGCTCCTGAAACCGTTCGGGATGGACGAAGGACAGCCCCTGAAAAGCATGTTCCCTTTCGACCGGTCCATACATATGCACGCCGCATTGTTTGCAGGCATGCCGCTGGATCAGCGCGCTCGGATCGACGACGGCGAGCTTGTCGCCGTTTTCCAGAACGCTCACCTTGTCGGTCGGGGCGACAGCGACGACCGAAAAATCGGCGCCCTTCGGTTTCCAGCATTTGGTGCAGCCGCAGGCGTGGTTATGGGCCACCTGCCCGTCGATCTTCACCTTGACCGGCCGGTCGGCACATTCGCACACAAGCGTACCGCCGGAAAAGCCGGGACTGGCCGGCTTGATGCCACCATCCACCACGGGATGGATGCGAATTTGAACTGCACTATCCATTCAGATCTCCTCCTCTTCTCCTCAAGGTCCGTCCGATCACCGGCGGCTACCTCACCTCAATAAAACAAGGCCATGGAAGCATGCTCCCGGGCATCCATTCAGCACGCGGTGCTGCCCCCCCCTGCCCGACACCGGCTTTAGCCGTAAAGCACCACGCCGCGGATGCTCTCGCCCGAATGCATCAGCTCGAAACCCTTGTTGATGTCTTCCAGCGGCATCGTGTGGGTGATCATCGGATCGATCTGGATCTTGCCTTCCATGTACCAGTCGACAATCTTCGGCACATCGGTGCGGCCGCGCGCGCCGCCGAAGGCCGTGCCCATCCAGTTGCGGCCCGTCACCAGCTGGAACGGACGGGTGGAGATTTCCTGGCCCGCGCCGGCAACGCCGATGATCACGGACTTGCCCCAGCCGCGATGCGAACTTTCCAGCGCCTGGCGCATGACCTTGGTATTGCCGGTGCAATCGAACGTATAGTCGGCGCCGCCGATCAGGTCGCCGTTGCGCTTCGTCATGTTGACGAGGTAGGGCACGATATCGTCGCCGACTTCCTTCGGATTGACGAAATGCGTCATCCCGAATTTTTCGCCCCAGGCCTTGCGGTCGTTGTTGATATCGACGCCGATGATCATGTCGGCACCGGCAAGGCGCAGGCCCTGCAGCACGTTGAGACCGATACCGCCGAGGCCGAAGACGATCGCCGTCGAGCCGATCTCCACCTTGGCCGTGTTGATGACCGCACCGATGCCGGTGGTGACGCCGCAGCCGATGTAACAAACCTTGTCGAAGGGCGCGTCAGGATTGATCTTTGCGAGCGCGATTTCCGGCAGAACGGTGAAGTTCGCAAACGTCGAGCAACCCATGTAATGGTGGATCTTGTCCTTGCCGATGGAAAAGCGCGACGTCCCGTCGGGCATCACGCCCTGTCCCTGCGTCGAGCGGATCGAGGTGCAGAGGTTGGTTTTTCGGCTCGTGCAGGAATAACACTCGCGGCATTCCGGCGTGTAGAGCGGGATGACGTGATCGCCCTTTTTCAGCGACGTGACGCCGGGGCCGACATCGACGACGACGCCCGCACCCTCATGGCCGAGGATGGCCGGAAACAGGCCTTCCGGATCGGCGCCGGACAGCGTGAAATCGTCGGTGTGGCAGATACCGGTCGCCTTGACCTCGATCAGCACTTCGCCGGCCTTGGGGCCTTCGAGCTGAACCGTCATCACTTCCAGCGGCTTGCCGGCCTGAACGGCGACTGCGGCGCGTACGTCCATTCTCTCACTCCCCTCTGGACAGATTTGGCTGTGACCGGAGGCATTTCGCCTTCCGGCAACAGAAAGATTTCAGGCGGATGCGCCGTTTCATTGGGTGATCCTCCGGTCACGCTCGTCGAGCAGCGGCACGCCGTAATCGAGCAGAAGCTTGTCGATCTTCGACTGGTTTTCCCGAATGAAGGTGTTGAGCGTGCGTTTCCAGTTCTGGTCGGAGGGGCGCACGCCCATGGTGATGCGATAGATCATCCGCTGGCCGCCCTTTTCGTGGATCAGCGGCACAACTGCCAACTCGGCGTCTGATCGGGCCGCGTAATAACCGGCCATCGGCCCCCAGACGACGGCGGCATCGATCACGCCTGCCTGCATGTCGCGCATCATCACCTCCGCCATTGAGGGCGCAGCCCTTGTATCGATCATCAGCGGATAGATTTTTGCTTTTTCGAGCAGCCGCATTGCGGCCATTTTCGCGGTCGGCGGTGTGCTTTCGACGACACCGAGCCGCTTGTCCTTCAGCCTCGGATCGGCCAGCGTATCGACGCCGGAAAGATCGCCATCCTTGCGATAGATGAGGACATAGGAAGAGCGGTAATAGGCATTGGTGTTCTGCACCAGTTCATCACCCTGCGCATAGCCCATGACGATATCGCATCGGTTGGCGCCGAGCGTATTGCGCACGAAACCCATGACCGACGGAAACCAGGTATAGGAGACCGATTTTCGGCCCGTGCCTGCGGCGACCATCTGCGCCAGCTTGTCCTCGAAACCATCGCCGCTTTCATCGGAAAAGGGCATGTTGGAAGGGTCGGCACAGACACGCAGAATATCGGGATCGACCAGTTCGCCGGCCGCTCCGAGGCCTGCTGTCTGGGCATGGGCGATGTCCGAAACCGCAGGCGCCACGATCGCGACGGCCACCAGCAAAACACAGCGCAAGCAGGCCGCTGAAACCGATCGCATGAAAATGCCCGCCATCTCAGCCTCCCATGCAGGAGGCTTCGTAATCCTTTGCCCCCTGCGGCTTGTCGGCTTTCTTAGGCGGACGTCCGCGCGGCGCGGCCTCCACCGCGCGTGCACGCAGATAAACGTAGATATCGTCGAGATAACAATAGACGTTCTTGTTGTCGCCAAAGGCCGGCATGACGTTTTCCTTGCCGCCGCCGACATTCTTGCGACCTTCCGCCACGATCGACAGGAAACTCGCATAATCCAGCTTTTTCAGGCTGTTGGCCAAGGCGGGCGCATAACTGGAACCGACGCCATCGGGCCCATGACAGGTGTGACAGTCGGAATGGTACCGTCGGTAACCACTGAACGTGTACCAGTCGACCGTGCCATCGGCGGAAATGCGAAAGGTCGGATTGCCGTCCTTGTCGAAGAACTTTCCGTCCTCCTCCGTCGCCACCGCCGCCTTTTGCTTGTCGTCGTCGGCGAAGACCGTTCCAAAACTCGAAAAGGAGAATGTCGCTGCACAAAACGCGAAAACTGCCATGCGAAAAGCCATTGAAAAACCTCACACGTCAAACATTTTGCATGCACGGTCTGGCGCCTGTTTCGGGCCTCTTATGCCGCGAAAGCCGCAAACCACGTTATTACCCTAAATGATGCACTGATCCCGTGGCGGGCCGCGCCTCGTTGAGCGCGACCCGTCTGCTCAGGTCCGTCAGTCGGGAAGACCGAAAACCGTCAATTGGCCACCGAGCGTCGTATAATCGGCAAGGGCGGCATAACCGCCGACCGCACCGAGGCCGGCCGTGCCGACCACTGCGGCCTCATCCTGTCCACCGCGGCCCTGATCGACCGCACCATGCCATGCGGCCGCATTTTCCGGCGACAGAAGACCGCCGGCGAGACCGATACCGGCCCAGCCACCGACGCCCGAGAGCACGGCGATATATTGCTTGCCGCCATGTTCGAACGTGTTGATGTTGCCGATGATGCCGGACGGCGTCTTGAACCGGTAGAGTTCCTTGCCGTCCAGATTGACCGCCTTGATGTAACCTTCCAGCGTGCCGTAGAAGACCACATCGCCGGCCGTTGCCAGCGCACCGGACCAGACGGAGAACTGTTCCGGGACCGACCAGACGATCTCGCCCTTGGCGGCATCCCAGGCGATGAAATTGCCCATGCCGCCATGGCTGTCCGGAGCCGGATACATGGAGACCGTTGCCCCGACATAGGGCTGGCCTGCCGTGTAACTCACCTTGTAGGGCTCGTAATCCATGCAGACATGGTTGGTCGGCACGTAGAACAGGCCGGTTTTCGGCGAATAGGTGGCCGGTTGCTGGTCCTTGGAGCCGAGCGCTGCGGGGCAGATGCCGGTGGAGTTGACGTCCTCGCCATTCTGGTGCGTCGAATATTTGGCGACCACCTGCGGGCGGCCATATTGCTCGCTTTTCGGATCCATCACCACTTCGCTCGCCCAGTTGACCTTCGGGTCGTATTTCTTGGCGACCAGCAGCTCTCCGCTCACCCGGTCCAGCGTGTAGCCAAAACCGTTGCGGTCGAGATGCACCAGCACATCATGTTTTTTGCCGCCGATCTCCATACCGTCGACAAGGATGTTTTCGTTGACGCCGTCATAATCCCATTCGTCATGCGGGGTCATCTGGTAGAGCCACTTGGCTTGGCCGGTATCGGCATCGCGGGCCATCAGCGTCATCGACCATCTGTTATCGCCGGGACGCTGCACCGGGTTCCAGGTCGAGGGGTTGCCCGTGCCGTAATAGACGAGATTGGACTTGGCATCATAGGAGAACCAGCCCCAGGTCGTGCCGCCACCGGTCTTCCACTGTTCGCCTTCCCAGGTGTTCATGCCGGAATCCTTGCCGACCGGCTTTCCCAGGTGGGTGGTCTTTTCCGGATCGATCAGGGTTTCGGCATCCGGTCCAGTAGAATAGGCTTTCCAGGCAAGCGAACCATCTTTCAGGTTATAGGCAGCCGTCCAGCCGCGCACGCCGAATTCGGCACCGGACACGCCGATGATCACCTTGTCCTTGATGATCAGGGGGGCGGCCGTGCCGGATTCACCCTTGCTGCCATCGGTCTGGTCGCCGTTCTTCACCGACCAGACCACCTTGCCGGTCTTGGCATCGAGCGCCACGACGGTCGTGTCCGCCTGGTTGAGGATGATCTTTCCGTCACCATAAGCCACGCCGCGATTGACCGTGTCGCAGCACATGATGCCGATGACGTTCGGATCCTGCTTCGGTTCGTATTTCCAGAGGATCTTGCCGTCGTTGTTGAGATCGAGCGCATAGACGATATTGGGGAACGGCGTGTGGATATACATCACGTCGCCGATCACCAGCGGACCGCCTTCATGGCCACGCAGGACACCCGTGGAAAAGCTCCACTTCACCTGCAGGTTCTTCACGTTGTCCTTGGTGATCTGGTTCAGTTCCGAATAACGATGATTGGCATAGTTGCCTGCAGGCATTGCCCAGTTCTTCGGGTTGGCGGACAGGGTCGTCAACTCGTCGTTTGCCAGAGCGGCTCCGGCAAATCCGGCGGCGAGACATCCCGTCGCTGCCAGCATCAAAAATGCATGTCTCGCAATTACGCGTTTTCCAGATAAGCGCATGTGAAATCCTCCCGATGCTTATCACTCACGCGAAGTTCGGCACAGCGAACCTCCGCATGCTCCAGGGCAGCCAAAGCGATTTTCTCAACTATGCGGGAAATATTTCCGGCAGCGTGTCACGGCACATGGACGGCCAGTTGGCACCGTTATTCTCCATCCACGAACCTGCGGGTCTCGCCCCTCCCAAAAGCCAGACCTTAAAGCCGGAAAACGAGTGAAAGATAGGTTATTAAGTTGGCATAAGCAAATTTATTATGGATACATTAGTGCCACACATATAAATGCTGTAATGCATCATTATATATTGCAAAAGCTCACAAATATTACATTTGACAATGAAGCAACAACACGAACATGATCAGAGGGCACATTTAGGCTTACGCAAACACAAATCCGCTAACAGGGAGATTTATGAATGAATATCGGATTTATTCGCATTGCGATTTGCTTCGTTTCACTCGGCTCCGCTGGCGCCGCATTGGCAACCGAACACTACCCATCGGTTGCAATCGTTGAGTATGTTGGCGGATGCATGAAAGCCAATGGCGAAACGCGAAAAGCACTCAATAGCTGTTCTTGCTCGATCGACGTGATTGCGTCGATCATTCCTTACGATCGCTACGAGGCGGCGGAGACTTTTCGCAGCATGGGCCTGGAAACGGGCGAGAGGGGGGTGCTTTTCAGGCAGGGAGCTGCGGCAAAAAACGCCATCTCCGAATTGCGGCGCGCACAGGCGGAGGCCGATGTACGGTGTTTCTGACGGGACCCTTTCAGGCGGCGCGGCATCCTTTCAGATTTGCCGACCATTGTCCGGAAAGGCACATCTCCAGCGCTTTATAAGCAAGGCGGGGTGCTCTTCCGACCATTTGGCGATTTCCGTCGGCGCCAGGATCATGCACTGGAACAGCGAGCCGCGGCTTTCGAAGAGCAGATGTTCCTCGCGGCAACTCGTCGGATTGGCCAGAAGACATACCGTCAGGATGAGATCGACCATGTTCATCGAATACCCCCACCCATATGGCGGACGGGCTCCTCCTTCCGAGGCGCGTCATTTCGAAAAAATACGCCCGGCCCGAAGCGGCGTCAAGTTGCCCCTGGGGCAAGCCATCGCAAGGCGATTTCGCAAAAAGCCGGAAACAGTGATGTTGACTTACGGCAACCGATAACTACCCTTGCGTGTGCCGCAGTGTATGGGGGAGAGGACCTGTGGTCTCGATCGCGGCCGTATTTTTGGGAGGAATTCTATGCGTGCCATCTGTTATGTTGGCGCCATCGGCCTGATTGTGCCGATGGCGAGTCATGCCTTCGGGCAAGATGCCGCCCTGGGTGAAAAAGTATTTCTCAAGTGCAAGGCCTGTCATGTTCCCGATACAGATCAGAACAAGATCGGCCCCTCGCTGAAGGGGCTGCTCGGACGGACAGCCGGGACCCAGGCGGGGTTCAAATATTCCGCAGCGATGGCGGACGCCGGCAAGGGCGGCATGGCGTGGGACGAGGCCACGCTCGCTTCCTATCTTCACGATCCGAAGGGCGTCGTCAAAGGCACGAAAATGGCCTTTCCCGGCCTCAAGCAAGACAAGGATGTCGCCGATGTCATTGCCTATCTGAAGCAGTTTTCGCCGTAGAGCGGTTCATTGTTAAATGGAACCAGTTCTGCCGGAGCAGGTTTTTGTCGGGGCAGTGGCGATTGGCGAAGTGCATACCACGGGTGTACGTGCGAGCCGATCGCCACTGATCCCGGCGGAAAGGTGCCCGGCCCTTCGGGTTGGCTGAAACGGGCCGTCTGGTCGCATGGCCGGCTTGGCCGTATGCTGTGGCTACGACGCGCGCCTGCCATGCGACCATCCGACTCCGTTTGAGCCAACAGAACTGTTTCCATTTAACAATGAACCGCTCTAAGCAACGGCAATCGAATTCAAAGCCGACAGAGAGGCGTTACCGCGCAGGCGGCGCCTCATCCCCCGCCTTGAGCAGCGTCTGGACCAGCGCATAAAGGCGCTGTTCGATCAATGTCGGCACTTCGCACACGAAGGTCAGCGACTGTACGCGCTCCTGAAAAATCCGGGTCTGGAATTTCAGCCTTTCGGTACGAACGGCCACCTCGTTGGCATTGGCATCCGGCTTTGCGCGCAGCGCATCTATCTGGGAGGCTTCCCGCCTTAGGCTCTCCGCCATGGTTCGCTGGCTATGAGCATAACGGGCGATGCCGGAGATCACCTGGCTGCGCTCGCCATTCATCCTGTCGAACAGGCCCTGGACCAGCATGGCGATCTGCTGCGCTTTCCTGTCCTGCCCCAGCCCGTCACGATACGTCCTTATCCGTTGCTCCGCATCCGCCAGCGGCATACGGCGGGCCGAAAGCGCCTCGATCAACGCTGCAACCGTTGGATCCTGCGACCAGTCCCGAGCTTCGGGCGGAAGCTCTGCCCCTGTCCAGATCTGGCCGATCGAAAGTTCCGGCACCTTGCGCTGGATGCAGGGCCAGTCCGGATCGTCACCCTGCGCGGCAAGCGATGGGCAGACGGCGCAAACCACGAGCGCGAGGCCAGAAAGGATCAAGCGTAGCATCAGGTATTCCCTCCCGTATCCTGCCGCCGGGCGAGAAGTCCGTTGGACGGGTCATAGGCCAGAATGGCGGCTCCGAGGAAAAGCGCGGTAAAGCCGGCCACCACGCCAAGCGACAGCCAGTCGATCTGGCCATAAAGTGCAAACCGGATCAGCTCGACCGCGTAGGTGAACGGGTTTGCCTGACAGATGTGGTAAAGTAGCGGGCTGGATTCCTGCACCCGCCACAGCGGATAAAGCGCCGAAGAGGCGAAATACATCGGAAAAATTACGAAGTTCATGATGCCGGCAAAATTCTCGAGCTGCCGGATCATCGAGGACAGGAACATGCCGAGCGAACACAACATCATGCCCGACAGGCAAAGCGCCGGCAAAACGAGGAGATAACCAAAGGGCGGTGGTTTGACGCTCCAGAACCAGGCGATCGCCAAAAAGGCATAGACCTGAACGATCGACACCGCGACACCCGCCAGCAGTTTTGACACAAGCAGAAACCAGCGCGGAAACGGACTGACCAGCAGGATGCGCATATTGCCCATTTCGCGGTCATAGACCATCGACAGCGACGACTGCATGCCGCTGAACAGCAGGATCATGCCGCAAAGGCCGGGGGTGATATAGACCTCGTAAAGGACATAGGTCTTGTAGGGCGGGATGATCGAGACGCCGAGCACCTGGCGGAAACCGGCGGCAAACACGAATAGCCATAGCATCGGCCGTACCAATGAGGAGATGAACCGTTCGCGCTGATTGAGAAACCGCACCCCCTCGCGCGTCATGATGCCGGCGAGACAGGAGAGGTACTGTGCGGGGCCGAAACTGCGGCGCGCCGTGCCGTCCAAAATACCGGTTCGCATGTCTGTTTCCATGGTCATCGTCTTGCTCCAACGGCAGGCAGGGTCGGCGCGCCACCACCTAATGGTACGGCTGTAAGGCCGCTCAACGCGGCAAAGGCCTGCCTTATATCCGCCGTTCCGGTTTTGGTGACGATCTCGGTCACCGGGCCGGCGGCCAGAACCCTGCCCTTGTCGAGGATCACCACCTCGTCGCGATCATCCACCTCGTCGATCAGATGGGTCGCCCAAAGAACACTGATACCTTTTTCCGCAACAAGCGCCCGGATCGTCGCCAGAATGTCGGCGCGCGAGCGGATATCGAGGCCGACCGTCGCCTCGTCGAGCAACAGCAGAGACGGGTCGTGCAGCAGGGCCCTGACGATTTCCACCCGCCGCATCTGCCCGCCGGATAGGCTGCGCGCTTTGTCATGCAGGCGATCGGCCATATCGATCTGTGAGAGAAGTGCATGGATACGCGCCTTCGCCCGCAGCCGTCCGATGCCGTGCAGGGCTGCGTGATAGGCAAGGTTCTGACCGACGGAGAGGTCGAGATCGAGTGTGCGGGCCTGGAAAACGATGCCGAGCCGCCGCAGCGCCTCGCCAGGCGTCTGCCTGATATCATGCCCGAAAACGCGAATTGCGCCCTGACGGGTGTCGTAGAGATGGCTGATCAGCGAAAACAGCGTGGTTTTGCCAGCGCCGTTCAGCCCCAGCAGCACAGTTAACCGGCCGAGCGGGATCGCAAAGGAAACCGCATCCAATGCCTTTTTCTGCCCATAGGAATGGCTGACCGCCGAGACTTCCAGAGCCGGCGGCCCGTTCTCGCCCTCACGCATGACCATATCCTCCACGGCCAGCCCTCCCCCCATACTGTAACGCAACTATTTGATGGTGATCGTGCCCTTCATGCCCTTATCGGCCAGATCCGGCACCGACCAGGTGTAGCTGCCCGGACGAACGGCGGTGAACTGCACCTGGATCGTGCCTTCGCTGTCGAATTCCAGCCAGGCAGGCGCACCGTTCATGTGGACTTCGAGATCCTCGATGACGATCTGGTTCATCCAGACATGGCGGAAAAGATCGGTGACGAACTTGTATTCGAGGCCCGCCGCAGAGGTAATCTTCCAGCGATACCCCTGGCCGGAGACCAGTTCGAAATCCTTGCGGTTGACGGCAAACTGATCCTTTGCCGAGCCCAGAACGAGTTCCGGCAGGTCCTTGCTTGCGCGCGTCACCTTTTCCGTTGCCGTCGTTGTCTGTGCGGCGGGCTTGTCGTCGTCATCGTCATCCTTCTTTTCCTGCGCCATCCCGGCGCAGATCGGCAGCAGGATCGTCGCAAGCGCTGCAAGCGCAAAAGTCCGGTATGTCTTCATCACTTCCTCCTCCTCTGTTGATGCCTGAAATTTCCGGTCACTCCGGCGAGACGACCACGCCCCAAGGCAAAGCCCCGACCGTTACCGATTGCACCGCCTCGTCGGAGGCAACATCGATGAAGGTGATGTCGTTGGACACACCATTGGTGCTGATGATAGTCTTCTGATTGGGCGTGAAGGCGAGCTGCCAGACGCGCTGGCCAACCAGAATGTATTTTTCCACCGCATAGGTCGCGGTATCGATAACCGCGACACGGTTGGCGGGGCCGAGCGCCACATAGGCCTTTTTGCCATCGGCGGTGATGCGGATGCCAACCGGCTGGATTGCCTCGGAACGCAAACCGGGAATGGCAAAGGTGATCCGGTGTTTGACCGTTCGGCTGGCATTGTCGATGACCGAAACCGTGCCGCCGATCTCCGCACTGACCCAGACTTCCGAACCATCCGGCTTGAACTCGGCGAAGCGCGGCCGGGCATCGACGAGAATGTTGTCGGTGATCTCGTAACTGTCGGTATCGATGAAATGCGCCATGTTCGTCGTTTCCGACGTGTTAACCATGACCTTGCCGTCGGGGCTGATCCCCATGCCCTCCGGCTCGACGCCGACGGGCACTTCCGCCAGCACATCGCGGCTTTCGATGTCGATGACGGTGACCAGATTATCGTCCTCGTTGGCGACATAGAGCCGCTTGCCGTCTGGCGAGAGCACGAAAAGCTCCGGGTCCGGACCGGACGGAAGCGTGCCGACGATCTTGCGGGTGGCGGTATCGATCACTTCGATCGTGTCGTCGTCGCTGGCGCAGAGATAAACGAGTTTTCCGTCATGCGAGATGGTAATGCCCCGCGGTCGCTGGCCGACTGGCATCGTTTCGATGACCTTGCCGGTCTCGGTATCGACGATGCTGACTGTATTGTCCTTTTCGTTGGAGACATAGGCCGTAAAGGCTTTGGCGGAACCCGGCCCCTCCATCAGCACGGCAAGCACGACACCGGTAAAAATCACGCTGCGATACATATCTCTCCCCTTCTGCTTCCTTTTGCCCCTTGGCTCACTTCAACACGCATGTCGTCTCGGGCCGGTCTATGCCGAGCGTGTCGAGCTCCGAAAACTGATGCAGAAACCCCTCCTGCGGCGAGGTCGAAATCACCGAACGGCCGTCACCGAGGAAGATCGGCTGGCGCAATTGCCAGTTCCATGGCCGAAAGGTCAGCTTCTGCCCCTTGAAGGCGGCTATCGAAAAATCGTCCGAACGGATGAAGGCGGCGATCTGCGTCACGTCGGCGCTTGCGGTGCGGGTCGCGGCCTCGCCTAAAATGCGGACGGCCGTCCAGGCAGACATGTCCTTCGACAACATGCGCCGACCCGAAGCCTTGGCAAAGCGGTTCTGGATCTGCGTGCCGCCCCATTGTTCGCTGGCCGGATGCCAGGCGGACGCGATCAATCCCGCCGAGCCGGCGACCGGCCGCGGCTGCCATGTGCGAAACGGCACATAGGTGCCGAAAACCTCGCTTTCATCGGCGACCAGAAGCACGTCGTGATCCGGCAAGCCTTGCGTAAAGACCGGCATCTGTCGCTGGATCTGCACCACGCCGCTATCGGTGCGGCGTGCCGTGCCGGTATCGGCAAACTCCTTCTCCGCAACGATCTCGCCGCCGAAACGGGTTGCCGCCCGGCGCAGGGCATCGGCGAACAGATGGTCGCGTTCATGCGAGCCTGACACCAGTACCCAGCGCCGCCATTGTTTCCAGATCAGATATTGCGCCAGCCCGTCCGCCAGCATGCTGCGCGTCGGCGCGACATGGAAAACATTGGCGCGGCAATCCTCTTCACGCAGGCGGTCGTCGGTTGCCCCAACATTAAAAACAAGGATGTTTTTCGCGCGGGCTGCATCCGCCAGCACCAGAAGCTGCGCGGCTGAAAGGTCGGCGAGGATATAGGAAACGCCCCTGCCCGCCATATCGTTGAAGGCTGGCAGGATGTCGGCATCCGGCTTCACCTCCACTGTGTCGAGTGAAAATTTCTGCCCCAGAAAACGACCGGTCGTGTTGTTGTCGGAGATTGCCACATTGGCCCCTGCGACACCTTCATCACGCGACGGCACGTCGAGAACCGACAGCGCCAGTTGCGGCGCATAGGCACGAATGTAACCAATCCTGACCTCGGATGTTTCGCGCTCGGTTCGCGCCAAACCAGGCGTCGTGGCTTTGGGCAAAGCCTGGGCATTAGACTCTGCGACAGGTAAAACCGCTAGAAAAAGCGAAACAAGTAAAAAAAGAAAAACAGCCACCACACATCCCATATGCTCGCAAAAGAACACGCATCTCCGAACTCTGTTCGGACCTGCCATGGATTATCGGTGCCGCAGTCAGCTTAGCGAAGACCGAGCAAATCACAACCTGAAAATGCGACACCCATTCAACTTCGCGTTCATTGGCAGTTGTGCATCGTGGAATTGCGGGTATGATGATCTCGGTCGATAAGGCCCTTTATCAGAAGGAGAAACTTATGAAGAAGACCTGGAAAAAGCCGGCGATGTGCACCGTTGCTGTCGGCATGGAAATGTCACGCTACTTTCCCGCACAGCTTCCGTCGAAAAAATAAGCAATAATAACAGCCTCATCCGGAGACCGGGTGAGGCGCCTTTCAGATATGATTTTGAGCCGTGACGAAATCTCGTCAATGGATGGTTTTATGCGACTGAAAGTTGTGGGGTCCGCCGCCGGGGGTGGCTTCCCCCAATGGAACTGTAATTTTCACTTAAGCCGCAATGCCCGCAAAGGTGTGGACAATATCCGTCCCAGAACACAATCGAGCCTTGCCGCAAGCGCAGACGAGGCGCAGTGGGTGCTGTTCAACGCATCACCGGATATCCGCGAACAGATTGCCGCCACGCCGGAACTGCAGCCTGCCGAAACCGCGCCACCACGCTCCACTCCGATTTCGGCGGTGGTGCTGACGAATGCCGATGTCGATCACATTGCCGGCCTGCTCAGCCTGCGAGAGCGGCAACGGTTCGTCATCTATGCCACGGCCCGCGTTCTGGCGGTGCTGGAGCAGAATGCGATTTTTAATGTCCTCGATCCGGCGCTGGTCGAGCGCCGTGAGCTGGCACTGCACGCGGTCACGCCCATTCTGAACTGGGAGAACAGGCCGACCGGCATTTCGGTGGAAACATTCGTGGTGCCGGGCAAGATTGCGCTTTTTCTGGAGGATCAGACAAGGGCCGAACAAGGTTTCGGGACAGAGGAAGGCGATACGATCGGCCTGAAGATCATGTCGGATTATACGGCGTCGTCCGTTTATTACATTCCGGGCTGTGCCCGCATTGATGACGCTCTGAAAAAACGCCTGGATCGGGCGTCATGCCTTCTTTTCGATGGCACCGTCTATACCGATGACGAGATGCTGACATCCGGCGTCGGTGCAAAAACCGGGCAGCGCATGGGCCACCTGCATATGTCCGGCCCCGAAGGTTCGATGCAGGCTCTCGCCGACCTTGCGATCGGTCGACGGATTTATGTGCATATCAACAATACCAATCCCATCCTCGACGATCGCTCCCCTGAAGCGGAGACAGTACGAAAGAACGGCTGGGAGATTGGATATGACGGAATGGAGATCCGCCTGTGAATGAGTTTTCTGCTGCCGCACGCGATGGGCTGACGCCGGATGCACTGGAAAACGTCCTGCGCGAAATAGGCCTGTCCCGTTACCATAACCGCCATCCGCTGCATCACAAGATGATCTCCGGCGCGCTTTCGAAAGGGCAATTGCAGGCCTGGGCGCTGAACCGTTATTGTTATCAGGCGGTCATCCCGCGCAAGGATGCGATGATCCTGTCGCATGCGGAAGATCCCGCCTTTCGTGCGGAATGGCGGAAACGGATCGAGGATCACGACAGCGATGACGGCTGGAATGGCGGCATCGCCCGCTGGCTGAAACTTGCGACAGGCCTCGGGCTCGACCGGGATCTTGTGATCAGCCAGCGTGGCGCGCTGCCTGCCACCCGCTTTGCCGTCGGCGCCTATCTCTCTTTCTGTACCGACAGAAGCCTTCTGGAGGCGGTGGCCTCCTCCCTGACCGAGCTTTTTTCGCCGGTCATCATCAGCGAGCGCGTCCCGGCCATGCTCGCGCAGTATGATTACATCAACGAGGATATCCTCGAATATTTCAAGCCGAGGCCCGTGCAGGCGTCGCGTGATGCCGATTATGCGTTGGCCTATGTCCGGCAGCACGCGAATACGCCTGAAAAACAGCAGGCTGTGATCGATGCGCTCGTTTTCAAATGCGATATTCTGTGGGCCATGCTGGATGCATTGGAACAGGCTTATGGCGAGCACGGCCACATCCCGCCGGGCGCCTTTGATCCGAAACAGCCATGATGACACCGCAAAGGCAGCGCATCCTTGTCTCTCCCGGGGCAATGCCGAGGCTGAAGCCGCATGTGCGACTGCAATACGACAAGGTCCGGCAAGCATGGGCCCTGCTCTCGCCGGAAAAGGTATTCTGGCCGGATGAGGTGAGCCTCGATATTCTGAGGTTATGTGACGGAACGCAATCGGTGAACCAGATCCTGAAGGAGCTGTCGATGCAATACGACGCCCCCATCGAAGAGATAATCGCCGACGTCGAGACCTTTCTGCAGGACTGGTCCGACCGGTCGCTGGTGGCACTATGAGCGAGACGATCCTTCCTCCGATCGGCATGCTGGCCGAGCTGACGCATCGATGTCCACTGCAATGCGCCTATTGTTCAAATCCGGTCGAGCTTCTGAAGGCAAACCGGGAAATGGCAACGGAAGACTGGTTGTCCCTGTTCGATCAGGCAGCAGATCTCGGCGTGTTGCAGATCCACCTTTCGGGCGGCGAACCGACGCTGCGTCCGGATCTTGCAATCCTTATCCGCCGGCTGCGCGATCGCGGCATCTACACAAATCTGATCACCGCCGGCGTCGGAATTCGCGAAGGCCGGATGGAGGACCTCGTGGAAGCCGGTCTGGATCATGTCCAGATCAGTTTTCAAGGGGCCGTTGCCGCCACCACCCAGAAGATCGGCAATTATCGCGATGCGCATGTCAAGAAGATCGAGACCGCGAAAAAGGTACGTGCCGCTGGTCTGCCCTTAACCATCAATGCTCCCATTCATCGCCACAATATCGATGAGATACCAGCCTTCATCGAACTGGCGCTGGAGCTTGACGCCGAGCGGCTGGAGATCGCAAATGTGCAATATGCCGGCTGGGCGCTTCTCAACCGCAATGCCCTGATGCCGGACCGTGCGGCCGTCGAACGCCAGGTGCATGTCGTGCGGGAGGCGCAGGAACGGCTTCACGGCATTCTTGCCATCGATTTCGTCACGCCCGATTATTTTGCGATCTACCCCAAACCCTGCATGGGCGGCTGGGCACGCGACGCCTTCATGGTCGCGCCTGATGGCACCGTTCTTCCCTGCCATGCGGCCGGCACCATACCGGGCCTTGTTTTCGATCGTTTCGGGGAGAAAAGCCTGGCCGAAATCTGGCGCGACTCTCCGGCATTCAACGCGTTTCGGGGAACGGACTGGATGGCTGACCCCTGTCGAACCTGCGACCGCAAGGAAATGGACTGGGGCGGCTGTCGTTGTCAGGCCATGGCAATCGCCGGCAATGCCGCCGCAACCGATCCCGCCTGCATCAAGTCTCCATTGCACGCCCGTATGGCCGCGTTGATCGAGGACGCGACACGGTCCAGCCAGGATGGCTTTCATTATCGCCGCATATGAAGCGGTGTGGCAAACCACGCGCAGCCAAATGAATCATCGCACTCCCCGGTCGCGACGCTTGTTGCAATCATTGCAATGACCAGACCCGCTTTCGCGTTTTCATCTTCGCGCTTGGCGACGATCTATGCGGCTATACGGATTGCCCTGCCAAGCTTACGGTTATCGACACGGCACCAAAATTGTTCCAATGCATTGCCGGGATGTCGTTTACAACACAGCAGAGCATGCCGTCTCGCTTCGGCGTCCAGGTCTTGCGGCGACCGATTGCGAAGAAGCTGTCATCGTCACGGTCCATTGCCCCCAACAGACAGAACCACCGGTCCAACGGCGATCGCTTCAGATGTGCTACCGGCTGAAGCAGTTTCCCCTCATAGCCGTCCGGCCCACAGCGGACGAACCAATCCCACCACGTTCCCGTTGCCGACAGTTCATAGGTTTTGCCGGCCTGCACCTGGCAGATATCGTTCCAGTTCGCTCGCGCAAAGACTTTCACTGTCGACATTTCCTGTTTCCTCGACATCGGCTGTGCCGATCGCGCCTGAAGACATTCGTTGACACATATTTTCACTCGGCACAGCGCCCGTCGCGAACCTAAGCGAGATCGACCTCGACCCACAGTCCGCCGGGGCCACGTTTCGGATCGCGGGCACAACTGCGGATAGCAAGAATGGATCCGGACGGGCAGGCGAAATCGGGCCTGCCATTATCAGTGGCCAGCCACGCGTCGTCGGCACGGATAACGCGGCCGCTGGTCCTGGTTGAAAGGGCATGCAATATCGCATCGTAGGGCATAGCGTGCCACCGGACCTTCACCGCATCCTCCTTGTTCGTCGGGATGAATGCCGAAAGATCCGGGTTCGTCATCAGGCCAAGTCCGTTTCTGTCGGGCGTCGCGTTTTCACTGCCGTGATGCGACACCTTGAGATAGACCGTACGCGCCATCAGATCGGCAGCGCTGACTTCCGTTTGCCCGATTGTCCATTTGGCATCCTTCCAGCTTAGCCAGTTGCCGATCTGCGCATCGCCCGGAAACAGGAAGACACGTCCGGTGTCGATCATTTCAAAGGCCAGCACGAGGCTTGTATTGTTGACGCCACGGTCGAGTTGCAAGGCAAGATCGGCGGCAATGCCCAGCCAATCTGCGTCGATCCGGCGCCAGGACTGGCCCCTCACCGGCGCGTCGTCGCCGTCGGGCTCGGGACCGGTTGCCGGCAGGTTTTCGGAGTAATGTCTTCGAACGAAATCGGATATGCCTCCATCGATATTTCCATTCAGGATGTCGGAAAGCGGCGTTCCGATATGCGGATCGAAAGGGCATGCATCATCTGCGGAATAGGCGCGACCGTCCCCATTGTTGGCATCCAGCGCTGCACGCAGGGGCTTCAGGAATTGAGGAGCACTGTCGGAGGCCAGTGGATATTGCTCACTCGCCCTGCTCTCGAGCTTCAGTGCATCCTTGCTGCGTGGCGGGCCAAGCACGTAGATGCGCATATTCGGCAAGCCGGGAATCGAGAAAGGCGCGATTTCGGGCCCCAGATAAACAGGCGGCTGCTTTTTCGAGAGTGCCGCAGCGGCATCCCGGGCCGCCCGAACCTTTTCGCCGGCTGCTCCGAACTGGAACCCCAGAACAGAGTTCAGTCCATTGCGCAGCCCCCCTATATAGTTTTCCGGTCCTTTGACGGCATCCAGCATCGCGCTCGCGCCCTGCAGCGCAGAAAGAGCCTGGGCCTTGAACCTGTCGAACGCAATGGCATCTGGATCCTTGGGGTTTTCACTCCAAGCCATCCAGACCTCATCGACGGCGAATTTGTCCTTGTGAAAAATCTGTGCCGCACTGGTAAAACCGGATACGTGGTCCCAATGTTCGTGTGTCACCACCAGAACGTCGATCTTTCCACCTGTCTCGTCACTGATATCGGCTGCTATATCCCGGATGAGATCTCCACCGCCGGTAATGGAGGTGTGAACGCCGCAGTCGATCAGCATCCGAAACAGGGAACCGTCGGACTTGCGGAAGGTCAGGAGATGACTGTCACCGATGCCCTGGCAATAATGGCGAACGGTGACGGCGGGAAGATCGCCGGTCACCGCGGCAGCCGCAGCTGATGCATTCGCGGCCGCCCTTTTTCTTGTCTTTGCAGGCGCCTTAGCCATGGTCATGTCCTCCATGATCTGCATGCAGCATGGCGAACGGTTCGGACTTGGTTTCCCCGAAATATAAGGCTCTCAGCGGCGACATGTAATGGGCCGCGGCATCCTTCGCCTGCCGCTGCCGGCGCGCGTCGCTTCCCGTGTTCTTGACGATGGCGTAACGGATTTCCTCCTGCCCCTTGCGCGGATCGATGATCACCGTGGCGCCTCCGCGGAACCAGAGGAATTCCTCGCCAGCTTTCACGCCCTCGAGCGCCATCGTACCATCCATTCGCAACGGAACACGCTGCTGGATCGTGACGATCACCTCGGTGCGGAACGATCCGTCCGGTTCGACGCGGCGTGTAGGCCGCACGCCGAAAACATCGAAGGTCGTCTCGCCCTCGCCGGGCTTCTTGAGCAATGTCCCATCGCCCTTGTAACGCGGCAGGTCGGGCAGCAGGCCGAAATGCGCATAAAGCTCCGGGTCTTCCCGGAACACCTTTTTCAGCGCCTTGAACAGCTTATAGCGGTTAACCTCGTTAAGCTTGAATAGCTCCGATCGGGTGGGCTTCCGATTGCAGGCGAGGTCGATGTCTTCAAGGATTTTTGCCAGCCATGGCGTATCAACCGCCGGTGTATCCCAGGTCAGCGTCTCCTCAGAAACGGTCCTTACGTCGCGCGGCAGAAGTTTCCACTTGCGGAAGCCATCCATGAAGGCCAGCCGATAGTTATAAGTATCCTCGGGAAACAGATCGAGATCGGCCGTGATCACGGCCCTCAGATATTCGCCGAATGTGATGTCGACCGCCGGGCAGTAGTCGAGCGCCCGAATGCACATGTCGAGCATGCTGCGCGCCGTTTTCACGATGTCTTCCGTCAGACGTTCGACCAGACCCGGATGCAGGGCGCCGGCTGGCAGGATGCCGCTCCCTCCCGTTGCAAGCTGGACAAGGTTATCCACGCGCCGTGCGACAATGGCCAGGAAGGCGTCGTAGACCGCAAAGACGAGTATGGAACCCCTGTCATGGGGCGCGAAGGTCTTGTCATAATCGAGTTCGTCCATCTTGGGCTTGGCATAATCGCGCAGAGGCCCGGAACGGCCGCTTCCTTCTCCGAACTGGAGAGCGAGGCCCGACAGGAGATTGACGGCCGACAGATTGCCGTGTGTTCGCGCGATCTCGAAGCTGACGAGTTCCTTCATGGTGAAATGCTGGAAGAGCGCAACGATATCGGCGAAACCCTCGTGAAATGCAGGCACATCCGGATTTGAGGCCTCCTGAAATCGGCGATGCAAGCCATCCAGCAGGGCATGCGAGGTCTCGTGGACGATGATGTCGAAGGACAGGCAAGAGAAGACCATCGAACCCGGCGCCGTCGTGTCCCGCCCGTCGTTGCTGGCCGGAAAATAACCGAACAACAGGGCCTTCTTGTCCGGGCTGTAATAGGCGTTTTCCATACGCAACCCGTGCGGATAAATGCGCAGGCGCGGCACTTCATGCCCCTCCAACCTCGACTGGCCATCGGCCCCGACATGGCTGACATAACGCGGCGCCCAGAGAGCACGGCGCCCCAGCGCCCGCTCGAAATGACCGATCGTCGTCATCGCTACGGCATAGACCATCTGCTGATGGAATTGCGGATTGCCTTCCGACGGCGCAAGACCATCCTGGGCGAGCAGGTGCTTGTCATTGAGGTCGACGGGATCATAGACTCGGTTTGAAGCCGGATCGACATCGACCACTTCGATATATTCACCGACCGGGCCGGGCATGAGGCCCCCATCAGGCCGGTCATCATCCCATGGCACCGAAAGGGTCGCTTGGTGGACTGCAACCGATTCTACCCTCTTCCCGACCGAAGGATCGAGCGCATAGACGCGCAACCGCCGTGCCGGCGGTGAAACGGCCCGAGGCTTGCGCAGGACCCTCGGGGTTGCGGGCTTGGATGATACAAACGCGGAGCCCGTGGCGGCTCGACCGAGAGCGGCCTCCAGCACGGCGCGCAGGGGCCTGGACGGATTGCCCTCATCAAGGGCGGCCTCCAGATAACGATTACGGGCGGCGGCCGATATTTGCGCCGGATCCGCATCCGGATCGGAGATCGCCTGGTCGACAGAAGCGACACGCTGCGCCATCTGTGTCAACTCAAGCGCGAGCATCTGTTGTTTCTGACGCACCTGTGGTCCGTCCGGCGCCAAGCTGACGCCGCCACCGATCAGGAGATTGAGCCAACTCCAGGAGTCGCTCGCGGGCTTCAGTTTCTTCAGCTTGTTCGCGGCCAGCGGCAATACGGAAAGCGCGTCCTGCGCCCGAAGGACGCCCTGTCCGATTTTTTCCCGGGTTTCCTGCGCGTTCATTTTGGCAGTCGATTTCAGGGCTTTTGAGAACAGCGCGTGGCGAACCGCCTCGACGCGCATCCAAGGCTCGGGATATTGCTTCACCGTGTCCCAGTGTTGCGCCAGCCACAGGGCAGCAGCGGCGGCAATCTGTGGCGTCGCGGCAGAGGTGCCGGCACCGTCCATGTCGACGATCTTGCCGCAGTCGATTTCCGCCCAGGGAACGTTCGGCGTATATGCCCCCAACGCCGTGGCCATTTTGCTGTCGGGGCCGTAATTGCCTTGCATCGTTCCTGATTCCAGCCCGGAATAGGAACGGCCGTCGCTCATGACGCCACAGGCCGCCAGCACGCGCTGGTATCGAGCCGGAAAAACAATGCTCTTGGGTGTAGGCCACCCGGCAAAATTGTTACCGGCAGCGGTGACCATTACCACGCCGTGCTCATAGGCCAGATTGACGGCATCGACGAGCGCTGCCGAGGAAAGACCACCCATGCTCATGGAAAGCACATGAGCGCCCTGCTGGCGGGCGTAATCGAAACCCTGCACGAGTGTCGAGGTACTGAAACGCACAACCCAGTCTGCCACTCTCACCGGAATGATCTGCACGAGGGGAGCGCCGCCCACATAATCGGAAAATCCCGGCCAGCCCGGTGAGGTGCCATTCAGCCGGTTGCCGGCAAGCAGGCTGAGCGTCCCGGTGCCGTGCCCACGATTGCTGGTCAGCGTGCCCGCGGGCGCATGATCGACCGCATCATTCGGACCATGCCCGTCATCGACGAAATTGCGCCAGAGCGCCTTGTTGACGAGCCCTGCGGGTAGGGTCTGATGTCTCGGATCAAGGCCCGTATCGAGGTGAGCAACGAGAATTCTTTCCTGCTTGCTGCCGACCTCACGACGAGCCGCCTCGAACTGACTGAAGGCCGCACCGGCATTCCAGGCTGGCACTCCCTTATTGACCGCCTTCCGGCCGCTGCCGTCCTGATCGTTGAAAACGCACACCGGGCTCGCGCTTGCCGCAATGCCGAGATCGCCATTGGCACCTTCGTAATCCCATTGCTGCGCCAGATCTGGTTCAATCGCCAGCATCGGCGTGCCACCCGCGGCGGCAAAGGCCGACCCGCGATCAAAGACGGCGTGGGCGTCGTCCCATGGATTTTGCGAGTCCCTGAAATCCGCACCTATCTTGAGCCACGTGGCACCTTGCCCTGCCTGGGCTGCCATTCCGGGTGCCGGCTCGGCAGGCATGCTCAAGATCGTTTCTACCGCATCCGCTTTTATACCGAGAGTTCGCTTGTTCTTCGTGAACCCGGAACCGTCGCCTGCGACCTTGATAAGTAGACCTGCAATACCCGTCATGTCTTAGCCCCCCAGCTGAAACATTCACCGCGATGAAACGTCGGCTCCCTCAAAGAAAATCTGATCTTGTAACAAACAATAGTCAACCCAAAAGGGAGTCGCCAATAGTTGCTACCAAAAATAGAATTCGTTCGAAAACTCATGATTGCCCTGCGATACGTCTGATGAGTGTCATCACGGACGCAGCATGAAGGAACGCCTCGGGGCTTGATTGTCGCTTCCCGGTTTTCCAGAGCAGCCGGTTACGGCTGATCCAGACAAAGAAGCGCGACCACCCATCGCGGCGGATGAACCGCAAAGCCGACCTGTCCTTATGGGCCTCGACTACTTAATCGAGGGGATCGTAACGACAGCTCTGATTACATAGCGTTCGTCGTCAGCCGTTCCATTTACTTAATCTACAATCTTGAACGCTAATTTTGCCAAATGTTATTTCGGTGGGGGCCGAATGCTCTCGAGGATCGCGCAATCCGATTGCAGCGACACACTATCATGGCGCCTTGATGCTTCAGCAGGTTACAGACGACGTTTCGACACAGAGCGATATTGCTGCCTTCGAACAAACCATGGCACGCATCGCGATATCGGCCGACGGAACGATACTTCGCACCAATATGCTGTTTCTGACCATGTTCGACTATCGCGCCTGGGATCTTGCCGGCCGCAGCAGGAGCATATTTCTTCCCTCCGATCCCGATCCGAAAACCGAGGAGGCAATTCGCCAGGTCTTCGAAAACGGCACTCCGTTTCACGGCGACATCAGACGCGTGACGCGTGATGGAACCGAAATGGTGGCGGAAGCCTTCTTCCATCCCGTGAAGGATGCGACCGGCAAGGTCGAGGAAGTCGTCGTCCTTCTGCGCGACATTACCGAGCAGACACGTCGCACAGAAGATGAAGGCGGTCAGATCGCCGCAATCAACACGTCGCAGGCTGTCATCCATTTCGCCCTCAACGGCACGATCATCGATGCAAACCCGCATTTCCTGCAGACAATGGGATATGGCCTTGCCGATGTCGTCGGTCGCCACCACAGCATGTTTGTCGATGCAGACGATGTCGCATCGCCCGAATACACGGCATTCTGGGAGGCGCTCGGCGAAGGTCATTTCAAGGCCGGCGAATTTCGGCGACTGGACAAGAATGGCCGCCCGGTGTGGTTGCGCGCAACTTACAGCCCTGTTCTCGATTCCGACGGAAAGCCATTCAAGGTTGTCAAATACGCAACCGATGTGACGGCGGAAAAGCTGAGCCAGGCCGATTACGAAGGCCAGATCGCCGCCATTCACAAGTCCCAGAGCGTCGTCACGTTCGACATGGACGGCACGATCGTCGATGCCAACGACAATTTCTTGCGGGCTGTCGGCTACAGGCTGGAAGAGATTGCAGGACGCCACCATCGCATGTTCGTCGATCCATCCTATGCGCATGGACTGGAATACGAAATCTTCTGGAGCGATCTCGGGGAGGGGCGTCACCGGTCGGGCGAGTTTAAACGTATCGGCAAGTCGGGCCGCGAATTGTGGCTACAGGCCACCTACAATCCGGTCTTCGACCAGTATGGAAACCCCTTCAAGGTCGTCAAATACGCGACGGTGATCACCCGCGAAAAACTGCGACAAGCGGACCATCAGGGTCAGATCGCCGCAATCCACAAATCGCAAAGCGTCATTTCTTTCGGCCTCGACGGCACGATCATCGATGCCAACGACAACTTTCTGACCCTGACCGGCTACCGCCTTTCGGACGTCCGCGGCCAGCACCACCGCATGTTCGTGCCGCACGAGGATCGGGAGGCTGCGACCTATCTGGATTTCTGGCGCCGCCTCTCAGCCGGAGAACACCAGAGCGGCGAGTTCAAGCGCATTTGCCGGGACGGAACGGAGATCTGGCTGCAGGCAAGCTACAATCCGATCTTCGACATGAACGGGCGGGTATTCAAGATCGTCAAGAATGCCGTCGATGTCACGGCCGAAAAACTGCGGCAGGGTGATCACGAAGGCCAGATTGCGGCGATCAGCCGTTCGCAATGCGTTGTCACCTTCGACATGGACGGCATCCTGCTCGACGCTAACGACAACTTTCTCCACGCCATGGGTTATGCGCTCGACGAAATCCTCGGCCAGCATCACAGCATTCTCGTCGAACCCAGCTTTGCCGAAAGCGAGCAATACAGGCTGTTCTGGAAGAACCTGCGTGACGGCACCTTCCTGTCATCCAAATTTCGCCGCACCGGCAAGGATGGGCGCGAGGTCTGGATACAGGCATCCTACAACCCGATCCTCGACCTCAACGGCAAGCCCTTCAAGATCGTCAAGATCGCCACCGACATCACTGCCGACGTGGCGCTTGCAGCAGATCTGTCAAAGGCGCGGCAGGAGGTTCTGCATGACGGCCTGACCGGGCTGCCCAACCGGATGGGCCTTGCCGATTTCATGCGTAAGAACCTTCAGGCTATCGACGCAAAGCTCTCGCTGCTTTATCTCGACCTCGATCACTTCAAGCCGATCAACGACACTTTTGGCCACCATGTCGGCGACCATGTGCTCAAGGAAATCGCGGCGCGCCTGAAGCTGACGCTTGAGGCCGACCAGATCGTGGCGCGTGTCGGCGGCGACGAATTCGTCGTTGCAGCCCCCGATCTTTCGCGTGAAAAGGCAGCAGCCCTCGCAACCCGCCTCATCAGCGTCGTCAAGGACCCGATCCGCCACGACAGCAGCAGCCTGACGGTCGGCCTTTCGATCGGCATCGCTCAGGCTCCGCACGATGCAAAGGCCGAGGACGAATTGCTGCGCTTCGCAGACGTCGCGCTCTACCGCTCGAAAGGCGGCCAGAAGGGCACATACAGTTTCTTCTCCGACCCGGACGATCATCGCAAGGAAGAAGACCGCCACCTGGCGCACGAAATGCAGTTCGGCATCAAGGCACATCAGTTCCGGCTGTTCTTCCAACCGCGTTTCAGAGCGGAGGATGGTGTTCTCGATGCTGTCGAAACGCAGGTCGAATGGGATCATCCGGATCGCGGCAACCTCACGGCCGACCGCTTCCTTCCGCTCGCGGAAGAGAGCGGCCTGATCGTCCCGCTGGGCGACTGGACGTTGCGTGCAGCCTGCAAGGCGGCGCTCGACTGGCCGCTGATCGTCGTGTCGGTCGCTGTCTCGCCGGTGCAGTTCATGAGCGGTGACCTGCCGAGAACAGTCAAACTGGCCCTGCGTGAAACCGGCCTCCCGGCAAAGCGGCTGGAACTGCGTATTGGCCAGGGCATCGGCACCAGCGAGATCGTGCATCTGCGCAACGAACTCGAGGCGCTCAAGAAACTCGGCGTTTGCATCGTTGTCGCGGGCCAACTTGTCGGCGAAGACGCGACAAGCGGACGCGAAGCCTGGCCGGTCGATTACGTCCAGATCGACGAGCGGACAAGAGCCAATCTCGAGCGGCAGACGCATGAGAGCCTGAAGGAGATCGCCAAGATCGAGGCCGCACTCGACGTTGCCGATAACGGCCATTCGCCGGAAGATGTCAGAAAACGCCTGAGCCTTCGGCTCGACCGGAACGCCAAGCTGCAGGCATTTCTATCCACCCCGCCACGATCAGCCAAAGAAGTTCCCGCACTTCTTTCAAAAAGATCCGCGTAATTGTCGTCCCGGCTTTCCGGTTATCAATGCGACGCTGCTCTGAACCGTTCGCCGCTATGATCGCCTACCTCGGCTCGATGCACATCAGAACGACAGTTGCACCTTCATGGAGCGGCTTCTGTCGCCAGCCGTCTCGAATGCGTGGATTGCGTCTTCAAGAGGGAAGGTTCCGGTCATCAACGGCTTGAGGTCGACACGGCGCTTGCCGATCAAATCGACGGCCAATCCGAACTCCTCGTGGAAACGGAACGTGCCCTTCATCTCGATTTCCTTGGCAACCACCATGTTCTGCGGAATGGAGACATCGCCGCCGAGGCCCAGTTGCACCACGGTCGAACGCGGACGCAGGACTTCGAGACCCGAGCGCACAGCCCGCTCATTGCCGGATGCCTCGAACTGCACGTCGAAATACCCCTTGCCCGCCGCATAGGCAGACAGCTCTTCCGGGTTTTCGGCAACGTTGATGACGCGGTCAGCCCCGACCTCAAGCGCCTTCGCCAGAACCGCGCCCATCACATCGGTGGCAACGATCTCACGGGCACCGTGGGCACGCGCGGCGATGATGGCCAACGCCCCGATCGGGCCGCAGCCGGTCACCAGAACACGCTTGTCGGTCAACGGGCCGGCGCGGTTGACGCCGTGCAGGGTGACGGCGAACGGCTCCGCCATCGCCGCCTCGTTGATCGACACGCCGTCGGCCACCTTGTGGCACTGCCAAGCTTCAGCCACCAATCGCTGGCGGAACGCGCCCTGGATATGCGGCATCGGCATGGCCGAGCCGTAAAAGCGCATGTTCAGGCAGTGGTTCTGCTGGCCCTTGAGGCAATATTCGCAATGGCTGCAAGGCCTGCTGGGCGAAACTGCCACCCGATCGCCGACGGCAAGACCGGAAACACCTTCGCCCAGCGCCTTGATCGTGCCCGCAACCTCGTGGCCGAGGATCATCGGCTCGCGAACGCGCACGGTGCCGAAACCGCCGTGATTGTAATAATGCAGGTCCGAACCGCAGATGCCGCCCGCCTCGATGGCGACCTCTACCTGTCCTGCACCGAGGCTTTCGACCTCCCGCTCTTCAACCCGCAAATCCTTGGCTGAATGAATGACGACGGCTTTCATGGCACTCTCCTTACAATACCGGTGTCGGCAGGGCGGCGCCGGCAAAATGCGCGGCGAGATTGTCGCGCACCAGCTTGCCCATCGCCTTGCGGGTCTCGATCGTGCCAGACGCGTGATGCGGCTGCACCAGCACGTTGTCGAGTTTCAGGAAGCGCGGATTGAGCTTCGGTTCGCCCTCGAACACGTCGAGTGCAGCAGAGCCGAGCGCACCGCTTTCCAGCGCCGACAAGAGCGCTTCCTCATCGATATTGGAGGCACGCGAGATGTTGATCAGCATGCCTTCCGGTCCAAGTGCCTCGATCACGTCCTTCGAGACGATATGCTTCGTGGCTGCCGAGGCGGCGAGCGTCACGAACAGGAAGTCCGCGTGCCGGGCAAGTTCGACCGGATCGGCAATGAAGATCATGCCCTCGGCATAGGGTTTTGCGCTGACATCGCTATAGGCGATATCCATGTCAAAACCCTTCAGGCGCTTGGCAACTTCGAAGCCGATGCGGCCAAGCCCGAGCACGCCGGCCTTGCGGCCCCATACGCGACGTTTCAGCGGGTAAAGCCCCTTGGCTTCCCAGCTGCCGTCCCTCACCCAGGTTTCCGCACCGATCATGCCGCGCGACTGCACGAGCATCATGGCCACACCGAGATCGGCCACGTCATTGGTCAGAACGTCGGGCGTGTTGGTAACGCGGATGCCGCGCTCGCGGCAGGCCTGCAGGTCGACCGCATCGTAACCGACGCCGTAGACCGAGATGACCTCGAGCTTCGGCAGCTTGACGATCAGGCCGGCTGCAGCACCGAGTTCGCCACGGGTGGCGACGGCGCGGATATTGGGCCCATGCAGTTTCAGGAACGCCTCGCGATCGTCTGCCTCATAAAGCTTGCGCACTGCGTATTGCGCTTCGAGTTCGACCAGATCCCATTCCGGGTAAGGGCCGACGAGCAGAATTTCCGGCTTGGTCACCGTTTCCTCCATGATGATTTTATTGATTGTGTCTTGCCGACGCAAAACCGGTCGCGGTGATGCGGGCGATGGCGTCGGAGACGATCCGTTCAAGCGGCTGGTCGATTTCGACCGTCACCACGTCGCGCTCGCCAATCGGCAGTTCGAGCGTTGCCAGCTGGCTGTCCAGCAGCGACAGCGGCATGTAATGCCCTGCGCGCGCTCCCATGCGCGATACAAGCAGTGTTCGTGTTCCTTGCAGAAACACGAAAGTCATCTGCCGCCCTGCCCTTACCCGCAACAGGTCGCGATAGGACCGCTTCAGCGCAGAGCAGGAGATGATTGTCCGCGCATCCTCGCCGAGCTCGGCGCCAAGCACGTCCAGCCAGGGCCAGCGGTCGGCATCGTCGAGCGGAATGCCCTGGCGCATCTTCTCGACATTTGCGACAGGATGACGGCTGTCGCCCTCGATGAAGCGGCAGCCGAGCATGGACGCAAGCCTTTCGCCGACGGATGTCTTGCCGCAGCCGGAGACCCCCATCACGACGATCGGCCCAATGACACCGGCAGTTTCAGAGGGACGTGGTGATGCCGCCGTCGACATAAAGCGTGTGTCCATTCACGAAAGAGGAAGCCTTGCCGGAGAGGAACACTGCGGCACCGACCAGTTCATCGACATTGCCCCAGCGGGCAGCCGGCGTGCGCTTTTCCAGCCAGGACGAGAACTCCGCGCTGTCGACCAGTGCCTGATTGAGCGGCGTCTTGAAATAACCGGGTGCGAGCGCGTTGACCTGCAGGCCATGTTTGGCCCAGTCGGTGCACATGCCGCGCGTCAGGTTTTTGACCGCACCCTTGGTGGCCGTGTAGGGCGCGATGCCCGGACGGGCGAGCTCACTCTGCACCGAGGCGATGTTGATGATCTTGCCGCGACCGCGACCGATCATGTGTTTCGCAACCGCTTGGCCGACGTAAAACACGCTGGAGACATTGGTCTTCAGCAACTGCTCCCAGCGGTCGACCGGAAAATCCTCAAGCGGGGTGCGGAACTGCATGCCGGCATTGTTGACGAGGATATCGATCGGCCCGATGCGGGTTTCGATCTCGTCTACACCCTTGCGCACCGCTTCGGCATCGGTCACGTCGAAATCGGATGCCGACACTTTTGCACCTGCGGCAGTCAACTGGTTGACCGCCGCATCGAGTTTTGCCCTGTCGCGGCCATTCAGCACCACTTCGGCGCCATGGGCCGCAAGCCCTTCCGCCAAAGCGAAACCGATACCCTGCGAGGAGCCAGTCACGAGCGCACGAAGGCCCGAAAGATCAAAAAGGGGGAAAGTCATTCGTACCTCCGGCACATGTGAAGATCAGGGTTCGTGTTGTCGTCAGATATCGACGACCAGACCCTTCGCTTTCAGGACCGGCTCGAGCTTGCTGACTTCGATGACCGTAGCACCATTCTTGTAAGCCTGGATAAATCCTGCCTCGGCATCTTCACGCGCCTGCGAAAGTTTCGCGACTTCTGCCACTTCATTCCGACGCACGACAACCAGGCCATCGGCATCGCCAACGATGACATCGCCGGGATTGATAATCTCACCGCCGACGATGATGCTGTCATTGGTCGTACCAATGGTTTCCTTGACGGTACCCTTGATGCAGGTGCTGAGCGAGAACACCGGGAAGCCCAGCTCGCGAAGCTGGAGCGTATCGCGCACGCCGGTATCCGTCACAAGGCCACCGATACCCTTTGCGAGGCAGGCATTGGCCAGCACGTCGCCGAAAGAGCCGGCTTCCTCATACTCTCCGGCGGAAACGACGATGATGTCGCCCGGCTTGGCGTAGTTGATCGCCAGCTGCAGCATGATGTTGTCACGCGGCGAGGATTTCACGGTGAAGGCCGGGCCGCAAAGCTTCATGCGGTAATCGACCGGCTTCAGGCGAGACGACAGCGCGCCGCGACGCCCTTGCGCCTCATGAATGGTGGCGGGCGAAAATTTTGAAAGCGCTGCCAGATCCTCGTTGGAAGGACGTTCCGGAATGTCTTTGATATGTGCCATTGGGCCCTCCTCGAGGCCATAGATGAACCGCACGGCGGCAAGACTGCCGCCGTCGGCAATTCTTCGATTGTGGATGAATTGAAATCCGAGGCGCTATGCGCCGCTGGATTACGGGATCGGGTCGAACTTCAGTTCGGACAGCGGGACGACCTTGTCGGTGCGGGTCATCTTGTATTCGGTGCCCTGACCGAGCCACTTGTCCCAGATCTTGTTGATCTCGCCATCGGCGTCCAGCTTGCGCAGGATTTCGTTGATCTTGGCGGTCAGCGCCGGCTGGTCCTTCTGCATGCCGATACCGATCGGCTGGTACAGCATCGGCTCCTCGATCATGCGCATTTCCTTGCCGCGGCTTTTCGACTCGTTGACGAACTTCGTCGTCGTCATCGTGTTGGCGACCATGCCGCGCGCCTTGCCCTGCTGAACGGCGAGATAGGCGGACGCTGTATCCTGGAAGGTCAGCGGCTCGGACTTGTTGAGCTTGATCGACATTTCCGACGTCGAACCCTTGGCCGAAGCGATGCGCTGGCCGACATAATCCGCCTTTGCCTTGCCTTCGTCCGTGGTCGGAACGATCAGCATTTCCTTGGCGAGGTAATAGGGATCGCTGAACTGGATCTGTTCAGCGCGGCTCTGGGTATAGGCAAGGTTGGCAACGGTGATATCGACGCGGCCAAGTTTGACTTCCGGCACGCGGGCCTCGACCGACACCGGCTTTACTTCCGCCGTTACGCCGAGTTCCTTGGCGATGGCATTGCAAAGGTCGACGTCGAAGCCGGCCATTTCACGGGTCTTCGGGTCCGGCGCCGAGAAAGGCGGCACGTCGGCAAAGGTTGCGCAGCGCAGCTTCTTGGCCGACAGGATGTCGGCAAGCTGATCTGCCTTGGCAGGCGCGACGGCAGCGGTGCTGGCGACGAGGGCTGCGAGAGTTGCGAATTTCCAGTTCATTTGCTGTTCTCCATTGTTATTTTGTGTTGAAGGCAGTCAGTGCCGCAGATCAGCGAGGAAACGCTGAGCGCGCGGATGTCGTGGATTCTTGAAAAACTCTTCGGGAGGCGCGGTTTCGAGAATTTCACCGGCGTCGATAAACCAGATACGATCGGCGACATCGCGGGCAAAACCCATTTCGTGGGTCACGCACAACATGGTCATGCCTTCGGCCGCCAGGCTTTTCATGACGCTCAGCACTTCACCCACCATTTCCGGATCGAGCGCGCTGGTCGGTTCGTCGAACAGCATGACAGGCGGTTCCATGGCCAGAGCACGGGCGATCGCCACGCGCTGCTGCTGGCCACCGGACAACTGACCGGGATAGGAATTTGCCTTGTCGGCCAGACCGACGCGGTCGAGCAGTTTCAGCGCCTTTTCATGGGCGGTAGCCGGTGATACGCCCTTCACGCGGATCGGCGACATCGACACGTTCTCGACGACCGAGAGATGCGGAAAGAGGTTGAAACTCTGGAAAACGAAGCCGATACGGCTGCGCAGCTTGTTGAGTTCGCTTGAACGCATTGCCGCGTGGATATTCTGGCCCTCGAAGCTGATGCCACCGCTGTTGATCTCTTCGAGACGGTTGACGGTGCGGATCAGCGTCGATTTGCCGGAGCCGGACGGGCCGCAGATGACCACCACTTCGCCACGTGCCACTTCGGCATTGATGTTCTTCAGGACCTGATAATCGCCATAGCTCTTGCACACATCGGCAATGCGGATCGCCTGCGCGGCCTGCGGTTCGGAAACTGAGGTGCTCATAGCTGCTCCGTGATGGTTTTGAGAGGCGCGGCTTCAGCCGGCAGGCGTGGATTGCGCGGCCCGGCGCGTCGGCGCGCGATCCGTCGCTCGACACTGTTGGCGACATAAGTCAGGCTCCAGCAGAGGATGTAATAGACCACTGCGAGAATGAGGAAGACCTGGAAAGGCTGCGTCAGGAGCTGGTTGTTCACCTGGCTTGCCGCAAACGTCAGGTCGGGCACGTTGATGACGTAACCGAGCGTGGTGTCCTTGATCGTCGAGACGAAGGTGGAGATCATGCTCGGGATCATGTTGTAGAGCGCCTGCGGCAGGATCACGAAGCGCATCGCCCCCATGTAACCGTGGCCGAGCGCACGCGCCGCATCCATCTGGCCCTGCCCCAGCGAAACAATGCCGGCGCGGACAACTTCGCTGAGAAACGCGCCCTGATAGATGACCAGCGTCACCAGCATGATCAGGAAGCTCGGCACATCGGCACCGGTCCAGAGCGGAATGACGAAATAGCACCACAGGATGAGCATCAGCAGCGGCACGCCGCGGGTGACATAGACCAGCGCGGTCATCGGCCAGCGCAGGAACCACCATTTAGACAGGCGGGCGAGCGCCATCAGGATGCTGACCGGGAAGGCAAAAGCGATGGCCAGGGCCGAGAGGATGAGCGTGTTGGCGAGACCGCCGAGCGGGCCGTTCGGGTATTGGCCGATCAGAAGAAGCAGCCAGTAATCCTGAATGATGGCGATAAAATCGTGGATCATGCGCGTGCCCTCCGCGCCGGATCGGCTCGCATGGCGATATAGGCTCCGATACCCATGATGATGAGCGAGAAGAACAGATAGGTGACGGTGCCGATCATGTAGATTTCGAAGGTGCGGAAACTGATGTTTTCGATTTCCTTGACGGCATGGGTCAGTTCAGGCGCACCGATGACGATGGCAAGACTGCTGTTCTTGAACAGCGAAACACTGTGATTGATCAGCGGTGGCAGCGCATTGCGCACGCCCTGCGGCATGATCACGAAACGCATCGCCGAGGCGTAACCGTGGCCAAGCGCCTGTGCCGCCTCCATCTGCCCGGGGCTGACCGAGCGCAGACCGGAACGAAGGTCTTCGCTGAAATAGGCAGCCTGACACAGGCCAAGACCGATGACTGCAAAAATCGCTTCGGCATTGTTGTTTGCCAGCCAGTCCGACAGGCCCTGCGGCATCAGCGTGAAAATGCCGAAATACCAGAGCATCAACTGAACCAGTGTCGGCACATTGCGATGATACGAAACATAGGCCGCTACGATCGGCTCACCGATGCGCAGTGGCGAGACGCGCAGCGCAAGGAGAAGGATGGCCAACGTCATCGCCAGCGTCCATGAACCGATATAGATGATGAAGGTCATCTCGATGCCGTGCAGGAGCATCGAGATGTATTCCGGGTTGGTCAGGATTGCAGAAAGATCAAACCCGCTCACCGCTTGGTCCCTTCGGAACTGGCGGCAGGGGTCTGCGGCTTGGCCGTCTGCAGGCCGCCCATGACCTGAAGCGTCGGGGTGATTTCCATATGGCCGATATTCACTGCGACGGGCGCGGCAATCGCGAAGGCGATCGCATCGGCGATATCGGAGGCCTGCGGCAATTCGAAACCATCGATGAAGCGCTCGCGGATGGACGGGTCGTTGCCGTGGACGTGGTTGAATATATCGGTCGCGACGCGGCCGGGGCAGATCTCCGTTACCCGCACGCGCTTGCCAAAAGTGTCGATGCGCAACTGGTTCGACAGCATTGCAACGCCGGCCTTTACGGCATGATAGGTCGAGTTGCCGCCGAAATTATAATTGCCGGCAATCGAGGAAATGTTGATGACGTGACCGCGATCACGCTCTGCCATGCCCGGCACGACCATGCGGCAGAGGTGCAGGACGGCACGCAGGTTGACGTCGATCAGCAGATCGATATCGCCCTCTTCCGCTTCGAGGAATTTCTTCGGACGATCGACGCCGGCATTATTGATGAGAATGTCGAATGCCACGCGGCCGGTCAGTTCGGCGAGCGCTTCCCTGTTGGTCACGTCAACCGCGTGAGCGATGCAGCCGGTGCGTTCGGAAAGTTCGCGCAGCGGCTCGGCACTGCGGGCAACCGCATAGACCTCCAGGCCTTCGCGGCACAGTCTTTCCACGACAGCAGCGCCAATTCCCGAGGAGGCACCAGTGACAAGAGCGGTCTTGTAATCGGAAAACGGCATTCAGATCCCCTTTGTTGAGATGAGACTAGCGAAGCTTTTTTCACTTGCCTAAGACCGATTAGTTTTGGGCTAATAAGGAAGCGTTATGGAGAGGCACGCATGTTGCAGCAGGCGTGATTTGCGCGTTACAAATCAATCAGCTAGGTTCTCTCTTCATGCGCCAAAGGACTGCTGGTAAACCTCCAGCAAGCGTCCGAATAGGCGGCAACAACACAGGCAGCATCGACCACAATGGATATCCGGCGCCTCAAATCCTTCATCGTCATCGTCGATAGCGGCAGCATTACGCGCGCCGCCGACATCCTTCACCTTGCCCAACCGGCGCTCAGCCAGCAGCTGGCAGCGCTCGAAGATCATTTCGGGCAGAAGCTGCTGATCCGCAGCCAGCAGGGCGTGACGATGACCGATGCCGGCCAGGCAGTCTATCGCCACGCGCAGATCATCCTGCGGCAGATGGAGCAGGCACAGTCCGATGTTGCAACGGCGGGCAAGTCACTGGCCGGCCGCGTGTCTGTCGGTCTGGTACCATTCAGCAGTGCTGCAACTCTTTCAGTCGAGCTTCTGGCGGAAACGCGAAAACGCCATCCGGGCATCCTGCTGCACCTGACCGAAAGTGTCGGCCAGACCTATAGCCAGATGATCATGAACGGCCGCCTCGAAATGGCGCTCATTCACGGTGTTGGTCCGATCAAGGGCGTGCGTTTCGAACCGCTGTTGAAGGAAGAGTTTTTTGTCGTCGCACATCCGGATTTTGCAATCGAAGCAGGCGACGCGCCGGTGCCGGTGACGGCGCTCGACGGGCTGCCGTTCCTGATGCCGCCAGCCTACAATTTCGTGCGTCGTGCGGTCGACACCGCGTTTTCACGCAGCAAGGTCGAGCTGAAAGTGGTGGCGGAAGTGGAGATCGTCAGAACACTCAGCCGTTCCGTCGATCGTGGCCTTGGGGCGACGATCATGCCCAAGGCAATTGCCGATCGGCTGATTGCCGAATCCGGAGAAAATCTGGTTTGCCGGCTTGTTTCCCCGAGGATCGAGGAAACCTTGTCGCTCTGCGTTTCCGATCAGACGCCGCTATCGCAGCCGGCCGTCGCGGTCAGGGATATTCTCGTCGAGTTGACGGCCAGGCTGAAGGCCTGACCGTCACGGCAGGTATCAAAGCCGCTTACTTCATGTCCTTGCAGTACTGGGCAATGCGGTTGCAGCCCTCTTCCAGCATTTCCATGCTCGTCGCGTAGGAAATACGGAAATACGGGCTCATGCCGTAGGCCGCCCCCTGCACGGTGGCGACATGGTGTTCCTCGACCAGTCCCATGACGAAATCGACATCGGTCTCGATCTTGCGGCCGCCCTTGGTGGTCTTGCCGATCAGTTCGGACATGTTCGGGAAAATGTAGAATGCGCCTTCCGGCTTGTGGGCGCGCAAGCCTTCGATTTCGGCAAGACGACCAAGCACGTAGTCGCGACGGGTCTTGTAAATCGATGAACGTTCCTTCAGCAGATCCTGCGGACCATCCAGCGCGGCAACGGCAGCGGCCTGCGTCAGGGTCGAAGTACCGCCGCTGTTCTGGCCGTTGACATTGCTGATCGCGGCGATGAGGTCTTTCGGACCGCCGCAATAGCCCAGGCGCCAGCCGGTCATGGCATAGGCCTTGGACACGCCATTCATGGTCAGCACGCGATCATAAAGGCGCGGCTCGACCTCGGCGATCGTGCAGAATTCGAAACCGTCATAGACGAGGTGTTCGTAGATATCGTCTGTCAGGATCCACACATGCGGATGGCGCAGCATGACCTCGGCAATTGCTGCCATTTCCGCGCGCGAGCAGGCCGCACCCGTCGGGTTATTCGGGAAATTCAGGAACAGCCACTTGGTGCGCGGGGTGATCGCCGCTTCGAGATCCTCGGCGCGCAGCTTGAAACCGGCGTTTTCCGGGCACGGCACCGATACCGGCACGCCGCCGGCAAATTTCACGATATCGGCATAACTGACCCAGGACGGCGCCGGAATGACGACTTCATCGCCCGGATTGCAGGTGGCCAAAACGGCATTGAAGATAACCTGCTTGCCGCCGCCCGAAACGACGATCTGGTTCGGCTCATAGGTCAGGTTGTTTTCGCGTTTGAACTTGCGGATGATCGCCGCCTTCATGGCCGGCGTGCCGTCCATGGTCGGGTATTTCGTGTCACCGGCGAGTGCGGCGGCATACGCAGCTTCGATGGCATGCGGAGGCGTCGGGAAATCCGGCTCGCCCGAGGACAGGCTGACAACCTTGATGCCCTGGGCGGCAAGTTCGCGCGCACGCTGCGTCATCGCAGCGGAAGCGGAGATGGAGACGTTTTTCAAACGGTCGGCGATGGCGGGCATGATCTGGTCTTCCGGTTTTGAATTCTGGGTGGAATGGGAAAAGCTGCGGCGTCAGCCGGCAACCTGCGACGCAGGTGCGAGCGTGCCGCCGGCGACCTCGATTTCGCTGCGAACGATCCGCGCCAGTTCGAGCGAACCCGGCGTATCACTGTGAACGAGAATGGACTTTGCCGGCATGGCGATGGTTACGCCGTCAATCGTCGCAACGGTTCGATCGACGAGGAACTGGCGCACACGGGCACGCACCGCCACCTCATCCTTGACCAGCGCGCCCGGCAATCCCCGCGCGACGAGACGCCCCTGTGCGTCATAGGCACGGTCCGCCAGGAACAGCAGCAGGGTCTTGAGCGAGGCGCGCCTGGCGGCAGCTTCGATCTCGCTGCCGGGCATGGCAAAGATGATCAGTTCGGGATCGACGGCGCGGATGGCATCCATCATCAGGTCGGCCAGTTTCGGGTCGCGGTTGACCATGTTGCCCATGGCCGCGTGGAAGCTGAAATGCGCGACACGCTGGCCTTCGCTGGCGGCAATCGCCTTCAGCGCTCCCAATTGATAGAGCATCTGCTGGCGCAATTCATCGTTGGAATAGGGAATTTCGCGACGCCCGAAACCGGCGCGATCCGGCAGACCGGGGTGAGCACCGATGCCGACGCCGTTCGCCTTGGCAAGGCGCACCATGCGGGCCATGGTGTCCGGATCGCCGCCATGGAAACCGCAGGCGATATTGGCCGAGGATACGACCTTCATCATCGCCTCGTCATCGCACAGGCTATAGGGGCCGAACCCCTCGCCCATGTCGGAATTCAGATCGATCTTCATTCCTTTTTCCCTCAATTCATCGTCTGCAATGCGCGGCAAACCATGCGCGAGGTCCTGCCGACGTCGTCGATAAAACCGGCTACGGCCCTCTCGATCCCTGCTGCCTCGGCATGCGTCACACGGACAAAACGCAAACGGCTGCCGATACGCGCCTGCCCGAGCCGCCACAGGTCGGCCTCGATCACCCCTGCGATCTTGGGATAACCGCCCGCCGTGTTGGCATCGGCCATCTGGATGATCGGTTCACCGCTGGGAGGCACCTGCACGACGCCGGAGACAACACCATGTGAACGCATCTCGACCGGTGTCGTCGGCTTGATCGGTTCCCCCGTCAACCGATACCCGGTGCGATCACTCTGGGTGGAAATCTTCCATGCCTGCGACCAAAAACGCTCGGCATCCGTACCGAACAACCCATATTCCCCCGCTGGAATGGCGCGAATGACAAGTGCACCGTCTTCATGGGCGGGATAGAAGTCGGCAAGCGCATAGGCCGGATCGACGACAGAGAGGCCTGTGGCGGGAAGGTCAAGGGGACTTGAAACCTCACCCGTTTGCAGGGTGTCACCCGTGATCAGATGACGTCCCTCTCTGCCGCCGAAAGCACCGCGAAGCGAGGTGCTGCGCGAACCCATGACCGGTGCCACATCGATACCGCCGGCAATGCAGATGTAGGCACGCGTGCCGACGCGCGGCTGGCCGAGCTCCAGCACCTGCCCGGCCTCGACCGATAGAGCGCACCAGGGCTGAACCGTCCGCCCGTCGAGAGAAGCCCCGCAGTCGGCGCCTGTGACGACAAAAGCGGTCGCCTTCGAAAAACGAAGCTTGAACGGATAGATCTGGATTTCAATCGCGGCCGCGCCGGTCTCGTTACCGAGCATGCTGTTGCCGATCTTGAGCGCCAAGGGGTCCATCGCGCCACTGGTGGTGACACCGATATTGCGAAACCCGGGCCGGCCAAGGTCCTGCACCGTGTTGAACGGTCCTGTGTGGATGATATCTATCATAGCTCTATGCTCGCTGGCACGAAACGCACCGTATCTCCCGGAGCCATGACGGCCGGTGTGGAGGACATCGGGTCGAACATCTGCAATTTTGCAAAACCGATCGAATTCCAACCGTTTGGCCCGGTCAGGACGGCCACACCCGTCTGCATGCCGCCGATGGTGACGCAGCCTCTCTCCATGTTAAGCGAAGGCACCGTCTTGCGCGGCATGTAGATGCGCGGGTCAAGGCCGTGGAGGTAACCGAAACCCGGAGCACTACCGAGTGCGAAGACCCGGTAAGTCCCTTCGTAGTGAATACGGATCACTTCACGGTCTGACAGGCCTGAACGGTCACAAAGTGCGGCGAGATCGGTGGCATGTTCTCCGCCATAGGTGACGGAAATCTCAATCATCCTTCCGGCAAGATCAATGGTCTCGGCCTGTTCCCAAGCCTCCAGCAGGCGCAGGGCCAAAATTTCCGGATCCTCGGGCGTCACCTTCAGCACGACGAGAAGGTTGGTCATGCCGGGCACGATTTCGAGCGTCTCGCTCCACAGTTCCACGGCACGGGACAGGGCCCAGATCCGCCGCTGCGCGGCCAGATCGAAATCTCCGGTCGCCTCGAGAAGAAAGGCGCGCGAGCCGATCGGGGAAACGCGGGCACCATTGCGGTCAAGCACGATCGCTTCAACAGGCTGGATGATCTTTGCGGCTGAGGCACTCATGCTTCTGGCTCGAATTCTGCAATCGGATCGCCGAAGCCGACGACCGTTCCGGGTTCAACGAGGTGGCGACGCAGGCGCTTCGACGGACCGGCTGCAATCGGCAGCAGGATCGGACCGACCCGCAGGAAGCCGACCGTGTCGCCTGCCGTCGAGGACGCTGACGCGCCGCTGCGGGACGGATCGGAAGGCCAGAATTCACCGGCCATCGGCGACTTGACGACCGCCGGCCTTGCCGCCGCATCCGGTTTGCCGGAAGAGAATTGGCGCACAGGCCCGTTGGCCGATTTCGCAACGCGGATCAGCAGGCTCTGGTCGGGGCGGGTGATCTCGATTCCATCGACACCGGCCGCTTCAAGGGCTGCAGCAAGCCGCTCGATGATGGCGGGGTCGCTCAAATCCGGCTTGGTCATGCTGCCCCCCGTGTCTTCAACCATTTTTCGAGGTAATGAATATCCGTTTCGCCCTCGGCGAAGGCCGCATCTTCGAACAGTTCACGCAGCAGCGGCAGATTGGTGGCGATACCTTCCAGCTTGAAGGAGGCCAAAGCCGCCCGCATCCGCTGCATGGCATCGGTCCGGTCGCGACCATGGACGATCAGCTTTGCAATCAGGGAGTCGTAATAGGGCGAGACCTTGTAGCCGGCCTCGACATGGGTATCGACGCGAACCCCCTCACCCTCAGGCAGTTCAAGTGCCGTGATGACGCCGGCCGAGGGCATGAAGGTCGCAGGGTCCTCGGCATTGATGCGGCATTCGATGGCATGGCCGATGCAGGTGACGTTGCCCTGCTCCATCGACAACGTTTCGCCCTGCGCCACGCGCAATTGCTGTTGGACGATATCGACGCCGCTTGTTTCCTCGGTGACCGGATGCTCAACCTGCAGTCGGGTATTCATCTCGATGAAATAGAAAGCGCCGTCCTCATAGAGAAATTCGAATGTGCCGACACCGCGATATCCGATCTGCTTGCACGCCTTGACGCAGGCAGCACCCACCGGGCCGATCAGTACATCGGAGATGCCGGGAGCCGGCGCTTCTTCGACCACTTTCTGATGGCGACGCTGCATCGAGCAGTCACGATGACCAAGCCAGACGGCATTGCCATGCGTGTCGCAGAGAACCTGGATTTCGATATGACGCGGATGCTGGAGAAACTTCTCCATGTAGAGTGCCGGCGTTCCAAAAGCCTTGCGCGCCTCCTCGCGTGTCAGCGCCACAGCCTGCAGAAGCTCGGCCTCATCCAGCACCACGCGCATCCCGCGCCCACCGCCGCCGCCGGCTGCCTTGACGATCACCGGGTAACCGATGTCGGCAGCGGTCTTACGGATCGCTTGCGGTTCGGAGGCAAGTTCCGTATCCGGCCCCGGCACACAGGGCACACCCGCCGCCACCATGGCACTCTTGGCGGCAATCTTGTCGCCCATCGTGGCAATGGCATTGGCATCCGGCCCGATGAAGGTCAGACCTGCCGCTTCCACCGCCGCTGAGAAGCGGGTGTTTTCCGAAAGAAATCCATAACCCGGATGAACGGCACCGGCGCCGGTGAGGCGCGCCGCCAGAAGGATCGCGTTCTGGTTCAGATAGCTTTTCGAGACAGTAGACGGGCCGATGCAGATCGATTGATCCGCGCTTCTGGCATAGGCGGAATCGCGATCCGCTTCCGAACAGACGACAACAGCCTTCAGGCCCATCTCGCGGCAGGCGCGCACCACGCGCAAGGCGATTTCACCACGATTGGCAATCAGAACCGTATCGAAACGCTGATGTGACTGCATCATGCGATCTCCGCCAGCATGTCCCCAACCTCGACCTCTGCACCGTTCACATCCGTCAGGCGCGTGATCTTGCCGGCGCGCGGCGCGACGATCTTGTTGAACACCTTCATTGCCTCGATGATGAACAGTGTCTGGCCCTCGACTATCTCGTCACCGATAGCGACGAAAGGTGGATCCCCGGGCGCGGGAGCGAGATGCAGGACACCGAATATGGGCGCTTCAACGACCAAGCCTTTGACTGATCCACCTGTTGACGCTTCAGCATCCGGCACTGGCGCGTCGACGTCCTTGCGCGTTGACAGATGAGCGTCATTCACACTGTCGCGAAGGATCCGTACGGTTGTATCTTTCTCGGTAACGATGAGCTGAGAGATATTGGATCGACCGACAAAATCTATCAGCGTTTCTATTTTTGCGAGATCCATTACCCGGTCCATATTTGCACTGCACGCTCCGGACACGTGATCGAACGATCCACTGTCACCTTCAACGTGGTATCATAGGCATTGGGATGATGGGGTCAGACGAAGTTTGTATGGAAGGCCTTGGTGGATGGGCGGCACAGCAGGTCTTGATAGGGTCCGAACCACGCCCGCGATTGTGATGCACGAGGCAGAGGACGTGCAGAAACCACGGCATCCGGCCTTTTTCCGGGAATATCCGAAGCATACGATGGCCAGTCCTCAGACCTGCGCAGTGAATAGCCCCGAGATTTGCAGAGGCCTTCTTTCCGGTGGCTGAGTTTCCCAGCGCCTCGGCGTCAGCCAGCATTCCCTGTATGAATGGAAGAGGAAATTTGCGGCTTCCAACACCAAGGGCAACGACGAGGCCGAGGGGATCATGCGGCCGAAAACGAAAGGTGCTGTTTCATTCGGAACAGGGTTCGCAGGTCACGCGAGGAAGTGCGCCGGGATGTGTTCGACTACATCGAGATGTTCTACACCCCGAAACGCAAGCACGTCAGAGATTCCCGCTGAAATGGGTTGCCCGCTGGGCATGGTCATGTTGTTCGGCGCAGTCATCAGCGCGCCATGCCTGTATTTTGATTGGGCAACTCCCTGATGGCATGGAACCGCCAAGACCCGTTCTTCTGCAATACGGGACGCCAGCTGTGGCAACTGGATGCATGAGCCGGAAACTCCAGTTGCCACCGGCCCTATCGTCATTTTCAGTCGCCAGTGCCAAGCAAAACCGACATGAAGGCAAGGACGTCTAGTCGATTTGCAGGCAGAGGTATTTGACCTCGACGTAATCCTCGATGCCGTATTTGGAACCTTCACGTCCCTGGCCGGATTGCTTGATGCCACCGAAGGGCGCGACCTCGGTCGATATGAAACCGGTATTGATGCCGACCATGCCGTATTCCAGAGCCTCTGCCACCCGGAACACGCGGGAAAGATCCTTGGCGTAAAAATAGGAGGCGAGGCCGAACTCGGTATCGTTGGCCATCTCGATGACCTCATCTTCCGTCTCGAAACGGAAGAGCGGTGCGACCGGCCCGAATGTTTCCTCCCTCGCAACCTTCATGGCTGACGTGACGCCGGTCAAAATGGTCGGCTGGAAGAACAGGCCGCCGCGCACATCGCGTTTGCCGCCCACGGCAACGACGCCGCCCTTCTCGAGAGCGTCGGCAATGTGCTCCTCGACCTTTTCGATAGCCTTTTCGGTGATCAACGGCCCGGCAACGACGCCTTCCTCGAACCCGTCTCCGACCTTCATTGCCGAGACTTTGGCAGCCAGCTTTTCGGCAAATGCATCATAGACACCCGCCTGCACGTAAAGCCGGTTGGCGCAGACGCAGGTCTGCCCGTTATTGCGATATTTCGAAATCATCGCGCCTTCGACGGCGGCATCGAGATCGGCTTCATCGAACACGATGAAGGGGGCATTGCCGCCGAGTTCCAGACCGAGCTTCATGATCTGCTCGGCGCCCTGACGCATCAGGATTTTTCCGACGCCAGTCGACCCGGTGAAGGTCAGTTTGCGAACCTTCTCGTTTTCCGTGAATTCCAGCCCGATATCGGCGGATTTTTTCGAAGTGACGACGTTGAAGACCCCGGCCGGCAACCCGGCACGCTCGGCCAGAACTGCCAGAGCCAAAGCCGAAAGCGGTGTTTCGGCAGCGGGCTTCGACACCATGGTGCAGCCGGCGGCCACGGCCGGCGCAAATTTTCGAGCCAGCATGGCATTGGGAAAATTCCACGGCGTGATAGAGGCGACAACGCCAATCGGCTGTTTCAGCACGATGATGCGCTTGTCCTGCTGGTGGCCGGGGATTGTATCGCCATAAACACGCTTGGCTTCTTCGCCGAACCATTCGACATAGGATGCGCCATAGAGGATTTCGCCCTTGGCCTCGGCCAGCGGCTTGCCCATTTCCATGGTGAGGATTGCGGCCAGATCATCGGCATTGGCGACCATCAGGTCATAGAGTTTTCGCAGAACGGCAGCGCGTTCCTTGCCGGTCTTTTTTGCCCAGAGTTTTTGCGCCTTGTGGGCAGCATCAATCGCACGTGCCGCGTCGGTGCGCGTCATATCCGGAAGCGTGGCGATCACGTCGCCGGTCGAGGGATTGGTGACCTCGAATGTTGCACCACCCTCACCTTCCGAGCACCATTCGCCTGCAATCAGGGCCTTGTCGGTGGCAAGTGACGGATCTTTCAGTTTCGCGAGAAGTGTGTCGGACAGGGCCATGGCGCCGGCCTCCTTGGATGGGCTGATTGCGGCAATGGTTGCCGAGGTTCGACCTGATCGAACCTCGGCACCGGGATCAGGCAAAAGCGTGAGTCGATTTCGGTTCGAAACTCAGCCATGCCTGATCGCCACGGCTGATGCTGGAAATCGCCTCATGACCGAACGGCAGGCGAACGGACAGGCTTTCGCCATTCCCGGTCTGGGTGCTCACCTCGATATTGTTACCAAGGAAAGTAATATCGTTGATCGTCACGGCAAGCCCGTTCGCAACCTGCATGCCCGACAGAGACAGGCGCTCCGGCCGCAGCAGAAGCGAAGCGGATTTGCCCCCCGCCTTGCCGGCATGCATCGGCACACCGTCAATCACCGTGCCGCCCGGCAGAGCCAGCTTTGCCTTGCCGTCGGCGCTGGACAGCACTTCCGCATTGATGAAATTGCTGTCACCGATAAAGCCAGCGACGAAATGTGTGGCCGGATTGGCATAAAGCTCCTGACCGGTGCCGATCTGGTCGATCTCGCCCTGGCTGAACACGGCGATACGGTCCGAAAGACGAAGCGCTTCTTCCTGATCGTGGGTGACGTAGAGAATTGTCACGCCGGTTTCCTGGTGGATGCGGCGGATCTCGAACTGGATCTCTTCACGCAGCTTCTTGTCGAGGGCAGAAAGCGGTTCGTCCATCAGCAGCACGGGCGGATTGTAGACCAGCGCGCGGGCAAGCGCGACACGCTGCTGCTGACCGCCGGACATCAGGGCCGGCTTGCGGTCTTCAAAACCTTCGAGGCGAACCAGCTTCAGCGCCTTTTTCACACGCTCAGTGATTTCGGCCTGACCGATACGGCGGATGCGCAACGGAAAGGCGACGTTTTCGCCAACCGTCAGATGCGGGAACAGCGTGTAGCGCTGGAAGACCATGCCGATATTGCGTTTGTGCGACGGCGTCGACAGCAGGCTCTGGCCGTTGAGCAAGATATCGCCGTCGGTCGGGTCCTGAAAGCCCGCCAGAATGTAGAGCGTGGTTGACTTGCCCGAACCGGACGGCCCGAGGAAGGTCATGAACTCGCCCTTGGCAACGTCCAGGCTCACGTTCTTGACGGCAGTGACCTGACCATATGTCTTGCGAATGCCTTGGATGGAGAGGAATGGCTGGGTCATGCTTTGCGTCCCTTGCGAAAGAGTGCGGCCAGGACCATCAGCAGGATGGTGAAGGCAATGAGAATGGTGGAGGCGGCGGCAATGACAGGCGTCAGGTCCTGCCGGAGCGTTGCCCAGATCTTGACCGGCAGCGTCTGCAGCGTCGGGCTGGCCATGAAGATGGCGAGAACGACCTCATCCCACGAGGCGAGGAAGGAGAAGATCGCGGCGGCGAAGATGCCGTGGCTGACGGCGGGCACCGTCACCCTTATGCGTGCTTCCCACGGGCTTGCACCACACAGGATGGCCGCATCCTCGATCGATTTGTCGAAACCTTCCAGCGCATTGCCGATCGAGATGATCGAGAACGGCAGCGCGATCAGCAGATGCGCGATGATGAATCCTACCGTGGTGCCCGCCAGTCCGAGCTGCAGAAACAGCGCGTAAAGGGCGACGGCGAGCACCACGACGGGGAGGATCATCGGAGTGAGGAACAGGGCACGCAGGGCTTCACGTCCGGCAAAACTGCCGCGATTAAGGCCAAGCGCTGCGAGAAAACCGAGGATGACGGAGAGAACCGTGACGATGGCGGCGATCTTCAGGCTGGTCAAAGCCGACCACAGCCAGCGCGGATCGGCAAACAGCATCTGGTACCATTTGAACGTCCAGGACGGCGGCGGAAAGATCAGCCATTGCGACGAACCGAAGGAGAGCGCCGCGATGAAGACGATCGGCAGGATCAGGAACAGACAGACCAGAGCCGTAAGGCCGATCAGGAACGGCTTCAAACCGCCGAGCTTATCGAAATCGAGCAGCATGATTGTTACCTCGCCCGATTGGGGTTCAGGAATTTGAGCTGGATGGCGTAAAGCACCATGGTCACCAGCAGGAGAACGAGCGCGGCAGCACCACCCATGCCCCAGTTGACCAGCGACTGCACGAATTGCGCCACGAGTTCGGCCAGCATCATGTTTGATGTGCCGCCGAGAAGGGCCGGCGTGACGTAATAACCAAGCGACATGACGAACACCATCAGCGCGCCGGACGCGATGCCCGGCAGCGACAGTGGCAGCAGAACACGGGTGAAACACTGGCGCTTGTTGGCGCCACAGAGGGCCGCCGCGCGCAGGATGGCCGGATCGATCGCCTTCAATATGCCGATCAGCGGCAGGATGACGAAAGGCAGCATGATATAGGTCATGCCGATGGTCACACCGACGAGATTGTTCACCAGCGCCAAGGGCTTGTCGATGATGCCAAGGCTCATCAGCATCTTGTTGACGACGCCGGTGCGCTGCAGAAGCACCATCCAGGCATAGGTACGGGCGAGAAGGTTGGTCCACATGGACAGCACGATGATCGCCATCACCAGCCGCGACCATTTATCGGGCATGATGGCGAGCAGCCATGCCACCGGAAAACCGATCACCACCGCCACCACGGTGACCAGACCGGCAACCGTGAACGTGTTCAAAAACACCCGCAGATAGGTCGTGGAGCCGAGAAGCTCCTGATAATTCTGGAGACCGGGCGTGGGTTCGAGCACGCTGCGCATCAGCAGCATGAGAACGGGAATGATAAAGAAAAACGCGATGAGCAGCAAAGCCGGCACGACATAGCCGAAACTGCCGTTGCGCCTGATCTTTCGCTCTCCACCGTCAGTCGTTGCCGACAGAACCATTACAAACCTCCCGGTTCCCTTAGGGACTTCACGGGCCGGCACGACCGGCCCGTGTCACACTTGTCTTCAGGTGAAATTATTTGGCCTGCCAGGCGTACCAGCGGGTGCCGATCTCGTCGCGGTGCGCTGCCCAGTAGCTCATGTCGGCATTGACCTGGGTTTCGGCCTGCTGGTCGGGCAGCGTCTTGCGCAGGTCCTCATCCATCAGCTTTGGCGAGTCCGTATTGATCGGCGCGTAACCGGTCATCGTTGCGAATTCGGCCTGTGCCTTGTCGCTGGTGGCATTGGCGATGAACTTCATTGCCGCTTCCTTGTTCTTCGTGCCCTTGGGAACGACGAGCGCATCGGCAGCGGTGATGTTGTTGGTCCAGGATGTCTCGACCGTGACGCCGGTCTGGGCAAGTGCCGTCAGGCGACCGTTCCAGAAGGAGCCGAACGGCGCTTCGGCCGATGCCAGCAGCTGCTGCGACTGCGCACCGCTATCCCACCAGACGATTTCCGACTTGATGGTATCGAGCTTCTTGAAGGCGCGATCGAGATCGAGCGGATAAAGCTTGTCGGCCGGCACGCCGTCGGCCAGCAGTGCTGCTTCGATCACGCCCGGAGCCGACCATTTGTAGAAGGTGCGCTTGCCGGGGAACTTTGCCAGATCGAAAAGATCGGCCCAGCTTTGCGGGCAGGCATCGACAGCATCCTTGTTGCAGCCGATGACGAAGGAATAATAGAAGCTGCCGACCGAATAATCGGTCACGAAACGCGGATCGAGTTTCGTCTTGTCAATGATGGAGAAGTCCAGCTTCTCCAGAAGGCCCGCATTGCCGGCCTGAACCGCATAGTCGCCTTCAACGTCTACGACGTCCCAGGCAACGTTCTTGGATTCCACCATGGCCTTCAGCTTGCCGTAGTCGGTCGGGCCGTCCTGGGTCACGTTGACGCCACCTTCAGCACTGAAAGTGTCAGCCCAATGCTGTTTTTGCGCATCCTGCGTGGTGCCGCCCCAGCTGGTGAATACCATGTCGGCGGCATAAGCCTGTCCGGCGAAGGCAACGGTGGCGGCGAGAACTGCGATGATCGTCTGCTTTTTCATGTTTTCTCCTCCCTGAGAAAAACCGTGATCTGCGAATGGGTGTTTTGTCTCTAGACCGGCGTTGTGCCGCCCAGAGGCGAGAATGCTGCGGGCGACATGATCTTGTTGTCGGCGGTGACGATCAGATCGCGTATTTTTGGTAAAAAGGCCTGCCATTCCGGGTCAGCTGCCAGCCGGGCGCGCCGGGCCTGGCGATCATCGAGGCTCTCGAAACCCCAGATGTGGACGATCTCATTGATCGGTCCGATTTCCGAGGAAAAATATCCGACAAGATTACCGAGATGTTTTTCCTGAATGGTGATACCGATCTCGCCGACCACCTTCAGGTATTCGGGGATGGCACCGTTCTTCAGCCGATAGGTTCTGATCTCGTAGAACATGGCGCTCACCGCATCACAAAGGGGTCGGGGAACGGCTCGTCGGATGTTCTTAGCCACACTGTCTTGGTGCGTGTGAAATCGAGCGCGGCGGCAAGGCCACCTTCACGACCATGACCGGACTGGCCATAACCGCCGAATGGCGCAATCGGCGACACGGCGCGATAGGTGTTGATCCAGACGATGCCGGCACGGATGCGTTTTACCATGCGATGCGCCCGCGTCAGGTTCCGGGTGAACACGCCGGAGGCAAGGCCGTAGCGGGTATCATTGGCCAAAGCGACCGCTTCATCCTCGGACGTAAAGGACACGACCGAAAGCACCGGACCAAACAGTTCTGTTTCGACCGACGGCGAATTGACACCGTCGCAATCGAGAATGGTCGGCAGGTAATAGAAACCGTCGCCCTCACCTGCACGGCCACCAGTGACAATCTTCGCGCCGGCATTGACCGATGCGGAAACGACCTGCTCGACGTGGTCACGCTGGCGCTTCGTGCAGAGCGGCCCGACTTCCGTCGCCATTTCCAGCGGTGTACCGATGCGGATCGCTTCGGCCTTCGCCTTCAGAAGCGCGATGAACTGATCCTTGACCGAGTGCTCGACGATGAGACGCGAACCGGCAACGCAACTCTGGCCGGTGGCGGCAAAAATGCCGGCGACCTGCGCATTGGCGGCGCTTTCAAGATCCGCGTCGGCGAATACGATGAACGGCGACTTGCCGCCGAGTTCCAGCGAAGTGCTGGCAAGGTTTTCTGCCGAATTGATAACCACATGTTTTGCCGTCACCGGGCCACCGGTAAAGGCAATATGGGCGACGCCCGGATGACGGGTGAGCGCGCTGCCGCAGGACGGGCCGAAACCTGTAATGACGTTCAGCACCCCTTTGGGGAAACCGGCTTCATGCACGAGACGGGCGAATTCCAGCATCGGCGCCGGACCATCTTCGGACGCCTTGACCACCAGCGTGCAGCCGGCCGCGAGCGCCGGTCCGATTTTCACGGCAGACAGAAACAGCTGGCTGTTCCACGGCACGATGGCGGCAACGACACCGACGGGCTCACGCCGCGTCCAGACATCCATCTCGGCCTTGTCGATCGAAAGCGTCGAGCCTTCGATCTTGTCGGCAAGGCCGGCATAATAACGATAGTAGTCGGCGACATAAGCGATCTGCGCCGAGGTCTCGCGGATGATCTTGCCGGTATCGCGGGTTTCCAGCCCGGCAAGACGCTGGGCGTTGGCCTGCACAAGGTCCGCAAGTTTGTAGAGAAGTTTTCCGCGGGCGGACGCCGTCAGCGCGGGCCACTCGCCATTCCACAAGGCTTGCTCGGCAGCCTTCACGGCACGGTCAACGTCCGTCTCGCGGGCTTCCGGCATGGAAGCCCAGACCTTGCCGGTCGAGGGATCTATGCTGTCGAAGCGGGCAGAGCCATCTTCGAAAACACCATCTATATATTGTTGAAAATCGTGCATCTCAGCCTCACCGGAATGCTGGCATGACGTCGGCGATAAAGCGCTCGAGCGACGCCTTCTTGCGCTCGAAACTCATGCCGGTATCGATCCAGAACGAATATTCGTCCCAACCCTGTTGTTCGTAAACCTTCAGGCGATCAATGACGGTTGCCGCAGTGCCGATCGGCATGTTGGTGATCATCTTTTCGGGTGCAAGGTTCGGGTTGGCCGCCAGTTCCTCTTCGGTGAGGTTCTGGATCAGGCCCTGGCTGATCGGGCGTTCGTTCTTGAACCAGGCGAAGAAGTAATTGTAGTAAGTGCTGATTTCCTTTGCAGCTGTGGCAATATCAGCCTCGTCAGATCCGACATAGGTGTGCTGCAGCAGCATGATTTTCGGACGCTTCACGTCCGGCGCCTTTTCGCAGGCCGCATCGAAACGTTCCATCAGGCTGGCAATCTCGGCCTCGCCATTGGCAAGCGGCGTACACTGCACGTTGCAGCCATTGGCGACCGCGAATTCGTGGCTGTTCGGGTCACGCGCCGCTACCCAGATCGGCGGATGCGGCTTTTGCACCGGCTTGGGCGCAGAGGTTGTCGCCGGGAATTTCCAGAACTCGCCATCATGGGCGTAATCGCCTTCCCAGATGCCCTTGATGGCCGGGATCAGTTCGCGCATGCGCTGGCCGGCGCCCCATGGGTCGAGACCCGGCAAAAGGCGCTCGTATTCGAAACTGTAGGCACCACGAGCAATGCCGAGATCGAGACGACCACTGCTGATGAGATCGGTCATCGCCGCTTCACCGGCCAGCTTGATCGGATGCCAGAAGGGGGCGATCACCGTGCCGGTGCCGAGACGCACATTCTTGAAGCGTGCGGCGAGGTCGGCAAGATTGACGAACGGGTTCGGCGCAATGGTGAATTCCATGCCGTGGTGTTCGCCGGTCCAGATGGCATGCATGCCACCCTTGTCGGCAATCTCGCAGAGCTTGATGAACTCTTCGTAGAGTTCCTCATGGTTCTGGCTGGCATTCAGCCGTTCCATATGAACGAAAAGCGAGAACTTCATGGGGTCACCCTTTTTTGGCCACGGCGTGAACGCGGCCCTTTTCCTGATTGCCGAAATAGATGCCGAAATTGCCAAGCGTGCTTTCCTGGGCGTAACGCTTCACCGTCTCGCGAACGGCAGAATCCGAGATCTTTTCGAGTGGCAGTTGCTGGAGTGGGAACATCTGGCCGATTTTCGGCGCACCCTCACCTAAAGCGGCGCGATAGACGATGTGCTGGCGCCCGGCCTTGGTGTCTTCGTAGATGGAATAAAGCAGGCCGGTCTGGATCGAGAGGCCGATCTCCGCGGTGAATTGTGGCTCGAGCGCCTCCATGCCTTCGCTTTCGGCCTTGTCGACGAAAGGAAGCGTCCAGCCGCCATTCGCATCCGGCACCAGCAGGATCTCGCCGGCCCGCTCGGCAACGGCGCCAACGGACAGGCTGCCCTCGACATTGGCGAGCAGGTTCTTTTCGGTGAGCGCCGGCGTGAAATATCCGCCTCGTGCATAACCGAGACCGGTCTTGCCAGAATTTTCGAAACCTTCGATCCTGCCGATCAGGATGACATGGTCGCCGGCATCGACGCGTTCATGTGCCGAACAGTCGAACCACGCGGCGACGTCGGAAAATACGGGCGAACCGAACGGCCCCTTCTGCCAGTCGACGGCGGCAAAACGATCTTCCACCGGGCGGGCAAAAGTGTTCGAAACATCCTTCTGGTCTTCGGAGAGAATGTTGACCGCAAATCCCTTCGTGGTCATCAGCGTCTGGTAATTGCGTGATGTCTTCGCCAGGCAGACCAGAAGCAGCGGCGGATCCAGCGAAACACTGGTGAAACTGTTGGCGGTGAAACCGATCGGGGCACCTTCGTCATTGAACGTGGTCACCACGGTGACACCGGTCAGGAATGCACCGAACGCATCGCGTAGCGCTCTTGGATCCAGCGTGTTGGGATCAATCGTGTTGGGATCACTCATCGTCATTCCTCCCATTCCTCCTTATCGCGCCGGCTGCCAGGTGAGCCAGTCGGCCAGTGCCTCACTCACCTCCTCCGGCGCCGTGAGATTGACCATGTGTCTATGGCCCCTGATGACGACCGCCCTTCCTTGAGGTGCCGCCTTGGCCATGTCTTCGGCCATTTCGGCCGTTGAATTCTTGTCGCCATCGCCCGTCAGGAACAAGGCCGGTGCTTTCACCTGCGGCCAGCTGTCCGAATAGACGGCATCGCCGGTGGCAAAGGCCCGATAGGCGGCGGCATAACCGCCGGGATCGACCTGTTGCAGCAGGTCATGCACGAGACGATAGGCGGCATCATCCGCTTCTTCCGGCGAAAACCATCGCTCCAGCGGCGCTTCACGGTCGAAGGCACCGGAAAAGATCTCGTCGGCACGGGCTTCCACGGCCTCGCGCGCTGCCGGCGTCCGCTTGTAGACGCCATTCAGAAGGGCGACCCGACGGAGCTTTGACGGCTCCGTTACGGCAAATCCGGCTGCAATCAGCGCGCCCATCGAATGACCCGCAACATTGACCGCTTCAAGCCCCAGATCATCGACCAGCCTTGCGAACCAGGCGACGAAATTGGGCAGTTCCGGCCGCGCATCCAGCGGGGCCGAAAAACCGTGGCCGGGAAGATCGACCGCGATGACGCGGTGATCTTTGGAGAGCCGCTCAATCTGCGGCCCCCAGGCTTCGACACGCATGCCCACCCCGTGGATGAGGACGAGCGTTTCGCCCCCCTGACCACGATCGACATAGGCCGCGCCGGAAGATGTCCTAGACCGATGCAGGGTTTGCAACATCGTGGCCAAGCTCCTTGAGGTCCTGGTAGCGATCGCCGATGCGGTGATGCGGACGGCCACCGATTGATGCACCAAGCGCGACGACGATTTCATCGGCAGCCGGCGCATCCGGAATAGCGCACTGGATCGTCAGGTAATGCGAGCGACGGCCTTCGTCGTTCTTGTCCATCAGCGGGATCATGATCGGCGCATTGGCCGGACCGCGCGTATTGCAGAAGGCGAGGTAGGATTTTGCACCGACGGCGGTGCGGTAATGATTGCCGAAACGCAGCGTGTGGATCAGCGCCGAACCGTGCTCGATCTCGCCATCAAGACCGACGACGGCGGACTTGCCGTAAGCTTCCACGGCTTCGCCGGACCCGACCGTGTCGATGATCATCTTGGTGAGCAGCTCACCGAGAACCGGAGCGACTTCATGAATTTCCGGCTTCAGGTTTTCGACGAAACCGCGACCTGCCCAGGGGTTCTTCACCACGGCCAGTGCCGCGATCAACTTCAGCGGCGTCGCCGCTTCCTTGCCGCCCTCAACGAGCGTCGTCTCGATCTGCAGAAACGTCTTGCGGATCACCGGTGCCATGGAATGCCTCCCTGCAATTTCATCTGCCTGTATGATGGTATACCATAAGACCGAATGTCAAGCGCTTGCCGGAATCATTTTTTGACGATAAAAGGGACACATGATCAAAAACGCCGATCCCCTCGCCGCCCTGCGCATCGAAACGCCGCCTGCAACCCTGCGGGAAATGGCACTGGAGCGCATGCGCCGCGCCATCATCAGCGGGCTGTTCGAACCGGGCACGCGCCTGGTGGAACGGACGCTTTGCGATCAACTCGGCGTGTCGCGTTCGGTCATCCGCGAGGTGATCCGACATCTGGAAGCGGAAGGCCTGGTGGAAATGCTGGCCAAGCAGGGGCCGATCGTTGCCCGGCTGGAATGGGACGATGCGCGACAAATCTATGAGATTCGCGCAGCTCTCGAGGCAACTGCCGTTGCCGATTGCGCACGCGTGGCGGATGAAAAGGTCAAGGCGGAACTGCGTCAGTCTCTCGATGAGCTGGACCGGACCTCACAGCAGAATTCGCCGCTTGGCATTCTTGACGCAACGACGAGTTTTTATCGCACGATCTTCCGCGCCGGCGGGCATACGATCGCTTGGGACATCGTCAGCCGCCTGAACAGCCGCATCTCACGACTGCGTGTGATGACGCTGTCGACACCCAGTCGCACCACATCCGGCCCAAGCCAGATTCGTGAGATTTTCGCGCGGATCGAGAAAAACGAACCGGAAGCTGCCGCTGCGGCATGCCGAGCGCATGTCGCAGCGGCAGCGGCCATCGCCGAGAGCATTATCGGTCAGTAACAACCCGGTGCAGACCGCAATCCTTAGAGCGGTTCATCGACAATCAGCTCATTCAGCCGCCTGCCGCATTGTGTCGACATCCAGCAGGTGACCCGACCGCCTCGCCTTGGTTGCCAGGTAGTTCCGGTTCTCGGCGGTCACGACGCCCATGACGGGCGTGCGGCGATGAACGGTGAAACCAGCTGCTTCAAGAGCCTTGAGCTTGCGCGGGTTGTTGGTCAGCAGTTCCACGGAACCAACCCCGAGCGCCACCAGCATGGCGACGGCCGCATCGTAGCGACGACCATCCTCCTCGAAACCGAGCACCGCATCCGCATCGACCGTATCCAGACCCTGATGCTGATATCCATAGGCGCGCATTTTCGCAGCAATGCCTGTTCCCCGTCCTTCCTGGTCGAGATACAGGAGCATACCGCCGCCGCGCTGTTCCAGGAGAAGCAGCCCTTCTCGCAACTGATCACCGCAATCGCATTTCAACGAACCGAAAAGGTCGCCCGTCAGACAGGAAGAGTGGATCCTGACGGGAACCGGGCGAGACAAATCCGGCGTACCGACCACGATCGCAACCTGATCGCGCTGCGCGACGCCGCCCCGGAAGACGACGAACTCCGCGGCTTCGATGCCCTTCAGCGGCACACGCGTTCTGGCAACGATCGCAAAATCCGCTTCCGCCGCTGGTGTGTGGTCGAACGTATCGGCGGCAAGTCGGGCACAGCCGTCAAAACGGCCATCGGCGGACTTGATGGCGAGGCAAACGAAGGCCGGAAGAAGCAGTGCCGCACGCGCCAACCGCTCGAACATCTCGCCCTGTCGGGACGCCAGCAGCCATTCCGGCAAACGCTCCGCGCCTCGGCCATAGGCAAGTTCGGTCGTTTCTTCATAGGCGAACCCGTCAATGGAAAAAAACAATCCTGATGGCGCGTCGATGTCGAGCACGGCTGATCGCGCGTGCGTCACGAAAAGCGTATGTTCGCCGTTGGCCAGCGCGGCGAACCGATGGAATGTTTCCGGCGTCGCGGTATCCAGGGCCAGCACGGCATAAGTGATATCTTGCCCCTCGATCACCACGGGCCGGCCGTACCGCATTTCGGAAATCGCCCGTTCGCAAGCAATTTGTGAACGGTCATCGGCGGAAAAGAAGCTGGCAGACGATGGCTGAAACATTGTGTCTCCTTCGGATCACATCTATGCACAAGAATGACCAGAGGCATCCGGCACGGGTGACATTTCCTGAGGTAGGGCGTCTGCAGCGGAATCCGAGGGCAAAGATCTCAGGTTCGCCGAAATTTCGAGTTTCGAACCCGGCTATCACGCACATGTTAAAGTGTTGCGATTTCTGACACTTGATCATTTTCAGCCGCAGCTAAAAGGATCCCGCCCAGCCATCACCAGACACGATACAGTGTCTCGAAATCTCCGTAGAAACTCGGCTTGTTTAAGCGTGATCGAGGCCTAGTTGGCTTAACGACTGCGAAAAATCGAAAGCTTCGCCATGGATTTGCAGACGCGCCAGCCCACCTCTTCAGCCTTGGCTCAAAATCGGGCCGGGACGCGGCTGGCCAATGATGGGAAAAAGCAAGCGACAGAGGTCCTGCGCTATACCGGCATCCCGGTTCCATGGCGGCGATTTATCGTCCTGGTCCTGAACGTCGCCACGCTTATTGGAGTTGGCAGTGTGGTTTTCCGGCTTCTGTCACCCGGAGGCATCGATGCGGCAGAAGCCGTCATGCTGGGCGGCTTCCTCATCGCAGCCCCATGGACGGTTCTGGGCTTCTGGAATGCGGTGATCGGTCTCATCCTCCTGCATGGGCCGGGCGACCCGGCGCGCAGCGTCTATCCTTTCTATCCGCAGGGCAAAGGTACACAGCCCCGTCACCTGTCCTCGCAAACGGCGCTGACGGTGTTTTTGCGCAACGAGGATCCGCATCCGGTTTTCGCACGCCTGGAAGCCATGTCGCGCAGCCTCCGCGCTACCGGCCTCGACGGGCATTTTCGCTTTTTCGTGCTGAGCGACACGTCCGATCCACATGTCGCAATTGCGGAAGAACAGGCATTCACGCGGTTTTCGGCAGATCTGATCGAGCGGGGTGGCAATGTGCCGGTCTACCGCCGCCGCACTGTCAATACAGGCTTCAAGACCGGCAATATCCGTGATTTCCTGGAGGAATACGGCCACGCCTACGATTTCTTCCTGCCGCTGGACTCCGACAGTGTCATGTCTGGCGACGTGATCACGCGTCTTGTGGCAGCGATGGAAAGCCGCAGCGAAATCGGCCTGCTTCAGACCCTGGTGGTGGGCATGCCGGCAACGAGCGGCTTTGCGCGCATGTTCCAGTTCGGAATGCGCCACGGCATGCGCTCGTTTACCATGGGATCTGCCTGGTGGACGGCCGATTGTGGTGCATATTGGGGTCATAACGCGTTGATCCGCACGACGGCATTTCTGGCCCATTGCGAACTGCCGGTTCTTCCTGGTTCACCGCCGCTCGGGGGCCACATCCTCAGCCACGACCAGCTGGAAGCGGCCTTCTTGCGGCGCGGCGGTTACGAAGTTCGTGTCCTGCCTGTCGAGACGCGCAGTTTCGAGGCCAATCCGCCGACCCTGCCGGATTTCGCGCAGCGCGATCTGCGCTGGTGCCAGGGCAACATGCAATATTGGCGTTTCCTGTTCGAACCCGGCCTCAAGCCCGTCAGCCGTTTTCAGGTCTTGCAGGCGATATTGATGTATCTTGCCCCGCCAGCCTGGATATTGGCCACGTTCGCGGCGACCTACAAAGCCGTCTCGTCCGGCTTCGACAGCAGCTACATGCAGCTCGGCTTCTGGCTGTTCATCTCGATCTTCCTGCTGTCGATCGCGCCGAAACTCGCGGGCATGCTCGATGTGCTGCTGACGCGCGGCGCAGTCAGGAGTTATGGCGGCGGATTGCGGTTCGGGCTCTCGGCGATCATGGAAGTCCTCGCCTCCATGCTGATGGCGCCGATCATGGCCGTCTACGTCTCGATCTTCCTGATCGGCCTGTTGTTCGGACGGTCTGTCACCTGGAGCGGCCAGAACCGCGACCAGCTGGGAATCTCATTCCTGACGGCTGTGAGGACGATGGGTGTCCAGACAGTGATCGGGCTGTCCCTTGCCGTGATCATCTATTTCGGCTCAGGAGGATTGGCCCTGCTCTGGGCTTTGCCGGTTGTTGCCGGCCTTTGTCTCTCCATCCCGTTCACGATGGTGACGGCCTCGTCAGCCTTCGGCAGATGGTCGGCCCGAAAAGGCATGTTTGCCATTCCCGAAGAAGGGCATTTGCCGCGCGTGCTCAGCAGGCTGGTACCGAACGGTGCAAGGCGCTGGCGCCGCCCGATGCGTAATGCCGGCGAAGCGGCGCCGAATGTCGCAGCACAGACACAGACGGATGGACGCGCATGACCGGCACGCGCGCCCTTTGGCTGACGGATAAGGAGCAGGCAGAACTTCGCGGCGAAAACCTGCCGCCGCTTTGCGAAGGTCACGTGCGGATCGAAAGCCTGTTCGGGGCGATCAGCCGCGGTACGGAAGCACTGGTGTTTCGCGGCGCCGTTCCGCCAAGCGAATACGAAACCATGCAGGCACCCCTGCAACAGGGGCAGTTCCCCTTCCCCGTCAAATACGGGTATGCCGTGGTGGGCAGGATCATCGCCGGCCCGAACGAACGTCTGGGCCAGACGGTATTTTGCCTGCATCCGCACCAGAACGTCTTTGATGCGCCGATGGGCATGGCTGTTCCGGTGCCTGCTGCCGTGCCCCCATCAAGGGCGGTCCTCGCAGCAAACATGGAAACGGCCTTGAACGCGGTGTGGGATGGAGGCATCCTGCCCGGCGACAAGGTTGCGATCGTCGGCGGTGGGCTTGTCGGTCTGCTCGTCGCATATCTGGCCGCAAAAATTCCCGGCACCGACGTCACCATAATCGACGTGAATGAGAGCCGAAACGTTTTGTCCGGGGCATTCGGCTGCGGCTTTGCCACACCTTCCGAGGCCGAAGCAAAAGCCGGCGGCTGCGATATCGTTTTTCACACATCGGCCAGCGCCGCCGGGCTTGCCACGGCGATCGCCCTCGCCGGCTTCGAAGCCCGGATCATCGAGATGTCGTGGTATGGCGACCGCATGCCGGGCGTACCGCTGGGCGGTCGCTTCCACAGCCAGCGCCTTTCGATCATCGGTTCGCAGGTCGGGCATGTGCCACCATCCCGCCGTGCCCGCTGGCCTTTAGGCCGCCGCATGACCAAGGCGCTGGACCTGCTTGCCGACGACCGGCTCGACGCGCTGATGTCCGGCGAAACGGCATTTGCAGATCTCGACCGGAACTACGCATCAATCCTCGCCAATCCCGGCACGCTTTGCCACCGCATCCGTTACCGCTGAACCCGAAGGAAAAAGCATGTTTGCAGTAGAAGTCCGCGACCACATGATGATTGCCCACAGCCTCGCCCGGCCGGTCTTCGGCCCGGCCCAGGGCATGCATGGCGCGACCTTCGTGGTCGACGCCGCCTTCATGACCGAGGATCTCGACGAGGATGGTCTGGGTGTCGACATCGGTCTTGCGACGACGATCCTGAAGGAGACACTCGCCCCTCTAAACTACCAGAACCTCGATGAACTCGATGTCTTTCGCGGCAAGGTCACCACGACCGAAGTGCTGGCCAAGCATGTTTTCGACCAGTTGCGTGACCGCATCCTGTCGGGCGGGCTCGGAGCAGGCGGCGCGCGCATCAAGCGCCTGAAAATCACCCTGCACGAAAGCCATGTGGCACGCGCCTGGTACGAGGCGGCGATTTGAGCGGGGCAGCCGAAAACCGCCATCTGGTCTTCGCCATCCCCGGCGATCTGAACACGGCGAGCGGTGGTTATGGGTATGACCGCCGCATGATCGCCGAACTCCGCGCACTGGGCTGGACGGTCGACCATCTGCAATTGCCGGCCGGCTTTCCCGATCCGAGCGCGGCGGATCTCGCGCTGTCAGCCGGGCAATTGGCGGATCTGCCGGAAAACAGTCTCGTGCTTCTCGACGGGCTGGCATTCGGGGCGATGCCGCAGATCGCCTTGAACGAAAAACAGCGGCTGCGCATGGTCGCGCTTGTGCACCACCCTCTGGCGCTCGAAACCGGCATCACCGCCGAAACAGCGCAAAAGCTGACGGAAAGCGAAACGACGGCACTTGGTGCCACGCGCGGCGTGGTGGTGACCAGCCCGGCAACGGCGCGGACACTGGTCGCGGATTTTGGCGTTTCGGACGAGCATATCCACATCGCCCTGCCCGGAACGGAACAGGCGGCGCCGGCTGGGGGAAGTGCCGCTAGAACCGAATGCGACGGGCCGCTTATCCTCTCGGTCGGTTCGCTGACGCCGCGCAAAGATCACGCAACACTGGTATCGGCACTTGCGCAGCTTGCCGACAGGGCGTGGCAATGTCGCATCGTCGGCAGCGACAGGATGAACCCGCAATCGGCGGCGGCACTGCGGCAGCAGATCGCCAAGGCTGGTCTCGTTGACCGTATAGTCGTGACGGGTGAAGTCGAAGATGTAAGCGACGAATATGATCACGCCGATATCTTTGCGCTTGCCAGCCGCTACGAAGGTTTCGGCATGGCCTTCGCGGAGGCTATGGTGCGCGGCCTGCCGATCGTCGGTTGCCACGGTGGCGCCATTCCCGATCTCGTTGATCCACGAGCGGGCATTCTGGTCGAACCGGGAAATGTCACCCTCTTCGCCGATGCCTTGGCGCGACTGATCGACAACCCGCAGCAGCGAAGCGAGTTCGCCAATGGATCGCTCGCCACCGGACTGCGTCTGCCGGACTGGCCAAAAACGGCGGCGACACTCTCCGATTTTCTGAAAGGTATTTCATGAGCGGGTTTGATACACGCTGGCTCGATCTGCGCGAAAAGGCGGATCATGCCGCACGCGATGCAGGCCTGCTTGAAAAGGCGACCGCACATGCGGATGCCGGCGGCCAGACTGTCTCCGTTGTCGATCTCGGCTGCGGTACCGGCTCGACGATCCGGGCATTCTTGCCGGCTTCAACACGATGGCAATGGCACCTTGTCGACAATGACACTCGGCTTCTGGCCGAAGCCGCAAGCCGCCATAATGGCAATGTGCACCTGACCTGCATTCAGGCAGACCTCAGCGACCCCTCACTTGCGCTGTTCAGCCAAGCACGACTGGTGACGGCATCGGCACTGTTTGACCTCGTATCCGCCAGTTTTCTCCAGAGGCTGGTGACCTCGCTGGAAAAACCGGGATGCGGTTTGTACACGGCGCTGAACTATGACGGGCACTGTATCTGGGAGCATGCCCACGAGGCGGATGCTCGCATCGTGACAGCGTTTAATGCCCATCAAAGGCGCGACAAGGGTTTTGGGCCGGCACTTGGGCCTGTCGCGGAGGGCGTGTTGCGCGATATCCTCCAGACAGCCGGTTTTCGCGTCTGTGTTGCCAAAAGCCCCTGGCGGCTCGGAGCTTGTGAGGCCGAACTGCAACGGCAATTCATTTCCGGCCTCGCGACGGCCGCCGCCGAAACGGGATTGCTGGATCAGGCACTGGTGGAAGACTGGCGTAGCTATCGGCTCGATCATGCCGATAGCGCTTGCGAAGTCGGTCATTGGGACATGTTTGCCCTGCGCTGAGGGGATGGGCAGATACTGTTGCCGCCTATTCGGCGGCGATGCCGCTTGCCGGCTCCGATCGGAGATCGTGTGCTGCGTCGGCGCGAAAATCGCAGTCGAACAGGATGTCGCTCCCCAGATTATAGGTGGTCACCCGTGGGCGCAGCGCCTGCGACAAAACCTTGATCGGCGGCAGGCTCAGGCCCGGCAAGCCGGAGCCGACGATGATCGGCGAGATACAGACATGCAGACGATCCAGCAGCCCCTGACAGAGAAAATGCTCGATCGTCGTCGCGCCGCCCTCGATCAGGATATTGGCAAAACCTCTTGCCGTGAGTGCAGCTAAAATATCCGCCGGTTCCAGCTGGCCGGCTGCATTGCGCGGCAATGTGATCGTCTCGACATCGTCACGCGGGGCGGTGTCCTCCGCCTGAACGATGATCGTCTCCGCCTGGCCATTGAGCAGTTTCAGGCCGAGAGGGATACGGCCATTGGGATCGATGGCGACGCGCACAGGGTTCGGGCCACGCACATTGCGCACTGTCAGCCGGGGGTCGTCCGCCAACACGCAGCCGACGCCGACGACAACCGCATCGACAAGCGCGCGAATGCGGTGAAGGTGATCGAAACCGTCCTGCCCGGAAAGATCGCGGGCATCGCCATCGACGGTGGCAACGCGTCCATCAAGTGACTGGCCAACCTGCGCAATCACCATCGGCCTGCCGGTTCTTCGTGCAAGAGGAAGATAAAGCTCATGTGCCGCAACACCCGTCGAGCCAAGCCATTGCGAAGGTTTTCCTTGCCGCTCCTCCAGCAGAGCGCCCCAGGTTCGATCGCAAAGACGGGTGATATCCATGAGCCTGCTCCTTGAGACCTGCGGGCAGGCCGAAGATTTGCGTGTTGCCTTCAGCGCTATATGAAGCGGCAACCGGATCTCTCAAGCAAAGTGGCCGTGATTTCTTTCGGTTCACGGGGTGTTGTTTTCAGCGCGGTCGAACTTCGTCGTCCCGCACCATTCCTGCTCACTCCAACATCTGCGACATTTCCGCCTCGAATTCGCACCAAAGGAGTACCGCCCGCAGGCGGCACTCAGTGAATCATGGATAGGCGGTCCCGCCATCCGGCTTTCGGGTCACCTTGCGCTCCCAGTGAACATAGTCCTCCCTCTCGAGCACTTTTTCGTCGATCTCGATGCCCCAGCCGGGGCGATCCGGGCGCAGCTCCATATGGCCATCAACCGGCATGTAAGGATCGAGCGCCCAGGGCGCATGGACATGCGTCTTGAATTCGAGAACATGGAAATTCGGCTGCGCCGCGCAGAAATGCACGTTGACGGCGGTGGCGAGCGGCCCCATGGGATTATGCGGCGCGACCGTCACGTAATGGGCTTCCGCGATGGTTGCGATGCGGCGCATTTCCGAGACGCCACCGACCACGCAAATATCCGGCTGGATGATATCCGCCCCCTGGTTCGACAGCAGATTGAGGAACTCGAAACGGTTGTATAGCGACTCGCCGGTGGCGAGCGGCACGGTCACCTTCGACTTCAATTCTTTCCAGGCCGGAATATGCTCCGGGCGGATCGGCTCCTCGTAGAACATCGGATCATTCGGCGCGATCGCCGCTGCGAGCTGCACAGCCTTGTAAGGCTCGAAGATTTTCGCATGCGCATCGAAGGCGAACTCGAAATGCGATGGCGTGATCTCGCGGATGCGGCCAAACCAGTCGCCTGTCTCCTTCACCAGTTCTCCCCAACGCCCGGAATGAAGGTCGCGGCGGTAGGGGCTGAGCTTGAAGGCGGTATAACCGTAATCCGCGTTGAGCTTGAGGGTCTGGTCGAGCACCTGTTCGGGATCAGGTGCGGTATAGACGCCGCAATAGACCCGCACCCGATCACGCACACTGCCGCCGAGCAGCATGTAGACCGGCAGGCCCGCAGCCTTGCCAGCGATATCCCACAATGCGTGATCGATTGCGGAAATCGCGGCAAGACCGAGGGCTCCAGGAGGAAAGCGGCATTGCTGGTTGAGTTTCAGCACGAGGAATTCGACGCGGCGCGGGTCTTCCCCCTCGATCTGGTGAAAGAGGTAGTCGAGAAGCGGTGGCAGCGCCCAGTCGGGGCCGTGATTGTAACATTCACCCCAGCCGGAAATGCCTTCGCTCGTCTCGATCTTCAAAAGAAGGCGCGGGCGCTCGTCCACGCGCTGCATGTAGGTCTTGATACCGGTAATGTGCACGTCTTGTCTCCGATCAGGCAGCCAGCGCTTCGGCTTTGACACGATCGACGATGCCGCGAAGGATGTTTCGCTCCTCGTCGTTGAGCGCGACCACGCCTGGCAGTCGGACCGGTCCGACATCGGTGCCGAGCATGCCCAGCGCTTCCTTGACGACCGTTACATTCGCGCCGTTATTGTATTTCGTGCGCAACATCTCGAAGCCTGCAATACCGTCGATGAGCGCGCGGGCCTGGGCATAATCACCCGCTTCGAGCGCCTGGTGTACGGCATGGGAGCGTTCCGGAAAGACATTGACGAGGCCGGATGTGAAGCCGCGCGCACCCATGGCGTAAAAGGCCGGAGCCCAGCCTTCGGCGAGACCGCAGACCCAGATGGCAGGCGCATCCTGCGTGGAGCGAATGACCTCCGACAGCAGCATGAGGTTCGGCGATGCGAACTTGATGCCGGCGATGTTGGGATGAAGAGCGAGCTTTCGAAAATCGGCGACTGAGAAGCCGTCACTGCGGACATAAGCGATGACCGGCACCGTCGAAAAATCGGCCAGTTCGAGAAAATACCCGGCCTGATAGGATGGTCCGGCAAAGGGGTCCATCGGATGATGGCCCATGATCGCGTCGGCACCGGCTGCGATCGCATCTTTCGCAAGCACCTTGGCATCCGTCAGCGAGCGCCCCACAGCGGCACTGACCAGCGCCTTGCCATCCGCAGCCTCGATCGTCGCGGCATGCACCTCCCGCACTTCATCCATCGTCAGCGTAAAGAATTCGCCTGTATTGCCGGCAGCCATGAGGTTGTGCACCCGCGCCTGCGCCATTTTCTTGATCAGCGTCTTCAGCTTGGCGATATCGATAGAACCATCGCCCTTGTAGGGTGTCACCGGGACACCGGAAATTCCGGTTAGTGCCTTCCTGACGGTATTCATTTTATCACTCACGTCAGACCTCTCCCTTTTTCTTGAAAACGATGCTCAGATACGTGTCGCCGGATCGCACGACATGGTCGCGCATGGTCCGTTCCGCCTTGTCGGCGTCGCCTGCGGCGATCGCTTCGGCAATGGCGACATGTTCATCCAGCGCCTTTTGCCGTTCGGTCGGATCGAGATGAATGACGCGGCGAATGCTTGCGTCATAAAACTGCTGCCGTTCGATCAGCTTGGCGAGATATCCACATTGCGAACTTTTGTGGACGTGATCGTGAAACGTCTCGTTGAGCGCAATCAGACTGTCCGCATCGCCGGAAGCGGTCGCTTCCTTCATGCGAGTGGCGATCACCGAGAGTGCAGCCTTGCCCTTTTCATCGATACGTTTTGCCGCCAGATGCGCGATCATCGATTCCAGCGCGGCGCGGGCGAGAATCATTTCCTCCGCCCAGGACATGCTGAAGCGGATGACCACGCCGCGGCGCGGTAGCGCCTCCACCAGCCCTTCCGTCTCAAGCTGGCGCAACGCCTCCTTGATGGGGGTCGTGCTGACCCCGAACTGCTCGGCAAGATTACGTTCGTTGATCTTCTGGCCCGGCTGAAAACGCCCCGAGATGATGGCGCTGCGCATGGCGCGATGGACATGATCACGCACCGTCATCTGGAAGCTGGCGTCGATTTTTTCGAACTCGGCCTGACTTGATGAAGAGGGGTTGGCAGCGGTCATTTTCCGAAAATCCGTTGACGACGATCAATTTGTGTGAAACTTGATATATCAGATTTGAAATCCATGTCGATACTGAAATTTCGATATGGCGAGGTTGAGGAGCCTTGGGAGGCAGATATGAAGATGTTGAAACGTGCGCTGCTTGCGTGCGCCATGACGGCAACGGCCTTCGGCCCTGCGGCCATTGCGGCCACCCCGAAGGATGAGCTTGTCATCGCGATCACCATGACGACGATGCGCGGTCTCGATCCGCATGAGATCAACCAACTTGAGGCTGCGGAGGTGGTCGCGAACCTCTACGATCGCCTGATCGCCCTGCCGCCCGACAACATCACCGATCCCCAGCCATCCCTTGCGGAAAGCTGGACCATTTCCGAAGACGGCAAGACCTTCACCTTCAAGATCCAGCAGGGCGTGACCTTCCATTCGGGCAATCCGGTGACGGCGCACGATGTCGAATGGTCGCTGCATCGACTGGTCAAACTGGGCCTCGCCCCCTCCACGGATCTTCGCCAATGGGGTTTTTCGGCAAAGAACGTGGATGAACTGATCCGGGCAGAAGACGACCACACGCTGGTACTGCAGACACCGGAAGTCTGGAATCCCAATCTCATCCTCTATTCCCTCGCCAGCTATTCCACCTCCATCGTCGATGCCACGTTTCTCGCCGGCAAGGAAAAGGACGGCGACTGGGCACGCAACTATTTGCAGACGGCAGACGCGGGTTCCGGCCCCTATTCCCTCGTCACCTGGCGCTCCAACCAGTTGCTGATCGCCGATGCCTTCAAGGATTACTGGAAGGGCATGCCGGCAATGAAGCGCGTCTATATGGGACATGTGCCGGAATCGTCCGCGCAACGCCTGCAGATCGACGCCGGCGACGTTGACGTTGCCACGCGTCTGTCATCGACGGATCTTTCCGGCCTCGAAAGAGACGGCAAGGTGACTGTTCAGAAGGTGCCGGGCTTCGGGTTTTATTATCTGGCGCTGAACCAGAAGGACGAGATCCTTTCCAACCCCAAGGTTCGCGAGGCCTTCCGCTATCTCATCGATTATGACGGCCTGGCCAATTCCGTGATGAAATATTACGGCACCAAACAACAGACCATCATCCCCGCCGGTCTGCCCGGCGCATCGGACGAAATGCCGTACAAACTCGATGTCGACAAGGCCAAGCAACTGCTTGCCGAAGCGGGTTATCCGGACGGTTTCTCGAAGGTCTATTTTGCCCAGCCCGGCACGCCGGAATCCGAACTCGGCGTTTCGCTCCAGAACAGTGCCGCCAAGGCCGGCATCAAGCTCGACCTTCAGATCGGCGACCAGATCGGCAAATTCCGCTCGCGCCAGTTCGAATTGTTCTCGTCGCGCACCGGCGAGCGTCTGCCCGACCCGCATGCGGTCCTGCAATCCTACGCCACCAACGCAAACAATGCCGACGACGCAAAACTGTCCGGTCTGGTGGCCTGGCGATCCGCCTGGGACGTTCCGAAAGATATTCAGGACATGGTCATAGCGGCCGCCCACGAGACCGATGCGGAAAAACGCGACGCGCTTTATGCACGGATCAACGAAACCTATCTGCGCGCATCACCCGCACTCGTCACCTCTTTCCAGCGCACCGACCCGAAAGCGGTCCGCCATGAAGTGAAAGGATATGTCGGCCATCCGACATGGCTGACCCGCTGGGACACGGTGACCAAGTCCGAGTGACCTCATAAATTTCAAGGATAGCGGTATGAGCATTATCCAGACCTCAGAACCCTCTGCGCCCCGAAAGTCCGCGCTTCCAAAAGCTGCGGGCAAGGTCGCGACATCGTTCGTGGTGATCCTGACGACCTTGCTGGGCCTGATGATGATCACCTTTACAGTCGGCCGCATGGTTCCTGCCGATCCCGTCATCGCGGTGATCGGCGATCAGGCGGATCAAGCCACCTATGATCGCGTTTACAAGGAAATGGGGCTGGACAGGCCGATCTATGTCCAGTTCGCCGGTTATCTCAGCGATGTCGTCCGTCTGGATTTCGGCCAGTCGATCATCACCAAGCAACCCGTCTCAACGGATCTCGCACGCGTCTTTCCCGCCACCATCGAGTTGGCGACGCTGGCAACGATCATCGGCGCAGGGCTGGGCATTCCGCTTGGCGTCATCGCCGCCGTGCGCAAGGGGACATGGGTCGACCATGTTGCTCGCGTTGTCGGGCTTCTCGGCTATTCGACACCGATCTTCTGGCTCGGCACGATCGTCATCCTGGTTTTCTACGCTCACCTCGGCGCCATTCCGCCCGGTGGACGCATCTATCTTTATGACGAAGGCATCGTGCAGGCACGCACGAACTTCATCCTGATCGATGCCGCTCTTGGTGGCCATTGGGATGTGTTTCGCAGTGCGCTGCATCACATCATCGCACCGGCCGTCATCCTCGGTTATGCGTCGATGGCCTATCTCAGCCGCATGACACGCAGCTTCATGCTGGAACAGATGCGTCAGGAATACATCCTGACCGCACGTGCCAAAGGACTAGGTCAGCGTCCGATCGTCTGGCGGCATGCGTTTCGCAACATCCGCGTCCAGCTTCTGACCGTTATCGCACTTGCCTATTGCGGCCTGCTGGACGGTACGGTGCTGATCGAGACGGTTTTCGCTTGGCCCGGACTCGGCTCCTATCTCACCTCGGCGCTGTTCTTCGCCGATATGAACGCCGTGCTCGGAAGCGTGCTTTTGATCGGCATCATATCGATCGCGATCAACCTTCTGTCCGACATCGTCTATCGCTTCATCGATCCGAGGACCCGCTAAATGGCAAAGTCCGGCACTTTCTCAAATCTGCATGACTGGCTGATCAGCGAGGACTTCACCTCGGCGCGTCAGGCAAGACTGCACACCGTCTATCTCGGCTGGTTGAGCCTCGTTGCGAATCCCCTTGCTTTCGCGGGTTTTGCCGTCGTCCTCCTGCTCGTCATCGTCGCAGCGTTTGCTCCAATGATCGCGATCCACGACCCCTTCGCGCAGGATTTCGCGATGGCGCTTCAGGCTCCGTCCGCGGCGCACTGGTTCGGCACCGACGAATTCGGGCGCGATGTCTTCTCGCGCCTGATCTACGGCGCACGGACAACGCTCTATATCACTATCCTCGTCACGGTCATCGTCGCGCCAATCGGCTTTGTCATCGGCGCCACCGCCGGTTATCTCGGCGGCTGGGTAGATGTCGTGCTGATGCGCATCACCGACATCTTTCTCTCCTTCCCGAGCCTCGTCCTGGCGCTGGCTTTTTCGGCAGCGCTTGGCCCCGGCATCGAAAACGCGGTCATTGCCATCGCGCTCACCGTCTGGCCGCCGATCGCGCGTCTGGCGCGTGCCGAAACGCTGACCTTCCGCAATGCCGATTTCGTCATCGCCGCCGAACTTCAGGGCGCCGGCACCGGACGCATTCTCCTGCGCCACATCGTGCCGCTTTGCGCACCATCGATCATTGTGCGTCTCACGCTCAACATGTCGAGCATCATCCTGACGGCTGCCGGCCTCGGCTTCCTTGGGCTTGGAGCTCAGCCGCCGATGGCAGAATGGGGCGCGATGGCCGCATCCGGCCGCCAATATCTGCTCGACGCATGGTGGCTGACAACGGTTCCAGGCATTGCGATCCTGACCGTCAGCCTTGCCTTCAACCTGCTCGGCGACGGGCTGCGCGACATCATGGATCCCCGCAATGGCTAACACATCCGATACCATTCTGACGGTCGAAAACATGTCCGTCGAGTTCCCGACGCTCTCCGGCGTCACCACCGCCGTGCGCGACGTATCCTTCACCGTTGGCCGCGAAAAGATCGGCATCATCGGTGAATCCGGTTCCGGCAAGAGCACGACCGGCCGCGCTATCATGCGGCTGCAACCGCCGCAGGCGATCGTCAAGGCCAACCGCATGCAGTTCGAGGATATCGATCTTTTGACGGCGAGCGAAGAGGAGATGCGCTCCATTCGCGGACGGCGCATCGCCATGATCCTGCAGGACCCGAAATATTCGCTGAACCCGGTGATGACGGTGGGCGAGCAGATTTCCGAAACGGTGATCCTGCACGAACGCGCCACGTCGCAGGAGGCGCGCAGCCGCACGCTTGCCATGCTGGAACGCGTCAACATCCGCGATCCGGAACGCGTCTTCGATCTTTATCCGCATGAGGTGTCCGGCGGCATGGGCCAGCGCATCATGATCTCGATGATGCTGATCGCCCAGCCATCGCTGATCATCGCCGACGAGCCGACTTCCGCGCTCGACGTGACGGTGCGCCAGCAGGTTCTGTCGATCCTCGACGACCTCGTGGTGGAGCGCAATATCGGCCTGATCTTCATCAGCCACGACCTCAATCTCGTGCGCAGTTTCTGCGACCGCGTCATCATCATGTATGCCGGACGTGTCGTCGAAACGATCGCCGCCGCCGATCTCGATCAGGCGCAACATCCCTATACGCGCGGTCTTCTCAACGCTCTTCCAAGCCTCGACCATCCGAAGGACAGGCTGGAAGTGCTGCGGCGTGACCCCGCATGGCTGGAGAACTGAACATGTCCATGATCAAGGCCCATCATCTGGCCGCTTCTTACGGCCACGGCGACACCGCCCTCAAAGTCGTCAAGGACGTCTCCTTCGAGGTGCAGAAAGGCGAAACCTTCGGCCTCGTCGGTGAAAGTGGTTGCGGTAAGTCCACCATTCTGGGGGCGCTTGCCGGGCGCAACAAACAATGGACCGGCTCGATAGAGATCGATGGCGAGACCATCGGCCAGAAACGCACTCGTGCGCAACTCGCCAAGCAGCAACTGGTGTTTCAGGATCCGTTCGGCTCCATCCATCCACGCCACACAATCGGCCGCACTCTCCTGGAGCCGCTGGAAATCCACGGCAAGGACCGCCGGCAGGAGCGCATCGAAAAGGTGCTGACCGATGTCGGCCTGCCGCTGAATTTCCGCTACCGTTATCCGCACCAGCTTTCCGGCGGCCAACGGCAGCGCGTGGCCATTGCCCGCGCCCTCATCCTTGAACCGAAAATCCTGCTGCTGGACGAGCCGACCTCTGCCCTCGACGTGTCAATTCAGGCGGAAATCCTCAATCTGCTCAAGGATCTTCGACAGCGCGAGCAACTGACCTATATCCTCGTCAGCCACGATCTCGCAGTGGTCGCGCATCTGTGCGATCGGGTGGCCATGATGCAGAGCGGCGGCTTCGTCGAGATTGCCACACGACAGCAACTGCTCGAAAATACCGTGGAGCACGCCTACACGCGCATCCTGATGGATGGCAGCCGCGGCTATGTGAGCGAGAGACGGAACAATAAGGGAGAGGCATTGCCCGTATAGTTTTTTTTCAACGCGCCCGAACATGACGAGCGTGCTCAGAATTTCAAACAGCCGAGACAGATATGATCCAGAACCCTATTCTTCCCGGTTTCCACCCGGACCCTTCCATCTGCAGGGTCGGCGATGATTATTACATCGCCACCTCCACATTCGAATGGTATCCGGGCGTTCAGATCTACCACTCACGCGACCTTCGGACCTGGAACCTGGTGAACCGGCCTCTCGACAGGGCGGAACAGCTTGATTTGCGCGGCGTGCAGGATTCGTGTGGCGTATGGGCGCCGTGCCTGACACATGCAGACGGTCGCTTCTGGCTGATTTACACGGACATGAAACGCCGATCCGGCTCCTTCAAGGACTGCCACAACTACCTCGTGACCTCCAACACGATTACCGGACCGTGGTCCGCCCCGATCTATCTCAACTCCTCGGGTTTCGATCCCTCGCTCTTTCACGACGAGAATGGCCGAAAATGGCTGGTGAACCTGACATGGGATTATCGTCGTCGGCCATCAGCCTTCGGCGGCATCGTTCTTCAGGAATACGACCACGGCCAAGGCAAGCTGGTTGGTCCGGTTACCAACATTTTCCGCGGATCCGCACATGGTCTGGCGGAGGGCCCGCATCTCTACCAGCGTGATGGATGGTATCATCTTCTGGTCGCCGAGGGCGGCACCGGCATGCGCCATGCCGTGACGATGGCGCGCGCACGCGATCTGACGGGACCGTATGAGCTGCACCCCGACACCCACGTCGTCACCAGCCGCTTTCATCCGGACGCGACGCTGCAACGCGCCGGTCATGGCGATATCGTCGAAACGCCGGCGGGTGAGACGTATATGGTGCACCTCTGCAGCCGTCCGTTGCCGGGCATAAGGCGCTCTGTTCTTGGTCGCGAAACTGCCATTCAGAAATGCAAGTGGGGTGATGATGGCTGGCTGAGGCTTGAGGGAAAGCCCTTGCTGCCACAGGAACGCATCCCGATGCCGAAGGGCGTCGATGCGGCCGATCCTACCGCGCGAACCAAGCGCTATACATTCGCGTCCACTGCGGGGTTGCCGGCCGATTTCCAATGGCTGCGAACGCCGTATCCGGAACGCCTGTTCTCCCTTCAGGCGCGACCAGGTCACCTCAGGCTGACAGGACGAGAAGCGATTGGCTCTTCATTCGAGCAATCCCTTGTGGCACGGCGTCAGACGGACTTTGATTTCGATGCGGAAACGGAAGTGGACGCAAAGCCCACCAGCTATCATCAGATGGCCGGACTGGTCGCGTATTACAGCAGCTTTTCCTATCACTATCTTTGCCTGACGCATGACGAAACGGCTGGTCGTGTGCTGCAGATCCTGTCCTGCGCCGGCGGTTGGCCAAAAGGCATGGCGGATGTGGTGCTGGAGGAGCCGGTGTCCGTGCCTGATGGTCCCGTGCGCATGAAACTGGAAGTGAGAGGGGCGGCAGGGCGCTTCTATTTCTGGAAAGATGATGATTGGGCAAGGATCGGTCCGGTACTGGACCATTCCGTCCTTTCGGATGAAGGTGGCGAAGGGGAGCATGCCAATTTTACCGGCGCGTTTGTCGGCATGTCCGCCAATGACACAAGCGGGCAGGCCATGGCCGCCGACTTCTCCTGCTTCATCTATCGCGTGAAAGAAGAGCAAGGGATATGATGGCAAGCCGATCCTGAAGCAAATCGGAGATCAAGACGGCAAGAGAGTTGGCCGAGCCGATAGCGGTTTATGAAACCGTTCGACAAGTTGGCCGATCGCCAGATCTCTCGCCAGCAGGCAAGCACCCAGAACGGTCGCCTCGGCACCCTTTTGCGATATCTCCAGTTGCGTGTCCTGATTTCGGCTCTGGAATTCATCGAGGATGATCCGGGCAAAGGCCTCGTTGCGGGTGAGACCGCCGCCCAGAACGATGATCTCGGGATCGAGAATGGTCGCCGCGGCGGCCGCAAGGCGACCGAGCGCCACGCCGTGTTCCGCCATCAACATCCGTGCCGTCTCATCACCGCCGGCCGCGAGCAGAAAAAGCGCTTCGGGCGAGGCGGGTATACGATCGCCTGCGAAGGCCCCGGACACCGACTGCATGAGCCCGAACGAACCATATCTGCGTTCAATGGCATCGACCCCGGAAACAACGTCGTTTCTCCAGGACAGAGGTATCTGTGCAAGCTCACCGCTACCGCCCTGCCCGCCCCTGATCAGCGCACCATCCGCAAAAAATCCAAGACCGATACCGACGCCGATCTGCATATAGGCCGCATCATCATGCCCGCGCATGCGCCCGTCCTGATGTTCGGCAACTGCGGCACAATTGACGTTGTTTTCCAACAGAAACGGAATGTTGCGCGGCAAATGCGATGCCGCCACGAACATTTCGGCAATTTCAAGCGCCAGTGGACGCGGTTTGCCCTCGCGCAGCAGTTGGCGCGGCACGACCTGGTTGAGCGCAAGCGCGACCGCGAGCGGCGGCGTTTTTATCGTCTTCAGCGCGGCAGAGTTCGCAACCAGCTGTCCCGCCAGCCCACCGAGCTTTTCCGCCCCTCCCTCGTGCTTGCGGCTTTCATGCGCCAGAATGCGCCCGTTGAGTAGACGGGCGGAAAAACTGACCTGAGTCGAACCGATATCGACACCCAGAATCCAGCCGGAATCATCGCTCACGCCATAGACGATCGTGGCACGGCCGCGCGCGCCCTGCTCGCGGCGCAACTCGCAGACCATGGATTTGGCCGTCAGCTCCGCCAGCGCCACGGTTACCGTCGGAAAACTCAACCCGGCGGTCTCGGCAAGCAGTTTTCGTGTCGCCTCGCCCACATCCAGAAGATGCGAGAAAACCAGCTGCGCCACTTCCGAGAGGGCACGATCCGCAGCAGCGCTCATTAATTTCTCCATCAAATCACACCCTTGTGTAACCGACACGGGGATTTCGCAAAAGATGCTTGACGCATTTATTAAAGTCGATAACTTTAATTTATCTCAAGGAGGGGTGGAGAATTGAATACGGCGGTTTTTCCCAGACGCGAATGGATTTCGGCGCAGGCATCCTATGCCACGCAGGCCGACGAACTCGTCGCCATGGTCGACAGGCTCGATGGTCAGTTCCGTCAGTCGCGTCTTGAGAGACCGTCACGTGTTTCCGTCGTCGGCATCGGTGCAAGCCATGCGGCCGCCGCCACCGCCGTATATGAAATGCGCCGCCATGGACTGGATGCTCATCGTTTTCTCCCAAGCGAGCTTCCGGCAGGACTGTCGGGCCATAACGGCCTGACAGTCCTGATTTCCCAGAGCGGTCGGAGCGCCGAGGTTGTCGACCTCGTGCGCCAAGGCACCGGCGCCGATCAGGTCGCCATCACCAATTACACCCCCTCCCCGCTCGGCGCGCTGTGCGGCCGGGAAATCAATCTCGGCAATCTTTCCGACAGTTCCGTCTCCTTCGTCAGTTTCACCGGCACGATACTGGCGCTGGCCATGTTGCTCGACCAATGGACGGACCGGAACCGGACCGAACACTGGAAGCAACAGATCACGCTCGCCGCCGAAACGGCTGATCGCCTCGATGCGAAAATCCGCAGCATGGCGGAAATGCTTCTTTATTCGGCGAGCATCGATATCGTCGCACCTGCCCCTCTGATGTCGGTCGCCGAAGAAGGCGTGCTGATGCTGCGTGAAGGGCCAAGACTGTTTGCGACGGCGATGGAGACGCGGCAATACCTTCATGGACCCATGGATGCCGCCGGTCCGGGCGCACATTTGCTGTTTGGCGGAAACCGCGAAGAACAACTTGTTTCGCAGCTTTCCGAGCGGACGAAACGCCTTGCCCTCGTGACCGATGCGAACACGGTTGCGGATGCGAAGCACGGCCATCAACTGGTTCTTCCATTCGACCTGAGCGATGCCCTGCCCTTTGCGATCGCCTCCACTTTTATTGCCCAGAAACTGACGCTTCACGCTGCAGACATTCGCGGCTTCGACATTAACGAGCCGGCGTTTCAGCGCGTCGACACCAAAACTGACAGTTTGACGAATATATAATGAACGATTTTCAAACCCCTCTGCTGGTTGGCATCGATGCCGGTGGCTCCAAGATGCATATCCAGATCGCTTCGGCGCTGGATGGCCAGGTGTTGGCCGACGAGGTTCAGCCGAATACCGGCTGGGCCAATCTGGACGATGCAACGCGCGCCGATACTCTGCTATCGGTCGTGCAGGCATCGACCGCAGCCCACGGGCAACCTGTCGTGATCGTGGCCGGCGTGCATGGCAATGACAGTCCCGAACAGGAATCCGTCTTGCGCGCTCCGCTCGCAGCCCATTATCCGATTGTGCGCATTCTCAACGATTCCAACCTGCTGATCCTTGCCTATGGAAAATCCACAGGCACCGGCGTGATTGCCGGCACGGGATCGTCTGCGACGGCCACCATTGGCGATACGGCATTGACCGTTGGCGGCTGGGGTTGGGTGCTTGGAGACGAAGGTGGCGCGGTCGGCATCGTCCGTGATGCCGCAAAACAGGTTCTGGACGCCTATGACAAGGGTGAACAGGATCCGCTACGCGAAGACCTTCTTGCCCATTTCGGCGTTGATCACCCGCATGGCCTGACCCACGCATTCTCGACCATCGATCCGCGCATCTGGTCGCAAGCCGCACATCTGGTGTTCGAGGCCGCTGAACGCGGCTCGGCGCGTGCCCAAAAAATCATTGACGATCATGCGCTGGCACTTGCCGAACTCGTCGCGCTTTTGCAGCGGCGCGGCGGCGACGTCGAAACGGTCGTTTGCGCCGGCGGCGTCATCACCGGCCAACCTGCGCTTTTCAACGCGTTCACCAGAGAAGTCCGCCGCCTGCTCGGCGCTTCGACGGAAACCGCGCTTCTGACCGATCCACCGGTCAGAGGTGCGCTTAATCTTGCCAGACATATCCACATAACATCGCAATCGGGAACTACGAGATCCGATCGGCCTGTGGCAGATCGCATTTCAATCTGAACGGAGGAAATTTCATGCAACATTTCAGCTCGAAGCTGCTGACCGGCGTCGCCTTCGCCATCGCGCTTTCCACGGCATCGGACACCATGGCGGCAACGCCCAAAAACCAGCTGGTGATCGGCACTTCGCTGGCGCAGGTCCTGTCGGTCGATCCGCAGCAGGGCACGGAAGCCAAGACGCAGGAAATTCTGGCGGCCACCTATGACCGTCTTGTCTATTCCGATGACGCCGACGGCAACACCATCAAGCCGCAGCTGGCCGAGCGTTGGGAAGTCGATGAGAAGGGTGTCACCTTCCACCTTCGCGATGCAGAATTCGCCTCTGGCAATCCGGTCACGGCAAACGATGTCGTCTTCTCGCTTACCCGTCTTCTGAAGCTGAACCAGTCCGCATCGCAGTATCTGAAGAGTGCCGGTTACACCGCCGACAACATCGAGACGCTCGCCAAGGCGGTCGATGACAAGACCTTCCGCATCGAACTGACCGACCGCGTGATTGCCGAAGACCTGATCTACCGTCTCGCCATGGGCGTTTCGAGCGTGGTCGACAGCGTGGAAGTGCAGAAACACGTCAACAACAACGATTACGGCAACGAGTGGCTACGCACCAACACCGCCGGCTCCGGCCCGTTCGTGCTGCGCCGCTGGGTTCCGAACGAGACCGTCATTCTCGAAGCCAACAAGTCCTATTGGGGCAAGGCACCGACCATGACGCGCGTCATCATGCGTCACGTGCCGGAAAGCCAGACCGCCCGCCTGATGCTGGAACGCGGCGATATCGACATCGCCAACGCGCTGAGCGCGCCCGACGTCAAATCCTTCATGACCAACACGAAGTTCAAGATCGAGCAGATCAAGATCGGCGGCTTCTTCGTTCTCGCCATGAATGCCGGCAAGGAGCCGCTTTCCAACCCGCAGGTTCGTGAAGCGATCGCTTACGGCATCGATTACAAGGGTATCGCCGACACCATTCTCGGCCCCTATGGCCGCCAGCGCAACGTGCCGGTACCGGAAGACTGGAAGGGCGCGATCGCCAACCCGGATTATTCGCTGCAGCCGGAAAAGGCCAAGGAAATGCTGGCCAAGGCTGGCTACCCGGACGGTTTCTCGCTGACGCTGAAGACGATCGCCCAGGCGCCACGCGTTGACATCGCCACCGCTCTTCAGGCAAACCTTGCTCAGATCGGCATCAAGGTCGAGATCAAGCAGGGCAATGGCGCCGATATCGTCGCTTCGCACCGCGCCCGCGATTTCGATCTGCTTCTGCCGCAGGCGACTGCCGTCATGCCGAACGCTCTCGGCTCGATGAACGATTTCGTGACCAACCCGGACAACCGTCTGGAAGCCAAGAATGCCGGCAATTTCGTCTGGCGTTCGGCCTGGGACATCCCGGAACTGAACGATCTGCGCAACAAGGCCAATAGCGAGCGTGACGAAGCCAAGCGCGCCGACATGATCAAGCAGCTGCAGGAAATGTTCATCGCCCAGAAGCCTGCCGTTCTGCCGATGTTCGAATCCTTCACGCCGATCGTTCTCAACGCCGGCGTTGAGGGCTACGCCACGAACCTCTGGTCGCTCAACCGACTGGAAAACGTAACCAAGACTGACGCGAAGTAAGCGAGACGGCCGGTCATGAAGGAATTTACCCTTTTGGAAGTCGCGCGGCGGCTCGGACAGCTGGTGGTCAGCCTGTTCGCACTGCTTGTCGTGACCTTCGTGATCGGCCGGGTTCTCCCGACCGATCCGGTCGGTGCTATTGTCGGCGAGCTGGCGGACCCTGCCGCATTCGAAGCGATGCGGCAGAAGCTCGGTCTCGATCTGCCGATTTACCAGCAGTTCTGGATCTATCTGACATCGCTGCTGCAAGGCGATCTTGGAACGGCGATCCTGACCGGCAATCCGGTCACCCAGGATCTGGCACAGGCCTTTCCGGCCACGCTGGAACTGGCGACGCTTGCCGTCATCATCTCGACGGTCATCGGCGTACCGCTCGGCATGGTCGCCGCCTTCTACCGCGATACCTGGATCGACCAGTTCGCCCGCGTCATTTCGCTGGTCGGACACTCCATCCCGGTCTTCTGGTTCGGCGTCGTCGGCCTCGTCATCTTTTACGCGGGCCTTGCCTGGGTTGGCGGACCGGGCCGTGTCGATACCTATCTCGATGGCCTCATCGAGCCGCAGACCGGCCTGCTTCTGGTCGATAGCCTGCTGGTCGGTGATACGGAAACCTTCTGGAACGCCGTCCACCACATCATACTGCCGGCCTGTATCCTTGCCTATTCGGCGATGGCCTACATCACCCGCATGACCCGCAGTTTCACGCTCGAGCAGCTGAACCAGGATTACGTGACGGCCGCCCGCGCCAAGGGCGCATCGAGTGGCCGTATCGTTGTCGGTCATCTTCTGCCCAATATCGCCGTGCAGCTCGTTACCGTGCTGGCGATATCCTACGGTACCCTGCTGGAAGGCGCCGTTGTCACGGAAATCGTCTTCTCCTGGCCCGGCATCGGCCAATACATGACCAATGCCCTGATGATTGGCGACATGAACGCCATCCTTGCCGGCACCCTCATCATCGGCGCCATCTTCATGGCCCTGAACTTCATTTCGGATCTGGCCTATCTGGTTCTCGATCCCCGTACCCGCGAGGTGACGCAATGAGCGCGCAACATCTCCCCGCCGACACCGTTACCCGCCCGCGTTCGGCGATCCTGTCGGCACTTGCGCCGATCTGGGAAAAGCTGTCACGCGAGCCGGTCGGTCTTTGCGGTTTCTTCGTCCTGTTCGTACTGGTCGTCTTCGCGGTCTTCGCACCGCTGATCGCGCCCTACGATCCGGCCGTGCAGAACCTGCAGGCCGCCTTCTTAGCCCCAAGCTGGTCGCATCTGGCCGGGACCGACGAATTCGGTCGCGACATCTTTTCTCGTCTGGTCTATGGCGCGCGTATCACCATCACGACGATCATGTCGGTCACGCTGATCGTCGGCCCGATCGGGCTGATCGTCGGCGTGGTATCCGGCTTTGTTGGCGGACGCACGGATGCGATCCTGATGCGCTTCACCGATATTGTCCTGTCCTTCCCGTCGCTGATCCTGGCGCTGGCCTTTGCGGCAGCGCTCGGCGCTGGTCTCGGCACGGCCGTCATCGCGATTTCACTCACAAGCTGGCCGGCGATTGCCCGTCTTGCTCGAGCAGAAGCGCTGATTGTGCGTAATACCGATTATGTGCAGGCGGCCCGGCTTTATGGTGCGTCACCGATGCGCCTGCTCTTTCTCTATATCGCGCCAATGTGCATTCCCTCCGTGGTCGTGCGCCTGACGCTGAACATGGCCGGCATCATTCTCACCGCCGCGTCGCTCGGTTTCCTCGGCCTTGGTGCCCAGCCGCCGGCACCGGAATGGGGCGCGATGATTTCGAGCGGACGCAAGTTCATGCTGGATCACTGGTGGGTAGCGGTCATGCCGGGCCTTGCCATCCTGATCACCAGCCTTGCCTTCAACCTTGTCGGCGATACGCTGCGCGACCTTCTGGATCCCCGCCATGCACGCTCCTGAACAAGACACCATTCTTTCGGTCAAAAACCTGTCGGTGCATTTTGGCCGCTATGCGAAACCCGCCGTCGATGGCGTCAGCTTCGACCTGAAGGCCGAACGTCTCGGCATCGTCGGAGAAAGCGGCTCGGGCAAATCGACGCTCGGCCGCGCCGTGATGCGGCTTCTGCCGCCGATCGGCCGTGTCACAGCGGACACGCTGACCTTTGACGGCATGAATGTTCTGGCAGCAAAAGAAAAACAGATGCGCTCGCTGCGTGGCAACAGCATGGCGTTGATCATGCAGGATCCGCGTTATTCACTGAACCCGGTCCTGCCGATCGGCAAACAGGTGGCGGAAGCGGCGATCCTGCATCTCAACGTCGGCAAGACCGAAGCCTACAAGATGGCGGCGACCATGCTGGAACGCGTGCGCATTGCCGATATCGAACGCACGATGAAGCTCTATCCGCACCAGATTTCCGGCGGCATGGGCCAGCGCGTGATGATCGCCATGATGCTGCTGGCCAAGCCGCGCATGGTCATCGCCGACGAGCCTACCTCGGCACTCGACGTGTCGGTGCGCGGCGACGTGCTGAAACTGCTCGATGAACTGGTGCGCGAAAACAATGCCGGCCTGATGCTGATCAGCCACGACATCCGCATGGTTGCCGCATTCTGCGAGCGCATCATGGTCATGTACAAGGGGCGGGTCGTGGAAACGCTGACCAGCCTCGAAGAGGCAAAACACCCGTATACGCGCGGCCTGATCGCCGCCATGCCGGACCTGAAGGCACCGGTGCGACGTCTCAAAACCCTCGACAGAAACGCCATTGATGCGGTGGAGGTGCGCCCATGATCGACGTTCAGGATCTCTCGGTTTCCTTCGGCAGCGGCGCTTCCGCCAAGCAGGTCGTGAAAGGCGTGTCCTTTTCTGTCACCAAGGGGGAAACGCTCGGCATTGTCGGCGAATCCGGTTGCGGCAAATCGACGGTTCTGCGTTCGCTGGCCGGTCTCGACCGCCACTGGACGGGAAAAGTCAGTCTTTCCGGCACGGAAGTCGACAAGGTGCGGACCCGCGAACAGATGCTGCTGACGCAGATGGTGTTTCAGGACCCCTATGGTTCCATTCATCCGCGCCACCGCATCAGCCGCATTCTGGCCGAGCCGATCCGCGCCATGGATCGCGGCAAGGGCTGGGACATGGTTGCACCGGCACTGGAACAGGTCGGCCTGCCGACCGCTTTTGCCGACCGGTTTCCGCACCAGCTCTCCGGTGGCCAGCGCCAGCGTGTGGCGATTGCCCGTGCCTTGATGCTGGAGCCTGAAATCATCCTGCTCGACGAGCCGACCTCGGCGCTCGACGTTTCGGTTCAGGCGGAAGTGCTCAATCTTCTGGCCGACCTCAAGGAAGCGCGCAACCTGACCTATGTACTGGTCAGCCATGACCTGAGCGTGATCGCCCATATGTGCGACCGCGTTCTGGTGATGAAGGCCGGTGTCTTTGTCGATGAACTGACGAAGGACGACCTTTATCAGGGCCGCACCCATCACGATTATTCGCGCATGCTTTTCGAGGCGAGCGCTCTTTAAAAACAGCGGTTTCACCCCGGTGGAACCGCGCTCATTCAGATCGATAAAAATGACGAGGCCAATATGTATCTCGGAACACAGGTGGATGCCCGCGACGACGACGAGTTTCGCGTCTGGGCGCAGCTCGGCATCAAGAACGTCTGCGCCGACCCGCCGGGAAAACCGGCAAGCTGGACCTTCGACGATATTCTTCGCCAGCGCGAGAAGGTCGAAAGCTTTGGCCTGACGCTGGACATGATCCAGCTGCCGATGTCGTCGCGCCCGATCGAAGAGACGCCTTATCAGGACATCCTGCTCGGTGGCCCGGATCGCGATCGCCAGATCGACGCCGTCTGCACGATGATCGAGAACATCGCCAAGGCCGGCATTCCGGCGGCAAAATACAATCTCAACATCATCGGCATCCCGCGCACCGAGATGGAGCGTGGCCGTGGCGGTTCGCTCAACGAGGCATGGCGCTGGGACAAGGCCGATCATGATGCCGCACCGGGTCTTGCCGGCGTGCTGTCGGAAGATGAGAACTGGGAACGCATCGACTATTTCCTCGAGCGCGTCGTGCCGGTTGCCGAAAGCAACAAGGTGCGCCTCGCCTGCCACCCGCACGACCCCTATACGCCGCCGGGCTACAAGGGCGTCACCCGCGTTCTTGGTTCTGTCGAAGGCTTGAAGAAGTTCGTGCAGATGCGCGAAAACCCGTATCACGGCCTGAATTTCTGCCAGGGCTCGATCGGCGAAATGCTCGACAATCCGCGTGATGAAATCGACGACATCATCCGCTGGTTCGGCAGCCGCGAAAAAATCTTCAACGTCCATTACCGCAACATCCGCGGCGGCAAGCTTTCCTTCATGGAAACTTTCCCGGACGAAGGCGACATGGACATGATCCGCTCGCTGAAGATCTACAAGGAAGTCGGCTACAAATACATGATCATGCCCGATCACGTGCCGACCATTTCCGGCCGCGACCCGGTCGGCGTCGCCTTCAGCTTCTGCTACGGCTATATCGCAGCCCTTCTCGAAGCGATGGACAAGGGCCACATCTGATCATCGGGCAGCCGGTTCTTGCCGGCTGCAATTCCGCCTCCAAATTTTCAAAAGGTTTCAGTCTGATGGATAACAATCCTCGGATCGCGCCCGCGCGCGCCGCCAAGATCACCATTCTGCCGACGGCGGAAGAGGCAAGCCAGTTTGTCGCGGAACGGCTTGTCACACTGGTGCAGGCAAAGCCTGCCTGCCGGTTGGGGCTTGCAACCGGGCAGACACCCCGCCGTGTCTATGCGAAGCTGGTTGCGGCCGTACAGGAAGGAAAGGTTTCCTTCGCAGAAGTCGAGACCATCAATCTCGATGAATATTGCGGGCTTGGACAATCGCACCTGGATTCATTCGCAGCCTACATGCATCGCGAACTGTTTTCCGGCGCGGGTTTCGACCCATCGAAAATCAACCTGATCGACGGCGCTGCGGCGGATGAAACGGCCGAAGCCGCACGTTATGCCGCGCTCGTCCGCTCTCGTCCCGCTGACCTGCAGCTGCTCGGCATCGGCACCAATGGCCATATCGGCTTCAACGAACCGGGTTCGCCGGCGACAAGCCGCGTGCGGGTGGTTGAACTTTCGCAGGAAACGCTGGACGCAAACCAGCCGACATTGCTGGAACTCGATCGGGTTCCGAAGCACGCCATCACCATGGGCATTGCCGACATTCTCGACGCCCGCGAAATTGTCGTTCTGGCAACAGGGACAGCCAAGGCGGAGGCCATCCGAAAGAGCCTTTCCGGGCAGCAGGACGAAGCCTGTCCGGCCTCTCTTCTTGGTGCACATGGCAACGTACACTGGGTGCTGGATGAAGGTGCCGCAAAACTCCTATGATCGTGTGAGGAAACGCATTCGCGCTTCTGAACCACTCCTTCGGCAGCGCTTACCAAGTCATCTGTTCTTGAAGACGGCAGGCCGCTTCTCCACGAAAGCCGCCATGCCTTCCTTCTGGTCTTCAAGAGCGAACGTGGAATGAAACAACCGACGCTCAAAACGAAGGCCCTCTGCCAGGTCGACCTCGTCGGCGCGATTGACGGCTTCCTTCACCATCATGGCGGCGGGAAGTGACATGGAGGCGATCGTCTCGGCGGTCGTCATGGCATCGGCAAGCAGTTCGGCAGCCGGGACGACACGCGAGACAAGACCGGCACGTTCTGCCTCGGCTGCATCCATCATGCGGCCGGTCAGGCACATTTCCATTGCCTTTGCCCGGCCGATCAGCCTTGTCAGACGCTGGCTGCCACCCATTCCCGGCATCACGCCGAGCTTGATCTCCGGCTGTCCGAACCTCGCCGTATCGGCAGCGAGAATGAAATCACACATCATCGCCAACTCGCATCCGCCACCCAGCGCGAAACCCGCGACTGCGGCAATCGTCGGCTTGCGCAGCCGCGGCAGACGTTCCCAATCGGCAAACCAGTCAGCGCCGTACATGTCGATGAAGGAGCGATCCTGCATCTCCTTGATATCGGCACCAGCCGCGAATGCTTTTTCTGAACCGGTGATCACGATGCAGCCGATATCCGGATCTGTCTCGAATGCAGTGGCAGCATCAAGCACCTCCTGCGTCAGCTGGCGATTGATGGCATTGAGCGCTTTCGGGCGGTTGAGCGTGATCAGGCCGACCCGCCCTTTCTTTTCTGCGATGATTGTCTCGTAATGCATATTGGACATGGTCTCCGGTTCAGACGGACTGGTCTCGAACGTAATGGATGAACGATGAAAAATCTTCGCCGCCATGCCCAAGCTGATCGAACAGATCGTAGAGCTGCGTCGCATGCGCGCCAAGCGCCGTTGCCGTTCCTGTCGATTTCGCCGCCTCCTGCGAAAGCCGCATGTCCTTGAGCATCAATGCGGCGGCGAAACCCGGCTTGTAGTCCCTGTTGGCCGGCGATGTCGGAACGGGACCGGGAACCGGGCAATTGGTGCTGATCGACCAGCATTGACCTGACGACGTCGAGGCGACATCGAACAGGGCCTGATGCGAAAGCCCGAGCTTTTCACCGAGCACAAAGGCCTCGCAGACACCGGCCATGGTGATGCCAAGGATCATGTTGTTGCAGATTTTTGCGGCCTGTCCGGCACCGGCAGAACCACAATGGACAACCCGTCGACCCATCGCTTCCAATAGCGGCTGGCCTCGAGCCAATGCGTCCGCCTCACCGCCGACCATGAAGGTGAGCGTTGCAGCACCCGCCCCGGTCGTTCCACCCGACACCGGTGCATCGAGCGACAGGCAACCGGCCTCGCCTGCAAGCTCATGGACTTTGCGGGCACTGTCGACATCGATCGTCGAGCAGTCGATCATCAATGTGCCCTTGTCGATTGTCCTGACGAGATCGCGCCAGACGGACAGGACATGATGGCCGGCCGGCAGCATGGTGATCACCACCGGCGCGCCGGCAAGGGCGTGTTCAGCTGTATCGCAGAGAATGATCCCGTTGCCGATCGCGGCCTGCCGCGCGGGTTCGGCGAGATCAAAACCCCGGACCGTGAAACCAGCCTTGACGAGATTGGCAGCCATCGGGCCGCCCATATAGCCGAGGCCAATGAATGCGATCGTCTCAGACATGTCGGCTTTTCCTTTCCTCAAGAGCGAAGGGTGGCGCCGGATGCGGCGCGAAGAAGGGTGCAAGATCGGCATCCTTCACGTCGGAAAGTGCTGCGGGCGACCAGCGCGGTTTGCGATCCTTGTCGATCACGGCGGCACGAATGCCCTCATAAAAATCCGCAAGACCAAGAACAGCCATAGATCCGGAAAATTCCCGGTTGAGGCAATCTTCCAGGCTTTCGCTCTCTCTGGCCCGCCGCAACATGCGTAACGTGATCTTGAGCGAAGACGGGGACCGGGTCAAAAGCGTGGCATGCGTCTCGGCTGCGAAAGCGGATTTTTCCCGCGCGAGAGCCACCATAATATCCTCCACCGTGTCGAAGGCGAATGTGCGGTCGATCAACGGCTGATGTGCGGCCAACATACCGGCAGAGGGTGTCTGCGCCAGAGCGTGGATCACCGCAGAGACCGCATGAGCATCCGCTCCGGCGGGCAATGCTGACAGTTTTTCGCGTAAAATATCGATGCCGGCGAAAGGCACCATCACATCGGCAAACCCTGCATGGATGGCGTCGGCAGGACCGATAATGCTGCCCGTCAGGCCGAGATAGGTGCCGACCTCTCCGGGCGACCGCGACAGAAGAAAGGTGGCGCCGACATCCGGAAAAAAACCGATACCTGTTTCCGGCATGGCAAGGCGCAACCTGTCGGTGGCGATACGATGGCTGCCATGGGCGGAGATGCCGACGCCACCACCCATGGTGATCCCGTCGAGGATCGCGACATAGGGTTTTGGAAAACGGGCGATCCGCCCGTTCAGCCGGTATTCCTCCCGCCAGAAGGTCGCGGCATCCTCACTCCCCGACTTGCCGCTCTCATAGAGCATGCGGATGTCGCCACCGGCGCACAGGCCCCGCTCCCCCGCACCCTCGACCAAAACGGCGGCGATAGCCGGGTCCTTCTCGAAATCGTCAAGCGCCGCGTCGATCATGCGCACCATGGACAAGGTCAGTGCATTCAGTGCCTTCGGCCGATTGAGGATGATCCGTCCAAGCGCACCCGAGGTCTCGACAAGGATCTCGCTGGTGTCGGTCGTTGACATGAAGGCTTGCTCCTTGACGGTTACGATCGGGGACTTCCCTTAAGAGACATGGCGCTGCATCTGAATTTCTAAAGGTTGCGCGCGATCACCATGCGCTGCACGTCACTGGTGCCCTCGTAAATCTGGCAGATCCGCACATCCCGATAGATCCGCTCGACGGGGTAATCGCTCATATAGCCATAACCACCGTGGATCTGGATGGCATCCGAGCAGACGCGTTCGGCCATTTCCGAAGCGAACAGCTTGGCCATGGAGGCTTCCGAAAGGCACGGCATTCCGGCCTCCCGCAGCGCGCCGGCATGCCAGACGAGTTGCCGCGCGGCCTGGATCTGGGTCGCCATGTCCGCCAGGCGAAAGGCAACCGCCTGATGTTCGGCAATCGGCTTGCCAAAGGCCTTGCGCTCAAGCGCGTAATCGCGGGCGGCCTCGAACGCGGCCTGCGCCATGCCGACCGACTGCGCGGCGATGCCGATGCGCCCGCCCTCCAGATTGGCGAGCGCGATGCGATAACCCTCGCCCTCTTCGCCAAGCCTGAATTCGGCAGGGACCCGCATCGCGTTGAAGGCAATCTGGCAAGTATCCGAGGCATGAAGCCCGAGCTTTTCCTCGACGCGCACGACCTCGTAGCCGGGCGTATCGGTCGGCACGATGAAGGCGGTGATGCCTTTCTTGCCGGCGTCAGGATCGGTGACGGCGAAGACGATGATGACGTGACCATTCTTGCCCGAGGTAATGAACTGCTTGGCACCGTCGATGACATAGTGATCGCCGTCGCGTCTTGCGCGGGTTTTCAGGTTCGAGGCATCGGAGCCGGCCTGCGGCTCCGTCAGTGCGAAACCACCGATCCATTCCCCGCAGGCCAGTTTCGGCAGAAAACGCTGCCGCTGCTCTTCCGTCCCGAATTTGAGGATCGGTACGCAGCCGACCGAGCTGTGGACGCTCATGATCGTCGAACACGGGCCATCTCCGGCGGCGATCTCTTCAACCGCAACGGCATAGGCAAGCGCACCGGTATCGGACCCTCCATAGGTTTCCGGCACCAGCATGCCGAGAAGACCGAGTTCCCCCATTTCCTGCAATTCCTCGCGCGGAAAGCGGCGCTGTCGATCGCGTTCGGCTGCACCCGGTGCCAACCGTTCGCGGGCAAAGCTGCGCGCCATGTCGCGGATCTGCTGTTGAAGCTCCGTAAGGATCATGGGCGTCCTCCAATCAGGGCCGTTCGATGGCGATAGCCGTCGCCTCGCCGCCGCCAATGCACAATGCGGCAACGCCGCGTTTCAGATCATATCGTTCGAGCGCCGCAATCAGCGTCACCAGAATCCGCGCGCCGGAAGCGCCGATCGGATGGCCGAGCGCGCAGGCACCGCCATGGATGTTGACCTTGTCATGCGGCAGGTCGAGATCACGCATCGCGGCCATGGCGACGACGGCAAACGCCTCGTTGATTTCGAAAAGGTCGACATCGGAAAGCGGCAGGCCGGTGCGATCGGACAGTTTCTGCAGGGCGCCGATCGGCGCAGTGGCAAAGAGATTGGGCGCCTGTGCGTGTGTGGCATGCCCGAGGATCGTCGCGACAGGGGTCAGGCCGCGCCGTTCCGCTTGCGAACGCCGCATCAGCACCAGCGCCGCCGCACCATCGGAGATCGAGCTGGAATTGGCGGCCGTTACCGTGCCGCCTTCACGAAAGGCGGGTTTCAGCGTCGGGATCTTGTCAGGTCTCGCCCTGCCCGGCTGCTCGTCGCGACTTACGATATGCTCTGCCTTGCCGGACCCGGCCGTGACCGCAGTTATCTCACCATCAAACGCTCCGTCGGTTATCGCCTTTTGCGCCCGCATCAGGGACGTGACGGCATAAGCATCCTGCGCCTCGCGCGTGAACTGGTAGGCCTCGGCACAATCTTCCGCAAAACTGCCCATCAGCCGGCCCTTGTCATAGGCATCTTCAAGCCCGTCGAGAAACATGTGGTCGAGCATGCGCCCATGGCCCAGCCGATATCCGGCGCGCGCGCGATCGAGCAGATAGGGCGCATTGGTCATGCTCTCCATACCGCCCGCAATGGCGACAGATGCGCTTCCAGCGGCCAGCAGGTCGTGGGCGAACATGGTGGCCTTCATGCCTGAACCGCACATTTTGTTGACGGTCGTCGCACCAGCTGAGACCGGAAGGCCCGCATGGATCGCCGCCTGCCGCGCCGGTGCCTGCCCCTGCCCAGCCGACAGGACGCAACCGAACACGATCTCCTCGACCGCTTCGGCCGAAAGGCCGCTTCGGTGAAGCGCGGCGCGGATCGAGGCCGCGCCAAGCTCAGCGGCACTCACATCCTTCAGCTCGCCCTGAAAACCTCCGATCGGCGTTCGGGCAGAACCGACAATGACGACAGGATCCTGCAATCTCATCTCTCCTCCTTCCGCAATGTTCAGCGCGCGCCCATGCGTATGGCACCGTCGAGGCGGATGACCTCTCCGTTGAGCATGTTGTTTTCGAGTATGTGGCGGACAAGTGCTGCGAACTCGGCAGGTTTTCCGAGCCGCGGCGGAAACGGCACGCTGGCACCAAGCTTTTCCCGCACTTCCGCCGGCATGCCCGCCATCATCGGCGTTTCAAAGACACCTGGAGCGATCGACATGACGCGAATGCCGGAGCGCGCAAGTTCGCGGGCAATCGGCAAGGTCATCGCGGCGATGCCGCCCTTGGAAGCAGAATATGCGGCCTGCCCGATCTGGCCGTCGAAGGCAGCAACCGACGCGGTGTTGACGATCACGCCGCGTTCGCCTTCGGCATCAGGCGCGCCCAACTGGATGGCGGCAGCCGCAAGGCGGATCATGTTGAATGTTCCGACCAGATTGATGCTGATTGTCCGCTCAAAGCTTTCCAGCCCATGCGGCCCGTCCCGCCCGACGACCTTCTCTGCCGGGGCGACGCCCGCGCAATTGATCAATCCGCGCAGGCTACCAAAAGCTTGGGTCGCGACCACGATGGCGGCAGCGCCATCTTCTGCGCTCGTGACATCCGTGCGGACGAAAAGCACGTTTTCACCGAGCTCGGATAAAAGCGCTTCGCCGCCATCCCGATCAAGATCGGCGATCACGACACGACCGCCGGCCTCAACGATCGTCCGAACCGTCGCGGCCCCGAGGCCGGAGCAGCCGCCAGTGACGACGAAACAGGCATCCCGGATGAGCATAGGACTTCCTCCCTTGCGATCAGGCCTCCGCACCTGACCACGGGCAGGACTTTATTGCGTTTCAGTGTTGCAAACGATGACGAAACTGATCCATTCTTCCGGCCAGTTTTACCAGTTCCGAGGGAAAACATGGCCGAAATCGAACGTCTGATGATATCGACCGGCCTCGTCCAAGAAGCGCTCGACAGCCTGCGGCGGGCCGGGCGCCCAACCGAACCGCTTCTGTCCCGGCTCGGCCTGCCGCCGATTATCGACCAGCCGGTTTCAACGCAAACCTTTGGCCAGTTATGGCTCGCCATCGCCGAGGAACTGGATGACGAATGTTTCGGCCTCGGTGCCCGCCCGATGCAGCGCGGCAGCTTTACCCTGCTGTGCCATTGCGTGATGCATGCGCCAACGCTCGACCGGGCCCTAAGACGAGCGCTGCGTTTTCTCAATCTCGTTCTGGGCAATCCGACCGGACGCCTTCTGGTGCGTGACGGGATCGCCGAGATCGAACTGAGCGAAACCGGAAGACCGCGATCCGCCTTTGCCTATCGCAGCTACTGGATCATCCTGCATGGCCTGACCTGCTGGCTGGTGGGACGGCGCATCCCGATCAGGCTCGTCGATTTCCGCTGCAGCGAACCAAAACACAGCGCCGATCATCGCCTGTTTTTCGGCGCGCCCATCCGGTTTTCGCAGCCGGTCAGCCGTCTCGGCTTCGATGCCGCCATGCTCGCCTTGCCGATATCGCGCAACGAACAGGCTCTCAGGCAGTTTCTGAGGGGCGCCCCCGCGAACATATTGATCCGCTATCGATATGACGCAGGCACGGCGGCGGCCGTCCGACGCCGTCTCAGCCAGAAGGGTCCTGCCAATTGGAGCGGTTTTGCCGAGCTTGCCCGCGACATGCGCATGTCCTCTTCCACACTGCGCCACCGTCTGCACGACGAAGGTCAAAGTTATGCCGGCATCAAGGACGACATCCGCCGCGAGCTGGCACGTGACATGCTGACGGGCACGCAACAGACGGTGAGCGATATCGCCACCCTTCTCGGTTATTCGGAACCGAGCGCCTTCTATCGCGCCTTCAAGAAATGGATGGGCGTGAGCCCCGAGGCTTTTCGGAAAAGCCCGACATCCGCCTGAACCACTATGTCGCCACGGCCCCGGCCTGTGGCAAAACTGGCCGATTATTTCAAGGCAGTTTTGTCATGGCTTGCCATTTGCAAGACGAATACCATTCCCTCAATTGACCTGCTTCTGAGGAGAGGAGCAGGCTCAACGGGAGGAAATTGATGGTGGAATCCACACATCTGAGCCTGCACGTGCCCGAGCCAGCCGTGCGGCCGGGCGGTCAGCCCGATTTTTCCAACGTCAAGATTGCCAGGGCCGGCACCGTCCCCAGGCCGGAGGTGGATGCGGCGCCGGAAGACATTAGGGACCTCGCCTATTCGATCATCCGTGTCCTGAACCGTGACGGTGAGGCCGTCGGGCCATGGGCTGGCCTTCTGTCCGACGATGACCTGCTTTCCGGCCTGCGCAACATGATGAGACTGCGCGCCTTCGATACCCGGATGCTGATGGCACAGCGGCAGGGCAAGACATCATTCTACATGCAGCATCTGGGCGAGGAAGCGGTCAGCAGCGCCTTTCGCAAGGCCCTCCAGAAGGGCGACATGAATTTTCCGACCTATCGGCAGGCCGGTCTCCTCATCGCCGATGACTATCCAATGGTCGAGATGATGAACCAGATCTATTCCAACGAGGCAGACCCGTTGCGCGGCCGGCAATTGCCGATCATGTATTCCTCAAAGGACCATGGCTTTTTCACCATTTCCGGCAATCTCGCCACGCAATATGTGCAGGCAGTTGGCTGGGCCATGGCGTCTGCCATCAAGAATGACAGCCGCATCGCAGCTGCCTGGATCGGCGATGGCTCGACGGCAGAGTCGGACTTTCACTCGGCACTGGTTTTCGCCTCCACCTATCGGGCACCGGTGGTCTTGAATGTCGTCAACAATCAATGGGCTATTTCCACCTTTCAGGGCATTGCCCGCGGCGGCTCCGGCACGTTTGCAGCCCGTGGTCTGGGTTTCGGCATTCCAGCCCTCAGGGTCGATGGAAACGACTATCTTGCCGTTTATGCCGTCGCCCGCTGGGCGGCGGAGCGGGCACGGCGCAATCTGGGGCCGACCCTGATCGAATATGTCACCTACCGCGTCGGCGCGCATTCCACCTCGGACGATCCAAGCGCCTACCGGCCAAAGACGGAATCGGAAGCCTGGCCGCTCGGCGATCCGGTCCTGCGGCTGAAAAAGCACCTGATCGTCAGGGGCGCGTGGTCGGAAGAGCGACATGTGCAGGCAGAAGCCGAGATCATGGACGAGGTCATCTCGGCCCAGCGGCAGGCCGAGGAGCACGGTACGTTGCATGACGGCGGCAAGCCTTCCGTGCGCGACATATTTGAAGGCGTTTACGCCGAAATGCCGCCGCATCTGCGCCGCCAGCGCCAGAAGGCGGGGTACTGACATGCCCAGAATGACGATGATCGAGGCGGTGCGCAGCGCCATGGACGTTTCGATGGAACGCGACGATGATGTCGTCGTTTTTGGAGAAGATGTGGGGTATTTCGGCGGCGTGTTCCGCTGCACACAAGGGCTGCAGGCGAAATACGGAAAAACCCGCTGCTTCGACACGCCAATCAACGAATCCGGCATTGTCGGCGCGGCCATCGGCATGGCCGCCTATGGGCTGAAACCCTGCGTCGAGGTCCAGTTCGCGGATTACATGTATCCCGCTTATGACCAGTTGACGCAGGAAGCGGCCCGCATCCGTTATCGCTCCAACGGCGATTTCACCTGCCCGATCGTGGTGCGTATGCCGACAGGCGGCGGCATTTTTGGCGGCCAGACCCACAGCCAGAGCCCGGAAGCGCTGTTCACCCATGTCTGCGGATTGAAAGTCATCGTGCCTTCCAATCCCTATGATGCGAAAGGCCTGCTGACCGCCGCGATCGCCGACCCGGACCCGGTGATCTTTCTCGAGCCGAAGCGACTTTATAACGGCCCCTTCGATGGCCATCACGAACGCCCGGTAACGCCATGGTCAAAACATGCTCTCGGCGAGGTACCGGCGGATTATTACACGATCCCGATAGGCAAGGCCGAGATCCGCCGTTCAGGCTCCGCGGTGACCATCATCGCCTATGGCACGATGGTGCATGTAGCGTTGGCGGCCGCGGAGGATACGGGCATCGATGCCGAGGTGATCGATCTCAGGAGCCTGCTGCCGCTCGATCTCGAGACGATCGTGGCCTCGGTTTCCAGGACCGGGCGCTGCGTCGTTGTCCATGAAGCGACACTGACCTCCGGTTATGGCGCGGAGATCGTTTCGCTGATCCAGGAACATTGCTTCTACCACCTGGAAGCACCGATCATGCGCGTTGCCGGCTGGGACACACCATATCCGCATGCGCAGGAATGGGATTATTTTCCAGGCCCGGCGCGCGTCGGCCGCGCCCTGACCGAAGTCATGGAGGCCTGAGCCATGAGCGAGTTCACGATCAAGATGCCCGATGTCGGCGAAGGTGTCGCGGAAGCGGAAGTCGTCGAATGGCATGTGAAGATCGGCGATCCGGTGCGCGAGGATATGGTCGTCGCGGCTGTCATGACCGACAAGGCAACGGTCGAAATCCCTTCGCCCGTCGCCGGCACGGTGACCTGGCTTGGCGGCGAGATCGGCGACAGGGTCGCGGTCAAGGCCCCGCTGGTGCGGATCGAGACCTCTGCCGAGGTAGGCATGGCCGAGGGCAGCCCGGTCGCAGATGGCGCATCGTCTGCGGTCAAACCGGACGAAACCGCGCCGCCGACAGACGAACCTGCCAAGGCTAAACTCAAAGAGGGCGGCTCGCGAACAGCAAGCCCGGAAAAGCCAACTGAAAAGGCCATTGCCGCCCCTTCAGTTCGACTGTTCGCGCGCGATAACGGTGTCGACCTCCGTCAGGTACAGCCATCGGGGCCGGCGGGCCGTATTCTGCGGGAGGATGTGGAGCAGTTTCTGGCGCAGGGCGCGCCCAGCCCCGTGACACAACGCGGCCATGGCAAGAAGACCAAAACCGAGGAGATCAAGCTGACCGGCCTGCGCCGCCGCATCGCCGAAAAGATGGTGCTTTCCACCTCCCGCATTCCCCATATCACCTATGTCGAGGAAGTGGATGTTACGGCGCTGGATGAACTGCGCGCCACCATGAACAGGGACCGCAAATCCGATCACCCCAAACTCACCATTCTGCCCTTCCTGATGCAGGCTCTGGTCAAGGCGATCGGCGATCAACGCCATGTCAACGCCACCTTCGATGACGATGACAATATCATCACCGTTCACGAGGCGGTGCATATCGGCATTGCCACGCAGACGCCGGGTGGGCTTGCCGTACCCGTTATGCGCCATGCGGAAGCGCGCAACATCTGGGATTGTGCCACGGAAATGAACCGGCTGGCGGAGGCAACCCGCGCCGGCACCGCGACACGGGACGAGCTTTCCGGCTCGACCATCACCATCAGTTCTCTCGGCGCTCTGGGTGGCATCGTCTCGACGCCGGTCATCAACCACCCCGAAGTGGCCATCATCGGCGTCAACAAGATCGCCACCCGGCCGGTCTGGGACGGCACGCAATTCATCCCGCGCAAGATGATGAACCTGTCTTCGAGCTTCGATCATCGCATCATTGACGGATGGGATGCCGCGACCTTCGTCCAGCGCATTCGCACACTCCTCGAAACGCCCGCCCTCATATTCATCGAAGGCTGAGCCATGAAAGAGATATCCTGCAAACTGCTTGTCATCGGCGCCGGTCCCGGTGGTTATGTCTGCGCCATCCGGGCCGGCCAGCTCGGCATCGATACCGTCATCGTCGAGGCGGGCAAGCCTGGTGGCACCTGTCTGACGGTCGGCTGCATTCCCTCCAAGGCGCTGATCCATGCAGCCGATGAATTCGATGCGACAAGACATGCAGCCGCCGGCAGAAGCGTCCTCGGCATCCGAACCGAAAATCCGTCGATCGATCTCATAAAGACAATTGCATGGAAGGATGGCATCGTCGGCCGTCTGACCACCGGCGTCGCAAGCCTCATGCAAAAAGCGCGGGTGAAGATCGTGCATGGCCGCGCCCGTTTTCGCGACGGCAAGACGGTCGAGGTGGAGACCGAGACCGGGCAGCAACTCATTCGCGCCGAGACGATCGTGATAGCGACCGGTTCCGATCCGGTCGAACTCCCGGCACTTCCTTTCGGCGGCCGCGTGATTTCATCAACCGAAGCACTGTCGCTGAAAGAGGTGCCGAAAAATCTCGCCGTGGTCGGCGGCGGTTACATCGGGCTGGAACTCGGCACCGCCTTCGCGAAATTGGGCTCGGCAGTGACCATCGTTGAAGCGACCGAGCAGATATTGCCGCTCTATGATGGCGATCTGGTCAAGCCGATCCTGCGCAAACTGGGTCAGATTGGCGTCAACGTGCTGACCTCGGCCAAGGCCATGGGGCCTTCCGCCAATGACGAGGCGCTCGTTGTGGAAACTGCGGACGGCCAGCGCCGGGAATTGCCCGCAGATCGCATCCTCGTCACCGTGGGTCGACGGCCGCGCACCATAGTATCGGGGCTGGAGGAACTCGACCTTGATCGCAGCGGCCCTTATCTCAGGATCGACGATCGTTGCCGCACCTCCATGCGCGGCGTCTATGCCATCGGCGACGTGACCGGCGAGCCCATGCTGGCGCATCGCGCCATGGCACAGGGCGAAATGGTGGCGGAAATCATTGCCGGGAAAAAACGGGCCTGGGACAGGCGCTGCATTCCGGCAATCTGCTTCACCGATCCGGAAATCGTCAGCGCCGGCCTGTCACTGGCGGAAGCACGGGCTCAAGGTTACGAGGTGAAGATCGGGCAGTTCCCCTTCTCCGCCAATGGCCGGGCGATGACGATGAGTGACGAAGACGGGTTCGTCCGTGTTCTTGCCCGCGCCGACACCAATCTGGTGCTGGGCATTCAGGCGGTGGGCTCCGGCGTTTCCGAGCTTTCGGCCGCTTTTTCGCTCGCCATCGAAATGAGCGCGCGGCTGGAAGACATTGCCGGCACGATCCATGCGCATCCGACCCGGAGCGAAGCGCTGCAGGAGGCAGCACTGCGCGCATTGGGACATGCATTGCATATCTGAACGACCAGATCGCCGGGAGGATCCATGGCTGATTTAGACTTCGCGCTGACCGAGATGGCAGACCAAATCCGCGAAACGACATGCCGTTTTGCCACCGATCGCATTGCGCCGCTGGCCGTCGGGATCGACAGGGATGACCGGTTTCCGCTGGAACTCTGGCCGGAGATCGGCGCGCTCGGCCTGCACGGCATCACCGCGGAAGAAGAGTATGGCGGTCTCGGCCTCGGTTATCTCGAACATGTCGTAGCCTGCGAGGAAGTCAGCCGCGCATCGGCATCCGTCGGCCTGTCCTATGGCGCCCATTCCAATCTCTGCGTCAACCAGATCTCGCGCTGGGCCTCGCCAGACCAGAAGCGGAAATATCTGCCGAAACTCATCTCCGGCGAGCATGTCGGCAGCCTCGCCATGTCCGAAACGGGCGCCGGATCGGATGTCGTTTCGATGAAACTTCGGGCCAATAAGGTTGCCGGCGGTTTTCGCCTGAACGGCACCAAATTCTGGATCACCAACGCGCCTTACGCGCAGACACTGGTGGTTTATGCCAGAACCACGCAGGATGCAGGCGCGAAAGGCATCACCGCCTTTCTGATCGAGAAGGATTTCCAAGGCTTTTCGATCGGCCAGAAGATCGACAAGGTCGGAATGCGTGGCTCGCCGACATCAGAACTCGTCTTCGACGATTGTTTCGTACCGGAAGAGAATGTCATGGGGCCGCTCGACGGCGGCGTGAAAGTGCTGATGTCCGGCCTCGATTACGAGCGGGTGGTGCTATCCGGCATCCAGATCGGCATCATGCAGGCCTGTATCGATGTGGTTTTGCCCTACGTGCGCGAGCGAAAACAGTTCGGCACGCCGATCGGCAGTTTCCAGCTCATTCAGGCCAAGGTCGCCGACATGGTCGTCGCGCTGAACTCCGCCCGCGCCTATGTCTATACCGTCGCCAAGGCCTGCGATGCCGGCAAGACGACAAGACAGGATGCGGCGGGCGCCATCCTTTATGCCTCCGAATGCGCGGTGAAAGTGGCTGAACAGGCGGTGCAGGCGCTGGGCGGCGCGGGTTATACAAAAGACTGGCCGGTCGAGCGTTTCTGGCGTGATGCCAAGCTTCTCGATATCGGCGCCGGCACCAATGAGGTGCGCCGGATGCTGATCGGCCGCGAAGTCATCGGCAGCGAGGCGCGCGGCTGATGACAGAACTTCGGACCATGCTGGATCGCCAGTCGGACAGTTTCGCGGCCAATGCGGCGCATCACCGCGCGCTGGCCAAGGAATTGCGGGCAAAGGTTGCCGCAACGGCGCGGGGCGGACCGGAAACACATCGCGAGCGACATGTCGGGCGTGGCAAGCTGTTGCCGCGCGACCGGGTGCGGCGGCTCCTCGATCCTGGCTCGCCCTTTCTGGAAATCGGCCAGCTGGCGGCCGGCGGCATGTATGGCGACGAGGCGCCGGGGGCCGGCATGATTGCCGGCATCGGCCGCGTTTCAGATCGCGAATGCATGATTGTCGCGCATGACCCGACGGTGAAGGGCGGCGCCTATTTTCCGATGACGGTGAAAAAGCATCTGAGGGCACAGGAGATTGCCTCGGAAAACCGCCTTCCCTGCATCTATCTGGTCGATTCCGGTGGAGCCAACCTGCCGCATCAGGCAGAGGTCTTTCCCGACCGCGATCATTTCGGCCGCATCTTCTACAATCAGGCGCAGATGTCGGCGGCCGGCATTGCACAGATCGCCTGTGTCATGGGAAGCTGCACGGCGGGCGGCGCCTATGTGCCGGCCATGTCCGACGAAACCGTCATCGTCCGCAATCAGGGCACCATTTTCCTTGCCGGCCCGCCGCTGGTGAAGGCGGCAACCGGCGAGGTGATCTCGGCCGAAGAACTGGGCGGAGCCGACACGCATGGCCGCAAGTCCGGCGTGGTCGATCATGTCGCGGAAAGTGATGAACATGCGCTGCTGATCGTCCGCGATATCGTCGCGACGCTCAACCGGGTCAAGCGGGTAGATGTCGAACTGACTGAGCCCAGACCGCCCAAACTCGATCCTGCCGATCTCTACGGCGCCGTGCCGCATGATATCCGAACGCCCTATGATGTGCGAGAGGTGATCGCCCGCATCGTCGACGGATCGGAGTTGCAGGAATTCAAGCCGCTCTATGGCACGACGCTTGTCTGTGGTTTCGCACGGATCTGGGGGATGCCGGTGGCGATCCTTGCCAATAACGGCGTGCTGTTTTCCGAAAGTGCGCTGAAGGGCGCCCATTTCATCGAACTCGCCTGCCAGCGCCGCATTCCGCTGCTGTTCCTGCAGAATATTTCCGGCTTCATGGTCGGCGGCAAATACGAGGCGGAAGGCATCGCCAAACACGGCGCCAAGCTGGTGACGGCGGTATCGACCGCGCAAGTGCCAAAAATCACCGTGCTGATCGGTGGCAGTTTCGGTGCCGGCAATTATGGCATGTGCGGCCGCGCCTACCAGCCGCGCTTCCTCTTCACCTGGCCGAATGCGCGCATTTCCGTGATGGGCGGCGAGCAGGCTGCATCTGTGCTGGCAACCGTCCATCGCGACGCAGAACACTGGACGCCGGAGGAGACCGAGGCCTTCAAGGCGCCGATCCGCCAGACATATGAAAACGAGGGCAACCCCTATTATGCCACCGCCCGGATGTGGGATGACGGCATCATCGATCCGGCCCAGACCCGTGATGTGCTGGGCCTCGCCTTTTCCGCAACGCTGAACGCGCCGATCCCCGAGCGGGCGCAGTTCGGCATTTTCCGGATGTGAGGAGGAGCGATGATCGACAGCCTTCTGATCGCCAATCGCGGCGAAATCGCCCGGCGGATCATCCGCACCGCAAGGCGGCTTGGCATTCGCACGATCGCGGTCCATTCCGATGCCGATGCTGCCATGCCTTTCGTGCGCGAGGCCGATGAGGCGGTTCCGATCGGCCCGGCTGCGGCGCGCGACAGCTATCTGCGGCAGGATCGTATTCTCGACACTGCAAAAAGGACGGGAGCGGAAGCGATCCATCCCGGCTACGGTTTTCTGTCGGAAAATGCCGAATTTGCCGAGGCCGTGATGGCTGCCGGCCTTGTCTGGGTCGGTGCGCCACCGGCCGCCATTCGCGCCATGGGCCTGAAGGATGCCGCCAAACAGCGGATGATCGCCGCCGGCGTGCCGGTGACACCCGGTTATCTCGGCGAGGATCAGGACCCGGCCCGACTGCAGCGCGAGGCCGATGCAATTGGTTATCCGGTCCTCATCAAGGCCGTTGCCGGCGGTGGCGGCAAGGGCATGCGGCGTGTCGAACACTCGGCGGATTTCGGCGTAGCGCTTGCCGGTTGCCAGCGTCAGGCGGCTTCCGCCTTCGGCGATGACCGGGTGCTGATTGAGAAATACATCCTCTCACCGCGCCACATAGAGGTCCAGGTGTTTGGCGACAGTCAGGGCCATGTCGTGCATCTGTTCGAACGCGATTGCTCGCTGCAACGCCGCCACCAGAAGGTGATCGAGGAAGCACCGGCACCGGGAATGGATGCCGATACCCGCGAGGCGGTCTGCCAGGCGGCGGTGAAGGCGGCGCGCGCCGTGAATTATGTCGGCGCCGGCACGATCGAGTTCATCGCCGATGCCTCGGAAGGCCTGCGCGCCGACCGGATCTGGTTCATGGAAATGAACACGCGGCTGCAGGTGGAACATCCGGTCACCGAGGCGATTACCGGTCAGGATCTGGTCGAATGGCAATTGCGCGTCGCCTCGGGCGAGCCGCTGCCGCTCAGCCAGGATCAGCTTTCCATCAACGGCTGGGCGATGGAGGCCCGGCTCTATGCCGAAAACCCCGCGACCGGTTTCCTGCCATCCATCGGTCGGCTGGACCATCTGCGCCTGCCGGACACGCTTCGCATCGACAGCGGCGTCGAACAGGGCGACGAGATCACTGCGCATTACGACCCGATGATCGCTAAGCTCATCAGCCACGGCGCAACCCGCAGGGAAGCTGCCAGAAAGCTCGGCGAAGGTGCCGCCAAGGTCGAGGTCTGGCCGGTGCGCACCAATGCGGGCTTTCTGGTCCGCACGCTGCGCCATTCCGATTTTCTCTCCGGCGCGGTCGATACGGGCTTTATCGAGCGTCATGCGGATGATCTGGTTCCGGCACTCGAACCGGACGAAACGGTTTTGCAGACAGCTGCATTCGCCCTGTTGCCGAAACAGACAGGTAATGTCTGGACGGCATTGACCGGCTTTCGCCTCAATGCCGAAAACGACCGGCAGGTCATGGTGGAGGTGGGTGAAAGGCCCTATCTGGTCGAGGTCACCGGCACACAGCCAACCGGCCGCAGCGAAAACGGCGTGCTCTTCCTCGATGGCGAAGCCTGGCCCTTCGGGCCGCACCGGGCCGGCCATACGGCAAGCAGTGCCGGCGCCAGCGACGGAGCGATCATCGCCCCCATGCCGGGCAATATCATCGCCGTCTCGGTTGCTAGAGGCGACAGGGTCAAGCGCGGCCAGCCGCTGGTCGTCATCGAGGCGATGAAGATGGAGCAGACCTTGAATGCGCCCTTTGACGGCGTGGTGGCGGAACTGAAAGCCACCGAGGGGAGCCAGGTGGTTGAAGGTGGCCTGCTCGTCAGGATCGAGGGAGGAGAATGATGGCCGGGCGATATTTCGAAGACTGGACACTGGGCGATCGCATCACCCACGAGATCCGCCGTACGGTGACCGAGACGGACAATCTGATGTTCACGCTCATGACCCACAATCCGCAGCCGCTGCATCTCGATGTTGAAGCGGCCAAGGCAAGTGAATTCGGCCAGATTCTCGTCAACGGCACCTTCACCTTTTCGCTGATGGTCGGCCTGTCTGTCGGCGACACGACACTCGGCACGCTGGTCGCCAATCTCTGTTACGACAAGCTCGTCATGCCGAAACCCGTCTTCATCGGCGACACGATGCGGGCAGAAACCGAGATCACTGAGTTGAAAGACAGCCGCTCGCGCCCATTGGCCGGCATCGTCACCTTCCGCCATGAACTCTTCAACCAGCGCAATGAAGTGGTCTGCCGGTGCCTGCGCTCGGCGCTCGTCCATCGGAGACAGCAATGAGGCTGCGTTCGCTGCTTTTCGTACCCGGAGACAGACCGGAGCGAATGGAAAAGGCACTCGGCTTGAACGCCGATGCACTGATCCTTGATCTCGAAGATTCCGTCGCCCCCAAAGCCAAACCCCATGCCCGGCAAGCCGTGGCCAACTTTCTGCGTTCGGCCGAGCGCAGGACCAAACTGCTTGTCCGCATCAACCCGCTCGACAGCGGTTTTCTCGATGAGGATCTGGCGGCGGTGCCGGAGGCACGACCGGACGGTCTGGTTCTGCCGAAAGCGGAAGGTAACATGAGCGTCGAGGCCTTGGCCGGCAAGGCGCCCGGCATCCCGATCCTGCCGATCGCCACCGAAACGCCAGCAGCAATCTTCCGGATTGGGACCTATGCATCGGTACGCGCCCATCTTTTCGGTCTCACCTGGGGCGCGGAAGACCTGCCGGCGGCGATCGGCGCGCTTGGCGCACGAGACGAGACCGGTCGTTATACCTCACCTTACGAACTTGTCCGCTCGCTGACGCTGTTCGGCGCCCATGCCGCCGGCGTACCGGCCATCGAAACGATCTATCCGGCCATCCCCGATCTGGCGGGACTGGCCGCCTATGCGCAACGGGCCCGCTTCGACGGTTTCAACGGCATGATGGCCATCCATCCTTCACAAATCCCGATCATCAATCAGGCGTTCACGCCAACGGCGGAGGAACTGGCAAGGGCGCAGACCGTCATCGAGGCCTTCGCGGCCAACCCCGGAAAGGGCACGCTTCAGATTGACGGACGCATGGTCGATGCGCCACATCTCAAACAGGCGAAACGGCTGATTGAATCGGGCAAAGACCTCCCATAAAGCCTATCGGTAACATCAATCACGGCTTCAGGTGTAAACATGCTGCAATTTGAAATCCTCAAGAACCCCAACCCGATGCCTGAAACCGATCGGGCCAAGGCCTTCGAGAACCTCGGTTTCGGAACCCTTTTCAGCGACCACATGTCGGTCATTCACTGGAGCGCTGAAAAAGGATGGCATTCGGCCAAGGTGACGGCACGCGCGCCCTTCGCTCTCGATCCCGCTTCCAGCGTTCTCCATTACGCGCAGGAAATCTTCGAAGGCATGAAAGCCTACCGCGCAGCTGACGGTCAGATCGTGCTGTTCCGTCCCGAGGAAAATGCCAGGAGGTTCAATGCCTCTGCGCGCCGGCTTGCCATGCCGGAACTGCCGGAGGAGGATTTTCTCGCCGCCATCGAGAAACTGGTGGCGCTGGATTCGGCCTGGGTACCCGGCGGAGAAGGAAGCCTGTATCTGCGGCCCTTCATGTTTGCCAGTGAAGCATTCCTAGGCGTTCGTCCCTCTCGCGAATATATCTTCTGCGTAATCGCGTCACCCGTCGGCCCCTATTTCAAGGGCGGTGCAAAACCGGTCAAGATCTGGGTCTCTGAAGATTATAGCCGCGCTGCGGTGGGCGGAACCGGCGCTGCCAAATGCGGCGGCAATTATGCGGCCAGCCTTCTCGCGCAGGCCGAGGCCACACAGCATGGATGTGATCAGGTTCTGTTTCTCGACGCTGCCGAACGCAAGTGGATCGAAGAACTCGGTGGCATGAACATCTTTTTCGTGCTCGACGACGGCTCGATCATCACTCCGCCCTTGGGAACCATTCTTCCGGGAATAACCCGCAATTCCATCATGACGCTCGCGGCAGACAACAACATCACCGTCCATGAACGCCCTTATTCCTTCGAGGAACTGCAGGCAGATCTGTCATCCGGCCGCCTCGTCGAGGCTTTTGCCTGCGGTACGGCCGCTGTCGTCGCCGGCATAGGCGAACTCAAGCACGGCAACGGATCGCTGACGATCGGCTCCGGCGAAATCGGGCCGGTCACCAAACTGCTGCGAGAAAAGCTGATCGGAATCCAGAAACAGGACTTGGCCGACACGCATGGATGGCTTCGACGCATAGCGGTATAAGTGATCGTTCAGATGGCGTGAGGATCGGCGCAGGGACTTCACCCACGCGCCGATCCTGACCGAGCGCCAGAGCGATACCGGTGACGGCATCGTCTTGATGCTCATGGGGCTGCTCATCTCGGCATCTAACCATTTTCAGGTATGTGGTGCCACACGACCCGCTCGGCTAAAGCAACGCAATGGAAAAAATCGGGAACACTGCGATCAGGAAGAGGCCGATGAGCAGTGCCCCGATATAGGGCCAGATTGCCTTCATTGCTTCGTCCGGTGCAACGCCTCCGATCTTGCAGGCAATATAGAAACCGATGCCGATCGGCGGGGCAATCAGGCCGACATTCATCGCGGTGACGACGACCATGGAGTAGTGCACATCGTTAATCCCGAGGCTTTTGGCGATCGGGAACATGATCGGCGCCATCAGCACGATCGCCGGAAGGCCTTCCAGCACACAGCCCAGCACCATGAACATCAAAACGGTCACGCCCATGAAGGTGAGCCAGCCGCCGGGAAGATCAGTCACCGCTTGCGCCAGTTTGAAGGCGAAGCCCGTCTGGGTGAGTGCCCATGCCATCGCAGAGGCACAGCCGAGAATGATCAGGATTGCGCCCGACAAGGCCGCCGTCTCGACCAGCATGGTATAAAGTTTCTTGAGGCTGATACCGCCATACAGTGTTGCACCGATGATCAGCGCATAGAGAACAGCGATCGTCGAGACTTCCGTTGCGGTTGCCACGCCTCCGCCGACGGCGCTGCGGATCAAGAACGGCAAAAGCAGGGCCGGCGCCGCGATGACCACCGCCTTCCAGACCGTTTTGACGGAAGCCCGCCTGACGCCTTCCATCGATTCATGCCGTGATTTCCATCTGGCGAGAACGGCCAGCACCAGCAGCAACACCATGGCGATGGCGAAGCCGGAGGTGAACAGGCCGGCAATGGAGACACCTGCGGTCGAACCGAGCACGATCAGCACGATCGAGGGCGGAACGGTCTCCGCCATTGCAGCGCCAGTCGCCAGTAGCGCGATCATCTCAGGTGGCTTGTGGCCGCGCCGTTTCATCTCCGGAAACAGCGCCGGCGCGACCGTCGCCATATCGGACACCTTTGATCCGGAAATGCCCGAGACAAGAAACATGGAACCAAGCAGGACATAGGACATGCCCGCTTTGACATGACCGAGCAGCGAGGCCAGCACTTCGACGATCGCCTTGCCCATGCCGGTCGCATCCAGCACGCACCCCAGCAGGACGAAGATCGGAACAGAAAGAAGGATGATGCTGGACATGCCTTCGTCCATGCGTCCGATGATGACGAAGGTCGGCATGGAGGTGGTGAAGGTCAGAAACGACAGCGCGCCGAGACCGAAACAGAAAGCGATCGGCACGCCCATGGCCAATAACAGGCCCACGCCGAAGACGAGAAAGATGACGATATTCCAGTTGCCGAAATAGGTGAATACCGGCTCCAGCGCAAAAAGTGCTCCTCCGGCTGCTCCGACAAGAACCGCCGCGCCGATCAACATCCGGGCGTTCCCTATGCGAACCCCGTGGAGGATGACGATCGCCATCATCAATGCCAACCCCACAGGCAGCGCCGAAGCGCGATAACTCATCGGGATCAGCAGAGACGCCGATGTTACATAACTCTCCTCCATTGCGTAATCGAATGCGGGATAAAGCAGGCTGCCAAGAAAAACAGCAGTGAGAAGCAGACCAACAGACGCAACGAATGCCTGCTTCCGTTCGTCAAGGAGATGCAGAAAGACCGTCAGGCGCAGGTGTTCGTGTCGGTCGATGGCGATTGCTGCGCCAAGCATGGCGAACCAGAGAAATGCGAAGGATGCGCTTTCATCCACCCAGATGAGTGGCGACGAGAATACGTAGCGTGCGATCACGCCGACAAGCAGGATCGTGATGATGAATGTCAGCAGGGCCGCACAGACAATCTCGACCGGCCTCATCCAACGCGAACCCGGCACCGACTGCTGAAGCTCCATCGCCGGCAGGTCGTCCAACACTTCGGAACTCATCGCCATCTCTCTCCTCCTCAATGGCAACCGATCCGCCAACTCCGCCTCCTCCAAGCCGAGCGTCGGTCCGGGTCTAACAAACCGTCACGGCAGGTTCTCCCGGAAGATCACCTCGCTGCGCAGCGGGTCGATATCCTCGTCGGCAGGTCGGCCTTCTCGTAGATTGTTGAATACCCGGATAGCGCGATTGATCGTCTCGCCGGGGTTCTGGGTAATCACCGCATCCATGGTACCGTCGATCAGGAACGCGCGGGTATCCGGCGTCAGGCCATGGCCTACGAACACAAGAGATTGTTCACGCCGCGCATCCTTGATTGCCTTGCCGACACCGCTCGCACCGCCGCCAATATTGTAGATACCGGCAAGATCCGGATGCTGGCTCAGCAACATCCGCATCTGCCGGTAGTTGAGCGCCTCGTCGTCCTGTCCTTCCCGGATGCCGACGACCTCGATATTCGGATGGCTTTCCTGCAGGACATGGAGAAAGCCCATCTCGCGTTCCTCATGAGCCCTATAACTCAGGCTCCCCGCGATCATCGCAACCTTGGCCGCCGCATTGCCGACAAACCGCGCGATCAGATATCCGGCAAGCCGTCCGATCGACCGATTGTCGAGACCGAGATACATCGACCGCTGGGCATTGGCGATGTCGGAGATCAGCGTGACCGTCGGAACGCCCTTTTCCGCCAGACGATTGACCGCTTCGCGCACAGTCGGGTGCTCGAGCGCCATGAAGGCGATGCCATCGGCGGATTTTCCATGCCTGATCATTGCAGCGGCCAGCGCATCCGGGCTGAAGCTCTTGATGTATTCAACTGTCGGCCTGATGCCGTTCTTCTGGAAAAGCGGTGTGTGCTCGATAACAAGTTTGCCGAGATGCGTGAGATAACGGTTGTTACCGGCCGGAAGCAGGAACGAGATATTTGCCGGCGCGGTCGCGATCGTCTCTCCCAGCAGATCGCCTTCGACATATCCGAGTTGCGCGGCTGATCGCATCACGCGCTGCACCGTCGGCGCGCGAACACCCTGGCGCCCGTTGAGCACACGATCGACGGTCGCCGTCGATACGCCGGCATGGTGCGCGACATCGACAATCGTCGGACGCCGGCTGGTTTCGGGCTGGTCAGCGGGTTCTAACAACATAGAAATACATCAAATTACATCAGATTTCACGTTTGACTTCATCATTCATATGATTGAATTTTGTCAATGGGAAGAGACTTTTTTCAAGGGAGGGAACAGATGATAACGACATTGAGCCGCCGTACGCTCCTCAAGGGGCTGGCCGCAGCACCGGCAGCAGGCGCCGTATTTTCAATTCCGCGCCTTGCCGGAGCCGCAGAGATCCAGCTCCGCTACGGCAATAACCTACCGCTCAGCCATCCGCTGAACATCCGCGCCAAGGAAGCCGCCGACCGGATCGCAAAAGAAACCGACGGCAAAGTGGAAATGCTGATCTTCCCGGCAAACCAGCTCGGCGGCGACACCGATATGCTGTCGCAGGTTCGCGGTGGCGCGCTGACCTTTTTCACACCGTCCTCGCTCGTCATCGCGACGTTGGTACCGACCGCGGCCCTCAATGCCGTCGGCTTTGCCTTCAAGGATTATGCGCAGGTATGGAAGGCAATGGATGGTCCCGTCGGCAAGCTCGTGCGCGGCAAGATAGAGGGCTCGCGCCTCTATGCCCTGGAAACCATGTGGGACAACGGCTTCCGTCAGACGACCACCAGCGGCAAAGCAATCACCAATGCCGATGGCATGCAGGGCCTGAAGATCCGTGTGCCGGTAAGCCCACTCTCGGTCGACATGTTCTCCGCACTCGGTGCCTCGCCGACCAGCCTTCAGTTCAGCGAAGTCTATTCCGCCCTGCAGACAAAGGTGGTCGACGCCCAGGAAAACCCGCTGCCGATCATCCAGGTCGCGAAACTCTATGAAGTGCAACAAAACTGCGCGCTCTCCAACCATATCTGGGATGGCTATTGGTTCATAGCCAATGGCCGGCAGTGGTCCGACCTGAAGGACGACATCAAAACAGTCGTGGCGCGCGCAATCAACGAGGCCGGACTGCAGCAGCGCCAGGATATAGCCGCACTCAATGCCGGCGTGCAGGCAGATCTCGAGAAAGCCGGCATGGCGTTCAACAAGGTCGAAACAGAGACATTCCGCGCCAAGCTGAAGACCGGCGGCTTCTATTCCAAGTGGAGCAAGGAATTTGGTGACGAGGCTTGGAGCGCGCTCGAAAGCGTTGTCGGCTCACTCGCCTGATCCTGGAGATATACGACGGCGGGCATGCGCCTGCCGCTCTCCATCAATTTCAATCAGAATGACGAGCAAAACATCAGATGAGCCGTTTTTTTGGAAAGATCCGCCAGGCGGGTTATGTCGTGGATGATATCGAAGCGGCGATGCAATACTGGAGCGATACGCTTGGCGTCGGTCCGTTTTTCTACAAGGAGCGGGTTCCGATCGTGAACTACCGCTATCGCGGCCAAGGCTACGAGCCACATAATTCTGTGGCGCTCGCCAATTCAGGCGAGTTGCAGGTCGAGCTGATCCAGACCCGCAATAACGTGCCTTCGATGTATAAGGATTTTCGCGACGCGGGACACCGCGGTCTGCAGCACGTCGCCTACTGGACGGATGCCTTCGATGCAGACCTTGATCGGCTGACGCAGCAGGGCTTCAAAGTGGTGATGGAAGGCGAAGTCGGCGAGAACGGCCGCTTCGTCTACTTCGACACGCATTATCATCCTGGCACCGTGATCGAATTGTCGGAAGTCGCAGGCCCCAAGGGTCGCATGTTCGACGCGATACGCAAGGCGGCGGAAGACTGGGACGGCAGCGCCCCGGTTCGTCCCTTTCCCGACCTCTCGAAAATCTGAGGCTCCCGTGACGGACACGCATTTCACGGCGGATTACCTGATAGAAACGCCGCTTCCTCTGGAGAAAGTGGCTGAGATCATGGCCGGGGAGCAATCTTCCGGCACGTTCATCCGCGTCGAAGGCGAAACGGACGATCTTCGCGCGCGCGCGCGCGCGGAGGTGCTCGGGGTGGTCGACTTGGGGGAGATCGACCACCCGACACTGCCGAGCGCCTGGCTCAGTCGCCGCGGCATCACCACAAGGCCGCATCGTGCGACCGTCAGTATCCGTTTTCCGATCGACAATATCGGCATCAATCTTGCCGCACTTGCCTCAACGGTTGCAGGCAACCTCTACGATCTCGGCGAGGTCACAGGCCTTCGGTTGGAAAACATAACTCTGCCAGCCTCCTGGCGCCGCGAATACCTTCTGCCGAAACAAGGTATTGCAGGCACACGCAGGCTGACGGGCGTTGCCGAAGGACCGATGATCGGTTCGATCATCAAGCCGAATGTGGGATTGACCCCGGAAGATACGGCGGGGCTGGTTGGGCGGCTTTGTGATGCCGGCGTCGATTTCATCAAGGATGACGAGATTTCCGCCAATCCGGTCCACGCTCCGCTGGCCAAACGCATTCCTGCCGTCATGGCAGCGGTCAAGCGTGCCGAGGACAGGTTCGGGCGGCGCGTCATGGTCGCCTTCAACATCACCGACGAAACGGACGCCATGCGCCGGCACGCCGATCTGGTCGCAAGCGCGGGCGGCACCTGTGTGATGACCAACCTCAACTGGTGCGGCTTTTCCGCAGTCGAGACGCTCCGACGTTCCACCGATCTGGCGTTGCACGGTCATCGCAATGGGTTCGGCGCCTTGTCACGCTGCGATGTTCTCGGCATAGGCTTCGGTGCCTATCAGGTCCTTTGGAGGCTGGCGGGCGTCGACCACATGCATGTGCATGGCCTCGACGGCAAATTTGCGCAGAAGAACAGCGAGGTCATCGAAAGCACGGCCATGTGCCTGACCGCACTCGACGATCAGTCCGACGACCGCGTGCTTCCCGCCTTCTCGTCGGGCCAATGGGCAGGCACCGTTCCTGTCACATGGAAGGCGGCTGGCGGTGATGACTTCCTGTTCATGGCAGGCGGTGGCATTATGGGCCACCCCGAAGGCCCCGTTGCGGGCATAGAAAGTATCCGCGCGGCCTTTCAGGCCATGAAAAATGGCAGGACGCTGGAAGACGCCGCTGACACGTCGGAGCCACTTCGCAAGGCTCTGGCGTTTTTCGGTACGGCTGCATGACTGCCGACATCAACGCGCCTTTCTACGGCTGGTATGGCGACGACTTCACCGGCGCCACGGATACGCTCGCAACACTTTTCAAGAGAGGCGCGAAAGCATTTCTTTTCCTTGGCGTGCCCTCTTCCCGCCATCTCGCGATGGCCGGCGCGCTCGATGCCGTCGGCATAGCCGGTTCGGCGCGCGCCATGACGCCTGACGCCATGAAAGCGGAACTCCGCCCGGTCGGACAATTCTTTGCGCGGGCGGGCATAAAAGTGATGCACTACAAATGCTGCTCGACCTTCGACAGCGCCAGGCATGTCGGCAATATCGCAACGGCAATGGATATCCTGCGCGCTTTCGTCGATCAGCGGCAGGCCGTGATCCTTGGCGGGCAGCCGTCCCTCGGCCGATATTGCGTCTTCGGCAATCTCTTTGCCTCGATCGGAACGGAGGCGGCCGTTCATCGCCTCGATCGCCATCCGACCATGAGCCGGCATCCTTCTACGCCGATGGCGGAAGCGGATATCAGGCGTCACCTGCAGCAGCTCGGAGCCGACGCAGTCGGACTTGTCGATTGGACCGCGCTGGAAAACGAGCGGCTCTTCATCGGTGACGAACCGAACATCCTGTTCGATGTCCTCACGCAAGAACACCTTGCAGCGATCGGGATTGAACTGAAACATCGCGCCAGACAGGGCTCGCTTCTTGTCGTCGGCGCAAGCAGCGTGGCGGAGGCTATTTACGGCGATACATCATCACCCGTCATCGAGCCACAACCGACGAATAATGGGCCGGTGCTCGCCATCGTAGGCTCGCTTTCATCATTGACGCGCCGACAGATTGAGGCTGCGACATCCTTCATCCGCATCAGCGCCGATGCCGGCAGGTTTGTCAAGGAAGAGAGCTATCGGGAAGACATGGCCAGGCAGATCGCCTCCGCACTTAGAGACGAATGCAACGTGCTTTTGTCGACTGCGCCGCAGGACCCGGCTTCGATTGCAAGCGCGGATACGCGGCTGGCACAGACGGTCGGTCGCTTCACGGATCGATTGCTGAGCGAAGTCCCGGTCAGGCGCCTTATTGCCGCCGGAGGCGATACATCGAGCCATATGGCGCAAAACCTCAATCTGTGGGGGCTTGCCTATGGCGGTCTGCTTTCGCCGGGTGTCGCGCTTTCGATCGGACGCAGCGACGATCCGCAGCGAGACGGGATAAGCCTGATGTTGAAGGGCGGCCAGATGGGAAGCATAGATCTCTTCGACCAGTTCGCGGCAGGTGTCGCGTAGCCCCTGATTGGTGTGCTCTGGCTCCTAAAAACTGCATCGTTTCTGTGTGAGTTTTCGCCCGGTGATTTCGCCGCTGAGAACATGATCGCAAGCATGGAGGTCCCGAAGTTCCAGGGCTTCCAGAAAGCGTTCATTTTGAAGCATGGCGATGATGGTGTGCCGGTAGCGAGATCTGCCGGAAGGCAGGAACAGCTAGCCGACCTATTTCAATTGGCGCAAGAAGTATGTGGGCCTGCTGCCCGACGAGATGTCCCGTTTGAAGGCTCTGGAAGATGAGAATTCCAGGCTCAAGAAGATTATCGAGGATCTGACACTGGACCGCGAGATGTTGCAGGATGTCATCCGCCGAAAGCTCTGAGGCGTGTCCGGAGGCACAAGCTGATCGACGGGATCTTGGTGTATTGGGGCATATCGGTCCAACGCGCCTGCAAGGTCCCGAGGATCGACACGTCGACCTACCATTACAAATTCCGCCGCACCGGACAGGCCCCGCTGGAACGATGCATCAAGGAGATTTGCGATACACGCCTGGAGATTTGTTTGCGGTTTCAGGCTTTGCGCCGTCCTTCGGCCCCTTCAGGTTATGGTGCGCAGGACGATGCGCTACGATCGCCCGGGAAGATGAAGCGTGAGCGTCCGGCGATATATTTGTTTGTTTCGGGAGATTTGGTTGCGGGGGCAGGATTTGAACCTGCGGCCTTCAGGTTATGAGCCTGACGAGCTACCGGGCTGCTCCACCC